>NZ_JBNYXX010000004.1:0-413375 GCF_051380905.1 Janthinobacterium darwini
TTCCATTTCAACCAGTTCCAGCAGCTCTGCGTCGTCGACCAGGTCGCACTTGTTCAGGAACACGATGATGTATGGAACGCCAACTTGGCGGGCCAGCAGGATGTGTTCGCGGGTCTGCGGCATTGGGCCGTCAGCTGCGGAGCATACCAGGATCGCGCCGTCCATCTGCGCAGCACCGGTAATCATGTTTTTGATGTAATCGGCGTGGCCTGGGCAGTCAACGTGCGCGTAGTGACGCGTCGCCGTTTCGTACTCAACGTGGGCGGTGTTAATCGTGATACCGCGCGCTTTTTCTTCTGGAGCCGCATCGATCTGGTCGTATGCTTTAGCTTCGCCGCCGAATTTCTTCGACAGAACCGTTGCGATTGCAGCGGTCAGCGTGGTTTTACCGTGGTCGACGTGGCCGATGGTGCCGACGTTGACGTGCGGCTTGGTCCGTTCGAATTTACCTTTTGCCATTTTGAACTCCTAATGATTTGATTAGATTGCTCAGGCACACGCCCGACGGTCTGGTTTGAATTGCTTCTGTGCTGCCTGCTGCGAATTCTGGTGCCCTTGACGTGGATCGAACACGTGGCCTCTCCCTTACCAAGGGAGTGCTCTACCACTGAGCTACAAGGGCTGTAATTTGTTGCATGCGATGCATCAAGCATCTGAACGGAAACTGGAGCGGGTGAAGGGAATCGAACCCTCGTCGTAAGCTTGGAAGGCTTCTGCTCTACCATTGAGCTACACCCGCGAGGTATCGTTCACTTATCTTCACTTACTTGCTACTACCCAGTTTTCCTTGCAAAAACTTGGTGGAGGGGGCTGGATTCGAACCAGCGTACTCATAGAGAACAGATTTACAGTCTGTCGCCTTTAACCACTCGGCCACCCCTCCGCGGGAACCGCAGAGTATGAAGCATCTACTCACAACTGTCAACCTTATTTACTGATGCCTGACTGCTGCATTTGCGTATAAAGAAGAAGTTGGCTGCTTCGGGGCGTGATTATAAGCTCCCGATTTGAGAATGTGCAAGGGTTGGCGCGAAAAAGTCGACTTTTTTTCGCATTTTTTTATCCCCCCTGGCTGCAAGCCGCATTTTTCCGTCACTCACCCCGCATTTTTCCTGTTTACCGGGCGTCAGGCGGATGCATCCAGGAGTTGCCAAGGGGCTTATATTTACGCAACAACTGCTGATGCAGGCCCGACAGCACCGGTAATTTGGGGTTGCGCGGGTCCAGGCGGCGCACACCGGCAATAAAAGTCAGCGCCTGCTGCCCCATGCGCTCATCCCAACCTTCGTGCTCCAGGCATTTCAGTACCGCCACGGCCGCATTGAACACCACTTGCGGATTGTCGGGCAGGCGCGTGACGGCTTCGCCCATCAGTTCGACGGCACCACGGAAATCGCCTTCTCCCGCCTTGGCGGCGCCCGCCGCCACCATATCGGCCACTTCCTGGCGGCTTTGCCGCGCCAGTGCCTTGGCCAACTCTTCGCGCCCCGCCTGTTCGAACACGGCCATGGCGCGCGTCATGGCCGCGCTGTCGGGCGCATTGCGCATGACTTCACGCATCACCTCGGCCGCGCCGTCTTCGCGCCCGTGCGCCAGGCAGTGGCGCGCCAGTTCCGTTTTCAGCGTATTCGAGCTGCCCACGCTATGGCGGTTGGCGGCCAGGGCGGCGTCGAGCGATTGCTGCAGGCGCTCCTCGTTGCCCGTATGCGCATGCAGCATGGCGCTGCACAGGGCGCTGCACAATTGCGCATTCTTTTGTCCGCCCATCGACTTGTCGAGGTCGCGGATCACGGCGCCCACCTGCAGCGGATCGCCCTTGCGCACCAGGGTCTGCACCAGGCGCACATGGTCTTCCGGGTCGCGGAACTCCGAATACTTGGCCTTGCTGACCACCAGCTTCAGGGCTTTTTCCGCCATCTCTATATCGTCGGCCGCGAGGGCTGCCTCGCCCAGCCGGCGCAAGCGGCGCACGGCATGCGGCGACAGGGCCACCGCTTCGCTCAGGGCCGCCTGCGCCAGTTCCGGCTTGCCTTGCGCCAAGTGCGTGCGCGCCAGCCAGTCATACGCATCGAGAAAGCGCTTGTTGTTTTCCAGCAATCCTTCCAGCGTGCCCTGCGCCGCTTCGTACTCGCCCAGCAGGAATTGCGTCTTCGCCTGTCCCAGGCGCGCCCAGCCGATAGCCTTGGCGCCGTACAGGGCTGCGTAGATCGGTTCCGCGTCGGCCGCTTCGCCCAGCAACAAATGCAGTTCCGCGCGCAGGCGCAGGAAATCGGTAGCGTAACGGGGATACAGGCTGGCGCCCTCGGCGCAGGCGGCAATCGCCGCACGCTCATTGCCCACGTCGATCAGTTCATAGACGGGCACGAAGGCGTTGCGCTTGTCCAGCGCGCGGCCGATGCGCTCGAGCATGTTGTCAGCGGTGAATGGCTTGAGAATGTAATCGGTGGGCAACAGCTCGACGGCGCTGACCACCTTGGCGAAGCTGCCCTCGCCCGTGACCATGAAAAACATGGTGGACGCGTGCATCAATTTGTGGTGGCGCAAGTCTTCCAGCATCTGCTGGCCATCCTGTCCTCCGTCGAGATCGTATTCGCACAGGATCAAATCATACGATTTGCTGCCCAGCATGCGGATCGCCTGGCCCGAGCTGGCCGCGTCATCGATCTTTGCCAAGCCACACAGATTGAGCATATTGTGCAGGCTGGCACGCATGCCCGGATGCGGCTCGATGATCAGTGCGCTGAGACCCTTGAGTTCTTTCATGTCGTAATGTCCGAAAACTCCGCGGCGCGCCACACTGGTGCGTGGCGCCGGCCAGCATGAGGCAGCCGAGTATATGACGGCGCCGCGCGCAAGGGAATGGTGTGGCGCCGAAAAACGCCAACGAAGCTGGGCAGGAAGCTGCAACTCAAGCGGCGGCGCTCTCCGGATGCCACAGTTCCGGCTCATGGTCGATCAGGTCCAGCAGTGCCGTCACCACTTCCGGATCGAACTGGCTGCCGCTGCGCTGTTCGATGTATTCGCGCACCTGCGGATACGGCCATGGCTCCTTGTAGGGCCGCTCGTGCAACAGGGCATCGAAGACGTCGACCACGGCAACGATGCGCGCGGCTATGGGAATAGTGCGCCCCTTCAGGCCGTCCGGATAGCCGGCGCCATCGAAATGCTCGTGGTGGCCGCCGGCGATCTGCGCGCCATACGTGAGGTAGCTGACGCCGTCGACCATATTGGCGGCCCGCTCGAGGATGGTGCGCCCGACGCTGGCATGCAGCTGCATCTGCGCCCGCTCCTCATCCGTATGCTTGCCTGGTTTCAGCAGCACGGCGTCCGGCGTGGCCACCTTGCCCACGTCGTGCAAGATGCTGGCCAGGCCAATCATGTCGAGCAGCTGCGGCGTCAGCTCGTCGGCATATACGCCGCGCTGCTGCATGCGCCGGGCGATGGCATCAGACAATTGCTGTACCCGCCGCACATGGCCGCCCGTGTCGCTGTCGCGGAACTCGGCCAGGTCGGCCAGCGCCACCACAGTTGCTTCCTGCGCCTTGCGCAGCTGGCCAAACATATACAGGTTGTCGAAGGCGGCGGCGATGCGCTGGCAAAATACTTCCAGCAGGTCGCGCTGGATCTGCGCCAGCGGCCAGGGCGGCGTGACGGAGATGGCCAGCTCGCGGTTGCCTTCCGTGTGGATAAAAAGCACATTGGCCGGATGCTCGAACTGGCTGCGCTTTTCCGCAAACGCCTTGGCGATGGTGGGGGCGAGCGCATGGTCGGCCGGCAGGGCTTCCGACTCGGCCAGCGTGGCATAGGTGCCCGTGGCGGCGACCACCTCTGGCCCTCCGGCGCCGCCCTGCATCAGGCACAGCACTCCGTCGGCACCCACATCGAGGATGGCGCTCACCTGGTTCAGCACACCGGAAGCGAATTCGCGCAGAGAATGGATCTGGTACAGATTGGTGGCGCCGGCGAGGATCTTGCCCAGGCCGATGCGGCTGCGCTCGAGCATCATCAGGCTCTCGTAGGCACGCAGAGCCGAGATGACGGTGGTAAACAGCTTCTGCGTCGTCAGCTCCGTCTTGGCCTTGTAATCGTTGATGTCGTATTCGATGATGACGCGCTGCTCGGGCGCCTGGCCCGGCTGGCCCGTGCGCAGCACGACGCGCACGATGGAGTTGTTCAGGTCGGCGCGAATGCGCTTGGCGAGGATCAGACCCGCATCGTCCGTTTCCATCACCACATCGAGCAGCACCAGCGCAATATCGGGCGTATCGCGCAAGATCTCAAACGCTTCGCGGCCACTATAGGCGGAAAACAGTTCCAGTTCGCGGCCCTTGAAGCTGACATTGCGCAGCGCCAGCCGCGTTACCGCATGCACATCGACGTCATCATCGACGATCAGGACGCGCCACAGGCGCTGGTCGGGCGCGGCCAGCCCGGCAGGACTGGCCACCGGCTCATCCTCGTCGAGCAGCCAGTCATCGTCTGCATCGGCTTTGAGGTCGGTCATGAATACTCCTAATGGATAAGTTCGATGTGGACGCTGCGTTGATGCATATCAAGCATAATCAGATTAGATGCTGCTTACAACAGGATTCTTCGCACCATCTTCGCCAACGGCCGGCGCGGGAGCCGATGCACCGCCGCGCGTGGTGCCGCCACAATTGTCCTGGCCCGGCCCGACTGCCTGGTAGCGCACTTCATACCTGCCCGCGCTGAGCTGTTCCACCAGCAGCTTGTCGTTGGCGAGGATGTACAGGTAGCGCACGTTCGAGCGCCGCTCCGTGTCATACAGTTTGACGAACACGGGCGCGGTATTGTTGCTGTTGTCGATGCTGACGGCCAGCTCATCGCCCTTGTTCCCGATCGGAAATCCATCGACATAGCCGGAATGCACTGGCCAGGGTTCGCCATTGGGCGCCACCAGCGATGCGGACTCTGCCTTAGCTACGCCATCGCAGGCGGGCTGGATGGCTTTCAGGCTCAGCTGGGAAACGGCCAGCACGCGGATCTCGGGCATCGGCGTTTCCCGGGGTTCCGGTGCATACGGCTTGCCCACCGCCCAGCTGTCGACTGCCACGGCCTCAGCTTTCGATGCCGCTGGCGTGGCACTGGCCGCTGGCGTGGCGGTCGGCGCATGGGGCTTGGCGCCATCGCGGGCCAGCCCGCTCCAGGCCGACGCCAGCGCGGTCGGCATGGGCTGGGAGGTATCGAGCATCAGCAAGGCGCCCAGCCAGCCCAGCAACAGGCAGACAAGCAGGCTCAGCCACCAGCGCCAGTTGCGCCAGATGGGCTGCAGGCCGCGTCGCGGTTTGCCCTTTGGTGGTGGCACATCCTGCGCCCAAGCATGCTCATGCGACTGGGCATGGCCTTTCGCGCGGCCATCGCGGCTTTTGCCTTCTTCGTGGTGGGTGCTTTCCAGCCATTCGATTTCCCACTCCTCGGCAGCGATCCACTCGTCGTGTTCCCTGCGGCGTTGCGGATCGGACAAGGTGCCATAGGCGCTGTTGAGGATCGCCATGATGCGGGCGGCCTTTTCGTCGCCGGGATTCTTGTCAGGGTGGTATTTCTGGCTGAGGGCTTTGTACGCGGCACGTATGACTTCCTGCGGCGCCAGGCGCGCCACCTTCAGGTTGTCATAGTGTGTATGTATCTTTCCCATCGTTCTATCTTGAAATCGGTGCGCGGCGACGGGTTCTTGCAGGATGGAACCGTGCTGTGTCGGTCATCATATACGATATGACAAGATAATAACCACCGGCGGACAGGAAATTGCAGGGCAAGACTGCCCTGCCTTGATATTGCAGCGCTTATAAGCGATGACTGCGGTCAGCGGACAACAGGGCTTCCGGCAACTCCACGCGGTGCCCCACCGCCAGCACCTTGAACAATTCCCCCATCTCGGCCGGCGATACCAGCTTTTGCACGGCGCTGGCCTGCGGCAGGTAGGTCTTGACCTGCTCCGGATCGGTGCGCAGCAGCAAGTCGCCGATACCTGCGCCCAGCAGGAAGGAAGCCTGATTCATGTACGCGAGCACATCGAGGCCCGCACCCTGCGCCGCCACCGCCATGGCCGTAAAATCGACGTGCGCCGTGATGTCCTGCAAGCCGGGCAAATAAAACGGCTCCGCATGGGCATGATGGCGGTAATGGCACATCAGGGTGCCCGTGGCGCGCAGGTCCAGGTAATACTCATGCGCGGGGAAGCCATAGTCGAACAGCACGGCCGCCCCACCCTTGCCATTGGTCAACATGCGCGCCAGCGAGCGCATGAAGCCGCAGGCGACCCCGTGGATCTCGCTGACATAGCCGACCGGCAAGGCATCGGCGTCCGGCACCTGGGCGGCGATCTGCGCGGCGACGTCGGCACCGGCCGGGCGTTCGACAAAGACGAACTGGCCATCGGCAATGCTGACATCGAGTTCACACCAGCCGGCGGGCGTCTTGCTGATCAGGTTGACGGGCATGGCGTCCAGCACTTCATTGCCGAACACAGCGCCCTCGAAACTGTCGGGAAAGCCGTCGAGCCACACCACTTGCGGAAAGGCTGCCAGCGCCAGTTCCTGGCGCGCGCGCAATTCGCCGGACAATTCGACGATCGCATACTGTTCTATAGGGATACCGGCGCGGGCCGCTTCTGTCAGGATATCGAAGGCCAGCTTGCCCGTGCCGGCGCCGAATTCGAGGATGCGCGGAGCCGTTTGCGCCATAATAGCGGCTGCCACATGGGCCAGCGTGGCGCCGAACAGGGGAGAAATCTCCGGCGCGGTTGTAAAATCGCCATCTTTACCCAGCTTGGCGGCGCCGCCGCTGTAATAGCCGAGGTCAGGCGCATACAGCGCCAGCTCCATGAAGCGGACAAAGGGAATGGCGCCGTCATTGCGCGCGATTTCGGCGGCAATCTGGTGCTGCAAGGCATGGGACGCGGCCAGCGCGTCGCTATCGGGTGCGGGAAGAGACATTCCCGCATTGTAGCGAATCGGCGGGCCACGGCGCCAGTACCGGCCGAGGCGGCCATGCGCACTTCACACACAAGCACAGTAAATAGAGACATGACTCCAGCATCGACACTGCCACACAGCACACCCCGCGTCGCCCTCGTCACTGGCGCCGCGCGCCGCATCGGCCGCGCCATCGCGCTGGGCCTGGCGCGCGACGGCTGGGATATCGCCGTGCATTACCGCGCATCGCATGACGAAGCGCTCAGCCTGGTAGCGGAAATCACCGCCTTGGGACGCCGCGCGCAAGCGTTCCCCTGCGACCTGGCGCAGGAAGAGGCCGTGCGCCAGCTGTTGCCGCAGGCGCAGGCAGCGCTGGGCCCGATCACTTGCGTAATCAACAACGCATCGTTGTTTGAATACGACAATGCGGGCGATTTTTCCGTCACCGCGCTCGACGCCCACATGCACGCCAACCTGGCCGCCCCCATCCTGCTGGCGCAAGCCTTGTACCAGGCCACCCCGACAGGCGGACAAGCCGTGGTCATCAACTTGCTGGACCAAAAACTGTACAATCTCAATCCTGATTTTTTGTCGTACACCCTGTCCAAGGCGGCGCTGCTGTCGGCGACCACCATGCTGGCCCAGGCGCTGGCGCCGAAAGTGCGCGTGGTGGGCATTGCCCCCGGCATCACCATGGTCTCCGGCGAGCAGACGGAAGCGAACTTTGCCAAGGCGCATGAAAACACGCCGCTGGGCCGCTCCAGCACGCCCGAGGATGTGGCCGACTGCGTCTGTTACGTGGCCGGCGCGCGCGCGCTGACGGGCACGACCCTGCTGGTCGATGGCGGCCAGCATTTGATCGGTTTGCCGCGTGACGTCATGTTTTTGACCAAATAATCAGCAGTCCTGCCAAACAACCAGCATTCCAGCATTCCCTAAAAGGTAAAACTATGTCGTCCGCCCTGTACCATCCTCGCCTGGCTGATTGCCGCCGCCTGTTCCTGCGCAATTATGAAATCCTCATCAATATCGGCGTCTACGACTTCGAGAAAAAGGGCGAGCAGCGCGTCCTCATCAACGTCGATCTGTACATTCCCCTGGCCCTGTCGACGCCGAAGGATGACCAGCTGGACGAAGTGGTCGACTACGACTTCATGCGCGAAACCATCGCCAAACGCATGGCGCAAGGCCATGTGCAGCTGCAGGAAAGCCTGGTCGACGACGTGCTCGCCGCCATGCTGGCGCACCCGCGCGTGCGCGCCGCGCGCGTGTCGAGCATGAAACCGGACGTGTATCCCGACTGCGAAGGCGTGGGCGTGGAAGTATTCAAGATCAAGGATGAAGTATGAGCAACATGAGCAATGCCGCAGTGATGGAAACGACGACAACGGCCGTGGAATTCCCGGCCAACGTGGAAGCGCAGAAACTGGCGCGCAAGAAGGCGGAAAAGATCGCCCTGGAGAACAACAAGCTGCACAAGCGCTTGTGCCGCCTGGTGGGGCAAGCCATCGGCGATTTTAATATGATCGAAGACGGCGACAAGGTGATGGTGTGCCTGTCCGGCGGCAAGGATAGCTACGCGCTGCTGGACATCCTGATGACCTTGCGCGAACGCGCGCCGATTCACTTCGACATCGTTGCCGTCAACCTGGACCAGAAACAGCCGAACTTCCCGCCGGAAATCCTGCCCGCCTACCTGACGGAACTGGGCGTCGCCTTCCACATCGAAAACCAGGATACCTACAGCATCGTCAAGCGCCTGATCCCGGAAGGCAAGACGACTTGCTCGCTGTGCTCGCGCCTGCGCCGCGGCATCCTGTACCGCGTGGCCGACGAGCTGGGCGCCAACAAGATCGCCCTGGGCCACCATCGCGACGACATACTGGAAACGTTCTTCCTGAATATGTTCTTCGGTGGAAAACTGAAAGGCATGCCGGCCAAGCTGCAATCGGACGACGGCAAGCACATCGTCATTCGTCCGATGGCCTACGTCAAAGAAGAAGACACGCAGCGCTATGCGGAAGTCAAGGGCTTCCCCATCATTCCATGCGACCTGTGCGGCTCGCAGGAAAACCTGCAGCGCAAGCAGATCAAGGGCCTGATGCGGGAATGGGACAAGAAATTCCCCGGCCGCGTGGAAAGCATCTTCTCGGCCCTGTCGAACGTGGCGCCGTCGCACCTGATGGACCCGAAGCTGTTCGGCTTCAAGGATTTGAAGGCGGACGGTATGGCCAACCCCATGGGCGACATCGCCTTTGACGAAGAGCCATGCTCGACGCCGACGACGTTCGGCACCATTCCGCTCCAGCAAGGCTGACCCCGACGCACGGCGCCATCATGGCGATGGCGCCGCCGTCTGTCTTGATTTAAAACTCTTCCCAGTCGTCACCAGCCAGCGCCTTCGCGGGAGCCGGCGGCTTCGCCTTGACGGCAATGCTGCGCGCGGCAACACGCGGCACTGGCGCAGGGCGCGCGACTGCCGGCTGTGGCGCCGCGCGACGCAGCAAACCTGGCTGTTCACGCAACTTGAATACGCTGACCACTTGCGCCAGGCCGTGCGCCTGCTCTTGCAGAGAACCGGCGGCGGCCGCCGCCTCTTCCACCAGCGCCGCATTTTGCTGCGTCACCTGGTCCATCTGCGTGATGGCCTGATTGACTTGTTCGATGCCATGCGTCTGCTCCTGGCTGGCACTGGAAATCTCGCCGATGATATCGGTCACGCGCTTGACGCTGGAGACCACTTCATCCATGGTCGCGCCAGCCTGGTCGACCAGCTTGGCGCCCACGCCCACCTTGCTGACCGAATCGTCGATCAAGCCCTTGATTTCCTTGGCCGCCGCTGCCGAACGCTGCGCCAGGTTGCGCACCTCGCCGGCCACCACGGCAAAACCGCGCCCTTGCTCGCCGGCCCGCGCCGCTTCCACGGCCGCATTGAGCGCCAGGATATTCGTCTGGAAGGCGATGCCGTCGATCACGCTGATAATGTCGACGATCTTGCGCGACGATTCGTTGATCGAGCCCATGGTCGCCACCACTTCGGCCACCACCGAGCCGCCGCGGCTGGCGATGCCGGCCGCCGTGATTGCCAGCTGGTTGGCCTGGCGCGCATTGTCGGCATTCTGCTTGACGGTACTGGTCAGTTCTTCCATCGACGAGGCCGTTTCTTCCAGCGAACCGGCCTGCTGTTCCGTGCGCGATGACAGGTCCAGGTTGCCGGCGGCGATTTCCGATGATGCCGTGGCGATGCTGTCCGTGCCGCTGCGCACCTGGCTGACGATGCTGACCAGGTTGTTGTTCATATTACCCAGGGCCGTGAGCAGCGCCCCCATTTCATCCTTCGCCGTCGTGGCGACGGTCTGCGTCAGGTCGCCGGCGGCCACCGTTTCAGCCAGCGCCAGCGCCTGGCGCAGCGGACGCGTGATGCCCGTCGTCAGCAGCCACGAGCACAGCACGCCGAAGGCCACGGCGAACAGGGTCAGCAGGCTGATGACGGTGGTGTCATGCACGGCGGAGGCGTCGATCTGCTTGGCCGTCGCATCGATGCTTTCGCGCTGCAAGGTCACCAGTTCCTGCAGCAAATCCTGGTAAACCTGGGCAGCCGGCGTAAACGCGGTGTCGAGGATTCTCGCCGCGCCTTCCACGTCGCCATCGGCCTTGGCCTTGACGGCACCATCGCGCGAAGCGCTGTACACCTTGCGCTGCTCGAGGATCTTGGCGAACAGGGCTTTTTCCTTCTCGCCCGAGACCAGCGGCTCGATCTGCTTGAGCAATTCGGCCGCCTTCTTCACCGAGGCGGCCGAGTCTTCCTTGAAATACGGTCCCAGCGCCGGGTCGCTGCTCTTGACGATAGCGGCCGTGCGGCGGATCGAGGCAAAGTTCAAGCCATACCAGTCAGTAATCAGGCGTTCCTTGGTCAGCGGTTCGGCCATCATGGCGCGCGTGGACGTCGCCACCTCATTCAGGCGCCACACGCCCACTGTAGCAATCAGAACGGTCATTGCCAGGATCAGGACAAAGCCGATACTCAGGCGCTTGCCGATCTTGATATTTGCGATAAAGCCCATGGTGTCTTTTCTCTAAAATCATGCGTTGAAGATACTTTTAATTCCCTAAGGAATCATTTATATTGCAGATTATACATTATTGAAATATATGTAGCTGATTTGTTGATTTTGAGAAATGTTTCTGTTAATTTAAAAGTCTCCTCAGCAACTACAGGCGCGCCTCGCATCTCCGCACGCCTGTTTCTCAAAGAAATCTATGAAATTTCCCGCATTGCCCCTGAAACAAATCACCTGCGCCGCAGCCCTTGCCTGTGCCGGCCTCGCCCACGGCGCGGCCCTGCCACCGGCCATCGCCGCGCAACTGAATGCCAACTATCCCGCCGTGGAAAGCCTGTACCTGGACCTGCACCGCCACCCGGAACTGGCGTTCCAGGAAGTCGAGACGGCAAAAAAACTGGCCGAAAAAGTCAAGGCCCTCGGTTTTGACGTGAGCACCGGTGTCGGCGGCACCGGCGTCGTCGCCATCCTGCGCAACGGCCCCGGCCCCGTCGTCATGCTGCGCACGGAAATCGACGCCCTGCCCGTGCTGGAAAAAACCGGCCTGCCGTTTGCCAGCAGCGCGGTAACGAAAAATGCGGCCGGCGAAAGCGTGCCCGTGATGCATGCCTGCGGCCACGACGTGCACATGTCGGCCTGGTATGGCAGTGCCAAGCTGATGGCCGACAACCGCCAGCACTGGAGCGGCACACTGATGCTGGTGGGCCAGCCGGCCGAGGAACCGCTGCTGGGCGCGGCCGCCATGCTGAAGGACGGCTTGTTTACGCGCTTCCCGAAGCCGGACTACGCGCTGTCCTTCCACGATGAAGCGACACTGCCATCGGGCACCGTCGGCTACCACGCCGGCTACTTCCGCGCCGCCGCCGACACCATCAGCATTACCGTGTATGGCCAGGGTGGCCACGGCGCAGCACCGCACGACACGCGCGACCCGGTCGTGATGGCCGCGCGCATCGTGCTGGCACTGCAAACCCTGGTCTCGCGCGAAAACAATCCGATGGACCCCGTCGTCATCACGGTGGGCAGCATCCATGGCGGTACCCAGGCCAACATCGTGCCCGACCAGGTGACCATGCAGTTGACGGTGCGCACCTTCAAGGATGCCGTGCGCAAGCGCGTGCTGGCCAGCATCGCGCGTGAAGTCAAGGGCGAAGCGTTTGCCGCCGGCGCGCCGAAAGAGCCGCTGGTGGAAATTCGTCCCGGCACGGACGCCGTCTACAACGACCCGGACTTGACCCTGCGCATGGTATCGACCTTGCAAAAATCGCTGGGCGCGGCCAACGTGACGGAAATGCCCGCCAAGATGACGTCGGAAGACTTCGCCAACTACGGCCAGGCCGGCGTGAAGGCGGTGCTGCTGCATATCGGCGCGGTAGAGCCAAGCAAGCTGGCCGCCGCCAAGGCCAGCGGCAAACCGCTGGCCGGACCGCACTCGCCGCAATGGGCGCCCGAGTACCAGCCGACCATCAAGGCGGCGATCACGGCGGAAACGTCGATCCTGCTCGACTTGCTGGGCAAGAAACAGTAATCACTTAGCAGGCGGGGAAGCTGGCCTTCCCCGCTCCCTCCCTACCTTCCCGAAGTGCTTTCCTTCGTCCCCATGCTGCGCTAAGCTCGGTGTCTGCCGCCACGCCTGTGCTGGCGTCCCTTGCAACCAGACCATGAATGGATACTGTATGCCGACAACCGCGCTCAACCGCCCCGTACTGACCCTGCTGGCCCTCAGTTTTGCCCTCTCCACCGCCTTTGCCGCCCCCGCTCCCATGCCAGCCGACCGGCAGGCCGACCGCTGGGACTTAACAGCGCTGTATGCCAGTGAGGCCGCATTCGACGCCGACGCGAAAAAGCTGTCGGCTCAGCTGCAGCAACTGGGCACCTGCAAGGGCCAACTGGGTGCGGCGCCGGCCCGCCTGAAAAGCTGCCTGGACCTGTACGCCGATGCGCGCAAGCGCGTCAACACGCTCACTACCTATGCGGCGCAGTACTACGACCAGGATACGGGCGACAGCAAGGGTAACCAGCTGAACCAGCGCGCCGCCCTGCTGGGCAACGACTTCACCCAGGCGAGCACTTTCTTGCAGCCGGAAATCCTCGCCCTGGGCGCCAAACGCATCGATGCCATGCTGGCGAAAGACAAGGGTTTGCAGCTGTACCGTTTCCAATTGAGCAACATGCTGCGCAGCGCGCCACATACGCTCGACGCGGCCGGCGAACAGCTGGTAGCGCAATTCGGCCTGGCGACGAGCTCGGCCGCCAGCGTCTACCGTACCCTGGCCAATGCGGAAATCCCGTGGCCGACAGTCAAATTATCGGATGGCACGCAAGTACGGCTCGACCAGGCGGCCTATACCAAATACCGTGGCGACGACCAGCGCGCCGACCGCAAACTGGTGTTCGATGCCTTCTTCGGCAAGTGGAAGGAATATGAACGCACGTTCGGCGAAACCCTGTACGGCCAGCTGAAAACGGATGCCGCGTATGCGAAGGTGCGCCGTTATGCCGACTCGCAGAGCGCCGCGCTGGACGCCGACCACCTGCCACCGGCCGTCTACCAGACCCTGATCGCGCAAACCAACGCCAACCTGCCCACCCTGCACCGCTACTTCAAGCTGCGCGCGCGCATGCTGGGCGTCAAGGACCTGGCCTACTACGACATCTATGCGCCGCTGCTGAAAAGCGAGCGCAGCTTCCCGCTGGCCGACGGCAAGCAGATGATGCTGGCGTCCGTCGCGCCGCTGGGCCCGGACTACGTAAAAGCCCTCACGTCGGCCGTGGAGGCGCGCTGGATGGATGTGTATCCGCGTCCGCGCAAGGCGGCGGGCGCCTACATGAATGGCGACGCGTACGACGTGCACCCGTTCGTGCTGCTCAACTACACGGACAACTACGAAGCCGTCAGCACCCTGACGCACGAATGGGGCCATGCCATGCACTCGGTGCTGGCCAACAAGGCGCAACCGTCGATCTATGCGCCGTACAGCATCTTTGTCGCGGAAATCGCCTCGACCACCAACGAGGCGCTGCTGCTCGACGCGCGCCTGAAGCAGGCCAAGGACGATGACGAACGCCTGCTGTATCTGGGCGCGGCGCTGGAAAACCTGCGCGGCACCTTCTTCCGCCAGGCCATGTTCGCCGAATTCGAGGCGGCCATCCACGGCAAAGTGGACAAGGGCGAATCGCTGACGGGCGAAGAGATCACGGCCATTTACGCCGGCATCCTCAAGCGCTACCACGGCGAAGCGCAAGGCGTCATGACCATCGATCCCGCCTACGCGCTGGAATGGGCGTATGTGCCGCATTTTTATCACGGCTTCTATGTGTTCCAGTACGCCACCTCGATCGCCGCGGCGCAGGATTTCGCGCAGCGCATCCTCGACAAGGAACCGGGCGCGCTGACCGCCTACCTGAAAATGCTCGGCGCTGGCGGCTCGGCCTATCCATATGATCTGGTGAAGGCGGCCGGCGTCGACCTGGCCTCGCCGAAACCGTACCAGGCGCTGGTGGCGCGCATGAACGGCATCATGGACCAGATCGAGGCGATTGAAGCGAAGCGGGGGAAGTAGCCCCAAAAGCAAAGGCTGGGGTCAGACCCCCACGTACGTTAGCGCAAGCCTCTGCGTTAGCGGTGTTGAGGGTCTGACCCCGGACTTTCCGTTCCCGCAGCCGCAAACGCCGCCGCATCGCTCTCGAACATGTCTTCCAGTTCCTCGCGCGCCTGGCGCGTGAGCGACATGACTTTTTGCTGGTCCTGGAAGTGCGGCGCCACTTCCAGCAAGGTTTTCAGGTTATGCCGGCCAAAGATGCCGGCCGCGTGCTGCGCCCGCTCCGCGCTGAATCCTACCTGCTGCAAGGTCTGCTCGCCCAGCAGCAGCGCCGCAGCAAAGGTCTCGCGCTCGATCAGGGTCACGCCCCGCTTCATCAATTCATAGTAGTGCGTGACGTTGCGCGCGCGCGCCAAAATCGTCAGTTCGGGCAGGCGCAGACGCACGGCGTCGACCAGCGCCAGGCTGTCGTCCACATTGTCGATGGCGATCACCAGCGCCTTCGCCTTCTCGATGCCGGCCGCCACCAGCAGGTCCACACGCGTGGCATCGCCATAAAACACTTTAAAGCCGAACTTGCGCAGCAATTCGATCTGGTCCGGGTCGTGGTCGAGCACCGTCACGCCGATCTTGTTCGCGGCCAGCAGGCGGCCGATGATCTGGCCGAAGCGGCCAAAGCCGGCGATGACGATGGGGTTGTCCTGCGCCTCGATATGGTCGTCGGGACGGCGCTTCCTTTCGCCCTGAAGGCGCGGCGCGACAATTTTGTCGTGCAACAGCAGCAGCAAGGGCGTGGCCACCATCGACAGGGTCACCACCACGACCAGCAGCGCGGCCGTCTGCAGCGTAAACACATGCGCGGCCTCGGCGGCGGCAAACACGACGAAGGCAAATTCGCCGCCCTGCGACAGCAGCAGCGCAAAGAACAGCTGCTGGCCGCGGGGAATGTCGACGAACTTCGACAACACGTACAGCAAGGCGATCTTGACCACCAGCAGCCCCGCGACCAGGGCCAGGATCAGCAGCGGCTGGGCGCGCAGTACGCCGAAATCGACGGACATGCCGACGGCGATGAAGAACAGGCCCAGGAGCAAGCCCTTGAACGGTTCCAGGTCGCTGATCAGTTCATGCCGGTATTCGGAATCGGCCAGCAGCACGCCCGCCATGAAGGTGCCCAGCGCCATCGACAAGCCCACCGATTCCATCAGCACGCAGATGGCGATCACCAGCAGCAGGGCAAAGGCCGTGAAGATTTCGCGCAAGTCCGTCCTGGCGATGAAGCGCAGGATGGGGTTGACGAGGAAGCGCCCGCCGATCACCAGCGCCGCCAGCACGGCGGCCAGCTTGGCCACGCGCAGCCAGCCCGGTTCGCCGCTATGCGTGACCAGGCCACCCAGGAGCGGCACCAGCGCGATCATGGGAATGGCGGCGATATCCTGGAACAGCAGGATGGAAAAGCCGGCGGACCCGGCTGGCGTGCTCATCAATTTTCGTTCGCCCAGGGTGGCCAGCACGATGGCCGTTGACGACAGCGACAGGCCCAGCGCACCCACCAGCGCCGTGCGCCAGTCCACGCCAAAGGCCATGGCCACGGCGCACAGCCCCGCGCTGACGACGCCCACCTGCGCCCCGCCCCAGCCGAAAATCGGCCGGCGCAGCAGCCACAATCGTTTGGGTTCGAGCTCCAGCCCGATCAGGAACAGCAACAGCACCACGCCGAATTCGGAAAAGCTGAGGATCACCTCGACATTCTTGATCAGGCCCAGGCCCCAGGGGCCGATAACGACGCCGGCCACCAGGTAGCCCAGGACGGCGCCCATGCCCAGGCGCTTGGCCAGCGGCACCATGATGATGGCGGCCACCAGGTAAAACAGTATGTTGATGAGAAAGCTGTGGTGTTCCATGCGGATTCCGGAAAAACGTGATTGGAATCGCAATCATGCCTGAAGTGGCGCGCCCACGGGGATCAGGGCTGCGGAGAGTCGATGCGCGCGCGTATCTCGTCGAGATTGGAAGGAGCGCAGGCTGATCACGGTCGTGATGCCCTTGTTATCGAAGAGCGGCGCCAGCGCGCCCGTCGTCCAGTACCAGCGCCAGCACGTCGCAGGCGGCGCGCGGGCGGCCCAGCGCCAGGGCCTTCGCGCGCATGGATTGCAACTGCTGCGGATGGTCGAGCAAATGGCGCACGCGATATTCCAGGGTCACGGCATCGAAGGCCTTCAAGGCCACGCCCTGCTCCAGCAGATAGTCGGCGTTGCGCTCCTCCTGGCCGGGAATCGGCGCATTGACGATCATGGGCAAGCCCAGGGCCAGGCATTCCGAGGTGGTCAGCCCGCCCGGCTTGGTGATCACCAGGTCGGCACAGGCCATCAGGCGCTCGACTTCGCTGGTAAAGCCTTGCGCCAGCAAGCGGCCCGGGTACTGGCTGGCCAAGTCCCGCAACGCCGCCAGCACGGCGTTATTTTTCCCCGCCAGCACGATCAGCTGGAAGTCACCGTCCAGCGCCAGCAGGCGCGCGGCGACGGTCTCCAGGCTGCCCAGACCGGCCCCGCCGCCCATCAGGAGGATGGTCGTGCGCTGCGGGTCGAGGCCAAATGCCTGCGCGCACTGCACGCGCTCCGGCACTTGCGCGAACGCGGGCATGATCGGGATGCCCGTCACGTGGATGCGGTCGGCGGGGATGCCTTCGTGGCGCATGCGGAACGCCACCTCGTCGGTGGCGGCAAAATAGCCCTGCATCCGTTCTTGCACCCACATGCGGTGCAAATCGAAGTCGGTGACCTGTACCCAGACGGGGCAGGCCAGCTGTTCCTGGCGCAGCGCGCGCGACAACAGTTCGGCCGGCAGAAAATGCGTGCAGATGATGGCGTCGGGCTGGAAGGCGGCGATCTGCGCCATCAGGGCGCGCGTGTTGAGGCGCTCGATGCCACGGCGCAGGCGCTGCATGGAGCTATCCTTGGGCGCGTCATGGCTGGCATGGTAGAGATAGCCCCACAGCGCGGGTGCCTTGTTGACCAGCTTGATGTAAAAATCCGTGTACAGCTTGCGGAATGCGGGCGTGACAAAGTCCATCACATCCAGATGACGGGCCTTTGCCGCGAGACCGGTGCCGTCATCGCGCGCCGCATATGCCTCGATGGCTTGCGCCGCGCGCATGTGGCCGGCGCCGGCAGAGACGCTCAACAGGAGAATTTTTTTCTGCTTTTTTTCCGTCATGGGAAACCGATGCATGGAACAGGTGGCCGCTGACGCGGAGGATTGGAAGGCTGGCATTTTCGCATCACGGTCATCATGGGCCTTATCAATCCATGAAACTGACGGGCGCCACGTCGACACGCATGACCGGATACAGGTTCAGCCGCTCATCCCACGAGGCGTGGCGGCGGGCGAAAAACTCCAGGCGCGCATGCGGATTCTTTGCAAACGCGGGCTCGTCGGCCAGCTTCTGCCGGAATTGTGCCGCCAGCGCCGGGTCGGCCGCCATCTGCGCGCGCGCCACATCCTCGGCCACATAGTCTTCCATGTATTCCTTGCGCTCGAACGCGGTGTTGAAGCTGCCCCAGGCCAGCAGCGAATCGGGCGCGCGCGGTTCGAGCAGCGCCATCACCAGGCGCGCCTTCGGCTGGTTGACGGGCACGTACAGCACGCCCGCATCGACCAGGCGCTCTTCCTTTTGCCATTCGCCCTGTACCGCCAGCGTCTGGCGTCCTTCGAACGACTGCGCGCCAAACTTCACTTGTGTGGCGCGGAAGACTTCCACATTCTGCCTGGCGATGATGCTGCTCATTTCCTGGTAAGCGATGCCGTGCTGGCGCAGTTTGGCGCCCACCATGGCCGCCTGCGCGCGCGGCACCAGGTAGCCGGCCTTCGGCGCGGCCGCCTGCAGGTCGGGCACGATCTCGTCGCGCAAGGGCACGTTCCAGATTTGCGGCGTCTTTTCGTCATAGCGCGTCATCAGCGCGCCCGAGACCTCGGACGGCGTACGCGTATAGGCATAGCCGCGAAACGCGATCATGCGGCTTTTCTCCGTGGTCTTGTAGCTGAGGGGAAGCTGGCTGCCGGCCAGCTGCATCGCGCGCATGTCCGCCTCCACTGCGGTCTGCTGCCATGCGGCACCGTGCTGCGCCATGTGCGACAGCAGGGAAATGATGGTGTTGCGCGTGATGCGCACACGGGTCGGGTAGTCCTTCCACGAGTGGGTTTCCACCAGCACGCCGAAACGGTTACGTAACAGGAAATAGCCGTGCGAAAAGCGCGGATTCGGCGTCGAATCGACAAAACCCGACTGGGGATTGTCTTCCTCGGCAAACGACATGTAGAACGGCTTCGGATCGGAACCCTGCTTTGCCAGGTCGGCAAGCACGCCGTCGCGCAGGGCCGTCCCCGCCACACGCAAGGCCGCATCGCCCGCGTGCACGGGTTCGACCTGGATCGAGATATCGGGTTCGAACTGCGCGCCGTCCGTCACGTGCAAGTCCACGTAAGCCAGAGGATCCCAGGCATTGACCAGCGCCAGCATGTGCTGCATCTCGGGAGAGTCGGCCTTCATGTAGTCACGGTTCAAATTGAAATTCTGCGCCGTGCTGCGCCAGCCCATTTCCTGCGGCCCCCGCTGGTTCGGGCGGTTCCAGGCAGCAAAGCGCTCATGGCCGTCGACATTCAGCACCGGCACGAATAGCAGCACCTGCTTGTCCAGCGCGCCGGCGGCCGCCTTGCCTTCCAAGACTTCGCGCAGGGCCAGGAAACCGGCATCCTTGCCGTCGATTTCGCCCGCATGGATGCCGCCCTGTACCAGCAGTACCGGTAACTTGCGCAGCTTGGCCGCCTCCGGCGTCAGCGCTCCCGTGTTGGAAACGGCCAGCGCCAGCATGCGTCGTCCTTCCGGCGTGCGGCCAAATTCAAAGCAGCGCACCTGTTTCGGATGGTGCTCCTCGAAGCGCTGGCACAAGGCTTCCACCTCCTCGTAGCGGCCGGTCTGCTGGAAACCCGAGTACTCGGCCACCGTCCTCAGGGAAAACTGCCGCATATCGCGTGCGGCATGCGCGTTGACGGAAAACAGGGAAAACACGGCGGCGGACAACAGGACATGGCGTAGCATCGGGCTAGCTCCATCAAGGGGGACAAGCGGGCAATTATAGAGTGGCGGTCAGGTAAAAACGCAGCGGCCAATAAAAAAGCCGGAACAGCGTCAGCTGCTCCGGCCTTGTTCTGCCAAGCGTGAGTTACGAGCCAAAATGGTAGTTGAACTCGATCCATCCCTGGCGGCCTTGCGGGCTGTAATTGCCGATTGGGTAGTACGGCCAGCCATTGCTGGTATCGCGCTTGATCTTGTCGAACACATTGTTGACGATCAGCGAGACGGTGGCGCGGTCATTGATGCGATAGACGGTGCTGATGTTGGCCAGCGCCGTTGGCGTCAGGTAGCCGGTGCCGGCGGCATTCGGCACCTTGCCGTAGCGGCTGACCAGCAAGGTATTCGACCAGTCGCCAGCCGCCCAGTTGACGCTCAGGTTCAGCTTGTCAGGCCAATCCATGTTCGTCATCGATTTGGTTTCGTCGGTCTCTTCATCGCCGACGAATTGCTGCGATTTCTTGCTCAGCACCCGGGCGTAGTTGGCCTTGAAGGCAAAACGGCCATAGTCTGTCGTGCGCAGCAAATACTTCAGGCTGATGTCGACGCCGCTGCTGCTTTGCTTGGCTGCGTTGATCGGGTTGACGGTGATGGTCTTGATCTCGCCCGCCTTGTTCAAGGCATTGGCCGCGTAACGCTCGATGCGGCCCACGGTATCGACGCAGGTCGGCGAGCCGATGTCGGCCTTGCCCAGGCGGCAGTCGGATTCATCGCGCAGCAGCTTGTCGGCGCTCAGGTTGGTCACGAGGTCGTCGATCTTGATGCTCCAGTAGTCGACCGAGACGTCGAAATTGGAACTCGGCGACCAGACGGCGCCCACGCCGAAGGACTTGCCCTTTTCCGACTGCAGGTCGCGGCTGCCGTTTTGCACGTAATCGGCGCCAGGCGATTTATTGGCATATTCGCAGCCTTCGATGGCTTGCCCGGCAGCGTCGCAACGGTAGTAGTCGGTGGTGCTCGAATAATAGCCTTTGCCGCGGGCCTGGTAGATGTAATTCATGTCCGGCGCGCGGAAGCTGGTGGCGTAGTTGGCGCGGAACAGCAGCTCGGGCGCCGGGCGCAGTTCCAGCCCGCCGTTGTAGGTGAACTTGCCTTCCTTGCGGCCGGCAAAGCTGTAGCGGTCATAGCGGCCAGCCAGGGTACCCGTCAGCTTTTCATGCAGCGGCACATTCAATTCCGCGCCCAGCGCATAGCGCGAACGGGTGCCGGCTGTGGTGCCCGAACCGGTGGCGATATTGAAATAGCCTTCATCGATGCGCGTATCGGGTTCGTTGCTGAAGCCCTGCTTGCTCGCTTCAGCTATCGTGGCGATTTTCACCGTGCCGGCAGGCAGCTGGAACAAGTCGCCATTCGTAGCCAGGCTCAGCGTATTCGTCCATGCCTTGTCATTGCTGTCGCTGTAACCGCTGATGCTGTCGAATTCGGCGGGCGTCAGGCGGCGAGACAGGCGCGCCGCATCCGGTGCGTAGATGGCCACGCCCTTGGCATCCGTGCCCAGCTTGGGTCCCAGGAAGAAGCTGTCGATGTTCGACAATATGCGCGGCGTGTGGCCTTCGCTCTTGTAGACAGACGCGTTGTAGTTGGCTTCATACTGCCATGCGGTGCCCGGGATGCGGCCCTTGGCGCCCAGCGAGATGGCGGTCGCCATGTCGTCCCAGCTGCGTTTGTAGCGCTGCACGCCGCCGATTTCCTCGGGCGACATGAAGCGGGTCCACTCTTCGTAGGCACCGCTGTTCTGGTTCAGGAAGTAACCGTTGCCCAGCGAGGCCGAGGTCCACGACGGGCCGCGCGTCGTGTTGACGGTCTTGTTCTTGCCAAGCAGGAAGTCGGCAAACAAGGTCGTATCGGCATCGAGCTCGTAATTGGCGCTGCCAAACACGTTCTGGCTGCTATTTTTGGTCTGCGTGGTCCAGTAAGTGGGACGGGCTTTCGGGCTGGCGCAATAGCTGCCATTTTTTGCCGTGTACTTGCTGACGCTGCCGCCGAACATGTCGCCAAACTGGCTGCAAGTGTCGCCCAGGTCCACATAGCGGCCGGATGTGCCTGACGCCATCACGCGACGCGAAGCGACCGTGGTCGGCACGCCCGAGCGGCTGGTCATGAAGTCGCGGTCCATGCTCCACAACGGGTCGCGCTCGCTCAATTCCACGCTGAACAGGGTATGCAGCTTGTCGAAATTGCCGCCGCCCGTCAGCTGCACACGCTGGTTGCCGGCGCCGCCACGCGAGGTGCCGCCCAGCTTGACGTTGATATCGAAACCTTCCGCCTGTTTTTTCAGGATCACGTTGACCACGCCGGCGATCGCGTCCGAGCCATAGATGGCCGAGGCGCCGCCGTTGAGGATCTCGATGCGATCGACAATGCTAGACGGGATGTTCGCCAGGTTGGTGAAGTTGACGGCGCCGTCATAGGCGATGGGGAAGTCGGCCAGGCGGCGGCCATTCAGCAGGATCAAGGTATGGTTCGGACCCAGGCCGCGCAGGCTGATGGTATTGGCCGACGGCGTGAAGGTATTGCCGTAATCTTCGCCTTGCGTAAAGCCGCTGTTCTGCACCTGGCTGGTCAGCGCGTCGAAGACGTTCTTGTAGCCCTGCTTGGTGATTTCATCGCCGGTCAGGATGGTGACGGAGGACGGGCCTTCCAGGCTGGCGCGGGGAATGCGCGAACCGGTGACCACGACGGCTGGCGGGGTGGCCGCCGGCTGCTGATCCGCTGTGGGCGCTTGCGTTTGCGCGTGCGCCTGCCATGCGGTGCCGCCCAGGATGGCCAGTACGCCAAGGCTGAGCGGTGTTAACTTGAACTGTTTCGACATCGTTGCGCTTCTCAAGGTGGGAGAAAAGCGGCAAGATAGCAAAATGCCAGTCATTCCAGAACGAATGGATTCATCTTTCTATATATCAAAATTGTTATATAGAAAGATTCATGAGCAGGAAAACGCCAGGCGCGCAGGCTAGCTCATGGCAGAAACATGCGCTTTAACGGCGCATGATGGCAATTTCCTTGTAAGACGGCCGCAACAGGCGCGTGGCCGTGTCGACCGGACTCTCCATCGAACTCAACAGCCTGGTCGCGCCCGTGGCCGGGACGCAGCTGCCGCTGCTGCGGTAGCGCAGCGCCGCCGCCAGCATGCCTTCCGCCGCGTCACCCAGCTGGTGCTGATAGTCGTCCGTCACGTTGCAGGTAGGCGCCATGCCATCGGCATAGTCGCCAAAGCCCTTGGCGTTGACACCCTGGAACTGCACGGCGAAATAGGTGGTGCCGCAATTCGGTGCAGGGTAAAAACCGTAGGGCTTGCCGCACGTCGTACCGCCGATCAGGTTGACTTGCACATCCACGCCGCGCAAGCCGTTGATGATGGCTTCACTGGCGGAGCAGGTATTGCCCGTTGTCAGCAAGGTCACCCGCTTGAGACCCAGCGAAGGCAGCGCCGTCCCCTTGGGCAGGGGGTTCGGCCCGCCGAAACCCTGGCTTTGCGCATGGAATGGCATGGGCGCTTCCGGCGTGGTCTTGTCATTGAAGAGCACCTGCTCGAAGGTCTTGCCGGTGGTGACTTGCGGACCTGCAATCATGTAAGCGAGCTCGCTGGCGACATCGAGGTAGCCGCCGCCGTTGTAGCGCACGTCGAGCACCAGGTCGCTGATGCCGGCAGCCTGGAAGCGGCGCATGGTCTCGACCAGCTGGCGCTCGGCCACGTTGT
Source organism: Janthinobacterium darwini (assembly GCF_051380905.1). NCBI lineage: Bacteria > Pseudomonadati > Pseudomonadota > Betaproteobacteria > Burkholderiales > Oxalobacteraceae > Janthinobacterium > Janthinobacterium darwini. The sequence goes on from NZ_JBNYXX010000004.1 coordinate 23,367, forward strand.
TATGCGTATTGAAGGTCAGGTAGCCCACCTTGCCCGTGGGCGTGTCGATGATGCGCTCGTTCTGCACGGCGCTGGTGCTGACCTCGACGGCCTGCAGGGTGGCGCTCAGCGCCGTCCCACCACGGCTGAATCCCAGCGTGTGCGTGCCTTGCGCTGCAGGGAACAGGCCCGCGTTGATGATATTCACGCTGGCCGTATCGGGGGCATTGACGAAATCGGTTCCGTCGACGGTTTGCAGCACGTCGCCGCGCCGCAAGCCCGCCAGCGCCGCCGGCGAACCCGGCTCGACGATGGAGATCACGGCCTTGCGCGGCGGCGTGGTCTGTGTGATGGCCAGCAGCATGCCGTAACCCAGTTCCACGCCGTTGAGCGAGGCTTCCCATTCCGCCGTCGTATACGTGAAATGGAACTGGTCCTTGGGCTTGCCGGACGCCGTCGTGGCAGTCGTTTTGAGCACATCGAAATACGCCTTCGGCGTGGCAAAGCTTTGCGGCAGGTACGAGGTCGGCACTTCGCGGTACCACAGATACGTTTCATCGATCCAGCTGCGCACCCAGGTCAGCTCATCGAGCAAGGTGCCCGGCTTGTCGATGCTGCTGCCGCTGCGCGGCGCCGCGCAACGGTTCACCACCGTGGATGCAGCGACCAGCGCCGTGGGGCCCGTCGGCGCCACGGGCGGGACGACGGGTGCACTATCGCTGCCACCGCCACCGCCGCAGGCACTCAACAGCAATGCAAGAGCAAGAGCAGGAGGACGAGCAAGGGGAACCGCCAGGGCGGAAAAGCGCAAGGAAGGCATGACAAACTTTCCAGAAAGAAATTATCGAAAAATTATAATGCGTTTTACAAACAGGCGTTGTTTTCTTTGACACAAAAAAATGGCGCCCGCAGGCGCCATTGTTACAGCGTAAAGTTCACCCCATCACGCCACGGTGGCCGCCACGGGCGCTGCCACGACGGGCGGCAGCGGCGTTGGCGCGTTGAAGGCGATCAGCAGACTCGCTTCCTTCTCTTTCGCCGCCTTCAAATGACGCTCCTTCACATGGCCATAGCCGCGGATGTCTTCCGGGATGCTGGCAATGGCCACGGCTTGCGCCAGCTTGGCCGTCGTCAGTTTCGGCAGCAAGCCGCCAACCGTCGCGCGGTATTCGGCAATCAGCGCGCGTTCCATCTTGCGCTCGGCCGTATGGCCGAACACGTCGAAGGCCGTGCCGCGCAAGCCCTTGAACTTGGCCAGCACGCCGAACGCCTTCAGCATCCACGGGCCATATTCCTTCTTGATCAGATGGCCCTGGGCATCCGTTTTCGCCATGATCGGCGGCGCCAGGTGGAACTTGAGCTTGATGTCGCCTTCGAACATGGCGGCGATCTTCGCCTGGAAGGCGCCGTCCGTGTACAGGCGCGCCACTTCGTACTCATCCTTGTAAGCCATCAGCTTGTAGAAGTAGCGGGCCACGGCTTCCGTCAGGCGCAGATGCGGGCCATTCAGGGCGCTTTCGGCGGCGCGCACCTGGCCGACGAAGTCCAGGTACTGCTGCGCATACGCGCGGTCCTGATAGGCAGTCAACAGGGCCACGCGCTTTTCGATCACATCGTCGAGCGTGTCAATGCGCTTGAATTCCACCACCTTGGCGGGGGTTGTCATGCGCACCAGGCTGGCCGTATCGTGGGCGCCCGCGCGGCCCCAGTTGAAGGCGGCCTTGTTGAACGCCACCGAGACGTTGTTCAAGTCGATGGCCTTCATGATGGACGCTTCGGTGAGCGGTACCTTGCCCTTTTGCCAGGCATAACCGAGCATGAACATGTTCGTCGCGATGGAGTCGCCCATCAGCGCCGTGGCGATCTGGCCCGCATCGATGAAGTCCACGTGGTCGCTGCCGCAGGCCTTTTCGATTTCCATGCGCGCGGAAGCGCCTGGGAATTGCCAGTCCGGGTTTTTCACGAAGGCGGCCGTCGACGAGCTGGTCGAGTTGATCATGGCCCAGCTGCGTCCTTCTCCCATGCGCGACAGGGCATCGCGGCTGGCCGTGACGATCAGGTCGCAGCCGATCACGAGATCGGCCGCACCGGTGCCGACGCGGGTCGAGTGGATGTCTTCCTGGCGGTCAGCCAGGCGCACGTGCGACATCACGGGGCCGCCTTTTTGCGCCAGGCCGCTCATGTCCAGCACGGAACAGCCCTTGCCTTCCACGTGGGCCGCCATGGCCAGGATCTGGCCGACGGTGACCACGCCCGTGCCGCCGATGCCGGTCACTAAAATGCCGAATGGTTCCGCCGTCGAGGGAATGACTGGTGTCGGCAAGGCCGGCACCGCCGGTGCATCCTTGTCGGCGCCAGCCGCCTTCTTCGGCTTCTTCAAGCCGCCGCCTTCCACCGTGACAAAACTTGGGCAGAAGCCCGTCGTGCACGAGAAATCCTTGTTGCAGGACGACTGGTTGATCTGGCGCTTGCGCCCCAGTTCCGTTTCCAGCGGTTCCACCGACAGGCAGTTCGATTGCACGGAGCAGTCGCCGCAGCCTTCGCAGACGGCTTCGTTGATGACGGCGCGCTTGGCCGGATCCGGATACTCATTGCGTTTCCGGCGGCGGCGTTTTTCCGAGGCACAGGTCTGGTCGTAAATCATGGCAGACACGCCGGGCATGTCGCGCAGTTCGCGCTGCACGTCCATCAGTTCCGAACGGTGGCGCACGGTGACGCCTTCCGCCCAGGCGTAATCGTCCGGGTACTTTTCCGGTTCGTCCGTGACAACGATGATGGGACCGACGCCTTCGGCGGCGATCTGGCGCGAAATGATGGCCGGAGACAGGGGGCCGTCGAATTCCTGGCCGCCCGTCATCGCTACCGCATCGTTGAACAGAATCTTGTAGGTGATGTTCACCTTGGCCGAGACGGCGGCGCGGATGGCCAGGATGCCCGAGTGGAAATACGTGCCGTCACCGAGGTTGGTAAACACGTGCTTTTCATTCGTGAACGGCGCCTGCCCCACCCAGGTGACGCCTTCGGCGCCCATATGGGTAAACGTCGACGTCTCGCGGTCCATCCACAGCACCATGTAATGGCAGCCGATGCCGGCCAGCGCGCGCGAGCCTTCCGGTACCTTGGTCGAGGTATTGTGCGGGCAGCCGGAGCAGAAGAACGGCGTGCGGTCTTTCTGCGGATCGGGTTTCGCGCTGATCGCTTTCAGCACATTCTCTTTGGCTTCCAGGTAGGCGATGCGTTCCTTCACGCGCTGCTCGACGGGATGCCCGGCGTAGTAGCGCGAAATGCGGCTGGCAATCGCGCGGGCGATCATGGCCGGGTTCAGCTCATACGTGGCCGGCAGCAGCCAGTCGCCGTGTCCCGTGCCCTTCTGGTTGCTCCATTCGCCCGTGTCGTCGAACTTGCCGACCACGCGCGGACGCTCGCCATCCTTCAGGTTGTACAGTTCTTCCTTCAGCGCGTATTCAAGGATTTGGCGCTTTTCTTCCACCACGAGGATTTCATCGAGACCCTTAGCGAATTCGTGCACGCCGTCCGCTTCCAGCGGCCAGGTCATGCCGATCTTGTACAGGCGGATGCCGATGTCGGACGCCGTCTGCTCGTCGATGCCCAGGTCGGCCAGCGCCTGGCGCGTGTCCAGGTAGGATTTGCCGGCCGTGATGATGCCGATGCGCGCCTTCGGGCTGTCCCAGATGATTTTATTGAGCTTGTTGGCACGCGCATACGCCAGCGCCGCATACCATTTGTAGCTGTTCATGCGCACTTCTTGTTCCAGCACCGTGTCGGGCCAGCGGATGTTCAGGCCACCTGCCGGCATTTCGAAGTCGGTCGGTAACACGATCTGCACGCGGTCCGGGTCGAAATCGACGGCGGCGCCCGACTCGATGATGTCGGTCACGCATTTCATCGATACCCACAGGCCCGTGTAGCGGCTCATGGCCCAGGCGTGCAAGCCGTAGTCGATGTATTCCTGCACCGACGACGGGTACAGCACGGGGATGCCGCAGGCGTTCAGGATATGGTCGGACTGGTGCGCGGTGGACGAGGATTTGGCCGCATGGTCGTCGCCGGCCAGCACCAGCACGCCGCCGTGCTTGGCGGAACCGGCGTTATTGGCGTGCTTGAACACGTCGCCGCAGCGGTCGACGCCAGGGCCCTTGCCGTACCACATGCCGAAGACGCCGTCGTATTTCGCGTCTTCGAACAGATTCGTTTGCTGCGTGCCCCAGACAGCCGTGGCGGCCAGGTCTTCGTTCAGGCCCGGGTGGAATTTGACGTGGTGTTCATCGAGGTATTTCTTGGCCTTGATCGCCGTCATGTCGACGGACGTCACAGGCGAACCGCGGTAACCGGTGATATAGCCGGCCGTGTTCAGGCCAGCCTTGAGGTCGCGCTCGCGCTGCAGCATGGGCAGGCGGATCAGCGCTTGCGTGCCCGTCATGAAGGCGCGTCCACGCTCCAGCGTGTATTTGTCGTTCAGGGAAATCTCGGACGCGTGCGCGCCCGGCTCAAGACTCGAGCCCTTGATTGGTGCATTCATTACTTGTCTCCATTGTTCTCTGTGCTACGCGTGCAAAGTCGGTTGAACTCACACGTACCGGCCGCGCTTTGTGAGCAATGCCGGTGCGGAAAAATGACTTGTTTGTCGTAGACTACCACAGGAATGCGCGCAGTTCTTTGCTGCACTGCACTCCCGCGTCGCTGCCTTTTTGCTACTATTTTTACTACTACTTGCTACAAAGCAACATTACGCCGCATTCGTATCTTTCAGCACGCCTCGCTTGATCTGGTCCAGCTCGATCGACTCGAACAGGGCGCGGAAATTGCCCTCGCCGAAGCCCTGGTCGCCCTTGCGCTGGATGATCTCGAAGAAGATCGGACCGATCACCGTCTGCGTAAAAATCTGCAGCAGCAGTTCGCGTTCCGTTTCCGTGCTGTGGCCATCGATCAGGATGCGCAGGCGGCGCAGTTCTTCCAGCTGCTCGCCGTGGTTCGGCAGGCGGCGGTTGACCAGTTCATAGTAAGTTTCAATCGTGTCCTGGAAATCGATACCTGTATCGCGCATGCCTTGCACGGAAGAGTAGATATTGTCCGTGCCCAGGGCGATGTGCTGGATGCCTTCGCCATGGTACTGGTCCAGGTATTCGGCGATCTGCGACTTGTCGTCCGACGATTCGTTGATCGGAATGCGGATCTTGCCGCATGGCGAAGTCATGGCCTTGGATTTGAGGCCCGTCAGCTTGCCTTCGATGTCGAAATAGCGCACTTCGCGGAAGTTGAACAGGCTTTCGTAGAAGCTCGCCCATTCCTTCATGCGGCCACGGTGCACATTGTGCGTCAGGTGGTCGATATACGTCAGGCCATGGCCGACGGGGTTGGCGACAGCGCCGGGAATGGCGACGAAATCGACGTCATAGATGCTGATGTCGCCAATACCGCCCGGTGCGGCCGCGTTTGGCTTGTCGGCGCCCTTGCCGCGCCAGCGGTCGACGAAGTACAGCAGGGAATCGCCCACGCCCTTGATGGCAGGGATATTGAGCTCCATCGGGCCCGTTTTATTGTCGAAACCCCAGGCGCCCAGTTCCAGCGCGCGGCGGTACACAAAGGCCGCGTCGTCGACGCGGATGGCGATGGCGCACACGGATGGGCCGTGGTGGCGGGCAAAACGCTGCGCGAACGAATCTTGTTCGGCATTGATGATGAAATTGATGTCACCCTGACGGTACAGGGTCACATCCTTGTGGCGGTGGCGCGCGATGGCCGTGAAGCCCATGTTCTCGAACAGCTTGCCCAATGCTTTTGGGTCTGGTGCTGCATACTCGACGAACTCGAAACCATCGGTACCCATCGGGTTATCCCAAGGCTGAAATTGCATGATGTCTCCTCCAAGAAGTAGCGCACAGTATAGGCGTGGGTCACGGGCATTAAATGCCAAAGATCTCCCGAACAATCATGATTTGCGCAATAATATTGCGTGAAACGAGAACCGCCGGAGGAAGCATGAGCAAAATTACGCTGGATAAAACGGACCGCAAGATCCTTGCCGTCCTGCAGGCCGATGGCCGCCTGTCCAATCAGGACGTGGCCGAACAGGTCAGCCTGTCGCCGTCGCCATGCTTGCGCCGCGTCAAACGGCTGGAAGAAGCGGGCGTCATCCGCCAGTACGTGGCCCTGCTGGACCCGGAAAAGATCGGCCTGGGCTTGCTGGCCTATGTGAATGTGCGACTGGAAAAGCACAGCGACGCCACCGCCCACAGCACGGCAAGGGTACTGGCGCCCAACCTGGTGACGAATACCTCGCCGCGCGCCGACTTCGCCGTGGCCGTCGCGCATTGGCCCGAAGTCGTGGCTTGCTATGCGATGACGGGGGAAATGGATTATCTGCTGCGCGTGCACGTGGAAGACATGGAGCACTTTTCGCGCTTCATGATGGCGACATTGCTGCGCCACCCGGCCGTGCTGGACGTGAAATCGAGCTTTGCCTTGCAGCGCATCAAGGATACGACGGCCCTGCCCTTACTGTGACGGCGGTGACGGTGGCTCGGGCTTCTTCTTGCGTCCTGGCAAGCGATCCCACAGTTTGAATGCGGCGCGCGCGTTCGCCTTGAACGTGTAGTCGAACATGGCAAACTGCTCCTGCACGGCTTCCTGCAGCATGCTGGTCGGGTTCGGCGGCAATAGTTTCAAATAAGCATCAGCTTCGCCATAGTCGCGCTGGATTTCCATGCCTGCCTTCTTGGCGATATGCATCATCGTCTTGTTTGACGACAAACAATGCATGTACAGGGTATCGACATCGTTATTGCGGCAGTGAATCGCCGCCCGTTCGAACAGTTTCGAGCCCACGCCCATGCCGCGCATGGATTTCGACACGGACACGCCAAACTCGGCCACCTGCTCCTTGTCCGTCACGACACTTTTCGCCGGCGACTTGTCCTTCGGCGCGAACGCCAGATGGCCCACGCCCACCAGCTTGAACAGGCTGTTGTAGACGCCATAAATCATGTCACGCGAGAAATCCATCTTCTGCACGTACTGCGCCACCAGTTCATCGGGCAAGGCGCTGCCGAAGCGCAGCAAACGATCGCTTTTTTCGAGCGACAGGAAATGCTTCATCATGCGGCGCCGGTCGCGCTCATGCAACTGCTTGACCAGTACGGTCGGACGCCCGCCGCCGCTACGACTGAGCCAGCGGCGAAACGGATTTTGAAATAACTTGGGTAAGGTCACGACGACTCCTGGGGCGGTGCTGCGGCACGTCAGGCCGATATTGTGCAGTGCAACATTATGTCGCCATTGTAGCCTATTCCCACCATTCAAGCCTGAGCCAGGAATGCTTGCACGGCCGCCACCCGCGCCGCATGGATGACTTCGGGGATGCGTTTCGGCTCCACGCAGCCCTGCGCCAAAGCGCCCGCATTCACGGCGCGCGCCGCGTCCAGCCCGCCCTGCAGCCGTGCCGCCGGCGCAAAGTCGCCCGCGACCAGCCCATCGCACGCCACGGCCTGCAGCATCTGCGCAAAGCGCTGCGGCTTGCGCAAGCCATCGCAGCGTTCGCACATGCTCACCACGGCTTCGGCGGTCAAGTTCAGCGCGCCGTTGATATTGTCCAGCTCGCGCGCCGCCATGACAGCCAGCTCGCGGCACTCGTTGGGCACGCGCAGGCGCTCGCTCAGTTGCTCGATGGCATCCTTACTAACATGCAGCATCAAGGCGGCGAAGCGCACGGGCAATTCATGACCTTGCGCAGCGGCATGGTCGATGACCTGCAGCAAGCGTTCGCTGAGCTGAATTTCCCCCATGATGCGCGCCAGCGCGCCGCACTCTTGCAACACCGTCAGCATGCGCGAAGGATGGCTTTCCATCAGCCCCTTGGCCACTTCCTGCCAGACGCGCTCGGCCACCAGGGCATCGACTTCGCCATCCGCCACCATTCGCCGCATCAGGGCCATGGTGGCCGGTGCCACGGTGAAAGCGTCAAAACGTGCGGCAAAGCGGGCCAGGCGCAAGATGCGCACGGGGTCTTCGCCGAACGCATCGGAGACGTGGCGGAAAATCTTATTGCGAATATCCTCGATGCCGCCGAACGGGTCCGTCAGGCTGCCATCTTCGGCCCGGGCGATGGCGTTGATGGTGAGATCGCGCCGCACCAGGTCTTCTTCCAGCGTGACGTCGGGCGCCGTGTGGAAGACAAAGCCCCGGTAGCCGGGTGCCGTCTTGCGTTCCGTGCGGGCCAGCGCGTATTCTTCCTGCGTCTTCGGGTGCAAAAACACGGGAAAATCCTTGCCGACAGGCCGGAAGCCCTGGCGCAGCATGTCGTCGGGCGTCGCGCCCACGACGACGTGATCGTGGTCTTTCACGGGCAAGCCCAGCAGTTGGTCGCGCACCGCACCACCGACCGTGTAAATCTTCATAACACTCTTTTCTTAATCAGGTAATTCCGCGTCGTGCTTGGCAGCCACTTCCGTCTCCGCCAGCGCTTCCGTGATCCAGCGCGCCACGGCCGGGTGCGCCTGCACGCGCTCGCAATACGCGTTCAGGGCCGGCGCCAGGCTCACGCCATAGGTGCGGAAACGCATGACGACGGGGGCAAAATACGCATCGGCGATGGAAAACTCACCAAACAGGAACTGGTGGTGGCCAAAGCGCGACAAACACTCTTCCCAGATTTCGCTGATGCGGCCTATGTCCGCCTGCGCGGCAGCCGTGCGGCCCCTGCCCGGCAACTTGGCCTTGATATTCATCGACATATCCGTACGCAAGCCGGCAAAGCCGGAATGCATTTCCGCGCAAACACAACGCGCCATGGCGCGCGCGGCCACGTCTTGCGGCCACATGTGTTTGTCAGGAAACTGCTCGGCCAGGTATTCGCAGATGGCCAGGCTGTCCCAGATGGTTATTTCTCCCGCCAGCAGCACGGGCACCCGGCCGCAGGCCGAATATTCGGCGATTTTAGTGGCCGTGTCGCTTTGGTCGAGCAGCACGCGCACTTCCTGGAACGGGATGCCGAAGGCTGTCATGGCCACCCACGGGCGCATCGACCACGATGAGTAATTCTTGTTGCCGATGATGAGGGTCAGGCCCGGTTCACGCGCGGCGGCCAGGGTTTGCGTCAGGCTGGGGTCAAGGATAGTCGTTTGCATGGTCGGGTATCAAAGGTATGGTTCAAGGCAAATCGGCCGCGATGGCGCTGTTTTTCGGCCCCACGGTACCCAGGCGTGCTTTCAGCGATTGCGGGCGCTTCTCGAACAGGGCCGCGTAATAGGTGGCGTTGGCCATCACGTTTTTCACGTAGCCGCGCGTTTCCGTGTACGGAATCGTTTCGGCGAACACGGCCCCTTCCAGCGGACGCGTCATGGTGGCGCGCCAGATGCGCAAGCGCCCCGGTCCCGCGTTGTAGGCGGCGCTGGCCAGCACTTGCGAACCATCGAGGCCACCGAGCACCATGTTCAGGTAATTCGTTCCCAGCAAGACGTTGGTGCGCACATCGCTCAATGTTTCCGTGACGAAATCGGTCAGGCCGATCTTCTTGGCGACATAGCGGGCCGTCGACGGCATCACCTGCATCAGGCCGGACGCGCCCACATGCGACTGCGCATCCATGATGAAGCGCGATTCCTGGCGAATCAAGCCATACACCCAGGCTTTATCCAGGCCCAGGGTTTGCGTGGCCGGATGCATGACGTCGTCGTGCGGCGTCGGGTAGCGCTGCGTGTAATCGACTTCCAGGCGCGTGCGGTCCGAGGTATTGACCATGCGGTCGAGCACATTGTTCTGGCGCGCAAATTCTGCGGCCGCCAGATGCTGGCGATCCGTCATCGAACGCAATTCCCAGTTCCACTCGCGCGTGCCTTCAAAGCGCAAGCGCATGTTGAAAAATTTCAGCGCCCGCTGCAAGCCCGGATTGGCGGCCATGGCGGCGATTTCCGTCGGCGTGACGGGCTGGCCCGGCGGCGGCAAGACCAAATGGTTGCCCAGTTCTTCGTTGGCCAGCAAGCCATAGAAATTCGACTGGTCGGCAATCGTGCGGTACAGGGTATCGGCCTGGGTATTCGGGCGGCCCGGGGTTTCCGCCTGCTGTGCGCGCGCCAGCCAGTAGACCCAGGTGGGGTCCGTACGCAGGGAGGCGGGCATGGCCTGGATGGACGCCTTCACCACGGGCCAGCTGCCTTCACGCAGGGCTATGCGCGTTTTCCACTGCATCTGCTCCAGGGTCAATGGTGCGCCATTGGATTTTTGCCAATATTCAAACGCTTCCGGCGCCAGCGAATACGATGCCTGCAAGGCCAGGTTGGCCCAGCCGATGGCCTGCTCCTGCGGCGTCAGCTGCCCACTGGCTTTTTGCAGCGCCACCACGCCCAGTTTCAGGGTGCTTTTCGCCATGCGGCCGACGGCCACCAGGTACATTTCATGGTCGGCGCGGCTGGGTCCCGGTCCCTTGGCCAGCATCAGCGCCGGTAAATCGATGGCTTGCGCCATCTTCGCGTCGGACGCACCCAGCAGCAGCGCGATGCGGCGCGCCGGGCCAGTGGCATTCGTCTGGCCCGCCAGGCGAATCTGCGCCCATAGGTCATTCGTGTCGAATTGACCATTTTGCGCCAACATGGCGATCAGGCTGCCGCACGCTTCGCCATAGCCGGGCGGCGACACGAGCAGGTTGCGCGCCTCGGGCGCCACGTTCTGCCCCTTGGCGGCGCGCGACATCAGCGCATAGCACTTGAGCTGGGTGTCGTCATCGAGGGCGAATTGCGGGTATTGCTCGTCAAACACGACCCAATCACGCTTGCGGCCCAGCTCCAGCAGCCAGTCGTTGCGGAAACGGTCGGCGATGGCACTGCCCTTGTAGCGGTTCAGGTAATCGCGAAATTGCGCCTCGGTCAGCAGTTTGATGCGCGGTTTCAGCCGATAATAGTCAACATACGATGGAATCTGGTAATTCGTCAGGCGACCCGCATAAAAGTCGGCTTTTTCGGCGTCATCCTTGCGCGCGGCGTCGCGCAGCAGCAGGAAGGCATCGTCCTCGCTGCGCGTGTCCGGTGCGGCAGGAGAGACGGTGGCTGGCACCTGGGCCAGGGCGGCCAGGGGAGACAAGGCCGATGCAACACACAGCATCGTGCCGGCAATCCATTTCAGTGGGGAAATCAATGTACGACTCTCAATCTTAACTTGATGGTGATATGAATAGCGACCCTAGAATAACATGCGATCCGGCTGCACGGCCACCCATTGCTCCACAGGACAAAGCCGGCTTGCGCAAGGCCCTGCTGGCGGCCCGCCGCGCCCTGCCCGAGACCACGCGCGCAGGGTGGGACGCTGCCATCGCCCGGCGCCTGCTCGACTGGTGCGCGCAGGAAAATATTACAGAACTGGGCGTGTACTGGCCCCTGCATGGCGAGCCCGACCTGCATGGCGCGTATGCGCAGCTGGACGCGCGCGGCGTGAAATTATGCCTGCCGGTGGTGCTGGAAAAGCATGCACCGCTGGCATTCAGCAACTGGAGGCCCGGCGAAGCGATGGTGAAAGATGGCATGGGCGTGGCCGTGCCCGCCCAATTACGCCTGCGCCCGGCACCCACCACCCTGCTGGTGCCCTGCCTGGGTTTTAGTTTGGAACGTTTTCGCCTCGGCTATGGCGGCGGCTATTACGACCGTACCCTGGCGCAAGCGCCCCGTCCGCGCACCCTGGGGATCGCCTATGCCTGCCTGGCGGCACACTTCGCAAGTGGCGAATACGACATCGCCCTCGATCACATCGTGACCGAGGGCGATCTGCTCTAACGCATCAGAACGGTTTAATTCACCAGGCGCTGCCACAGGGCGGTAGTGGGCGCCGCCTGGTTCATGCTATAGAAATGCAAGCCTGGCGCGCCGCCTTCCAGCAAACGCTCGCACAAGCCCGTCACCACGTCCAGGCCAAAAGCCTTGATGGACGCGCTGTCATCGCCAAAGCTGGCCAGCTTCAGACGCACCCAGCGTGGAATTTCCGCACCGCACATGTCCGAAAAGCGCATCAGCTGCGTGTAATTCGTGATCGGCATGATGCCGGCCACGATAGGCACGTTGATCCCCATCTTCTGTGTCTGCTCGACAAACTGGAAATACGCATCGGCATTGTAAAAGTACTGGGTGATGGCCGCATCGGCGCCCGCCTGCACCTTGCGCGCGAACGCGTTCAAGTCGTCCTGCGGCGAACGGGCTTGCGGGTGCACTTCCGGATAGGCGGCCACTTCGATATGGAAATGGTCGCCCGTCTCGGCGCGGATGAATTCCACCAGCTCGTTGGCGTAGCGGAACTCGCCCGAAGCGCCATAGCCGCTGGGCAAGTCGCCCCGCAAAGCCACGATACGGCTCACGCCGGCCGCCTTGAAGTCGGCCAGCACGGTGCGGATCGATTCGCGCGAGCCACCGACGCAAGACAGATGGGGCGCGGCTTGTTCGCCGGCCGCCAGGATCTCGCGCACGGTATCCAGAGTACCTTGCTGCGTGGTACCGCCGGCGCCAAAGGTCACCGAAAAATACTTTGGATGCAATTCAGACAACTTGACACGCGTGGCGCGCAGCTTTTCCGCCCCTTCCGGGGTTTTCGGCGGGAAAAACTCAATACTGAAATTATGCTTTTCCATCGTCATTACTCAAAAGTAAGGTCGACAGGGCCCAGGAAATGACGCTGTACAGCAATGCACCACCCACGGCCGACCAGAAACTGGCGACATGGAAACCATCGATCATCTGCGCCACCAGCCAGAACATGAAGCCGTTGATGATCAGGATGAACAGGCCCAGCGACAAAAACGTCACGGGCAGGGTCAGCAGAATCAGCAAGGGACGGATCAGCGCATTGACCAGCCCCAGCACGGCTGCGGCCAGCAGCGCGGTCCAGCCGCTGCTCATCGTCACCGAGTGCATCAAATAAGGGACGGCAAACAGGGCTGCCGCATTGATAAACCAAATCAGTAGCAAGCGCATTTCTCTAGCCTGTCAAAAGTAGGGTCAGGCCGGCGGCAAGCGCCGGCCCTCAGAGGGTGAGTTACGGCCCCGGACTACCGATTAATAGCGGTAGTGCTCTGGCTTGTAGGGGCCTTCTTGACGCACGCCGATGTAGTCGGCTTGCTCTTGCGTCAGTTCCGTCAGCTGCGCATTCAACTTTTTGAGTTGCAAACGGGCGACTTTTTCATCGAGGTGTTTTGGCAAGGTGTACACGCCGACCGGGTAATTGGCCGTGTTCGCGTACAGCTCGATCTGGGCGATCGTCTGGTTGGCGAACGACGAGCTCATCACGTACGACGGGTGGCCCGTGCCGCAACCGAGGTTGACCAGACGGCCTTCGGCCAGCAGGATGATGCGGCGGCCCGACGGGAAGATGATGTGGTCGACCTGCGGCTTGATGTTTTCCCACTCGTATTGCTTCAACGAAGCAACATCGATTTCATTATCGAAGTGACCAATGTTGCAGACGATAGCCTGGTCTTTCATGCGCGTCAGGTGATCGTGCGTCAGGATATGGTAGTTGCCCGTGCAGGTAACGAAGATGTCGCCATGTTCGCAGGCGTAATCCATCGTGACCACGCGGTAGCCTTCCATCGCCGCCTGCAGTGCGCAGATCGGATCGACTTCCGTCACCCATACTTGCGCCGACAGGGCGCGCATGGCTTGGGCCGAACCCTTGCCGACGTCACCGTAACCGGCGATGACGGCCACTTTACCGGCGATCATCACGTCGGTGGCGCGCTTGATGCCGTCGACCAGCGACTCGCGGCAGCCATACAGGTTGTCGAACTTCGATTTCGTGACGGAATCGTTCACGTTGATCGCAGGGAAAGCCAGCTTGCCTTCCTTGTGCATTTGATACAAACGGTGCACGCCGGTGGTGGTTTCTTCCGTCACGCCCAGGATTTCCGGCAGACGCTTCGAGTACCAGGTCGGGTCGACCAGCAGATGCCGCTTAATCGAGTTGAACATGCAGATTTCTTCTTCCGAACCCGGGTTGGCCAGCACCGACAGATCGGTTTCCGCGCGCACGCCCAGGTGCAGCAGCAAGGTAGCATCGCCGCCATCGTCAAGGATCATGTTCGAGTAGACTGCCTTGCCATCCGCGTTCGGCCATTCGAAGATGCGGTGCGTGTATTCCCAGTAGTCGTCCAGCGACTCGCCCTTGACGGCGAACACAGGCGTGCCGGCGGCAGCGATGGCGGCAGCAGCGTGATCTTGCGTGGAGTAAATGTTGCACGATGCCCAACGCACTTGCGCGCCCAGTGCTTCCAGGGTCTGGATCAACACGGCGGTCTGGATGGTCATGTGGATGGAACCGGTGATGCGCGCACCTTTCAAAGGCTGCGCTGCCGCGAATTCTTCGCGGATGGCCATCAGGCCAGGCATTTCCGTTTCAGCAATCTTGATTTCTTTGTCGCCCCATGCGGCCAGAGTGATATCGGCGATGGTGTAGTCGTGTTGCGATTTGAGTACGGCGTTCATCACGCCCTCCTTTCAGTTGAAAAAGGTACGTGAGCGCAGTTGCAGGATATTCCGAGCCTGGCGAATTTCTTCGTCGCAACGCTCCTCGGACCCCGCATCATAACATTGGCCATGCGCCGGCGGCAACCATTAGTCATGCGGGCCGACTGCCTGGCAAGCCCGCGACGCGCGCTGACGCCCTACGGTTTGCGCGGCCAGTTCTTGCCCTGGCTGATACAGCTGGCGCGCTCGTCAACATCCAGGCGTCGCGCTATTTCATCGGCCAGGTCACGCAGGATGGGCACCATGTCCTTATCAGCCTTGCTGCCGTCGGTCGGGTAATTCGCGGCGCGCATGGCCCATTTGCAGGTGAGTACAGGATCGGGCTTGATATTCGAGCGCCAGGCATCGGGATCCGTGGCGAGAAAACCACTGTCGGCATAGATGGTGAGCACATGCAAGGCCTGGCGTGCCGACATTTGTCCCATCAGCTCGGTGAGTTCAGGCCTGATCTGGACCGGCGTTGCCAGCGAGCCATCGGGGAAAACAAATTTGCCAGCCGCCGCCAGAGTCAGCACGGCATACCCATCGCCCCCTTCTGCCTTGTCCAGCCATTGTCCCACCGTCAGCGTGGCCGGCGCCGCCGCGACAACGGACAGGCTCAATGTAGACAGCAGAACAACAAGCAGCGAGCGTGGGCGCAACAAGATCATGAAATTCCCTAATTGGTTTATTTGCAATGAATTGTAGTGTATCCCCATGACCGCGCCGTTCGGTACGCGCCGTCCCGTGCGCACCCATAAAAAAAGCGCCCGCGGCCTGCTGGCCGGGGCGCTTTTCTTGCAAGCGGACTAGATTACTTCAAGCCGGCAGCGTCGCGCAGCAGGGCGACCTTGTCGGTGCGCTCCCACGTGAATTCCGGCTCTTCGCGGCCGAAGTGGCCGTAAGCGGCGCTCTTTTGGTAGATCGGACGCAGCAGGTCCAGCATTTGCACGATGCCTTTTGGACGCAGGTCGAAGTGCGCCAGCACCAGCTTGGCGATTTCCGCGTCGGGAATCACGCCCGTGCCTTCCGTGTAGACGGTGATGTTGATCGGCTTGGCCACGCCGATGGCGTAGCTGACCTGCACCTGGCATTGACGCGCCAGACCTGCCGCGACGATGTTTTTCGCCACGTAGCGAGCGGCGTAGGCTGCCGAACGGTCGACTTTCGACGGATCCTTGCCCGAGAACGCGCCGCCGCCGTGCGGGGCTGCGCCACCGTAGGTATCGACGATGATCTTGCGCCCGGTCAAGCCGCAATCGCCTTGCGGACCGCCGATGACGAAACGGCCCGTCGGGTTGACGAGGAATTTGGTCTCCGTCAGCCATTCGCGCGGCAGGATGGGCTTGATGATTTCTTCGATGACCGCTTCTTCGATCTGCTTGTGCGAGATTTCCGGCGCATGCTGGGTCGACAGCACGACCGTGTGCACGCCGACGGGACGGCCATCGACGTAGCGCAGGGTCACTTGCGATTTTGCATCCGGACGCAGCCATGGCAGACGGCCATCCTTGCGCAGTTGCGACTGGCGCTCGACCAGGCGGTGCGCGTAATGGATGGCGGCAGGCATCAGCTCGGCCGTTTCATCGCAGGCGTAGCCGAACATCAGGCCCTGATCGCCAGCGCCTTGATCCAGGTCAATCCCCGCACCTTCATCGACGCCTTGCGCGATGTCGGGCGACTGCTTGTCGTAGGCCACCAGCACGGCGCAACCCTTGTAGTCGATGCCGTATTCCGTGTTGTCGTAGCCGATACGTTTGATGGTTTCGCGCGCAACTTGAATATAATCCACATTGGCGTGAGTGGTAATCTCGCCAGCCAGTACCACCAGACCCGTGTTGCACAAGGTTTCGGCAGCCACGCGGGCGGTCGGATCCTGGGTCAGGATGGCGTCAAGGATGGCGTCGGAAATTTGATCGGCAACCTTGTCGGGATGGCCTTCCGAGACGGATTCGGAAGTGAAGAGATAGTCGTTTGACATTGCAAGCTCCTGATTACTATGTGAATGTTCTGTCGCAGTAAAGAGGATTTTGCCTGCGACGCTTTAGCGATATTTATATTCCGCTTCGCAAGTTGTCTATTAACTCAGCGGTTACTGCATACGTGGTATTTTACGCTTCTTAAAAAATTTTGGCACGGCAACACGCCATTCCTGGAAACAGCTTATTCATGTTAGTCCCAATTTTCCGCTTTTTATCCATCTTTCCCCTGCCCGTCCTGCATGGCCTTGGCGCTGTACTCGGCTGGGTGATTTACGCCATATCCCCGTCTTACCGGCGCCGCATGCGCGAGAATATGCAGGGTGCGGGGTTTTCGCAACACTTGCACACGGCCGTGGCCGAAGCGGGCAAGAGCGTGCTGGAACTGCCTTTCATCTGGTGCGCCCCAGCCGAACGCGTGGCGCGCCATGCGACGGTGGAAAACTGGGAACTGGTGGAAAAAGCGCTGCAGCATGGCCGCGGCATCGTCTTCCTGACGCCGCACCTGGGCTGCTTTGAAATCGTCGCCCAGCAAATCGCCCTGCGCACACCGCTCACCGTGATGTACCGCCCGCCCAAGCGCGCCGCGCTGAAGCCGCTGATCGAAGGGGCCCGCGCGCGCGAAAACCTGATGCTGGCGCCGGCCAACATGTCGGGCGTGCGCATCTTTGCCAAATGCCTGAAAAAAGGCCAGCCCATCGGCTTGCTGCCCGATCAGGTGCCGCAAGAGGGCGAAGGCGTGTGGGCCGATTTCTTCGGCCGCCCCGCCTACACCATGACCCTGCCGGCCAAGCTGGCGCAAATGGGCGGCGCCGAAGTCATCATCACCTACGCCGAGCGCCTGCCCGGCGGGCGCGGCTACATCGTGCATTTCGTACCCTTCACCGAGTCGCTAGCCAGCACCTCGGCAGAGCAGGCGCGCACCATCAACGCGGCGATGGAACAGTTGATCGCGCGTAGTCCCGCGCAATACCTGTGGAGCTACAACCGCTACAAGGTGCCGCGCGGCGCGGCGCCGCCCACGCCGGCCAGCCCCGATGCGGCCAAGGAGCAGCCATGAGACTGCTGATCGCTTTCATGTGGCTGCTGCACTGGCTGCCCCTGCCCATCCTGGGCCGCTTCGGCGTGGCCGTCGGCAGCGTGCTGTTCATCGCCATGCCCACGCGGCGCGCCATCGCCCTGACGAATTTGCGCCTGTGCATGCCGGAGTTGACGGAACAGCAGCGCGTGGCGCTGGCGCGCCAGCATTTCCAGGCGTATTCACGCAGCGTGTGGGAGCGCAGCATCCTGTGGTGGTCGTCGGAAGAACGCCTGAATCGCCTGATCAAAAAAGTGCCCGCCTTCCCGGGCCAGCAGATCGCGGCCAAGCCCACCATCTTGCTGTGCCCGCACTTCGTCTGCCTCGACGTGGCCGGTGCCGCCACGGCCATGGAAATTTCGGCCTCGTCCATGTATGTGCAGCAAAAGAACGCCGCCTTCGACCAGGCCTTGCGCAACGGCCGTTCGCGCTTCAAGCCGCCCAAGTTGTTTACGCGCCAGGACGGCATCAAGACGATTCTGCGCGCGCTGCGCGACGGCTTGCCGTATTTCATGCTGCCGGACATGGATTTCGGTGAAAAGGATGCGGAATTCGTGCCCTTCTTCGGCGTCCCCGCCGCCACCCTGACGGCTACGGCGCGCCTGGCGCTGGCCGCCAAGGCGCAGGTGATTCCCGTCATCGCCACCTTCTTGCCCAATTACCAGGGCTGGAAAGTGACCTATTACCCGGCCTGGGACGATTATCCGGGCGACGACATCACGGCCGCCACGCGCCGCATGAACGCATTTATCGAAGAGCGCGTGCGCGAAGCGCCGGCCGAGTACTTCTGGACGCATAAACGCTTCAAGACGCGTCCCGAAGGCGAAGCGTCGTTCTATAACCAGCACAAGTGATACGGCAAAACATGAAACTCCAATTTACCAAGATGCATGGCGCCGGCAATGACTTCATCGTCATCGATGCCATCAATCAAGATATCGACTTCACGCCGGCCCAGTGGCAACGCCTGGCCGACCGCCGTTTCGGCATCGGCGCCGACCAGATCCTCGTGGTGGAAAAGCCGCGCCTGCCCGGCTGCGACTTCCGCTATCGCATCTATAACAACGATGGCGGCGAAGTCGAACAATGCGGCAACGGCGCGCGCGCCTTCGTCAAGTTCGTCAGCGAAAAAGGCCTGTCAAGCAAGACCAGCATCCGCGTGGAAACCATGGCCGGCATCATTGCGCCGCGCCTGGAGCTCGATGGCAGCATCACGGTCGACATGGGCGCGCCCGTGCTGGAGCCAAAACTGGTGCCGTTCGATGCTGGCGGCCTCGATGGCGTGGCCAAGGGTAACGACACCTTGTGGCCGCTGGACCTGGCGCTGCCGGGCCACAATACCCCCGTGCTGGTATCTGTCGTGTCGATGGGCAACCCGCATGCCGTGCAAGTGGTCGACGATGTCGACGCGCAGGATCTGGAGCAATCTGGCCCGCGCATCGAGCACCATCCGCGCTTTCCCCGCAGGGTCAACGCAGGCTACCTGCAGGTCATCGACCGCCATCACGTGAAACTGCGCGTGTATGAACGGGGCGCGGGCGAAACGCTCGCTTGCGGCACCGGCGCCTGCGCCGCCGCCGTGGCCGGCATCATGCGCGGCCTGCTCGACTCGCCCGTGCGCATCAGCGCGCGCGGTGGCGAACTGTCGATCGCCTGGCAAGGCCCGGGCCAGCCTGTCCTGATGACGGGCCCGGCCGTGACCGTGTTCGAAGGCACGATCGAGCTGTAATCGAGCTGTAAACAGCGAACAATCAGGAGTAAAAGTCAGGCCGCCAGGAACTGCTGTTCCTGCGTGACACCCAGCTCGGCCAGGTAGCACTTCAGGCGGTACAGGCGTTGCCGGTAATTGCCTTCCGGCCCCGTCACGCCGCAATCGACGCGTTCGAACAGGCGTACTACCTGGTCGACCAGCTGGCGCTCCTGCGCCGTGCGGATCAATGCCAGGCGCCGCTTGCCGCGTCCATGCGTGGCGCTGATATCGATCAGCAGGCAATGCCCCTGGTCGGCCGCATGGAGATCGAGCAGCAGCGCCTCGGCACGCGACAGGTGAAAGCGGCGCGCCAGCTCCAGCCGCGCCGCCAGCAAAGGGTGGCTCTGACCCAGCTGGCGCAGTTGTCCATCGGCGTGCAGGGCGGCGCACTGGCCCCAGTCGCCGGGCTCGCCGCGTGGCGCGATCTTCGCCAGCGCCGCCTCGGCTTCACTGCTGCCTTGCGCCTGCGCCTGCAGCAGCCAATAGGCGGCACGCACATCGTTGTTGACACCGTCGCGGCGATTGCGCCAGGCATGCATGCCGCACTCGAGCTGGGCCGGGCCATGTCCCAGGTCGGCGGCACGCTCCAGGCAGGAATGGGCTTCGACCACATTGCGCTGGGAAAATTCCGGCTTTGTATAGATGCGCGACAGCACGAACCAGGCTTCGGCCAGGCCCTGCTCGCCAGCCTGCGTCAGCCAGCGCACGGCCCGCTTGAAATTGGCCGCGCCGCTGCGCGTGGCCAGCCGCCGGCCATGCGCATCCATGCGCGCATAGCCGAGTCCCAGCTCCAGCTGCGCCGTGCGGTCGCCGCCATGCGCGGCCAGCTCGCAACATTGCCAACCCTCGACATCGCCGCCTGGGGCCAGTGCCTGGGCACAACGCGACAACAACAGCACCTGCTGCGTGTCCAGCGCGATCGTGCGCGCCCCGGCTGCGGCCTGGCGCTGTAACAGCTCGCGCGCCTGCGGCAAGCCTTGCGACAGGAAGCCGGCATGGTTGCCCTGGCTCCAGGCCTGCTCCAGCCAGGCGTACAGGGGCGCGTCGCCGTCGAGGGCTTGCTCGCCAGCGACGCCGCTATCCGGCATGGAGGCTGCGGACGATCCTTCTTGCATGGATAACAACCATTGCGCATCGGGCAAGCCGGCACGCACGGCGGCGTCCAGCGCCACGCGCGCCTTGGCGCGCAAGGTTTCGCAACTGCTGGCGTTGTTGCCCAGCACCAGTTGCGCCAGCACCAGGCCCGCCTGCACCAGGCCCGCATCGAACGCCTGCGCGTAATACGGAATCAGTGTCCTGGCTGCCGGTAGCGCCACTTCGAACGGCACGTGCGTACCGATCAGCAAGCATGCTTCCTGGCTATTCTCCTGGGCTGCCCGCGCCAGCCAGTGCAAGGCTGTCGGCAAGCTCTGCGGCACACCCTGTCCGAACAGATACACCCGTCCCAACGCCAGCTGGCACGCCACATCGCCGGCACGTGCACCCTTGATCAATCCTAATGTTTCGCGATTTGCCATCGATTCTCGATATTGAGTCAATGATTCTAATAATAGTGTCGTCTCCGGGCCCATCAGTGCAGGCCGTCCCTTAGTGTAACGTCCTTGTGACATAAATCCGACCAAGCCGGCTTAAGAACTTGATTCAACGCAACAATGTCCTGGCCGGAACACGCCAATATGGCAAGGCGCTGCCACCGTGGCGAGAGGGAGAAGGCTGGCCATCGGCGCAGGATAGGCAGAAACCGCGCGTTACAAAAATACAACAGGGCCATGGATTTATGACGCTTTTCACCAATCTTTTCACGCACATTTGACCAATCCCGCGCGACTTGCGCGCCGACGAATTAAGGTTCATTCATCGGAACGCGGCAATTGGCGCCTTTCAATCTGCTCGGATCTCGGACGGAACTCACTTTTAATAGGGAATAAGACATGAAAAAAACACTCGTTGCCCTCGCACTCTTCGGCGCTTTTGCCGCAACCGCACAAGCACAGTCGTCCGTCCAAATCTACGGCACGATCGATGCAGGCCTGGGTAAAGCATCGAATGGAACCACTAGCGTCACCAAACGCGACAATAACAAGCTGGGTTTCAAGGGCACGGAAGATCTGGGCAATGGCTTGAAAGCTATTTTCCAACTGGAAATTCGCTATGAATCCGACACCGGCACCGTAGAAAACACCTCGGGCATCAATTCGCGTCCGCTGTTCCAGGGTCAAAGCCGCGTCGGCCTGCAAGGCGACTTCGGTACCTTGCGCCTGGGTCGTGGCCTGACCGCCTTCCAGGAAACGAGCACCAGTTTCGAACCATGGTCCGGCATGCCGACGCCAGCGGGTTTCCAGACCGACCTGACCGTGGCCGCCTATAGCAGCGATCCGCTGAGCGCACCAGGCAACTCGAAAAACCGCTTCTCGAATGCCGTGTTCTATAACTCGCCAGTCATGAGCGGTTTCCAGTTCAACGCCACCGTGGCCGCCAAGGAAGCGAACAACAACGCCGCCGTTGCAGCCACCGTGCGCAACCTGACGACGAATGCCACGGGCAATTTCGCCGTAGCAGCCAATGTGGCGCCAGCATCGAACCCGTACTCGGTTTCGGCAACGTACAACTACGCCCAGTTCGCAGCCATGGCTGCCTACGAGCGTAACGGCCTGCAAGCCAAACTGTGGTCGGTCGGTGCATCGTTCAATCCAATCGCGGAATTGAAACTGATGGCGTCGTACCAGCATCAGGATGACGGCAATTTCAAAATCGTCAACACCGACACCAAATCGTGGGTGCTGGGCGCCAACTACGACGTCGGCCCAGGCAAGATCCGCGCTGGCTACGGTCAGAAAACGCCGGATGGCGTCGCCAAGACCAAACAGGCATCGCTGGGCTATGACTACAATCTGTCGAAACGTACCTACCTGTACGCAGATATTTCGAACAAGAAATCGGCCAGCGCCGCCAACTACAACAACACCACCTCGGTCAGCTACATCGGCCTGGGCGTACATCACAACTTCTAATGCCCCGCACGTCACCCTCAATGGGTGATTGCTGAGCAAGGAATGCAAGGCGGCATGGGCAACCATGCCGCCTTTTTCATGTGCGCGCGGAAAATGCATCGGCGCCCTGCCCTTTGCGCCTATGCGGGCGTACTCTCGGTTAGAATGAAGCGTTCATCCTTCACTGACAGACATTCTCAATGACCGCCACACTCGATTCCAGCACCGTCGCCCAGTACCTGAGCGAGCATCCGACTTTCTTCGAAGAGCATACCGCGCTGCTCGGCGAGGTCAAGCTGAGCAGCCCGCTGACGGGACGCACCATCTCGCTGCAGGAGCGGCAAATGGAAGTGATGCGTGACAAATACAAGGCGCTGGAACTGCGCATGTCCAAGCTGAGCCGCCTGGCCGAGGAAAATGGCGACATCGCCAGCAAGTTCCACGGCTGGAACCAGGCCATGCTGCAAGTGCGCAGCGATGCGGCCATGCCGCGCGTGCTGGTCGATGCCCTGCAAAGCAATTTCGACGTGCCCTATGTCAGCCTGCGCCTGTGGCAAGTGCTGCCGGAACACGCCAATGGCTGGTTCACGGAAGATGTCACGGCCGACGTGCGCATGTTCGCCAACAGCTTGCAAGCGCCGTACTGCGGCAGCAACCGCGATTTCGAGGCCGTGCACTGGTTGCAGGCGGATAAAATCGAATCGACCGTCATGATCGCCCTGCGCGCCCCCGGCACCACAGGCACCTTCGGCTTGCTGGTGCTCGGTTCGCCCGACAGCGAACGTTTTACCTCCAGCATGGGCACCGACTTCCTCGTGCATATCGGCGCCACGGCCAGCGCTGCCCTGGCCGCGCTGCGCGCCGGCTCGCCTGCCTGAGTCAGCCATGGGCGAGGCGCGCGGCAAGGCTGAATGGCTGGCCAGCTACCTGGCGCAGCTGGCCACGCAGCGCAAGCTGTCGCCGCACACGCTCGACGCCTACGGGCGCGACCTGCGCGCCTTGCTGGAACTGAGCGGCGATACGCCCTGGACCGCCCTCGCACACAACGAAATACGCCGCTACACGGCCAAGCTGCACAGCGGCGGCCTCGACCCGCGTTCGATCGCCCGCAAGCTGTCGTCGTGGCGGGGCTTTTTCAACTGGCTCAGTGGCGAGACCAAGCTCGACGCCAATCCCGTCGACGGCATCCGCGCCCCCAAACGGGCCAAAACCTTACCGAAAGCCCTGTCGGTGGACGATGCCGTGCGCCTCGTGGCGCCCGCGCAACACCAGCAGGGTAGCGCCGAGCCGGAGCAATTGTGCAACCGCGCCATGTTCGAACTGCTGTATTCGAGCGGCTTGCGCGTCTCCGAACTGACCAGCCTGGACACCCATTACTGCAAGGCCGAGGGCGGCCAGCACGCCTCGCTGGGCTGGCTAGACATGGCCAGCTTCGAAGTCATCGTCACGGGCAAGGGCAACAAGATGCGCAAGGTACCCGTTGGCAAGGCAGCGCTCGTCGCGCTGGCCAGCTGGCTGGCCGTGCGCCCGCCCGCCAGGGATGGCAGCGCTGCCTTGTTTTTAAGCACGCGCAACACGCGCATCTCGCCGCGCGTATTGCAGCTGCGCCTGAAGGCGCATGCGCTGGCCACCGAAATCCCCGCCAACGTGCACCCGCACGTGCTGCGCCACTCGTTCGCCTCGCATGTGCTGCAATCGTCGGGCGACCTGCGCGCCGTGCAGGAAATGCTGGGCCATTCCAGCATCACCTCGACCCAGGTCTACACGGCCCTCGATTTCCAGCATCTGGCGCACGTGTATGACCAGGCGCACCCGCGCGCCAAGCTCAAGTAGGCAGCCGCGCCAGTAGACCAGCCTGATCCATATCAAGCGGATGGGCGCGCATTTGCAAGCATTTGCAAAATTCCGGCATAATCGTCCGCATTCTTCCGCCTGCGCGGCGGCACCATCGATTACAGCATAGGCATCCTTCATGGCACTGATTCCAACCACCATCCTTACCGGTTTCCTGGGCGCCGGCAAAACCACCTTGCTCAACCGCATACTGCAGGAAGACCATGGCATGCGCATCGCCGTGATCGAAAACGAGTTTGGCCAGGAAAACATCGACAATGAAATCCTGGTGCAGGATAGCAACGAGCACATCATCGAGATGAATAACGGCTGCATCTGCTGCACCGTACGCGGCGACCTGATCGTGGGCCTGACGGAACTGGCGCGCAAGCGCGATGCCGGCCTGCTGGCATTTGACCGCGTCGTCATCGAAACGACGGGCCTGGCCAATCCCGGCCCCGTGGCGCAAACCTTTTTTGTCGATGAAGAAGTGGGCAGCCACTACATGCTAGACGCCATTATCACGGTGGTCGATGCCCGCCATGCGATGAAACAACTCGATGAATATGAGGAAGCCCAGCGGCAAGTGGGCTTCGCCGACAAGCTGCTGCTGTCGAAAACTGACCTCGTCAGTGAAGAGGACGTGGCCACCCTGACACGCCGCCTGAAGCGCATCAATCCCCGCGCCCCCATCGCCAAGGTCGATTTCGGCCGCGCGCCGCTGGCCGAAGTGCTCGACATCCGCGGTTTCAACCTGAATGAAAAGCTGGAACTGGACCCGGATTTCCTGGCCACCGAAACGGCGCACGTCCACGATCATGACCACGCGCACGAGCACGAGCACGAGCACGCCCATGAGCATACTGGCGAGAAAGCACATCATCACGAGCACAGCGACGCCTGCGCCACCGATTGCGGCCACGCAGACCACCACCATGCGCAGCATAGCGACGATATCGCCGCCTTTGTTTTCAAGAGCACGCAACCGTTCGACAGCGCCAAGCTCGATGAGTTCCTCGGCGGCCTGGTGCAAGTGTATGGCCCGCGCATGTTGCGCTACAAGGGCGTGCTGCTGATGCAGGGTGCCGAACGCAAGGTGGTATTCCAGGGCGTGCACCAGTTGATGGGCAGCGACCTGGGCGCCAAATGGGGCGAGAATGAGGTGCGTGGCAGCAAAATGGTGTTTATTGGCAAGAATCTACCAAAAGACATTTTTATTCGCGGACTCGAACAATGTTTGGTATAAACTAGCCGGGTTTTGCAAAGTATTCTTTGCAAAGCAGAAACAAAAGGGAAAGTTAAGCATGCTTTCCCGCTGTCCGACACCCATCTTGCTGGTATAAACCAACAAGTAGCCGTCTCTGATCGGCTAGGCAACAAATCGGGATGGCAATATAAGGCAAAGCATGCCAAAATCAGCGACGAAAACGGCCCATGTCGTTCGCCTGTCATGAAATGCTGGCAAACTGCCACTGGCCACATGCCAGGCATGCAAGCGATCCACCCAACACGCCCATTGTCGCGCGCATAGCGCGACTGGCATAGAGCGGTAAAAAGTTATCAACATGGCAAATGTAGCCGGCCGGTAGTCCTGGCCGCCGCCGGCAAGCCAAGGTCGCAAGCAGTACATCCGGACAGCAATGCCCAGCGGAACCTGTACAGTTGCTCGGCATCGCCGCATCAACTGATCAATTTGAAAACTCTGTCGTATCGAAGGTAAGCGAAGTTATGACCAAAACTAATAAATCGACCCCGGCCGCCAACCAAGACATCCCTCTCATCAGCGAAGACCAAATTCGCGCCATGAGCGAAGATGACTACATGAATCCGGCACAACTGGCATTCTTCAAGGCGCGCCTGCAGCAGCTCGAAAAAGACTTGCTGAAAAACGCCGGCGAAACCACGGAACACTTGCGTGAAACCGTGCTCGTACCGGACCCTGCCGACCGCGCCACCATCGAGGAAGAGCATGCGCTGGAACTGCGCACGCGCGACCGCGAACGCAAATTGCTGAAGAAAGTACAGCAATCGATCGCCAGCATCGACGCCGGCGACTATGGCTGGTGCGAAGAAACGGGCGAGCCTATCGGCATCCCGCGCCTGATCGCCCGTCCGACCGCCACCTTGTCGCTGGAAGCACAGCAACGGCGCGAACTGAAGCAAAAGCTGTACGGCGACTGATCCCCCTCACCTGGCGCGGCCGCCCCGGCGGCCCCGCGATGGCGAAAAAAAGCACACAACCTGCGTTGCGTGCTTTTTTTTCGTCCCGCGCCGACTACACTAAAGCAGACAGGGCTGCGGCAAGTGCCGCTTGCAATTGCCTTTTCCATCCCCACTTTTGAGCCATGGGCGCGCACCGCATGACGCTGCACGCATCGGCACGAATCTTTTGAGGTCACTATGGAACAATTTCACGGCACCACCATCCTCTGCGTCCGGCGCGGCAAGCAAGTCGCGCTGGGCGGCGACGGCCAGGTAACGCTGGGCAACATCGTCATGAAGGGCACGGCCCGCAAAGTGCGTAAGTTGTATCAGGGCAAGGTCCTGGTCGGCTTTGCCGGCGGCACCGCCGATGCCTTCACCCTGCTCGACCGTTTTGAAGGCAAGCTGGAAAAGCACCAGGGCAATTTGCTGCGCGCCTCCGTCGAACTGGCCAAGGACTGGCGCACCGACCGCGTGCTGCGCCGCCTGGAAGCGATGCTGCTGGTGGCCGACAGCGAGTCGACCCTGGTCATCACGGGCAATGGCGACGTGCTGGAACCGGAAGACGGCATCGGCGCCATCGGCTCGGGCGGCACCTTCGCCCAGTCCGCCGCCAAGGCGCTGCAGGAAAACACGGACTTGTCGCCGGCCGAAGTGGTCAAGAAATCGCTGACCATCGCCGCCGAGCTGTGCATTTACACGAATATGTCGCACATCATCGAGACGCTGGACTAAACGTCCCCGAGCAAAGAATACAGAAAGCCAACTATGATCATGAACATGACCCCGTCGGAAATCGTTACCGAACTCGACAAGCACGTGGTGGGCCAGGCCAAGGCCAAGCGCGCCGTCGCCATCGCCCTGCGCAACCGCTGGCGCCGCCAGCAGGTGGCCGAGCCCCTGCGCCATGAAATCACGCCCAAGAATATCCTCATGATCGGCCCCACTGGCGTCGGCAAGACGGAGATCGCGCGCCGCCTGGCCAAGCTGGCCGAGGCGCCGTTCATCAAGATCGAAGCGACCAAGTTTACGGAAGTGGGCTATGTGGGCCGCGATGTCGACACCATCATCCGCGACCTGATCGACATCGGCATCAAGCAGACGCGCGCGCTGGAAATGAAGAAAGTGCGCGCACGCGCCGAAGATGCGGCAGAAGACCGCGTGATCGACATCCTGGTGCCGCCGGCGCGCGACTTCGGTTTCACGCCGAATACGCCTGCGGCCGTGGACAGCGGCAGCGGCAACGGCGACAGCACGCGCCAGACCTTCCGCAAGCGATTGCGCCAGGGCGAGCTCGATGACAAGGAAATCGAGATCGAGCTGGCCGAGGCGGGTCCGCAGATGGAAATCATGGCGCCGCCGGGCATGGAAGAAATGACGGAGCAGATCAAGTCCATGTTCTCGGGCGTGGGCGGGCAGCGCAAGAAGGCGCGCAAGGTCAAGATCCGCGAAGCATTGAAACTGCTGGTCGAGGAAGAAGCGGCCAAGCTGGTCAACGAAGATGAGCTGAAACAGAAGGCCATCCAGAACGTCGAGCAGAACGGCATCGTCTTCCTGGATGAAATCGACAAGATCGCCTCGCGCTCGGAATCGGGCGGCGCTGACGTCTCGCGCGCTGGCGTACAGCGCGACCTGCTGCCGCTGGTCGAGGGCACGACCGTCAACACCAAATACGGCATGATACGCACGGACCACATCCTGTTCATCGCCTCGGGCGCGTTCCACCTGTCGAAACCGTCGGACCTGATTCCCGAACTGCAGGGGCGCTTCCCCATCCGCGTGGAGCTGGAATCGCTGTCGATTTCGGACTTCGAACGCATTTTGACCAGCACCGACGCCTGCCTGACGATGCAGTACGAAGCCTTGCTGGCGACGGAAAACCTGACGCTGCAATTCGCGCCGGAAGGCATCACGCGCCTGGCGGAGATCGCTTATTCGGTCAACGAGCGCACGGAAAACATCGGCGCGCGCCGTCTGCACACGGTGATGGAAAAACTGCTGGAAGAAGTGTCGTTTACGGCCAGCGAAGGCAGCAGCACGACGGAAAACGTGCTGGTGATCGATGCCGCGTATGTGAATGAACGCCTGGAGGCGCTGTCGGTCAACGAGGACCTGTCGCGCTACGTGCTGTAATCAAGGAGGGAAACCGATGGCAAACAAGGCCTTGGCGACGCGGCAGAAAATGCAGTTCCGCGTCGAACCCTCGCAAAAACCACGCAACCCCGTCGCCACAGCCGCCCTGCAGCGCGCCGCCGGCGCGCACGTGAAAACCATGTCTGGCCAGCGCCAGCAGGAAAAACGCCTGCTGGCGAAATTGCTGCTGAAGGTAGAAACGGATAAATAGGCCGCCCGCGGACACCCCCGTTTCTGGGGGCGTCCGCCATCAGGCCACCATTGCCGGCCACCTACCGTCAGAAACGGTAGGACGCGCCCAGCGAAAACATGTCAACCTTGGTCGTTTGCTTGCTGTTGTACTTGACGGGCACGCGGTCCCAATCGAGGTGCAGCGACCAGTTCTTGTTCAGCGCATACGCCGCGCCAACGCCATAGATCAAGCCGATCTTGTCCTTCTTGTCCGAACCGCCGCCCAGATAATCGACCTTGCCCTGCGTATAGGCAGCACCGGCGCGTCCGCTCAGGCTGAAGGCGTCGAACTGGTAGGCGAGCACGCCTTGCATGCCGAGGCCGGTGAACTTGCCGCGGCCGGCAACCTTGCCTGCGCCCGTGTCGAAGCCGGATTTGACTTCACCACCCAGATACCCCACCAGCTCAACCGAAGGCAGGGCCACGCCGCCCTGAAACGGCAGCGCGTCGAAACTGTAACCCAGGTAGGCCTTGCCATTGCGCTTGCTGCTTTTGTCGCAGTCGCCTTGTCCAGGCACGCAATCGAGGCCGCTACTGGCGCGAAAGCCATAGCTGGCGCCCGCATAGAAAGGACCTGGTGCAGGCTCGGCTGCGGCGGCATGCAGGGGAGCGATGGCGGCCAACGCCAGCAGCGCTGCGGGGAAACGGAAAGATGGAAACATGGATAACCTCTACAAGTGGATGGATTGCCTGGTTGTAGCGCGCTGCGCGAGCCACAAGCGGGAGTGTCATCTCTTTTGCCGAGAAGTACTATCACCTTGTGCAAAGTGCCATTCGCGGCTACATTCGGTACCGTCATCCGCTACCAAACTTGTAAAAAAGGATATCTCGTGAGTTCACCTGAACTGGTTTTGCGCGTGCTGCGCACCCAACTGCGCGCCGCCGGCATCACGTATAAAGTGCTGGCCGAGCGCATCGCCATGAGCGAATCGAGTGTCAAGCGCATGTTTGGCCAGCACGATATGTCGCTGTCGCGCCTGGCCCTGATCTGCAAGGCCTCCGGCATCGCCATGGAAGACGTACTGCGCGGCGCGGCCGACATCACGCCGCATGCCGACACGCTCACCCTGGTGCAGGAAAAGTCGCTGGTGGCGCATCCGCGCCTGCTGCTGGTGGCGATCTGCTGCCTGGGCCACTGGAGCCTGGAGCAGGTGGTGGAAACGTATGCGCTGACGCAGGCCGAGTGCATCGGCTGCCTGGCCGAACTGGACCGGCTGGGCCTGATCGAACTCAAACCGCTGAACCGCTACAGCCTGCGCGTCTCGAACGCCTTCCACTGGCTGGCCGACGGCCCGGTGCAGCAGTACTTCCGCGAACATGTGGTGGCCGATTATTTCAGCGGGCATTTCGACGGCGCCGGCGAAACCCTGATGTGCATCCCGGCGCGCCTGTCGCTGTCGAGTGCGCAAGAGCTGGTGCAGAAAATCCGCCAGCTGGCCGAGGAACTGGCACGGCTGCACCAGAACGACCGGCGCCTGGCGCCCGCCGAGCGCGACGGTTTCACCCTGCTGCTGGGTTTCCGTTCATGGGAATTTGCCGCCTTCACGGCTTTGCGCCGCAGCTCGGCCGCAGCGCCGGGCGCCGTTTACCAGACCGGTCCCAGGAACAGATAGAAGGTGCTCTCGCCGCCCTTGGACGCGCCCGAGGCGACGTACACGGGGCCGAAACGCGTATCGACGGAGATGAAGGCGCTGCTCGCCTGCGTGAACTTGCTGGCCTTCCAGCGCGCGTTCTGGTCGAAACCGCCGCCCATTTCCAGCGAAAAGCCGGCCCGCACGGCGCCGCCCAGAGTGCTGGGAAGGGAACCGATGCGGCGCGCCATCACGAAGCGCGCCAGGGCGATGCTGCGCCCGCTCACCGATTGAAATTCCGTGCCGGACAGGCGCAGGAAACCACCGAGGTTGAGCGGTGCCTCGCCACGCTGCGAGCGCGCCCATTCGCCATACACATGGCCAGCCCAGTTGCCGCGGCTAAAAGCCTTCAACCCCGTGATGGACGATTGACCCACGGCCGCTTCGCCCGACCCCGTGGTCGTATCGCGCGTCCAGGTGGCGTCAAACAGCACGCCGCGCGTGGGGAAGCCGGGCGAATCGAGCGTATCGGCGCGGAACTGCACAAACTGTGTGCTGCCCAGCGCGCGCAACTCAGGCAGCGCGGGGTCGGCCGGAATCGCCAGCTTGCCCTTGACTTCCCTGCGCGTGACGCCAAACTGCAAATCGCCCCAGTTGCCGAACTGGCGTCCCAGTACCAGCGCCGCCGTCTGGCCGTTATAGGCCAGGCGCGCGCTGCGCCTGCCCTGGTCGAACAAATCCATCGCCGACGAGGTGTATTGCAACTGCGGTGCGATGTACCACGGGTTGCCAGCACCCAGCGGCTGCCAGAACTGCACGCCATAGCCGCGCGCATTGCCGATCTGCGCCATGCTGCGCAACTCGCCGCCCCAGCTGTTCAGGTTCGAACGCACATGCAGCAGCTTCAGGGCAAAGCTATTGCTGTCCCTGAAATCGCTGGACAGCTCCAGGCCCAAGCGCAGGCGATTGCTGGCCCATGGCGCTTCGACCGCCTTGATGGTCACCGCGCGCTGCTCACCGGCATCGACCACTTCCGTCTCCACGCGCGCCACGTCGCCCCGGCCATACAGCTTGCCGGCCGCCTTGAGCACGTCTTCCTGGCTGACCGCCTGCCCTTCCTCCAGCCCCGATTGGGCTTGCAGGATGCGCGGGTTGATATCGCCCTCGCTCTCCACCACCAGGCGGGTCAGCGGCAAGGCCACGTCCAGCAGGGCCGGCGCGGCCAGGCGCAGCTGCTCGCGCGCCGCATACTGCTCCGGCGGCAGGGCCAGGGGCGCCAGGCGCGCGGCCAGCGCTTGCGCCGCCTGCTCGCCGGCGCGCATGGCGCGCGCATAATTTTCAAAGTCGAGGAAACTGACGCCCGTCAGGTCCGGCGCCACCAGGATATCCTGCGGGCGTAGCTCCTTGAGCGAGCGCTGCACGTTCTGCTCCGTGAGAATCTGCAGCATTTGCTGCGCCACGCCGATGGCGCTGCCCAGGTCTTTTTCCGGCGCCAGCGGCGTGCCCACGTTAACGGCGATGACGATGTCGGCGCCCATGGCGCGCGCCATGTCGACGGGCAGGTTGCGCACCAGGCCCCCGTCCACCACCAGCCGGTTGTTGACGCGCACGGGCGAAAACACGCCCGGCACCGCCAGCGAGGCGCGCATCGACAGGAACAGCGGCGTGTCGACCAGCTCCACCAGCTCGCCATTGACCAGGTCCGACGCCACCGAGCGGAAAGGCAGCGGCAGCTGGCTGGCGGGACGGTCGCGCATGCCGGCCGGCAGCAGCCGGTTCAAGGCCATCTCCAGCGCCGCATTGCTGGCCGCGGCCGGCGGCGTGGAAATGCCATTGCGGCTCACGCCAAATTCGATGCGCGACGGCAGCAATAAATCTTCCTCGCGGCGGCGGAAAGCCAGCTCGTCGCGCGGCGGCCGGTCGGCCACCACGCGCGCCCAGTTGGTCTCGCGCGCCATCTTCTCCAGGTCCGCCACGGACGCGCCCGCCGCATAGGCGCCGCCCACCACCCCACCCATGCTGGTGCCGACCACCATGTCGATCGGCACATGCAGCTCCTGCAGCACTTTCAATACGCCGATATGCGCGAGACCGCGCGCACCGCCACCCGACAGCACCAGGGCGATGCGCGGACGCGCCGCTACGGGTGCGGGAACGGCCAGCGCGGAAGCGGAAACAGGGGGAGGGGCAATGACGGCGGGAACATCAGCGGCGGCGCCAGCTTGTGGCAAGGCGCACAGCGCCGCCACGCAGCCTGCTGCCAGGACGGCACGGATGGAAAACATGAGGACTCCTGTCGCGATGGCGACACGGCGCCATCAGCATGATGGTAATGGGGTAGTTCCGAAAATCAGCTCAATTCGACGGCGGCGTGCTGGTGGTGGTCACCTGCGGCGGCGCCGGCATTATGGTTGCCGGACGCTGCTGCTCCATCGGCAGCGGCGGCGGCACCAAATTCGTTGTCGGCGCAGGGGCAGGCGCCGGGGTGGCGGACACTTGCGCCGGCAAAGCCAGCGCCTTGTCGTCGGCCACCAGGTCGATACGCTTGCTGACGCCGCCATCGCGCAGCAGCACATGGCGCGCATGCACTTCCAGCACCGTCACGCCTGGCACCACCTCGGCGCCTTCCGGCAGTGCCACAGAAGGCTTGCCATCGGTCGAGATGATGGCCACGCTGCCACGGCCATTGCCGGCGGCGACCACGCCCTTGAGCTGGTAGTTGCTGGCCGTGGCCACGCTGACCTGGCCGCCGAACAGCGAAGCGCCCGCCTCCACGCTGGCATCCTGCACCACCGGCACGGGGGGTGGATTGATGGGGCGTTGCGGTGCCTTGAACAGCTGCATGGCCCAGTAGGCCAGCGACACGGACAGCGCCACGACGGCGAGCAAACTTACAAGTTGTGGCAAACGCTTCATGGTTTCCTTGATATTTCTCTTAACGCACCAGCTGATTAATCTCAATAATCGGCATCAGCACGGCCAGCACGATCAGCAGCACCACCACACCCATGGCCAGGATCAGCGCCGGCTCCAGCAAGCCGGCGATGGTCAGGGTGCGGCGTTCCAGATCCTGCTCCTGCGCACTGGCGGCGCGTTCCAGCATGGCCGGCAGCTCGCCCGTGATTTCGCCCGCGCGTATCATGTGGATCAGCATGGGCGGAAAATGCTTTTGCGCCGACAGCGCGCGCGCCAGGCTGACGCCCTCGCGCACGGCGCCGCTGGCCTCGGCCACCAGTTCCTGCATCGCCACATTGGTCAAGGTATCGCGGCTGGTGTCGAGCGCGCGCAGGATCGGCACGCCGGACCCCGTGGTAATGGCCAGCGTGCTGGCGAAGCGCGCCGTGTTCAGGCTGCGCTCGAACTTGCCGTACAGGGGCGCCGTCAGCAGCCAGGTATGCCAGCGCCGTTTCAATGCAGGCTGCTGCAGCGCGCGGCGCCAGGCCACCCAGGCGCCGACGAGGGCAATCGCCACGATGATGCCGTAATGGCGCACGAAGTCCGACAGCGCCAGCATGATCACCGTCAGCATGGGCAGCTTCTGCTTGGTATTGGCGAACACGGAAACGATCTGCGGCACCACGTAGGTGAGCAGGAAAATCACGATGGAAAACGCCACCACCGTGACGATGGCCGGATAGGTAAACGCCAGCTTGACCTTCTGCACCAGCGCATTGCGCCGCTCGATATAGTCGGCCAGGCGCGACAGCACGCGCGACAAATGGCCGATCTGCTCGCCCGACGCCACCAGCGCACGATAAATTTCCGCAAAATCGCGCGGATGGCGCGCCAGCACGTCGGAAAACGCGGCGCCGCCTATCACTTCCGAACGGATGGAAGCGATCAGGTCGCGCAGATACGGCCGCTCGGCCTGTTCCAGCAGGGCGGAAAAGGCTTGCTCCAGCGGCAGCCCCGCTTCCAGCAGGCTGGCCAGCTGGCGCGTAAACAGGGCCAGCTCGGTGCTGGACAGGCGCTCGCCGAAGCCGCGCCGCTTGGTGACGCCGGCGGCATCCACCTGCGCGGCGATCGGCTCGACGGTCAGCGGTACCAGGCCTTGCACGCGCAACTCGGCGCGCGCGGAACGGGGACTGTCGGCATTGAGCACGCCCTTGCGGGTGGCCCCTTGGGCGTCGACGGCTTCATAGCGGAATGCGGGCATGGTGGCGGGCCTAGTCTTTGGTCACGCGCAGCAACTCAGCCTGCGTGGTGGTGCCGTCGCGCAGCCAGCGTTCGCCGTCGTCGCGCATGCTCGTCATGCCGTCCTGCAGGGCGACGGCGCGCACGTCCGCTTCCGAGGCGCGGTTGTGGATCTGCGCGCGGATCTGCTCCGTCGTGCGCAGCAGCTCGTACACGCCCACGCGGCCCTGGTAGCCCGTCTGGCCGCACTGCTCGCAACCGACCGCCTGCCAGTACTGGCCATCGAAGGTTTTGCAGGAGCCGCACAACTTGCGCACCAGGCGCTGCGCCAGCACCCCAAGCAAGGATGACGACAGCAGGAACGGTTCGATGCCCATGTCCAGCAATCGCGTGACGGCCGCCGACGCATCGTTCGTGTGCAAGGTCGCCAGTACCAGGTGACCCGTCAGCGATGCCTGCACGGCGATCTGCGCCGTTTCCAGGTCGCGGATCTCGCCGATCATGATCACATCGGGATCTTGCCGCAAAATTGCCCGCAGCGCCTTGGCAAAAGTCATGTCGATGCGCGGGTTGACCTGCGTTTGCCCCACTCCCGCCAGGTCGTACTCGATCGGGTCTTCCACCGTCAGGATGTTCGTGGTGGTGGCGTTGAGCATCGACAGCGCCGCGTACAAAGTCGTCGTCTTGCCCGAACCGGTGGGACCGGTGACGAGCACGATGCCGTGCGGCTGCGTGATCAGACCATCGAACTGTTTCAACATGGGGGCGCTCATGCCCAGGTGCTGCAAGTCGAGGCGGCCCGCTTCCTTGTCCAGCAAACGCAATACGGCCCGTTCGCCATGCCCCGTCGGCAGGGTCGAGACGCGCACGTCGACGGGTTTTCCGCCCACGCGCAGGGTGATACGGCCGTCCTGCGGCAAGCGCTTTTCGGCAATGTCGAGCTGCGCCATGATCTTGATGCGCGAGATCAGCGAACCGTGGATGGCCTTGCGGGGGCGCACCACGTCGCGCAGGCTGCCGTCGATGCGAAAGCGCACGACGGACGTCTGCTCGAACGGCTCGATGTGAATATCGGAGGCACCTTCGCGCAGCGCCTGCGTCAGCAGCGCGTTGATCATGCGGATGACGGGCGCGTCGTCGGACGATTCGAGCAAGTCCTCGATGGCCGGCACGTCCTGCAGCAGCTTGGTCAAGTCCAGGTCGGCGTCGAATTCATCGGCCATCTGCGAGGCGTCGCCGCCGCCGCCCGCGTAGGCGCTGGCGATGGCCGCATCGAGTTCGCCGCGCGGCAGCACCGTCAATTGAATCTGGCCGAAACGGCGCGACACTTCGGCAATGGCCGCAGGCGCCGTCGATGCCGCCACCAGCACGTCGACCGGGGCGCCATCGACCGCGCCGGGCCGGGCCAGCAGGCCGAAATCGCGCGCGTAGGCGTAGGGAAGCAGATTGCTCATGGCTGTCCCGTCACTTCTGCTGCTGCGGCGGCTGCGACTGCGGCTGCTGCTGGTATTGCTGCAGCAGCGGCGGCGTGGCGGCGTTGGCCGGCGCGCCTGGCGGCGGCGTCGGTGCCGGCGGCACGGGGCGCGTCACCATGTTGCCACCCACCGGCTGGCCATCCTGCAGGGCCGGCAGGACGGGCGTGCCCAGGTCTTTCAGCATCAGATTGCCCGTGGCCGGCACGGCAGCCGTCTCGGCCGAGCGCATGTAGTCGTAGCGGTCGGCCGCCAGGCTGCCGCTCTGCTCCTTGTTGCGCACGATGACGGGGCGCAGGAAGATCATCAAATTCGTTTTCTTGCGCTCGCGCGTCTGGTACTTGAACAGGTTGCCAATCAGGGGGATGTCGCCCAGGCCGCGCACTTTTTCCGCATTGTCGCCCGTGCTGTCCTCGATCAGGCCACCGAGCACGATGATCTGGCCATCGTCGGCCAGCACATTGTTTTCGATCACGCGGTTGTTGATGGTAATGCCGCTGACGGCCGACGCCGTGGATTTGTCCACGCTCGACGTCTCGTGATAGATGCCCAGCTTGATCGTGCCGCCCTCGGAAATCTGCGGGCGCACCTTCAGGGTCAGGCCCACTTCCTTGCGGTCGATGGTCTGGAAGGGATTGGTATTGGTGCCGGCCGTGCTGGTGTACTGACCGGTCAGGATAGGCACGTTCTGGCCCACCTTGATGGTCGCCAGTTCATTGTCCAGGGTGATCAGGTTCGGCGTCGACAGGATGTTGGCGTTGCCGTCCGATTCCAGCGCATGCGCCACGGCGCCCAGACCCAGCGCGCCGTTGATCTGCTTGAAGATGCCCACCGTCAGACCGCCCGTCGGCAAGACCTTGCCGCCGCCCGTGGCGATGGCGCCGATGTTGTTGGTGGTGCCCGAGGCGAACGACTGTAGCGCCCCCACGCGGTAGTTGCTGCTGCTGTCGCCTGACAGGCCCAACCACTGCACGCCGAATTCGGACGCCTTGGACGACGTCACTTCGACGATCAGCGCCTCGATGTAGACCTGGGCGCGGCGCACGTCGAGCTGGTCGATTACGGCGCGCAGGTTACGGTAGACAGCCTCGTTGCACGTCAGAATCAGGGTATTCGTCGACGCATCGGCCTGAATAAAGCCGGCCGCACCACCGGACGACAGCTGCTGCGGCCCGTTGTTCAGCGAAGCGCCACCCGTGGTGCCGCTTTGCGTATTGCCGCCCAGGCCAGTGCTGTTCATGCCACTGTTGTTCTGGCTAATCTGGTTATTCGTGCCCTGGTTGCTGGTGCCCTGCTGCGCCGTGGCGGCCGTGCCGTCCGACGTCACCACCGAGCGCAGGGTCTGCGCCAGCTTGGTGGCGTCCGCGTTCTTCAGGTACACCACGTGCACATTGCCCAGCTGCGTGGTGGGCTGGTCCAGCTTGGAGATCAGCGACTTGGCCAGGTTGGCGCGCGCCGCCGATGGCGCGCGCAGCACCAGCGAATTGGTGCGCGGGTCGGCCAGCACGGAAACCTTGCCCGTGTCGGCGGCCGCGCCGGCACCCGCATTCCCGCCTTCCATCAGCTTGTTCACCATCGAGGCCAGGTCGGAAGCGATGGCATAGCGCACGGGGATCACGTCCAGGTCCGTCGAGGCGGGCACGTCGAGCGCGGCGATGATCTTCGCCAGGCGCTTGAGGTTATCCGCGTAATCGGTGATCACCAAGGAGTTGTTGCCCGGGTTGGCGTTGATCGTGTTGTTCGGCGAGATCAAGGGGCGCAGCACGGCCAGCAGATTGGACGACGATTCGTAGTTCAGGTAAAACACCTGGGTGGCGATCTGGTCGCCCTTCACCTGGCTGGCGCCGTTGCCCACCTGGGTCGGCACGGATTGCAGCTTGGCGTCCGCTTCCGGCACCACTTTCGCATAGCCGTCGCCGGAGACCACCGCGTAGCCCTGCAGGCGCAACGCGGAGGCCAGCAGCCCGAAGGCTTGCGTCTTGCTGATGGATTTTTCCGACACCAGCGTGATCGTGCCCTTGACGCGGGGATCGATGACGAAATTGATGTTGGTGTAATGGCCCACTGCCTTGATCACCGATTCGATGTCGGCGCCGACGAAATTGAGTGCCGCTTCATCGCCGGGCGCGGCCCCGGCGGGTGCCGGCATGCCGGCCACGGAACAGCACAGCAAGGCGGCGGCCGACAGGCGGCGCAGCGAAAAGGAGAAGGTATGGGGGCTCACGGATGGTTTTTTCATTGTCTGAACTCTAAGGCGATGATGTTTTTTTCGCTATTGCTACGGCGCTGTCCCAGCAAATTCAACAAACTCGCCAAGGTCTCTTCATATCCTGCTGCGGCCTGGGCCTGGCCGGAAAACTGCATGCGCCCCTGTTGCAGGCTGCCGCTGCCGTCGAGCAGCAGCGGTCCCTTGAGGGAGCGCAAGGTCAACGTCGCCTGCTGCCCCTGCCAATCGAAATCGAGCTCGTAGCTTCCCAGCGGACGCAAGGACGACAGGCGCGAGGCCATGTCCGTCATCTGCAAGGTCGTGCGGCCAACGGCGGAAAACTGCCGCTGCACCAAAGCCAGCTCCAGGGTGCTCCACGACAGGCGCATGCTGCCCGTCGGCGCCACGGTATTTAACGGCGCGCCCAGGCCGCCCAGGCCATCGGCCGGCAGCAGCAGGGCCGCCGGACTGACCTGCCAGTGCGACCACGAGCCGCGCAAATTGACGGCCTGCGACAGCGCCTGTGCATTCTGCAATTCCACGTCGACCGATCCCCACAGCACGGACGGCGAAATACGCCAGCTGAACCGCCCCGGCAGCAGTGGCGTCACGGCGCCATTCGCGCTGGCCGCCCCGCCAATAAAGGCCGAACCGCGCCACAGGGTACCTTGCGCGTCGCCCAAGGTCAAACGTCCGCCTGTCTGCTTTTCCACGATGCCCGCGACCCAGCCAGCCGGGAAAAATACCAGCAGGGTGACGCACACGCTGACGATGATGGCCAGCAGCCAGCCAAGCAAGCGCATCATCGTGCCGCGCCCGGACTCTGGTGCAGGGTCAGACTGGCATCGACCAGCCCCGCCTTGCCCTGTGCCGTGATCTTCGCGTCCTGCACCGCCACGCGGCCTTCGCGGCGCAAGCCGTCCAGCCACAGCATGACGCTGGCAAACGGCACGCCATTGAGCTGCACGCGCGCGTATTCGCCCGTCAGCGACAGCGATTGTGGCGTCAAGCCGCGCGCTTTCAACGAAGCGTCGAGGCTATCGCGGCCCATGGGAGCGACCTGCACGGGCGCCTGGCGCGCCAGTTCGCCCGCTTCACGTGCCAGTGCCTGCAACTGGGCCGCGTTCTGGCGCAGCTCGGGCAAGCTCTTTTGCAAGGCGATGCGTCCCGTCCAGGCCGGCTCGAAAAACACCGCGTAGACGAGGGCCAGCCCCGCCACCACGCCGCCGATGGTCAACAACTTGCGCTCCTGCTGCGTGCGTTCCGCCCAGAAGGCTTGCACGGCCTGCTGCTGCCGCGTCAACGCGGCGCGCGCCTTGTTTACTGCTGCACTCATGCTTTTGCTCCCGTGGCCGGCGTGATCTTCCACACGCCCGGCGCCGTTTCATTCAAGGCCAGCTTGCGCGCGGCCAGGCCATCGCGCACCTGCGCCTGTGCGCTGGCATCGACCATGTCCGGTTTCAGCTTGACGATCAGGCTGCGCTCGCGGTATTCCAGCGAGGCCACCACGCCGCGCCCGGCCAGGCCACCCAGGGCCTCGCCCAGTGCCGCGCTCATGCTGGTGAAGTCATCCATGCTCGCTTGCCCGCTTTGCAGGCGGGCGGCAGCGATATTGCGCCGCATCTGTTCCGCTTCCAGCCCAAACACGGGCGCTTCATTCGGATACGCGGCCTTGAAGGTTTGCTGCATCGAGGTACGCACGGTGGCGGCCTCGCGCTTCAGGCGCATCCATTCGATATTCATGCCGGCCAGGTTGACGATCACTGCCAGCAGCGCCAGGCGCAGCGGCCAGCGCCAGCGGCGCCATTCCGTGGCAGATCCCGTGGCCGTGCCAAGCGCGGCGGCCAGGTCCAGTCCTGCATTCTTGGCACCAGCAATCCAGTGCGCCCAGTGGTCAGGCTCCAGCGTCACGCCATCCATGCCGGCAGCGAGCTGTTGATATTGCGCAAGCTCGGCCTGCGCCACGTAGACCGTCAGTGGCACATCGCCGGCAAACGCGCGCGTCGTCAGCAGCGCCTGCTGCGGCTGGGCCGGCAATACCAGGCCCAAACCTTCTTGCGGTGCCTGGCGCAAGGCCAGTTCCAGGCTGTCGCCGCTTGCCTGCAAGAATGCCGTCACGCTGCCCGGCTGCAAGGGCAGGCATAGCTGCGACGGCAGCA
Organism: Janthinobacterium darwini; assembly: GCF_051380905.1. NCBI lineage: Bacteria > Pseudomonadati > Pseudomonadota > Betaproteobacteria > Burkholderiales > Oxalobacteraceae > Janthinobacterium > Janthinobacterium darwini. Next base: position 63,576 of record NZ_JBNYXX010000004.1, read on the forward strand.
GCGCCACCTTGCGCGCGCCCTGCGCCAGCAAAGCTTTCACGAGTACCTCGGCCCAGGCGCGCTGCGCCACGGCCACCGTGCGCATGCCGGCAGCGTCGGGCGCGCCGGCGGCCAACAGGCAATCCTGGGTGTCGCCGAGGATATGTTCTTCCACCAGGCCGGGCAAGGCCGCGCGCAAACGGGCGCCAGCCAGTGGCGGCGTTTTCAGGCGCAGCAGAGTCACGTCGGCCGCCGCCAGCAGCAGCACCACTTGCTTCGCACCAGCGATCAGCTGGCCAAGGCTGCCCAGCGGCGCGCTGCCCTGCTGCAGCAGGGCGCCGCCGTCGCCGGCCAGCACGAAGGGGCAGGCCGGTGCGCTGTCGGTGGACGCCTTGGCCGGGTGACGGATATACAATATTGTCAAAGTGACTCGCTTTCAGCTGTTAATTTTCCCGCAGCCAGACCAGGCTGGTGGTGCGCTGCGGATCCGTTTTTCGATTGATGAGCGCCACGGCATCCAGGGCGGCACGGTCCAGCCGTACACGGATGACGGTGAGAAAGTAGCGGCTCTTCACATCGAGTTCCACATCTTCAATCACTTGCTTGCTATCAATATTATTCTTGAAGTTTGTTAAATCAACAAACTTTTTACGCGGATTGCTCAAAGTCAGGGCACTCGCCTCGGACAGCGACATCATCGTCACGGCAGCCAGCACCTCGGCCGGGGCCGTATTGACGTTCACACCCGTGATCTCCGGCAAGATAATGACGACATCGCGCAATTGCTCGATCATCTGCGGCGTATAGCCGGGCACGGACAGCAAATCCTCCACCTGCGTGAACGCTACCGGCTCGCTGCTGCCACCCGAGGCGACAGGGACGGCGGGCGTCTTGCCATCGCTGCCGCTGCTACCAGTGCGTGGTTTCGGCTTGGCGCGCAGCACGGCATCGGCCGTGGCCTGCGCCAAGCCACTATCGAGCTTCATGTTTGACAATAATCGCTGGTAGGCCAGCACCTGTTTCGGATTGATGCCGCCCGTGGCGGCGACCAGGTTGGTAATATTAAACCGCGCCTGCGCGTCGAGCGCGCGGCCAGAGACGGTGGCGTCGAATTTTTCCGTATCGACCTTTTCACGGTCGACGTAATCGTCAAGCCGCGCTTCCTCGATGGGCGTCGCCCACACGCCGTCCAGCGCCGTCAGCATGGGATTGTCCTGGCGCAACCAGAAGCGGGCGAAGTCAACCATGCCGCGCATGGCCCACTGCGTCTGCAGGCGCAAACGCTGGTTTTCCATCGAACGCACTTGCACTTGCTGCTGCCAGAACAGGCTGGCGACGACCGTGATGGCCAGCGCCGTCAGCAGCAGGGCCGTGATGACGGCCACGCCACGCTGGCGCGCAGGGAGCTTGACGGGCTTCATCCCGGTCCCAATAAAAAGACTTTGGACAGGCCAGCGTCCTGGCCCGGCATTTGCAAGGTCACTTCCAGGCCCGGCACTTGCGTGGAGATGGTGACGCCCGCCGTCAGCACATTCCAGGCGCCATTGTTCCAGCCACGCATGACCATGCTGTCGACGCCATGCATCAGGGCCACGTCGGCGCTGGAGCTATCGGTATCGTCGCGCGCCGCCTGCCACAGGGTGTCGAGGACCGCCAGGTCGCGCGTGCCGTTCGACTCGCGCCGCGTCAGCACGCCGCCGCGCAGGCGGTAAGTGACCACTTGCAACTGTTGCGGCTCCTGTTCCGATGCGGCCAGGCGCACCAGAGTCAGGCGGTCGGTCTCGGCGCTCAGGTTGGTGCGGCCATTCAGCAGGGTATTGCTTTGGCCGGCGCCGGCCAGATGGTCGCAATCGCTTTGCATCTGGGCAAACGCCAGCTGCATGCCGCGCGCCTGCTCCAGCTGGCTGGTCAGCACTTCACGCGAACGCATGATGCTGTCCAGGCCGCGCCAGCCCAGCACGGCGACCATGGCCAAAATGCCGATCGCCACGAGCAGCTCGATCAGGGTGAAGCCAGCGGCGGAGTGATTGCGGCGCGCCATCAGTCGTTAAACGCCAGCAAGACCAGGCGCACGATGCGCCGGGCCGGGTATTGCACGTCGTACACGTTCACGCGCACTTGCCGGATGCGGGGATTCGGCGTGGCCACCACTTCCTCCTCGCAGATAAGTTTTAAATCGCCTTGCGGGCAGTCGACCGTGCGCTTGCCCGTCTGCGGAAAGGTTTTTGCCAGGCGCAAGCGCACCAGGTGGTTTTCCGCCGACCAGGTGGCCATCATGGCGCTGCGCAAGCCATCGCTGTTCTGCGTCAGGCTGCCCACGGCGCGCAAGGACGCGCCCAGGGCCGTGCCGACGATGACCAGGGCCACCAATACTTCCAGTAAAGTGAAGCCGCGCTGGCGGTAGTGTCGGGAGATGCCCATCATTGCTCGACCGTGAAATGGCCGATGCCATCGGCGCGGATGGCCACGCTGCGTTCGCCGCTGGCCAGGGTCAGCACGAAAGGCTTGTCGACCGGTTCGCGGCCGAAGATGATGCGCAGAGGCTGAGCCACGCTGTTTGACGGCTGCACGCTGAGCAGCATGGGCGTATTGTTGAAGCTGCGTTCGCGCAGCAAGTCATCCTGTGTCACGGGTTGCCACAGTTTTTCATTGAGGACCAGGAAACGGTATTGATTTTCGTCAGCCTCGAATGCCACCTGCCGGCTGCGCACGATGGCTTCATCGCGCGCCAGCTGCAGCAGCAGGGCGATGCGCTCGGCTTCCTTCTGCAACGCTTGCTGGCCATTCGGCATGGCGTTCAGCGACACCAGGCCCAGGGTCACCCCGATGATGACCATCACCACCAGCAATTCGATCAGCGTGAAGCCGCTGGCGCGTGGCCGGGGCAGTGCGCGACCGGTGGTCATGGCAGGCATGCAATGGAAAACTTACAGTTCCCAGGAGCCGATATCGGCGTCATCGCCGCTACCGCCAGGCTGGCCGTCGGCGCCCAGCGAAATGATGTCGACTTCGCCCTTCACGCCCGGCGACAGGAACTGGTATGGGTTACCCCATGGGTCCTTCGGCATCTTTTCCAGGTAACCGCCCGCCTTCCAGCCATTCGCGGCCGGTCCCGTGGTCGGTTTTTCGATCAGCGCCTGCAAGCCCTGCTCGGTGGTCGGGTAGCGCTGGTTATCCAGGCGGTACAGTTTCAAGGCTTGCATCACGGTAGCGATGTCGACTTTCGCCGCCGCCACTTTCGACTCGCCCGTGCGGGCGATCAGCTTGGGTACCACCAGCGAGGCGAGGATGCCCATGATCACCACCACGACCATGATTTCGATCAAAGTGAAGCCGCGCGCGCGGCGCTGGCGTATCGGATGGTTTGCAGCGTTTTGCATAAGAAAAAGAGAAGAAGGTAAGTAATGAGTGCAGAGTATAAAGCGGAAATATGACAAAGCCTGTCATATGGGGAAAAATTTGTGCGGGGCTACTCAGAGCGGCAAGACCACTACACCGCAAACGGCGCAGCCGGGGTCGCGCGCCACCCGCATCCTGCTCCATTCCATGTGCAAGCCATCAAGCAGCAGCAGCCGTCCCGCCAGTGATTCCCCAACGCCCATGATGAGTTTCAGCGCCTCGGCCGCCTGCATGGCGCCCACCACGCCCACCAGCGGCGCAAACACGCCCATGGTCGAGCACGCCTCGTCCGTGAACTGCTGCTCCTGCGGAAACAGGCAGGAATAACACGGCTGGGTACCCGTGCGCGGGTCGAAGACGCTCACTTGCCCGTCGAAGCGGATCACGGCGCCCGACACCAGCGGCACCCTGGCCGCCACGCAGGCGCGGTTGACGGCGTGGCGCGTGGCGAAGTTATCCGTGCAGTCGAGCACCACCGTGGCCGACAAGACCAGTTCGGCCAGGCGCGCACCGTCGAGGCGCTCCTGCAAAGCAATTAATTCAATCTCGGGATTGATGCCAGTCAATGTTTCGCACGCCGACAGCACTTTCGGCTGGCCCACGCGCGCCGTCGTATGGGCGATCTGGCGCTGCAGATTGGTCAGGTCGACCGTGTCGTCATCGACCAGGGTCAGCTTGCCGACACCGCTGGCGGCCAGGTACATGGCGGCCGGCGAGCCCAGCCCGCCCGCGCCGATCACCAGCACATGCGCGTCGAGCAGGGCTTGCTGGCCTTCAATGCCGATCTCGTCTAACAGGATATGGCGCGAATAGCGCAGCAGCTGATGGTCGTTCATGGCGACGACTACGGTTTTTGCACAGGGATTTTCTTGTCGTCCGCCTTGATGTCGGAAGCAATTTCCGGCTTGGCGCTGATCTTCTCGCCCTTGGCGTCGACCTTGGCCAGTTGCACCGGCAAGCCCTGGAAGTGGTTCAAGGCTTGCTGTAGCTGGAAATCATCCTTGGCGCCGTATTCGAGCGGCTTGCGCTTTTTCGCCGTGGCGATCAGGCGCTGCTCTTCTTCCAATTGATCCTGCATGCCTTCCATCGTTGGCTTGGCCGCTTCCGGCTTGCCATCGTTGCTGCTCAGGTGTTTTTCCAGGTCCGCCTCGCGCACGCGCAGGCTGTTCCAGCCATCGCCCTCGGCCGTTTCATCGACCAGCAAGTCGGGCACGATGCCGCGCGCCTGGATGGCCCGGCCTTTCGGCGTGTAGTAGCGGGCCGTCGTCAGCTTGACGGCCGTGTCGGCCGTGATCTGGCGCAAGGTTTGCACGGAACCCTTGCCGAACGTTTGCGTGCCGATGACGGTCGCGCGCTGGTAATCCTGCAAGGCGCCGGCGACGATTTCCGAGGCTGAAGCGGAGCCGGCATTGACCAATACCACTAGCGGCACGGTCTTCAGCGCGGCCGGCAGCTTGGCCAGCGGGTCGGCCTTGGCGCCCGGCGGCGCATAAAATTCGCGGCGGCCATAAAACACTTGCTTCGACTCCGGCAACTGGCCCTTGGTGGAAACGATCACGGAATTACCCGGAAGGAATGCTGTCGCCACGCCGATGGCGCCAGGCACGACGCCACCGGGATCGTTGCGCAAGTCCAGCACCAGGCCCTTCAGCTTGGGGTCTTGCGCATACAGCGCGTTAATCTTTTTGACCATGTCATCGACGGTCGGTTCCTGGAACTGGGCGATACGCAACCAGGCGTAGCCGGGCGCGACCATCTTCGCCTTCACGCTTTGCACGCGGATTTCCTCGCGCACGATGGGGAACACCAGCGGCTTGCTTTCGCCCTTGCGCGACATGGTCAGCACCAGCTTGCTGCCGGGCTGGCCGCGCATCTTCTTGATGACTTCCTCCAGCTGCAAGCCTTTCAGCGGGATATTGTCGAGACGGGTGATCAGGTCACCGGCCAGGATGCCCGCCTTGGCGGCCGGGCTGTCCTCGATGGGCGAGACGACTTTCACGTAGCCGTCTTCCATGCTCACTTCGATGCCGATGCCGACAAACTTGCCTTGCACGCTTTCGCGCATTTCCTTGAAAGCATTTTTATCCAGGTAGACGGAATGCGGGTCCAGCGACGACACCATGCCGGAAATGGCTTCCGTCAGGAGTTTCTTGTCTTCCACCTTCTCGACATAATCGGACTTGATCAGGCCGAAGACATCGGACAACTGGCGCAGCTCGTCGAGCGGCAGCGGGGCATTCGTGATTTTCTGCGCCACGGCCGGGAACTGCAGCGACATGCCGATACCGGCCAGTACGCCCAGACCGATCAGGCCGATACTTTTGACTTTGATACCCATTTATTCTTCGCAATCTACAAATTCGCTGCCGCAGCAATGGTGGGAACTTAAAACTTCACCCAGGTGGCGGGGTCGAAGGCGCGGCCCTGATGACGCAATTCAAAGTATAGCCCTGATTCCTCGTTGCCGCCGCTGTTGCCCGCGCTGGCAATGGCTTCGCCGCCCTTGACGGCATCGCCCACCCGTTTCAGCAAGGATTGGTTATTGCCATAAATACTCATGTACTGGCCGCCATGGTCGACGATGATCAAATTGCCGAAACCGCGCAGCCAGTCGGAAAACACCACGCGGCCACCAGCGATGGCGTGGATCTCGCTGCCTTCGCCCGTGCGGATGAACACGCCCTTCCAGCTGGGTCCGTCACCGCGCTTGCTGCCGAAGCGGGCGGCAATCTTGCCCGCCACGGGCGCGCGCAACTGCCCTTTCATGCTGGCAAAAGCGCCGGCCGGTGCAGCCGGGCCCAGGCTCGGGCGTTCCGGCTCCGGTTCCGGCTTCGGCTCGGGTTTCGGCGTGACCTTGGCCACTTGCGGCGGCTCGTCGTCATCGATCGGTTCAAGCTTGACGGGCGGTGGCGGCGTCTGCGGCTTGATCTTGCCCGATTTATTTTGTTGCTCTTTTGCAATGCGTTCGCGTTCAGCCTGCGCCTGGGCGGCCTTGGCGCGCGCGGCCAGCAGGCGTTCGCGCTTTTCCGCGGCGATCTTGGCGTCGGCGGCCGCTTTTGCGGCGGCGCGTTGCTCGGCCAGCAATTGCTGGCGTTTCTTTTCGGCCGCGGCGGCGGCGGCCTGCTCTTCGATCAGTTTCGCCAGCTTGTCGACCAGGTTGCCCATGCGCTGTTCGTCGCGCTCGACATTGCCCACTTCCTTGCGCTGCGCCACCAGGCGCTGCGACAAGCTCGTCAGCAAGGCGGCGCGGCGCGCCTTTTCCTGCACCAGCAGAGCCTTCTGGTCGCGCTCTTCCTGCGCGATTTCTTCCAGTTCATCCTTGGCGTTCTGCACGTCCGCCTGGTTTTTCTCGACCGCCAGCAAGTTGGCGCGCAAGGCTTCCAGCAGGCGCGCCTGCGCCTGCGACACATACGCCATCAGTTGCAAGTCGCGGTTGATGCGGTTCGGGTTGTCACCCGACAAGAGCAGCTTGATGCGGTCTTCGTTGCCGGCGACATATTGTTCACGCAGCAACTTTGACAGCTGCGTCTTCTGTTTCTCGACGGTGGCCGTCAGTTGCTGGTGCTCCTGCCCCAGCGCATTGAGTTTCACGCCCGTCGCGCTTTGCTCCTGTGCCAGGTCGCGCAAGGCGCGGTTGGCGTTGGAAATGGCCTCTTCCGACTCGGCCAGAGTATCGGCCGCGTCATCCTTGGCGCTTTCCGTGCGGCTGATGTCGCGCTTGAGCGCCGTCAGCTTTTGTTGCAATCCAGCACGTTGTGCTTCCGCGGCCGCTTTCTGCTTGCTGCGTTCGGTGGGCTTGGCACCCTGTACGGCGCCGCTCGACAACAGCAGCGCTGCGCACAGCATGGCGCCGGCGCGCCACGCCGGCAGGGGTCGTTCAGCAGAGGGGGCGATCGCTGTGCCGCGGAAGAAAGACAACAAGTTACTTGGCCTTCCCTTGGTTCGCCACGGCCGCTTGCGCTGCCGCAATCGCTGCCGGGTCGCCCAGGTAGTAATGACGAATCGGTTTCAGGTCGGCGTCCAGTTCATACACGAGCGGCTGGCCGTTCGGAATGTTCAGGCCCACGATGTCGCTGTCGCTGATGCCATCGAGCATCTTGATCAGCGCGCGCAGGCTGTTGCCGTGGGCCGAAATGATGATCTTCTTGCCGGCGCGGATGGCCGGGGCGATCTCTTCGTCCCAGGACGGCATCACGCGCGCCACGGTGTCTTTCAGGCATTCGGTCAGCGGAATCGACGCTTTCGGCAAGCCGGCATAGCGCGGATCGTTGAACGAGGCGCGGTCATCGTCAGCTTCCAGCGGCGGCGGCGGCGTGTCATAGCTGCGGCGCCATACCAGTACTTGCTCGTCGCCATACTTGGCGGCCGTCTCGCCCTTGTCCAGGCCTTGCAGGGCGCCGTAGTGGCGTTCGTTCAAGCGCCAGTCGTTCTTGATTGGCAAATACATCATGTCCATCTCGTCGAGCGCCAGCCACAGGGTGCGAATGGCGCGCTTCAAGACCGAAGTGTAGGCCACGTCGAACGTAAAACCTTCCTGCTTGAGGATCTGGCCGGCGGCCTTGGCTTCGTTGACGCCCTTTTCCGTCAGATCGACGTCGGTCCAGCCGGTGAAGCGGTTATCGAGGTTCCAGGTGGACTCGCCGTGACGCATGAAAACGATTTTGTACATAGTTCTATCTTCTCAAGGGGTTCAAATCAAAAAAGCAAAACGTAAAAAGACCTCGTCCAGCTTCTATTTTATAATGCGCGGATTGACTTAAACCATTGGACCCTACGTGAAATTCATTATCGACCACATTTTTCTGTTTGCCATCGTCATTATTTCCGGCGGCGCCCTCCTCTGGCCACTGCTGTCGATGCGCGGCAAGCGCGCGACCGTGCTGGAAGTCACGCAACTGATCAACCGTGGCAAGACCATCATCGTCGACGTGCGCAGCGCGGAAGAATTCGCCACGGGCCACTTGCCTGACGCGAAAAACATGCCGCTGCCGGAACTGGCAAAACGCCTGGGCGAGCTGGAAAAATTCAAAACGCGCCCCATTGTAGTGGTTTGCCAGAAAGGTTCGCGTTCGGCAACGGCCGTCGGCCTGCTGGGTAAAGCCGGTTTCGCTGAGGCAACGAGCCTGGAAGGCGGCCTCGACGAATGGAAAAAGCAAGGTTTGCCATTGAAAACCTTGTCGCTGGCCAAATAAGTCCGTATTACAACACCCAACAAAACCGTAGCGAGCGGATGGGAGTTGTGGTTGAGAAGCGCAACTGTGCGAAGGCACAGTGAGCATCGCAGACCGCAAATCACGACGCGCAGCAGGTTTGGTTCGGTGTTTTTAACTGAAGGAATCATCATGACCGTCCCTGTAATTGTGTATAGCACCGCCGTGTGCCCGTATTGCGTGCGCGCCGAGCGCCTGTTGGAAGCCAAGGGCGTGACCGTGCAAAAGATCCGCGTCGACCTCGACCCGGAAGAGCGCATCAAGATGATGGAACGCACGGGTCGCCGCACGGTGCCGCAAATCTATGTGGGCGACACCCACGTGGGCGGATTCGACGATTTGTATGCGCTCGATCAAGCTGGCAAGCTCGACCCCTTGTTAAACGGCACGGCAGCCTGATATAAAGCGGGTTCGAGAAATTGCTTGGTTTTTTGTCGTATTGTTTTGATACAATTGCCTCGCACCTGATCTGGCCGCGCCTATCCGGCGCGGTTTGAATACCGCAAGCACCATATTTGAACGGTGTGCCGTTCTTGTCCTTTACAACGAAAGCGTTCCATGTCTGACGAAAATCTGCAACCAGTCTTCCAAATCCAACGCGTCTACCTGAAAGACATGTCGCTGGAACAACCAAATTCCCCAGCTATTTTCCTGGAACAAGAAGCACCAGCCATCGAAGTGGCTCTGGACGTGGGCGCTGCGCCTCTGGCCGACGGCATCTTCGAAGCAACCGTGACCATCACCGTGACCGCCAAAGTCGGCGACAAAGTCGCTTTCCTGGTAGAAGGCAAGCAAGCCGGTATCTTCGAAGCACGCAACATTCCTGCCGATCAACTCGATCCGCTGCTGGGAATCGGCTGCCCGAACATCATCTACCCTTACCTGCGCGCCAACATCGCCGACGTGATCACCCGTGCCGGCTTCCCGCCAGTGCACCTGGCCGAGATCAACTTCGAAGTGTTCTACCAACAACGTCTGCAAGCTATTGCTGACGCCGCTGCCGCAGCACCAGCAGCCAGCGAAACGCACTAAGCTTTGCAAGACCCCGCCGGCCGTCAAGGCTGGCCTGACACGGCGGCCTGGCCGCCGTGTTTCGTTAAGGTTCAAAAAATATCATGTTGAATAGTGCGCTCTTGAGCAAGTTCCGCTGGATGGCCGGCGCCGTGCTGCTGCTGGCCACCGCCGCCAGCCACGCCGTCGATTTCAAAACGGTGGGCGCGGCCCCCGTGATCCTGTACGACGCGCCGTCCGCCAAGGGCGGCAAGCTGTACGTGGCGCCACGCGGCATGCCGCTGGAAGTCGTGCTCAGCTACGGCGAATGGGTCAAGGTACGCGACGCCAGCGGCGAAATGGCCTGGACGGAAGCCAAGGGCCTGTCGGCCAAGCGCAACGTCGTGGCGCGCGCCGCGAACCTGAAGGTACGCGCCAGCCCCGATGACACCGCCTCCCCCATCATCCTCGTCGACAAGGGCGTGCTGCTGGAAATGAGCGAGCAGCCCAGCTCCGGCTGGGTCAAGGTGCGGCATAAGGATGGCCAGAGCGGCTACGTCAAGACCAGCGAAGTGTGGGGCTTGTAAGCACCGCCAGATTCATCGGGGCAGCGGCCAGCCGCGCCGTGCCCTTCCCCCTGCCAGACTGAGGTTGCATGCAAGTTTCCCCTGAAAACACTCCCGATACCAGCGCCAAGGCCGTCCCGTGCAAGATCACCGTGCTGGGTGCCGGCGCCTGGGGCACGGCCGTGGCCATGGCCCTGGCCGGCCGCCACGACGTGCTGCTGTGGGGCCGCAATGGCGACGCCATGGCCGCCATGACTGCCAGTGGCGAAAACAGCTATCTGCCCGGCTTCCCATTACCGCCGCAACTGCACATCAGCGCCGATTTCGACGCCGCCGTCGCGCATGCCAGCGGCGAACGGGGCCTCTTGATCGCCGCCTGCCCCGTGGCGGGCTTGCGGCCTCTGCTGCTGCAACTGAAAGACAAGGCCATCCCGAATCTGGTGTGGCTGTGCAAGGGGTTTGAAGGAGGCACGGGCCTGCTGCCGCACCAGATCGTGCGGGAAGTGCTGGGCGACACAGTCGCCGGCGGCGCCCTGTCCGGCCCCTCGTTCGCACAGGAAGTGGCACGCGGCCTGCCGTGCGCGCTGACCATCGCCTCGCACAGTGCCGCCTTGCGCGGCGCCGTCGTCTCGGCCTTGCATGGCGGCACTATCCGCGTGTATGCGAGCGAAGACCTGGTGGGCGTGGAAGTGGGCGGCGCCGTGAAGAACGTGCTGGCCATTGCCACGGGCGTGGCCGACGGCCTGGGCCTGGGCTTGAATGCGCGCGCCGCGCTGATCACGCGCGGTCTGGCGGAAATCACGCGCCTGGGCACGGCCCTGGGTGGCCAGACGGAAACGTTCATGGGCTTGACGGGCATGGGAGACTTGATTTTGACCTGCACGGGCGACTTGTCGCGCAACCGCCGGGTCGGCCTGGGCCTGGCGCAAGGCAAGGCCTTGGCCACCATCGTGGCCGAACTCGGTCATGTGGCCGAAGGCGTACCCTGCGCCAAAGCCGTGCGCGAACTGGCGCGCCGCATGGGCGTCGACATGCCGATCACCAACGCGGTGGCCGGCGTACTGTTCGATGGGGATTTGCCGCACGTGATGGTGCAGCAGCTGCTGTCACGCGATCCGCGCGCCGAGGCGGCCTGACGCGGCAGGGGAAACTTAGCGTCCCGCCTTGGCCATCAATATCGTCAGCAGCACCAGACTGTCTTCGCGCGCGGCCAGCGCATGCGCCTGGCCGCCGTGCAGATACAGCATCTGCCCCGGCCCCAGCAATTGCTCCCCGCCATGCGCCGTCACCGCCACCTGTCCTTGCAGGCACAGCAGAGTGATTTCACCGAGCACATGATGCTCGGGCATGGTCTTGCCCTTGGGCATGCACATGCGGATCAATTCCAGTTCGTCCGTCCTGGCCAGCGCGATGGCGGAAAACTGCGACAGGTCGTCGCCATTCCTGCGCAACACCTCAATCACCTGTCCTGAACTTGCGTGCTCCAGTGCCATTATGTGCTCCTTCAGCAATTACTCGGTGACTTCCTCCGGCTCTTTCGCGCCGCGCATCCACTCGACCAGCGGCCACGCATCCTTCAAGCCTTCCGCCAGGGTCGGCAGCAGTTTTTCCGGTTCGTTCACGGGCAGCGGTATTTCGGTCCAGACAAAAAAGCTTTTCAGCTTGATGAATTCGATATGTTCGGCATCCGCCTCGAAGCCCTTGGGCGGGCGCTGCAACTTGCCCTCATTCTGGATGGTGCCGAAGCGGGCTTTTAAACGCTTATTTTTCAGCACTTTGGAAAAACCTGGCGCGTCGTTGACCATGTGTTCGCGCAGCGCCTTCAGGCGGCCAGGGGGCGGCATGTATTCGCCGGCGCCGAACAGCAAGTTGCCCTGGCCATCGATCTGCAGATAATACGTGGGGCCGCCCGCCTTGCTGGGACGGCGCATGTCGTTTGGCGCGATGGCGGCCGAAAAGCGCGTTTTATACGGGCTCTTGTCGTGCGCGAAACGCACGTCACGGTTGATGCGGAACAAGGCCTTCTTCGGATTGCAGTACTTCACGGCCGGGTCAAATTTGCCCAGCTCACCGATCAGGCTAGTGACCAGCGCCAGGAATTCCTCGCGCAAAATGTCGTAACGGGGCTTGTTCATGACAAACCAGGGACGATTGTTGTTATCGCTCAGTTCACGTAAAAATTGGGTCAAATCACGCACATGCATGTGTCAAATTCCGATCAGCAACTATTTGGAAAGCTCTTTCGGGAGGGGGCGCTTGCCCACCATCACGTCGAGTGCCGCTTCGCGATTCTTGCGCAGCACCGTCATTTTAGCTTTTCCGCCGGGCGGCAGTTGGGCGATCAGATTGAGCATTTCCGTCGTGTCGGCCACGGGCTTGCCTTCCACCGTCAGCAGGATGTCGCCGGGCACGATGCCAGCCTTGTCGGCCGGCCCGTTGCGCACCACGCCGGCAATGATGGCGCCGCTTGAGCGCTGCAAGTTGAAGCTTTGCGCCAACTCTGGCGTGATGTCCTGCGTTTCCACGCCGATCCAGCCGCGCACCACGTGGCCATCCTTGATGATGGCTTCCATCACCGTCTTGGCCGTCGAGACAGGAATGGCGAAGCCGATGCCGACGGAACCGCCGCTTTGCGAATAAATCGCCGTATTGATGCCGATCAAGTTGCCGCGCGTATCGACCAGGGCGCCGCCCGAATTGCCGAAGTTGATGGCCGCATCCGTCTGGATGAAGTTTTCAAAGCTGTTGATGTGCAAGTTGTTGCGGCCCAGGGCGGAGATGATGCCCATGGTCACCGTCTGGCCCACGCCAAACGGGTTGCCGATGGCCAGCACCACGTCGCCCACGCGCGCCAGTTCCGACTGGCCCAGCACGATGACGGGCAGCTTGTCGAGGTCGATCTTGATCACGGCCAGGTCCGTTTCGGGATCCAGGCCCACTACCTTGGCCGGCGCCTTGCGCCCGTCGGTGAGCACCACTTCGATTTCATCGGCGCCTTCGACCACGTGGTTGTTGGTCAGCACGTAACCTTCATGGCTGACGATGACGCCCGAGCCCAGGCTGTTTTTCAAGTCCTCGTCATCCTCGCCGTCCGGGTCGCGTTCGCCGAAGAAACGTTTGAAGAAGGGATCGCGCGCCAGCGGATGGGCGCCGCGTTTGGGCACTTGCAGGGTGAGGATGTTGACGACGGCGGGCATGGCGCGCGCCGCCGCGTCGCGGTAGGAACCGGGCGCCAGGCTGCTGGACGCCGTTTCCACCACGGGGACCGGCTTGGCGGCAGAGCCCAGCTGCTGTACCCGGCTGGCCGGACGCAGCGCGCCGTACACAAAGTACAGCGCCAACGCGATGGTCACGGTTTGCGCAAACAATAACCAGAATCGTCGCATAGAGTTCTCTGCCCAGGTCAGCCGGCCATTGCCGGAACGACTTATTTTGCCAGATCGTTGCTATTCTGTCCGTTCTTCTGCAGGGAGTCGCGGATCTCACGCAGCAGCACGATGTCTTCCGGCGTGGCCGGCGCTGGCGCCGGCGCGACAGGTTCGCTGCGGCGGGCCTTGTTCATCAGGCGCACCATCTGGAAGATGATGAAGGCAAGAATGACAAAGTTGAGCAAAATAGTGAGGAAATTACCGTAGGCCAGCACGGCGCCCGCCTTTTTCGCTTCCACCAGGGTCATCGTCGTGGCTTGGCCGTTCAGGGGCAGGTAATAATTGGCGAAATCGAGGCCACCGAAAATGCGGCCGATGGGCGGCATGATCACGTCTTGCACCAGGGAATCGACAATCTTGCCGAAGGCGCCGCCGATGATGACACCGACCGCCAGATCGACAACGTTGCCTTTCATTGCAAATTCTTTAAATTCCTTCATCATTGCCATGAATTTCTCCTTCGGATATGTATAAAAAACATGTCGATCATACTATTGATTCCCGGTGCCACCAACTTATGGTTGTCGGCAGGACCAATTCGGGCACAGCCGGGCGCATCTAGTTCGAAAGAACTAGCCACCTCCTGCAAAAGTATATAAATTATGGTACAAGCAACGTTTTTGTTCTATTCGTTGTTTGCTTCACTTATAATTTGCGGTTGCCAGAAGTGGCTTTTTCACTTCCGGATAATCAACAAGAAACTGGCACGGGCTGCGCCATTGGCCGAAGTTCCGCAGGGATGTTGCCACTTTACCGTACAAAGATGCGGGTTGCGGCAATCAGTGGGATAGAGCTTCGGCGACGGGTTTTTCGCGGCTGCCACTCATAATAAAGATTCGCATTTTGACTGATTGGGGTTTGCATGAGTAACGAAAAGCAGGTCGATTCAGGCCGTCGCGGCTTGCTCGTCGCCACGTGCGCGGCGGGCAGTGTAGTTGGATTGGCAACCGCGGGAGCCTTGGTAAGCACCTTCCAGCCGTCGGAGCGCGCGAAAGCGGCTGGCGCGCCGGTCGAAGTAGACATCACCACCTTGCAACCCGGCGAAATGCGCACCGTCGAATGGCGCGGCAAGCCGGTCTGGATTCTGAAACGCACGCCGGAAATGATCGCGTCCCTGAAAAAGACCGATGGCAAAGTCGCCGATGCCAATTCGCAACGCAATCCCGCCGAATTCACGCCTGAATACTGCATGAACGAAGCGCGCTCGATCAAGCCTGAAATTCTCGTCGCCGTCGGCATCTGCACCCATCTTGGCTGCTCCCCTTCCTCGAAATTTGCCCCCGGCCCGCAACCGTCGCTGCCAGATGACTGGGAAGGCGGCTTCCTGTGCCCTTGCCACGGCTCCACCTTCGACATGGCAGGCCGCGTGTTCAAGAACAAGCCAGCGCCGGACAACCTGCAAGTGCCGCGCCATATGTACCTGAGCGACACCAAATTGCTGATAGGTAAAGACGAGAAAGGCGAGGCTTGATCATGGCTGCTTTTAAAGAAACGAAATTCCCGGCAGACGCTCCCGTCGCCGAAAAAGCGCTGGGCTGGGTAGATGACCGCTTTCCCCTGACCAAGCTGTGGAATGACCAATGGGGCAAGTACTACGCCCCGAAAAACTTCAATTTCTGGTACATCTTCGGCTCGCTGGCCATGCTGGTGCTGGTCTTGCAGATCGTCACCGGCATCTTCCTGACCATGCACTACAAACCGGATGCGGCCCTGGCCTTCAATTCCGTCGAGTACATCATGCGCGAGGTCCCGTGGGGCTGGCTGGTGCGCTACATGCACTCGACGGGCGCCTCGGCCTTCTTCATCATCGTCTACCTGCACATGACGCGCGCCCTGCTGTACGGCTCGTACCGCAAGCCACGTGAACTGATCTGGCTGTTCGGTTTCGCCATCTTCCTGTGCCTGATGGCCGAAGCGTTCTTCGGCTACCTGCTGCCATGGGGCCAGATGTCGTACTGGGGCGCACAAGTGATCGTCAACCTGTTTGGCGCCATCCCGTTCATCGGCCCTGACCTGTCGTTGTGGATACGCGGCGACTACGTTGTTTCCGACGCGACCCTGAACCGCTTCTTCGCCTTCCACGTGATCGCCATCCCGCTGGTACTGCTGGGCTTGGTTGCAGCGCACTTGATCGCCCTGCATGAAGTGGGCTCGAGCAACCCGGACGGCATCGAAGTGAAGGAAAACCTGGGCGCCGATGGCCACCCGGTCGATTCCATCCCGTCGCATCCGTACTACACCGTGCATGATCTGTTCGGCGTGTCGATCTTCCTCGTCATTTT
The DNA here is from genome assembly GCF_051380905.1 of Janthinobacterium darwini. Lineage (NCBI taxonomy): Bacteria > Pseudomonadati > Pseudomonadota > Betaproteobacteria > Burkholderiales > Oxalobacteraceae > Janthinobacterium > Janthinobacterium darwini. The sequence goes on from NZ_JBNYXX010000004.1 coordinate 79,430, forward strand.
CAGCGCCGTCGTGTTCTTCGCGCCGGAAATGGGTGGATATTTCCTGGAATACAACAACTTCCTGCCCGGCGATTCGCTGAAAACCCCGCTGCACATCGCGCCAACCTGGTACTTCACGCCGTTCTACTCGGTGCTGCGTGCCACCACGGCCGACTTCATGTACGTGCTGATGGGTGTCGTGGCTGCTTACGTGGTGTTCATCTGGCTCAAGTCGCGCCTGTCGACGACCGTCAAGTCGGCCATCGCCGGCATCGCCATCGTCGCCATCATCGGCATGCTGCCACAGGTGCTGGACGCGAAATTCTGGGGCGTGGTGTTCTTTGGCGGTTCCGTCGTGATCCTGGCCTTCCTGCCATGGCTCGACCATTCGCCTGTGAAATCGATCCGCTACCGTCCGAACTGGCACAAATATGTGTACGCCATCTTCGGCCTGTCGTTCCTGATCCTGGGCTACCTCGGCACCCAGGCGCCAACGGATACGAAAACCATCGTGTCGCAAGTGTGCACACTGATTTACTTCAGCTTTTTCCTGCTGATGCCATGGTGGAGTGCAATGGGCAAGTTCAAGACCGTGCCGTCGCGTGTGACGTTTCACCCGCACTAAGCCGCTCTCACGCCACGCTCAAAGGACATACATCATATGAAGATTGCAAAAAAACTGCTCGCCATCCTGGCCTTCGTGCCCGCCATGGCTCTCGCCAGCGAAGGCGGCTTTCCGCTGGACAAGGCACCTGACCGCCAGACGAACATGGCAGCGCTGCAACATGGCGCCAAATTGTTCGTCAATTATTGCCTGAATTGCCACGCTGCCGTGTCGATGCGTTACAACCGCCTGCGCGACCTGGGCTTGACGGAAGACCAGATCAAGCAGAATCTGTTGTTCTCAGGTGATAAAGTAGGCGACCTGATGACAACAAGCCTGGCACCACAGGACGCCAAGGCCTTCTTTGGCGTCGTACCGCCGGATTTGTCGGTAATTTCGCGCGCGAAATCATCTTCCGCTGGCACAGGCGGCGACTACCTGTATACTTACCTGCGTACGTTCTATAAAGACGACACTCGGCCGACCGGCTGGAACAACATGGTCTTGCCGAATGTTGCCATGCCGCATGTATTATGGGAATTGCAAGGTGTCCAGACTGCCAAGTTCGTGGAAGAAAATGATCCGCACGAAGCTGGCAAGAAGATCCACAAATTTGCCGGCTTCGAGCAGGTCAAGCCAGGCACGTTGAACAAGATCGAGTATGACAATGCGGTAGCCGACCTGGTCGGTTACATGGAGTGGATGGCCGAACCGGCACAGCAAACACGCAAGCGCCTGGGCGTCTGGGTGCTGCTGTTCCTGTCGGTATTTGCTCTGCTGGCATGGCGCCTTAACGCGTCGTTCTGGAAGGAAGTCAAATAAGTGAGGCGCCGGCCATAGGCCGGTTTATGCCTGTTTCTGCGTTGTCCGCATGAGTGGACAAGCGACCTGGGGTGAGCCGTTCGCGGCTTCACCCCCTTTGTTTCTAAGGAACTATAAAAAATGATGGTTCTCTATTCGGGTACAACCTGCCCATTTTCGCAACGCTGCCGCCTGGTCCTGTTTGAAAAAGGCATGGACTTCGAAGTGCGCGACGTCGACCTGTTCAACAAACCGGAAGATATTTCGACCATGAACCCGTATGGCCAGGTGCCTATCCTGGTCGAGCGCGAACTGATCCTGTATGAATCGAACATCATCAACGAGTACATCGATGAGCGCTTCCCGCATCCGCAACTGATGCCGGCCGATCCGCTGATGCGTGCCCGCGCGCGCCTGATGCTGTTCAATTTCGAAAAAGAACTGTTCGTGCACGTGCACGTGCTGGAAAGCGAACGCGCCAAAAGCAACGACAAGGCCCACGACAAGGCACGCGCGGAAATCCGCGACCGCCTGACGACCCTGGCGCCGCTGTTCCTGAAAAACAAGTACATGCTGGGTGACGAATTCTCGATGCTCGACGTGGCTGTCGCGCCGCTGCTGTGGCGCCTGGACCACTACGGCATCGAACTGTCGAAGACGGCTGCACCGCTGATGAAATACGCCGAACGCATCTTCTCGCGTCCTGCGTACATCGAAGCGCTGACGCCTTCCGAAAAGGTCATGCGCCGTTAAGATATTCCCGGCAAGCCACGCTTGCCGGGGCATCTTGGGCCAACTGTCATTCTTTGTTCTTTTATTGAATTAGTTGTCCCATCGTTTCATTGAACTACCGGTGCGCCCGCCTCATGCTTGACGGGGGGCGCTCCCGCCTCACAGTGCCTATCATGTCTGAAATCTCAACCAAACCTTATATGCTGCGCGCCATCTACGAATGGTGCACCGACAGCGGCTACACGCCTTATCTCGCGGTCAAAGTCGATTCGCGCACCACGGTACCGATGGAATACGTGAAAAAGGGCGAAATCGTGCTCAACATCAGCTTCGGCGCCACCAGTGGCCTGAAGATGGACAACGACGCCGTCCGCTTCCACGCCCGCTTTGGTGGTGTCTCGCGCGAAATCTATGTGCCAGTCGACAACGTGATGGCCATCTACGCCAACGAAAACGGCCAGGGCATGGCCTTCGAGCCCGTGCTGGGCAACGATGATCCCGATGCGCAACCGACGGACAGCCCCGCATCCAGCGACGTGCCGCCGCCAGCGATCGCGCCGGTCTCCAGCGCCCCGACCTTGGCGTCCGTGCCGACCAGTTCCTCCGAACAACGCGACAACGCCACGCCCGGCGACGACGAGCCACCAAAAAAAGGTGGCCGCCCGACCCTGACGCGCATTAAATAGCGTATAATTCGCAACGCACAGTTTTTGCCGACTTAGCTCATTTGGTAGAGCAGTTGATTTGTAATCATCAGGTGGCCAGTTCGAAACCGGCAGTCGGCACCAAGAATATCAAGGGCTTACAGAAATGTAAGCCCTTTTCTTTTGGTCGAGTGTCAACCAACTGTCAACCGCGTCAACGGGTTCAACATCTTGGCTTCCTGGAGATGTTCAGGGCTAAGATGGGCGTAAATCATTGTGGTTTGCAGACTGGAATGGCCCAGAACTTTTTGCAGCGTCAGAATGTTCCCGCCATTCATCATGAAATGGCTCGCGAAAGTATGGCGCAGAACGTGCGTGAGCTGACCCGACAACAACTCGATACCAGATTCTTTCACCGCCATTCGGAATGCACCAACTGCACTCTTGAAGATGCGACCGGTAGTGTCCCGATTATTCTGCTTATGAAACATCCTGATCTCTTCCGCAAGCGTGTCGTCTATTGGAACAGAGCGATTTTTGTCGGTTTTCGTTTGAGTGAAGTGGATCATGCCGCTGTGAAGCTGAGAGATACGTAAAGACTCCGCTTCGTTCCAGCGTGCGGCTGACGCAAGACACAACTTCGTAATCAAAAGCGCATCACGATCAGTCCGCGTTGCTAACGCTAACAATAGGGTGCGGATTTCGTCTGAGGTCAGATAAGACAGCTCGCGTTCTGCGATCTTGAACTGACGCAATCGAGCAAGCGGATTGTCAGCTGTCCAGAAACCCAGCCGGATCAGCTCATTGAAGACCGCACGCAAGTAGGCATGTTCCCGGTTGATCGTATTTCGGGATGCACCAGCTGCCAACCTGGCTGAACGGTACTCGGCAAAGTGTTCCGATCTCAGTTGCTCAGCGATAGGGTTTCCTAGTGCGTCACAAATTCGCAAAAGCGTTCCATAGGTGCGAGTATGTCGAAGCTGGATGCCATGGTGTGATTGCCAAAGCTCGATTAGTTCAGAGAGCCGCGTTACATTTTTTTTAGGTTTAACCCAGCCGCCTGTCTGCACGACTTCTGTCTTAGCCCACGCCTCAAACTGCAGTGCTTCTGCCTTGGTCGGCAGCGTTTTCCGAATTCTCTTCTGCCCACGCCCACCAGGCTGAATATCGACAAGCCAACCACCTTCAGTCTTTTTTAAAGTCATCCAATTCCCTATAAACATCAATGCTCGACCGATGCGGACCGAGTTCGGCACGAGGTCGATATTTGGCCTGGGCGGAGCGGTCGAGTTCCCTATACGCCTTTGGCAGTCCGGCAGCATTCGCATCAGCTAAGGCGTCGCGGACGGCCAACTAGCAGGCATCCCGAAATTCTTTTCTAAATATTAAATCTTCAAGCGTTTTCATCATTACCTCCATTCGTAATTGATACGCTCGCGTTAGTTACCTTAGTCAGACCTTAGTAAGCTGAAGTATTAGAATCACCTCAGTATTGTTCTTGTCCCTCGCCTTTCCCAGATTGAGTCCCGGAAACCAGCCAAGGCCCGTAAGGACAGTTGAGTCCTTGTCCTCAGTCAATCCGCCAATCACCACCAGCTCTCCATTCCCGACCGAAAGAGATGTTTTCAGCTCTCGCTTAATGAGTGTGGGCGAATTATTTACCCCGGTATTAGTGCTGACAAAACTCGACTTTTGCTGAAGAACCTGTAGATCGACAGCGTCTTCATGCACGATGGGGAGCAACTCAAAAATAAGCCCGCTGGACCGATACTCCACAGATTGAACAGCAGCGCCCGCAGATGGATAGGACACGGCGCCGAGAACGGGTACATCTTCCCCAACAGTGAATCGACCGCTCTGTCCCGACTGCACCCGAAGCGTAGGCGCGGATTTCACCGTAAACCGGCTATCCGAAGACAGCGATGTAAGCACTGCATCAATCGTCGTGTTCTTGAGACTGATGTAGTTACTGTTCGCGGCCACAGTAGAACCCAGCGACAGGCCAAGCTTGCCGCCCAGTAGATTTAGTGCCAGGCTAAATGCAGAGCCGTCGCTGCTCGTGTTCTGTACCTCGTACAGCACTCCACGCACGATGACATCGCCCACAGCAGTATCGACTTGGGCAAGCAGTTTTTTCAGCATCGTAACCTCGGCAGAAGCACCAGAAAAAACAAGCGTGTCGCTCTGGCGGTCGATGGTCGCGGCCGCAGATCCTGCTGGCGAGGCGATCTGCAGCGACTTGTCGCCGGCTGGAGCATGGACAGCACGGCGAGCAGTGAACTCGCCCTTAAACAATGGCGACAAGAGATCAACAAGGTACGAGCCATCACGAAAGCGCGGACGATACACAAACACATCACGCACCTCGGCGGCTTTTTCTTCCGGGGGTGACTTCTTTCCGACGAAATCGACACCATTGCGTCTCACGACAGCAAGGCCGAGCGAGTCCAGAAACGCCATGATGAAGGGCCGCAGTTCGCCGGCAGCGGGATCGTAGCGAAACGAAACCGAACGCTCATCCGTGAGCACTTCGGGAGCGATCACGTACGCATCCTTCAAAGCCTCACCATAGATCAACTGCACGACCTGGGCGACGTTAATACTGGTGAAATTAAAGCGGGGACCATCCGGTGCGATCTTGGATGGCTTTTCGACAGCTCCGGCACCAACCGACACGACCAGAAAAAACATCATCAAGAATTTTTTCATTTGCGAATTTCTCCAAGCGCGCCAGGCGCCGGTTGTTGAGCAGGCGCGGCCGCGCGGCGATCCCTCGGAGCATGGCTACCGCTCCAGGTGGTGACCTTGTCGCCGTCCATTTCGCCAATCTGCGCGATGCCTTCGTTATGGAACATCGACGGGGACTCGACGCGTGTGGATACCGTTTTTGTTCTGCTTCCTCATCATTGCTGTCGCTGTTCCCAAGGTCTATCGGTTTTTCAACCCGGTCGATGCGAAGGCCGTAGCCAAGGGCAAGGAAGGCGCTGCAGTAGCTTCCGGCGGCTCTCCTGGTGTTCAGGGTGGGTCCGGTGTTGCCGCCGTCCAGAAGCCCAATTTCTCGGATAAGTGGCGCATATGCGGCTCGTACTACGCTCAGTCTCGCAACTGGATTGTTGTATGCAATTCCCAGGGGCAGGCACCTTCCAGTTACGGAAGACGTTTTGACGCTTGTCAGCATTGACCATGACGCCCTCGGCGCCGCCCTTGAAGCTAGAGTACAACGGGAAGATTTCCGGGTTGTACTTGCGCGTCCACTGGCCGATATGGTTGGCCTTGGTTAGCGCCTTGCCCTCCCACATGTTGAGGCTATACACCTTAGACAGACCGAGCGCGACCTTTTTATTCGTGCGGAACGAAAACGCGATGACGTTACGCAGGAACGGATGCAGAGTGCCCATATCCTGAATCATCAACACAATATCGCATGCCACCTTAGTATCTGGGTGCGTAAAGTGACCGTGTTCCAGGACGAACGACTGATGAGATTTTTTGATCTTCATCCCCTTACCCCAGAACCGCCAGGCCTCATCGATCGCCACCAGGTCACCAGGTTGAACAGTGGTATCCGTATGCGCGTTTTTCTCGTCATCGTAGTACGGGAAAAATTTGTCATCGAACACCTGGCCATTGGTCACGTGAACGATTTTCCCGTACTTGTCGTGCTCATCCTCCAGATACTTTTTCTTCAAATACTCGTGAATCTTTTCCTCTGAAATGCCATCCACGTTGGTGACCACATTGCGGCCCTGGCGGATCGCGGGAACGATCACCTCAGACACCACCTCGTAACTTTTCCCCGAGCGCATGAGGCCCGTATAGACGTTAAGCGGCATCGCGCCCCCTTAACTGGCGAACCAGAGAACGCACCAGGTCAGGCACGACGAACGCGACTAACAGACCGAAAAGAAATCCGACAACCAACGCCATATTGACGACCTGAGCGAACGCCTCCAGCTGCTCCCAGCCGAGACCAGGTATTGCACGATCGAACTCCGCATCGAGGCCACGGAATACCAGGTGTATCACGCTTAACGTTCGGGGTATTGACGACATTGACGTTTGAACCAGTACCAGGCGTCGGCACCGGGTCAGTACCGGTACCGGGCGCAGGATTCATGCCAGGGTAAGCCGTAGGCGACACCGGCACCTCGTTAGTACCAGGATTACTTGCCGGTGCAAGCATATCGGCAACCGTAGGGACAGCCATGGGATTCAGTTCCGCCCAGGGCTGTATCTCGGCCTGCGTGACTGGGTCAGCGATGCTGTACGGAAGGCCTTGGTAATTCGGGTCCTGCGCCGCACGCTGCCAGATTTGATCCACCAACCGGGCGAGCGACTCGGGGCTAATCTTTGCAGTACCTATCTGCTGCTGCAGCGCCGCCACAGCCTGATCGAGCGAAGGGTAGTTCTTAGGACCGATATCACCGTAATTCGACCCTGCATTGTTGTAGGTGTTGACCCTGTCGTAACTAGGAAGACCGTAGGGATCGCCACCCGTACGAGCATCGCGGACGTACACAGTGATTTGAGATTGACCGGAGCTGTTCACGTTGGCCTGTGCACTCTGGTACTCAAAAATCTGGGTGTATGTTTGCTCCGTGCCGGTTTCTGGGTCCCAGACCGTACGCGTTTGAGTCCCGTTACCGTTGAGGAAGGTCCACCAGTAGCCGAGCTGATTCACATCGGTCGTCGCCACGATGATTTTGCCATCCTGGGTAGTGTACCGATAATGCGGCTGCTCTGGCGGCAATGGCAACGCATAGCAGGCCTCGTTGGAATAGCAGGAATACTGGCTACGATAGAGAGGCGCACCCTGCATGAGAGCCTGCGCCCATCGCGGCGTAGTGTCGGCCACTTGGACGGGCTGGTAAGTCGGGAGCGGCCGGACCGGGGCGTCTACTTGCAATTGGTTGCCGGTCGCGGTACTTGCAATCTTGACCTCCGCGAGCTGCTGACCGCCACTGGCGTTATCTACCCAAGCTTTGATGCCGTACGCGCCCTTCAAACTGTTCCATTTGAGTGTTCTCTTTCGGGCATCTGTTTGTTCATTGCCAACTTTTAGCGAAGTTGCCCTTGGCCCTCATGAAGAACGAATTCGCAAGATGTTGCTTGAGGTCAACGCCGGTCAGCCATCGGACTATCCAATATTTGGACATGCGGTGGTTCATCACAAAACCCATCGCATAGTCGATATGGTCACTAGAGCTGGTAAGTCCAGCATCAATGGACACAGGTGCTGGGGAATCGTGTATGGCGGCGTCCAGTGGTGGATTTCTGTGTCATCTCATAGAAATCATGAGTTCGAGCACGCTGGGCTACAACCAGACGGCCAAATGCCCTTTCACGCGGTCCCTTGGAACGAAGTAGATGTAATACAAATGGCATCAAAAGCGCTGCGTGCCGCAGGATCAAAATCTAAAACTTAGCCGTTTACCAATGCAGGAACTGGTAGCATGTAAGCCTCCAACACTCAATGGGATAGGCAATATGTTCACGTTTAATCGCGGCTCTTGGGAAGATGGTAGCCCTCTGCCTGAATGGGAAGACAACGAGGATTCGGAAAGCTATGTAGAGAGGATTGGGTATAGACAAGCGCGCCACCAGTTCGGGCATCAAGATGGCGGCCAGCTGGAGATTTACGAGTCTTCCACGGACAATTCCTTTTACGCCAGCGTATGCCCTTCTGGGACCACATGCTATGAAGTGTTCCTCCCAGATTTCCCAAGCTTTATGATTTTCATGCGCGACTACGGGACGGTGTTTGCCACGGAAGCAGCAAATGTTTCCTCGCAGCAGATTCTAGAGTTACTTGAGAAGATGTTTCAAGCACAGCATGGACACTCAGCACATGGCATCTGCCAAGATTGTGATCCGGTTGCCTGGAAGGCGCGCGAACAACGCCTGAAGAGTCAATGACATTTCGACAAGGATGTGCGTCAACAAAGTGTCAACGCTACTGTTAGATGATAAAGGCAGCACTGTTAGCTCAACTAGGGTAAGTGCCTGATTCCGTTGCGCAATGTTAGCTAGTGTTACCGCTGCAGAGGAATTTGTAATCATCAGGTGGCCAGTTCGAAACCGGCAGTCGGCACCAGAATTCAGTAGGAAATCAAAGGGTTACAGGCTTCGGCTTGTAGCCCTTTTTTCTTTTTTCCCTTCTGCAAACCACTCCCGTGACGCCTTGCTGCACCGCGCAATGACGTCCAGCGCGTTTAGGCGCACTATGGGCACTTGCTAGCGAAGAATTAACTCCGATGTCTGGCTTGCCTACCTGGGGGAACATCATGTCCGCACACACTTACAAGCTGATCGAACTGGTCGGCACATCGACCGAGAGCAGCGATCAGGCGATACGCGATGCCATCGCCAAGGCGGCGCTCACGGTCAAGCATATGGACTGGTATGAAGTGACAGAGTCACGCGGGCATATCGTCGATGGCAAGGTGGCGCACTTCCAAGTCACGCTGAAGGTCGGCTTCCGGCTCGAATAGCGCCCTGCGGTGCATTCACCGCCGCCCGGCCGCTCCCCGGCTCTCCAGCCACTCCCGGCCGCCGGCCTCCAGCGCGGCCTCAATGACCTTTTCTGGCAAGCTGTAGACGGTCGCCCAGCTGGCGCGGCCATCCTGCGTGTTGGCGGGAAAGCTGTGGGTTTCAATCGGCCAGTGGTATTTGCGTTTGAGCGCTTTGACGATGGCGGCCAGGGAGACGCGGCCTTGCAGGGGTTCGGTGCCGGACTGGTCGCGGTTCGACAGCAGCACGGCCAGGACCTGGCCGCGGCCCGTGCGTGCGCCGGGGAAGGTGGGGGTTTTGTTTGCCATGGCCTATTTTACCGGGCAATTATCGGACGAGATGCGATGTACCGCAGCTTTGATATGGCGCAAGCGCCGCTCCGGCCGCCAGGGCCTTTTCGTCACGGGGCACGGGCGCCTTTCATGCACAGCCTGAACATCCATGCCATGCAATGGCAAGCCCCTACCGATATTTCCGCCATCGCCCCGCTGCAGGCCGTAGCCCCGGCCCGCTTTCGGACATTGCGCGACGTACTGCAGCGCGATTGCGCACGCGACCGCTTTGGCATTGCCCTGATTCACCGCCACGTCGAGATCGGCGACGACGAGGAGCTGATGGAATACACGGATGTATGGCAGCGCACCTTGACGGTAAAACCTGTCAAGAAAAGCGGCATCGACTGGCAGCGCACGACGATTACCAACTGGAAATTGACGTAAGCCGGGGAAGTGGCGCGCATCGTTTGCGGTTGCGCAAGCAATTCGGCTGGCCACCTGCTTATCATTGCGGCGCCTACGGCTTGGCCGTCAACGAGTTGAACAATTTCCGCATCACCACCAGCGCTTGCACGCTGTCGCTGGCCGGCGCCAGCCGACATAGCAATCGGCATGCTCAAAACACGCCAGCAAAGGCGTTTTAACCGAGCCGTGCCAGTGCCTGGCGCGCCAGCTGCAATTGCTGCAGATAATAGCGGTACAACATGGCGGGGTCACTCAGGTCGCGCCCCAGTACCAGGCGCAGCTCGCTGGCAGGGCAATCGGCGGCCTGGGTCTGCACCTTGGCGCCCAGCTGGCGGGCCAGCTGGCGCGCCGCCTGCTCCTGCGCGGGCCGGTATTCGATGCGCGTGCGCGCCACCTGAAAGCTGGTTGCATTGGCCAGGCGCACCACCTGCACGGGGCCGCCGGTCAAGCTGCGTGCCAGCGCGGCGGCCATGCCCGGCACCCCGTTGCCATTCACAATTTCCAGGCGCGGCTGCGGCGCGCCGGCCGACGGCATGGGCCGCAGCGGCACCAGCGGTAGCAGGGAGCTAGCGGGCAGGCCGCGCACGCGCCGCAGTTGGGCCATGCCATCGCTCTGCGTGATCTCCACGCGCGCCATGGCGGGCACATCGTGCACCGGCGCGGTCGCGGGCACCAGCTGCGGCGGCGCCGCGCCGCGCAACAAGGCCATGTCGCGCCGCAGGTCGTGTTCCTGCAAACTGGCCGCCTGGCGCCGCATGAGGGCGGCGCGCTCATGCTGTCCCAGCCGTTCGAGCACCTGCGCCAGATGCCGCCAGGCCAGCGCATTGAGCGGATCGAGCAGACACGCCTGTTCCAGCGCAGTCAAGGCTTGCGTATCGCGCCCGCTCAGAGAATAGGCATGGCCGAGATTACTGAACAGATAGGCCTGCTGCGGCCGCGCCATGCCCATTTCCTGTATCAGCGCCTGCCACTGGGCGATGGCCGCGTCATATTCGCCACGCTGCGCGTGCAGCACGGCCAGGCCGTTGCGCGCATTCACGTGGCGCGGCGCATGGCGCAGGACTTCTTCATAGGCCGCTTGCGCGGCGGGCAGGTCGCCCCGCTCGAAATGCTGGCGCCCCGCCACATAGGCGGCATCGGCGTCAGGCCAGGGCGGTACCGGTATCTGGGCCAGTTGCGAGGTACAGGCGGCCAGGCCCAGGCATGCACAGGCGGCTGCCAGGCGGGAGAGCATCAAGCGCATGGAAACTCCTTTCAGCGGCTGGCCATGGCCGGCACGAGCACGCGATAGACTTCGATCACGGCCGGCCCCATGAGCACCAGCATCAGGGTGGGAAAGACGCAAAAAATCAGCGGGAACAGCAGTTTCAGGGCGATCTTCGCTGCTGCCTCCTCAGCCAGCAGGCTGCGCTTGCTGCGCAGGTTTTCCGAATGCACGCGCAGTGAATCGCCCATGCTGGTGCCGAAGCGCTCCGATTGGATCAGCATGGCGACGAGGGTATCGACATCGTCCACGCCGCTGCGCAGGGCCAGGTTGCGCAGCGCCTTTTCCTTGGAAAAGCCGGCGCGCATTTCCATCAGCACCAATTGCAATTCCTGCGCCAGCACCACGCTTTTGATGTGGATTTCGCCCGACACCTTCACCAGCGCGCGCTCCAGGCTCAGGCCCGCTTCCACGCACACGGTCAGCAAGTCGAGCGCATCGGGGATGTTTTCGAAGATGTCGCGCTTACGCCGCCTGGCCGTGTCGGCCAGCACCAGATTCGGCAGGTAATAGCCGATGGTGGCGCTGACGCATAGCAGCAACAGCAGCACGCTGCGCAACTGTGCCGCCATGGCGCTGGCCGCATACAGGCCCAGCACGGTGGGAAACAGCAGGGCCAGCACGGTTTTCGCCGCAAAGTACAGGGCTGGCGCGCTCGCTTGCCGCCACCCCGCGTTCATGAAGCGCGTGCGCAACGGCGAACGCTCCCAGCCCTCTTCCGGCAGCGACAGCTTGCTGAATGGCTGCGCCACGCGTGCCACCCGCTCCACCCAGCCATGGTCGGCCACCGCGTCGCTGGCCGCCGGCACCATGGCGCCAAACAGGCGCTGGCGCAAGGTGCCGGGAAAGAAGATCAGCCACGCCAGCAGGGCCAGCGCCACAACCACGACAAAGACAATCACGAGAAACAGCAGTTGCGAACCGTTCATGCCACCCCCCTGTTGTTATATCCTGATACGTATCACATTGCGCATCCAGACCACGCCCAGCGCCACCATGCCGGCCGCGTACCACAGCAATTTGATGCCGGCGGGATCGGTCCACAGCAGGCGGATGTATTGCGGGTTGACCACGGCCATGACGCCTATCATCACCACCGGCATCAGTCCCAGCACCCAGGCCGACATACGCCCCTCGGCGGACAGCACGCGCACCTGCCCCAGCAGTTTTAATCGGGCGCGGATGATGCGCGCAATGCTGATCAGCACTTCAGCCAGGTTCCCCCCCGATTCGCGCTGCACCAGCACGGCGATGACGAGGTAGCGCAAGTCCGTCAGCGGAATGCGCACCGCCAGGTTTTGCAGCGCCTCGTTCATCGGCACGCCGTAATTGATTTCTTCGTGCGCCATCTTGAATTCGCCGCTGATCGGCTCGCTCAATTCATCGCCCACCATCTGCAGCACATTCGAAAACGAGTGGCCGGCGCGCAGCGCGCGGGCCAGGAAATCGGCCGCTTCCGGCAATTGCGCCTCGATCTTTTTCAGCCGTGCCGCGCGCGCGCGCAGCACGAACAGACACGGTCCGCTGACGGCGCCAGACAGCAGCAGCAAGGCGCCAGGCAAGGGCATGGACCAGACCGCCAGCAGCAGCAAGGCCGCCAGCAACAGGGCGCCGGTGACGCCGATGAATTGCGCCACCGACCAGGACAAGCCCGATTGCAGCAGCAGGTGGTCGAGCTGCGCCGCCTGCGGCGCGCGCCGCAGCAAACGCTCCAGGCCGGGCGCACGCGCATAGCGGCGCTGCTTGAGGATGGAGACCCGCTCCTCGCCCGCCTCGCCGCGCGCGGCCATCAGCCGCAAGCGCCGGTTGATGCGCCGTGCCGCGCTGCCATGCGTACCCGCCCACCACAGCCAGGCGCCTTCCACCATCAGGATGCAGGCGGCGAACAGCAGTACGGCAAAGCCGTAGAACACCAGGTCCATGATGCGCCCTCCCTTATTCGTAGATGCGATCCGGGTCGAAGACACTATCGGGCACCGGTGCGCCAAACATGCGCAGGCGTTCCGTGAAATGGGGTCGCACGCCGGTGGCGCAGAAGTGGCCCTGCACCTTGCCACCGACGTCCACGCCCGTCTGCTCGAAGCGGAAGATTTCATGCATGGCGATGATGTCGCCTTCCATGCCCGTCACTTCCTGCAGGCTGACCAGCTTGCGCGCGCCATCCGTCAGGCGCGACACTTGCATCACCACCGTCACGGCCGAGCAGATCTGCTGGCGCGTGGCGCGCGGCGTCAGATTCACGTTGGCCATGCCGACCATGTTTTCCAGCCGCGCCAGCGCATCGCGCGCCGTGTTCGAGTGGATGGTCGCCAGCGAACCCTCATGGCCCGTGTTCATCGCCTGCAGCATGTCGAGCGCCTCCGCGCCGCGCACCTCGCCCAGGATGATGCGGTCGGGGCGCATGCGCAGCGCGTTGCGTACCAGCGCGCGCTGGCTCACTTCGCCCTTGCCCTCGATGTTCGGCGGGCGCGTTTCCAGGCGCACCACGTGCGGCTGGCGCAGCGCCAGTTCGGCCGCATCTTCGATGGTGACGATGCGCTCGCTGCCGGGAATGAAGCCGGACAGCACGTTGAGCAGGGTCGTCTTGCCGCTGCCCGTACCGCCCGAGATCAGGATATTGACCTTGGCCTGGCCCAGCGCCTGCAGCACCTGCACCATGGGCGGCGTCAGGCTCTTGTAGTCGAGCAGGTTGGCGATGCTCAAAGGCTGCACGGCAAAGCGCCGGATCGACAATATCGGGCCATCGACGGCCAGCGGCGGAATGATGGCGTTGACCCGGGAGCCGTCCGGCAGGCGCGCATCGACCATCGGACTCGATTCATCGACGCGCCGTCCCACGCGCGAAACGATCTTTTCGATGATCTTCATCAGGTGCGCATTGTCGTGGAAGGTCACGTCCGTCAGTTGCAGTCGCCCGCCCCGCTCGACATACACCTTGTCGCAGGTATTGACCAGTATGTCGGACACGCTGGCGTCGGCCAGCAAGGGTTCGAGCGGGCCAAAGCCCAGCATCTCGTGCTGTATGTCGAGCACCAGGCTATGCCGCTCATGCTGATTCAGCACGATGCGCTCTTCCTCGATCACGCGCTGCACCAGCAGCGCCAGCTCGTGCTTGAACTGCTCCGCCGTCAGGCGCTTTAACCGTTCCAGGTCGATACGGTCGAGTATCGTCTGGTGCATGCTCTTCTTCAGTTCCTGGTAGGCGTGCAACGCCAGCGCCCCTTGCCCGTTGCTGACGGGGCGCACCGTTTCATTCGCCGCCAGGCGTTCGCGTAAAGTCATCTCGGCTCCCATGATGTCCCCCGGCGGGAGCCTTGACATATCTCCGTGTCCTAGGCCTCGCTGCGGCTGAACAAACGGTCGAACAGGCCGCGGCTTTCCGTCACGCGGCGCGCCGTCACCAGCTCTACCAGCTCGGCCAGGCTGCGCGCGACGGCGCTGGCGCGCGACAGTTGCAGCAGCGGGATGCCCTGGTTGACGGAATCCGTGGCGGCGATGTAATCGTTGGGCACCGTATGCACCACTTCCGCGCCCAGCGCCTGCTCCAGGTCCACCAGGCGCAGGCGCCCGCCCTTTTCATAGCGGTTGACGATCAGGCGCAAGCGCTCGCCCGGATAGCCGAGCGAGCGGAAGATGTCGAGCAGGCGGCGCCCGTCGCGGATGTCGGGCAAGGCCAGTTGCAGCACCGGATAAATGGCGTCGGCGTTGTCGAGCGCGCGCAGCGACAGCGCATCGATCTGGCGCCCCACGTCGAGCACGATATAATCGTAATGCTGGCGCGCCACGGCCAGGATGCGGTCCATGTGCTCGGGCTGCATGTCGACTTTGTGCGCGGGATCGTCGGCCGCCGCCAGCACGCCGAAGTTCGGCGTCACGTGCACCAGGCACGAGGCAAGAAAGGCGCCATCCATGCGCGCGATCTGGGCGCAGATATCGGACAGCGTCATGGCCGGTTTCTGGTCCGACACGTACAAAGTGGCGTCGCCGAACTGGCCGTGCAGATCGATCAGCAGCACCTTGCAGCCGGCCAGGCTGGCCAGCGCGTAGGAAAAATTCGTCGACAAAAAGGTGGCGCCGCTGCCACCCTTGCACGAGATGAAGGCCAGCACCTTGCCGTCGCGCATCTGCGTCACGCCGGCCTGGATGTCGACCCTGTCCATCGCCTCGTGAAAGGCCTTGTGCACCAGTGGCAGCTGCAGCACCTCGCGCATGCCGGCGCGCATGGCGCGGATCAGCACATCCTGCTGCTGGCCACGCGTGAGCAGCATCAGCACGGCCAGCGGATACTGGCGCGCCAGGCGCTCGAGCAGATCGGCTTCCTCGGCGTCGATGCCGCTGGCGTCGACGATCACCAGCTCGGGCGCTTCGGGCAGCATGCGCTCGACGGCGTCGCGCAGGCCGCTGCGCCGCTCCAGCAGACGCAGCACCGGCATGCGGGCCGCGCCTTGCGCGGCGATTTCATCGTGCAAGCTGGCGTCACGGCTAATCATCAAGGCTTTCATCGCACTTCCTCGCTTCTTTCAGATCAATACAGTCGGCTGCCAACGTCTGGCGGCGCTCAGGGACAGAAATTCGGGTTGTCCGAATGGCCCAGGGCCCCGGCCACCGCCATGGTGGTCCCGCTGGGCAAACGCACGGCCCCAGCGCCGGAGGGCAACATCATCCCCAGCAGGGGCAGGACGGGCCGGTACGGCACCCTCTCGCAGCGCGCGCCATCGCCCGGCACGCACAGGCGCGCGCGCACGAAGCGGATGCAGCTGGGGCCATGAGGATCGTCCAGGCAATTGATGCGGTTACGTTGCGGACAGCCTGGCATCACCGTCACCGGCACTGCCGCCAGCGCGGCGCCGCCACTGCTCTCCGACAAATAATCGATGTGCACATACGCATCGCTGATGCCGCCACCCAGCGGCAGCGCGCCCGGCGTGGTGCGCAGCACGGCTTGCGTGCGCACGGCCTGCAGCGCGCCGGCATTGCTGAAATCGGTGACGGCGGCAGCGCGCGCCGCGCGCCGGGTGATCTCATGCACCATGTTCCACACGTACACGGCGCGCGCCACTTCCAGCATCGCAAACAGGAAGAGGAAGAAGAGCAGCGCCAGCATGGCGAATTCGACGGCGAAGACGCCGCCCTGGCGCTGTCGGCAGGAGCGCAGCTTAATTGACATAACGCAATGTCGCATTGGCACGCAACGGTATCGGCGCCAGCTGCGGCAGCCACTTGCGCGTCAGCTCAGGCAGGAAATCGACCGGCATGTCCACGGTCACCTTGATGCGTACCTGCAGCGGCGCCGTCGGGTAGCTACCGCAGCTAAAGGACTCGTCGACATACACGCAGTCCACG
This sequence comes from Janthinobacterium darwini, assembly GCF_051380905.1. Taxonomy (NCBI): domain Bacteria; kingdom Pseudomonadati; phylum Pseudomonadota; class Betaproteobacteria; order Burkholderiales; family Oxalobacteraceae; genus Janthinobacterium; species Janthinobacterium darwini. The sequence continues at coordinate 96,047 of NZ_JBNYXX010000004.1, forward strand.
CTGACCCGGGCGGCCTCCATGTGCGGCCAGCTTTCCGCCATCGCATCGACCACCATCTGACGGGAAAACGCGACTCCCTGGGTTGCCGTGCCGATGCTGCCCATCTGCGGCAGCGGCATGGTCGCCATGTAGCGCGCCGCGTCATGCACGCTTTTTTGCAAGGCCGTGTACACCAGCAGCGCGCGGCCGAACAGCAGCACGAAGGGCAGCAGTCCCATGAAAAACAGCAGGATCAGCGCCAGCTCGATGGCGGCGACACCGCCTTGGCGACGTGGCGCGCGGCGGCGCGGCGTCATTGCAGCAGCTCCGCCGGGCCGATCAGCGATCCCTCGTTCGCCAGGCCGGCAAATTCGGCGCTCAGCACGCCATTGCTGGCCGGCGCCGTCATGAAGAAGCGGCCGATACCGCGCACCTGGGCCAGCACGTCACTGCCGGCCGGCAAGGGGCAAGCCAGCAGCGCAATGTGCAGCAAACGCCGCTGCGCCACACCCGTGTTGCCGGCCGGCGCCGTCTGGTAAGCCAGTGTCAGGTAGGGTGACCTGTCGATGGGGTAGCCGGACTTGGCAGCCGGGGCGGCCGGGGCAGCGGGATACAGCTTGGGCCAGTCGCTGGTGGCAAACGGCACATAGCCGCCGGCTGGCTTCGGGTTGCTGTACCTGGCCGCCCTGGAAAACGACCACAGCGGCCCGTAACTGCCGATGGCGGGCGGCGTCGCGTTCGATTCCGGATCGGCCACCGACAGCAGCGGGTTGCCGATGCTCAGCGCGCTGGGCGCATCGGGCGTATTCGTCATCCACCAGTTCGCCGCCGTATTCGGATACGCGCGGATGTTCGTGTCGGGCGGCGCCGTGACAGGATGGCAGCCGCTGCCCGCATGCTGGTTGAAGCGCGCATTGAAGGCCGGCCACAGCGCGGCGGGAAAGGGCCGGTGCACATGTACCCGGGCGTTCCCGATGCGCGGATACAGCACGCTGCCGCCGCAGACAAACGGCAACACGCTCAATTCGCTGACCTGCAACGATGGTCCCACCACGCCCGGCCGGCCCAGCGGATTGAGCACGAAATGTTCGGCCGTCGGGCCATGCGGATTAAGCTTCAACAGGTTATACGCCACGCCACGCCGAAAGCCATATTCCAGCAGCTCGACGGCCGGCAGCAGGGCCGCATTCGTGCGCGCGCTGGCGGCACTGCCCGACAGGGCGCAGATGGCCAGCGGCGTCAGGTGCAGGCTGGTCCGCCCCGCCACGGCGCGCGCGCCCGTTTCCAAGGTGCGCAGCGCCGGCGACCAGGCGCCCAGGAACGCCGTCGCTACCCGCCCCAGCGACGGGTCATTGGCCTGCGTATCGACGCGCACGAACAGCGCCGTGGCAGGATCGGGCACGGCGCCCGCCGCATGCCACTCGCTGGCGGGCGCGTCGGGCGCGCTGGCGAAACGAATGCTGGCATCCGACAGGATCGCGCCCTCCATGCGGCGCCGCCATACGCTCCTGTCAGCCGCACTGTGCTTGGCTTTCGTCACGGCCGCAGCCAGACCCTCTGGCGTGCCCACCAGTTCGGCCGCCGCCACCATCGCCGCGTTGTCGGCCAGGTTCTGCAGTTCCGTCTTGCGGCCGATGACCTGCCCCACATCGAGCGCCAGGCCGATAAAGCCCAGCACCACAATGAGCAGGATGGAAAAGGCGATCAGCATCGCCCCGCGCTGGCGCTGGCGTCTATTTGCCATTGCCGCCTCCCAGCATGAATTGCACCGGCTGCGGCGCCTGGCCGTTCGATTCGGCAAACGAGGCGCGGTAGCGCTGCATGACGGCGTGCGCGCTGGGGCCATCAAGGCCATCGGCCGGCGTGCGATTGTCGGCGCTGGCGGGATCGCGCACCTGCTGCGCCATGGCCAGGCGCACGGCGTCGCCGAAGCGCCGGTCCAGCTGCGGCGTGCTGCCGTGCGCGCAGGCGGCCAGCTGCAGTGCCAGCAGCAGCGACGCCAGGCGCCGCAGCGACATCAAAAGCGAGTTCGGCATGGCATGTCTCCCCATCTCATTTCAACTCGAAACCGTTGGCTGCGCGCAGTGCCGGCAAAGGCGGCGGCAAGGACGGCGGCGCCAGCGTCCCTTCCATCTTGCCGCCCAACATCAAGTCCGTGCGCGAAGGGGGCGCCAGTTGCGCCGTCGGCAGCACGGCACCGGCCGGCAAGGGTTTCACCAGGTGCGCGGTAATGACGAACAGCAATTCCGTGCGGTCATGCTGGAAATCCGTGCTGCGAAACAGCGCACCGAGGATAGGCACTTCGCTGAGCCAGGGCACGCCCGTGATGTTGCTCACCTGGTTGTTCTTGATCAAGCCGCCGATGGCGTAGCTCTGGCCGTCGTACAGCTGCACCGTGGTCGAGGCGCGCCGCGTGGTGATGACGGGCAGGATCGAGCGCCCGCTGACGCCGGCGGCGGAAATGCCCACTCCTTCGCGCGACAGTTCCGACACTTCCGGCGCCACCTTCAGATTGATGCGCCCGCCCGACAGCACGGTGGGAGTAAAACGCAGGCCGACGCCATACTCGCGCTCTTCCAGGGTAATCTTGTTGTTGTCCTGGCCGACGGGAATGAAAATCTTGCCGCCGGCCAGAAAACTGCCCTCTTGCCCGCTGATCGCCATCACCGTCGGCTCGGCCAGGATGCGCACCAGGCCATTCTGTTTCTGCGCCTCGATGGTCAGCTGCTGGCCATTCGATTTGCGCACGTCGAGCAAGCCGTTGGCCGTGCCGCTCAAGAAATTCGACAGCAAAGTGGTGGCCCAGCTGCCGGAAGCGAAGCGCAAGGTGGCGCCCACTTCCAGGCGCTCCAGCAGCGACTTCGACACTTCGGCGATCTGCACGGCCAGCATCACTTGCTGCGGAGCGCTGACGTCGAGCATATTGATGACGCGGCTGTTCGCGCCGCCAGCGGGCGCCGTGGCCGCCACAGGCACGGCAGCGCCATCGGCGGGCTTGGGCAGCGTCAAGGGAGCAGTGGCGCGGCGCACATAGGCGTGCGCCAGCTCGACGGCGCGCAGCACGGCGCCCGCATCCTGCACCGTACCCGACAGCACCAGGGTGTCGGCCACGGCCGTCACGCGGATGGCTTTTTCTTCCGGCATGAGTGCCGCCAGCGTCGATTGCAAGCCGGACGGGTCCATGCTGACGCTGACGTTCACCACGCTGCACACGCCGCTGCGTCCCTGGATGATCATATTCGTGCTGCCAACGTCGACACCCACCACATACAACGTGTCGGGCGCCACCAGCATGGCTTGCAGCACGGCCGGATTGCCGACGCTGCGGGCCAGCACTGCCTCGGGCAGGCGCAGCATGCTCGACTTGCCCACCTGTAGCTGCAAGTTGCCGGGTGTAGCCGCTTCCCCGCCGCAGCGCGGGCCAGGATCGGCCGCCGCACCGGCAAGCGGCGACAGCAGGCAGCACAGTGTCAGCAGGGCGCGGTTCATGAGCGTGTCCATGGTTGGCTAAAAACATTCGCGCGACTGGCGCGTCCCGTCGATGACGCCGCTGCACTGGCGCGGTGGCGGCAACAGAGCCTTCGCCACGCGCACAGGGCGCGGCGCCAAGGCAAGCGAGGGGGCGGCGACAGGCGCGGGCTCGGCTTCGTACGCTCCTCCCAGCAGAGTCAGCTTGGTGGCGCCCGCCGTCACGCCCGGCTGCGGGTCGACCTGATTGCGCAACACCAGCGACAGGCTGCCCACGCTGCGCGCCAGGTCCAGGTTTTCCGCCTGTTCCGGCGTCACTTCCAGGGTCACCGCATTGACCACACGCGGCTTGGTCTCGTCGCGCCCCACTTCCTGCGCCACGGCCAGCACCAGGATGCGTTCGAGGACGATCTTGGAAATATTGTGGCTTTGCGGAAAGGCCCGGTCGCCGGCATCCTGCTGTGTGCTCACGATGATGTCGACATAGTTGCCCGGCAAGGCGAAGCCGGCCACGCCGATCACGTCGTTGACGCGCACGGTGATGGCGCGCCGCCCTTCCGTGATCAGCGCCGACAGGCCGCCCAGGGTGCCCACGGGTGCCAGCTTGACTTCGCTCAGCGGTTCGCCGCGCAACACGCTGGTTTTCAGCACCCGTCCCGCCAGTTTTGCCGGGTCTTGCAACGCGCCCTGCGGCAAACTTTCCGCAGGCCACTCGGCCAGGCGCAGCATCTCGGGCGTCAGACGCTGGCCCAGGTTGACATCGCTGGCGGCCACGACGATCTTGCCCTTGCCGGCCGGCGTCTGGCGCAGCAGCCAGTGCGAGGCCAGCAGCACGGCCAGCAGGCCCAGCACCACAGCCAGACCCATCATCAAGAGGGCGCGCCGGTTTTTCATGCGATACGCTCGCACAGGCTGGCGGCCGGCATGTCGCAGCTGGCAAACAGGCTGCTCCAGGCCTGTTCCAGGGCGGCCACCGTCAGGCGCGCTTCGCAGCCGGCAAAGCCGGCAAAGTCGCCTATGCGCGCCAGCAATTCACCAGGATAGCTGGCCAGCAAGGGCCGTCCCTGCGCGCCATGCAGCTGCAGCAGGTGGTTCAGGGCCCGCTCGTCGATGGCCATGCCGGCCAGGCGGCATCGCTGGCGGAACAGGGCGCGATAGGCGCTCTCGGCCAGCGGCCCCACCTGCACCTTGTAGCCGATGCGGCGCAGCAAGGCGGCGTCAAACAGCTCGCCCGGCGGCACATTCGTGGCCAGCACCAGGGCGTTGTCGAAGGGCATGCTGATCTGCACGCCGCCGGGCAGGCCCAGCTGATCGCTGCCCCGTGCCAGTGGCTGCATCAGCCACCTCAGCAGCTCTTGCGCGCCCAGGCGCTGGCGGCCCAGGTCGTCGATGATCAGCATGCCGTTGTTGGCCCGCACATGGGGCGGCGCCTGGTAGCAGCCGCCGCTGGCGTCATGGCGCAGCGCCAGCATGCAGGCGTCGAGCTCGGCGCCCATGTGGATCACGGGACGCTGGCACAGCACCCAGCGGATGTCGGTGCTGCGCCGCTCCAGCGCCTGGCGCGCATGGCTGGCCTGCTGTGGCGCGGGCGGCAGGTGCTGCGCCGGATCGTACAGCTCGATGATGTCCTGGCCGACAACAATGGCGTACGGCACGGCCACCAGCCCGTGCAGCAATTGTCCCAGCTGCAGCGCCAGGGTCGACTTGCCGCTGCCGGGCGGACCGTACAGCAGCAGCGAGCGCCCCGAATGCAGGGCCGCACCCACCACGTCGAGCATGCCCGGCCCCGCATGGGCGCTGCCCAGCACGGCCGCCAGGTCATCGCTGCCGACGCGCTGTTCCTGCGCCAGCCACGACTGGCGCGCCACCATGGCGCGGTACGCTTCCAGGGTGACGGGGGCGGCGCCGATATATGCGCAGCGCTCGAGGAAGGCGCTGGCGCGCTGCTTGCCGGCACCCGTCAACTGGTATTGCACGTCGATCTCGGATTCGCCGCGCCAGGCCACTTCGGCCATCTGCTCGGCCACCATGAATTCGAGCACTTCCCGCAAGACATTGATCGACAGGCGCAAGCGCGTCGTCATTGCGGACAGGTGCGTCTTGCCGCTCACAAACATCAGCTTAGCGATCAGTTCAACCACCAGCGGCCGCTCCAGGCCCGTTTCGCGCAAACTCTTCGGCTGCGGCGGCAAGGGCGGCATCAGGTTCGCGTCGGTGTGGCGCGGCGCACGCTCGCCGCTCATGGAATAGTCGACCTCGGTCATCCTGTGCCTCCAAGCCGGTTAAGACTGCATTGAACAGAATTCATTCTAGCCAGCGGGGACCGTCGCCCATTGATTCAGAGCAATGAATGACAATCAGAAATAATGGCGCCCCTGCACCACCAGGCAGCCCAGGGCAATGGCCAGTCCGTAAGGCATGTTGCCCACGCTGGCGCCGCTATCCAGCGCTGCAGGCGCCAGGGGAATGCCGGCCATGCGCGCGATTACCGGCCACAGCAGCTGGCGCAGATTGCCCAGGCAAACGCGCCACTTGCCCTGGTAGGTAATCATCAGCACGGCCATCAGGCCGCCCAGCACAAAGGTGGCGAAACAGATCAGCAGCACGGGCCACGGACCGGCAAAAGCACCCACCATGGCGATCAGCTTGACGTCACCGGCGGCCATGCCGCGATGCACGTATAAAGGCAGGAACAGGAAGAAGCCCGTCGCCATGCCGCCCAGCCACAACGACGGCACGTTTTGCGGCCACAGCCACAGGTGCAAGGCCAGCGCGGCGAGGATGCCCGATAGCACCAAACCATTGGGTATCTTGCGGCGGATCAGATCACTGACGGCGGCCCCCGTCACAAAACACAACAACAGCAGGTCGCACAAGGCGGCTGCAGGCATGGCACACCTCCTGAAAAAAAACCCGCCACCGGCCGGCCAGCGGCGGGCACCCGCTTAGGGCGTCAACACCAGGTTCGACGAAATGTCGGTGAGGACGGCCAGCAGGTTGGTCTTGATCAGCAAGAAACCGGCCGTGATGGCGGTAGCCATCACGGCCGCAATCAAGCCGTATTCGATTGCCGTAATGCCATCCTCATCCTTGATAAACTGCTGTACTGCCGACAGGAAGGTATGCATGACTAGCTCCCAAAAGTGAATCACAAGTCCCTGGCGCAAGCGGGTGTGAAACATTGCCCATTCCTGCTAATATGTTTCCTGCCGTAAATTTCTGCGCCATTGCATTGACTATAAAGCGTCCACGATTTGGCAAATTGACGCGCCACAAGTTTCCACATGGAAATTATCAAAGCTTGTTGAAATGATGGCTGGCGCAAACAAATGTTGCGATCAGGATTGAAAGCCTTCATCAAGGCAAATTTTTTGCAACGTAGTGCGTGAATCTCATGTATTTACATGAAATATTGCATACGTTAATTGCCTATTAGGCAAAAAGACTTTATCCTGCTTAGTTCTTCTTTGGAAAGGCCTCTCGCCCTGCGGTAAAGAGCGTCATGCCACCAAATAATTCTTGGCTTCTTGTAGACGGACGCGAACATGCTCTTGCTTGATGCAATGCTGGTATGACGACACTTGTGTGACTACTTTCCAGAGAACGACAATGGATTCCCTACTGAAACACATGGTGGACATGACCGGGCACCGCGACCACACGATGCTCGACATCTCCGTGATCTCGGCGGTTCAGGAACTCGCTTCCGCGTCGCAGACCCGTGTGCTGGCACTGACCACCGTGCGTGGCCAGGTGTTCGTGCGGTCGCGGGCCATCATCGTGGCCGGCAGCGTGGCCCGCATGGAAGACAATCCCGACCCGTCGCTGCCGGGCGAACCGCTGTCGGACTATCCGGCGCTGGCCGCCTGCATCGCGCGCCATGAAGCGAGCGCAGATACCCTGTGCGCCGATGGCCGGCACCTGCTGTGGCTACCCATCTGGATCGGCGACCAGGTCACCACCTGCCTGGAAATCACCAACCCCACGCCCTATACGGGCGCCACCATCCAGGTGATTGGCGGCATCGTCAGCGTGTACCGCAATTTCCAGAACCTGCTCGACTACAGCGAACGCGATTCGCTCACCGGCTTGTTAAATCGCAAGACCTTCGACGACCAGCTGGCGAAAATCCTGCAAAGCCGCGGCGAACCGGAAGCGGAGAAGCCGCGTCCCGTCGATGAAGAACGGCGCCACCATACGGACACGGAACGGCAATGGCTGGCCGTGATCGACGTCGATCATTTCAAACTGGTCAACGATAAGTTCGGCCACCTGTATGGCGATGAAGTGCTGATCCTGATCGCCAACCAGCTGCAATCGTCGTTCCGCTCGCAAGACCGCATCTTCCGCTTCGGCGGCGAGGAATTCGTCGTGCTGCTGCGCTCGATCACCCTGGAAAATGCGCAGAGAATCATCGACCGCTTCCGCACCAATGTCGAAGCACACGACTTCCCGCAAGTGGGCAGAGTCACCGTCAGCGTGGGTTTCGTCAGCATCAACGCCTACGAGGCGCCCGTCATCATCCTCGGCCGCGCCGACCAGGCCCTGTACTACGCGAAAAGCCATGGCCGCAACCTGGCTTGCCACTATGACGAGCTGGTCGCCAAGGGTTTGCTCACTACCATTGCCTCGAACGATACGGCGGAGTTTTTCTAGGCATCCGCCAGGGAAAGAAAGCGCATGGGATCGACTTGCCACTTGGCAGCCGACTCATGGCCGACGATCTTGTCGCCGCCGCCGAAGCCTAAACCGCGCGACAGGTCGACTGTCTCGGGCTTGATGTAGGCATTGCTCTTCGTACTGAAAAACACATTCACCTTCGGCGCCAGCAGGTTGCTCTCGTGCGCCTCGATGACGACGGCCAGGCGGCCCGATTCCAGCATCACCATGGTGCCAACCGGATAGATGCCCACGCAGCGCATGAAATCCTGCGCAAACACGGGGTTGAAGTGGAATTTGCTCCATTCATAGATCTTGCGCAAGGCTTCGGCGGCAGCGATGCCCTTGTGATAGCTGCGGTCGGACGTCAGCGCGTCATACACGTCGACGATGGCAGCCATCTGCGCCAGCTCGCTGATGGCGTCACCGGCCAGCTGGTCCGGGTAGCCGCTGCCGTCGCGCCGCTCATGGTGGTGCAAGGCGATGTCGAGGGGAATGGCGCCCAGCTCGGGCGAACGGCACAGGATGTCGTAGCCATCGCGAGGATGGCGCTTGATCAGGGCAAATTCTTCCGGCGTCAGGGGGCCGGGTTTGTTCAGCACGCTGTCGGGCACCATCGCCTTGCCCGTGTCATGCAGCAAGCCGCCCAGGCCGGCCTGGTGCGTGGTGGCCCCATCAATGCCCCGCGAGCGGCAGAACGCCACCAGCAGCGCACACACGCTGACGGAATGCAAGAAGGTGTAATCGTCCTTGCTCTTGATGCGCAACAAGCCGACGAGGGCGCCGGGATTGCGCAGGATCGATTCGGTAATATCTTGCACCGTGTGCTGCACGCGGTCGATCTCGACGGCCTTGCCCAGGCGCACATCGGCCATCACCGTGCGCACCAGGCTAGCCGCCTGCCGCCGCACTTGCGTGGCGCGCGCCAGTTCCATGCCCAGCGACACGCGCGTGACGACCTGCGGCGGGGTGGCTATCTGCACCAGCTCGCGTTCCGTCTCGGCCCGCGCCTGGGCCACGGTGGGCGCATCCTGCACGTCGAGGCCCTTGCCGCTGTCGATCACCACGTCGTGGATGCCGGCTTGCACGATCTTGCGGATTTCATCGTCGCTGCGCAACAGGAAACGGTTGCGCACGAATGGATGCGTCATCCAGTCGCAGCTGAGGTCGTGGATGTACATGCCCACTTTTAATTGAGACGAATCAACTTTCTTGAGCATGCTGTCATCCCACAAATACACGTCTGGAGCACCGAAGGCGCTAGAATGAGTATAACAAAATTGTTATTCTGCTGGCCGCGTTCGGCGCTGCGGCGCAACACCCTGTATTTTCCGATCACCGCACCGCGTCTGGGACCCATGGAACTGCGCCAATTACGCTACTTTGTTGCCATCGTCGACCACGGTTCCCTGTCGCGCGCAGCCCTGATCCTGCATGTGGCGCAGCCGGCCCTGACGCAGCAGCTGCGCCAGCTGGAAGAGGAATTGGGGGTGCAGCTGCTACACCGCTCGGCCCAGGGCGTGCTCAGCACGGACGCTGGCAAGGTATTTTACGAACACGCGCAGGCGATCCTGAAACAGGTGGCCGACGCCCGCTCGGCCGTCACGCAAAGCGCCGCGCGGCCATCCGGCAATGTCACCCTCGGCTTGCCGCACAGCATCTCCGGCGCGCTAGCCCTGCCCTTGCTGCTGGCCGCGCGCGAACGCTACCCCGAAATCACCCTGCAGCTGACGGAAGAAATCACGGGGAACCTGAACGAACAATTGAAATCGGGCCGCATCAACCTGGCCGTGCTGTTCGACGATGGCCAGCTCACGCCGTTTGCCTGCAGCCCGCTGGTGGAAGAAGAGATGCGTTTTATCTGCCGCAGCGATTCGCCATTCGCCCCGCCAGGCCTGGCGCTGTCGTTCCCGCAGGCATTGAGCGCCACCCTGATCCTGCCGGGCCTGCAGCATGGCGTGCGTCCGCGCATCGACAGCCGCGCCCGCGAAGTGGGCCTTGAGACGGCAAACGTGATCGAGATCAACTCGATCGCCATCCTGAAATCGGCCATCCTGGCCGGCATGGGCGCCACCATTCTGCCGGCCGCGCCCCTGCTGGCCGAACTGGACAGCGGCGCCATGCGCAGCTACGCCATCCACAGCCCCGTGCTGTCGCGCACGGTGGCCCTGTGCGCGTCGAAGAACATTCCCCTGACAAATGCAGGCAACGCCGTCAAAAACCTCGTGCTGCAAGTGGCCGCCGAGCTGTGCGGCAGCGGACGCTGGGTGGGGGCGCACGTGCTCTCGCCCATGGCATAAGTATTTCTTATACCCCCATCGTCAAAGCGTATTTGCCCACGCTACTGACTCGTTCTACACTGACCACATTAACTATTTTAAATTTAAAATAGTTAGGTGCCGCCCACACGCGGCCATCCCGTCTGCACAGTGCGCGCCTTACCGGGCACGCCCCTTGTACAGCCGCTATCTGAAACACCCTTTTGGAGACAGCCATGTCCGTGACCACGGAAAACGGCCCCGCAGCGTTCGCTAGAAACGCCGGTGCCGCGCCATCTACACCCCCCGACACTTCCCGTTTGACCACCGTCAGCCTCGACGACAAATACACGGCCACTTCCGGCGCCATCTTCCTGTCCGGCATCCAGGCCCTCGTGCGCCTGCCCATGATGCAGCGCCTGCGCGACCAGGCTGCCGGATTGAATACGGCCGGCTTCATTTCCGGCTACCGCGGTTCGCCCCTGGGCGGCCTGGACGAAAACCTGTGGAAAGCCAAGAAGCAGCTGGAAGCGCACCACGTGCAATTCGTGCCTGGCGTCAACGAAGACTTGGCCGCCACGGCCGTCTGGGGTTCGCAGCAGGTGGACCTGATCGGCCCGGCCAAGTACGACGGCGTGTTCGCCATGTGGTATGGCAAGGGCCCGGGCGTGGACCGCTGCGGCGATGTCTTCAAGCACATGAACCATGCTGGCACGGCGAAACTGGGCGGCGTGCTGCTGGTGGCCGGCGACGACCATGGCGCGTATTCCTCAACCCTGCCGCACCAGTCCGACCATCTGTTCTCGGCCTCGATGATCCCCGTCTTGTATCCATGCAATGTGCAGGAATACCTGGATCTGGGCATCCACGGCTGGGCCATGTCGCGCTTTTCCGGCTGCACGGTGGCCTTCAAGGCCTTGGCCGACACGGTCGAATCGTCGGCCTCCATCGATGCCGACCCGTTCCGCGTGGAAGTCAAGATTCCACAGGATTTCGTCATGCCCGAAGGCGGCCTGAACGCGCGCCTGTCGAGCATTCCGCTGGGCCAGCAGGCGCGCAACCAGGAAGCGCTGATGCAGGACTACAAGATCTATGCGGCCCTGGCCTACGCGCGCGAAAACAAGCTCAACCACACCACCATCGACAGCCAGAACGCCAAGCTGGGCATCATCGCTTCCGGCAAGTCCTACCTGGATGTATTGGAGGCGCTGGAAGAGCTGGGCATCGACGAGCAGATGGCGGCCGACGTCGGCATGCGCCTGTTCAAGGTGGCCATGCCGTGGCCGCTGGAGCCGGACAGCGTGCGTGAGTTTGCGCAAGGTCTCGATGAAATCCTCGTGGTCGAAGAGAAGCGGCAAATCGTCGAATACCAGCTCAAGGAACAGCTGTACAACTGGCGCGACGACGTGCGTCCGCGTGTCATCGGCAAGTTCGACGAAAAAGGCGAATGGGTGGCGCCGCGCGGCGAATGGCTGCTGACTTCCAAGGCGGACTTTTCCGTCTCGCAAGTGGCACGTGTCATCGCCAGCCGCATTGCGCGCCTGATTTCCGACCCTGTCACCTGCGACCTGATCAAGGCACGCCTGAGTTTCCTCGACGCCAAGGATGCGGTCCTGAAAAAGGCCGTGAACACGCCGTTCCGCCCCGCGTTCTACTGCTCCGGCTGCCCGCACAACACCTCGACCAAGGTGCCGGAGGGCAGCCTGGCGCTGGCCGGCATCGGCTGCCACGTGATGGCCACGTCGATCTACCCGGAAATGAACAAGCTGACCACGCACATGGGCGGCGAAGGCGCGCCGTGGATCGGCCAAGCCGCGTTTTCCACACTGCCGCACGTGTTCCAGAACCTGGGCGACGGCACGTATTTCCATTCCGGCTACCTGGCCATCCGCGCCTCGCAGGCCGCCAAGGTGAACATCACCTACAAGATTCTCTACAACGACGCCGTCGCCATGACGGGCGGCCAGCCCGTGGACGGCTTGATCACCGTGCCCATGATGGCGCAGCAAGTGGCGGCCGAAGGCATCGCCCGCATCGCCCTGGTCACGGAAGATTTATCGCGCTACAGCGACCGCAGCAACCTGCCCGCCCACGTGACCTTGCACGACCGCAAGGACATGGATGCCGTGCAGCGCGAATTGCGCGAGGTGCAAGGCGTGTCCGTGCTGATCTACGACCAGACCTGCGCGGCCGAAAAACGCCGGCGCCGGAAGAAAGGCGAGTATCCGGACATTGCCAAACGCATGGTCATCAACGACGCCGTCTGCGAAGGCTGCGGCGACTGCGGCGTGCAGTCGAACTGCGTGTCGATCCTGCCGAAAGAGACGGAATTTGGCCGCAAGCGCACCATCGACCAATCCTCATGCAACAAGGATTACTCGTGCGCCAAGGGCTTTTGTCCCAGCTTCGTCACCGTCGAGGGCGGCACCCTGAAAAAGACAAAAACAGGCGCCAGCAAGCCAGGCGAGACGGACAACTTCGGCCCGCTGCCGGAACCCGTCCTGCCAGCCTGCGACGCGCCGTATAACATCCTCATCAATGGCATCGGCGGCACGGGCGTCATCACCGTGGGCGCGCTGATGGGCATGGCGGCCCATTTGGAAGGCAAGGGCGCCTCCGTGCTGGACATGACGGGCATGTCGCAAAAGAACGGTTCCGTCACTTCGCACGTGAAAATCGCCAAGTCCCCGGCGCATATCCGCGCCCAGCGCATCGCCACGGGCGAAGCGGATCTGATTTTAGGCTGCGACATGCTGACGGCCGGCGCGCAGGATGCCGTGTCGAAAATGCGTCCGGGCCGCAGCCTGGCCGTGGTCAACCTGCACGAGCAGCCGCCGGGCACGTTTGCGCAAAATGCCGACTGGCAATATCCAACGGCGGAAGTGCGCCAGCTGATCGAGGAATCCGTGGGCGGCGCGGAAGCGGCCGACTTCATCGACGCCACAAAACTGGCTACCGCGCTGATGGGTGACTCGATCGCCGCCAACCTGTTCATGCTCGGCTACGCCTGGCAAAAAGGCCGCATTCCCTTGACCGAAGCGGCGCTGCTGCGCGCCATCGAACTGAACGGCGTGGGCATCGAATCGAACAAGAAAAGTTTCCTGTGGGGCCGCCGCGCCGCCGTCGACGTGCGCCGTGTCACGCAGATCGCCACGCCGTCGCAAGCGATCATCGTGCAAATGCCGCAAAGCCTCGATAGCGTCATCAAGAAGCGCGTGGAGTTCCTCACCGCCTACCAGAGCGCCGCGTATGCGGACGGTTATCTGACCCTGGTCAAACAGGTGCGCGACCGGGAAAACACCCTGGGACTGGGCCAGAAGCTGTCGACGGCCGTGGCCAAGAACTACTTCAAATTGCTGGCCTACAAGGACGAGTACGAAGTGGCGCGCCTGTACACGGATGGCCGTTTCGTGGAACAGCTGCAGCAGCAATTCGAGGGAAATTTCTCCGTGAAATTCAACCTGGCGCCGCCGCTGTTCGCGAAGAAAGATGCGAAAGGGCATTTAGTAAAAGCGGAGTTCGGTTCCTGGATGTGGCGCGCCTTCAAGCTGCTGGCGAAAGCCAAGGGCTTGCGCGGCGGCAGCTTCGACATCTTCGGTTATACAAACGAGCGCAAGATGGAGCGCGCCCTGATCGTCGAGTACCGCGAACTGCTGGCCGGCCTGCTGGTGAACCTGACAGCGGAAAATCTCGGCACCTGCGTGGAACTGGCATCGCTGCCGGAGAAAATCCGCGGCTTCGGCCACGTCAAGGAAGCCGCCGTCGCGACCTACCGCAAGGACAAGGCACGATTGCTGGCTGTGCTGGCCGATGGATCGAAACACGCGGCCTAGCTGACCGGTAGGGCAATGAAAAACGCAGAGCCTCGGCTCTGCGTTTTTTTATGCGTCCGGGCAACGCCCCACGGTCGCCCCCGGCAACAGCACCGGTTGCCAGATTTCCTGCAGCCGCTCCGGCGGCGTGCCGGCCAGCATGGATTGCAGCATTTCGACCATCTTGGCGCCGGCGCGGCGCAGGTCAGGCTGGTCGATGGTGGTGACGTTGATGCCGATCAAGGTGTCTTCCACATTGCCCCAGACGATGACGGAGATTTCCTTGCCAATCTCGATGCCCGCATCCATCAGCGCGCGCACCACGCCCACGCCGGACAAATGGTTGTCGACGATAACGGCCGTGGGACGGGGCGAGCAAGCCAGCAATTGCTGCATGGCCTGGTAGCCGCTGCGGCGGTCGAAGGTATTGTCGAGCAGATAGCGGGAATCAAGCTGCAAACCCGCTTGCGCCATGCAGCGGATAAAGCTTTCCTTGCGCTCGTAAGCGAAATGCAAATCCAGCGGCGCACTCAACAAGGCGATGCGCTGGTGGCCGTGTGCGGCCAGGAAGGACACGGCCAAGTCGATGCCCGTATCATTGTCGTAGTCAAAGTACGCGTATGGCGCATCGATGCGCGTGCGGCCATTCGCAACAAAGGGAAAGCCCACCTTCGTCAAATACGCTATGCGCTCATCGACCACCTTGGTGCGGCCCACCACCAGGCCATCGACCTGGCGTCCGCGCACCATGGTTTCATACGAAGGCTGTTCATTCTGCGGCGACACGGGGGCGATGATGAGACTCATCTTCGATGCTTCCACGGCGTCCGACATGCCATTCACCACGGAAAGAAAGACGCTATCGCCCAGGTCGCTGGGCAGCAGGGGATAAATCATGCCCAGCACATTGGTACGGCCGACGGCCAGGCTGCGCGCCAGCGGGTTGGGCCGGTAGCCGACTTTCTTGGCGGCGGCCAGGACGATTTCACGGGTGCGGGAATTGACTTCCGGATAGCCGTTCAACGCCCTGCTGACTGTCGTTTTCGACATGCCGAGGGCAATTGCGAGGCTCTTGAGATTCATGTGTTAACTACCTGTCTGTATGGCAAAAAAAACCAACTCTGACCGTCAATTATAGCCCAGAGCGCCAAGCAGGCCGCGCATTACCGTGCGCCGCAATGGTGAAAAAACAACAACATATCGACACTCTAGAAAGTGGCTTTTGAAGACAAGCATTTTTGCCGCGTCCTCAGCGTGGCATCGGCGATGGCATACAAACAATAGCTTCAAGCGACAGCGGGTACTCACTTTGACAAGTAGCGCACCGGCTCAGGCATGCCAGTTTGGCAATACAAGGCGCGCACGATAAAATTATCAAGAAAACATAATTAACTGGAACTATGCGAGAATTTGTCCTACTCTTGATTCAGGTAAAGATTTCCTGCAGACATGTCGGCCTCCCCGCCCTGACCTTTCCCCTTCTGCGCACGCCTGGGCATACTTTCAAAGGTGAACAATGTGGTCACGCTAACGTCCGTCAATAATCTGCAAGCTTCGCTGGCCACGGCGCAACGGCGCGTCGAACAAGGCCAGAACCAGGTACAGCGCGACAGTGAACAGCTGGCGCAAAGTCGCCAGTCGCTGGCGCGGGAACAGGAATCGCTAAGCCAGACACAGCGCAGCAGCCAGCAAGCCCAGGCCGACGCCCCGGCCGCCGTCAAGGCGCCGCAGCTGGACCGGGCAATCAAGGTGGCCGTGCCGCAGCAAGCAGCTCCCGCTGCGCCGAAAAGCACGCCCCAGCTGAACAGCTATGGCCAGACCCTGGGCCGCCTGATCGATGTGACGGCCTGAACCAGCTTTACCGGGCCATTTCCTCTTCCAGCATCGCCAGCCACCATTTTTTACCCTTCTGCGGCTGCGTCAGGTCGACCGCCTCGCCCATCTCCGGCGTGGCCAGGTTCACGCCCTGCTTCGCCGCCAGCCCCGTAATGCGGTCGAACGGTTCATGCCAGGCGTGCAAGCCCAGGTCAAAGGTGCCGTTATGCACGGGCATCAGCCACTTGCCGCGCAAGTCCAGGTGGGCTTGCAGGGTTTCCTCCGGCTGCATGTGCACGTCCGGCCACAGCTTGTCGTAGGCGCCCGTCTCGACCATGGTCACGTCGAATGGCCCGTATTTGTCGCCAATCTGCTTGAAACCGTCGAAATAGCCGGAGTCTCCGCTGAAAAACACGCGCACGTCCGGGGCGTCGATCACCCATGATGCCCACAGGGTTTGATTGCCATCAAACAAGCCGCGTCCCGAGAAATGCTGCGAGGGCGTGGCGACGAGTTTTACGCCGCCAATCGTTGTGCCCTGCCACCAGTCGAACTGCTGCACCTTGGCGGCCGGTACGCCCCATTGAATCAAGGTATCACCCACGCCCAGCGGCGCAATGAAGTGTTCGGTCTTGGCGGCCAGCTGCAGCACAGCGGCATGGTCGAGGTGATCGTAATGGTCGTGCGACAGGATGACGGCCTTGATCGGCGGCAAGTCCGCGATGCTGATCGGCGGCTGGTGAAAGCGCTTCGGCCCCGCCCACTGTACGGGCGAGGCGCGCTCGGAAAACACAGGGTCGGTGAGGAAGAATTCATTGTTCAGTTTCAGCAGCAGGGTCGAATGGCCGAGGCGAAACAGGCTGTTGTCCGGTGCGGCCAGCAGCTGCGCCCGGCTCAAGGCTTGCACGGGCACGGCAGCGGCAGGCACTGTGCTGTCCGGCTTGTCAAAGAAGAATGTCCACATCAGCTTGAGCGTTGCTGCCGTGCCCAGCTTGTGCATCTGCACGGGATTGCGGAACTTGCCTTCGAGGCGTTGTGGTGACGGGACAGGCGAAGAAACTGGCGCGGCGCGCAAGGTGCAAGAACTCATGATGATCAGGACTCCCAGAAAGAAGAGACGACGTGCGACTCGGTGCAAGTGCATAGGCGGCCCGGTAAAGAATGAACAAGGATTAAATTACACTACACAGTGTAGTTCCTATTTCTGGCAAAGTAAACCAAGAGGTGTAAAATATTGTTTTCAAAGGAGATTTCCCGCCATGGCCGCACCGCAACGCCTCACCGACCGCAAGCGCGTCGCCATCGTCGATGCCGCCATCGCCGAGTTCCGCGAGCACGGTTTTGACGCGACCAGCATGGACAGGATCGCCGCCACGGCCGCTGTTTCCAAGCGCACCGTGTACAACCATTTCCCCAGCAAGGACGAGTTGTTCGCGGAAATCCTGCAGCGCATGTGGGAAAGCAGCATGGCCCAGCCTGCCGTACCCTATGTCGCCGACCAGCCGCTGCGCCCGCAAGTGCTGGCCCTGGTCGAGCAGAAAATGGACTTGCTGTGCGACGCGGCCTTCATCGACCTGGCGCGCGTGATCTTTGGCGAAACCATCCACTCGCCCGAGCGCGCGCAAGCCATGGTGGCGCGCCTGAATGAAAAGGAAACGGGCCTGAATATCTGGATCCGCGCGGCGCAGCAAGATGGGCGCATCAAGGCGGGCGAGACGCTGGAAGTGGCGCACCTGCTGATGTCTCCACTGAAGACCTTTGCCTTCTGGCCGCAGATCACCATGGGTGAGCCCCTGCTGGGCCCGGCACGCCGACGCGAAGTGACGGAACTGGCCGTCGATATTTTCCTGTGCTATTACGACGTAGCAAAACAGACGGCATAAACGGGCGGCAAGTGGGCAGAGATGGTCTGCCAATGCTCACCTTCGTCGCCGGAATACCAGGCGCCACCCGTCGTCGACGCCATCAATAAACTGCGCCCATCGTCGGCCAGCGCCAGCCCATGGCGGTACACGAGGTCGTAGCAATGCTGCTGCGGCAATCCCGCGCGCAATACCTCAAACGTCTTGCCGCCATCGCGCGTGCGCGTCACGGCCAGCGCGCCGTCCAGCGGAATGCGCAGCACGTCCGCCTGCGCCGGCACGAACCAGGCCGTGTCGCCATCGCGCGGATGCACGGCCACGGCAAAACCGAAATGCGACAGCGGCGCCGTGCTCACTTCCTGCCAGTGCCAGCCCGCATCGCGCGAACGCTAGATGCCGTTATGGTGCTGGCACCACAGCGCGTCCGGCATGCCGGCGCTGCGCACGATGCGGTGCGGGTCTTGCACGGCTTCGTTTTCATCGAGCTCGGGCGGCATGTAGTCGGCGCGCATGCCCGTCGCGCTCAAGGCCCAGCTGGCGCCGCCATCGACCGTTTGCCAGACGCCGCCGCAGGACACGCCGACCAGCACTTTATTGCTGTCGCGCGGATCGACGCAAATGCTGTGGATGCCGGGCACGTCATAGCCACCGCCAAACCACTGCGCCCGCTGCGGCACGTTCCACAAGGATTCCACCAGTTGCCAGCTATCGCCACGGTCGCTGGAACGAAACAGGCCGCCTGGCAGGGTGCCCGCCCACAACACACCGGGCTGGTCCGCGCCACCGGCCGCCAGCGACCAGATTTGCCGCAAGGTCCAGTCCACCGTATCGGTGCTGTCTTCCGGCTTGGCGGGATAGGCGGGCACGGCGATCTCTTGCCACGCGCGACTGCCCACATCGAGGCGGTGCAGCTTGGCGCCGAAGTGCCCCAGGTTCAGGGCCGCGTACAAGCTGCCGTCGCGGCTATCGTGCAGCAGCATGGAAACGGGGTCGCCTGCAAACTGCACCAGCACCAGCTGCCAGGCGCCGGCCGCATCGACATCGAACTGGAACAAACCCTTGCGGGTGCCGAGATACGCGCGTTGAGCCATGCCTGGTGCCATGATTAACCTCCTGAAAGTGCGTGCAAGATATACACCTGGCTGTCGGGCTGCAAAGCATCGTCAAGCACGCGCCGTTCGCGGCAGCGCGCGCCATCGATGAAGATCACCACATTCGGGCGCAACCCCCCCTGCTCGTCGAGCACGTAGCCGCGCAGGCGCGGCTGCTGCGCAAATGCGGCATCCAAGGCGGCGCGCAGGCGTGGCGCTGCCACGACCACGGTGGGGACGTCGAGAAAACGTGCCAATTGTTGGGTAAAATGCAAGTGCGCCATGCTGCCTTCGACGTCATCGGCCTGGACTCATTCTAGTCCGCTTTGCGGACGATACAATGGCGCATGGCCTAAAATAGAGGCAAGCACACAAGGAGGCCAGGCATGACGATTACCCCGGAAGAACTAGCGGTGCTGATGCAGGAAGTGGAAGTGGCCGATCCCATCGATTTTGCCGATCTGCCTTTCGACGAGCAGGAATTGCGCGGACTGATCGCCAACCACTTGTGCGAGATGGCCGATGCCATGGAAAGTTTCAGCCCGGAAGACCGCAACCTTGCCCTGTTGGCTGTGGCGGCCAAGCTGGTGCTGGAAAACCTGGTATTGCACGTGCAGTTGCTGCGTCGCCACGGCTTGCCCGTGAGCGACAGCGTGGACGCGCTGCTGCAGCGCCTCAAGGGCGGCAAGCCGTCGTGAGAGCCTATTCCGGTAGGGAGCGTCTGCTGCTGGCAGTGTATTCGGGAGCGCGGACAAGGCGTGAGGAGGACGCGTGGCGAGCCACGCGACGACGAGCAACGCAGTCCCCGCTTCCGAGGCGCGCCAGCAGGAGATGTATTCATCTACCGGGACAGGCTCAAAGTCAGGCGCCCGTGCGCATGGCCCGCGCCTGCAGGGAAATATCGCTTTCGGCCACGGCCACGCAGGGCAGGATGTAGCCATCGAGCCGTTCATCGGGGCTGATGCCCGGCCAGTCCACCGTGTAGCGCGCTTTTCCCTCGGGCATGTGACAGATACAGGTGCGGCAAGTGCCGTTGCGGCAGGAACTGAGCAGGCGGATGCCGGCCAGTTCGGCGGCGGCCAGTATGGTGGTGCCGGCTTCGGCTGTGAATTGCCAGCCTTGGGGGACGATGGTGATAGTAAAAGGTGCGCTCATGCGCCCAGTTTAACAGTCAGCCAAGGTCGTCCACTGCGCGCCAGCCGCATGGCTGCGCAGCACGGCTTCGGCAAAGGCCAGGCCCGCCACGCCATCATTGACGGTAGGCAGCCAGCGCGCCGCCTCCGGTATGGGTGCCCCTGCCTGCAAGGCGCGAATGCTCAATGCGGCATCCAGATACAGCTGTGCGAATGCTTCCAGATAACCCTCAGGATGACCGGCCGGCACGCGCGTGGCGTGGCGCGCGGCCGCGCTATCGACCCGCCCCGGGCGCAGCAGCTGGCGGTTGCCGCCCTGCGGCGTAAACCACAGCGCATTCGGTTGTTCCTGGTCAAAGCCCAGCTGCGCCTTGCTGCCGAACAGGCGCAATCGCACCGTGTTTTCGCAGCCCGTCGCCACCTGGCTGGCCCACAGGGTGCCCCTGGCGCCATTCGCATAGCGCAGCATCACCTGCACATGGTCGTCCAGTGTGCGATTCGGAACGAAGGTCGACAATTCCGCCAGCACGGAGTGCGGCGTCAAGCCGCTGACAAACTGCGCCAGGTGATAGGCGTGCAGCCCCACGTCGAGCAAGGTACCGCCGGGTCCGGCCTTGTGCGGGTCGTTGTGCCAGTTGCCCTCGCTCATGCCGCCAGCCGCGATGGCGTCGGCCAGCCAGTCCTGCGAATACTCGACCTGCACGAGGCGCAGCTCGCCGATGTCGCCCGCCTCGACCATGGCTTTCGCATGGCGCAGCAGCGGGTAGCCGCTGTAGGTATGCGTGAGCGCAAACAGCAGATTTTTCTGCTGCGCCAGCGCCGCCAGCGCCTGGCCTTCCGCCAGCGAAATGCCCAGCGGTTTGTCGCAGATCACGTGGATGCCCGCTTCCAGGAACGCCATGGCGACGGGCGCGTGTAAATGGTTGGGCGTGACGATGGCCACCGCTTCGATACCGTCCGCCCTGGCAGCCTCCGCCTGCGCCATGGCGCGGTAGTCGCTGTAGCAGCGTTCGGGCGCCAGGTACAGCGCGGCGCCGCTGTCGCGCGCGCGGTCCGGGTCGGACGACAGGGCGCCCGCCACCAGCTCGTACTGGTCGTCGATGCGCGCCGCGATGCGGTGCACGGCGCCGATGAACGCGCCCTGCCCGCCCCCTACCATGCCCAGCCGTAAGCGTCGCTGCATGTTTTTTCCTTATTTCAAGCCAAGCAAGTGATGAATTTGATCCTGGTCAACCGCACTGCCCGCAAAATCATCGAAAGCGCGTTCAGCCACATGGATGATGTGTTCGCGGATGAAGCGCGCCCCTTCGGCCGCCCCATCTTCCGGGTGTTTCAGACAGCATTCCCATTCCAGCACGGCCCAGCCGGGGAAGTCGTACTGCGCCATCTTGGAAAAGATCGCCTTGAAATCGATCTGCCCGTCACCGAGCGAGCGGAAGCGCCCTGCCCGGTCTTGCCAGTCGCCATAGCCGCCATACACGCCCTGGCGCCCGTTGGGCCGGAATTCCGCATCCTTCACATGGAAGGCCTTGATGCGCGCATGATAAATGTCGATAAAGGCGAGATAGTCGAGCTGCTGCAACACGAAGTGACTGGGGTCGTACAAAATCGATGCACGCGGGTGATCGTTGACGGCGGCAAGAAAGCGCTCGAAAGTCACGCCGTCATGCAAATCCTCACCCGGATGCAGCTCATAGCACAGGTCCACGCCGGCCGCGTCAAACGCATCGAGGATGGGCAGCCAGCGCTTGGCCAGTTCCGCGAATGCCGTCTCCACCAGTCCCAGCGGGCGCTGCGGCCACGGGTACAGATACGGCCAGGCCAGCGCGCCGGAAAACGTCACGTGCGCCTTGAGACCCAGTCGTTGCGAAGCGGTGGCCGCCCACAGCAATTGCTGCGTGGCCCAGGCCGTGCGGGCCGCGCTATCGCCACGCACGTGTTCGGGCGCAAAACCGTCGAACAGGGCGTCGTAAGCGGGATGCACGGCGATCAGCTGGCCCTGCAAGTGCGTCGACAATTCCGTCACCTGCAAGCCATGGCGCGCCAGCAAGGCGACCACGTCGTCGCAATACTGCTGGCTGTTGGCCGCTTGTTCCAGGTCAAACAAGCGCGGCGCCGTGGGCAGCTGCAAGCCCTTGTAACCCAGGCCGGCCGCCCATTGCGCCAGGTGTTCGAGCGAATCGAACGGTGCTTCATCGCCGAGAAACTGGGCCAGGAAAATGGCCGGGCCCTGGATGGTGTTCATATCAATGTCCTGTTAGCTAAAGCCGGGGTCAGACCCTCAATGCCGCTAACGCGCAGTTCATTGCTAGCGGGCGAGGGGGTCTGACCCCAGAATTTAAAAAGGCGAGTTCGGAAAGTAGAACTGCTTGGCGTTCTCGCGCGTGATCAGCACCGAGGGAATGATCGTGTTGGCCGGCAATTTATCACCTTTCAGGCGCGCTTCCGTCGTCAGCTTGATGGCGTCGTACATGAACTTGGGCGAGTACGACACGTCAGCCACGATCAGCGGGTCGGAGCCATCCATGATCTTCTTCACGGCGCCCTTAGCACCCGCGCCGCCGAACACTTGCTTGATGTCCGTGCGCTTCGCTTGCGCGATGGCCTTCTGCACGCCGATGGCCATGTCGTCATCGGCTGCCCAGACAGCGTCGATGTGCTTGAAGCGCGTCAGATAATCCTGCATGACCTTGAAGGCATCGTCGCGGTTCCAGTTGCCATACTTGGCATCCAGGACCTTGATCTCGGGATGGCCCTTCATCACGCCAGAAAACGCATCGTAGCGTTCGTTATCGAGGGTGGTTGGCATGCCGCGCAGCACGACGATATTGCCCTTGCCGTTCAGGCTTTTCGCCAGATATTCGGCCGGCAGCTTGCCAAACGCCGTGTTGTCACCTGCAATATACGCATCCTGCGACTGCGTATTCGTCAAGCCACGGTCCACCACGGTCACATACACGCCCTTGTTTTTGACTTGCGCCACGGGCTGCGTCAGGGACGCCGACTCGATGGGGAAGATCACCAGGGTGTTGATCTTGTTCACCGTCAACATATCCTGCAACTGATTCGCCTGCTCGGGCGCCGTGGCGGCCGTCTTGACGATAATTTTCAGGCCCGGATGGGCTTTTTCCAGCTCCGCCTTGGCCTGGTTGGCCCACCACACGATGCCCGAGGTAAAACTGTGCGTGGCCGTGGGTATGGCTACGCCCACCACCAGCTTGTCTGCGGCCTGCGCACTCGGCAGCGCCCACGCCTGCATCACCAGTACTGCCATCCCTGCGACCCGTATAAAGCTCTTCATGCTGCTCTCCTCCAAGGTTGTGGGCGCCCGTTGGCTGCCCTTTCAGAACGCCGCTGTGTTTTTATTTGCGGCCTCGCTGCAGGAAGGCGACGGCGATGATCACCACGCCTTGCACTGCGGCATTCAGGTAGACACTGATGATGCTGGTCAAATTCAGGATATTGCTGATCACAGACAAAAGAATGGCGCCGATGACGGTGCCGACGATGCGCCCTTCCCCCCCTTTCAGGGCCGTGCCGCCCACGACGACGGCGGCAATCGCTTCCAGTTCCCACAGCAAGCCCGTGGTGGGCGTGGCCGAGCCCAGGCGCGGTACGTACAGCACGGTGGCGATGCCCACGCAGACGCCCAGCAGCATGTAGGTGGCGACCTTGACCCTGTCGACATTGATGGCCGCATAGCGTGCCACTTGCTCGTTGGAACCAATCGCCTGCACGTGGCGGCCAAACGTCGTGCGGTTGAGGATAATGGCGCCCGCCGCCGCGACGAACAGGAAAATCCAGATCGGTATCGGCGCGCCCAGCACGCTCGTGTAATAGACGGGGCTGTACAGCTCGGACAGGGTCGCGTCCAGGGTCAGCGCGCCGCCATCGGCCAGGTAAGTGAGCACGGCGCGGAAAATGCCCAGCGTTCCCAAGGTGACGATGAAGGGCTCGATATTGCCCTTGCTGATCAACAAGCCATGCATCAGGCCGAAGCCCGCGCCCAGCACCAGCGCCATGGCGATGCCCAGCACCAGCATGGTGATGGGCGCCAGGTTACCGCCCGCCCCTTGCGCCAGCGCATTCATGAAATAAATCATGCAGCCGGCGATCAGGGCGGCCATGGAGCCCACGGACAGGTCGATGCCGCCGGAAATGATGACAAAGGTCATGCCCACGGCGATGATGCCGATGAAGGCCGTGCGCGTCAGCACGTTCATCAGGTTGTCCAGGGTGGCGAAGTCGCCGTTGAGCAAGGTGCCCGCGATGCACAGGGCCAGCAGGCCCAGCACGGGGCCAAAGCCCTTGATGCGCGCGCCAAAGCTGGCAACGGCGGCGGCAATCGGGGATACGGTGGTGTCAGTGCGTGCCGGTTGCATGGGCAATCAACTCCTCTTCAGTCAGGTGGTCAGCAGCCAGGGTGGCTTGCAGGGTGCCGGCGCGCATCACCGCCACGCGGTGGCACAGGCCGATCAATTCGATCAGTTCGGACGAGATCACGATCACGGCGCGCCCTTCGGCGGCCAGGCGGTGGATCAGAAAGTAAATGTCGCGCTTGGCGCCCACGTCCACGCCACGGCTCGGCTCGTCCAAAACCACGACCCTGGGGTCCGAATGCAGGTATTTGGCCAGCGCCAGCTTTTGCTGGTTGCCCCCGGACAGCATGCGCGCTCGGCTGTCGAGGTCGCCCGTGCGGATATTGAAATCCTCGACGGCCGTGGCCAGCGCCTGCTTCTCCGCCTTGACATCGAGCCAGGGCCGCGCATAGCGTTCCATCGTCATCATGGTGAGGTTTTCGCGCAAGCCCAGGTTCACATGCAAGCCCTTGCCCTTGCGGTCTTCGCTCAGGTAGGTCATGCCATGCTGCATGGCTTGCCTGGGCGTGCGGATGTCCACGGGCTGGCCATTGAGAAAGATCTTGCCCGCGCTGCGCGGGCGCAAGCCCAGCAGTGCCTCGAACGATTCCGTGCGCCCCGCGCCCACCAGGCCCGCAAAGCCCAGCACTTCACCGGCGCGCACCTCGAACGACAGGTCTTTCGACCAGCCGGGAACGCACAGGCCGTCCACTTTCAGGAGCACAGGAGCTTCTTTCGCCAGCGCCACCTTGGCGGGGAACATGTCGGACAATTCGCGTCCCACCATCAGGTTCGCCATCTGCTGGCGCGTCAGGCTGGCCGTCGGCTCGCGCGTGACGAAACGCCCGTCGCGCATGACGATGACCTCGTCCGTGTTGCGCTCCACTTCGTCGAGCTTGTGGGAAATATACAAAATCGTGACACCATCCGCTTTCAGCTGGGCCATCACGGCGAACAGGCGCTGCGTCTCGGACGACGTCAGGGTGGCGGTCGGCTCGTCCATGATCAGGAAGCGGGCGCGGCGCGACAGGGCCTTGGCGATTTCCACCAGCTGCTTTTCAGCCACGATCAGGTCGCGGATTTTCGTGTCGGGCGACACGTCCAGGCCCACCTGCTTCAGATAGCGCGACGCTTCTTCGCGCATGGCGGCCTCGTCGAGCAACCAGCCGCGCGTCTTTTCGTGACCCAGGAACATGTTTTGCGCTACCGTCAGGTGCTCGGCCAGGTTGAATTCCTGATGGATCAGCACGATGCCGGCGCTCTCCGCCGCGCGCGAGCTGGCGAAGCGCCGGGGCTGGCCATCGATCAGCAGTTGCCCCTCGCTCACGCTTTCGTAGCCGGCGAGGATTTTCATCAGGGTCGACTTACCGGCGCCGTTTTCGCCCAGCAAGCCATACACGCGCCCGGGCGACAAGGTAAAACTGACGCCATGCAAGACGCGCACGGGGCCGAAATCCTTGCACACCCCCTCGAAACCGACGGCAACGCTCACTATGCACTCCCTCGCAGAATTAATCGGTGTTGCAGCAGCACGCCCGGCACGCTGGCCACAGGGTTGGCCAGGCGCTGCAGCAATAATCGGGCCGCCGTCTCGCCCAGTTCGCGCATTGGCTGCGCGATGGTGGTGAGACCGGGAGCTATCTGCGCGGCGATGGCAATATCGTCGAAGCCGATGACGGCCACGTCTTCCGGCACCCGCTTGTTCAGCTGGCGCAGTGCGCTCAGCACGCCAATGGCCAGGGTGTCGGAGACGGCAAAGATGGCCGTGGGCGCGTCGGGCTGCGCCATCATCCGCAAGGTGGCGGCCGTGCCCGCTTCGTAATCGAGGCTTTGCACCGTGTGCACCCAGTCTGACTGCACGGTCAGGCCGGCGGCCGCCAGAGTGTCCAGGTAGCCTTGCTGGCGTTGCCGCGCGTACAGATAGCGTTCATCGGAGTTGATCAGGCCGATGCGCGTGTGGCCGCGCGCCAGCAAATGCGCGACGGCGTCCGACGCGGCCCGGTGGTTATCGATGCCGACATAGGGCACGGCCACGGCAGGGTCGAACTCGCAGCACGCCACCCAGGGCAGGCTGATGGATTCATGCAACAGGGCATGCTGCACCGTGTCCGGGTCCAGGCAGATGGCGCCGTCGGCGCGGTGCATGCGCAGCAAGTCGAAATATGAGCGCTCGCGGCCCGCATCGGCGCCCGTGTCGCACAGCAGCACGAAGTAGCCGTGTTCGCGCGCCACCGTGTCGATGCCGCGCACGATCTGCGCATAGAAGGGATTGCCCACGTCGGGCACCATGGTCAGCAACATGCGGCTCTCGGCCGTGCGCAGGCTGCGCGCCAGATGGTTCATGCGGTAGCCCAGCGCGGCCACGGAAGCGAGCACCTTGTCGCGCGTGGGCGCCCGCACTCCGGCCTGCTCGTTCATCACGCGCGAAACGGTGGCCACCGACACCCCGGCATGCGCGGCAACGGCGCTGATGGAGACGGTTTCTGTCGGCAAAGGGGATGGAGCGACTGGCGGCATGGGGTTTTCAAATAAATGTAATCGATTACATTTATATGCCAGCACGCCGCCTGATGCAAACATTATCGATGCTGCAATGCGCAAAAAACAGGCAGGAAAGTCTACAAAAACGGCCCTGCGCGGGCCGTCGCAAGCTGCTATTTCTGGGCTTGCCCAGCGCTCTGCTGCACGGCAAAACCGGCACGCACGGCAGAAAGGGCCGCCACCCACAAGATCAGGCCGGCGCCCAGGCAGCCGACGGGATGGATGGGGCCGTGGCGCAAGGTGAGCGGATAGCCGATGGCCCACACGCACAGCGCCATGCCGATCGCCAGGTGGCGGCGTGCCTTGAACAGCCAGGCCAGCGGGAAGAAATGCAGACCCACGATCAAAATGACGGCGGGAATGAACCACGCCTGCAGCCCCAGGTTTTTCAAGACGTTGCCGACTATGAAGATGGCAATCCACTGCCCCGCATTCACGATATGGAACAGCCGGCCCACGCGTTTTGCCTCCGGCGACTGTTCCGCCGCCGCATGCGCGGCGCGGTGGCGGCGAAACTGGCGCCACGCCAGCATGAACAGCAAGACGGTGATGCCGGCAACCGGCAGCAACCTTAAGGGATGCGCGCCATACGTCTGCACGCACCAGGCGGCCACCCACAGGCCGCCAAACAGGGAAAAGAACATGGCGCCGATGGCGCTACGGGCAAGCGCGGCGGCACGGTCGGGCTGAGGCAGGATCAAGGCAGGGTCTCCCGGCACATAACGTGATTACTTCATCATCGCGCAAAACGTTTCTGGATTGCCGTCAAGAATGACGCCGCTGGGCCAGCGGTGGCTGCGCTGCTGGGCACGCAGCAAGGACGCGGCCAGGGCCGAGTCGCCATCGACGGCGTAGACGAAGACGGGCATGCTCAGGCTGGCCGCGTCGGCCAGCAAATTCGGATTGGCGTCGAGGCTGCGCGCATCCACGTGCACGCCGGCGGGCATGCCGATCTGCTGCTGCACACGCTGCAGCCACGGCTTGTCGAGCTTGGGCGGGCGGGCATTTTTCGCGATATAGCGGCTGACCCGGTTCGCGCCGGCCGCCTGCGCATTGCGCGCGTCAAACACGAGCAGGCCCAAGTAGCCCTGCGGATCGGCGCGGCGCGCGCAGGCGAGGTTGTTCGGCACGCCCGAAGTGAGAAACCAGTTGCCATGCTTGATGTTCGCACGCAACTGCCCCACCAGGGTGTTGATGGGCGCGCACGAGGAAACGACATCCTTGATTTCCGCATTCAGGGTCTTGTTCGGGAACGCCGTCGCCAGGTCGGCGATATCGCTGACGAAGGGCGGCGTTTCCGCCGTCAGCACGCCGCGGTTCTTCATGCTGGCGGCGCGCCAATCGTCGGTCGTCAATTGCTTCACGGTGCGCGGTGATCCCGTGTCGACGACTCTCCCCGTCAACAGATCGTGGTGCACCACCCAGCTGCCGTCGCCCAGCAGCTGCAAATCCGTCTCGACGCCGTCCCAAGTGCCGAAATACGTGTTGCGCAGCGCGCTCAGCGAGTTTTCCGGCGCATTGCCCGCGCCGCGGTGGGCGTGTACCTTCATGCCCAGGCAGTCGGCCTGTACAGCCGTGCTGGCCATGCAGAGCAGCAGCGCCAGTGCGGCCGCCTTATTTTTGTCCCGGATGATAACCATAATGAACTCCCTGCAAAACGTGGATGCGGATGGCTTCGTTGACGGGGTAGCTGTAACCCTGCCCCACCGCCACGACGTGCGTGATATTGGCCAGCAAGCCCTTGCCGGCGATTTGCCAGCGCGTGCTGTCGTCAGCCGCCTGGCGGTTCCAGTCCAGCATCTGGCGAAACAGCTCGCTCTTCGTGACATTATTGTCCGAGAGGCTGAAGATGCCCCAGGTTCCCAGGAAGGCGCCGGCCAGCACGCCCGTGGCGATCCAGGCGGAACGACGGCTCAGCTGGCCATCTGCGCCCGCCTGCTCGCCCCGGCGCGCCGCCAGCACCAGCAAGCCCACCGTGGCGATCAGGTACAGCAGTTTCGAGAAGTGGCCGATGGCGCCCAGCAAGGAGAAAAACAGGGCCACGGGCGGCACGATGGCCGCGCGCGCCGCTTCCTTGCCTTCGTCAAAGTACTTGCCGCCCACTTCAAAGTCATTGCGGCTGGCGCGGTACTCCACCAGCTTCTCCGCCGTCTGGCGCGCGGCGAACTGGTCGAACAACCGGCTGAACTCGGCAGGGCTCGCATACGCGTCTTGCACCACGGCGCCTTTGGGCAGCCGCAAACCCTTGCTCGCTTCGCTGCCGTCGCCGCCGTCCGGCCCGTCGCGCAAGACGGCCTGGATGCCGGGGCGCGCCACGAAGGCGGGGAAGGACAAGCCAGGCGGAATACGCTCGCCCTTGATGCTCAAGCCCTTGCTGGCCGCTTCCGACGCATAGCGGCGCTTGACTGCCAGGCGGAACGATATCTGGTCGGCCGGGTGCCAGTTGGCCGATACCGGCACTTTCTTTCGCACATTGTTGACCACGGCCGCGCGCCGGCGCGCCGGCACCGACTCCGGTTGCCAGCCATGGCGGGACAGGCTTTGCCGGTAATCGCTCCAGGCCGATTCCTGCTGCTGGCGCAAGCCCGCATCGTCGTCGGGAATCATGCCCGAATACAATTTCCACTTGTCGCGCACCTCGCCGATCGCCTGCTGGTACTTTTCGTAATACCCGGCCGCGCCGCCAGCGATCTTGCGGACGTTGAAATTGATCAACTGCTCCTTGGCGGGTTCCATGCGCTCGTCGAGATGGCCGACCGACACTGCCAGGAAGGGGAACAGGGCCAGGAAGGCCTTGCCTTCGGGCTTGGCAAACAGGGTGGGATCATCTACCAGACCCTGCAATTGCAAGCTGCCGCCCACCAGTGAGCGCTGCATCAGGGTGGTGTTGAAGGCCAGGCGGCGAAATTGCGCGTCGCGTGTTTCAACCAGCACCGTGACCGTGGTCTTCAAAATGCCGAACACGACCGCAGCTGTGGCGATGCAGCAAAAGATGATTTTTTTCCAGCTGGGGCCGCTTCCATTGTTCTTCAGGCGGCGGCGCCACATCAGCTGCAGCACCACCAGCGCGGCGGCGATGCCCGACAGGCTGCGGCCATAGAATTCCACGCCCTCCACGTCGTGCGGCTTGACGTCGCCGCCCACCACGTCGAGCAAACGGGCATTGAAGCCCAGCTCGAAGCACAGGTAAATGATCGTCAGGACGATCAGGATCAAGGTCTGCCGGATCTGCAGACTGCGCAAACTCGCGGCCATCTTATTTCCTCAAATCGATGACGACGGGCTTGATCTCTTCGGCCTGGAAGATCATCGGCGCCGCCGGCGCAGAAGTGGCGGTACGCGGCGCGGGCAGGCTGATGGCGGCGGGCGCCGCCACCCTGGCCTGGACCTCCTGGCGGCGCGGCTTGGCGCTGGCGCGGCTGCCCGCTTTCGGCGCGCCAGCGGGTGCCGGGGTGGCAGCCGGTGGCGCAGGGATCACGCGGCCGCTGTCGTTGCCCGGCACGGTGGCCAACGCCGGGCCTGTGGCGCGCAAGGCATCGTCGGCAAACGGCTGGGCGCGCGTATCGACGCCGGGCGGCACGGCCACGCTGGCGTTGAGCAGGCGGTTGTCCGTGTAAATCATGCGCGACAGGCGGTTGTAGTTGGGAAAATCGATATTCAGCGATTTCGCGTCCGCCGCCAGTTCCACGCGGGGGCGGTCCTTGCAATTGCCTACCGTCCACTGCAGCACGTCCGTCCCCTGGAAGGCCAGCACTTCATAGCGGTAGGCGCAGCCGCGCTCCTGCGTTTCCACGATCACCACGGTACGCTCGCCCACGTTTTCCACCCTCGCCACGCGGGCCGTGATGGCGTTGGCCAGCGGCACGACGCGAAACGCCTGCGACAGTTTGATCGAATACTTGCCTTGCGGGTCCTTGCGCAAGGTGCCTTCCATGCCGTCGCGCAGACGGAAGGTGGAAATCGGCGTGCCGAACAACTCGGCAGTATCCAGGCCCACCATCACGCCGCCACGGCCATTCGGCGTCATGGCGCAGCCCGTCAACAGGACGCCAGCAGCCAGACCCAGGGCCAGCTTGCGCCCATGAGTAGATAGAAAATTCTTATACGTTGTCATGCTGGATAACTTTCTCTAATTTCTGAATTCAGGGATTGATCACGGCCAGGGGATTGCCCGGGCCTGGCGGCGGCAAGACTTTCTGGCGGTCGCGCGACAGCAGGGTGTAGGCGCCCAGGGTGTCCGGGCCGGCAACGATTTCCAGTTGCTCGCGTTGCAGCCAGGTGCGGATTTCCGCCTCTGTTGCCTCGGCACGGAACAGCACGCGCGTGCGCACACCCGTCTCGACGCCACTGCCGCTGCGGAATTCCGCATTGCCGACGACAGCATTCTCTTTCGGCAGGAACAGCCACGCAGATTGCACCACCATCACGCTGGCGGCCACGGCCGTGACGAGCTTCAGCCAGCGGTTTGAATTTGCCGCCTTCACCGGGGTCTTTAGCTGTGGCGCGGTGGCATCGGCGGTAGCGATCTGCAACTGCTGCAGCCCCTGGCGGAGCAATTGCCGGTAAGCCACGCGGCCATCCTTGCCCAGCTCGCTCGACAAGGGCGTGCCCGTCAGAACATAGTCGTCGCCGGGCAAGGCCACGCGGGCGATCACGCCGGGCGCCGCCGTGGCGGCATTGGCGCGGCCATGCGTTTCCAGCCAGCGCGCCGCCTGCAGGCGCTCCTGGCTGAACACGCCCAGGCAGGCGCCCAGGTCCGTCAGGTCCAGGGTCACGGGCATGTCGCACAACACCAGCCCCGCCCGGGGGTCGGCGGGCGCGTCGCGCTCCTCGACCACCAGGCCGCAGGCATCCGCATACGCTGTGTCGGGCGTGACGAGCCAGGCTCGCCAGCGCTGCCGCGAGCTGTCCCAGGCATCGAGCAGCACGGCGCCAAAGCCGGGGCGGCGCGCCAGCAAGTGAATCTGTCCGCCCGCGATGGGCCGCGCGGCCAGCGGCGCGGCGTCGCTGCGGCGCGCGAAACGCTGCAGCAGGTATTCCGGCACGGCAATGCCGCGCCAGTCGGGAGTATCGCCGCCCACCTCCGCGTCCAGCATTTCGGCGGAAGATGGGGGAGATGGCAGGCGCGCGGCAACGATGGCCAGTGTGGGCGTCAATGCAGTCATGCCGGTGGCCTTTCATCAGTGCTCGGGTGGGTGGACGCGGGGTCCAGGTGCAGGGATAACGCGGCCACGCATAAGATATCCAAAACTATTTGCGCCGCCTGCATATCGCGCGCGGTCAAGGCATCACCCACGCGCAGCTTGAGCAGGGTCAAGACCCAGTTGCCCAGCAGGGTAGAGCGGTGGGCCGGTTCGACGATCTGGCGTCCCGCGCTGAGGCTATCGCCCTTCTGCCTGTGCACCAGGCCCAGCTTGCCGCCGTGGTAATGCGCGGAAGCGATCTGCTCGGCCAATTCCTTGACAGGCATGCCGCCGCAGCCACAATGGCGCAGCAGCAAGATCAAATCCTGCGGCAAGGTGGTGATAAAACCGTCGGCCGCTACGCGCACTTGCTGCGGCGTGAGCTGGTAGTCGCGCAGCGGTTCGGCATAGGCGTCGGGCGCGCGCAGCTCGCAGCCCTCTTGCGCATCGGCATCTTCGTCATCGCGCTGCTTGCGCAGCTGGTCGATGATGAAGCGCTTGAAGTATAAAAACAGAGCGCCCACGTGATGGGGCGCGGCGTCGCTATCGCTGTGCAGGACTTTTTCAATGAAAAACTGGTGGCGCAAATCAGCCAGGGAATCGCCCAGCGACGCCGCCTCGCGCGGGCGGCACGGCGTCAACGCGGCGATGACGCGCTGGTAAAACTCGCCCAGTTCGCCTTGCGTCAGCTGCGGGCGGCGGGTCCAGAAAGCATGAATCCGTTCAAATTGTTCCGAGTGCACAGCCGGTCCGATCGTGTGTTGGGCGGCACGCGCCACTGGCCGGCGGCGAAGCGCACCGGCAATCAAGCAATGCGCTGGCCAGACAAGAGAAACTTGTCAGTAAGGTAAAATGCATTTAAGCAATTTTCGCATATCACAGTAAAAATCGCTAACTTTTGTTACTTTCACGACAATTCCCGAGACGCCCATGCATCGCCTGATTCTCCTGTTCTTGAGCCTGTTCTTTTTGCTGGGCAGCAAGGTAGCGCACGCTGCCGTGCCAACGCCTGTGCAAGCGTCTCCCGGCAAGCGCATCGCCCTGGTGATCGGCAATGCGGCCTATCCGCAGCCGCTATTGAATCCCGTGAACGATGCGCGCGCCATGGCCGAACGCTTGCGCCGCCTGGGCTTTGAAGTACTGCTGCGCACGGACATCAATGCGGCGCAGCTGCAAAAAGCGTCGGCCGAGTTTTCCACGCAGGCGCGCGGCGCCGATATCGCCCTCGTGTTTTACGCGGGCCACGGCGCGCAGGCGGGCGAAGCCAATTACGTGCTGCCGCTGGGCGCCAACATGAATGCGCTCAGCGCCGCCGCGATTGCCGCACAGGGCGTGTCCGTTTCCAGCCTGGCGGGCGATTTGCAGCGCACGGGCGCGCGCGGCGCCGTGCTGATCCTCGACGCTTGCCGCCAGGAATATACGCGCGGCGGTGCAATGGTGCCCGTGCCCGGTGGCAGCAATGCGGCCAGCCACGGTTTTGCCGACACACAAGCACCACGGGGCGTGGTGATCGCCTATTCGGCGGGACCGGGCGCCCTGGCCCGCGATTTCTGGTCGCCCGATTCGCGCAACAGCCCCTACACGAGCGCCCTGCTCGACGCGCTCGATGCCCCGGGCTTGCCGATGGGCGATGTGTTCTCGCAAGTGGCGGCCAGGGTGGCGGCCATGACGCACGATGTGCAAAAGCCCCGCGTCTCGTTCGGCGAAACGTCGGCGCGCCTGGTGCTGAACATGGGCAGCGGCAAGGGTGTCAGCCCGCCGGTGCCAGGCGTGCAGGCTTCCGGCAACAGCGGCATGCGCGCTCCCCTCCCGGCGCCGGCGCCAGCCGCCGCCCAGCCAGCCGCGACCACTGCTTCGGGCGCGAAAGTGTGGCCAGGCAATGTATTACAGGACATCAACTATGAAATCCGCATGCAGATCGCGGCGCGGCCATTTCCCCGCCAGCAGCTGGAAAAACGCGCGCGGGGCGGCGACCTGGTGGCGCTGACGGCGCTCGGCTATGGCATCGGCGGGGGCGATGCCGGCATCAAACAGCCGAAGGCGGGCATGCAGTGGCTGGAAAAGGCAGCCGCGAAAGATTTTCCCATCGCCCAGACCTATCTGGCCGAATTGCTGATGGTCAAGGGCGACCCGGCATCCTTGAAACGGGCCGGCGCGCTGCTGGATGCCGCTTCGCAAGCGGGCTACAGCCCCGCCCACGCATATAAATTCGACCTGGCCCGGCGCACGGGCGCGCCGCCGCAGGAAGCGGCCCGCCATTTGCAGGACGCCTTCATGGGCTTGATGAAGGATTACCAGGGCGCCGCCAAGGACTTGATGCAGCCGCAAAAAAATAACTCAAAATAATTTTAGATTTCCCTGAACTGCCCCCGTTATCCGTGGGTACATGCAATACAGCATGACAGTGACCAGGGAAATCCCATGCAAACATCGATCCCAGCAGCAACCATGACCACCGGCCAACGGGGCCGCATCCTCGCCTACCAAACAAGCGGACAAGGTTCCGTCAGCGTGGCCGGCATTCAGCATGTTTTCGACGTGGCCACGCACTGGCGCTCGGACGTGGCGCCCGCCATCAACGCCGTCGTCGACGTGCGCTTCGATGACGCGGGCAGCCTCGTCACCGTCAGCGCCGTGGCGACGCAGCAACTGGCGCAGGAAGAGATGGCCGGCGCGGCGAAACTGGCGCGCGACAAGGGTCAGCAACTGTGGGGCCAGGCCGTCGCGGCCCTGGGCATCAAGGTGCTGGCCAGCCTGGGTGTATTGATCGCCGGCGCCTTTGTCTTCAACACCATCGGCATCCGTTTGTTCGCTTCCGTCTCGCGCACCTATTGGCAGTTGCTGGGCCTGTCCGCCGACAGCCTGGAAAGCTTCGCCCGCGATGGCGGCGGCGGTTTTACTTCCGCACAATTTTTCTTCCTGCTGGCCATTGCCGGCTGCTGCGCCACCATGGCCAGCAGCCACCCGAAAGCGGCGCTGGGCAAGTGCGCGCCGCTGCTGTTCGTCGTCATCCACAGCAGCTTGCTGTTCATCAAAATCAAGGGCGCCGTCAGCGATGCGGGCAACGCCATGGGCGGCATCATGGGTAGCCGCGCGGCCCGCATGGCCGAGCAGATGGCCAGCGAAATGCTGGGACAAGTGTGGCAAGGCTTGTCCTTCGGCATCGGTTTTTACCTGGTGCTGGCCTCTTCCATCGTCCTGGCCGCTTACGGCGTCGGCGAGTACAAACGCAAGACCATCGGCTAATCCCGACAACCTCCCGCACACTCATCCTGAAGGAAATATCATGCAAGCTACCCTGCGCACCCTGCCCGCCCTGCTCGCCATCGCCCTGATCCTGTCCGCCTGCGGCAAGACCGAGCACAATAACGCCACACCGACCGTCGCAGCACCCGCCACCAGCGTGGCCGACCTGGCCGCCAAGGCGCAAGTCAAGGCGGCTGCCGCCAGCCTGCCACAAGCGGACACTGCCACGCCAAGCGCCAGCTATGTCGACATCAGCAGCGGCAACCAGTTGATGTACAGCTACATCGCCCTGTCCGGCGTACCGCCCGACTATGCGGCCGTGGCGCAGCGCGTCTCGCGCGAATATGCGGGCAGCAACGACGCCTTCCGCAAGCAGGAAGTGCTCGACGCGCTGAAACCGCAGATCGACGCCAAGGTCAGCGAAGCGAAAACCAAACGCTACCTGCGCTACCAGATCAATGGCCAGGGCGCGCTGTCGCCGTATGCCATGGACAAGGCCGCCTTCCCCGCCAAATTCGCCGAAGCGGGCACGTATTACTACATGTACGACAACGGCGACTACAAGCTGGCGTTCACGAATGGCGACGGCTACTCGCTGCTGAAAGTGGACCAGGAGGCGGCGCGCAAGATCGAGGCGGCGCGCAGCGGCTACAAGGACTTCGCCATCATCGTGTATGCCTACGCCCAGGAAGCGGACATGGCCAGTAACCAGGTCAAGGCGCAGATCGTCAAGGTGGCGATCAAGCTGAACGGGCAGGAAATTCCTGTGCAGCAAGCGCTGTAAGCACCGGGGCCTTTGCGTTACACTGTTCGCCACATTGCATCGGGATCGGGACATGGGCGAACAGACACTGGCGGAACAACATCTGGCAAACGGGCAACGGCTGCACCAGGCGGGCAAGCTGATTGAAGCGATCAATGCCTACCAAGCCGCCTATAAACTGGACCAGGCCCTGGTGGAAGCCCAGCATTTCCAGGGCCTGGCCATGCTGGAACTGGGCCAAGCCACCATTGGCCTGGGCTTGCTGAAACTGTCGCTCAAGCAACAACCCGACAATGCCCTGTTCCACTACAACCTGGGCAATGTGTTGCGCGGTACGGATAGCGAAGCGGCGCTGGCCAGCTACGCCACGGCGGCGCGGCTGGCGCCGCACGAACACGATTTCGCCATCGTGCATTCCGAATTGCTGCTTTCCAAGCTGCGCCTGCCCGAAGCCATCGTGGAACTCGAACGCGCCCATGCCTTGCGTCCCGAACGCTGGCAAAACCTGCAGGGGCTGGCCGAGATGTATTACCGCACGGGCCAGCAGGAACTGGCGCTGGCCCGCTATGCGCAGGGTATCGCGCTGCACCCGGCGCTGGCGCAAATATGCAGCATCGGCTTTGCCAGTCCGCAAGCGGACCACGCGGAAACGTTGACACCGATCGATGCCGCGCCATCGCTGCAGGACTTCCTGCGCGAAACGGACTTGCACATCCTCGACGATTTCCTGCCTGATCCGGCCGCCTGGCGCGCGCAGGCGCTGGCTTTACCATTTGAGCAGCAGCGCTATGCGGGACAGAACTATCCGGGCAGCCAGACGGCGGGCCAGCCTTGCCAAGCCATCATGGAACGCATCGCCACGGCGCTGGACCGCCCCATCCGTTTCATTTCGCCCGACAATGGCTCCTACCGCCTCAGCTATGCGGACGCGATGGCGCGCACGGATATCCATGTGGACAACGAGACGGGGAATAATTTCAATTTCTATGCGGGCGTGCTGTATTTGAACCCGCCCGAGCAGTGCCAGGGCGGCACCACCTTCTGGCGCCACCAGCCCAGCGGCTGGTATCGGCGCTTGCCCGAGGCGGACGTCAAGGCGGGCGGCTACGCCAGCTTCAAGGATTTCCAGAAGCGCTGGCTGCCAAACAGTAAAGTGCAGAAATTCAACGACTTGCAGGAACAGCGCGACAGTTGGCAAGCGCTGCTGCAAATACCCATGCGCCACAACCGCCTGATCGTCTACAAGGGCCATTACTTTCACTCGATCAGCAATGTGTTTGGCGACACGCCGGAGAATGGGCGATTGGTGCAGCTGTTTTTCTTTGAAGTGCCGGAGTGAACACGCCGGGCTAGTGCCGGATGACGCAGCATAAATCCGGGGTCAGACCCGGCGGGTCTGACCCCAGCTCTTCAGCCGTCAAGTCAATACATGTCAGCGGCCGTGGCCCGCACAGCTTTTAAAAGCATATCCGCGCCCGGCGACAGCAGATGATCCTGCTGGCGGATGATGCCGAAGGCATCCATCTTGCACGGCAGCTCGATGGGCAGGATGCTCAGCACGTTCAACGATTCGTAGTAATGCGCCACTTCCGTCGGCATCACGTGCAGGGAATCCGTTTGCTGCAGCAAGGACGTGATCAAGAGCAAGGCGGTGGTGTCGACCACGTCGACGGGCGGTTCCAGGCTGGCGCGGCGGAACATCATGTCGAAGCGGTGGCGCAGGATGCTGCCCTGCGGCGGCAAGATCCACGGCTGGCCCGCCAAATCCTTCAATTGCAGATTCTTGCGCGACAGCAGCGGGTGGCCATTGCGCGCCACGGCGCTGGCCGGCTCTTCCGTCAACTCCTCGTAGATGAGGCCGGCGCTGCTTTCCTTTTCCAGGATGCGCCCGATCATGAAGTCCAGCGTGCCATGCTGCAGCATGTCCATCAGGGTGTTGCTGTGCTCCAGGTGCACGCCGATGCGCATCAGCGGCGCCTGCTGCTTGATGCGGGCAATGGCGCGCGGCAGCAAGGCCATGGCCGGCGTCATGATGACGCCCACTTCCACCTGGCCTGTCAAGCCCGACTTCAGGGCCACGATATCGTCATGCGCCAGTGACAGGCTGGTCAGGGCCATGCGCGCATGGCGTATCATCGTCTCACCGTAGATGGTCGGCTCCATGCCGCGCGGCAAGCGGTCAAACAGGCGCACGTCGAGCATCTCTTCCAGGTCCTTGATTTGCTTGGACGCGGCCGGCTGCGTCATGTGCAATTCTTCCGCCGCGCGGTGGATGTTGCGCTGCTCATCCAGGGCAATCAACAGCAGCAATTGCCGCGTCTTCAGGCGGGCTCGCAAGAACCAGTTGGGGTTGAGGGTATCCATCAATAAATCATATCATGATCGATATCAGTTTTAATTCAATATCGATACTACTGATATCAGTGTGTCTGGTGCATCGTCAGCAAGCGTTCAGGATGCCTTGCAGGCGGCGCCGGGATTAGCTGCGGGCCATCCGTTTGATGGATGAACTCGATGCCGCCGTCCGGCTTGTACGCAAGTGTGTGTTACTTCAACATAAAGCTTAACTCCCCTTGGTATTTTTCTGGCCCATGGCCATCAATCTCTGCACGACGCAAAAGACGAACAGCAGGCCGCCAATGACGATCTTGGTCCACCACGAGCTGAGCGTGCCGTCGAAGGCGATCAGGGTCTGGATGGTGCCCAGCACCAGCACGCCGGACAGGGCGCCCGCCACGTAGCCGTAGCCGCCGCTGAGCAGGGTGCCGCCGATGACGACGGCGGCAATCGCATCGAGCTCCGTGCCTTGCGCATGCAAGCCATAGCCGGACAGCATGTAAAACGAAAACAGCACACCGCCCAGCGAGGCGCAAAAGCCGCTGAAGGCGTATATCAGCACCTTGGTGCGGCCTACGGGCAAGCCCATCATCAGGGCCGACTGTTCATTGCCGCCTATCGCATACACGGCGCGCCCGAACGGCGTGGCGTGCGCCAGCCAGATGGCCAGCAGCAAAGTGATCACGGCAATCACCACGCCGGGCGAGACAAAGCCGCCCAAGAGCCCCAATTGCGTCTGCGACATGGCCACGAACAGCGGGTTATCGATGGTGATGGAATTGATGCTGATCAAATAGCACAGACCGCGCGCCAGAAACATGCCCGCCAGGGTGACGATGAAGGGCTGCAATTTGAAATAATGGATCAGCGCACCCATGCCGGCACCAAAGATGGTGCCCAGCGCCAGCACGGTGGCGATCACCAGCAGCGGCGGCCAGTGCGCCACGTGGAGCAGCCAGGCGGCGATCATGGTCGACAGGGCCAGCACGGACCCGACGGACAAGTCGATGCCGCCGGAAACGATGACGAAGGTCATGCCGACGGCGATCACCAGCAAAAAGGCGTTATCGATCAACAGGTTAAAGATCACTTGCGTCGACAGCAAGCCCGGATAGGCGGCGCCGCCCAGGCCCAGCATCACCACCAACAGCAGCACGGTGACGAGCGAAGTGAAATACGGGGTGTGCAGCAAGCCCTTCATGCTTTTCTCCGTTGTAGCAATTGCTTGAATTCCGACGATTGCGACAGGCAGACGAGGAACACGACGACCGACTTGACGACCATGTTCACTTCCGGCGGCACGCCCAGCGAATAGATGGTGTAGGTGAGGGTCTGGATGATGAGCGCGCCGATCATGCTGCCCACGAGACTGAACTTGCCGCCGGCCAGGGACGTCCCTCCCAGAGTGACGGCCAGGATGGCGTCAAGTTCCAGCATCAGGCCAGCATTGTTCGCGTCCGCGCTCTTGATGTTCGAGCTGATCATCAGCCCCGACAAGCCCGCGCAGGCGGCGCAAAACACGTAGACGAAAAAGATCAGGGTCGCCGTCTTGATGCCGGCCAGGCGGGCGGCGACAGGATTGATGCCGGCAGCCTGGATGAACAGGCCCAGCGCAGTCTTGCGCATCAGCACGGCCGTGATGAGGAAGACCGCCGCTACGAGGAACAGGGAAAAGGGCAAGCCGAACAGGTAACCGCTGCCGATGAAGAAGTACGGTTGATAGTAGACGGTGACGATTTGCCCATCCGTCAACAGCTGCGCCAGGCCCCGCCCCGCCACCATCAGAATCAGGGTAGCGACGATGGGCTGCAAGCCCAGGCCGGCTACCAGCACGCCATTCCAGGCGCCGCACAGCAAGGCCGCGCCCAGGGCCGCCGCCAGGGCCCAGCCCATGGGGATGTTGCTCACATACGTCGCCACGCCATTCTCCATCACCATGGTGCCGCCGATCAGCATGGCGGCCACGGTGCCGGACAGGGCCACGACGGCGCCCACGGAAATATCGATGCCGCGCGTGGCAATCACCAGGGTCATGCCCAGCGCGGCCAGCATCAAGGGTGCGGCGCGGTTGACGATGTCGATCACGCTGCCGTACAGGTGACCGTCACGGATTTCCAGATGAAAAAAGCCTGGGATGGCAAAGAAGTCGACCAGCAGCAGCAACAGCAACGCGGCCAGGGGGCGGCTCAAAGGGTGGTGCAAGACACTCTGCAACATGGAAGCATTCGTAAGGGAAGCCGCACGCGTCAATGCCGCGCTGGAGGGTGTGGATAAACTCATGTGGCATCTCCGGCGATCACTTGCAGCACGGAACTGTCGTCCAGTTCGCCACGCACATAGTCGCCGCAAGCCTTGCGATCGCGCATGACGACGATACGGTCGCTGCAGCGCAGCACTTCGGGCAGCTCGGACGAAATGAACAGAATCGCCATGCCCTTGCGACACAGCTTGCTCACATAAGTCATGATTTCCTGCTTGGCGCGCACGTCGATGCCGCGCGTCGGTTCGTCTAAAATCAGCATGGCGGGCGAGGTCAGCAGCCAGCGCGCCAGCAAGGCCTTTTGTTGATTGCCGCCCGACAAGCTGCCGATCGGCGTCTCGATGCTGGCCGTCTTGATGCCCAGCGCCTTCACATATTCGTCGGCCAGCGCCTGCTGGCGTTTGAACGGGATTGCGCGCAGCAAACCTGTGCGGGCTTGCAAAGCCAGGATGATGTTTTCGCGCACGGACAGCGACAAAATCGCCCCCTCGTGCTTGCGGTCTTCCGAGCAAAAGCCGATATCGTGGGCAATCGCGTCGCGCGGCACGCTGAACTGGCGCGGCTTGCCCTGCATGGTGATGCTGCCGGAATCGGCCTTGTCGGCGCCGAACAGCAATCGCGCCAGCTCCGTACGGCCCGAGCCCAGCAAGCCCGCCAGGCCCAGCAATTCGCCCTGGCGGATGTGGAAATCCATGGGCAGCAAGGCGCCCTTGCGGCCCAGTCCCTGTGCTTCCAGCACGGTGGGGCCAAAGCTGGCGGCGCCCGCGTCCTGCGCCAGATCCAGCGTTTGTTCCTGCGTGTCGGCCGCCACGCCGATCATTTTATTCACCAGTGCCAGGCGCGACAGCTCACTGCACCCGTATTCCCCTTCCCGCTCGCCGTTGCGCATCACCGTGATGCGGTCGGAAATGGCGTAAGTCTGGTCCAGAAAGTGGGTGACGAACAGAATCGCCATGCCCTGCTCGCGCAGGCGGCGCAGCACGGAAAACAGCAGACTGACTTCCGCCTCGTCCAGGCTGGACGTGGGTTCGTCGAGGATCAGCACGCGGGCCGAAATGTTCAACGCGCGCGAAATGGCCACCATTTGCTGGATGGCCAGCGGGAAGCTGGACAATTGCGCCGTGACGTCGATATCGATCTGCAATTGTTGCAGCAAGGCACGCGCCTGTTGCTGCATGGCACGCCAATCGATGATGCCAAAGCGGCGTGGATAACGGCCGATAAAAATGTTTTCCGCCACCGACAGGTTCGGGCACAGATTGACTTCCTGATACACGGTGCTGATGCCGAGCGCCTGCGCGTCCGACGTGGACGCTGGGGCGATGGCTTTGCCGTCGAGCAGGATCTGGCCGCTGTCGGGCGTATAGACGCCCGTCAGCACCTTGATCAGGGTCGACTTTCCGGCGCCGTTTTGCCCCATCAAGGTATGCACTTCACCCGGATACAGGCGCAGGGCAACATCGCTGAGGGCTTTGACGCCGGGAAAGGATTTGCTGATGCCGCGCAACTCCAGCAGGGGAGCTGGCGCGGCGTTGTGATGCGCTTGCGTCTTCATCATGCGGCAAGCTTAGTACTTACGGTTCGGGAATTCCTTGGCGGCCACCTCGGCAGGGAACACGCCTTCCACCGTCGTGATGCGCGCTGGCACGGGTTTACCGGCCACCACATCGCGGGCGATGGACATCAGTTGCGGGCCCAGCAGCGGGCTGCATTCCACGGTGACATTCAGCTTGCCGGCGATCATGGCTTCGAATGCGCCTTTCACGCCATCGATGGAGATGATGATGATGTCCTTGCCCGGCTTCATGCCCGCTTCTTCGATGGCCTGGATGGCGCCGATGGCCATGTCGTCATTGTGCGCATACAGCACGTTGATCTTCTTGCCTTCGGCCTTCAAGAAAGCTTCCATCACTTCCTTGCCCTTGGCGCGCGTAAAGTCGCCCGTTTGCGAACGGATGATCTTCAGCTTGGGATTCTTGCCGATGACTTCCTGGAAGCCTTCCTTGCGGTCGATGGCCGGGGCGGAACCCACCGTGCCCTGCAGTTCGACGATGTTCAAGGTGGCGTCCGGGGTTTTCTTGGCGTGCTCAAGCAGCCATTGTCCGGCGCGGCGGCCCTCTTCCACGAAGTCGGAACCGATGAAGGTCACGTACAGCGATTTGTCCGCCACATTGACGGCGCGGTCCGTCAGGATGACGGGAATCTTGGCGGCCTTGGCTTCGCGCAAGACCGTATCCCAGCCGGATTCAACGACAGGCGAGAAGGCGATCACGTCGACCTTTTGCGCGATGAAGGAGCGCAGGGCCTTGACCTGGTTTTCCTGCTTTTGCTGCGCGTCGGCAAATTTCAGGGTGACACCGTCTTTCTTGGCTGCATCCTTGATGGAGACGGTATTGGCGGTGCGCCACTCGCTCTCGGCACCTACCTGCGAAAAGCCCATGACCAGGGGCTTGGCGGCGAAGGCGGACGAGGTAGCGAAGGTGGTGGCGGAAAAGGCCAGCAGCATGGCGCTGGCGAGGAGTGTGCGGCGTGTCAATGTCATTCTTGTCTCCAGTTTTTTTTGGAATACCATCACAGCCGGATGCCGGATGGGCGGTTTTTTATGAAGCAATGGTAGGAGAAAGCAACATAGCCATCCAATCAATTCTTTTTCGCTTGCGATACCGATTTGCGTATCACCTGGCACATATCTCCTGCCCCCGTACCGTTTGGCGGCCGCTCATTGGCGGCTTTGATAGCGGTTCAAGCCGCGCGCATTGACTTGCGGCCCCATCCTTGTCCCACGTCATGGGCAGGACCTTGCGTTTCTGCATGTAGTTGTCCGCCGTCACGCACGCGTGCAGCACGTCGATTGCGTCAGCCCTTGGTGTTTGGAATGGAAGAGTCGGGCACCACCCACATGCCTTCGCAGATACCCGTGCCCAAGTGTTCGGCGAACTGGCCGTAGTCATTCTTGTTGATTAAGTGACCGGGCTTGGCCACGTCGATGGTGACATTGACGTGCGCCGAGAAGGCGCTACCGGCGGCCATGGCCAGGCGCAGGGTCGAAGGCAGTACGCTGGTACATCAGTACGATGACATCCGACCCTGCAACAATGCCCTGGAAGTTTTGTCAGACCCAGCCGGCGTCGACGATGAACTCTTGACTGGAGCACATCGCTCCGTCATCGGAAGCGAGG
The DNA here is from genome assembly GCF_051380905.1 of Janthinobacterium darwini. Taxonomy (NCBI): domain Bacteria; kingdom Pseudomonadati; phylum Pseudomonadota; class Betaproteobacteria; order Burkholderiales; family Oxalobacteraceae; genus Janthinobacterium; species Janthinobacterium darwini. Next base: position 139,991 of record NZ_JBNYXX010000004.1, read on the forward strand.
AACAGCACCATGGCGGCGATGTCCTGTGGCATCAGCTTGCTTGGCAAGCATTGGCTTTTCTTGATTTCTACTTCCGCCGCCTCGTCGACCCACAGGTCGATCTGGCGCTGCGTCATGACCCAGCCGGGCGTGACCGTGTTGACGCGGATATTGTGGGCGCCATAATCGCGCGCCAGGCCCCGCGTCAGACCCACGACAGCCGCCTTGGTGGTGGCATACACGGGATAGCCGCCCGACTTCATGTGCCAGGAAATCGAGCTGACATTGATGATGGAACCGCCGCCCTTGCGTTTCATGCCCTCGAAGACAGCCTGGCAAGTAAAGAACATGGGACGTTGATTGATCGCAATGCGCTCGTTCCAGTATTCCAGGGTCACGTCCTGCGCCTGGTGGCGCTGGTCGTTGGCCGCATTGTTGACGAGGATATCGAAGTCGCCCAATTGCTCGGCCAGTTCCGCCATGACGGCTTGCAAGGAGGCAATATCCGTAATGTCGCAATGACGGAACAAGGGCGCCATCATGCCCGCTTCGGCCATGCGGCGGCACAGGGCCTCGCTCGCTTCCACTGCGATATCGACAAACGCCACCAGCGCGCCCTGGGCGGCAAACTCGGCCACCAGAGATTCGCCGATGCCGCTGCCACCACCCGTGATGAACACGCGCTTGCCCTGCAAGCTGCCATATTTCGCCAATTGCTTCATCTTGTCTCCACCTGTTTATTTTTTATGTACAACGTGCAACAGCAGCGAACCGCAATCGCATGCGGCGCGCCGTGTTGTTACTCCTTGCCCAGCACGCCATCCTTGCGGCGCCATATCCCCAGCCGATTATCATCGCGCAGCGCTTCCGGCAGCAAGTCCTGCGGCAGGTTCTGGTACGACACGGGGCGCAGGAAGCGGTTGATGGCCGCCGTGCCCACGGACGTGCTGCGGCCGTCCGAGGTGGCGGGGAACGGGCCGCCGTGCACCATGGCCGTCGACACTTCCACGCCCGTCGGGAAACCGTTGGCCAGGATGCGGCCCACGCGGCGTTCCAGCACGGGCAGCAAACGGCGCGCGTCTTCCAGGTCGCCCGCCTCCATTTGCAAAGTGGCCGTCAGCTGGCCTTCCAGGCTTTCCGTAATCGCCAGCAATTGCTCCATGTCGCGGCAAGCCACCAGCAGGGAGGCCGGGCCGAAGACTTCGTCGCGCAAGTCATGCCTGGCCAAAAACGCCTCGCCCGAAGTGACGAACAGGGCGGCGGCACCCTTGCCTTCCTCGCCCACATTTTGCACCAGCGACGTCACGTCGGCGTGCTGCGCCAGCGCGGCCACGCCCTTGGCATAGCTGCTGGCGATGCCGGCTGTCAACATGGTGGCGGCCGGGGCCGGCGCCAGCGCTTCGGCGGCAGCAGCGGCAAACGCCGTAAAGTCAGCGCCGGCCAGGCCCAGCACCAGGCCGGGATTGGTGCAGAACTGGCCCACGCCCATCGTCAGCGAGGCGGCAAAGCCGCTGGCAATGGCCGCACCACGGGCGGCCAAGGCTTGCGGCAGCACAAACACGGGGTTGATGCTGCTCATTTCAGCATAGACAGGTATCGGTTGCGCACGTTCGGCCGCCACCTTCATCAGGGCGATGCCGCCCGAACGCGATCCCGTAAAACCCACGGCCTGGATGGCCGGATGGGCCACCAGCGCCTGGCCGATACCGTTGCCCGTGCCCGTCAGCAAGGCGAACACGCCGGCCGGCAGCTGGCAAACGGCAATCGCCTTGACGATGGCGCGCGCCACCAGCTCCGACGTGCCCGGATGCGCCGAGTGGGCCTTCAGCACGACGGGGCAACCAGCCGCCAGGGCCGAGGCCGTATCGCCGCCCGCGACCGAAAAGGCCAGCGGGAAATTGCTTGCTGCAAACACGGCGACGGGACCCAGGCCTATCATGCGCAAGCGCAAGTCTGGACGCGGCGGCACGCGCTCGGGCAAGGCCGAATCGATGCGCGCATCGGTCCACGAGCCTTCGCGCAGCAAGCCGGCAAACAATTTCAATTGACCCACCGTGCGGCCGCGTTCGCCTTCCAGGCGCGCGCGCGGCAAGCCGCTTTCCGTCATGGCGCGCACGATCAGCTCGTCGCCCAGTTCGAGGATTTGCGCGGCGATGGTATCCAGGAAATCGGCACGCTGCGCATCCGTGGTGGCGCGGAAAGGGTCGAACGCCGCTTGCGCCAGACGGCAAGCCTCGTCGATTTGCGCTACGTCCACCATGTGGAAGGCGGGCGCGATGTGTGCGCGCGCGGCCGGGTCCCACGCTTCGAAGGAGCCGCCATTGCCCTTGACGGCGACGCCGCCGATCAATGCATCACCGGTGATATTGAAACTCATAATGTGCTCACTTTCGCAAATTCGGTTGGGAAGACGTCGAGGCGGTTGCGCAGGGCGGGGCCAAAGGCAGGCGCTTCGATTTCAAAGGTTTCGCCCGGCGCCACGCTCACGCCATCGGCAAAGCTCAAGGTAGCCGTGCCGAAGAAGTGCACGTGCACGTCGCCAGGGCGCTTGAACAGCGGATACTTGAAATGATGGTGTTCCAGGTTGGCAATCGTGTGCGACATATTGTCTTCGCCGCTGACAAAGGCCTTTTCCCAGCGCACATTGCCGGCCGTGTCCAACACGCGCGAGGCGCCGGCGATGTGCGCGGGCAATTCGCCCACCAGCAGGGCCGGACCCACGCTGCACATGCGCAGCTTCGAGTGGGCCAGGTACAGATAATTCTGGCGTTCCGTGACGTGGTCCGAGAATTCATTGCCGATGGCATAGCCAACGCGGTAGGGCTGGCCATCGTCGCCAATCACGTACAGGCCGGCGATTTCCGGCTCTTCGCCGCCATCGAGGGCGAAATCCGGCATGCGCAGCGACTGGCCGCTGGCGCGCACGATGGAACCGTCGCCTTTATAAAACCACTCGGGCTGGGCGCCGGCCGTGCCGGCTTCAGGCTTGCCGCCTTCCACGCCCAGGCGGAACATTTTCATCGAATCGCTGAGCGACTCCGCGTCGCCGCCTATCTTCTTGTGCATGGCGTCGCGCGCACCGGCGCTACCCAAATGGGTCAGGCCCGTACCCGTCACGTAGCAGTGCGCTTCATCGGCGTGGTCCAGCGGCGGCAGCACACGTCCGGCAGCGGCCACGTCAGCATAGGAATGCATGCTGTTGCCGACGCTGGCGTTGACCAGTTCCGCCAGACTGACCTTTTTGCGGATGGCGTCTTGCGCCAGCGCATACGTCGTGTTGTAGCCTTCGATGACGCGGATCTGGTCGTCTTGCAGCAGGCCGACGAGGCGCCCGCGATGTTCATTCGTAAATTGCAGCAACAGCATGGGATTCTCCGCTTAGTGTGAGTGGCGCGGCACGGCTGAACCGCGATTGCCGACCAGGAAGTCGAAATCGCAGCCTTCGTCAGCCTGCAACACGTGTTCGATGTACAGCTGCTGGTAGCCGCTCTTCGGCCCGGGCGCGCTGCCCAGCTCGCGCTTCGCCAGGCGCTCGGCGATTTCCGCGTCGCTGATGTCGATATTCAGGCTGCCGGCGTGGCAATCGAGGGCGATCATGTCGCCATCCCTGACGATGCCCAGCGGGCCGCCCGCCATGGCTTCCGGCGCCACGTGCAAGACGACCGTGCCGTAGGCCGTGCCGCTCATGCGCGCGTCCGAGATGCGCACCATGTCGGTGATGCCTTGCGCCAGCAGCTTCGGCGGCAAGCCCATGTTGCCCACTTCGGCCATGCCAGGATAGCCTTTCGGGCCGCAATTTTTCATGACCAGCACGGAGTCGGCATCGACATCGAGGTCCGGATCAAGAATGCGCGATTTGTAATGTTCGAAATCCTCGAAGACGACGGCCTTGCCCCGGTGCTGCATCAAATGCGGCGAGGCGGCCGACGGTTTCAGGACGGCGCCGCGAGGCGCCAGATTGCCGCGCAGCACGCAAATGCCGCCATCGGCCAGCAGCGGGTTGTCCAAGGTGCGCACCACTTCATCGTTGTAGATCGGTGCTTCGACGCAATTGTCCCAGATCGACTTGCCGTTCACGGTCAAGGCATTCTTGTGCGGCAGCAAATCGCCTTCGCCCAGGCGGCGTATCACGGCGGGCAAGCCGCCTGCATAGTAAAACTCTTCCATCAGGAAACGGCCCGACGGCAGCAAGTCGACGATGGTCGGCGTGCCACGGCCCACACGGGTCCAGTCTTCCAGCTCCAGGGGCACGCCGATGCGTCCGGCAATCGCCTTCAGGTGGATCACGGCATTGGTCGAGCCACCGATGGCGGCGTTGACCTTGATGGCGTTTTCAAACGCTGCACGCGTCAGCACTTTCGACAGGCGCAGGTCTTCGTGCACCATTTCGACGATGCGGATGCCCGACATGTGCGCCAGCACGTAGCGGCGCGAGTCGACGGCGGGAATGGCCGCGTTGTGCGGCAGGGACGTGCCCAGTGCTTCGGCCATGCTGGCCATGGTCGAGGCCGTGCCCATGGTGTTGCAGGTACCGGCCGAGCGCGACATGCCGGACTCGGCCGACATGAACTGGTGCAGGGTGATGGAACCGGCCTTCATCTGCTCGTGCAACTGCCACACGGCCGTGCCGGAGCCGATGTCCTTGCCGTTGAGCTTGCCGTTCAGCATGGGGCCGCCGCTGACGACGATGGTGGGAATGTCGACACTGGCCGCGCCCATCAACAGCGCAGGCGTGGTCTTGTCGCAGCCCACCAGCAGCACGACGGCGTCCATCGGGTTGCCTCGGATCGATTCTTCCACGTCCATCGAGGCCAGGTTGCGCGTCAGCATGGCTGTCGGACGCAGATTCGACTCGCCATTCGAGAAGACAGGGAACTCCACGGGGAAACCGCCCGCTTCCAGGATGCCGCGCTTGACGTGTTCGGCCAGCTGGCGGAAATGCGCGTTGCAGGGGGTCAGTTCGGACCAGGTATTGCAGATGCCGATGATGGGCTTGCCATGGAATTCGTGGTCAGGTATGCCCTGGTTTTTCATCCAGCTGCGGTACATGAAGCCATTCTTGTCCTGCGAGCCAAACCACTCGGCCGAGCGCAGGGCAACCTTCTTTTTTGTCTCAGACATGCCATTCTCCTGGTTGTGCCATGCCGGATCTAAGGTCGTCGGCCCGGGCAGCGATGTTGGAATACTAAAGAATCCAGCCATGCCTTTCCAATCAATTTTTAATGCGTTCCGATATCGAAAACGGTATCGGCATGTCCCAATGAAAACGCCCTGCGGGCGCGTGGCGGCAGGGCGTGGAAGATATTTGGGGTCTGCCCCGCCGGGTCAGACCCCAGGGAGCTGCGACGATTATTCTGCAGAAAAACGGTACACGGTTTGCGTCCGATACACCTGACCCGGGCGCAAAATGGTGCTGGGGAAGTGGGGCTGGTTCGGCGCATCCGGGAAATGCTGGGTTTCCAAGCACAGCGCGCCGCGGTAGCGAATGGGGCCCTGCTTGCCGTGCTGGCTGCCGTCGAGGAAATTGCCGGAATAAAACTGGATGCCAGGCTCCTGCGTGTACACCTGCATCACGCGCCCCGACACGGGATCGCGCACGCTGGCGGCCAGGTTCAGCCCTTGATCTGCCTGTTGATTGAGCACAAAGTTATGGTCGTAGCCACGGCCGATGCGGATCTGCTCATGCGGCAAATCGATGCGGCCGCCGATGACGGTGCTCTGGCGCAAGTCGAACGGCGTGCCGGACACGTCCGCCAGTTCGCCCGTGGGGATAGACCCGGCATCGACGGGCAGGTAGCGGTCCGCGTTGATCGTCAGCGCGTGGCCGAGGATAGTGCCCTGCCCCGCCAGGTTGAAATAGCTATGGTTGGTCAGGTTGACGGGCGTGGCCTGGTCCGTCACGGCGTGGTAACGCAGGCTCAGCGCGTTGTCGTTGTCCAGTTCGTACACGACGGTGACGTCGAGCTTGCCCGGATAGCCATCTTCGCCGTGCGGGCTGCTGCGGGAAAACGTCACGCCCACCGCCTCATCCCTGGTGAACGGCTCCGCCTGCCACATGACCTGGTGAAAGCCCTGGTTGCCGCCATGCAAGTGATTCGGCGCGTTGTTGACGGCCAACTGGTAATCCTTGCCATCGAGATGGAAACGTCCTGCCGCGATGCGGTTACCGAAGCGCCCGATGACGGCGCCCAGGAAAGCGCTGTTGGCCAGGTAGGGCTCGATGCGCTCGAAACCCAGCACCACGTCGGCAAAGTTACCGTCGCGGTCGGGCACGTGGATTTCGCTGATGATGGCGCCAAAGTCGAGCACTTTGACTTGCATGCCGCGGAGGTTCGTCAGGGTAAAGACGGTTACCTGCTGGCCGTCGGGCAGGATGCCGAACGGCGCTTGCGTCACAGAAACAGAATTAACTGGGGTCATGGCGTAGGGTCCAGGTTTTACAGGGTCGATGAGCGGCCAAACACGGGCATGCCTTGCGCATCCCGGCGCCGCGGTTTGACAAACGTGTGGCGAACCGGATTCCACAGCGGGTCGCCGACGATGTCCGGGTAGGTGCGGGCATGGTACACCAGCAATACGTCGCCGCCGGCCTTGGTGCAGCTGTTGTGGCCGGGGCCATAGTTGCCGTGCTCGTAGCAGGTAGCAAACACGGGCTCGGGCGACTTGTTCCACGCAAACGGGTCGGGCAAGTCGGCGGACTCCTTGGCCCAGAAGCCGCGGATTTCAGGCGGATCGCATACATACGGTGCTGGAACAATTTATCTTTGATTTCGCGGCTCGGTGCGTCGGCCAGGCCGGCGATGCTGTCGGCGCGGCGCACCCCGCTGACAGTCTCGACTGACACTTCCGCCGCAGGCTCGCCACTGGCGTCCGCCACCACCGCGTCCTGCGCCCATGCCGAAGCCGTGCTCAGCAGGCCGATACCGGCCGATGCCGTAACGGCAGCCTTCAAGTTGAACGGACGACGAGGAGAAGTGGCCGCGAGCGGGCCGATGGTGTTGCGCATCATGCATCTCCAGAGACTGTATTGATATTGTCATGCTGCTTGCATGTCGTTCGCATGTTCGGCATTGATCTTAGGGGCTGGACGATAATCCCTCCAATCAATTTTTCCACAGTTTCGATATCAATTTTGATATCGGCGTCTGACGGATACTGGCGCTTGCAAAGCGACAACGGCAAGGGCGTCAGGGGCGTTTTCGGGTAAGCGACGCACAAAGAGTGGCATCCCTGGCAAGCAGCGATAGACCTTGTCAGGCTTGCGGAAGTAATAGTGGGAGTGGGGATACGGCATGCAGCCAGCATGGCAATGCTGACTGAATAAAACGGGAGTCTTGATTTGTCTGGTGCGGCTGGCGGGGATCGAACCCACGACCCTTGGCTTCGGAGGCCAATACTCTATCCACTGAGCTACAGCCGCGTAGGGGGAATTTCTGAAGTGATGCGAAGGATACCGTTTTTCTTTACCTACGTCTACGGAAACTGTCGTATCGCTGGCAATTGCATGTCACTGCTCAATTTTTGTGCCTATAATTGTGGGTTTCATAAAGGTTTACATACAAGCATGTAAAAATGCTACCTTACACGGCCATCAGTTTCAAATCTGGACTAAGGACATCATGAGCGACGCACATAACGAACAACAATCAGCGATCAAAACGCCTAAACAACTGCTTGCCGCCGTAGCTGGCTTCTTCCTCATCACCGTCATTGGCATCATCCTGCTGGTGCAGTTCGTCACGGCGCAAAAACTGACGGGTGCGGGGACGGACAGCCAGTCGCCGGAAGCCATTGCCGAACGCCTGAGCCCCGTGGCCAACGCCGGCTTTACCTTCAAGGATGCCAGCGGTCCGAAGGTGCTGCAAGGCGGCGAAGCCGTCTACACAGCCACCTGCGTGGCGTGCCATGGCGCCGGCGTGGCCGGTGCACCGAAGTTTGGCGACGCGGGCAGCTGGTCGGCCCGTCTGGCCCAGGGCTACGATACGGTCCTGAAGCACGCCATCGTAGGCTTGCGCGCGATGCCGGCCAAGGGCGGCAATCCCGACCTCGACGATGTGGAAGTGGCGCGCGCCGTGGTCTACATGGCCAACGCTTCGGGCGGCAAATTCAAGGAACCGGAAGTGCCGGCGCCGGCCGCAGCCGCTGACGGCGCTGCTCCTGCAGCCGAGCCTGCCAAATAATTCAGCCAGCGCGCTGGACCAGGAACCGCCCGGATGGGCGGTTTTTTTTCGCCCGCAGTTTGTGCCAGATCACCCGATGTAAAAAAGCCGCCCGGCTTGCGCGGGGCGGCTGGCAACTTATGCCTGGGACAACCGTCTTACCACATGATGACGCGGTCTTTCGGTGGCAGATACATCTTGTCGCCCGGTTTCACGTCGAAGGCTTGATAGAAGCCGGGCTGGTTGCGCATGGTACCGTTGGCACGGAACTGGCCTGGCGAGTGCGGGTCCGTTTTCAGCAAGACCAGCTGCTGCGCTTCGCGCATCTTCATGCGCCAGACCTGAGCAAAGCCCGCATAGAAGCGCTGCTCGCCCGTGAAACCGTCGATGACAGGGGCTTTCTTGCCATTCAGCGACAATTTATACGCTTTGTAGGCAATCGCCACGCCGGAATTGTCGGCGATGTTCTCGCCCAGGGTCAGTTCGCCGTTGACGAAGTGGCCCTTGACGGGGCTGAAACTGTTGTACTGCGCCACCAGCTGCTTGGTTTTCTTGGCGAAGTTTTTATGGTCGGCCTTGGTCCACCAGTCGCGCAGATTGCCGTCCCCATCGTACTGGGCGCCCTGGTCATCGAAGCCGTGGCTGATTTCATGACCGATCACGCCGCCGATGGCGCCATAGTTGACGGCATCGTCCGCATTGGCGTCGAAGAACGGCGCTTGCAGGATGGCGGCAGGGAAGACGATTTCGTTCAGTTCCGGGTTGTAATAAGCATTCACGGTTTGCGGCGTCATGCCCCACTCGTCGCGGTCGATAGGCTGGCCCAGCTTGTTCAATTCGCGGTTGTAGTTAAGCAAGTGCGAACGCTGGATGTTGCCGATCAAATCGTCCGGCGTTACCGTCAGGCCCGAGTAATCGCGCCATTTGTTCGGATAGCCGATCTTGGTGGTGAACTTGGCCAGCTTGATCTGCGCCTGTTTCTTGGTGACAGGGCTCATCCAGTCGAGCTTGTCGATGCTTTGCTTGTAGGCCGTCATCAGGTTTTTCACCAGCGCTTCCATACGCACCTTGCGCTCGGCCGGGAAATATTGCTCCACGTACAGCTGGCCCACGGCTTCGCCCAGCGCGCCTTCGACGGCGCCCACGCCGCGTTTCCAGCGCGGACGCATTTCCGTCACGCCCGTCAGGGTGGTGCCATAAAACGCGAAGTTTTCATCGACATACGCTTTCGGCAGGTAGCCGGCGTTGGCGTGCAGCAAGTGCCACTGGAAATACGCTTTCCATGTGTCCAGCGGCGTCTTGTTGGCGATCTCGGCAAAGCCTTTCAGGTAGCTGGGCTGGCTGACGATCACATAATTGACCTTGCCGGCAATGCCCGTGTCCTTCAGGTAGCGGGCCCAGTCGTAGCCTGGCGCCAGGGCGGCCAGTTTCGCCAACTCCACCTTGTTGTAGGTCTTGACGGGATCGCGGTTCTGCACATTGCTCCATTGCGCCTTCGCCAGTTCCGTTTCCAGCGCGAGGATAGCCTTGGCGTTGGCAGCAGCATTCGCATCGCCGGCCAGGCTGAGCATTTTTTCCACGTGGGCCAGGTACTTGGCGCGCGTATCGGCCTTGCCTTCTTCCAGGTAGTAATCGCGGTCAGGCAAGCCCAGGCCGCTTTGCACGATGTCGGCCACGTATTTGGTGGAATCCTTGGCGTCCTGGTGGATGCCGAAGTCGTAAGGCGAGGTCACGCCCAGCTTGCTGAAATGAGCGATGACGGCAGGCAACTCCGCCTTGTCCTGCAGCGCGGCGATCTTCGCCAGCTCCGCGTTCAAGGGGGTCAGGCCCAGGCTTTCCAGCTTGGCTTCATCCATGAAGCTGGTATAAAAATCACCGATTTTCTGGGCATTCGAGCCGGCCGCGCGGGCCTTGTCGGCGCTCGCACCTTCGACGATGCCGCGCAGCTGGGTTTGCGTATCGTCGGCCAGCTTGGCAAAGCTGCCCCAGCTCGACTTGTCGGCAGGAATGACAGTTTCCGCCAGCCATTTACCATTCAGGTGCTGGAACAGGTCGTCCTGCGCGCGCACGGCAGGGTCGACGTATTCGATGGCGATACCGGACGTCAGCGCCGCAGCGGCGACGGCCGTGGCGGGAGCGACAGCGGCTTTCTTGGCAGAATCAGCGGCGCCAGCCATGCCGGACACGCCAGCCAGCAAACTCAGGGTCAATGCACTTAACAAATAACGATTCACGGTTGTCCTCTATATTGTATTGTGTAAAATATAAGGGTCAGAAGGCCCAAGGCTTCTGGCCCGGTTTTTGACTGTAGCATACCGGCCGAAACGACAGAAAGAACTTTGTCCGGAATACAAAAAAGACCACGCGAGGTGGTCCTTTCTGTTGTTACAGTAGTACGTTTTTCACGACGACGCGTACGCGATTACCAGATGATCACGCGGTTTTCCGGGGCGACATACATCTTGTCGCCCGGTTTCACGCCAAACGCTTCATAGAAGCCAGGCTGGTTAACCATGGTGCCATTGGCGCGGTACTGGCCCGGCGAATGCGGGTCGGTCTTGATTTGCACGATCTGCTGCGCTTCGCGCATCTTGCTGCGCCATACCTGGCCAAAGCCCATGTAGAAGCGCTGGTCGCCCGTCAAGCCATCAAGCACAGGCGCCGGCTTGCCACCCAGCGAAATCTTGTACGCCTTGTACGCGATGGCCACGCCCGAGTTGTCGGCGATGTTCTCGCCCAGGGTCAGCGCGCCGTTGACGTTGTAGCCAGGCAATGGGCTGTAGCCATCGTACTGCTTGGTCAGCGCGTCGGCCTTGGCCGCAAAGTTCTTGCGGTCGGCCGGGGTCCACCAGTCGCGCAGGTTGCCGTCGCCATCGGACTGGCTGCCCTTGTCGTCGAAGCCGTGGCTGATTTCATGGCCGATAACAGCGCCAATGGCGCCATAGTTGACGGCGTCGTCCGCGTTGGCGTCAAAGAATGGCGGCTGCAGGATGGAGGCGGGGAAGACGATCTCATTCATCGTCGAGCTGTAATAGGCGTTCACCGTTTGCGGCGTCATGCCCCACTCTTCACGGTCGATCGGTTTGCCCAGCTTGGCCACCTGGCGCGCCGAAGCGAAATTGGCCGCACGCATGATGTTGCCCACCAAGTCGCCCTGGACGATTTGCAGCTTCGTGTAGTCGCGCCATTTGTTCGGATAGGCGATCTTCGGCGTGAACTTGGCCAGCTTGGCTTGCGCTTCCTTCTTGGTTTCCGGACTCATCCAGTCCAGCGTATCGATGCTGTCCTTGTAGGCGGCCAGCACGTTTTTCACCAGTTCCTGCATGTGCGCCTTGCGCTCAGCCGGGAAATATTGCGCCACGTACAGTTTGCCGACGGCTTCGCCCAGCACGCCTTCGACGGCGCCCACGCCACGCTTCCAGCGCGGCTGGTTTTCCGTCACGCCGCTGAGTACCGTGCCGTAGAAGGCAAAGCTTTCGTCGACGAAGTTTTTTGACAGGTAGCTGGCATAGCTGCGCAGCAACTGCCATTCAAAGTAGGCTTTCAAGGTGTCCAGGTCGGTGGCAGCGAGCACCTTGTTGTAGCCGGCCAGGTAGCTCGGCTGGTTGACGATGACGTAATCGACCTTGTTGGCGATGCCCAGGGCTGCCAGGCTGGCCTTCAGGTCGTAGCCGGGGGTCAGGTCGTTCAGCTTGTTAATGTCGGTCTTGTTGTAGCGTTTGACGGGGTCGCGGTTCTCGACTTTGGTCCATTGCACTTCGGCCAGCGATGTTTCCAGGGCAACTACGGCCTTGGCGCGGGCGGCGGCGTTCTTGTCGCCGGCCATGGCCAGCATTTTTTCTACGTGCGCCTGGTATTTTTCCTTCACGCCAGCCTGCTTGGCTTCCAGGTAGTAATCGCGGTCAGGCATGCCCAGGCCGCTTTGGCTGACATAGGCGGCGTATTTCGTCGAAGCACGCGCATCCTGGCCCACGTAGACGGCGTACGGGGTGGGCACGCCCGTCTGGCTCAGGTGGGCGATCAGGGCAGGCACGCCCTTCTTGTCGCGCAGCGAGCGGATACGGTTCAGTTCGCCGGCAAGCGGCTTCGTGCCCAGCGCATCGAGGCGGGCTTCATCCATGTAGCTGGCGTACAGGTCGCCAATTTTCTGCGCTTCGGAACCGGCCTTCTTGTGCTTGTCCTGTTGCGTGGACTCGATGATGCCGCGCAACTGTGGCGTGGTGTCATCGCGCAACTTGGCGAACGAACCCCAGCTCGACTTGTCGGCAGGAATCTCGGCCGTGGCCAGCCACTTGCCATTCAAGTGGGTGAAGAAATCGTCCTGCACGCGCACGGCAGGGTCGATGTACTGCACATCGATGCCGGAAACGACGCCAGCGGCGGCAGGCGCGGAAGGTGCGACACTGGGCGCCACGGTCGGTGCCGCCACGGAGGATGCGGCGGATACCGGTTCGGCGGCATGGGCAAACGCAGCCAACAGGGTCAGGGTCAGACTGCTCAAGAGATAGCGATTCACGGATTGTCCTTATGGGGCATGTCAAAAAGACCGGGCAGATAGCTGCGGGCGGATAGCCCGCCGCGCCAGGCGCTACGGGAATGTAGCACGCGACCATGCCATTTGGCCATCCTTTGCCCCTGGACTACCCCTGGATTGCCCCTCAGTTGGCGGGTATCGTCATGCCGGCGCCCCCATTGCCCATGCTCACGCCTCCCATGCCGCCCTTGCCCCCCTTGCGCCCGCCGTGTTCGCCACCGGGCGCACCGCGCGATTCACTGTGGGGTACGGCGGCGTCCATCACGCGCGCCATCTGCCCGGCGATGAACTGGGCCACCATCTGGCGCTGCTGCTCGTCCAGGGCATCGTTGACGCTGAGCCACCACTCGCGCACCTGCTTTTCTTCGGCCAGGCTCAGCGCGCTTTCATTGTCCAGGCCGGCGAGCAGGTCGCGCAACTCCAGCCGGGGCGCCTGCAAGCCCTGCGTCACCGCCGCTTGCAGGCGTTCGCGGCGCGCCTTGCGTTCGCGCAGGAGTTGACGGGTTTTTCCTTCCACCTGCTGCCACAAGGTGCTTTGATTCGCATTGAGTTTCAATTCCGTCCTGAAATCGGGGGCCATCGGCAGCAAGTCTTCCAGGCGCATCTCGGCGATCGGCACGGCCGAGGCGGCCAAGGCGGTGCTGCCCAGCAGGAAGGCCAGGCTGAGGCGGCGCAAGGTGCGAGAAAAGGTCGGCGATGTCATGGGGGCTCCGGATAAAAAAAAGCCTGCGTCCGCAGACGCAGGCAAAACCACTTCGGGTCGAGAATGCGAATCCACTATAGGGCCGCCGCACACGCTTTTTTTCGACTCTTACAAATGCTTACTCCCCTCAAGAGTAACTATACATCGCATACAAAACCGCAACATATGGCAAGCTGAAAGTCCCGTTTTCGCGCGTAGACTGCGGCCAGGTACGCTTTTTCCACGACCGGCCCACGCCGGCAGAGATTCAGGTCTATACTTTCAACAAAGCGCCGCTCCACGGGGACTGGCGCTTGTGCAAGACACGCTAGCTGCAAAGGTGCAATGATGGGCAAACTCAAAAATACCGGCTTGATCGGCCTGGGCGTGGTGGCCGGCGTCGCCGCGTCGCTGCAATTTTCGGCCATGGCGCAAAAAAACGTCGAGCCGCCCCTGCCGCTGGAAGAGCTGCGCCAGCTGGCTGATGTGTTTGGCCTGATCAAGTCCGATTACGTCGAGCCGGTGGAAGACAAAAAACTGCTGGAGGACGCCATTTCCGGCATGGTTGCCTCGCTCGACCCCCATTCCGCCTACCTGGACAAGAAAGCCTACGCCGAGCTGCGCGAAGGCTCCGAAGGCAAGTTTGTCGGCCTGGGTATTGAAATTGGCATGAGTGAAGACGGCTACATCAAGATCGTCTCGCCCATCGAGGATTCTCCCGCCTACCGTGCCGGCATCAAGGCCGGAGACCTGATCACCCGCCTCGATGGCCAGCCCGTCAAAGGCGTCAGCCTGGACGACAGCGTCAAGCGCATGCGCGGTGAACCGGGCACCAAGGTGTCGCTGACCATTGCCCGCAAGGATGAACCCCAGCCGCTGGCCTTCACCATCACGCGCGAGGAAATCCATCAAAAGAGCGTGAAGGCGAAGATGGTCGAGCCGGGCTACGCCTGGCTGCGCGTGTCGCAGTTCCAGGAACCGACCGTCGACGACATGGCCGCGCAGATCACGGCCCTGTATCAGCAAGACCCTAACCTCAAGGGCATGGTGCTCGACCTGCGCAACGATCCCGGCGGCGTGCTGCAAGGCGCCATCGGCGTCTCGGCCGCCTTCCTGCCGAAGGACTCGGCCATTGTCTCGACCAACGGCCAGTTACCGGATTCGAAACAGGTGTTCTACGGCCGCGCCGAATACTATTCCTTCCGCTCGGAAGGCGATGCGCTGGCGAAATTGCCGGCTGCTATCAAGAAGGTGCCGCTGGTGGTGCTGGTCAACACAGGCTCGGCCTCGGCGTCGGAAATCGTCGCCGGCGCCCTGCAGGATTACAAGCGCGCCACCATCATCGGCACGCAAACCTTCGGCAAGGGTTCCGTGCAAACCATACGCCAGTTGACCGCCGACACGGCCGTCAAGCTGACGACGGCCCGCTACTACACGCCGAATGGCCGCTCGATCCAGGCCAAGGGCATCGTACCCGACCTGCTGGTCGATGAAAATGCGGATGGCGACGGCTTGAACGGCTTGCGCATCCGCGAAGCGGACCTGACCAAGCACCTGAGCAACGACCGCGACCAGGAAAGTACCAAGGCCGCGCCCGTCAACGACGAGATGGAAGAGCAATTGCGCATCATCGCCCTGGAAAAAACCCGCAAGCCGCTGGAATTTGGCAGCAAGGACGATTTCCAGCTGCACCAGGCGCTGAATCACCTGAAAGGCTTGCCTGTCCAGCTGGCCAAGGCCGAACCGGTGGTGGTGCAGGCTGACGTCAAGAAAGAACAGAAAAAGTAGGCAGTTTGGGGTCAGACCCGCCGGGACTCGGCGCCCCCGTCTGCCCCCATCACACGCAATACCCCCTGCCACCGTCCACGCGACAAAAATCAATCTTCCGCCACACTTTCCCCTCCCCCGCAACACGAAACTCTCTACGGTCGAGTCTGTTTGTGTAAAATTTGCTTCACTTATCGGCAGCGCGTCGATTGCCAAATTTGAAAGTTTAACCATGAAACAAGTCGTCATCAGCGGTACCGGACTGTATACGCCGCCATTTTCGATCTCCAACGAAGAGCTGGTCACCTGCTTCAATGCCTACGCAGAAAAATTCAATGCCGATCACGCCGACGCGATCGCCGCAGGCGAGGTGACGGCGCTGGACCTGTCGAGCGTGGCCTTCATCGAAAAGGCGTCCGGCATCAAGTCGCGCTTCGTGATGGAAAAAGAAGGCATCCTCGATCCGACGCGCATGGTCTCGCGCATTGCGGAACGGGGCGATGACGAACTGTCCTTGCAGGCCGAGATGGCCGTCGCCGCCGCGCGTGACGCCCTGGCGCGCGCCGGCCGCACGCCGGCCGATATCGACATGGTGCTGGTGGCGTGCAGCAACATGCAGCGCGCCTACCCGGCCATGGCCGTGGAAGTGCAGGATGCGCTCGGCATCGATGGTTATGGTTTTGACATGAACGTGGCGTGTTCGTCCGCCACCTTCGGCATCCAGCAAGCCGTGGCCGCCGTGCAAAGCGGCCAGGCGCGCGCCGTGCTGGTCTTGAATCCCGAAATCACCAGCGGCCACCTGAACTGGCGCGACCGCGACAGCCACTTCATTTTCGGCGACGCCTGCACCGCCATCATCGTCGAAGCCAAGGACACGGCCGTGTCGCAGCACCAGTTCGAAATCATCGGCACGGAACTCAAAACGCGCTTCTCGAATGCCATCCGCAACAATTTCGGCTTCCTCAACCGTTTTGACGAATCCGGCGTGGGCAAGGCCGACAAATTGTTCCGCCAGCAAGGCCGCAAGGTCTTCAAGGAAGTGTGCCCGATGGCCGCCGAGATGATCAAGGCAACCCTGGCCAAGGCCGGCGTGGAAGTGGCGCAAGTGAGCCGCTACTGGCTGCACCAGGCCAACCTGAACATGAATCTGCTGATCGCGCGCCTGATCCTCGGCCGCGACGCCGAGGCCAACGAAGCGCCCGTGATCCTCGACACCTACGCCAACACCTCGTCGGCCGGTTCGATCATTGCCTTCCATAAATATCAAGATGACATGGCGGCAGGCGGCCTGGGCGTCATCTGTTCGTTCGGCGCCGGCTATTCCATCGGCTGCGTGGTCGTACGCAAGGTGTAAGCGTTAGCAGCGAGATGCGCCTGATTGCCTCAATTAGGCGCAGATCGCAGTGGATGGCATGCGTTCGTAGGCACCTGGACGAAGATATAGCGTAAAGTTTTTGTAAAAAAAGCGGCAGGAAAATTCCAGCCGCAGCTTTGTTGCGTTTATACTCAATCGCTGAATCCCCTCTTTTTCCATCCGCACGTCACCATAAGGAACCCACCACGCATGCCCCATGACATCAGTCTGATCACCACCATCGCCGCCGCCCTCGGGTTCGGCCTCATCTTCGGCTTCATCGCCGCCCGCCTGAAACTGCCGGCATTGGTCGGCTATCTGGCCGCCGGCATCATCATCGGACCGGCCACGCCCGGTTTTGTGGCAGATGCGGAAATAGCGGGGCAATTGGCGGAGATCGGGGTGATGCTGATGATGTTTGGCGTCGGCCTGCACTTTTCCATCGAAGATTTGTGGGACGTGCGCAAGATTGCGCTGCCCGGCGCCATCCTGCAGATCGGCGTCGCCACTGCGATGGGCATGGGCCTGGCCCACTGGTGGGGCTGGACTCTCGGTGGCGGACTGATCTTTGGCCTGGCGCTGTCCGTGGCCAGTACCGTGGTGCTGCTGCGCGCGCTGGAAGAACGGGGCATCCTCGACTCGCTCAACGGCCGCATCGCCGTCGGCTGGCTGGTGGTGGAAGATCTCGTCACTGTACTGGTGCTGGTGCTGCTGCCGGCGTTCGCCGGTGTGCTCGGTGGCAAAGTCGCGCCGGATGCCGAGGCCGTCAGCCTGTGGCAAACCCTGGCCGTGACGCTGGGGCAAGTGGCCGGTTTCATCGTCTTCATGCTGGTGGTGGGCCGCAAGCTGTTCCCATGGATTTTATGGCAAGTGGCGCGCACCGGTTCGCGTGAACTGTTTACCCTGTGCGTGATCGCCGCCGCCGTGGGCATCGCCTACGCTTCGACCAAGCTGTTTGGCGTGTCGTTCGCGCTGGGCGCCTTCTTCGCCGGCATGGTGCTGCGCGAATCAGAACTCAGCCACCGCGCTGCGGAAGAATCCTTGCCGCTGCGCGACGCCTTCGCCGTGCTGTTCTTCGTTTCCGTCGGCATGCTGTTCGAGCCGAATATTCTCATCGACAAGCCGCTGCAAGTGCTGGCCGTGTGCGCCATCATTATCTTCGGCAAGTCGATCGCCGCGTTTTTGCTGGTGATGGCCCTGCGCTATCCGCCGAAAACAGCCATCATCGTCTCGGCCAGCCTGGCGCAGATCGGCGAATTCTCGTTCATTCTGGCCGCCCTGGGCCTCTCCTTGGGCCTGATGCCGCAGGAAGGACAAAGCCTGATACTGGCCGGTGCCATCCTCTCCATTGCCCTCAACCCGCTCGTGTTCAGCATGGCCAAGCCGCTGCTGCGCGTGATCGGCAACAGCGATTTCGCGCGCAAGTTCGAACGCACGACCGACCCGCTGGCCGAGCTGCCGATGACGGTGCCGCACGAAAAGCTGTCGGGCCAGATCGTGCTGGTCGGCTACGGCCGCGTTGGCCGGCGCATCGCCGCCGCCCTGATGGAGCGGGGTATCCACTTCGTCGTGGCCGAGGAAAACCGGGAAATCGTCGACCAGTTGCGCAAGCAGGGCATTCCGGCCGTGGCCGGCAATGCGGGCGAACCGGCCGTGCTGATCCAGGCGCACATCACGCACGCCACCATGCTCGTCATCGCCACGCCGGACACCTTCCACGTGCGCGCCATGATAGAGACGGCGCGCGCGCTGAACCCCTCCATCATGACGGTGGTGCGCACGCACAGCGAGGAAGAGGCGGAATTGCTGCGCGCAGAAAACGCGGGCAAAGTCTTCATTGGCGAGCAAGAACTGGCGAATGGCATGGCCGAGCACGTGCTGCAGAGTTTTGAGGCGGTGAAAAAGGGGCATGGCCATTAATAACGGCACGTGCAGCGACATCCGGGGTCAGACCCGCCGGGTCTGACCCCAGCCCTCAATTTACAAACTCGCGGCCAGCTCCGCTCCTTCCCGTATCGCCCGCTTGGCGTCGAGTTCCGCCGCCAGCGCGGCGCCGCCGATTTTATGGAAACGCGGGCCGCCCGCATACAGGGGCTTGCCATCCTTGTCGACGGGCGGCATGAGTTCCGTCAAGCTGTCCTGGCCCGCGCAGATGACCACGTTGTCCACCGCCAGCAAGCGCTGCTCGCCGCCCACGGTGATGTGCAAGCCTTGCCCATCGATCTTGTCGTAGGTCACGCCCGCCAGCATGGCGACGCCGTTTCTCGCCAGCGCCGCACGGTGCACCCAGCCCGACGTCTTGCCCAGGCCCGCGCCCACCTTCGACGTCTTGCGCTGCAACAGGAAAATCTGCCGCACGGGCGCAGTGGCCACGGGCGCCACCAATCCGCCGCCGGTGGCCGCGTTCAGGTCCACGCCCCACTCCCCCGCCCAGGCCGATACGGGTTGCGGAAGCGGATGCGCCGGGTCGTGCAGCAGGTATTCCCCCACGTCAAAACCGATGCCGCCCGCGCCGATGATGGCCACGCGCGCGCCGACAGGTTTCTTGGCTTGCAGCACGTCCAGATACGACAGCACTTTCGGGTGCTCGATGCCGGGAATGGCCGGCAGACGCACCTTGATGCCGGTGGCGACAATGACGTCGTCATAGCCGCCGGCCAGCAATTGCTCGCGCGTGACGCGTTGGCCCAGGCGCAGCTTAATATTTGACAAGGCGATGCGGCGGGAAAAGTAGCGGATGGTTTCCGTAAACTCTTCCTTGCCCGGTATCTGCATGGCCACCTTGAACTGGCCGCCCAAGCTGTCGCTGCTGTCGAACAGGGTCACGTCGTGCCCGCATTCGGCAGCCACGGTGGCGGCCGACAGGCCAGCGGGGCCGGCGCCAACGACGGCCACCTTGCGCGGCACGGCCTTTTTCGCGTACACGAGTTCCGTTTCATGGCAGGCGCGCGGGTTGACGAGGCAACTGGCACGCTTGTTGGCGAACGTGTGGTCGAGACAGGCCTGGTTGCAGCCGATGCAGGTGTTGATCTCGTCGGCGCGGCCGGAAGCGGCCTTGGCGACAAAGTCAGGGTCGGCGAGGAAGGGGCGCGCCATCGACACCAGGTCGCAGTCGCCCCGCTCCAGGATGGCATTCGCTTCGTGCGGCATGTTGATGCGGTTCGATGCCACCACGGGAATGCTGACTTCGCGGCGCAGCCGACCCGCCACGGAGGCAAAGGCGGCGCGCGGCACCGAGGTGACGATGGTGGGGACCCTCGCCTCATGCCACCCGAAGCCCGTATTGAGTATCGTCACGCCGGCCTGCTCCAGCGCCCTGGCCACCGTCACCACGTCGTCCCAGGTATTGCCGCCCTCGACCAGGTCGAGCAGGGAGTGGCGGTACATGATGATGAAGTTGGGACCGACGGCGGCGCGGATACGGCGCACGATTTCCACGGGCAGGCGCATGCGGTTATCGATCGTGCCGCCCCAGCGGTCCTGGCGCAGATTCGTGCGTGCGCACAGGAACTGGTTCAATAAGTATCCTTCGCTGCCCATCACTTCGATGCCGTCGTAGCCCGCCTTTTGTGCCAGGCGCGCGCAACGTACGTAGTCGCAGATCGTGCGCTCGATGCCCCGCTCGCTCAAGGGACGGGGGCGGAATGGCGAAATCGGCGATTTTTTCGCCGACGCCGAAACGACGAACGGTTGATAACCATAGCGGCCCGCATGCAGAATCTGCATGACGATCTTGCCGCCCTCCTCGTGCACGGCGCGCGTCACCTTGCGGTGGTTCGGCACGTCGCCGAGAAAATTGAGGGTGCCGCCAAACGGCAGCAGCCAGCCCTGGCGGTTCGGCGAGATGCCGCCCGTGACGATCAGCCCCACCCCACCGCGCGCCCGCTCGCGGTAAAACGCGGCCAGCTTGCCATAATGATAAAACCGGTCTTCCAGGCCCGTGTGCATGGACCCCATGATGACGCGGTTACGCAAGGTGGTGAAGCCCAGGTCGAGCGGGGCCAGCAAATGGGGATAGGCAGTCATGGTCGGTCCGATAGAAGATGGTATGCAGGCCGTACGGTAACAAGCATTGCTGGCCGCCGCAGCGTATTTCTCTAGACCGGGAGTTCTAAATCGCCCGGCGCGCCCGCCGGCGATGGGTACAGCTTGTGCAGGGCGCAAGTTTCCCGTAGGCTAGGTAGCATGACACGACTCTTCCTCTGCCTGCTGATGCTGTGTACCGTTGCCACCCCGGCTGCAGCACAAGCGCAGATGCAGGCGCCACGTCTGGACAAGCTGAAGGTCGACGTCAAGCGCATCGAGGTCGACGGGCAGCGCATGTATGAAGTCGATGCCAGCGGCAGCGTGCAGGCGCCGCTGGCTTCCGTCTGGAAGACCCTGACCACCTACGAGCGCATGAATGAATTCGTGCCCGACCTCAGCTCCTGCCGCGTGCTGTCGCGCAACGGCAATGAAGTCATCATCGAGCAGCAGGGCGTGGCGCGCTTCCTGTTCATGAACCACGCCATCCACCTGGTGGTGCGGGCCACGGAAACGCCGTTCACGGCCATCGATATCGCCCTCATTTCGGGCGACATGCGGCATTACGAATCACGCTGGAATTTGTATCCCATCCCCGAGACGGGCGGCACGCGCATCGTCTTTTCCAGCAGGCTGATGCCGGGCTTCTATGTGCCCGGCATGCTGGGCACGACCATGATACGCGGCGATATCGAGCGCATGATGGCGGCCGTGCTCACCCGCATCGACAGCCAGTACGCCGATAAATCCGGATAAATCAGGCTAAATAGGTATCGCGGTCGCGGATTTCCGCAAAATTTTCCAGGCTGCCCAGTTTCACCGTGACGGGATTCAGGCTGGCCTGCGGCTGCATCGAGCGCCAGGCGAACAGCCATTCCTGCTCGGGCGCTTCGGCGCGCGTCTTGGTGAAGGCGGCGCCCAGGGCTGCGCGCTGGCCATACTCGACGAGGCCGTCGATGCCGGCCCAGCTGGGCAAAGTACGCTGCACGGCGCGGTGCAGGCGTTCGCCGAATTCTTCCGTATTGTGGATGATCAAACAGGCATCGGCCGGGGCGAACAGGTCGAATAGTTGCTTGTCCCATACTTGCGAAAAGCTGAGGGTCAAACAATTGCCCGCTGGCATCAGGCGGAACTGGCCCAGGCTCAGTGCCAGCTCAAGTTCGCTGCGCTGGCCGTAGCGGTGCAGGGTGGGGGGACGTTTGTAATCGTGCATGCTGGACTCGTTCTTCAATAGTAGGGTAAAACCGGCGCGGCCGCTTAACGGGGCGGACGGATATGGCGCCGGATGCGCTGGGCCCTGGCGGCCAGGTAAATTTCGCGCAGTAAATAGATAAAACAGCCGATCAGGCAAATCACGGCCAGCACAAAGAAGGCCGCGATGTATTTGTCCAGGGTCAGGTTCAAAATGTCGCCCAAAAACAGCATGGCGATGATGACGCAGACGAAAAAACCGCACGCCGTGCTGAGCGAAATCGAGTAATTGATCAGATGGGTACGCTGATACAAGGTATCTAGCTCATCCATATAGAAATCGTTGTAACCGATATCGAGCCGGTCTTCCAGCACGCGCGTGCGGTCGATGATGCGGCCCAGGCGGTTGGTCAGCACCACCAGCATGGTGCCGATACCGGTCAGCAGGAAAACCGGCGCAATCGCCAGCTGGATGATATGGCCGATGTCGCCGATCTGTATGTTCATGGATAAAAAGTCGTGGGTTCACACCGGCGCCCGACCCTGGCGCCAGCACAGGCCGTAGTGTAGCAGGTGGCGCACGCCGGCTGGCAGCTTTGCCAACCGGCATGTTTAAATGTCATGCGAAGCCGCGCCCCGGGACGAAGCGTTCGGTGGCGCGCACCAGCGCCGAAGCGATGCCGTGCTCGAGCGCGCCATGGCCCGCGTCCGGTATCATCTCCAGCTGGGCGCCAGGCCATGCCTGCTGCAGGCGGTAGGCTGACAGGGGCGGGCAGATGGCGTCGTAGCGTCCCTGCACGATGACGGCCGGCAAATGCGCGATGCGCCCCATGTTGCGAATCAGCTGGTCCTCCTCGAAGAAACCAAGATTGGCCATGTAATGCGATTCAAGCCGGCCCACGCCCAGGTCCAGCGCATCGTTCGGCGCATCTTCCGGCTGCGGCATCAGGTAGACGCGGCGGCCCTCGAAGCGGCTCCAGGCGCGTGCGGCCGGCCAGTACACGGCGGGATCGCTGCTGAGGATGCGTTTCACGTAGGCCGCCAGCAAGTCGCCCTGCTCCTCTGGCGGAATGGGCGCGGCAAATTCCGCGTACAGTTCCGGATAAAACCAGCGCACGCCTTCGATGAACCAGTCGATCTCCGCCTGCGTGCACAGGAAAATGCCACGCAGCACGAAACCGAGGCAAGCCTCCGGATGCGCCTGGCCATACGCCAGCGCCAGGGTCGAACCCCAGGAACCGCCAAACACCAGCCATTGAGCGATGCCGAACTGGGCGCGCAGTACTTCGATATCCTCGATCAGCAGTTGCGTCGTGTTGTTGCGCCATTCGCCCAGCGGCGTGGACTTGCCCGCGCCGCGCTGGTCGAACAGGATTACGCGGTAGCGCTGCGGATCGAAGAAACGGCGGTGCTGCGGCGACAGGCCAGCGCCGGGACCGCCATGCAGGAACAGCACGGGAATGCCGTCGGGATTGCCGCACTCTTCCCAATAAATGGTGTGCAGGTCATCGACCGCCAGCATGCCGTGCCGGTTCGGCGTCAGGACGGGAAACAGGGGCGACAGGGAATCAGGCATGGCGGTCCTCGCAGAAGGTCTGGAAGCCAGGCAGCGGATGCCTGGCAAAGACCCAATTATAGTGCCATAGTGCGCCCCCGGCGCCTCAGGCCAGCGGCAAGGGAAGGCGGTTCGACGACTTGATTTCGCGCATCGACAGGCTGGACTGGATTTCCGCCACGCCGGGCAGGCGGCGCAGCACGGTCGAGACGAATTCGCCATACGCTTCCAGGTCGCGCGCCACCACTTGCAGGAAATAATCGGCTTCGCCCGCCACATTGTGGCACGACAATATCTCGGGTATCGTCGCGATGGCTTGCTCAAACTGCGAGGGTTGCTCGCCGCCATGGTTGGCAAACACGACGCGCACGAACGCGACCAGGCCGATCCCCAACTTCTTGCGGTTGAGCAAAGCCTGGTAGCCGGTGATAAAGCCTTCCTCTTCCAGGCGGCGCAAGCGGCGCCAGACGGGGGTTTCACTGAGCTTCAAGCGCTCGGCCAGGCGCGCATTCGACAGCCGTCCTTCATCCTGCAACAGCCTGAGTATCTGCAAATCGGTGGCGTCGAGGCTAACTTCTGAAATTTTCATCTATTTTTTGTTTTTATAGGAGTGGAATCTACCCGAATACTAGGGTATGCAGGGCAGGAAAAGCAAGCACATTTCATCACGGCAAGAACATAATGGGGCCCGGCGAGCATGCGGCAAGCGGCCGTTGCTCCCGCCCTTACTTTTTGCCTGTGACCGAGCTGCGCCATGTCCGATTCTACCTTCCTGATGTACCTGCTGGCACTGGCCGGCGCCTTTTTATTACCAGGTCCCGACATGGCGCTGGTGCTGGCGACGGGCGCGGCGCGCGGCGTGGCCACGGCGCTGGTGACTGCAGTGGGTATCGCCGGTGCACGGGCCGTGCACGTGGCGCTGTCCGGCGCGGGCCTGGCGGCGCTGATGGTGACACATCCGCAAGCCTTGCAGTGGGTCAAATGGGCAGGTGCCGCCTATCTGCTGTACCTGGCGCTGCGCCTGTTACAGTCGGCCCTGTCGAAAAAAGCGGCGCAGGAAGAAGGCGCCCCCGCCACGGCGCACGGCGCCCGCGCCAGCCTGGTGCGCGGCTTCCTGACCAATCTGCTCAATCCGAAGGCACTGCTGTTTTGCAGCATGTTCCTGCCGCAATTCGTCGTCGGCAGCGAGCATGTCGGCATGCAATACCTGCGCCTGGGCGCTGTCCTGGTGCTGATGGGCCTATTGTTTGATGCCATGTACGCCGTGCTGGCCGCGCGCCTGGCGCACCGCTTGCGCGGCAAACCTTCGCCTTACGGCAAGTTCGTGCTGCCCACCGTCTTCGTGCTGCTGGCCGGACGGCTGGTGCTGGGCTGAACTGTCGGCTGCACCGGCGCCCCGCCTGCAAAGAAGGCGGGGTACTCCTTCAGCAGGCTACGTTCAAGCTCGTTAGCCTTGCGAAATTGCCGCAGCGACGGCGCCATGACCCGCCCCGCATCCCAGCTGCGCCAGGCATTCGGCGCATCGAACTGCGCCAGCAAGGCGTCGCCCAGGTCCTGGTACACGGCCGCCATCTGCGGTTTTGCCTGCAGCACTTGCAGATACAGCGCGGTCGCTTCCGGCCATTGCCCCAGCTTGGCGCGCAAATTCCCTTCGAACAAGGCCAGTACGGGCTGCTCCAGTCCCGTTTTTTCTCTTAATTCCTGCACGGTGGCCAGCGCGGCCGCGATGCCCGCCGGGTCCTTGGCCAGCAGCCCCCGCGTCAAGTCGTGAATGGGCTCGCACTCCTGCATGGCCAGTTGCTGCCGGGGCGTGAGTTTTTCGACCAGCGCGCCCGTGGAAAAATGGTCTTCCAGCATGCTCAGGAAGGCCTCAAAGGGTTTCTCTTCCGCAAACAGACGCTCCGCTTCAGCCCGCAGCGCGGGATGGGCCTGGGATCCCAGCGGCGGCAACCGCGCCGCCTGCGCCAGCACTCTTTCGAGCGCCGGCGCGTCGGCTGCCAGCGGACGTGGCCGGTAAGCTGCCAGCGTATACGTGGCGGGCGCACCCGCCGTCATGGCGCTGATGCGGAAATGGCGCGTGACCGTGCCGCCCACCTCCTGGTAATGCAAGGTGAAGTCGGCGGGAATGCGCTTGCCATCGGCCAGCATCTTCAGCAACAACGGGTGACCGCCCCAGGTATAGCGCAGGTACTGGGCGAACGCCGTGGCGTCGTCGCCGCTGACGGGGCTGCCGGCTATCCCCAAACGCAGCAGAGGCTGCTCGTCGAGCGACCACAGCACGGCGCCGTCCTGCACCTGGGGCTGCAGTGCATTGCGCCGCCTTGCCGCCGGCACGGACAGCGCTTGCTCCTCATATACGGGCGGCGTGATGTGGGGCGGCGTGATGTGGGGCGGCGTGACGTGGGCCTGCAAGCCGCCAGCCTGGAGCGCGCCGGCCATGCCCTTGCGGTGTCCGATCTCGATACGCCGATAAGCCGCCACGTCGAACAGCGAATACGCGTCGTAGGTGGATGCCGCCAAATCGATGACGTAGCGGCGGCGCGAGGCAAAATCGAGCACGGACAGGCTCTTGCCATCACGCACGCTCAGGTAATGCGGGCCCAGCACGACATCGCTGTCCTGCTTCTCCTGCCGTGGCAGCGACTTTTTCGCGCCGGGCTGGTCGGTGCGCTGCGTGGTGACGCTGACGTGAAACGCGACGCTGGCCTGGACAGCGGTAGTGCCCAGGAGAAGGAAGGCAAGCACGCTGGCACGGCGCAAGGCTGGAAAGAGGGTCATGGAGATGATGCAGTGGAGAAATACTGATTCTAAGGCAAAGCACGCGCTTGTCCCGTTTTGCTCGCCAGCATAAAAAAAAGACAGCCGCAGCTGTCTCTCTGTTTTACCTCAACAACGATTACGACATGTGCTGGCCGCCGTTGATCGAGATATTCGCGCCCGTGACGAACGCTGCCTCATCGGAGGCCAGATAAGCGACCAGACCGGCCACTTCTTCCGGCTTGCCCAGGCGCGCCATCGGAATTTGCGGGATGATTTTGCTGTCGAGCACTTCCTGTGGAATCGCCATGACCATCTTGGTGCCGATGTAGCCTGGCGAAATGGTGTTGACGGTAACGTTCTTGCGCGCCACTTCCAGCGCCAGCGACTTGGTGAAACCATGCATGCCGGCTTTCGCGGCCGAATAGTTGGTCTGGCCGAAGGCGCCCTTCTGGCCATTCACGGACGAGATGTTGATGATGCGGCCCCAGCCGCGTTCCACCATGCCGTCGCAAACGGGCTTGGTCATGTTGAAGACGGAATCGAGGTTGGTGCCCATCACGGCATCCCAGTTCGGCTTGTCCATCTTCTTGAACGTCATGTCGCGCGTGATGCCGGCGTTATTCACCAGCACGTCGACAGGACCGATGTCCTTTTCCACGGCAGCCACGCAGGCGGCCGCCGAATCGTAGTCGGCCACATCGCACGGATACGCCTTGAAGTCATAGCCCATGTCCTTGGTTGTTGCCAGCCATTCCGCGACCTTCGGATTGCCTGGAGAATAGGTTGTGACCACGCGATAGCCGAGCGCCGCCAGCTTGAAACAGACCGCTTCTCCCAGACCACCCATGCCACCAGTTACCAATGCAACTCTTGCCATTTTCATCCCCTCAGTGTCGTTCTGTTGCTAAAAAGTTAATTATTTAATTAAAGCTATCCTGTCCCGCCGATCCGATCCAACGGCGGATTACATCGAACCTAACCGTAGCGAGCGGCAGCGAGTTGTGGCTAAGAAGCGCAACCGTGCTCTAGCACGGTGAGCATCGCAGGCCGCAAATCGCGACGCGCAGTAGCTTAGGTTCGATGTCCACCATTAGTCGCGCTCGATCGCCAGAGCAACGCCCATGCCGCCGCCGATGCACAACGCGGCCAGGCCTTTCTTGGCGTCGCGGCGTATCATTTCGTGGATCAGGGTGACCAGGATGCGCGCGCCGGAGGCGCCGATCGGGTGGCCGATAGCAATCGCGCCACCGTTCACATTGATCTTGCTGGTATCCCAGCCCATTTCCTTGTTGACGGCAATCGCTTGCGCGGCAAACGCTTCATTGATTTCCATCAAGTCCAGCTCTTCATGCGTCCAGCCGGCTTTTTTCAGGCACAAGCGCGAAGCGGAGACGGGGCCCATGCCCATGACGGCCGGGTCCAGGCCCGACGAAGCGTAGGCCTTGATGCGTGCCAGCGGCTTCAAGCCCAGTTCTTTCGCTTGCGAGGCCGACATCATGATGACGGCGGCGGCGCCATCGTTCAGGCCGGAAGCATTGCCGGCGGTGACAGTGCCGTCCTTGGCGAACGCGGGGCGCAGGCCGGTCAGCGATTCCAGGGTCGAGCCGGGCTTGATGTATTCATCGCTATCGAAGACGACAGTGCCTTTTTTGTTGGCGATTTCCAGCGGCAGGATTTCATCCTTGAACTTGCCCGCTTTTTGCGCCGCTTCCGCCTTCAGTTGCGACTGCAGCGCGAATTCATCCTGCTCGGCGCGCGTCACTTCGTATTTCTTGGCGACGTTTTCCGCCGTGATGCCCATGTGGTACTGGTTGTACACGTCCCACAGGCCGTCGACGATCATGGTGTCGACCATCTTGAAGTCGCCCATGCGGAAACCGTCGCGCGAGCCGTTCATGGCGTGCGGCGACGCACTCATGTTTTCCTGGCCACCGGCGATGATGATGTTGGCGTCACCACATTTGATCGCTTGCGCCGCCAGGTGCGTGGCCTTCAGGCCGCTGCCGCATACCTTGTTGATGGTGAATGCCGGGATGGAGCTGGGCAGGCCAGCCTTGATGACGGCCTGGCGCGCGGCGTTCTGGCCGACGGCGGCCGTCAGTACCTGGCCCAGGATCGCTTCGCCGATCAGGTTCGGGTCGATGCCGGTTTGTGCCAGCAAGCCCTTGATTACATGTGCGCCCAGTTCGGACGCGGGAATCTTGGCCAGACTGCCACCGAATTTGCCGACTGCGGTACGGCCGGCGGCCACGATTACGACATCATCCATTTATTTCTCCGATATGCAGGCCACGAGGGCCAAGGTCAAGGTGCTAATACAATCCAATGAATCCGGGAAGACACAGCAAGCTGTGTTTCATTCTAGCGCGGCATGCGCCGCAGTTCCAGCGCCGCACCGCAGGCGGCGGCGATCACAGCCTGCTTGCGGTGGCGGCCACAGGCCGGGCGCGGCGGATAGCCGCTGCCGGGCCGCAACGCGCCTACGTTTGACGAGCAGGGCGCGTGTTTTTATTTTTATCATACCCTTCATCGGCGCCGCCGAAAGTGGTTTTTAGAAAATTATTGAAGGGAATAGTCAGGGGCACGGGCGTTTGCTTTACCACCTGCAACAGCTCGCCAAATTTTTGACGCGATGCAGCAAACTCACCCTTTGTCACAGTATCGAATTTCTCCTGGTTTTCTTGAGCAACATCCTTTGCCTGGCGGTTATATGCACCGATGCGTTCGATGGCCAGTTGCGACTGTGTACGTGACAGTTCCAGCAGCGCTTGCGGATCCTTCGCGGACAGCAGCTGATTGCCCGCTACCGTAGCGGCGGCCAACGCCGCGCGGGCCGCATCGAGCTGCAAGTCCAGCACGCTGGCACCGCTGTCGACGGCAGCCTGGACATACGCTTGCGCACTGATCAATTGTGCTTCCATCACGGCCTTGCCGGCGCGTGCCCATTGTTCGGAAAATGAAAACATGTCGTTCCTCTCCAAAGAGTAGACGGCGCCATGTTGCGCCGCACAGTGCTCAACTGTAAGCGGTCGTTCATTACTAAACCTTGATATTTATCAATGTTCCCTGTTGGTTTGTTTCCAATACAACGCTAATCAGGACAACAATTTGATACCGTCGAGCGAGGCCGCGCACTGCTCGCGTATCACACTGACGAAATCGCGCACATACGCCTTGTCTTGCAACTGCTCCGGCACCGAGACATACAGGTCGCTCCACAAGCCGTGTTCGCCCACCGGGCGCGCCACCACATAATCGTAATCGACGTAATTCTTGATGGCCCAGTTCGGCAAGGCGGCGATGCCGCGCCGGCTCGCCACCAGTTGCAGCACGGCCACCGTCAGTTCCGCCGTGCGGCGTTCAAACTGGATGCCGGCCGGCCGCAGCACTTCGCGGATCAGATCGATGCGCTCTTCGGGCACCGGATAGGTGATCAGGGTCTCGCCCGTAAAGTCGGCCGCCACGAGCCGGCGCTGCGCCTGCAGGCGATGCTTCTGCGCCATCACCACCAGCATTTCAAAGCGGAACAGGGGAAACACGGTGAAATCGGGGCCATACGGCGAGCCGATCACGAGGTCCGCCTCGCCCGAGCGCAGCAAATCCGCCGGTTCGCTGTGAAAGCCCGACACCAGGTCGATCTCCACTTCCGGCCAGCGCTGGCGGAACGCATCCATCACCGGCATGAGCCAGTCGAAGCAGGTATGGCATTCGAGCGCCACGCGCAACTGCCCCTGGTCGCCCTGCGACAGGCGCGCCACCTCGCGCTCGGCCAGCTCGATCTCGGGCAGCAGCTTGTCGGCCAGCTCCAGCAGCCGGCTGCCCGTGGCCGTAAACGCGATCGGCATCGACTTGCGCTCGAACAAGGGCGCCTTGTAGCGCTCTTCCAGCAAACGGATCTGGTGCGACAGGGCCGACTGGGTCAGATTGAGCAGTTGCGCGGCGCGCACCAGGCTGCCGGACGAACGCAAGGCACTCAGGGTGCGCAGGTGGCGGATTTCTAGCATCGGGAAATTGGGGGATGTACGTGAATTATTTTCATGTTATTCGGCAAAATGTTTCGTTTTGATTATAGATCAAGTTGCCGCACACTCTAGCGCATTCACATTAAATCTCGATGACATCATGACCATTTGTACCCACATCCTTGGCTTTCCCCATATCGGTGCCGCGTGTGAACTGAAACTGGCGCTGGAAAGCCACTGGCGTGGCGAGGTATCCGAGGCCGCCCTGGAAGCCACGGGCCAGCAACTGCGCGCGGCCCACTGGGCGCAACAAAGGGACGCCGGACTCGACTACGTCACCGTAGGCGACTTCGCCTTTTACGACCACATGGCCAACCATATCCAGCTACTGGGCTGCGAACCGGCCCGTTTCAATTTCGCGCCAGAGCAGTCATCGCTGTCGCGCTATTTCACAATGGCGCGCGGCAACGACAATCATGCCGAACCCGCCGCTTGCAACCATGGCCATGCCCGCCACGAACACAGCGCTGGCAATCCCGCGCTGGAAATGACCAAGTGGTTTGACAGCAATTACCATTACCTGGTGCCCGAATTGTCGCCGCAGACCCGCTTCTCGCTGGCTTGCGAGCGCCTGCTGGCGGAAGTGGCCGAGGCGCAAGCGCTCGGCCACCAGGTCAAGGCGGCCCTGATCGGCCCCCTCACCTTCCTCTGGCTGGGCAAGGAAAAGACACCGGGTTTCGAGCGCCTGGCCCTGCTGGAACAGTTGCTGCCCGTCTACAGCGCCCTGCTCGACCGCCTGAAGCAGCAAGGCGTGACGTGGGTGCAGGTCGACGAACCGATCCTGGGCCTGGATTTGCCCAACGCCTGGCGCAGCGCCTTCGAAAGCACGTATTGGCAGTTGAACCAGGTGGGCGTGAATATCTTGCTGGCCACGTATTTCTCGCCGCTGGAAGAAAACCTCAGCCTGACGTGCCGCCTGCCCGTGGCCGGCCTGCATGTCGACGGCATCCGCGCGCCGCATGAATTGATCAGCGTGACGGACTGGCTGCCCGCGCATAAGGTCTTGTCGATCGGCATCGTCGACGGGCGCAACATCTGGCGCACCGACCTCGACGCGGCCCTCGCCGTGCTGCAGCCACTGGCAGCCAAACGCAACGGCAACCTGTGGCTGGCGCCGTCATGCTCCCTGCTGCACGTACCATTCAGCCTGGAAGCCGAGACGGAGCTCGACGGTGAAATCCGGACCTGGCTGGCGTTTGCCACGGAAAAGCTGTCGGAGATCGCCGTCCTCAAGGGCGCGCTCGAAGGCCATCCCGATGACGCCGCGCTGGCCGCATTGGCCATGTCTCGCCTGGCCATTGCCTGCCGCCGTACCAGCCCCCGCGTGCACCGTCCGCAAGTGACGCAGCGCCTGCAACTGCCCGACTTCCCGACAACGACCATCGGCTCCTTCCCGCCAACGACGGCCATCCGCCAGGAAGCGCTGGGCCTGGACGTACTCGTGCATGGCGAAGCGGAACGCAACGACATGATCGAATACTTCGGAGGGCAATTGGACGGTTTCGCCTTCACGCGCCTGGGCTGGGTGCAATCGTACGGCTCGCGCTGCGTCAAGCCTCCCATCATCTACGGCGACGTGCAGCGCCCGGCCGCCATGACCGTCGAATGGACGGTGCACGCGCAAAGCCTGACGCATAAACCGGTGAAGGGCATGCTGACGGGGCCGGT
Source organism: Janthinobacterium darwini (assembly GCF_051380905.1). Taxonomy (NCBI): domain Bacteria; kingdom Pseudomonadati; phylum Pseudomonadota; class Betaproteobacteria; order Burkholderiales; family Oxalobacteraceae; genus Janthinobacterium; species Janthinobacterium darwini. The sequence continues at coordinate 171,685 of NZ_JBNYXX010000004.1, forward strand.
GACGATCTTGCAATGCTCGTTCGTGCGCGACGACCAGTCGCGCGCCACCACGGCGCTGCAACTGGCCCTGGCCATCCGCGACGAGGTGGCAGACCTGGAAACGGCCGGCATCGGCAGCATCCAGATCGACGAGCCGGCCATCCGCGACGGCTTGCCGCTGCGCCGCGGCCAGTGGGACGCCTACCTGGACTGGGCCACGCGCGCCTACCGCATCGCCGTGATTCCACCAGCCCATTTACGGGTCAACCCGGACTGCGGCTTGAAGACGCGTGGCTGGCTGGAAACGGAAGCGGCTTTAAAAAATATGGTTGCGGCGGCACGGCAGATGCGCGCGGCTTGATACAGGACAGCGCCGTCAGGGCGCATTCTCGGCGGCTTGCGGGGCGGCGCACCGGTTTTCCGGGGCACCGCCCACTTTTTTTGACATGAAGTAGGTGTTGCCCTGCGGAATAGCACGCGCCAGGCCCCTGATGCTGATTTTTTTGCAGTAGAATGCAAGAAATTTACTGCTCCCATTGTTGCCGTACGGAACATCTGGCCTGCCGCAGTTTCACTTTGATAAATGTTTATGTCCAAAAGCCCGTCGCAGAAGCCTATCGAAATCAAGATTTCCACCGTCGTTGCCGTCTCCGCCATTATGCATAGCGCCGATACGCAGGCACTCGATGCCGCCTTGCGTGACATGACGGGAGGCGTGGCGGACTTTTTCGAAGACGACCTGGCCGTACTGGACGTGGCCGCCTTGCCGCCCGGCAGCGTACCCATCGACTGGGCCGCCCTCGTGGCACTGCTGAAAAAATACCGTTTGAATGCCGTGGCTGTGCGCAATGCGCCGGCCGAGATGCATGACGCCATCCTGGCGCAAGGCTTGAGCCTCGACAGCGGCAAGACGCGCGACGATGCCCCGCCCAAGGATGGCCCCAAGGATACCGCCACGGCGGCCGCCCAGTCGGGCGCCGAAGCGCAAGTGATGGTGATCGACACGCCCGTGCGTGCCGGCCAGCGCATTTACGCGCGCGGCTGCGACCTGATCATCACCGCTGTCGTCAACAATGGCGCCGAAATCATCGCCGACGGCAGCATCCACGTGTATTCGTCGCTGTACGGCCGCGCGCTGGCCGGCGCCTCGGGCAATGCCCAGGCGCGCATCTTCGCACTGTCCATGGAACCGGAACTGGTCTCGATCGCCGGCGTGTACCGCACGTTCGAGGATGGTTTCCCTGCGGAAATGGCGCGTGGACCCGCGCAAATTCGTTTGGCTGGAGACAGAATCGATATACACTCTGTCAATCCGGTCACTCCCGTGAACCGCTCTTAAGCTGCACAATTCAAGAGATATCTGAAAAGGATTATTTGTGGCAAGAATTATTGTTGTGACGTCCGGCAAGGGCGGTGTCGGCAAGACGACCTCTAGCGCCAGTTTTTCCACTGGTCTGGCCATGCGCGGCCACAAGACAGCCGTGCTCGACTTCGACGTGGGCCTGCGCAACCTCGACCTGATCATGGGTTGCGAGCGCCGCGTCGTGTATGACTTGATCAATGTGATCAACAAAGAGGCGACCCTGAACCAGGCCTTGATCAAGGACAAGCACTGCGACAACCTGTTCATTCTGCCTGCCTCGCAGACGCGCGACAAAGATGCCTTGTCGGAAGAAGGCGTGGAACGCGTGTTGAACGACCTGATCAACATGGGTTTCGAATTCATCATCTGCGATTCGCCGGCCGGTATCGAGCATGGCGCGCTGATGGCGCTGACGTTCGCCGACGAAGCCATCATCGTCACCAACCCGGAAGTGTCGTCGGTGCGCGATTCGGACCGCATCCTCGGCATCTTGCAAGCCAAGTCGCGCCGCGCGCAGACGGGCGGCGAGCCGGTCAAGGAACATTTGCTGATTACCCGCTACTCGCCGAAACGCGTGGAATCGGATGAAATGCTGTCCTACCAGGACGTGCAGGAAATCCTGCGCATCCCGCTGGTGGGCATCATTCCGGAATCGGAACAAGTGCTGGCCGCCTCGAACCAGGGCAATCCTGCCATCCATTTCAAGGGGACGGATGTGGCGCAAGCCTATGAAGACGTGGTCTCGCGTTTCCTCGGCGAAGATGTCGAGTTGCGCTTTACCAACTATGAAAAGCCTGGATTACTCCAGCGCATTTTTGGGGCGAAGTGATATGGCCTTGCTTTCTTTCCTGTTCCCCCCCAAGCCGAAGACGGCCACCGCGGCAAAGGAACGCCTGCAGATCATCATCGCCCGCGAACGTAGCGGACGCGACGGTCCGGACTTCCTGCCCGCCCTGCACAAGGAATTGATCGCCGTCATTTCCAAGTACACCAAGGTCAATGCCGACGACATCAAGATTTCGCTGGACCGCCAGGGCAACCTGGAAGTACTCGACGTCAACGTGGTACTGCCGGACGCATAGAGCCTGTCCCAATAGATGCCGCTCCCCACTGGGATAGGCTCTAGGTCTGATCCGGCCTGACCGTGAGCAATTCCTGCGCCACCGCGGCGCAGGCGTTCACGTGATGGTTGCCGATCTGGCGGAACACCGCGTAACCGATGGCTGCCGCCACCGCCTGCCCGGCGAACGGCACGAAGCGCGCCACCTGCTTGGTGGCTATCTTGACGCCACTGCGCTTGAGCAGCTGGAGGATCAATTCGCGCGACACCAGCTTCCCTACCAGCATGCCGCCCATGCCCACCGCCGCGCGGTAGGCCATCATCTTGAACTGCGGGTTGAGGCGCTCGATCTGTTCGGGCGTCAGGCCGAATTCGTGGTTGATATCGTTAATCAGCATGGAAAACAGTCCGACATCCGACATCAGGTCGATGCCAGGAATGGGAATGGCCGAGGCACCCGCCGACATCACGGCACGCCGCTGCACCAGGCGCCGGCAACGCTCGCGCACTTGCTCGATTTCGGCACGACTGGCCGGTATCAGGGTCCAATCCGTGCTGCTATTGTCTGTCATTGCCGTTCCTCCGCAGTAAGGGGTAGATGAACAAGTGTAACGTAAAGGTCCAAGCTGCCGATTTCACTGGACACAGTTGCAATCTCTGTTATATTTCACTTGAGCATTCCTTAACATTACGATAAGCAGAGCGGACCGTCTGTTTGTTGTTACACATTCCAGCCCATTATGCGAATTGCCGTACTCGATAGCGACCATAGCCAGGCAGAACTGATCTGCCAGGTGCTCACCGCCGCCGGCCACGCTTGCCACGAGTTTCAGAGTGGCAAGGAAATGCTGGGGCAATTGCGCAAGGACAGTTGCGACATGCTCATCCTCGACTGGCATGTGAGCGACCTGGATGGTGCGGAAGTCTTGCGCCGCGCCCGGGAAAAACTGGCGCCAAAGGCACCCGTGTTGTTTATGACCAACAGCTCGGGCGAGGACGATGTGGTGGCCGGCATGACGGCGGGTGCCGATGACTACATGATCAAGCCCTTGCGGCGCAGCGAACTGACTTTGCGCACCCAGGCGCTGTTGCGCGTGGCTTACCCGGCCCAGAATGGCGCCGAATATTTGCAATTTGGTCATTACACGTTTGAAACCCGCCCCGGCCGCCTGCTGAAGGATGGCGAAGTGCTGGACGTGACGCACAAGGAATTCGCCCTGGCGCTGCTTTTTTTCCGCAACCTGGGCCGCCCCCTGTCGCGCGCCTATATCCACGAAGCCGTGTGGCAGCGCGACACGGCCCTGCCCTCGCGCACCATGGATACTCACGTCTCGCGCGTGCGCAACAAGCTGCAGCTGAAACCGGAACACGGCTACCGCCTGGTGCCCGTCTACAGTTATGGTTATCGCCTTGAAAAACTGGGCGGGTGACGCCCACGCATCCGGACCAAAACAGGCGAACTGCTCAAAGCGCGGGCACAAGGCGTTATAATGTCGGCATAAGAATTCCCAACAGCCCTGAAATGCAACTGCTCGCCGTCGGCCTCAACCATACCACCGCCCCAGTGTCGCTCCGCGAACAGCTGGCGTTTGCGCCTGAGCATCTGGGTCAGGCGGTGATGGCGGCGCGGACCTGGTTCCAGCGCATCGACCTGCGCGACAACGACGAAGCGGCCATACTCTCGACGTGCAACCGCACCGAGCTGTATGCGGCCAGCCATGTGCCGAACCCGCTCGACGCGGGCGCGCATTTCCTGGCCGATTATCACAAGCTCAACTACAGCGAGCTGCGCCCCCATTTATATATGCTGCCGCAGCACGATGCCGTGCGCCACACCTTCCGCGTCGCCTCCGGGCTGGACTCGATGGTGCTGGGTGAAACGCAGATCCTGGGGCAGATCAAGGATGCCATCCGCACGGCCGACGAGGCGGGCGGCCTGGGCACGTATCTGCACCAGTTGTTCCAGCGCAGCTTTTCCGTCGCCAAGGAAGTGCGCAGCAGCACGGAAATCGGCGCCCACAGCGTTTCCATGGCGGCCGCCGCCGTGCGCCTGTCGCAACGCATCTTCGATAAAATTGCCGAGCAGAACGTGCTGTTCATCGGCGCCGGCGAAATGATCGAATTGTGCGCCACGCACTTTGCCGCGCAGAACCCGAAAAGCATCACCATTGCCAACCGCACCATGGAACGGGGCGAGGAACTGGCGCACCGCTTCAATGGCAAGGCCATCCGCCTGGCCGACCTGCCGGAGCAACTGCACCAGTTCGACATCGTCATCTCGTGCACGGCGTCGTCCTTGCCGCTGCTGGGTCTGGGCCTGGTCGAGCGCGCCATCAAGGCGCGCCGCCACAAACCCATGTTCATGGTCGACCTGGCCGTGCCGCGCGACATCGAATCGGAAGTGGGCCGCCTGAACGACGTCTTCCTGTACACGGTCGACGACCTGGGCAAGGTCGTGCAGACGGGCCTGGAAAGCCGGCAAGCGGCCGTGGCGCAAGCCGAGGCCATCATCGAGACGCGCGTGCAATCGTTCATGAGCTGGGTCGACGACCGCGCCATGGTACCCGTCATCCAGCATTTGCATGAAAACAGCGAAGCGCTGCGCCTGATCGAAGTGGAACGGGCGCGCAAGATGCTGGCCAAGGGCGCCGACATCGATGCCGTGCTGGAAGCGCTGTCGAAAGGCTTGACGGCCAAGTTCCTGCACGGTCCGCAGCAGGCGCTGCACCATGCGCAGGGCGACGAGCGCAAGCAACTGGTCACCCTGCTGCCGAAATTGTTCCGCCCCCGCCGTTAGCGCAGCCCCGCTGGCCGCCCGCGCGGTCGCCCCCTGCCCGCCTGCCGGGCGTGCCGGACCCGCACCCCCCTACACTCTTTTACCGCGAATCGCTATGAAACCATCCATGCTGGCCAAACTCGATCAACTGGCGAACCGCCTGGTCGAACTCGACGAACTGTTGATGCACCCGGACGCCACGTCGAACATGGACAGCTACCGCAAGATGACGCGCGAGCACGCCGAACTGGGCCCTCTGGTGGCCTTATACCGCTCCTACCAGGAAGCGGGCAACGATATTGCGGCAGCGCAAGAGATGCTGGGCGACCCGGACATGAAGGAATTCGCGCAAGAAGAGATCGAGGCGGCGAAGGCCACCATGGCGCGCCTGGAACGCGAATTGCAAACCATGCTGCTGCCGAAGGACGTCAATGACGAGCGCAATATCTTCCTGGAAATTCGCGCCGGCACGGGCGGCGACGAATCGGCCCTGTTCGCGGGCGATTTGTTACGCATGTACTCGCGCTTTGCCGAACGCAACCGCTGGCAGGTGGAACTGGTATCGTCGTCCGACTCCGACCTGGGCGGCTACCGCGAAGTGATCGTGCGCGTGGTCGGCAACGGCGCGTATTCAAAGCTGAAATTCGAGTCGGGCGGCCACCGCGTGCAGCGCGTACCGGCCACGGAAACCCAGGGCCGCATCCACACGTCCGCCTGCACGGTGGCCGTGATGCCGGAAGCGGACGAAGTGGAAGACGTCAACATCAACCCGGCCGACCTGCGCATCGATACCTACCGCGCCTCGGGCGCGGGCGGACAGCACATCAACAAGACGGATTCCGCTGTACGCATCACCCACTTGCCCACCGGCATCGTGGTCGAATGCCAGGATGACCGCAGCCAGCACAAGAACAAGGCGCAAGCGATGAAAGTACTGGCCGCGCGCATCAAGGACGTGCAATTGCGCGAACAGCAGTCGAAGGAAGCGGCCACCCGCAAGAGCCTGATCGGTTCGGGCGACCGCAGCGAGCGCATCCGCACTTATAATTTTCCGCAAGGCCGCCTGACGGACCACCGCATCAATTTGACCTTGTACAAGCTCGATTTCATCATGGATGGGGATTTGACGGAACTGACGAATGCTTTGGCGGCTGAGCACCAGGCCGAGCTGTTGGCAGCGCTGGGCGATTAAACGCTGGCGCCGTTGTGTCGGCTTACGCTGCGCTAAGCCGACCTACGAAGCTGCGGCGATGCGCCTTGCCCTGAACACTTTTTAAAGCGCCCAGCCAGTTGTAGGTCGGCTTAGCGCGCAGCGTGTAGGCCGACAGCTTTAAGTAGCGGCTAAGCAATAAAAATCCAGCCTTGTGCGAAAATGACCAGCTCGCTTCCATCCACCTCACCGTGTCGCCCATGAAAAATTCACGCACCGTCCTCCTGTTGATCTCTGCCCTGTGTTTCCTGATGCTGGGCGTGGCCATGTATTTGCAGCATGCCATGAACATGGCACCGTGCCCGCTGTGCGTGATCCAGCGCTACCTGTTCCTTGCCATCGGCATCGCCTGCCTGGCAGGCGCCGCGGCCAACCGGCCGAAAATCGGCGCCGGCATCGGCGTTCTGGCGGCCCTGGGTGGCCTGGGCGTGGGCGCCAAGCATTTGTACGTGCTGGCCAACCCCGGCTTCTCGTGCGGCATCGACCCCGTGGAAACGGTGCTGAACAAGATTTTCACGGCGCAAGTCATGCCCTTCATGTTTGAATCGTATGGCGCCTGCGAAAACGCCGGCGAGCCGTTCTTCGGCCTGTCGATCCCGCAATGGGCGTTCGCCTGGTTCGCCATTTTCGCCCTCACCTTGCTGTGGACTTTGCTACGCCGCAAACAATAACCATCTATTTATGCCAGAAACACTGATTCCCGCCGGCAGCACTGTCGGCGCCCTGCAAATCCGCCCGCTGCTCGACCCGCTCGACAACCGCATCCTGCTGGGCCACGCGCTGGGTCTGTCGCGCGTGAGCCTGATCACACAATCGGAGCGTGTGCTCACGCCCGATGAAGCCGAACGTCTGTCTGGTTTGCTGGCGCGCCGCCTGCGCGGCGAACCGATCGCCTACATCGTCGGCCAGCGCGAATTTTTCGGCTTGCCGTTCGAAGTCAACGACGCCGTGCTGATTCCCCGCCCCGACACGGAAGTACTGGTGGAACTGGCGCTCGAGCGCCTGCCACCGGGCGGGCGCGTGCTCGACATGGGCACGGGCAGCGGCGCCATCGCCGTCGCGCTGGCATACACGCGGCCCGACGCCGTGGTCACGGCTCTGGATGTCAGCAGCACGGCGCTGGCCGTGGCGCGCCGCAACGCCAGCGCCAACGGCGTCAACATCACCTTCATGGCCAGCGACTGGTTCGAAGCGCTGGGCACGGAAAAGTTTGACCTGATCGTCTCCAATCCCCCCTACATCGCCAGCGGCGACCGCCACCTGGCCGAAGGCGATTTGCGCTTTGAACCGACGGGCGCGCTGACCGACCATGCGGACGGCCTGTCGGCCCTGCGCATCATCGTCTCCGGCGCCGCGCGCCACCTGGCGTCAGGCGCCTGGCTGCTGATGGAGCACGGCTATGACCAGGCGGCCCAGGTGCGCGAGCTGCTGGCCGCTGCCGGCTACAACAAAGTGCAAAGCTGGCGCGACCTGGCCGGCATCGAAAGAGTCAGCGGCGCCCGCCTCGGCTAAGCACGACAAGCTGCGCAAAGCTTGACCCGGCGCGCGCCAGATCCCCCCGCAGTTTGTTAAAATATCAAGCGAATTCCTGACCGAAGCGCCGTCCCCGTTCCTCGGGGCGGACGCTGGCGACGCGGCGTTTTTTGGGCCGGCGCCGACGCATTTGCCAAAATTCGGTTAATCTCAGCACAAATTATTTATATGCTGCACAAGAAAGGAAGCTCAAATTGCCCAACCTGTTGACTCGCCGCCTGGCATTGCTGACCGAAGATGCCAACCGCGCGCTGCTGGGCGGCTTGCGCGGCATCGAGCGTGAAACCCTGCGCGTCGACCATGCCGGCCATCTGGCTTCCACGCCCCACCCCATCGCCCTGGGCTCGGCGCTGACGCACCCTGAAATCACCACCGACTACGCCGAAGCGCTGCTCGAATTCATCACGCCGGCTGAAAGCGACATCGCCGTCACGCTGGACAAGCTCGATACCGTGCACCGCCACGCCTACAGCCGCCTCGGCGACGAATTGCTGTGGAGCCAGTCAATGCCCTGCCAGCTGCCGCCCGAAGCGGACATCGCGATCGCCAATTACGGGACGTCGAACATGGGCATGCTCAAGCACGTCTACCGGCGCGGCCTGGCCTTGCGTTACGGCAAAGCCATGCAATGCATCGCCGGCATCCACTACAACTACTCGCTCGACGAGCAGTTGTGGCAAGTGCTGGCCAGCCATCCGGACACCAGCGCCAGCCCACACCACGCGGCCGCGACACCGAAGGACGTGCAGTCGGAAAGCTACCTGGCGACGATCCGCAATTTCCGCCGTTACAGCTGGCTGCTGATGTACCTGTTCGGCGCTTCGCCGGCCCTGTCCGCCGGTTTCCTGCGCGGCCGCGCGCACAAGCTCGATACCTTGTCCGACGACACGCTGTTTCTGCCCTACGCCACCAGCCTGCGCATGAGCGACCTCGGTTACCAGAACGATGCCCAGTCCGGCCTGCGCCCGCACGAAAACAGCCTGGAAGACTACGTCAACGCGCTCACGCACGCCGTCAACGACCCGTATCCGCCGTATGCGGCGCTGGGCACCAAGAAGGATGGCGAATGGATCCAGCTGTCCACCAACGTGCTGCAGATCGAAAATGAATACTATTCGACCATCCGCCCCAAGCGCGTGATCCGCACGGGCGAACGCCCGATCCAGGCCCTGTGCCTGCGCGGCGTGCAGTACATCGAAGTGCGCTGCATGGATGTCGACCCGTTCGAACCGGTCGGCATCAGCCTGGAAACGGGCCGTTTCCTCGATGCGTTTTTGCTGTTCTGCGCGCTCGACGACAGCGGCCCCATCTCGGCCGAGCAAAGCGCCTGCTACACGAACAATTTTGCCCGCACCGTCAAGGAAGGCCGCAAGCCAGGCTTGACCCTGCGCCGCGACGGCGAGGAAATCACCCTGCAGGCGTGGGGCGAGCAATTGCTGGCCCGTATCGCCCCCGTGGCGGCCTTGCTCGACTCTCGCAACGCGGCGCGCCAAGGCGGCACGTCGCATGCGGACAGCCTGGCGGTACAGGCGGCCAAGCTGGCCGACCCGGACATGACGCCATCGGCAAAGGTATTGGCCGAGCTGCGCGCCAACGGCGGCTCGTTTGCCGCCTTTGGCCTGCGCCAGAGCGAACGCCACGCCGCCTACTTCCGCGCGCATCCGGCAACAAAGGAACAAAGCGCGTATTTCGATGAGATGGCCGCCAGCTCGCTGGCCGAGCAGCGCGCCATGGAAGCGGCGCCCGCCGGCAGCTTCGACGATTTCGTCGCCGCCTACCGCGCCAGTACCCTGTGTTCGCACACCTGATCCTGCCTGACTTTCTGCCTGGCGCCCCATGCTGACCTTCTACAATGAATTGCACAGCCAGCACCGGGGCCGCTTCGAGATGTTTCGCGGCACCATGGTGCCCTGCTTCGAGACACCCGAGCGGGCCGACATGGTGGTGGCCGAACTGGGACGGCGCAACCTGGGCCGCATCGTCACGCCGCACGGCGTGCCGCTGACGTCGCTCGAACGCATCCACACGCCGCGCTACCTGCATTTTTTGCGCCACGCCTGGCAAGACTGGCTGGCGCTCGACCCCGCCAATGCGGGCAAGGACGCACTGCCATCCGTGTGGCCCGTTCGCACCTTGCGCAGCGACATCGAACCGGACGACTTCACGGCCAGGCTGGGCCTGTATTCGATGGACAATGGCACGCCGCTGACGGCCGGCACGTGGACGGCGGCCAAGACGGGCGCCGACTGCGCCGTCAACGCGGCCCACGCGCTGCGCCTGGGAGAGCGGGCCACGTTTGCCCTGACGCGCCCGCCGGGCCACCACGCTGGCAGCGATTTCTTTGGCGGCTACTGTTTTCTGAACAACGCTGCCCTGGCCGCGCAGCATTTGCTCGACGACGGCGCCCGCAAGGTCGCCATCCTCGATATCGATTACCACCACGGCAACGGCACGCAAAGCATTTTCTATGCGCGCGACGACGTGCTGTTCGCCTCCCTGCACGCCGACCCGCGCAGCGAATATCCGTTTTACCTGGGCCACGCCGATGAAACGGGCAGCGGTGCGGGGCTCGGCTACAACGTCAACCTGCCGCTGCCGGCCGGCACGTCCACAGCCAGCTGGTTCGCCGCGCTGGAAACGGCCTGCCTGCGCATCAATATGTACGCGCCCGACGCGCTGGTGGTCTCGCTCGGTGTGGATACTTTCGCCGGCGACCCGCTGTCGCACTTCTCCCTGCAAAGCGGCGACTACCTGCGCGTGGGCGAGCGCCTCGCGCATTTGAATTTGCCCACCGCCTTCATCCTCGAAGGCGGCTATGCGGTCAAGGAAATCGGCATCAATGTGGTGAACGTCCTCGAAGGTTTCGAGACGGCTGAATAGAGGCGACGCTCAAACCGGCAAGCCCTGCTTCAGCAGAAGTCTTACGGCGGCGTACCCGTGCAAGGCACATGAGTGCCAGGCCGGCGGGCAGCATCAACGCGACCGTTGGCTCAGGAACGGGTGCCGGGGAAATCGTAAAGGTCGTCTGGTCGGACCAGTCATAACGATTTTCCCATCGTGTTCCCGGCCTACTCCCACCTCTGAGGAAGTAACTGCCGATAACGGCCTGGCTATACCAGGAGTGCGGACCATCATAGCCATAAGTCTTGGTTGCATAATTCAGTTCACCGTCCAGCGTATAACTGAAATTTTTGATTTCACACCGGAGGAAGGAGGAAGTATTGCATCCATAATCGCCTTTCCGGATAGGCAACAACAGTTGACCCAGGGTGAGGAAATAGCTCAGCTCATCAACTGTAATCACGCTGTCCGCATTTCTGTCCTCCCCGCTAAAGCTACCGTGGAAAGTCGCATCGGAATCGAATACGCCAGTAGCCGCGTTGACAAAGCCTTGATAGGTAAACTCCCACGTCGTCGGCTGCGCATGGGCAGCAGATATTCCAGCGACAAGTAGCATGGCGCACAACAGCTTCTTTTTCATGGTTTCCTCATATTTTTGCAAAGCGCCATAAAGGCGCATCAGGTAGATGTGCCAATCACATCTGACGGCATGCCGCCACGTTAATATTATCATAATTAAATATAAATATGATAATAAGCGCTGGGCGAAGAAAGTATGAAAAAGCGTGCGCTACGGTTTTGAAAACGGCGCAATAGCGGCTACATATTGCGGAACAATGCCATGAACGGCTGGCTCACGGCCAGGGTTTCCGGCCGCGTTTTCAGACGCAAGGCGCCGCGTCCCACCTCGTCGCGCGTGACGGATGCCACCATCTTCATGTTGACGATGGTGGAGCGGTGGATCTGCTTGAAAATGGCCGGGTCAAGCACGTCGAGCAGTTCACGGATCGGCTTGCGCAGCAGCGCCTCGCCGTCCGCCGTCATGACGGCCGTGTACTTGGTGTCGGACTGAAAATAAACGATGTCTTCCACCATGATTAGCCGCGTATCCTTGCCGCTGCTGGCCGTCAGCCACACCAGCGGCGGCGACTTGGCGGCCGGCGGCAAGGCGCTGCTCAATTGCTGCAGCAAGCCGGCCAGCGCACCGTCATCCACTTGGGTCTTGCCGGCCCGTGCCTGCACGCGCTGCAAGGTCGCTTGCAGGCGCTCGCGGGCTATGGGTTTTAATAAATAATCGACGGCGCCGTTATCAAAGGCATCGATCGCGTACTGGTCGTAGGCGGTGACGAACACCACCTGCGTGGCGGGACTCGCATCGAGCGCGCCGGCTGCCACTTCCAGCCCCGTCAGGCCAGGCATGCGGATATCGAGGAAGGCGACGTCGGGTTGCAGGGTGGCGATGGCGTCGAGCGCCGTGCCGCCGTCGTCGCAGGAGGCGACGATACGCAGTGCCGGCCACTCTTCGGCCAGCAGGGCCACGAGCGCCTCGCGCAACAGGGTTTCGTCTTCGGCGATGACGCAAGTCATCTCAGGCTTATGCATAGGAGACTCCTTGCGCCGTGCTGTCGGGCACCGTGATGGTGGCCGTCACGCCATCGGGGAAATTGGCGAGGATGGAAAACGACGCGGCCGCACCATAAGTCAGGCGCAGGCGTTCGCGCACATTGCGCAAACCGATGCCCGTGCCGGCGCCGTCGTCGCTGAAACCCTTGCCATCGTCGGCCACCGTGACGATCACCGTGCCGTTGCCGCTGCGTGCCATGATCCAGATGGTGCCGCCGCCGCTTTTCGGCTCCAGGCCATGCTTGATGGCGTTTTCCACCAGGGTTTGCAGCATCATCGGCGGCAGCTCCGTCTGGCGCAGGTATTGCGGTACCTCGATCTGCAGGTTCAGGCGCGCGCCCATGCGGATTTTCAAAATATCGAGGTAGGCGCGCGCCCGTTCCAGTTCCGTGCCCAGGGTCGACATGGCTTGCTCCGTGCGCGGCAGCGAGTGGCGCAAATACAAAATCAGGTTACCCAGCATCTCGTCGGCGCGCACGGGATCGCTGCGCGTGAGCAGCTGCGCGCTGGCCAGGGTGTTGTACAGGAAGTGCGGCTCGACCTGCGCATGCAGCAGGCTCAGTTTGGCCACCGTGAGTTCCTTTTCCGTCACCGTCTGGCGCGCCTCGGCCTGCTCGCCGCGCCGACGCTGCGCCACCCGGCGTGTCATCGCCCGCGTCACCGCTTCCGCGTTTTCCAGGTTGCTGCCATGGTCGACGAGGAACCAGTCGGTCCAGGCATTGCGCGCCGGCTCGCAGATCAGAGTCACGCTGCCCGCCTCGCCATTCGGCGTGACGGTGGCGAGGATCTGGTTCGGCCGCGGCTCCAGGAATCCCAGCAGGCGCATGCGGGGCAAACCCGTGTGCGTGTAAGGCGCCGCCCGGCGCACGCGAGCCTGCACCTGGAGGCTGTCCCGCGCGCTTTCAACCACTTCGCTGCCCGGCAGTTCGCGGATGGCCGCGTCGATCATGTCGAACACCTCGCCCGCCTCAAACGGGATCTCGATCTGGCGCCGCTGGCGGCTCGACAGGGTGCCGGGGTTGACGGCGTCGGCGATCAGGCGCACGCGGCGCACGTGCGAAAACGCATTCGTGATGACGGCGCTGGCCAGCAACGCGCCGACGATGACAAAGAAGCTTTCCGTGTGTCCGAAAATGTGGCGCAGAAAGGTCTCGACCAGGAGGGAGGTGGCGATGATGTAGGTGAGCATCGTGGCCAGGGTGAGGCGGAAAATAAAAAAGAGGCTGGTCATGATTTTTCCTTGGTATAGAAATGGGCCAAGCATAACCATAGCCCCCGGGGACGGTGGCCATTATGCGATGGAAGGGCAATACTGGCGACAAAGGCAAGAAAATAAAGCACAAATGGGCGTCGCCCGAAAATAAAATCGCTTGCAATTAAATAGTGCGCGATATATATTGCATGCATGGACGCCGTAAATCGCTTCTTCAGACGGGCATCCTGGGGCAGCAGCCCACGAAACAAGTAGCACACTATTTAGTAGTCACCTATTTATCTATCTAAAGGAAACCATCATGTCGATCAAACAAGTCCTGTACCGCGCACAAGCTACCGCCACCGGAGGCCGCGAAGGCCGTGCCGTGTCGTCCGACAATGTGCTGGACGTCAAGCTGACCACGCCAAAAGAACTGGGCGGCAATGGCGCCGTGGGCACCAATCCGGAACAACTGTTCGCCGCTGGCTACTCGGCCTGCTTCATCGGCGCCATGAAATTCGTCGGCGGCCGTGACAAGATCGCCCTGCCGCCAGACCTGTCCATCGAAGGCAACGTCGGCATCGGCGCCATCGACACGGGCTTCGGCATCGAAGTGGAACTGAAAATTTCACTGCCAGGCATGGAACGCGCCGCCGCCGAAGCGCTGGTCGCCGCCGCCCACATCGTGTGCCCTTACTCGAACGCCACGCGCGGCAACATCGACGTCACCCTGACGATCGTGTAATAGAGGCAACACGCCCTGCACATCCCCGGCCGCGCCCCCAGGCGCCGCCGGGGATTTTCGCCTTAGCGCAGCGCCTGCAGCAGCTTGTCTGCCAGCGCTGGCGCCGAGGCCGGATTCTGTCCCGTGATCAATTCGCGGTCGGCCACCACGTTGCTGGTCCACGGCGCCTGGTTCTGCACATACTGCGCGCCCGCCGCCTGCAAGCCCGACTGCGGATAGAACTTCATCGTCCCGCCGCCGAGCGCGCCCTGCGCCGCCGCCTCTTCCTGGTTGCTGATCACCGTCATGCGGTAGCCGCTGTAAATCCAGTCTGCCGGCGTGGGCGGCGTCCGGCCCGCTTCCAGCGCGGCCGCAAATGCCGCCGCCTGCGGCAAGGCCGACAGCAAGGCGATGGGACCGTGGCACAGCAGCGCCGTCGGCTTGCCGTCCGCGTGGAACTGCCGCAGCAAGGCGCCCAGACTGGCATCCTTCAACAGATCCTGCATGGGTGCGTGGCCGCCCGGCACCAGCACGGCTGCGTAGTGGCCATAGCCGATCTGCGCCACCCGTTTCAGGCTGATCACGGGCGAGCGGCCCGGCACGGTCAGTGCCAGCTGGTCCAGCAAGGCCTTGTGCGCCGCGTGGGCGGCCGTGTCGCCGCCAAAGTAGGCGGCCGTATCCGAACTGGCGTCCAGGGTCGGCGCCTGGCCCTGCGGCGTGGCGAACGTCACCGTGTGGCCCGCATCGAGCAGCTTTTTCACGGGCTGCATCAGTTCATTCAGGTAAAAGCCCGTCGAAAAGACCTTGCCATCGCGCAGCTCAAGGTGATTCGCGTCCGACAGCACGACGAGCACCTCGGCCGCCTGGGCAGTGGAAAAGGTCGCCAGCAACAGACTGCTGATCAGTAATTTTTTCATGGTGTGGCCTTTCTGTAGAGAGGTCACCAGCATATTCCGAATAAAAATACAAAAAAATGATGAATAATGCACAGCACTGATGCGCAATACGACTGAATAGAAACGCTGAATAGGAATGACATGGATAAATTACAGGCGATGCAACTGTTTCGCCGCGTGGCCGAGCTGGGCAGCTTTCGCCGCGCGGCCGACGAACTGGATCTGTCGGCCTCGTATGTGAGCCGGCGCATCGGCCAGCTGGAGCAGGAACTGGGCGGGCGCCTGATGACGCGCACCACGCGCCAGCTGGCCCTGACGGAAACGGGCGCCGCCTTCCTTGAGCACTGCCGCAAGCTGCTCGACGAACTGGCGCAGGCCGAGGACATGGTGGCCCACTCCACGGCGCACGTGACGGGCCGCTTGCGCATCAATGCGCCATTATCTCTGGGCGTGGGCGAACTGGCCGAGGGGCTGGCCGATTTCATGGCCGAGTGGCCTGCCTTGCGCCTGGACGTGGACCTGAAGGACGAATACGTGGACCTGGCGGCCGCCAACTACGACCTGGGCTTTCGCGTGACCACGGCGCTCACCGATTCGAGCTATGTGGCGCGCCATATCCACGATTACCGCCTGCACATCTGCTGCGCGCCCGCCTACCTGGCACGCCACGGCCCCCTGCTGGAACCCACGGACCTGACGCGCCAGCGCTGCTTCATCTACAGCCACGCCCTGTTCGGCAGCCGCTGGCCGCTGCGCCATGCGGGGCCGCACAGCGATATCGAAGTGCCGAACTGGGTACGCACCAACAACACGCTGTTCATGCGCAGCCTGATCCTGCGCGGCCTGGGCATCGGCATCCTGCCCACCTTTATCTGCCGCGAGGAGCTGGCCAGCGGCGCCCTGGTCGAGCTGTTCCCCGACGTCGAGCGCCCCAGCCTGGCACTGTTTGCCATCTACCCGTCGCGCCAGCTGGTGGCGCCCCGCGTGACGCGCTGCATCGAGCACCTGAAGCAGTGGTATGCGCAGCGCTATCCCGCGCCGGCCGCGTGAAGCCGGTAAAATCATGGCCACTCTCAATCAAGGATGACCCATGATCAGCTGGCAATGGAACACGTTCGACGAACTCGGCCCCCACGATTTGTACCAGGTGCTGGCCTTGCGCCAGCGCGTGTTCGTCATCGAACAACAATGTATTTACCCGGACCTCGATGGCCATGACCAGCAAGCCATGCACTTGCTGGGCTGGCAAACGGTCAATGGCCAGCGCCGGCTGGCTGCATATCTGCGCGTGCTGGCGCCTGGCGCCAAATACGTGGAAATGTCGCTGGGCCGCGTGCTGACGGCGCCCGAAGCGCGCACCACGGGCGCCGGCAAGCAGCTGCTGCTTGAGGGCATCTCGCGCGCCGAACGCCAGCACCCTGGCCACGCCATTCGCATCGGTGCGCAGCAGTACCTGGAGCGCTTCTACCAGTCGTTCGGTTTTGTTACCGTCAGCGCCCCCTACGACGAAGACGGCATACAGCACATCGACATGCTGCGCGCGGCACAGCCGGGAGCGGCAGCATGACGACGGCCCTCATCTCCTGGAGCGGCGGCAAGGATTCCTGCCTGGCCCTGTGGCGCGCACGCAACGCCGGCATGCGCGTGCCGCTGCTGATCACGGCCATGGATGAAGATGGCCGCAAATCGCGCTCGCACGGCGTGCCGCCGGAACTGCTCGAAGCGCAGGCGGCCAGCCTGGGGGCGCGCCTGCAGCGCTATCACGCCAGCTGGGCCAGCTACGAGGAGAAATTCATCGCCATGCTGCGCGCGGCGAAGGACGAGGGCATAGACCACGCCCTGTTTGGCGACATCGACCTGCAGCCGCACCGCGACTGGGAAGAAAAAGTCTGCGCCGCGGCCGGCCTGAAGGCCCACCTGCCCTTGTGGGGCGAAGCACGGCGCGCGCTGGTCGACGAATTTCTCGCCGCCGGCTTCAAGGCCATCGTCGTCTGCATCAATGGCCGGCATCTGCCACGCGAATTTTGTGGGCGCGAGTTCGACGCGTCTTTCCTCGCCGACCTGCCGCCTGGCGTCGACGCCTGCGGCGAGAACGGCGAATTTCACACCTTCGTCTACGACGGTCCCGCCTTCAGCGCCCCAGTGGCGCTGCGCCGCACGCAGGTGCTGCAATATGATGCACCAGCCGATCTGGGCGGCGCTACGTATTACTTCCAGGAACTAGCCCCGCCTGAGGCGTAAACGGGCCGCCTAAGCAAAAAAGGGCGATTCCGTGGAATCGCCCTTTGTCCATGCGCCCTGCACGTGCTTATTTTTTTGTCACGGCGACAAGCTTAATTTCAAACAGCAAGCCGGCGTAGCCAGGAATCTTCGGCAGGCTACCCACCTTGCCATAGCCCAGGTCATACGGAATAGCCAGCACGCGCGTGCCACCGACCTGCATGCCGACCAGGCCGCGGTCCCAGCCCAGGATGACCCGGCCGATACCCAGAGGGAAGGTAAATCCGGTGCCCGCCTGGGTCGCATCGAACTGCGCGCCCTTGTTGTCCGGCTTGCTTGCGTCATACAGCCAGCCCGTGTAAAGCACGGTCAGGGTATCGCCAGCTGCCGCTGCCGTGCCGGTGCCGACCACCGGATTGGTAATGACCAGTTCTTTCACTTGCGTATTCGGGTCGAGCACGACTGGCTTCTCGGTGTTGGCAGCAGCACCGCAGGCGGTCAGGGCCACGGCGCAAGCGAGCGTGGCGATCAATTGAAATACCGATTTCATCGTTTCCCTTTAAAAATTGGTGTGTGACTGAGGCCCGTACGGTGTGGACCGGTACGGGCTGCAGTTTAACAGGAGTCGCCCGCCCTATTTGTAAGCAGACGTAAGCAAGCCCTTAAATTTATGCGCCAATGCAACATTGACACAATTATCACATTGTTCAGATTTCCACTTGCGTGCCCAGTTCGATCACCCGGTTGCTCGGGATCTGATAGTAATCGGCCGCCGTGCGTGCATTGCGCGACATGGTGACGAACAGGTGCTCGCGCCACGGCATCATGCCGGCACCCGGCGTCGAGATGATGGTCTGGCGCGCGATGAAGAACGACGTTTCCATCATTTCGAAATCGAGCCCCTGATCCGCGCAGCGGGCCAGGGCCTCCGGAATGTCCGGTTCATCCTTGAAGCCGTAATGCACGTTCACCTGGAAACACTGGTGGCCCAGGTCCACCACGCGCACCTGCTCGGACGGCGCCACCCACGGCTCTTCATGCATGAAGACGGTGAGGAAAATGACACGCTCATGCAGCACCTTGTTGTGCAGCAAGTTATGCAACAGCGCATGCGGCACGCCATCCGTCTCGCCGCGCAGGAAGATGGCCGTGCCGGGCACGCGCAGCGGCGGCGCAATGAATAGCGACGAAAGGAATTCGTTGAGCGGGATCGCGTGTTTTTCCAGGTTCTGGAACACCAGCTGGCGGCCCCGTTTCCAGGTCAGCATGATGGTGAACAGGATGGCGCCCAGCAGCAGCGGGAACCAGCCGCCGTGGAACAGCTTCAGGGAGCTGGCTGCGAACAAGTTCACATCGATGATCAGGAAGAAGCCCGTGGCAGCCCAGCACAGCAGCAAATTCATCTTCCAGCGGTAGCGGATGACGAAGAAGGTCAGGATCGTTGTCGCCAGCATGGTGGCCGTGACGGCGATGCCGTAGGCAGCGGCAAGCTTTTCAGACGAACCGAAACCGACCACGGCCATCAGTACGACGGCCAGCTGCAGCCAGTTGACGGCGGGGATGTAGATCTGGCCGATTTCGCTTTCCGACGTGTGGCGCACGCGCATGCGCGGCAAAAAGCCCAGCGCGATGGCTTGCTTGGTCATCGAGAAGGTGCCGGAAATGGTTGCCTGCGAGGCGATCACGGTGGCCATGGTCGACAAAATCACCAGCGGGTACACGCTCCAGGCGCCCAGCTGCTGGTAGAACGGATTGGAAATGGCTTCCGGGTGCGCCAGCAGCAGCCCGCCCTGGCCCAGGTAGTTCAGCGCCAGCGCAGGAAAGGCGATCAGGAACCAGGCCATGCGGATCGGCTTCTTGCCGAAGTGGCCCATGTCGGCGTACAGCGCCTCGGCGCCCGTCAGTGCCAGCACTACGGCGCCCAGCGACAGGAAGGCGATGCGGCCATTGTCCAGCAGGAAAGCCACCGCGTGCAGGGGATTGACGGCGGCCAGGATGGCTGGCGACTTGATGATATTGACCACGCCCATGCAGGCGAGCGCGACAAACCATATCAGCATGATGGGCGCGAAGAAGCGGCCGATGCCAGCCGTACCATGCGACTGCACCGAATACAGTGCCACCAGGACGGCGATCGTCAGCCACACCACATACGGGCTGAAGGCGGGCGTGGCCACTTCCAGGCCTTCGATGGCCGACAGCACGGAAATGGCGGGCGTGATCACGCTGTCGCCATAGAACAGGGTGGCGCCAAAGACACCGATCACCATCAGCGGCACATGCCAGCGCGACGACTTGCTGACGGATGACAGCACCAGTGCCATCAGGGCCATGATGCCGCCCTCGCCGCGGTTGTCGGCACGCAGCACCAGGGTCACGTACTTGAGCGAGACGATCAGGGTCAGGCCCCAGAAGATCAGCGAGACGATGCCCAGCAGGTTGTTATGCGTGACCGCCAGGCCGTGGGCAGGGTCGAAGACCGTCTTCAGGGTATACAGCGGACTGGTGCCAATATCGCCGTAAACGATGCCGACGGCAGCCAGTGTCAAGCCGACCAGGCTGCTTTTTTTGTGTTCCGACGTCAAGATTGCACCCGTTTTTGTTTTGTTGCATCGCACAATATGATAGGTATTAGCAAATAGCAAGAGTATTTTTGCATGGTTCTGCAGCTGCCCCAAAGTCGTGGTTTTGTGCCGCTCCGCCTTGCTGCGCGGGCTTGCGGCCATTGATTTGTTGCCATTCTACGCCTCGTCAGCGGCGCCGGGCAGCCCCAGATGTTTTCAGCCATAATGACAGACTGTCTACTCTCCAGCGAAGACCATCATGAATCCAGGCATGTTGTACGCCTCCCTCGCCTTCCTGTGCTGGGGCCTGTTCCCCCTGTATTTCCATGCCATCGATGAAATCGCGCCGCAGGAAATCCTGGCGCACCGCATGGTCTGGTCACTGTTGTTCCTGGGCATCGTGCTGACCGTGCGCCGCCAGTGGCGCTGGCTAGGCAGCCTGAGAGCGCAGCCGAAGGTCGTGGCCAGTTTCGTCGCCAGTGCGTTTTTGCTGTCCGCTAACTGGTTCATCTATATCTGGGCCGTCAACAACGGCCACGTGGTCGACGCCAGCCTCGGCTACTTTATAACGCCCCTGATCAATGTCATGCTGGGCTTTTTGCTGCTGCACGAGCGCTTGCGCCGCCTGCAGTGGCTGGCCATCGGCCTGGCCGCCTGCGGCGTGGCCTGGCTGACTTGGCAGGCGGGGCAAGTGCCGTGGATCGCCCTGCTGCTGGCGGCCAGCTTCGGCGGCTATGGCTTGCTGCGCAAGACGGCCGCGCTCGGCGCGCTGGAAGGCCTGTCATTCGAAACATTGATTTTGTTTCCCCTGGCGCTGGCCTACATGCTGTGGCTGGCATGGCATGGCCAGAGCGGCTTCGTCAATACTGACTCGTCCGCCACGCGCGCCCTGCTGCTGGCGTCCGGCCCCATCACGGCCATTCCCCTGCTGCTGTTTGCCGCCGGTGCGCGCCGCCTGCCGCTGGCCGTGCTGGGCTTACTGCAATACATCGCCCCCACGGGCCAGCTGCTGATCGGCGTGTGGATCTTCCACGAGTCGTTCACGCCCGAGCGCATGCTGGGCTTCCTCATCATCTGGACGGCGCTCGCCCTGTACGCGGCCGAAGGGCTGTGGACAACCCGCAAGGCACGCGCCAGCGCCTAGACTTGCCCCAGGCGTCCGTTTTCGCAGCGCGCAGCGCTGGCCGGAAGCGGGCGTTTACCGTATCCTGTCCGTCTTTGTATATCACCCGAGATTTCTAATGGCAAATTACGTCTACACCATGAATCGCGTGGGCAAAATCGTCCCGCCCAAGCGCCAGATTCTGAAAGATATTTCCCTCTCCTTCTTCCCAGGCGCGAAGATCGGCGTGCTGGGCCTGAATGGTTCCGGCAAATCGACCCTGCTGAAAATCATGGCAGGCATCGACACCGACATCCAGGGCGAAGCCGTGCCGATGCCGGGCCTGAACATCGGCTACCTGCCGCAGGAACCGCAACTGGATCCGGAAAAAACCGTGCGCCAGGAAGTCGAATCGGGCCTGGGTGAAGTGTTTGAAGCGCAAGCCAAGCTGGAAGCCGTGTACGCCGCGTATGCCGAGGAAGACGCCGATTTCGACGCCCTGGCCACGGAACAGGCACGCCTGGAAGCGATCATCTCGACGTCGGACGGCGGCAATTTGAATTTGCAGCTGGAAATGGCCGCCGACGCGCTGCGCCTGCCGCCATGGGACGCCAAGGTCGGCGTGCTGTCCGGCGGTGAAAAGCGCCGCGTGGCGCTGTGCAAGCTGTTGCTGTCCAAGCCCGACATGCTGCTGCTCGACGAGCCGACCAACCATCTGGATGCGGAATCGGTGGACTGGCTGGAACAATTCCTGTTGCGCTTCCCTGGCACCGTGGTGGCCATCACCCATGACCGCTACTTCCTCGACAACGCGGCCGAGTGGATCCTGGAGCTGGACCGCGGCAGCGGCATTCCATGGAAAGGCAATTACTCGACCTGGCTGGAGCAGAAGCAAGCCCGCCTGAAGCAGGAGGAATCGACGGAATCGGCACGCCAGAAGGCGCTGCAGAAGGAATTGGAATGGTCGCGCCAAAACCCGAAAGCGCGCCAGGCCAAGTCGAAAGCCCGCCTGGCCCGCTTCAACGAGCTGTCCGAGCACGAATACCAGAAACGCAACGAAACGCAGGAGATCTTCATTCCCGTGGCCGAACGCCTGGGCAATGACGTCATCGAGTTCAAGAACGTGTCGAAAGCGTTCGGCGACCGTTTGCTGATCGATAACCTGAGCTTCACCGTGCCGCCAGGCGCCATCGTCGGCATCATCGGCCCCAACGGCGCCGGTAAGTCGACCTTGTTCAAGATGATTACAGGCAAGGAACAGCCGGACAGCGGCGAAGTGGCCATCGGCCAGACGGCGCGCGTGTCCATCGTCGACCAGAACCGCGATTCGCTGGCAGACAACAAGTCCGTCTTTGAAGATGTGTCCGGCGGCGCCGACATGCTGACCGTGGGCCGCTTCGAAATGCCGTCGCGCGCCTACCTGGGCCGCTTCAACTTCAAGGGTTCGGACCAGCAGAAAATGGTCGGCAACCTGTCCGGCGGTGAACGGGGACGTCTGCACCTGGCCAAAACCCTGCTGATGGGCGGCAACGTCCTCCTGCTCGATGAACCGTCGAACGATCTGGACGTGGAAACCTTGCGCGCGCTGGAAGATGCCTTGCTGGAATTTGCCGGAAGCGTCATGGTCATTTCGCATGATCGCTGGTTCCTCGACCGTATCGCCACGCACATCCTGGCGTTCGAAGGCAATTCGCAGGTCACCTTCTTTGACGGCAACTATCAGGAATACGAAGCCGACAAGAAAAAACGCCTGGGTGAAGAAGGCGCGAAGCCGAAGCGCATCCGCTACAAACCGCTGACGACGTAAGTTTCACGTCGGATCACGCAAAAAGGCAGTTACCTCGCGGTAACTGCCTTTTTTTTCAGCAAACGTCTAAACCATTAGAAGTTGTAGCGTGCGCCTAAAGCGAGCCCCGTAGCCTTGCGGCCCTGGTCGGCGCTCTTGCCGAAGTGTTCCACTTCCGCCGTCAGCGAGACTTTCTCGTTGATCGCGTACTGGGCACCGACGGAAGCGTACACGCCCGTCTTGTCGTTGCCGCTGATGCCGGTCGACAGGCCCGTGCCGCTCAAGCTATTCTTGACCTTGGCCACACCGAGCTTGCCGAACACGCCGACCTTGTCGGTCACCGGCATGGTGGCCTTGCCGGCCAGGTAGTAGCCGTGCGAGTCGCTTTTCACGGAACCGTTGCCGGCACCGGTGACATAGCTGTAATCCTTGCTGCCGAAATCGGCATAGCCGCCCTCGACCGCCCAGGTCTTATCGAAATCGTAACCGGCGAAGATCTTGGCGCCTGCCTTGTAGCCGCTGTGGTTATCAGCGCTGGTGGCGCCAGGAATATCGAAGTTATAACGGTTGCCCGTGACGCCAGCACCCACATAGGCGCCTTCGGCGTGCGCGGCGCTCATGCCGGTCAGTGCGGTAACAGAAGCGATCATTGCAAACAGGATTTTCTTCTTCATCATGTTCTCTCTCTCAATTAGTTGACATGCCTGGATTCGCAGTTCAGCGAAGTGCGATGACTACACATTAACAGCCGGAAAAAGCTACGTCTTTCTCGATCCCGTAAGAACTGTGACAAGATGTAAGTGAACATTCCAAACTGACAATAACCATAAAATACGCACCGTTGAGCGAACTTAAGATAGACTTAAGAGCATTAGCGTTTTTCAGTCAAGAGGAGAGGTGCATGCACAAACGCCAGTTTCTCGCCGCCGGCATGGCCGCTGCGGCCCTGCCCGCCATCGCCCGGTCGGCGCCCGCCGGCCCGCGCGGTCCTGCCCTGCTGACCATCACAGGCAGCATAGACAAGCCCAACCGTGGCCCCTTCGACGCCGTGCGCGACCAGATGATGCACAAGCAAAAGATCAGTTTTGAACGGGCGCGGGCCTTCGACTTCGCGGCGCTGGCGAACTTGCCGGCGCGCACCATCCACCCCACCCTGGAATACGACGGCAAGGCGCATGCCCTGCGTGGGCCGCTGCTGGTCGATGTCTTGAAGGAGGCGGGCGCCCCGGAGGGAGATAATGTACGCCTGCTGCTGCGCGCCGTGGATGGCTATGCGGCGGCGCTAACCGTGGTACAGGCGCGCACCCAGCGCTTTATTGTCGCCACCCACCTGGACGGGCAGGCGATGGCGCTGGGCGGCCTGGGGCCGCTATGGGCCATCCATGATGCCGACCGCATCGCAGCCGTGGCGGCGCTGCCCCTGGCCCAGCGTTTCGCCAGTTGCCCGTGGGCGCTGTATCACATCGGCGTGGAGGTGGGTTGAAACTATCGACAACGCCAATCAGGCGTAGGCTTCGGCCATCGACATGACACGCGGCGCGATAGTGATGCCGTGCTCCTCGAACAGGGCAGTGATGGCTGCCAGGTTATGCGTGCATTCTTCGGTTTTCCAGCCCTTGAAGATATCCGTGCCATCCTTCTGGAAATGCAGGTCCAGCACCTTGCCCGCATCCTTGTGCAGGTAGGGCGAACTATAGGTGTTCTCGTAGCCGAGCGCCTTCAATTGTCCCAGCAAGGCATGCGGTGGATGATCGGGATCGGTGGCGAGGAAAACACCAAAGGTCTTGCCAGGTGGTTTGGCGGCGATGTCGACTTCATAAATGCCGGGGGCCTTGCTGACAGACGTACTCTTTAAAAATAACATACAACACTCCCTGCGCGTGATGTCCTGCGCCGAAAACGGGCGGCAAGACAGGGGCGGTGCGCAATGATTCCCCTCGTCAAATCTTATTGCTAATTTGCATCTTTGTCGACAAATCGGCACTTTTATTTGGTAAGTCGTGGTTATCTTGTTGCATACACAAGCGTAAATTATCAATAAAGCCAGTTATCATTGCGCCAATACCCGGCCTGCTGCATACTTTTGGCTAGCGTAAAGATTGCCTTCCCGCCTGCCACTTCCTCGTCTCCATGCGCCTTCTGTCGATCAAGTACCGCTTGCTCATCCTCCTGACCCTGATCCTGGGCGCGGGCTTCATGGCCACCAGCCTGGCCAGCTATCTGGCCTCGCGCCAGGCCATCGAACATGGCATCGCCGACCAGACCTTGCCTCTGACGGGCGACAATATTTATTCCGAAATCCAGAAGGACATGCTGCGCCCCGTCTTCATCTCGTCGCTGATGGCGCACGACACCTTCGTGCGCGACTGGATACTCGCCGGCGAAAGCAAGCCGGCGCAGATCGTGCGCTACCTGGCCGAAGTCAAGAAGAAGTACGGCGCCATCACCAGCTTTCTCGTCTCGGACAAGAGCAGCAAATACTATTATGCGGAAGGCACCCTGAAATCCGTCAGCCCGGAAGCAACGCGCGACATCTGGTACTACCGCGTGCGCGCCATGGACAGCACCGATTATGAAACCAATGTCGATGTGGACATGGCCAACCGTGACAGCATGACCATCTTCATCAACCATCGCGTGGTCGATTACAACGGCCAGTTCATCGGCGCCACCGGCATTGGCCTGACCCTGGACACCATGAGCCACATCATCGACCGCTACCAGGTACGCTTCCACCGCAACATCTAT
The DNA here is from genome assembly GCF_051380905.1 of Janthinobacterium darwini. Taxonomy (NCBI): domain Bacteria; kingdom Pseudomonadati; phylum Pseudomonadota; class Betaproteobacteria; order Burkholderiales; family Oxalobacteraceae; genus Janthinobacterium; species Janthinobacterium darwini. Next base: position 197,305 of record NZ_JBNYXX010000004.1, read on the forward strand.
TTTGTCGACGGCGCAGGCACCCTGGTGCTATCGGGCAAGACCATGCGCGAAGGTCACGGCAACATCCGCAAATTGCCAGGCGTAAACGCCATTGCAGACCAGATCATCAACCACCAGAGCGCACCGACGCATCTGTCGTACCAGCTGGGCCACGCGCAAATCCTCGTCAACTCGCGTTTCATTCCCGAACTGGGCTGGTACCTGGTGGTCGAGCAGAATGTCAGCGACGAAGTCAAGTCGCTGCAGGGCGTGTTCATCCTGAATCTGGCCATCAGCTTTGGCGTGACCCTGCTGGTACTGGTGCTGACCTTGCTGACGGTGAACCGCTACCAGCGCCGCATCGAACGCATCGCCTCGACGGATGCGCTGACGGGCTTGCTGAACCGCCAATCGCTGGAATTGCTGTTCCAGCGCGCCATGCTCTTGTCCAAGCGCACGGCGCAACCGATGTCGGCCATCCTGTTCGACATCGATTTTTTCAAGCGCGTCAACGATACCCACGGCCACCTGTGGGGCGACAAGGTCATCCGTGGCGTGGCCGACGTGGCGCGCGCCACCGTACGCGAAAGCGATGTCATCACGCGCTGGGGCGGCGAGGAATACCTGGTGCTGCTGAATAACTGCAGCCTGGCCAAAGCGGTGGAAGTGGCGGAAAGCCTGCGCGCCGCCGTCGAGGAGCACGATTTCGGCCTGCCCGAGCCGCAGCTACCCGTGACGATCAGCCTGGGCGTGGCCGAATACCGGCCCGACGAAAGCGAGTCAGCTTTCTTTTCACGCGCCGACAGCGCGCTGTATCAGGCAAAACAGCAGGGACGCAACGGCGTGCACGCCGCCTGATTCATCCCTCGCGCTTGCGCCTTGCCAGATCTTGCGTGGGCGCCACCAGCGCGCGGTACAACTCGCCCGTGGCGGCATCCCAGCTTTGCACTGCCATCTGCTGGCGTTGCACGGTGGCCGAGTCCCCTCGTGCGATGGGGCCGGACAGCGCGGGCGCGGCGCCCAGGCGAAATACATTGGCCACCGCTTCCGTCACCAGGGGCTGCGCCAGTTCGCGCGCCACCGGTTCCGGGATGCCGGCCGCCTGGTAGGCGCGCAGCGCGGCATCGAGCACGGTCACCAGGTAATTGCTGGCGAAGACGGCAGCGGCGTGATACAGGGTCTTGGCGGCCGGATCGATGGGCACGGGACGCGCTCCGATGGCGATCAAGGCTGGCGTGAGGAAGGCCAGCGCCAGCGGATCGCCTTCAACGCCGCAAAACGTGCCGTCAAAGGTGGCGGCCACCTGCTGCGGGTCGGCAAAGCTGCGGATCGGGTGCGCGCTGGCCACCGATGCACCGGCCTGCGTGGCCGCCAGCAGCACGCTGGAGGCCAGCGCACCGCTGCAGTGGAACACGATGGCGCCCGCCTGGCGTCCCTCGGCCACCAGCGCCGCGCAGGCCGGGCCGATCTGGTCGTCCGCCACAGCCAGCATGGTGACGTCGGCGCGCCGCAAGGCCGCATAGCTGGCGACGGCGGTGCCGGCGTCCATGAAATCCACGGCCGCCTGCGCCGACGTCAACGAGCGCGTCAGCACGTCCTGCACCAGGATTTTTCCGCCGTTCGTACTTTCCACGCCGGCGAACAGGCGGCCCAGCACGCGGCCCACATGGCCGGCGCCGATGATATTCAGGGTGACGTTCATGACTACCTAAAAGCTGGAACCGGGCTGGCGCAGGAACTCCACTTCTTCCGGCGTGGAGGGCCGGCCGAGAATGGCGTTACGGTGGGGGAAGCGGCCAAAGCGGGCGATCACTTCCTGGTGACGCTGCGCATAATCGAGCATGCTTTCAAAACCGGGCTGCGCCTGCGACAGCAGCTGGAACAGCTCGACGGCGCGCGCCTGCATGGCCAGGTCTTCCGCGTGTTCGAACGGCAGGTAGGCGAAGGCGCGCAGCATCGGCGGCAGCTGCTGGTCCTGCCCTGCTTGCGTCAAGGCGAGGGCCAGCGCCAGCGCCTGGCTATCGCCGGCAAAGGCGCGCGGCGTGCCACGGTACACATTGCGCGTGAACTGATCGAGCACGATAAGGTGCGCCAGCGCGCCGAGCGGCGTCGCGTTCCACGCGCGCAAGCCGCCCTCGACGGCCGCATCGATCAGCGCGCCGAAACGCGCACCTATCCGCGCGTCGAAGGCGTCATCCTTGCGAAACCATTCCATGCGCGACTGGCCGTAGCCAGGGTTATCCGGCGGCAGGAACCAGAAATCGAGTACGTCTTGGGCCTGTGCGTCCATGTCCATCCTTTTCAGTTGCGTGCGTGCGACAGCTGGAAGCCGGCGATGCCTTCGAAGGCGGCCAGTTCGGCCGACATGGCCGACAGGCTGGCGCCGGTATTCTTGCCATGCGCGATGGCGACAAAGCGCCATTCCTGCATGCCGTCGGTGCTGCCGATCGTCAGCGAACCGCCGGCAATGTCATAACCGCGCTTGGCGGCCATGCGCCGCAACGCATCTTCGCGCGGAACAAAACCTTGCTTGAAGCGCATGGTGATGGCCACTGCGTGGCGCGACGGCAGCCAGTTCTCCAATTTTGACAGAAAAATCATCGCCATCGCGCACAGGAAGGCCAGCCCCATGGCCGACAGATAAAAGCCGATCCCGACCATGATGCCGATCACGGACGAGGCCCAGATCGAGGCAGCCGTCGTCAGGCCGCTGATATTGAAGCCCTCGCGCATGATGACGCCCGCGCCCAGAAAGCCCACGCCCGTGACGATACCCTGGATGACACGTGTGGGGTCGCTGCCGACGATGGCGCCATGGCCTCCGTACCAGAACTCGGGATAGCCGCCCAGCACCGTCAGCGCCGCCGAGGCCATGCAGACCAGGCTGTAGGTGCGCATGCCCGCCGCGCGCCCGTGATATGAACGCTCGTAACCCACAAGCAAGCCCAGCAGCAGCGCGCCAAGCAGGTTCAGCAGGATCACGCCATTCGTCGCCAGCTCGGCCGGCGACCAGTAGGCGCGCAGGAAGTCGATGGTCGGCATCTAGGGCTTTTTGGTCAGCTGCTTTTCAAACGCCACGTCGAGCTTGCTGACGCGGCGCGCCTTTTGCGGTCCCAGCCCATTCACGAAGGCGACAAAGGCATCCAGCTCCAGCGGCGGGCACAGGGGCGGCAAGCCCGGGCCTTCGGTGAGGAAAAACAGTTCATCGCCCGTGCGCGCCATCGTGTAGAGGCGGTGGCCGGTGCGTTCCTTGAGCCGCTCGATGGCGGAAGTGGCGCGGGTCGAGCGCATCAGATGGCTCCCGTGCGCTGTTCCAGCCATGCCAGCGCGTCGCCCGCCAAGTGCGGCGACAGGCGCGCGCGCACGGTGGCGTGGTAGTCGTTGAGCCAGGCCGCCTCGTCGTCGCGCAGCAGCGACCGTTCCACGCAGCGCGTGTCGATCGGGCACAGGGTCAACGTTTCAAAACGCAGGAAGTCGCCGAACTGCGAAGACGCAGCGGGGACGTTGAGCACCAGGTTTTCGATGCGGATGCCCCACTGGCCGGGACGGTAGATGCCCGGTTCGATGGAGGTGATCATGCCTGTCTCCATGGCTGTCTGCGGCTCCGGCATGGCAGACTGGGAAATCGATTGCGGGCCTTCATGGACATTCAGGAAAAAGCCCACGCCGTGCCCTGTGCCATGGCCAAAGTCGATGCCCTCGGCCCACAGCGGTGCGCGCGCAATCGCATCGAGCATGGGCGACTTCACGCCGCGCGGAAACTGCGCGCGCGACAGGGCGATCATGCTGCGCAAGACCAGGGTGAAATCGCGCCTGTGCTCGGCCGTGATCGTGCCGACGGGGACCACCCGTGTGATATCCGTGGTGCCGCCCCAATACTGGCCGCCCGAGTCGATCAGCAGCAAGCCGTCGCCTTCGATTGTCGCTTCCGTGCCCGCATGCGCGTGGTAATGCATGATGGCGCCATGCGCATTGAAGCCGGCGATGGTGCCGAAGCTGGGGCTGACAAAACCGGTGCGGCGGGCGCGGGCGGCCGTCAGGTGTTCGTCGATGCCGATCTCCGTCAACGGTGCACGCTGCGGGTCGGCCAGAGTGGCATCGAGCCAGCTGAAAAACTCGCACAGGGCTGCGCCGTCCTGTTCCATGGTGGCGCGCACGTGCGCCGCTTCGGCATCCGTCTTGCGCGACTTGGCCAGGGTGGTCGGGTTGATGGCCTCGACCACCCGCACGCCCTCGGGCACGGCCTGGCGCGTGCCGAACGTGATGCGGCGCGGATCGAGCAGCAAGGTAGCGCTATCAGGCAGGGCGGCCAGCGCGGCCGCTGTGCGGTCATACGCGGCCACGTCCACACCTTGGTTCTCCAGCGTGGCGCGCAGCGCGGCGGGCAGCTTGCCGTCGGCGACGAACAGGGTGGCGCGCTCGGGACCCACCAGCGCATGCGCGAGGAAGACGGGGTTGTAGTTCACGTCCGCGCCGCGCAGATTGAACAGCCAGGCGATATCGTCGAGGGTGGAAATCACATGGTGGCTGGCGCCGTGTGCCGCCATGCCGGCGCGCAGGGCCGCCAGTTTTTCCGTGCGCGACAGCGATGGATACCCGGCCGCATGCTCGACCACAGGCGCGGCGGGCATGGCCGGGCGCTCTGGCCACACGGCTTGCAGCACATCGGTGTCCGTGCGCAGGGTCACTTGCGCGCCCAGCGCCTGCTGCAGCAGGCGCGCATTGGCCAGGCCCAGCACGGCGCCGTCGACGGCCACCGTCTGCCCCGGCTGCATGGTCTCGCCCAGCCAGTCGATATACAGCACGCTGGCGCCCGAGGGGATTTTTTTCAGGACGATGCCGCTGCCGGCCAGTTCGTCTTCCGCCTGTTCCCAGTAGCGGCCATCGGTCCACACGCCGGCAAAATCCTGCGTCACGACCAGGGTGCCGACGGAACCCGTGAAGCCGGACAGCCACTCGCGGCCCTGCCAGCGGGCCGGCAGGTACTCGGACAGATGCGGGTCAGCCGATGGCACGATGCAGGCGTCGATGCGCTGCGCGTGCATGGCGCTGCGCAGTTGCGACAAACGGGAGGCGGGAGTGGCTTGGTCAGGTGTCTGCATGGGGACGAAAAGAGCGGTGCTGGGAAGCGCCTATGATACCCCGATTAGCCCGGGTAAGGCACTGCGCACCCGCAACGCCTTTTCAGCCGGTTTCAGGTTGCGTTCGAGTTTTTTCCTGATGCCCGCGTGGCGCACCTGCTCCAGCGCTGTGCGCAGGGCTTGCACACTGGCCTGCGTCGGGATGGTTTCCACGCCATGGCCCAGGGCCATGGCCAGCGACTGCGACGGCGCGCTTTTGGCCGTGCCGGGCGCCACGCACACCTGCGGCAGCAAGGTGGCGATGACGGGCGCGAACCAGCCCTCGTCGCGGTAGGCAGCCACTCGCGCGGCGCGCGCCAGCACGCCGGAATCGGCCGTAGCGAAGGCCGCATCGGCCACATACGGCAGCTGGCCGGCATGGATGGCCGCGATGTGCGCAGCCGCTTCTTCCAGGATGGCGCGCGAAAAATCCGCATACGCCGCGTCGTCGGCCAATACCTGCGCGGGATCCGTGGCGCCGATGTCGTCGCGGCTCCAGTGAACGCTGTGCGGCGAGCTGGCAAGCGCCAGCAAGGAGGCGTCGCGCAACTGCGGCAGCAAGGCCAGTTCGCTCAGGGTAATCGGCATGGGCAGCAGGGCATGGCGTGCCTGCATCGCCGCATCCAGCCGCGCCAGCGCCTTTGCGCCGGCCAGGCGCGCCTGCAGGAACGATTGATAGTGCTGTTCCGTCAGGTGCCGCACGTCGTCGAGCGAGACCTCATTCGCCATCATCGGCCTCGTAGCGGCGCAAGCCTTCCAGGTCCAGCACGCGGATGCCGCCATAATCGAGGCGCAGCAAGCCTTTCTTTTCCAGCACCTGCAAGGCCTGGTTGGCGCGCTGGCGCGAGGACCCCGACAACAGGCCAATCTCTTCCTGCGACAACTGCACCAGCGTATCGACGCCAGGGTACAGGTGCGAGTTGAACATCGAGGCCAGGCAGCGCGCCACGCGCGTGTTCAGGTCAAGCAAGCGCTCGTTTTCCACCATGCCGATGAACTGGCCCAGGCGCTCGTTCAGCTGCATCAACAGGAAACGCGTGAATGGCAGACTCGTTTCCAGTAGCCAGTGGAAAGTGGCGCCGGGCAGGCGCGCCACGCGCGTGTCGCGCAGGGCCATGGTGTCGTATTTGCGGATTTCATTCTTCAGCAATGAACCTTCGCCAAACCAGCTGCCGGGCGGCACGCCGATGAAGGTCATGGCCTTGCCGGAGGCGGAAAAATTATTCATCTTGACCATGCCGCTGATGACGCCGATCCAGTTATCCACCGGCTCGCCCTTGCGGCAGACAAAACCGCCTTTCGGCACGAAGGTTTCAAACACATCCGCCTCGACCCGGGCCATTTGCACGCGATCGAGCAGCTGCGCCCAGTTGGCCGCGCGCACGGCATCCTTCAAACTGATATCAGGGTAGGTCATTGTGCGATGCACCATCGAAAAGTGGGTAAATGTCCCCGAAAAGACAACTTGGCAAACTAACGCAAGCTACTATCATTGCACAAACGCCTTACACATAAAAACACAGAGCGCCATCCAACGAGATGGAGCCTGAGACAAGCAACAGGGAGACACTGGTGCAAACGACTACCACAGCAACGATGCCGACTTTTCCGCGGCGCTTATTGCAACACGGGACAGTACGATCCGACAAGCCCGCATTTCGCGAAAAACATCTGGGTATCTGGCAAACCTGGACCTGGCTGGAGGTTAACGACGAGGTGCGCGCCCTGGCCTGCGGCCTGGCTGCCATCGGCTTCCGGCGCGGCATGAACCTGGCCATCATCGGCGACAACCGTCCCCGCCTGTACTGGGCCATGCTGGCCGCGCAAAGCCTGGGCGGCGTGCCCGTGCCCCTGTACCAGGACGCGCCGGCCGCCGACATGGCCTACGTACTGCAGGACGCGGAAATCCGCTACGCCATCGTCGAAGACCAGGAGCAGGTCGACAAGCTGCTCGAACTGAAAGCGCTGTACCCGCACATTGCCCACATCGCCTACGACGATGAACGGGGCATGCGCCATTACCGCCAGCCGGAGCTAACGTCCTTTGCCGCCCTGCAGGTGCTCGGCAGGGCCTACGACCGCGAACATCCCGGCTTCTATGAGGCCCAGGTGGAAGCCGGCGCTGGCCACGATTCGGCCGTCATCCTGTACACCTCGGGCACCACGGGCAAGCCGAAGGGCGTATGCCAGAGCCATACAGCGCTGCTGGCCGCCGGCGAAGGCGGCGTGGCCTTCGACAAGCTCACAGACGACGAAGACATCCTGTCCTACCTGCCCATGGCGTGGGTGGGCGACTGCCTGTTTTCGCTGGCGCAAGCCATGGTTGCCGGCTTCACCGTCAACTGCCCCGAATCGGGCGACACAGTGATGATCGACATGCGCGAAATCGGCCCCACCTGCTACTTTGCCCCGCCGCGCGTGTTCGAGAACATGCTCACCAGCGTGATGATACGCATGGAAGACGCCAGCAGCATCAAGCGACACATGTTCAGCCATTTCATGGACGTGGCCAAGCGCTGCGGCGCGCAGATTTTGGATGGCAAGCCCGTGTCGCTGGCGGACCGCCTCAGCTACAAGCTGGGCGAACTGCTGGTCTACGGCCCCCTGAAAAACGTGCTGGGACTGTCGCGCGTGCGCGTCGCCTATACGGCCGGCGCCGCCATCGGCCCCGACCTGTTCCGCTTCTACCGTTCCATCGGCGTCAATCTCAAGCAGTTGTACGGTTCCACCGAAACCTGCGCCTATGTGTGTCTGCAGCCGGATGGCAATATCAAGTTCGACAGCGTGGGCTTGCCAGCACCGGGCGTGGAAGTCAAACTGGCGGCCAATGGCGAAGTGCTGGTGAAGTCGCCGGCCACCATGAGCGGCTACTTCAAGCGTCCCGATGCCACTGCCGAAGTGATCGATGCCGACGGCTACTTCCATACGGGAGACGCTGGCGTGTTTGATAGCGAAGGCCACCTGAAAATCATCGACCGCGCGGCCGACGTCGGCAAGCTGACGTGCGGCGCCATCTTCGCGCCCAACTACATCGAAAACAAGCTCAAGTTTTTCCCCTTCATCAAGGAAGTGGTGGCCTTCGGCCATGCGCGCGACCAGGTGTGCGCCTTCATCAACATCGACATCGAAGCGGTGGGCAACTGGTCCGAGCGGCGCGGCATCGCGTATGCCGGCTACACCGATCTGGCGGCGCGCGCCGAAACCTACGGCTTGATCCGCGACTGCATCGAGCAAGTCAACGCGGAACTGGCGGCCGACCCCTTGATGGACCGCACGCAGGTGCACCGCTTCCTGGTGCTGCACAAGGAACTCGACCCGGACGACGACGAACTGACGCGCACGCGCAAGGTGCGCCGCAAATTCATCGCTGAAAAGTACGCGGTGCTCATTTCCGCCCTGTATGAAGGCAAGGCAACGCAATACATCGAGACCCAGGTGAAATTCGAGGACGGCCGCACCGGTTCGACCAGCGCCGACCTGCAGATCTGGGACAGCAAAACGTATCGGCCCCAGGGCCTGGCCGCATGATGGAGCACAGCACGATGCAAATGAACGAACCCGACGCCCATTTCGGCACGGCCCGCAAGACGGGGCCCGTGATCCTCGACCTGAAGAACATCTCGCTGTCGTTTGGCGGCGTGAAAGCGCTGACCGACATCTCGTTTGACGTGAAACAGCATGAAATCCGCGCCATCATCGGCCCGAACGGCGCCGGCAAGAGCTCGATGCTGAACGTGATCAACGGCGTGTACCGCCCGCAGCAGGGCGAGATCATTTACCGGGGCGAGCACCGGCGCGGCATGGATTGCTACGCGGCCGCCAAGTCCGGCATCGCGCGCACCTTCCAGAACATCGCCCTGTTCAAGGGCATGACGGTGCTCGATAACATCATGACGGGGCGTAACCTGAAGATGAAGTCGAATTTCCTCTTGCAAGCCCTGTACTGGGGTCCGGCGCGGCGCGAGGAAATCGAGCACCGCAAAAAGGCCGAGGAGATCATCGACTTCCTGGAAATCCAGGCCATCCGCAAGACGCCCGTGGGGCGCCTGCCCTATGGCCTGCAAAAGCGGGTGGAGCTGGGCCGCGCGCTGGTGGCCGAACCGGAAATCCTGCTGCTGGATGAACCGATGGCCGGCATGAACGTGGAAGAAAAGCAGGACATGTGCCGCTTCATCCTCGACGTCAACGACCAGCTGGGCACGACCATCGTACTGATCGAGCACGACATGGGCGTGGTGATGGATATCTCTGACCGCGTGGTGGTGCTCGACTACGGCAAGAAGATCGGCGACGGCACGCCCGACGAGGTGCGCAGCAATCAGGATGTCATCAACGCCTATCTCGGCGTGGCCCACTAAGACGCATTGGACACCGTATGAATATCAATTTTTTCTTTGAAGTGCTGATCGGCGGCCTGCTGTCGGGCGTCATGTACGCGCTGGTGGCGATTGGTTTTGTCCTGATCTACAAGGCCTCGGGCGTGTTCAATTTTGCGCAGGGGGCGATGGTATTTTTCGCCGCCCTCACCTGCGTCGGCATCATGGACAAGTTCGGCCTGTCGCTATGGCTGGCCATCCCGCTGACGATGCTCACCATGATCGTGTTGGGCATGGCGATTGAAAGGGTGGTCTTGCGGCCCCTCGTCAACCAGCCGGAAATCACGCTGTTCATGGCCACCATCGGCCTGACCTTTTTCATCGAGGGTCTGGCGCAGCTGATGTGGGGCTCGCAAGTGCACAAGCTGGACTTGCCCATCGAAGACGTGCCAATGCAGTTCCTGATGGACCGCTTCGACATCAACATTTCGCAGTTCGACCTGATGGCGGCCGGCATTTGCGCACTGCTGGTGATCTGCCTGGCCCTGCTGTTTTCGAAAACCAAGGTGGGCCGCGCCCTGCGCGCCGTCGCCGACGACCACCAGGCAGCACTGGCGGTCGGCATCCCGCTGCAGCGCATCTGGGCCGTGGTGTGGGGCGTGGCGGGCCTGGTGGCCATGGTGGCAGGCTTGCTGTGGGGCGCGCGCAACGGCGTGCAGTTCGCCCTCACCTTCATCGCCTTGAAAGCGCTGCCGGTGCTGATCCTCGGCGGCTTTACCTCGGTGCCGGGCGCCATCGTCGGTGGCCTGATCATCGGCGCATCGGAAAAGCTGGCCGAAGTCTACCTGGGCCCCATGGTGGGCGGCGGCATCGAAGGCTGGTTCCCGTATGTGCTGGCCCTGCTGTTCCTGCTGGTGCGCCCGGAAGGCCTGTTTGGCGAGAAGATCATCCGGCGCATCTGACGCCGCACCGCCGCACCATGCACACGACGCACAACGCTACCGCTCCATCGCAAAGGACTCGCCATGATTTACCGTGAAGCAGGACAATTCAAGACCAGCTACCAGGCTGACAACCAGATTTTCCCGATCCGCCAGGACCGCCTGGCGCTGACGGCCACGCTGCTTGTCGCCGTCTTCCTCCTGCCGTATTTTGCCTCGCCCTACATGTTGTCGGCGATCCTGATTCCCTTCCTGATCTTCGCGCTGGCGGCACTGGGCCTGAACATCCTGACCGGCTACGCAGGCCAGCTGTCGCTGGGCACGGCCGCCTTCATGGCCGTGGGGGCATTTGCCTCGTATAACTTCATGGCCCGCCTGCCTGGATTACCACTTCTGGTGTCGTTCATCCTGGGCGGCCTGTGCGCGGCCATGGTGGGCATCGCCTTCGGCCTGCCCTCCCTGCGCATCCGCGGCTTTTATCTGGCCGCCTCCACGCTGGCGACGCAGTTTTTCGTCGTCTGGTGCCTGACCAAGATCCCGTACCTGACCAACTACAGCTCCTCGGGTGTGATCACGGTACAGAAAATGACCATCCTCGGCTACCAGTTCGATACGCCGCAAAGCAAATACCTGCTGGTACTGGCTATCGTGGCCGGCATGGCGCTGCTGGCCAAGAACATGATCCGTTCGAACGTGGGCCGCTCGTGGATGGCCGTACGCGACATGGACATGGCCGCCGAGGTGATCGGTTTCAGATTGATGCGCACCAAGCTGCTGGCTTTCGCCGTCAGCTCGTTTTACTGCGGCGTGGCGGGCGCCCTGTATGCGTATGCATACCTGGGCACGGTGGAACCGGAAGCATACAACCTGGATCTGTCCTTCCGCATCCTGTTCATGATCATCATCGGCGGCGTCGGCTCCATTCTCGGCTCCTTCCTGGGCGCGGCTTTCATCGTACTGCTGCCCGTCTTCCTGAACACCATCGCGCATGGTCTGGCACTACCGACCAGCGTGGCCTCGAACCTGGAACTGATGGTGTTCGGCGCGCTGATCATCTTCTTCCTGATCGTCGAACCGCACGGCCTGGCCAGGCTGTGGCAGATCGCGAAGGAGAAATTGCGCCTCTGGCCTTTCCCGCACTAAGAATTTGTACCTTGCAGTCTGATGTCGGTTGACTTGAAATCAAATAAAACAAGAGGAGACACACAATGAAACACATCAAATCGCTCATGCTGGCCGCCGCCATCGCCAGTGCAGCACTCACCATGGCCGGCAGCGCGCAGGCGCAGGACAAGGAACAGTACATCGCCCTGCCGTCCTACCGCGTAGGTCCTTACGCGGCCGGCGGTTCCGGTTTCTACGGCGGCATCATCGATTACTTCAACCTGGTCAACCAGGCCGGCGGCGTCAATGGCGTCAAGATCAGCTGGGAAGAATGCGAAACCGAATACAACCCTTCGCGCGGCGTCGAATGCTATGAACGCCTGAAAACCAAGCAGGGCGGCGCCACTTTGGTCGAAACCCTGTCCACGGGCGTCGCCTACGGCATTCTGGACCGCGTGGCGCAAGACAAGATCCCCATGACGATGATCGGCTACGGCCGCTCGGACGCCGCCAACGGCAAGGTCTTCCCCTACGTCTATCCGCTGATCTCCAGCTACTGGAGCCAGGCCGCTGCCATGATCAAATACCTGGGCGACAAGGATGGCGGCATGGACAAGCTGAAAGGGAAAAAAATCGTCCACCTGTACCACGATTCGGCCTTTGGCAAGGAGCCGCTGCCTGTGCTCGAAGCCCTGTCGAAACAGTACGGCTTCGAGCTGGTGAAAATTCCCGTCGCGCCGCCAGGCAGCGAACAGCAATCGCAATGGCTGCAAATCCGCCAGGCCAAGCCGGACCACGTGATCCTGTGGGGCTGGGGCGTGATGAACTCCGTTGCCATCAAGACGGCGCAGCGCAACGGCTTCCCGCGCGACAAGATGCTGGGCGTCTGGTGGGCCGGCTCCGAGGAAGACACGATTCCATCGGGTGACGCGGCCAAGGGCTACACGGCGATGACATTCAATACGCCAGGCAACTACCCCGTGCTCGACGACATCCGCAAAAAACTCTACGCGTCCGGCAAGGGCAACCTGTCCGACCAGTCGCGCATCGGCTCCGTCTACCACATGCGCGGCGTGACGGCCGGCATCCTGTGGGTGGAAGCGATCCGCGTGGCGCAGGAAAAATTCGGCAAGGGCAAGCCGGTCACGGGCGAGCAAATGCGCTGGGGCCTGGAAAACCTGAACGTCGACGACGCGCGCCAGAAGGCCGTCGGCGCGCTGGGCATGTTCCCCACCGTGAAGACCAGCTGCGACGATCATGAAGGTTCGGGCGCCGTGAAGGTGCAGCAGTGGGATGGCAAGAAATGGACTGCCATCACGCCAAAGTGGATCGTCGGCGACAAGGCCCTGGTGCGCAAGCTGGTCGAGGAATCGTCAGGCAAGTATGCCGAAGAGAAGAAGATCACGCCGGCGTGCATGAAGTAAGCGGCTTTCGGGGTGGTGTCGGATTACGGCCTGCGGCCTGATCCGACCTACGCCGCATCCACGTAGGTCGGATTAGCGTAGCGTAATCCGACAAGCACCAACATCACATGAAAACGAAGCAGCCATGACACCCACTGCCACGCAAACACCAGACACCCCACCGCCCTACCTGTCGGTGAACAATATCGAAGTCATCTACGACCACGTGATCCTGGTCCTGAAGGGCGTGTCACTGCAAGTGCCGCAAGGCAAGATCGTGGCGCTATTGGGCGCCAACGGCGCCGGCAAGTCGACCACCCTGAAAACCATCTCGACCCTGCTGCGCGGCGAACGCGGCGACGTCACCAAGGGCGAGGTCCAGTTCAAGGGCGAACGCGTGGATCAATTGACGCCGAATGAACTGGTCAAGCGGGGCCTGTCGCAAGTGATGGAAGGACGCCACTGTTTCGGCCACCTGACCATCGAGGAAAACCTCTTGACCGGCGCCTACACGCGCAGCCTGTCGCGCGGCGAGCTGAAAGACGCGCTGGAGAAGGTGTACCACTATTTCCCGCGCCTGAAAACACGGCGCAGCAGCCAGGCCGGCTATACCTCGGGCGGCGAGCAGCAGATGTGCGCCATTGGCCGCGCACTGATGGCCAAGCCGTCGATGATTTTATTGGACGAACCCTCGATGGGCATCGCACCCCAGATCGTCGAAGAGATCTTCGGCATCGTCAAGGACCTGAACCACAAGGAAAACGTGTCGTTCCTGCTGGCCGAGCAGAACACCAACGTGGCGCTGCGCTACGCCGACTTCGGCTACATCCTGGAAAACGGACGGGTCGTGATGGAGGGACAAGCACAGGAACTGGCCAGCAACGAAGACGTCAAGGAATTTTATCTGGGCGTCTCCAGCGCCGGACGCAAGAGCTTCCGCGACATGAAGTTCTACCGCCGCCGCAAGCGCTGGCTGGCCTGACACGGGAGCGGCCGTCATGGACCTGGAACGAGCGAAGCAGGTTTGCCGCGCCTTTCCCGGCGCGACAGAAGACATCAAATGGAAGAACGTGCTGGCGTTTTCCGTCGGTGGCCGACTGTTCGCGCTGTGCGGCGCAGAAGCACACAGCACGCGCGGCATGAGCTTCAAGGTCGATGCGGAACGCTTCCTGGAATTGACGGACCGCCCCGGCATCCGCCCGGCGCCGTACCTGGCGCGGGCCAAGTGGGTGCATATCGCCAGCCCCGACGCACTCGACGACGGGGAAATGGCGGCCCTGCTGCAGCGCTCATACAGCCTGATTTTTACGGGGCTGACAAAAAAAATGCAACGTGACATTGGAGAATCAGCAACATGACCGATACGCTCGACAGTCTGGAAGCACGCGCCCCCGAAGCGCGCGAACGCGAATTGATGGCCGGCCTGCCGCAGCTGATCGCGCGCGCGCAAAAGGCGCCGGGCTGGGCCCGCATCCTCGATGGCGTCAACGCGGCCGACATCACCAGCCGTACCGCATTGGCGCAACTGCCCGTCACGCGCAAGTCCGACCTCAAGCAGTTGCAGCAAGATGCCTTGCCGTTCGGCGGCTTGAATACGACGCCGAAGAACGCCCTGGCACGCGTGTTTGTCTCGCCCGGTCCCATCTTTGATCCGGAAGGCCCAGGCCCGGACTGGTGGCGCTTCGCGCGGCCCATGTATGCGGCCGGCGTGCGCGCCGGCGGCCTGCTGCAGAACTGTTTTTCGTATCATTTCACACCGGCCGCCTTTATGGTCGAAGGGGGCGCCGCACGCATCGGCTGTACCGTCATCCCGGCCGGCATCGGCCAGACGGAAATGCAGGTGCAGGCGATGGTCGACTTGAAGCCGGACACCTACATCGGCACGCCGTCATTCCTGAAACTGATCATCGAAAAGGCGCGCGAGATGGGCGCCGACATCAGCAGTGTCACCAAGGCCCTGATGGGAGCGGAAGCCTTGCCCGAATCCTTGCGCAGCTGGTTTGCCGAGAACGGCGTGCCGCACGTGTTCCAGACCTATGCCTCGGCCGATATCGGCAGCATCGCCTATGAAACGGCCAGCAATGGCAAGCTCAATCCGGGCATGGTCGTTGACGAAAACGTGCTGCTTGAAATCGTCCATCCGGGCAGCGGCTTTCCCGTCGGGCCGGGTGAAGTGGGTGAAGTCGTCGTCACCGTCTTCAATGCCGACTATCCGCTGATCCGCTTCGCCACGGGCGATCTGTCGGCCGTGCTGATGGACGCGCCGGATTCGCCGTGCGGGCGCACGAATACGCGCATCAAAGGCTGGATGGGACGCGCCGACCAGACCACCAAGGTGCGCGCCATGTTCGTACATCCGTCGCAGGTACATGAAATCGCGCGCCGCCATCCGCAAATCAGAAAAGCGCGGCTGGTAGTGTCAGGCCGCATGGCCAACGACGAGATGGCTTTGCATTGCGAAGTCGACGATCCGCTTGACGCCAGCGGCGTGGAAGCCATCATCGGATCGATACGCGAACTGACCAAGCTGCGCGGCGATGTGGTGCTGGTGGCCGTGGGCAGCCTGGCGCAGGATGGCAAGGTCATTGACGACATGCGCGATTACAAATAAGGCCAATTTGCGGGATAATACCGGCATTGACCATCAGCCCCATTCATCGCCATGCAAGAGTCCATGCAAGAATTTCATCACAACCGTGCCCGTGACCTGATCAAGAACGCGGAATTGCTGTTCGACCAAGATACCGTGCAGGCGTCGATCACGCGCATGGCCGATGTACTCAACACGCGCTTCAACGCGGAGGATTCCAAGGAATTCCCTCTGGTGCTGGGCGTGATGGGCGGCGCCGTCGTCTTCACGGGCAACCTGCTGCCGCAACTGAGCTTCCCGCTCGAATTCGACTACATCCATGTGAGCCGCTACGGCGACGACGACAAGGGTGGCGAAGTGGTGTGGAAAGTCATCCCCCGTTCGAACGTGGCGGGCCGCACCGTCATCGTGCTCGACGATATTCTCGACGAAGGCGAAACCCTGGCGCACGTCAAGCAGCGTTTGCTGGACATGGGCGCCTCGGAAGTCATCCTGGCCGTGTTTGCAGACAAAGCCATCGGCAAGAAAAAGCCCGTGCAGGCGGACATCGTCGGCCTCGTGATCCCGAACCGCTTCGTCGTCGGCTTCGGCATGGATGCATACGGCTACTGGCGCAACCTGCCAGGCCTGTGGGCCATCAAGCCCGAGGATTTGAAGCAGGAGTGATGTAACGGTGGTTATCGGATGACGCTGAGCTAATCCGACCGACCAGTGCCTGGTGGCGTAGGTCGGATTAGGCCAAAGGCCGTAATCCCACAACTACCACCAGCGTTACAGCTTCAGCCGCGCGCGCGCCGCATCGTATTCGGCCTTCAGGCGCGCCACCATCTCTTCTACGCTAGGCACGTCATCCATCAAGCCCACGCCTTGGCCCGCGCCCCAGATGTCGCGCCAGGCCTTGGCGCTGCCGGAGCCAAAATTCATCGAACTCTTGTCCGCTTCGGGCAAGGCTTCCGGATCGAGTCCGGCCGCGACAATCGATTTTTTCAGATAATTCCCATGCACGCCCGTAAACAGGTTCGTGTAGACGATATCCGATGCGGCGGATTCAACGATGGCGTCGCGGTAACCGTCGCTCACGTTCGATTCCTTGGTCGCCAGCCAGCGCGAGCCGATGTAGGCAAAATCAGCACCCATGGCTTGTGCGGCCAGCACGGCGTCGCCCGTGGCAATGGAGCCCGACAGCGCCAGCGGACCGTCAAAGAATTTGCGCACTTCGCCCACCAGCGCGAACGGCGACAGGGTGCCAGCATGGCCGCCAGCGCCGCTGGCCACCAGTATCAAGCCGTCGACACCCGCCTCCAGCGCCTTTTTCGCATGGCGGATCGAGATCACATCGTGCAGCACGATGCCGCCATAGCTGTGGATGGCGTCGAGCATTTCCTTGGGCGGCGCGCGCAGCGAGGAAATGATGATGGGTATCCGGTGTTTCACGCACACTTCCACGTCATGCGCCAAGCGGTCGTTCGACTGGTGCACGATCTGGTTGACGGCGATCGGTCCCACTTTTTTATCCGGATTGGCGGCCTGGAAGGCGGCCAGTTCGGCTTGCAAATCCGTGAGCCAGGTGTCGAGCAATTCGGCGGGACGCGCGTTCAGCGCAGGAAAGGAACCGACGATGCCGGCCTTGCACTGCGCCGCGACGAGGGCCGGGCCGCTGGCGATGAACATCGGCGAAGCGATAACGGGTAAGGAGAGGTTTTGCAACGCAACAGGCAATGCCATGGCGGACTCGCTGGAAAGTTGATCGGGATGAGAAACACACTGAACGTTGATTATAGTGCAGAAAAAGTACGGTCGTGCTGAATTTATCGCCTATCCGTTTCAGCCCTCGTTAAGCAAGTACTCACCCTCAACACGCGCCGCTGCGGCTCTACATAGCTGCGCGACGGCCCACTCGGCCAGCGCGACCGCCTCCTGGCGCAGGAAGCGCCGGTTGGCCTCTACGAAGATGGGCATGTCGCGCAACAGCGCTGGTATTGCGGCGATGGCGATGCGCTGACGCTCCAGCAGCAAAAATTTCAGCAGCACCTTGACGGCATTCTGCGCATTGCGCACGGGATCGGAGGACAGGTAGTCGAGGCGCGAATAGGCGCGCTGCAGGGCGCCGGCGGCGTCCTGGAACGGTCGTCCGTGGCCGGGAATGACGACGCGCACGTCCAGGCTAGCGATCAGATCCAGGGTGGCGCGCGCCTCGCTGAAGCCGGAGCGGCCGTCGAGTTCAGGGAAGATCACGCCGAAGCCGTTTTCCCACAGAGCGTCGGCGGAAATGAGGATGCCCTCGTCGGCACAATAAAAGATCAATGAATGCGGATCATGGCCGGGCGCGCCCAGTGCCTGCCAGCGCAGGTCGGCCAGGGTCAAGATGTCGCCGGGCGAAACGGTAGCGTCAAAGCCGAAGCGCGGACATTGCTGGCCCGTGGCCTGGAAACTGAGGGCATCGACATCCCAGCTGCGTACCTTGTCCGCTTCCGAGACGGGAATCGCCGTCTGGCAGCCGTATGCGGCTTGCAGCAGCGCGTTGCCGCCACAATGGTCGGAGTGCAGATGGGTGTTGAACAGGCGGTCCAGCGGTCGCCCTTGCAAGCTATGGCGCAGCAAGGCCAGTGTTTGCGGCGCATGCGTGACATAGCCGCTGTCGATCAGGGCCGTGTCATCCCGGCCCTTGAACAGGATGTTGTTTGACGACAGCCAGCCGCGTTCGAACACCTGAATGGAATCGGGGAACAGCGCTGGCGATCGCGGCATGGGCTTCCTCAGTAGTCGGGCTCGAAATCGAGCAAAGATTCGCGTCCCGGCAATTCGGCCCATACGGCGCGCTTGAAGTCGTCGTCCGCCTTGCTCCAGGCGATGATCTCGTCGAGCGTACGCATGCAGCCTTCGCACAAGCCGCTGTTGCGATTCATCTTGCACAGGCTGACACAGGGCGACGGTACCGGTGACGGCAGGGGGAGCGGAACGGCTGGCAGGGTATCGACCATCATGGAGCGGCATCGGTGTATGTACAGGCTTGCATTATGCCGCGAAACCATGCCGGCGAGTCGCTGCATCTCCATGCAATGGCTTTATCACCATATTTTTCACCATAAAACATAGTTAAAAAATCACCGTCGCACATTTATTTTAAGCCTCGTTTTCACTCTGAGCGGGCCTTGTCCTACACCCCGACCAGGCCAGATCCTGCTTGACTTGAGCTATTTCACAACTATACTACCATCCATACAGATGGCAAATGGATGCCACATGGAGTTTTTGGAGACTTATGGCCAAGCAAGACAGCAAGCCCAAAATTGGGGAATCCGAGAAAATCACGATCAATCTCGGTCTAATCGACCTGGGGCAGATCGATCTGCTGGTCCAGGAGGGATTTTATTCCAACCGCACGGATCTGATCCGTACGGCCATACGCAACCAGCTGGGTATCCACGCCGACGTGGTGAGACAAACCGTCGCCCGTAAAAGCCTGGTATTGGGCATGCAGCATTATTCGCGCGCCGACCTGGAAGCGATCCAGGCAGCCGGCCAGCGCCTGCAGATACAGGTGCTGGGACTGGCCAGCATCGCCAGCGACGTCTCCGTGGAATTGGCACTGGCCACCATCGAGTCGATCTTCGTATTAGGTGCCCTGCATGCCAGCACCGTCGTCAAGACGGCGCTCGCAGGGCGAATTCACTAGCGTATTGGTTTGCGGCGATGACCCGGCCGATGCGCGGCACCGTTAAGGATGGTCATGAAACTACCTCTCAACATGTTGGCGCACATGCGCGCCGCAACCCGCAATCTGATGGGCCAAGGTCCCGCCGCCGCCACCGAAGCCATCCAGCAGGCGCTGTCTGCCGCCGGTCTGGCGCCGACGGCAGCGTCCACGCAAGCGCCTCCCATGCGTGATATCAATCCCCCGCCGACACCAGCGCAGGCCAGGGCCGAGCAGCCGCAAGCTGCCGCCGGGCCAGAGACGCCTGCCGCGCCACCCACGCCCGCGCAGGCGGCGCAGGACTTCGCGCAGGATTTCATGGCGCGCCTGGGCGTGCCCGCCGGCCTGGGCCAGCACGGCTTCGACATGCCCAGCTTCGAACTGCCGAATTTCCACACGCCCGGTTTCAACGCGCCGGGCACCGCGCCGGTGGAAATACCCGCTGGCGCGCAGTTCATCGACGGTGTGTACCGCAACCATGCGGGCACGCGTTCGTACAAACTGTACATCCCCAGCAGCTACCACGGCCAGGCCATGCCGCTGATCGTCATGCTGCACGGCTGTACGCAAAATCCCGACGATTTCGCCGCCGGTACACAGATGAACGCGCTGGCCGAAGAAAAGGAATGTTTTGTCGTCTACCCGGCGCAAACGCAGGGCGCCAACAGTTCACGCTGCTGGAACTGGTTCAATGCCATCGACCAGCAGCGCGACCAGGGCGAACCATCGCTGATCGCCGGCATCGCCCAGCAAGTCATCGACGACTACCCGGTGAATGAACGCGAAGTGTTCGTCGCCGGCTTGTCGGCGGGGGGCGCCATGGCCGTCATCGTCGGCACCCTGTACCCGGACTTGTTCGCCGCCGTCGGCGTGCATTCGGGCCTGCCCTTCGCCTCGGCGCAGGACTTGCCGTCGGCGCTGGCAGCCATGAAGGGCGGCGCCATGCCCAATGCCCAGCGCAAGGCGCCGGCGGGGGGCGTGCCCATCATCGTCTTCCATGGCGACCGCGACACCACCGTCAACCCGCGCAACGGCGATGAACTGATCGCCCAGGGCGTGCGCAGCCAGGCGGGCGGCAAGGCCGCCAGGGCCGACTCCATCGATGGCAGCGTGCCGAATGGCCACCGCTACACGCGCACCACGCACAGCCAGGCGGACGGCTCACCGCTGGGTGAACACTGGGTCATCCACGGCGCCGGCCATGCCTGGTCCGGCGGCAGCGGCAGCGGAAGTTATACCGACGGCAAAGGCCCGGACGCCAGCCGAGAGATGCTGCGCTTTTTCAAAACCGTCAGCTGATGTTTTCGGCGAAGGGCGCGATCTGCCGCTGCTTGTCGGCGATCTCGCACACGCCGTCGGCATAGCGGTCGGAGATGGCGATGAACTGCTCCTGGATTTCCAGGAAGGCGTCGACGATCTCGGCGTCAAAGTGCGAGCCGCGCCCATCGACGATGATCTGCACGGCCTGCGCATGCTCCATGCCCTGCTTGTAGATGCGACGGCTGATCAGGGCGTCATACACGTCGGCCAGCGCCATCAGGCGCGCCGAAATCGGGATGGCTTCGCCAGCCAGCCCCTGCGGGTAGCCGCTGCCATCCCATTTCTCGTGGTGGCTGTAGGCGATCTCCTTTGCATACTTGAGGAAATCGACTTCGATGCCCAGCTCGTGTTCGGCCGCCAGGATGGCGTCGCGTCCCAGCGTGGTGTGCGTCTTCATGATGGCCATTTCGTGCGGCTCGAAACGCCCCGGCTTGAGCAGGATATGATCGGGGATGCCCACCTTGCCGATATCGTGCAGCGGCGCCGTCTTGAACAGCAGTTCGATATTCTTGTCCGTCAAAAAATCGCGGAAACGCGGCAAGCCGCGCACTTTCTCGGCCAGTGCCTTCAGGTAGTGCGAGGTGCGGCGGATATGGTTGCCCGTCTCGCTGTCGCGCGTCTCGGCCAGCGAGGCCATGGCGTGGATGGTGACGTCCTGCAACGCCTTGACCTCCTGCACGCGGCGCTCCACTTCCGTTTCCAGGTACTGGTTCTGGTCGCGCAAAAAATCCTGCATCTGCTTCATCGCCAGCTGCGTCCTGATGCGCGCCAGCACGATGGGCGCCGAAATCGGCTTGGTGATGTAGTCGACGGCGCCCAGGGCCAGGCCCAGCTGCTCGTCGGCCACTTCGCTCATGGCGGTCACGAAAATCACGGGTATGCCGGCCGTGGCGGGATTGGCTTTCAGCGCGCGGCACACATCGTAGCCGCTCATGCCCGGCATCATGATGTCGAGCAGGATCAGGTCGGGCTGGTCGCCGCCGGCGGCGATCTTCAGGGCGCGCTCGCCATTGACGGCGATCTTGGTGCGATAATCGTCTTCCAGCACCGCGCGCAGCAGGTCGATATTGTCTGGCGTGTCGTCGACCACCAGGATGGTTGGCTTGCTTGCCGGCGCTCTCATGCCCGTCCTTCGTTCTGCATATCTGTCCTTGTCACAGTGTCAGCTCCAGCGCTTCGGCCACCTCGCCCAGCTGCGCCAGCGCACCTTCGAAATCGTATTGTCCCAGCATGCGCTTCAATTGGCGCGCATGTTCCGCCTGCCCCGCCGCAACCAGTACGGGACCGATGCCGTCGAGGTGTTTGACGGCCTGCGCATCGTCCTGCAGCAGCAGTTGCGACAGTTCGCGCAAACCCGCTTCCAGGTGCGCCCGGTCGACCGGGGCCACTTGCGCCCCCGCCGCGCTGCCCGCCTCGGCCGCATTGCCGCGCGACTGCATGGCCAGCACGATCTTCGGCACCAGTTCGTCGAGCACCAGGGTGCAGGCAGCCAGGGCCTGCGGCAAGCCGTCGTGCGAACCCAGGCTGAGCAGGTGCTCGACCCGCGCGGCGCTGTCGGCCAGGCCGCCGGCGCCGATATTGCCGGCCAGGCCCTTCAGGGTATGCGCTTCGCGGATCGCCGTCTCGAGCTGGTTGTTCTCGATGGCGGCGACGATGCGCTGCATGGCATCGAACTGGGTTTCCACAAAACGATCCAGCAATTTTCGCATCAAAGTGGCATTGCCTCCCACGCGCCGCATGGCTTCAGCCATTTTCAAGCCGGCGATCACGGGCAGCTCCGCTTCCGGCTGTGCCACCACCGCCGTCATTTCCTGCGGCGTGGCCGGCGCGATCCAGCGCGCCAGGGTACCGAACAGCTGCGCCACGTCGATCGGCTTGGCGATAAAATCGTTCATGCCGGCGTCCAGGCATTTTTCCTTGTCGCCCACCATGGCATTGGCCGTCATGGCGATCACGGGCAAATTCGAATAGCGGGGATCCTGGCGCAGTTTTCGCGTCGCCTGGTAGCCATCCATCACTGGCATCTGGCAATCCATCAATACGCCGTCATAGGCGTTTTCCTCGATCTTCGCCAGCGCGATGGCACCATTGCTGGCGATGTCGACACGGATGCCCGCGTCGTTGAGAATATGCTGAGCCACTTCCTGGTTCACCTCATTATCCTCCACCAGCAGCAGCCAGGCACCGCGCAGGGCGCGTTCGTCGTCGCGGTAGCTGCTCTGGCGCTGCGTTTTGCGACTCTGCCCTGTCACGCCGCCAAACACGAACGATATCTGGTCGAGCAGGGTCGAGGCGCTGACCGGCTTGTTCAATACGCCATCGAGCGGCAACTCCCGCTGGCGCGCCGCCTCCAGCAGCGCTTCGCGATGGAAGGCCGTGACCATGATGCAGGCCGGCGTAGCATCGGTGCCGGCGGCATCGGCACGGATGCCGGCCAGGGTATCGAGGCCGTTCATGCCCGGCATTTTCCAGTCCATCAGCACTAGCCCGTAGGGGCGCCCCTCAGCGCGTGCCTGCGCCACGGCGCCGATGGCCAGCACGCCGCCAAACACGGCACGCGCCTCGAAGCCCAGCGCCGTCAGCATGCTGACGAAGATTTCGCGCGCACTGGGGTTGTCGTCGACCACCAGCACGCGCAGGCCATCAAACTGCTGTGGTACTGGCAAGCTATCGCGCGGCACGGCGGCCAGGCCGAAGCGGGCGGTGAAGAAAAAGGTGCTGCCCACACCCGCTTCGCTGACCAGGTCGATCTCGCCTTCCATCATTTCCACAAGGCGCTTGCTGATCGTCAGTCCCAGGCCCGTGCCGCCATGGTGGCGCGTTGTGGACGTGTCGGCCTGGGTAAATGCCTGGAACAACTTGCTGCGCTGGGGCGGCGTCAGGCCGATGCCCGTGTCGCGCACATCGACACGCAGCACCGCCGCATGTTCTTCCAGCTGCTGCAGGCGGATGCTGACGACGATCTCGCCCTTGTCTGTAAATTTGATGGCATTGTTGGTCAGATTGATGAGTACCTGGCCCAGGCGCAGCGGATCGCCCTGCAATGCGTTCGGCACATCGTGGCCGATGTCGAACAGCAGTTCGAGTCCCTTGTCCTGGGCCCGCATCACGGAAAGGTCAGCGATCTGCGCCAGCACGTCCTCGAGGAAAAAATCGACTTTTTCAAAGGCCATCTTGCCCGCCTCGATCTTCGAGAAATCGAGGATGTCGTCGATGATGGCCAGCAGGTTCTTCGAAGCCGACTCCACCTTTTCCAGGTAATTGCGCTGGGTCGATGTGAGCTCCGTCTGCAGCGCCAGGTGGGTCATGCCGATGATACCGTTCATCGGCGTGCGGATCTCGTGCGACATATTGGCCAGGAAGTCCGACTTCATCTTGGTCGCATCCTCGGCCACTTCGACGGCATGGCGCAGGTCCTGCTCGACGGCCAGGCTGGTACTCATGTTTTTCAGCGCCTGCAGCAATTCGCCCGTCTCATCGCGCGACGTCACTTCGATGACGGAACTGAAGTCGCCGTTGGCCACGCGCGTAGCGATTGCCACCGCCTCGCCCAGCGGACGCGTGATCGAGCGCGCCGACCAGGCAAAGGCCAGGCCGATCAACAGGGCTGCCAGCCCGATGCCGCCCATCAGGATCAGCGATGTATCGATATCGTTGCGTATCCTGGCCGCGCTGTCGCGTATCAATTGCTGATGCAACTCATCGAGCTGCCCCACATACAGCAACACCTTTTCCAGCACCGGCAAGGTCTGCGTCTGCATGGCCTGCTCGGCGCGGGCATCCTCGCCGCGCTCGATCAGTTCAAACATCGCCTTGAGCGAAACATAGTAGTCGGCGCGTGCAAGATGCATTTGCTCCAGCAGGCGCCGTTCCTCGGGCCGCGCATCGAGACCATCGAGGATGCGCACCTGCTCATCGATGCCTTGCTTGATCGCTTCCAGGCGCGCCTGATTCTCCTGGCACCGTGCCAGCTCGTGCTGGTTCGGCAGGTTGCCGATGCGCGTGGCCGCCTCGCGCGCCAGCCCATGGATCTTGCTGGTGGCCTTGGCGGCGACCCAGTCGCGCTGCAGGATATCGTCGGTCTCGGCGCGGATGGCATAGATGCGGCTGCCCGCCAGGACAATGACGACCAGCATCAACATGATCAAGATGGCATAACCGGCATTGATGCGCACGCCGATGCGGATATCCCTGAAGCGCATGACTTTCCTGTCAGAAATTCTTTAGAATCGAAGTCTGACCGTATTCCCCTACGGAAAGCAAGGTTTATTGCAAAGCAATTTGTACCGAAGCGCTTAATTGGTCGACGTGACCGCTTTTAGAGGCGGTGTCAGGGTGGCAATATGCGCTTGAAGGCAGGCCGGGCACCAGCAGCCGATGGCGCGACTACCGGGCACGGGCATGGCGGGCGGCAAGGCCGTGCACCAGCATGGTTCGCTGGTCTGCGGGGCAGTCTGGCCACACTGGAAGGTGGCGCCGCAGAGAGTGCACTGGCTCATGG
Organism: Janthinobacterium darwini; assembly: GCF_051380905.1. Classification (NCBI taxonomy): domain Bacteria; kingdom Pseudomonadati; phylum Pseudomonadota; class Betaproteobacteria; order Burkholderiales; family Oxalobacteraceae; genus Janthinobacterium; species Janthinobacterium darwini. The sequence goes on from NZ_JBNYXX010000004.1 coordinate 222,273, forward strand.
CTGTGTTTGAATTGGCAAGTGTGTGTCATGCTGCACCGGGGTGCGACGCAGATGTAACTGGCAGTAAAAGGGCTGGCTGGCGAACATATCGGACCAGACTATAGGATCATCAGGGAAAATACAACAAGATCGCCCTATAATGCCTCCAAGATTTTCTTCTTCCCTGTAAAATCTCACAAATCTATTTTCCGGACTCGCCATGAATCAACTAGCTAACTTGAACCTGGACATGAATGACGACTTGACGGCGGTGTCGCCGCAAATCAAGGCGCAGATTCTGGCCGAGGCCCTTCCCTACATTCGCAATTTCCATGGCAAGACCATCGTCATCAAATACGGTGGCAATGCCATGACGGACGAACGCCTGAAGCACGGCTTCGCGCGCGACGTCATTCTGCTCAAGCTCGTCGGCATGAACCCGGTCGTGGTACACGGCGGCGGACCGCAGATCGACAACGCGCTGAAAAAGATCGGCAAGCAAGGCACCTTCGTGCAAGGCATGCGCATCACCGATGAAGAAACCATGGAAGTGGTGGAGTGGGTGCTGGGCGGCGAAGTACAGCAGGATATCGTCATGCTGATCAACCATTACGGTGGCCAGGCGGTCGGCCTGACGGGCAAGGATGGCGGCTTGATCCGCGCGCGCAAGATGCAGATGCCGGACCGCGAACATCCGGGCGAATTCCTCGACATCGGCTTTGTGGGCGAGATCGACGCGATCAACCCGGCGGTCGTCAAAGCGCTGCAGGACGACGCCTTCATCCCCATCATCTCGCCGATCGGTTTCGGCCAGGACGGCCAGGCCTACAACATCAACGCCGACGTCGTGGCGGGAAAAATCGCGGAAATCCTGAAAGCGGAAAAGCTGATCATGATGACCAACATCGCCGGCGTCCAGGACAAGCAGGGCAACTTGGTGACCGATCTGTCGGCGCGTGAAATCGACGAGATGTTCGCCGATGGCACGATCTCGGGCGGCATGCTGCCAAAGATCTCGTCCGCGCTCGACGCCGCCAAGTCCGGCGTGAACACGGTGCACATCATCGATGGCCGCATCGAACACTCATTATTGCTGGAAGTGTTGACCGAACAGGCTTTTGGTACTATGATCCGTTCGCACTAAAAAAATCGCAATGCATCACAGCGAGTAGTTTGGCGGCGCAGATCACCTGGCGCCGCTTTTAATTTGCCCTTGTAGCTCAGTGGTAGAGCACTCCCTTGGTAAGGGAGAGGCCACGTGTTCGATCCACGTCAAGGGCACCAGTATCCTTTCCCCGCAGCTGAAAAACTGTCCATGGCGGCGTTGTCCTGAACACTTTTCCATCTGCTCTGCTATCTGTAGCCCGCATCTACTGCGCGTTTCAATACACCCGCTCGACCTTCAAACCCTTCTGACGCAACAGATCCGGCACGCTTTTCGTTCCGACCAGATGCAGCACGCCGATGGCGGCCAGGCTGTTCTTTTCGCGCGCCAGCAGCTTGGCGATGCCGTCGGCCAGGGCCGGGTTGCGGCCATCGAGCAGCACTTTTTGCACGAATTGCGCGGCGAACGAAGGGTCTGTTGCCGCTTTCGCAGCCAGCTTGTCAAAGGCGGCCGCGTCGGCCGTGCGCCAGGCGTTGGCGATCTCGCGCGCTTCCTGGCTTTGTTCCTGATCTTCGATCGACGCCACGCCGTCTTCCAGGAAGCGGCACTGGTCGACCGGCGACATGGCGCCAAACAGCGCCATCTGGCCTTCCATCGATTCGAGTTCCACCACGGGGATCTTGCGCGCCTTGGCCTGCTGCGACAGATAATTGTCCACCGCCAGGTCGGAGCGGTAGCCGAGGCTGGAAAATTCGCCGATGGCCAGCATGCTGGCCAGCATCCACGGCTTCATCGGCGCCACCGATTCGGCTGCAATGCCGTATTTTTGCAACAGCGGCGCCAAGCGCGGCGCCAGGGTCTGGCGGCAGTCAATCGGTACTTTGCTACCCGGTGCCTCCATGCCGTATTTCAGCACGGCGCCCAGTGCGGCGCGCGGATCGGCGCCGGGATCGATCTCCAGCGCCAGCGCCCCGGCGCCTTCCAATGCCTGCGTTACGGTCGGCTCCAGCGGATAAAAATCGGGCGCGCCCACATGGATGGTACCGAACAAATACAGGGTGTGGCTGGCATCCTGCACCTTGAACAGGGCGCCCCGGTTTTGCGCCACGGGCGGCGCTTCCGCCAAGGCCGCCTGCAACGGCAGCAAGAATAATCCGCAAAACATCACTATAATCTGGCGTCGCATGGTTTTCCTGATTGTTGAATTTTTCATCTACTCTCGCTAGCAAAGACTCTTGTGCCTGTGTCCCATCTTAACCGCTCGTCGCCGGTGTGGCTGTTTGACCTCGACAACACGCTGCACAATGCCTCGCATGCCATTTTCCCCACCATCACGGCCAATATGAACACGTATATTGCCCGCGTACTGGGCGACGGCGTGACGCCAGCCGACGACGCCATCGTCAATGCGGCGCGCGCGGCCTACTGGCGCCGCTATGGCGCCACCTTGCTGGGCATGGTCAAGCACCATCAGGTGCAGGCCGCGCACTTCCTCCACGAGACGCATACCTTCGACGATTTGCGCGCCATGATACGCGCAGAGCGGGGGTTGGGGGCTTTACTCAAACGCCTGCCAGGCCGTAAAATTTTACTCACCAACGCGCCGCTGCGCTATTCGAGCGACGTGATGCGCCACCTGGGCCTGCGCCAGCACTTTGCGCAGCATATCGCCATCGAGGCGATGCATGTGCACCGCCAGCTGCGGCCCAAGCCATCGACCCTGATGCTGCGCAAACTGATGCGCAAGCACCAGATCCGCCCTGGCCGCTGCATCCTGGTGGAAGACACCCTGGCCAACCTGAAGGGCGCAAAAAGACTGGGCCTGCGTACGGCCTGGGTAACGCAATACCTGAAAATGGCCGATCCGATCGGCGTGGCGAAGTTGCCCAAGGCGTTAAATCGCCCCGCTTACGTCGATGTCAAAGTAAAATCTGTCCGGCATTTGGCACGCCGCCTTCACCGTCTGCGTTGAAGGGGACTCCTGCGCTTCCGGTTGACGCCGGAAGCCACACCGCTAGCGGCGGTGACGGACCTCCCCATCAAGGCAGCATTTTTTTTAACGACAAGAGAAAATATGGCAAGCACACCGCCGGGCCAACGCAGGCTACAAATTCTTCAGGCCCTCGCCGCAATGCTGGAGCAGCCGAAAGGCGAAAAGATCACTACTGCCGCACTGGCGGCCAGACTGGCCGTGTCGGAAGCGGCCCTGTACCGACATTTCGCCAGCAAGGCGCAAATGTTCGAAGGGCTGATCGAATTCATCGAGTCGAGCGTCTTCGGGCTAATCAACCAGATCGCGGACAAGCACAGCGACGGCATGACGCAGACGCGCGACATCATCGGCATGCTGCTCAATTTTGCCATCAGCAATCCGGGCATGACGCGCGTGCTAATCGGCGATGCGCTGGTCAATGAGGACGAGCGCCTGCAAGTACGCATGAACCAGTTCTACGACCGCGTGGAACTGGCGCTCAAGCAGGCCTTGCGCGTGGCCGCCGCCGAAGGCCATGGCAAGGAAAGCGAAGTGGCGGCGCGCGCCACCCTGATCGTCAGCTTCGTCATCGGACGCTGGCACCGCTACGCCAAGAGCGGCTTCAAGATCAATCCATCCCAGGAAGCGGCGCTGCAAATCGCCATGCTGCTGGGGTAAGTCACCGCCGCGGCTGTCACCATGCATACCGACTGTTTCGCCCTGCTCGACGACGCCAGCACCCCGGGCGCCGGTTCGCGCCTGTACACGGGCCTGGCGGCGGTCTTGCGGTGTACCGAGGGGGAACAGTGGCCGGCCCTGCTCCAGGGGCTGCAAGGGGCGTTAGAACGCGGCCAATACGCCGTCAGCGTGTGCAGCTACGAGCTGGGTGCGCATTTGCTGGCCATGCCGCCACGCGCGGCCATCTCCGGCGCGCCGCCACTGGCGCAAGTACTCGTCTTTGACCAATGCACGCAGCTGTCGCAGGACGAGGTGGCACGGTGGCTGGACGAACGCGTCCGCGCGGACGCCGCGCCGGCCGGCGTGGCCGATATACACGCGAATGTGGATCAAGCCGAATTCACCCGCGCGCTGCACCGCATCCACGACTACATCGTGGCAGGCGACACCTACCAGGTCAACTATACGTATCGTTTGCGCTTCGACGCCTTCGGCTCGCCCCTGGCACTGTATGCGCGGCTGCGTGCGCGCCAGCCCGTACCCTACGGCGCGCTGGTGATGCTGCCCGATGGCGGCGCACTGCTGTCACTGTCGCCGGAGCTGTTCGTGCGCCATGCGCAAGGCGAGCTGACGGCGCGTCCCATGAAAGGCACGGCGCCGGCCGCCCCTGCGGATCAAGTGGCAGAGAACGCGCGCCGCGCCAGCGCCCTGGCCAATGATCCAAAGAATCGCGCGGAAAACCTGATGATCGTTGACCTGCTGCGCAACGACATCGGCCGCATCGCCGTCACGGGGTCCGTCAAGGTACCGGCCCTGTTCGAGGTCACGCGCTACAGCAGCGTGCTGCAAATGACCTCCACCGTGCAGGCGCGCTTGCGCGTAGATGCCAGCCTAGCCGATATTTTCCAGGCCTTGTATCCATGCGGCTCAATCACGGGCGCGCCAAAACGGCGAACCATGGAAATCATCGCCGAATTGGAGGGGGCGCCACGCGGCATCTATACGGGCGCCATCGGCTGGTTCGATCCGCCCGCCGCCGGCGCTGCCCACGCGGTGGGTGACTTCTGCATGTCCGTACCGATCCGCACGCTGGCGCTGCAGGCACCCGGGACGAACGGCATCCGGCGCGGCGAGATGGGCGTGGGCGCCGGCATCGTGCTCGACAGCGACCCGCAGGAGGAATTTGCGGAGTGTCAGCTCAAGGCCCGCTTCCTGACGGGGCTGAGCAACGACTTCGAACTGTTCGAGACCCTGCATGCCAGCCGTGCCGGTGGCTGCCGCCAGCAGGAGCGCCATCTGGCACGCCTGGCCGCCTCCAGCGCCTACTTCGATTTCGCCTGGGATGACAACGCTGCACGCATCGCACTGCAGGCGGCCTGCGCGGCACGCCCCGACGATGCCCCTTTCCGCCTGCGCCTGGCGCTGCGCCAGGATGGCCAGTTTACGGTGCAAAGCGGCACGCTGGCCCCCTTACCAGCCACGGTCAATGTCATGCTGGCGCCTGACCCTACGATGGCAAACGACCTGTTCCTGCGCCACAAGAGCAGCGTGCGCGCGCACTACGATGCAGCCTGGCGCGCGGCCGAGGCGCAAGGCGGCTTCGACATGCTGTTCTTTAACGAGCGGGGTGAGCTGACCGAGGGCGGACGCAGCAATGTCTTCATCCGGCTCGATGGCCGCTGGCATACGCCGCCCCTGTCCTGCGGCCTGCTGCCTGGCGTGCAACGCGCGGCCATGCTGGCCGATCCCGCCTGGGATGCGCAGGAAACCATCATTACGCGCGCCATGCTGGCGCAGGCAGAGGCGATTGTCGTGTGCAATGCGCTGCGCGGGGCGTTGCCGGCAGAAATTATTTAAAGATCCACACGCATTTCATAACCACCATAGATCATCCGCTTGCCATCGAACGGCAGCTTGGCCGGATCCATCATCTCGGCCAGGCGGGGGTCTTTCATGACCTTGTCGTTGATTTCATCGCGCTTCGCGCGCGACTCATACACGATCCATGAAAACACCACCACTTCGCCATCTTGCAAGTCCACCGCCTGCGGGAACGAGGTCAGCTTTCCGGGTTTGACATCGTCGCCCACGCATTCGCGAAATTCAAGCGCGCCATATTCGCGCCAGACGGCGCCGCAGGCGCGCGACATAGCCAGGTAAGCATCGAGCTTGGCTTTCGGTACGGGCACCACAAATCCATCGACATACGCCATGATGTTCTCCTTGATGGTTGTTTTGACAAACACGAACAACCAGCTTAGGACAATGATGGGAAGGCGACAAGCACGGCATTAAAAAAAAGCAGGCATTCAAGCCTGCTTGTGTATCGGCAACTTACATCGCCAGCGCTTTTTCCACCGCGCCAACCAGCTTCTTGTCGTCCGGCGTCACCTTGCTGGGGAAGCTGTCGACGACCTTGCCATGGCGGTCGATCAGGTATTTATGGAAATTCCAGGCCGGCGTCTTGCCCGTTTGCTTGATCAGATCCACGTATAGCGGATTCGGCGTGGGGCCGGAGACCACCGATTTGGCGAACATGGGGAACTTCACGCCGTAGGTGTTGTAGCAGAAATCGGCGATTTCCTTGCTATTGCCGGGTTCCTGCTTGCCAAAATCGTTCGACGGGAAACCCAGCACCACCAGGCCCTTGCTGCCGTACTTCGCGTACAGCGCTTCGAGCCCTTCGTATTGATTGGTAAAACCACAATAACTGGCCGTATTCACGACCAGCACGACCTTGCCCGCGTACTGGCACAGATTTTGCGGTACTTCATCCTGCAAGCGCTTGAATGTCTGCTTGAGGATGGCAGGACAAGCGGCCGCTGAAGCACTCGTGGCAGCAGCGGTTTCAGCAGCATGGGCTGGCACGGCCAGGGCGGAACTGGCGGCAAGGGTGGTCAGCGCGAAGAGCTGGGCAAGGGTCTTGGACATGAAGGGCACCATGGTCGAAAAGGAAAAAAACCATTCTATGTCAAACGCCGCGCACGCGTATGATGGCCACAACCACTGCAATTGCTTGACCGGCATCAAGAACGGTGCAGTACTTGCCCAACACACAGTTTTTTTACCTATGCTCGGCCTTCCTGCCCTTGCCCTGTGGAGTAGCCATGCCCTTCCCGCAACTGACCGCATTACCCACCACCCTGCTGGCCGCCAGCCTGCTCATCCTGGCGCCAGACGGCGCATCCGCCGCCACGGCCGTCAAGACAGTCAAGACGGGCACCGCGAGCAAAGACGCCCCCGCCCTGCCCGCCTACCAGGCTGACCTGAGCCAGACCACCGTATCGGGCCTGTCCTCGGGCGGCTTCATGGCGGCGCAATTTGCCGTCGCCTACTCGGCCACCGTCGCCGGTGCCGGCATCATCGCGGGCGGCCCGTATTTCTGTTCGGGCCAGCCGGGCCGCTTCCCCTACATTCCCTATCTGACGAATGCCCTGAGCACCTGCATGAATCCCGGCAGCGCGCAGGTGGCGCCGCCTGTCGCCAGCGAATTGCTGCGCGCGGCCAACGACTTCGCGCGCGCCCGTCTCATCGACGACACGGCCAACCTGAAACGCCAGCGCATCTATCTTTTCAGCGGAACGAAAGACCAGACCGTGACGCGGCCGGTAGTGGAGCAGGTGGGAAAATTCTATGCATTGGCGGGCATGCCGGCGGCGCAGATCCGCTTCGTCGACACGCTAGTCGCAGGCCACGCCATCTTGACCGACAGCCAGCAGGACAAGCCCTGCGCCGTGACGGAGTCGCCCTTCATCAACGACTGCGACTACGTGCAGGCGCGCGACATCCTGCAGCACCTGTACCCGGACCTGCAGCCCTCGTCGAGCACCCTGAGGGGCAAGCTGATCGCCTTCAATCAGCGCAGCTTCATCCAGAACGCGTACTCCAGCATGAACAATACAGGCTACGCCTACATCCCGAAAGCCTGCGACAGCGAGAGCTGCCGCGTGCATGTGGTCTTCCACGGCTGCCTGCAAACGACGCAAGCGATCGGCGACCGTTTCTATACCAGCACCGGCTACAACCAGGTGGCGGATGCCAACAAGATCATCGTGCTGTATCCGCAAGCCGAACCGAGCCCCGTCTACCCGTACAACCCGAAAGGCTGCTGGGATTTCTGGGGCTACACCAGCATCAATCCGATCGACCCGGATTTTTACCGCAAGAGCGGCACGCAGATGGAGGCGGTCAAGGGCATGCTGGACCGCCTCGCCGCGCGCCGCGGCTCACGCTAGGATGCCTTAGATGCCGCCCATGCAGATGTACTTGATAACGAGATAATCCTCGATACCGTAGGTCGACCCTTCACGGCCCAGGCCCGATTGCTTGACGCCGCCGAAGGGCGCGATCTCGTTCGAGATCAGGCCCGTGTTGACGCCAACCATACCCGTTTCCAGGCCTTCTGCCACGCGCCAGATGCGGCCGATGTCGCGAGAATAAAAGTAGGCGGCCAGGCCGAATTCCGTGTTGTTGGCCAGGGCGATGACTTCATCGTCCGTCTTGAAACGGAACAGGGGCGCCAGCGGGCCGAAGGTTTCTTCCGTCGCCACGCGCATGTCGTTCGTCACATCGGCGATGATGGTCGGCTCGAAAAAGCCGTTGCCCAGCGCATGACGCTTGCCGCCAGCCAGCAGGCGGCCGCCCTTGGCCAATGCATCGGCCACGTGCTCTTCCACCTTGGCGACGGCCTTGCCATCGATCAGCGGGCCTTGCGTCACGCCCGCCTCGATGCCATTGCCGACCTTCAGCTTGGCCACGGCGGCCACCAGCTTTTCGGCAAACGCGTCATACACGCTGTCCTGCACGTACAGGCGATTGGCGCAGACGCAAGTCTGGCCCGCGTTGCGGTATTTCGAGGCGATGGCGCCTTCCACGGCCGCGTCCAGGTCGGCGTCGTCAAAGACGATGAACGGCGCATTGCCGCCCAGTTCCAGCGACAGCTTCTTGATCGTCGGCGCGCATTGCTCTGCCAGCAAGCGGCCCACCTGAGTCGAGCCCGTAAACGTCAGCTTGCGCACGATGGGGTTCGACGTCATTTCGCCGCCGATGTCTTTCGGCGCACCCGTGACGATGCTGAACACGCCTGCAGGCACGCCCGCGCGCTCGGCCAGCACGGCCAGCGCCAGCGCCGAAAACGGCGTTGCTTCAGCCGGTTTCAAGACCATCGGGCAGCCGGCGGCCAGGGCCGGACCGACTTTGCGGGTGATCATGGCGGCGGGGAAATTCCATGGCGTGATGGCGGCGCACACACCGATCGGCTCCTTGGTGATGACCAGGCGGCGGTCAGGCCATGGCGATTGCAGGGTATCGCCCGCGACGCGCTTGCCTTCTTCGGCAAACCACTCGATGAAGGAGGCGCCGAACTGCACTTCGCCCTTCGCCTCCGGCAACGGCTTACCCTGCTCGGTGGTCATGATCAGCGCGAGGTCGTCGGCGTTTTCCAGGATCAGGTCATGCCAGCGGCGCAGCACGGCCGCGCGCTCCTTGGCCGTCTTCTTGCGCCAGGCAGGCCAGGCGGCATTGGCCGCCTCGATGGCGCGGCGCGTCTCGGCTGCGCCCATCAGGGGCACCGTGCCGATATGCTCGCCGGTGGCGGGATTGCTCACATTAATCGTCTGGCCACCATCGGCATCTGCCCAGGCTCCATTCAGGTAAGCCTGGTGACGCAACAAGGTAGGATCTTTCAACTGCAGCATATGGATCTCCGGTCTGGTTTGAATTATCGACGAGGGATACTATGCCACAGCGCGGCCGATTCCGCAGGCGCAGCGCTGAACTGCCCTCAGCTCTACTCGACCTTGAAAGACGACAGTTTCGGGTCCGGCGCCGGGTATTCCAGCTTCATGCCCTGCAGGGTTTCCAGCAGCAGGGAGGCGACCACCAGGTTGCGCTGGGTCTTGGAATTGGACGGCACCACGTACCACGGCGCGTGATCGGCATCCGTCTCGCGGATCGCCGTTTCATAGGCGCGCTGGTAGCCATCCCACTTCTTGCGCTGGGCGATATCGTTGGGATCGAACTTCCACTGGCGGTCTGGATCGTCGAGCCGCTCCTGCAGCCGTCCGCGTTGCTCGTCCTTGGAGATATGCAGGAAGACTTTCAGGATGACGGTGCCCGTTTCGCTCAGCATGCGCTCGAAATCGCGGATCTGCGCGTAGCGGCGCTGGCATTCGGCCTTGTCTATCATGTCCTGCACGCGCGTGATCAGTACATCTTCATAATGGCTGCGATTGAAGATGGCGATCTCGCCCTTGACGGGCACCTGCTGGTGCACGCGCCACAGATAATCGTGCGCCAGTTCGATATCGGTGGGGCCCTTGAACGCCACGGCGCGAATGCCCATCGGGTTGATATTGCTGAAGATAGCCTTGACAGTACCATCCTTGCCCGACGTGTCCATGCCCTGCAGGACCAGCAGCACCTTTTTCTTGTGCTGCGCATACAGCATGCTCTGGCACTCGGCGATCTGCGCCGTCAGCGCCACGGTTTCCTCACGGTCCAGGGCCTTGCACTGGGCTGGCGTCAGCTTCTTGTTCGCCGCCTTGGTGGCGGCGCCCAGCAGGCGCTTGCCGGCGAATTTCTCGTTCAGCTCAAAGCCCTGCCCGGCGCGAAATTGCGTGCGCGCCTTCATGCCGCCACCGCCAGCTTGCGGTGCTCGATTTTTGTGCAATGGTCCATCACCACGTCCAGGCCCGCCGCCCGCGCCAGCTGCGCCGCCTCTTCATTGACGACGTCGAGCTGCAGCCACAGGCAGCCGGCCTTGACGGCAACGGCTTCCACGGCGATGGGCAGAATATCTGCCGACTTGCGGAAGCAGTCGACGATGTCGATGCGCGCCGGCGCGACAGCCGCCGCGGCCTCCGTCAGGGTGGCGTAAGCGCGCTGCCCCAGCACGTCGTGCCCTGCGAGTGCCGGATTGACGGGCAACACGCGGTAGCCATGCTGCAACAGGTAATCTGCCACTTCATGGCTGGCGCGTTCGGGCTTGTCGGACATGCCGACGATGGCGATGATGCGGCTCTCTTGCAGGATGCGGGCGATGTTGGGCATATTCTGGTCGTGGTTAGGCGTGCGACATTGCCCGCCTAGCGTAGCAGAATTATCCCGCTGCGGGAGCTAGCCAGAAGATCTAGCCGTGCGCACCAACGCCATCTTCGCCACGAAGGCCTGTGCGCGCGCCGTCACTGCCGCATAGTCTCCCGTGGCGCCCGGTCCACTCAGGCTGCTGCCGATACCCACGGCCACGGCACCGCTGGCAAACCATTCCTGCAGGTTCTCCACCGTCACGCCGCCGGTCGGCATCAATGGCGCTTGCGGCAAGGGGGCGCGCAGGGCCTTGATGTAGGCGGGGCCGAACATCTCGGCGGGGAAAACCTTGACGATGTCGGCGCCCGCCTGCAGGGCCGTGACGATTTCCGTCGGCGTCATCGCCCCCGGCATGGCCAGCACCTGGTAGCGCTGGCACAGCGCGATGGTTTCCACGTTCACGCCGGGCGAGATGATGAACTGGGCGCCGGCCAGGATGGCGGCGCGCGCCGTCTCAGTATCAAGCACCGTGCCCGCACCCAGCAGCACGTCATGACCATGGCGTTCCCGCAGGGTGCGCAACACGCCCAGGGTATCTGGCGTCGTGAAGGCCACTTCCAGCGCCGTGATACCGCCGGCGATGCATGCCTCGGCGATCTGCACGGCCGCCTGCGCCGAAGGTGCGCGTACGATGCCCACCATGCCCCGTTCAATAATGCCCTCAAAAACCGTGTGCTTTTGCATATGCTATCTCCTGTCAGGCCGGCAGGGCGCCAAAGCGCACTTCCGGCAAACCGCGCACATCCACCTGGCGCGCATGAAACAATCCACCGGCCAGCGGTTCGCTCGCCAGCTGCGCTGGCGTCAAACTCTCCTGAGCGGTGGTGACGAACAATTCGTCGTAGTGGGGCCCACCCAGGCTCACGCAGCTGGGCTGCGACACGGGCAAGGTGATCGCGCGCTCGACGCTGCCGTCCGGCGCGAAGCGCAAGACCGTGCCGGCGCCCCACTGCGCGCTCCACAGGTGGTCATCCGCATCGATGGTGGCGCCGTCGGCGGCGCCGGGCCCCGGCTCGAGCACGGCAAACACGCGCACCCGGCTGGCATCACCCCCCAGGTAATCATCCCAGCGGTAGATCGCCTTCTTCATCGAGTCGCAAAAGTACATGGCCGTGCCATCGACGCTGAAGCAGATGCTGTTCGAGATGGCGATCTGCGGCAGCGGCAAGCATTCCAGGCTCAGGTCCAGGTTGAGGCGGTAGAAGCTGGCGATGGCATCGCGGCACGGGCGCTCATCGAGCGTGCCAAAGACAAAGCGTCCCTGGCGGTCGCAGCGGCCATCGTTCAGGCGCGTCATGGGCAAGTCCGCCTCCACCGTGTGCAGGAGCGTGACGGCGCCGCTGCGCGCGTCAAACCAGGCCAGTCCGGAGGCTAGTCCCAGCAGCAGCACGTCGTCGCTGGCCGTCAGCGCAAAGCACGCCAGGCGCTCGGGCATGGCCCAGCTCCGGCGCTCCCCCGTGGCCAGCACCAGCGCATGCAACTGGCAGCCTTCGATATTCGTCCAGAAAACACGACCGCTGCGTTCGCACCAGCGCACGCCCTCGCCCAGGAAGTTCTGCGCATCGACCAGTAATTGGGCCCGTGTCCCCATATCTGCTCCTTCTTTCAATGTGACTCACGCGGCACGGCAGAACCACGGCAACCGACGAGGAAGTCGAGGTCCGCGCCTTCGTCGGCCTGCGTCACGTGCTTGATGTACATAGCCTGGTAGCCGCCCTTCATGGCCGGCTGAGGTGCGCTCCATTCTGCACGCCGGCGCGCCAGCTCGGCCTCGTCGACGTCCAGGTGCAAACGCCGTCCCGCCACGTCCAGTTCAATCATGTCGCCATCGCGCACCAGTGCCAGCGGGCCGCCCACGGCCGCTTCCGGCGCCACGTGCAGTACCACCGTACCGTAGGCAGTACCGCTCATGCGCGCATCCGAAATGCGCACCATGTCGCGGACACCTTGCTCCAGCAGTTTTTTCGGCAGTCCCATATTGCCCACTTCAGCCATGCCCGGATAGCCCTGCGGGCCGCAATTCTGCAGCACCATCACGCAGCTGGCATCGATATCGAGCGCAGGATCGTCGACGCGCTTTTTGTAATGCTCGATGCTGTTGAAGACGACGGCACGGCCACGGTGCTGCATCAGTTCCGGCGAGGCGGCGGACGGCTTGATGACGGCGCCGCGCGGGGCCAGGTTGCCATGCAGGACGGCGATGCCGCCCTCGTCCTTGAAAGGCTGCGCCAGCGGCGTGATCACTTCGGGATTGAAATTTTCCGCCTCGGCCACGTTGACGGCCATGCTGGCGCCCGTGACGGTAAGCGCCTCGCCATGCAATTTGCCCAGCAGGTCGCGGATGATCACCGGCAGGCCGCCCGCATAGTAAAAATCTTCCATCAGGTACTGGCCCGACGGCATCAGGTTCAGCAAACAAGGAATGTCGCGGCCCAGGCGGTCCCAGTCGCCCAGTCGCATGTCCACGCCGATGCGCCCGGCAATGGCCAGCAGGTGGATCACGGCATTGGTCGAGCCGCCGATGGCGCCGTTGACCATGATGGCGTTTTCAAACGCGTCGCGCGTGAGGATCTGCGACAGTTTCAGGTCTTCATGCACCATGTCGACGATGCGCCGCCCCGTCAGCTGCGCCTGCAGCTTGCGGCGCGCATCGACGGCGGGGATGGCGGCGTTGCCGGGCAAGGTCACGCCCAGCGCCTCGACCATGCTGGCCATGGTGGACGCCGTGCCCATGGTCATGCAGTGGCCGGCGGAGCGCGACATGCACGATTCGGCCTGCTTGAATTCGTTTGATGTCATGCGCCCGGCGCGCACGTCTTCGGAAAACTTCCACACATCCGTGCCCGAGCCGATCGGTTTTCCGCGGTAATTGCCGTTCAACATGGGGCCGCCCGACAGCACGATGGTGGGCAAGTCCACGCTGGCCGCGCCCATCAGCAAGGCCGGGGTGGTCTTGTCGCAGCCCGTCAGCAGCACCACGCCGTCGATCGGGTTGGCGCGTATCGATTCCTCGACATCCATGCTGGCCAGGTTACGGAACAGCATGGCCGTCGGGCGCAGATTCGTCTCGCCCAGCGACATCACGGGGAATTCGACAGGAAAGCCGCCCGCCTCGAGCACGCCACGCTTGACCATCTCGGCCAGGTCGCGGAAATGGCCATTGCAAGGTGTCAGCTCGGACCAGGTATTGCAAATGCCGATGACGGGACGGCCATCGAAAGCGTCACTGGGATAGCCCTGGTTCTTCATCCAGCTGCGGTGAATAAAACTGTCCTTGTCGTCGCCGCCAAACCACGCTTGCGAACGCAAGGGACGCTTGTTCTTGTTGTCACTCATACTGTCTCCTGCGGGGAAATCAAGCCGCGCGCAGCGGCGATCAGCAGCGCACCGTGACCGGCCAGATAATCCTGCTGCTGGTCGTCGACGATGATGCGCTTGCCATAAAAAAATCCGTGTTCTTCGATCAGCAGCCCGAGCGCCTGGCGCAACATGGGCTTGCCGGTAATGACGAGCGGTGTATCGGGCCGCATCTGGATGGCGGTACTGTTGCGCAGTGCCAGCAAGTCGCCGCTGAGGACGGCGCCCATCAAAAAATTGGCCCGCTCATTGCATTCGACGGCGCTGAACTGGCCCAGGGTGCGCACGCTGAAGCAGGCGCGCGCCAGCCCTGTTTTTTGCGCCGCAGCCGCGCCGGCCAGCAGCATTTTCGGCACCAGGGTCTGGGCAAAACCGCCATCGACCGATTGCTTGATCAGCGTGTGCTGCGTGATTGCCTGCAGCAGCTCGCCAGCGATGGTGGTGCTGCAGCCGAGGATGCGGCGCTGCTCGTCCACGCTGATCAATTTGGTATGCGAACCGGGCATGATCAGGGTCGCCGCGCCCCGCAGTTGCAGGCGCTCGAGCAGCGCGATAACTTCCGTCTCTTCGCCGCGCATCATGTCCATCGCTTCGACGTTATGCAGGCCGACGGCGCCATGCTGGTTGCGCACGCCGGGGATCAGCCACAGGGGCTGCGCCAGCACGTCGGGCAAGTCCACCGCCAGCATGCCTTGCGCCAGCTGGGCCAGGCCGGCGGGCGCCGGCAAATGCGGCACTTCCTGCACCCCCATGGGTGAGGTGATCATGCCCGAGGCCAGCGCCAGGTCAACCTCGGACGGCGCAATGCCCGCGCTGGCCAGCACGCTGGCGATGGTGTCGCGCAGCGCCTGTTTCAGCGCACCGTTATGACCGTCGATGGCGGTATTGCGCACGCCCGTTTCCAGCTGCGCCTGGGCGACGACGGCGCCCGCGCGCCACAGCAAGGTACGCGTATTGGTGGTGCCGGCATCGATGGTGAGTATGTTCATGGGCAGGTTCGCAGCGTTGGTAAGGGCAAAAATAAATGAGGGAAAAACCACCCCATGGTAGAACTGCCACGCATATCTGACCAATCACTTATTTGACATCATTGATACCGGTTCTGATATGTCAAACGCGTCGATATCCTGCACGCCCAATCGGTAGGCGAGCTTGAACTGCTTCACCTGTCCCGGCTGCAATTGCACGCCCTGCGCCAGCAGGGAAAAACAGCGCGCATCGGAGTACAGACGGCAGCTATCCTGGGTACTGGAAAAACGCAAGACCCGGCCGGAAGCGGGGTCGGCAACCCGCGCCGCTTCGCGCAGCTGGCCGCAGCCCGTCCAGTAAAAGTCATGCCGGAATCCCGGCAAGTGCACCAGCGCGGGCCAGGCCAGGCGCGAAGCGAGCGGCGCCGGCTGGCGGAAGTCAAACGCGCTGCCGGCCACATCGAGAAGAGCGCCGCCCGCGCCGCCGCCGGGCCAGTAGCGATCGGCGGCCAGGCGCAGCACATGGTCGCCCACGCTAGCGCGGCGGCCCTGCAGATTGAACAGGGGCGCAGCAAGCGCAAACCGGGAAACAGTATCGGCCGTGGCAGTGCAATCGAGGTGCAGGCTGCCATCGTCGTCGAGCCGGTAAGCCAGGTGCACCGACAGGCCGTCTTGTGCCAGGCGCAACAGCAAGTGGCCGCCGTCCGGCGATGCACACTGCCAGCCCGTGGAAGCACGCCCCGCAGGGGGCACCGCTCCCAGCACATCGGCCAGGCGGCCATAGCGGTCGGGCGCCCACCAGGCCCGCACACTGGCATCGTGCGCGTCGATGGCCACGCGCATGCCGCGCGCATTGCGCAGCAGATGCATCATGGCGCCTGTCCGGGGGCTGGAGGTGGCCGGCTGCGTTGCTGGAATTCGCGCGGCGTGCAACCGAGTTCGCGCTTGAAGACGGCATGCATGTACTGCACCGTGGTAAAGCCGCAACGCACAGCCACCTCGGCCACCTGCCCCGGCCCGCGCGCCAGCAGGGTCTTGGCCGCATCGAGCTTGAAATGCAGGATCTCGTCGTGCACGCTGCGCCCCAGCTCATGGCGAAAGTGCGATTCGAGCGAAGACCTCGACACCCCCACGTAATCGGCCACCTGCTCCGTCTTGATGCCCTGGCACGCATACTGGCGGATGAAGTGGCGCGCCTGCATCACCTGCGGATGCTGGAAGGGCTGGTGGCGGGTGGAGGCAAGCACGTTCAGGCCGGCCGGCGGTACCAGGATGCGCGTGCCGGACAGGCGCGCGCCATTCAGCATCTGGTGCAGCAAATGCGCCGCCGTGCGGCCCATTTCCTCCGTTCCCTGGATCACGGAACTGAGCGGAATGCGCGTGAGCATGCGCGCCAGCGGATCGTTGTCGATGCCGATCAGGGCCACTTGCTCCGGCACGGCGATGCCCGCATGCATGCAGGCTTGCAGCAGCTGGCGCGCGCGCGCGTCGCTGACGGCGATGATGCCGACGGGTTTTTCCAGGCTGTTGAGCCAGGCGATCTGCTGCTCCACCGCTTCATCCCACGCGGGCGCGCTGGTGGCGACGCCCCGGTACACGTCGGCGCGCATGTGGTCGCGCTCCATCAATGCGCAAAAAGCCGTTTCGCGCTCCTGCGCCCAGCGGTTGACGTCCGCCTCGGGCAGGCTGAAACAGGCAAAGCGCGTCAGGCCCGCTTCCACCAGGTGCTCATAGGCCAGCTTGACGATCTTGAAATTATCGGTTGCCACATACGGAATGCCGGCCGGGTAATCGTCCGTGCGCGCATACGAGCCGCCAACGGCCACCACGGGCAGACGGCTGTGGGCCAGCGCAGCGCAGACGGCGGGATCGTCGAAATCGGCGATGATGCCGTCGCCTTGCCAGCGTTCGATGCCGGGCAGGCGGCAGCGAAAATCCTCTTCCAGGAACAGGTCCCACGACACGCGCGTGGTATTCAGGTAGGCGGCGATGCCCGCGATGATGTCGCGGTCGTAGATTTTATTCCCGTTAAACAGCAGCGCGATCCGGTGCGCGGTCGGCATCTTCATGGTGTCTCCTCCCGTGCCAGATGTTTTCACGGCTATCTGCGCCCTGCCCGCGTGCTGACATCGACCCACACGGCGAGGGTGAGGATACTGCCTTTCACGATCATCTGCCAGTAAGTGTCGACGTCCAGCATGGACATGCCGTTATCCAGGCTGGCCATCACCAGCGCGCCGATCAAGGCGCCATACACCGTGCCCGAGCCGCCGCGCATCGAAGTGCCGCCGATGAAGCAGGCGGCGATGGCATCGAGTTCGCTGAAGGTGCCGGCTGACGGCGACCCGGCCGCCAGCCGGCCCGTGTTGATCAGGCCAGCCAGCGCGCACATCAGGCCCATGATGCCGAAGATCCACAGCTTGACGGCTTTCACGTTGATGCCGGACAAACGCGTCGCCTCCATATTGCTGCCCACGGCGTAGATGCGGCGGCCAAACACGGTCTGGCTGGTGATGTAGCTGAACAGTCCCAGCAAGGCCAGCAGCAACAGCACGGGCAGCGGGATGCCTTCATAACCGTTCAGGGTTTGCACGAAGGCATACAGCACGGCGCCGATGACCGCCAGGCGCAAGCCATCGGCCCAGGGCGCCGTCTGCGGCAAGCCATGCTGCGCGCGGCTGGCGCGCGCGCGCCACGTCAGGAAGGCGGCCAGCAGGAACAGGCCTATGCCCAGCGCAATGCCGGGCATCGCGGGCAGGTAGCCTTGCCCCAGGTAGACCATAGGCTCGGAGACGGGCGCGATCGTGATACCGCCCGTGATGCCCAACAGGATGCCGCGATACGCCAGCATGCCGCCCAGTCCGACAATAAAGGAGGGGATGCCCCGGTACGCCGTCAGGTAGCCATTGAGCAAACCTATCACCAGGCCGCAGCCGAGTACTGCCGCCAGGTTCAGCGCCAGCGGCCAGTGCTGCGTCACGTCCAGCACGGCGGCGATGCCGCCTAATAGGCCCAGCAGGGAGCCGATCGACAGGTCGATCTCGCCGGCGATAATCACCAGCACCATGCCGCAGGCGAGGATGCCGGTGACGGACATCTGGCGCAGCAGGTTCGACAGGTTGCGCGGTGTGAGGAAACTGCCCTGCGTCTTCCACGAAAAGAAGGCCCAGATCAAGGCGACCGCGATCAGCAGGGCCAGCATCTTGTATTGGGTGAACAGCTGTTTGATACTGTGCGGTTTCATGCTGCGGGTTCCTTGTTGTCGGTATGGGCGGCTGGCACCGGGCGCTGGTCCAGCGCCGCCGCCAGCACGGTTTCCTGGCTCAGGCCATCGTTGATAAAGTCGCCGCGCAGGCGGCCCTCGCCCATCACCAGCACGCGGTCGGACACGCCCAGCACTTCTGCCAGTTCCGACGAGACCATGATGATGGCCACGCCCTGGTCGGCCAGCGCCAGCATCAATTTGTAGATTTCATATTTGGCGCCCACATCGACGCCGCGCGTGGGTTCGTCGAGGATCAGCACGCGCGGGCGCGTCAGCAGCATCTTCGCCAGCACGGCTTTTTGCTGGTTGCCGCCCGACAAGCTCGTAATGGGCAGCGACGGGCTGGCCGCCTTCAGTTCGAGCTGGGCGATCTCGCCGCGCACGGCCTTCAATTCAGCCTCTCCATCGATGCGCGTGGCGCGCGCGAATTGCTCCAGCACAGCCAGGGTGATGTTCTGCCCCACGTCGAGATCGGGCACGATGCCGTGATGCTTGCGGTCTTCCGGCACCATGGCCAGGCCCATGGCAATCGCCTTTTGCGGCGAGCGGGTATCGATTTTGCGGCCATCGAGCCAGACTTCGGCCTGGCACGGCCCCTCATAGGCGCCGAACAGGGCCGAGACCAGCTCCGTGCGCCCCGCCCCGACGAGACCGGCGATGCCGAGGATCTCGCCTTTGCGCAGGGTGAACGAGACGTCGTCGACGCGCTTGCGCTGCGGATTGTCGGCGTCGATGCAGCTCACGTGGCGTGCCTCGAACAGCACCTCGCCGATCGCATCTTTTTTTGTGCGCTGCGGATACAGCTGGTTCATTTCGCGGCCCACCATCTGCGCGATGATGCGTTCCACATTCATCTGCGCCATCGGCGTGGTGGCGATATGCTTGCCGTCGCGGATGACGACGATGGTGTCGCAGATGGCCGCCACTTCATCGAGCTTGTGCGAAATGTAGATGCAGGTGACGCCCTTGGCTTTCAGAGCACGCAGGATATCGAGCAGCACGGCGATTTCCGACGCCGTCAGCGACGACGACGGCTCGTCGAGAATCAGCAAGCGCGCATTCTTGTTCAGCGCCTTGGCGATTTCCACCAGTTGCTGGTGGCCACCGCCGTAGTTCATCACGGGCTGCGCCACGTTCAGTTCGGGAATTTTCAGTTCGCGCAGCAGCTCGTCAGCGCGCTTGTACATGGCCGCATAATGCATGCGCCCGCCCGGCAGGGTGAGCTCGCGGCCCATGAAGATATTCTCGGCCACGGACAGCTGCGGCACCAGCATCAGTTCCTGGTGGATGATGATAATGCCCGCGTCTTCCGTATCGCGGATCGATTGCGCGCGCAAGGGCTGGCCATCCCACAGGATGTCACCATCCCAGGTGCCGTGCGGGTAGACGCCGGACAGCACCTTCATCAGGGTTGACTTGCCGGCGCCATTCTCGCCGCACAAGCCGATGCACTCGCCGGCCCGCACCTGCAGATCGATACCGTCAAGCGCGCGGACACCGCCAAACTGTTTGACGATGCCTCTCATTTCAAGCAGATAGTCGGACATGCTCACTCTCGTTGCGGATACGGGGGGGAAAAGTCGGATTACGCGACGCCAAGGCGTCGCTAATCCGACCTACGATCGATGCGGACGGCCGACACCACAACCGGCGTTTCCGGAGCCGGCGATTGTCGGATAACGGCCGATGCGGGCAATCGTAGGTCGGCTTAGCGCGCAGCGCGTAAGCCGACATCAAGCGGGTGATCAATTACCCAGCTGCGCCTTGGTATAGAAGCCGTCATCGACGAGAATGTTCACATTCGCCTTGGTCAGCGGCGTTGGTTTCAGCAGCACGGTGCTGACTTTTTTCAGGCCGTTGTCATAGCTGGAGTTGTAGGCCGGCTTTTCATTGCGCGCCAGCTGGATGGCCAGCTTGGCCGCTTCCGAAGCGATGGTTTTCAACGGTTTGTAGACCGTCATCGATTGCGTGCCGGCGATCACGCGTTTCACCGCCGCCAGATCGGCGTCCTGGCCCGAGACCGGCACCTTGCCGGCCAGCTTTTGCGCGGCCAGCGCCTGGATGGCGCCGCCGGCCGTGCCGTCGTTCGAGGCGACGATGGCGTCGATCTTGTTGCCGTTGGCCGTCAGCGCGTTTTCCACGATGGACAGCGCTTCGGTGGCGCTCCAGTCCTTCACCCACTGCTGGCCAACGATCTTGATGTCACCCTTGTCGATGAACGGTTTCAGTACCTTCATCTGGCCTTCGCGCAGCATCTTGGCGTTGTTGTCGGTCGGCGAGCCGCCCAGCAGGTAGTAATTGCCCTTCGGCTGCAGCTTGGTCACGCCTTCGGCCTGCATTTCGCCCACTTTCTCGTTGTCGAACGAGATATACGCGTCGATATCGGCGTTCAGGATCAGGCGGTCATACGACAGCACCTTGATGCCGGCCTTTTTCGCCTCCTTGACGGTGTTGTTGAGGACTGTGGCGTTGAACGGCACGATCACCAGCACGTCCACGCCGCGCGAGATCAGGTTCTCGATCTGCGAAATCTGGCGCTGCTCGCTGGCGTCGGCCGATTGCACGAAGACCTTGGCGCCCTGCTTTTCGGCGGCGGCGATGAAGAAATCGCGGTCGCGCGTCCAGCGTTCCACGCGCAAATCGTCGATGGAAAAACCGATCTTCGGGTTTTTCGCATCGGCCAGGGCGGCGCTGCTGGTCAATGCCAGCATGGCGGTCATGATGGCTGCGCTGATGATCTTGTTCATTGTGTGTCTCCTTGTGGATTTTATTAACAACGTTTTTTCACTGCGGGGTACTTCTAAAATCACGTCGGGTTACGCCATACCGGCTAACCCGACCTACGTGCTGCTAATGGTTGTGGCGCGGCAGGGTCTGGCCCACGGCACGGTATTTCAGCGCCAGCTCCATGCAGGCGCCCGTTTCCAGCTGGCCCACGCTGGCGCGGTAGATTTCCTGCCACGGCGTGGCGCTGTCGTTGACGGGCGGCGGCAGTTCCTGTGCGCGGCGCGCCAGCTCTATGGCATCGACCAGCATGTCGCAGCGGCCCGCGTTCAGGTCCACGCGGATGATGTCGCCCGTGCGCAGCAGCGCCAGGCCGCCACCGACCGCGCTTTCCGGCGACGCGTTCAGGATCGAAGGGCTGTCCGACGTGCCCGACTGGCGCCCGTCGCCCAGGGTTGGCAAGTTCAGGATGCCCGCCTTGAGCAAGGCATCGGGCGGCTGCATGTTGACCACTTCGGCCGAACCGGGCCAGCCCACGGGGCCAGCGCCGCGCATGACCAGCATGCAGCTGTCGTCGATGGCCAATGCCGGGTCGTTGATGCGCGCGTGGTAGTCGGCAGAACCGTCAAAGACGATGGCGCGCGCCTCGAACACACCTTCGCTGCCGGAACGCGACAGGTAACGCTCGCGGAAAGCGGGCGAAATCACGCTGGTCTTCATGATGGCGAAGTCGAACAGATTGCCCTGCAAGGCCATGAAACCGGCCTTTTCCTTCAATGGCGCGGCAAACGGACGAATCATCTCGCGGTCCGCGCTCTCGCGCCCGGCCAGGTTCACCGCCATGCTCTGGCCCGTGACGGTGGGCCGCTGCGTGTGCAGCAAGCCCGCCTGCTGCAACTCCCACATCACGGCAGGCACGCCGCCGGCGCGGTGGAAGCGCTCGCCCAGGTATTTTCCGGCCGGCTGCATGTTGAGGAGCAGGGGCACGTCGTAGCCGTGCTCCATCCAGTCGCTCGAGTGCAGTTCCACGCCCGCATGGCGGGCCATGGCCATCAGATGCGGCTGGGCATTGGTGGAGCCGCCGATGGCCGCGTTGACGATGATGGCGTCCAGGAACGCTACACGCGTGAGGATGCTCGACGGACGCACGTCCTCGAACGCCAGGTCGACGATGCGCCGCCCCGTTTCGTAGGCGATCTGGCCCCGTTCGCGGTACGGCGCGGGAATGGCCGAGCAGCCAGTCAGCGACATGCCCAGCGCCTCGGCCAGCGCATTCATGGTCGATGCCGTGCCCATGGTGTTGCAGTGGCCGGCCGACGGCGCCGAGGCAGCGGCGATTTGCAGGAATTTGTCGTTGTCGATCAAGCCGGCAGACAGCTGGCGGCGGCCCTTCCAGATGGCGGCTCCGGAACCCACCAGTTCACCGTCCATCCAGCCATCGAGCATGGGACCGCCCGACAGCACGATGGCGGGAATATCGACCGTGGCGGCAGCCATCAGCTGGGCCGGCGTGGTCTTGTCGCAGCCGGTGGTCAGCACCACGGCGTCGATCGGGTAGCCATGCAGGATTTCCACCAGGCCCAAGTACGCCAGGTTGCGGTCCAGCGCGGCCGTAGGACGGCGGCAGTTCTCGAAGATCGGGTGCAGCGGGAATTCCATCGGGATGCCGCCGGCGTCGCGGATGCCGTCGCGCACGCGCTGCGCCAGTTCCAGGTGGATGCGGTTGCAGGGACTGATGTCGCTGCCGCTTTGCGCAATGCCGATGATGGGCCGGCCCGAACGCAGCTCCTCGGCCGTGATGCCGTAGTTCATGAAGCGCTCCAGGTACAGCGCCGTCATGTCGATGTGGTCGGGATTGTCGAACCAGTCCTGCGAGCGGAAGCGCCGCGCCTGGCGTTGGGCTGGAATGTTCATGCGCCGTACCAGCCAGCGTCGACATAGTATTCGCGTCCGGCGCACTTGGCCGCGTTGTCCGACGCCAGAAACAATGCCAGCGCCGCCACGTCCTCCGGCTCCACGCGCAACTGCAGGCATTGTCCCTGCAGGATCACGGCTTCCGCTTCCGGCGTATGCCACAGTTTTTCCTGGCGCGGCGTACGCACGGCGCCGGGAATGATGCAGTTGACGCGGATGCCATGCACGCCCAGGTCGCGCGCCAGGCCGCGCGTCAGGCCCTCGATCCCGGCTTTCGCCGTCATGTAGATTGACAGGTTCGCTTGCGCCAGGTGCCAGGAAATCGAGCCCAGGTTGAGGATTACGCCACTGCCCTTGGCGCGCATGGCCGGCGCCACTGCCTGGGCGCAGAAATACTGGTGGCGCAGGTTGACAGCGATGCGCTCGTCCCAGTAGGCGGGCGTGACATCCTGCAGCTGGTGGCGGTCGTCATTGGCTGCGTTGTTGATGAGGATATCCGTGGCGCCCGCGCTGTGTTCGATCTCGGCGAAAGTGGCGGCCAGGGCGCCCAGGTCGGTCAGGTCGCAATAGCGAAAAACGGGCGGCTGCGGCAAGTGGGCGAGCTTCTCTTGCAGCGCCAGCGACGCTACACGGGCGATATCGATAAAGGTGACGTGGGCGCCCTGGCGTGCGAACGCTTCGACGATGGCCACGCCGATACCGGTGCCGCCGCCCGTGATGACGACGTGCTTGCCGGCCAGGCTGGGATAGATTGCGTGCTGCATGGTGTCTCTCTCTTAAAAAAAACGGATCAAAGCAAGCCGCGTTGGGCCAGGTTCTGGTACAGCGCGCGCACGCCAAACGTCCAGGGAGGGATCGCATCGCAGCGCTGCACTTCGTTGACCAGCGCGCCCAGCGCGGCGCTGGCGATGGTGACGCGGTCGCCCAGGTGGTGCGTAAAGCCGCCGCCCCGCGCACCGCGGTCCTTCACGGGCGAGAACATGGTTCCCAGGAACAGCATGAAGCCATCCGGATACTGGTGGTACTGACCTGCCGTCTGGCGCACCAGGTCGAGCGGGTCGCGACTGATCTCGCGCATGAAGCTGGCGCCTTCGAGCACAAAGCCGTCGTCCGCGCCCTCGATCAGCAGCGACACTTCCGCCTGGCGCACAGTGTCGAGCGTGAAGTGTTCGTCGAACAGGCGAATGAAGGGGCCGATGGCGCAGGAACCGTTGTTATCCTTGGCCTTGCCCAGCAACAGGGCGCTGCGCCCCTCGATATCGCGAAGGTTGACGTCGTTGCCCAGTGAAGCCCCCAGCACTTCGCCGCGGCTGTTCACGGCCAGGACGATCTCCGGCTCGGGGTTGTTCCAGGCGGACGATGGCAGCAAGCCCACCGGCGCGCCGCAGCCCACCGACGACATCGGCTGCGCCTTGGTAAACACTTCCGCATCGGGGCCGATACCCACTTCCATGTATTGCGACCAGGCGCCGCGCTGCTGCAGCTGCTGTTTCAGGCGCTGGGCCGCATCCGAGCCGGGTTTTAATGCAGACAAGTCACTGCCCAATGTCGTTTGCAGCGCGGCGCGCAGGCTCGCCGCGCGCGCCGCGTCGCCCCCCGCCTGTTCCTCGATCACCCGTTCCAGCAGGCTGACGGCGAAGGTCACGCCGCAGGCCTTGACGGCCTGCAGGTCGCACGGCGCCAGCAGCAGCGGCTCGCCGGCAGGCGCGGCCAGCGCCTGCGCCATCAGCGCCTGCACTGGGCCGAGCGCAATACCGGGCGCATGGCGGGCGATATCGAGCGCATCGCCGCGCTCGAACAGCTCGGCCACCGTCGCCACCGTCCGCGTGATATCGACCACTTCGCCGGCGCGCACGGCGACGATGCAAGGGCCGTCACGCCAGATGCGGCCGATGAGGAGGGCCTGCGCCAGGTCGGCGGGCAACAGGGAGGCGGAGGAAATCGGCTGCATGGCAAGCTTTCAAAAGTTCATGACGGGATGGCTGCTCTTCAAGTTCGGACCGATTCTGCGCGCCGCCCTGTGTCGCCGCAATTACGAAAATCACCAAATTGAATGATGATTATTGGTATTGCGGCGCACCAAAAAAAGCCGCCGGCCGGCCTCCGTTTCCGCCCTGTCAGCAGGTGGGAAGGGGCTGATGGCGCATTGCATCAATTGGCTCATCGATATCGTTTTGGATATCGCCAATGCGAAAAAAGTGATTGGTGAGGGATGGATGGACAAACTAGTATCAGCCGTGGCCTGCAATCGGCCATTCGCACAGAGCCCGCCCCACTGGACGACGGCCCTGGCACATTCAACTATCGAAGACGGTGGAGACCTGAAATGAAAACAACAATGAAAATGCTGACCGCGAGCCTGGCGCTGGCCATCTCCGGCATGGCAGTGATGCCTGTGGCAAGCGCCGCCGACAAGGGCGCGATCGGCATCTCGATGCCGACCAAGTCGTCCATGCGCTGGATCGCCGACGGCGACAACATGGTCAAGGTATTCAAGGAGCGCGGCTACAAGACAGACTTGCAGTTTGCCGACGACGATATCCCGAACCAGCTGGCGCAAGTGGAAAACATGATCACCAAGGGCGCCAAGGTGCTGGTGATCGCCGCCATCGACGGTACCACCTTGTCGAACGTGCTGCAAAAGGCGGCCGACAAGGGCATCAAGGTCATCTCATATGACCGTCTGATCCGCGGCACGAAAAACATCGATTACTACGCCACCTTCGACAACTTCCAGGTCGGCGTGCTGCAAGCGGGCTATATCGAATCGGCGCTGAAACTCAAGGAAGGCAAGGGTCCGTTCAATATCGAACTGTTCGGCGGTTCGGCTGACGACAACAATGCGCACTTCTTCTACAACGGCGCGCTGTCGGTCCTGAAACCCTACATCGACAGCGGCAAGCTGGTGGTGCGCTCGAAGCAGATGGGCATGGAAAAGGTCGCCACCCTGCGCTGGGATGGCGCCGTGGCGCAGGCCCGCATGGATAACCTGCTCAGCGCCTACTATGGCAATGCGCGTGTCGATGCTGTGCTGTCGCCGTATGACGGCTTGAGCATCGGCATCCTGTCCTCGCTCAAGGGGGTCGGCTACGGCACGCCGAAACAGCCCTTCCCCGTCGTGACGGGCCAGGATGCGGAAATCCCGTCGGTAAAATCGATTATCCGGGGCGAACAGGCGTCGACCGTGTTCAAGGACACGCGCGAACTGGCCAAGGTGACGGCGAATATGGTCGACGCGATGATGGGCGGCAAGACGCCGACCGTCAACGATACCAAGACCTATAACAACGGCGTCAAGGTGGTTCCATCGTACCTGCTCAAACCCGTCACCGTCGACAAGGCGAACTGGAAGCAGGTGCTCGTCACCGGCAGCGGCTACTACACGGAAGCGCAAGTGAAATAAGCATCGACGGTACTGAAGGCCCGGCGCTGCCGGGCCTTTCGCTTCATGCAATATCCAGAACAAGACTGCCGCACGACCGATGACGAAAACGTGCGGCCGTGCCAGAGAGGTTATATGACGAACACTATCCTGGAAATGCGCGGGATACGCAAAACATTCCCGGGCGTCGTTGCGCTCGACAATGTCAACCTGCGGGTACGCAGCGGCGAGATCCACGCCATCGTCGGCGAAAACGGCGCTGGCAAATCGACCCTGATGAAAGTGCTGAGCGGCGTCTACGGCCATGGCAGCTATACGGGCGACATCGATTACCTGGGCCAGACGCGGCACTTCCGCGGCATCAAGGACAGCGAAGAAATCGGCATCATCATCATCCACCAGGAACTGGCGCTAGTGCCCCTGCTATCAATCGCCGAGAATATCTTTCTCGGCAACGAGCCGGCCCGCATGGGCGTCATCGACTGGGAATACGCGCAAACGAAGACGCGCGAACTGTTGCACAAGGTCGGCCTGAAGGAGTCGCCCGACACCCTGATCACCAATCTGGGCGTGGGCAAACAGCAGTTGATTGAAATCGCCAAGGCGCTGTGCAAGGACGTCAAGCTCCTGATCCTCGACGAACCGACTGCCAGCCTGAACGAAAGCGACAGCGCGGCCCTGCTCGATTTGCTGCTGGAGCTGAAACGCCAGGGCATCGCATCGATCCTGATTTCGCACAAGCTCAATGAAATTTCACGGGTCGCCGATGCCATCACGGTGCTGCGCGACGGGAACACGGTCGACAGTTTCGACTGCCGCGTCGAACCGGTCAGTGAAGACCGCATCATCGAAAAAATGGTCGGGCGCGAGATGGCCGACCGCTATCCCCCGCGCACGCCCACCATCGGCGAGACCATTTTCGAAGTGCGCGACTGGCGCGTCTTCCATCCCGAGCATGCCGACCGCCCCGTCATCAAGGGCATCAGCATGCATGCAAAAAAGGGGGAAATCATCGGCATCGCCGGCTTGATGGGATCCGGGCGCACGGAACTGGCGATGAGCATTTTCGGGCGCGCCTACGGCCAGCGCATCAGCGGCACGGTGCTCAAGAATGGCCAGGAAATCGACGTCAGCACCATCGGCAAGGCGATCGCCCACGGCCTGGCATATGTCACGGAAGACCGCAAGGGCCTGGGCCTGATCCTGGAAGAGGACATCAAGAAAAATACCAGCCTGGCCAACCTGGACGCGGTGTCGACGCGCACGGTCATCGACGAGGCGCGCGAGTTTGGCGTGGCCGACGAGTTCCGCCGCAAGCTCAAAATCCGCTGCTCGAGCATCCTGCAAAAGGTGGTCAACCTGTCCGGCGGCAACCAGCAGAAAGTGGTGCTGGCGAAGTGGCTGTTTTCGCGTCCCGACATCCTCATCCTCGATGAACCGAGCCGCGGCATCGACGTGGGCGCCAAATACGAGATCTACAGCATCATCAGCGAGCTGGCTGCCGAAGGCAAATGCATCATCATGATTTCCTCGGAAATGCCGGAATTGCTGGGCATGTGCGACCGGATCTATGTCATGAACGAAGGCCGCTTTGCGGCAGAACTCAGCGCAGCAGAAGCATCGCAGGAGCGAATCATGCGCGCAATCGTTACACACGGAGAAAACAATGGACAATAAACTGACAGCGGGGGCAGCGGCAGGCACCACCACCGCGCCGGCCGGCAAGAGCTATGCTGGTTTTTTGAAGAACAATATGCGCGACTACGGCATGCTGCTCTCCCTGATCGTCATCATGGGCTTTTTCCAGTACATGACCGACGGCACCCTGATGCAGCCGCTCAATCTCACCAACCTGGTGCTGCAAAACAGCTACATCGTCATCATGGCGCTGGGCATGCTGATGGTTATCGTGGCCGGCCATATCGATTTGTCCGTTGGCTCGGTGGTCGGCTTCGTCGGCGCGCTGGCGGCCGTCCTGATCGTCAACTACCACATGAATTTTGTCGCCGCCAGCATACTCTGTCTGCTGGCTGGCGCCGTGATCGGCGGCGCGCAAGGATATTTTGTCGCCTTCTTTAAAATCCCGTCCTTCATCGTCACCCTGGCCGGTATGCTGGTATTCAAGGGCCTGACCCTGGCGCTGCTGGCTGGCCAGTCGGTCGGTCCCTTCCCGGAAGGCTTCCAGATGCTCAGCTCGGGCTTCCTGCCCGACCCGTTCGGCGGAGAGAATCTGCGCGGCCTATCGCTGCTGCTGGGCGTGATCGCCGCCGCGGCGCTGATCATCACCTCGCTGCGCAGCCGCGCCAAGCAACTCAGGCACGGCATGGAAAACGAGCCGCGCGCCTTCTTCCTGCTGAAAAACGGCATCTTCGCCGCCGTGATGGTGTATTTCAGCTACCTGCTGGCCTCGTACCGCGGTTTCCCCAACGTGCTGGCCGTGATGTCCCTGCTCATCGTCGCCTACACCTTCATTACCAACCGCACCGTGCTGGGCCGCCGCGTGTATGCCGTGGGCGGCAACGAAAAGGCGGCGCGCCTGTCCGGCATCAAGACGGAACGGGTCAGCTTCTACACTTTCGTCAACATGGGCATGCTGGCCGCGCTGGCGGGCCTGATCTTCGCAGCGCGCCTGAACACGGCCACACCGAAGGCAGGCACGGGTTTCGAGCTGGACGTGATCGCCGCCTGCTTCATCGGCGGCGCCTCGGCCTCGGGTGGCGTTGGCAAGGTGATGGGGGCCGTCATCGGCGCCTTCATCATGGGCGTGATGAACAACGGTATGTCCATCATGGGCATCGGCATCGACTACCAGCAGGTGATCAAGGGGCTGGTGCTGCTGGCCGCCGTCTTTATCGACGTGATCAACAAAAACAAGTAGACCGGTTCGAGCCTTAGGGGGCTCTGGCCGGCGCTTGCGCCGGCCTTTTTTCATTTCACCGCCAGCCGCGCCGCCCTGTCACCCCACCACGCCGCCTCCTCGAACACGGAAAAGCCGGACAAATCGGCATGCGCGAACAGGATCGCGCCGTCGTGTTCACGCAGCGCCTTCAGCCCCGCATTGCTGCGAAATCCCGGCAACGGCGCGGCCATCGCATGGCCGCGCACGGTAATGTCGACGCGTTCGACGCAGCTGGCAAAATCGCGCCCATACGCCGTTTTCAGGTCGACGCTGGCCAGCGCCAGCAATTCCTCGGAACTGGCCGTGTCGAGCCACTTGCGCGCTTCCTGCGGCGTGCGGTCGGACAGGGCCACGTAGGCGCTGAAGACAGTTTTCTCGGGCGGGCGCACGCGGATATCCTGGTGCGTGGAGACGACATAGCCGAGGCCAGGTTCCTGGTACACCACGTTGTCCCAGCAGAGCGGCGCATGCGGCAGTTCGTCAGGAAAGCGCTTGAGCAGGAAATTGGCCACCATCCATGGCGCATAGGCGGGCGTATGGCGTTTCGCGTCGAAGCCGTAGTCGGCGATGTTGTTCACCACGCGCGCCGCCACATACAGTGGCATGGCGCAGATGGCCTTGCGTGCCTTGACCAGGTAAGTGCGCGGCTGGCCGTCGACCAGTTCAAAACACAGCGCTTCCACGCCATCAGTCGTGGTGGTGACGGAGATCACCGTACCCGCATGGCGTTCGACGCCGGAGGCCTTTTCCATGGCCGTGGCCACGGGTTGCATGCCACCGGGCCAGGTCAGCCAGGCGCCGTTACCGGCATTGGCCGCCTGGCCCCAGCGGCTGCAGTAGTAATGCAGGCCGGCCCAGGCCGAGACCTGGTCGTAGCGCGTGCCGTAGTCGTCGCGGCAGCAGTAATTCAAATACCAGTGCAAGGTGGGCGAGGTATAGCCGTGCTGCTCCATCCAGGTCTTCAAGCTGATGTTGTCGAGCGCGTGCCAGGCTGGGTCTTGCGACGATTCCACGGTGGGAAAGACAAACACGCGCTTGCCATCGTTGCCGCGCGCCTGGCGCAGCTGCGCCACCTGCGCAAAGAAGCGCTGGTGCTGCGCCAGTTCCGCCGGCGGCACGCCTTCGGTGGGAATGAAGCCATCCTGCCACTGGCCATTGAACAGCAATCGTTCCTCGGGCGCGTGCAGAATATAGCGCTCGTCGTAGGTCGGCTTTTCCGCCATCGGGTCGCGTTGAATGATCCCCAGGTCGAACAGGATCTCACGCACATGGATCGATTCGGGCGAGGGCAACGGCAAATAATGGCCACCGGTCGGATAGGCCAGGTCGCCGAAATGGCCTCCGGCCGCGTTGCCGTAGGGCTGGGGGCCGTCGATCATCAGGAAATCCCGGTGCCCAAGCTTGTTCAGGCGCCAGGCAGCCGTCAGGCCGGCGATGCCGGAACCAAGGATGGCCACATCGGTCGTCAGCGTTCGGGTAGGCGCTGGCAATGCCTTGCGATCGCGAAGATAGTGTCCTTCGCTGCGGCCCGGATACAGCACTGTCGGCGTGATTTCCTGCCAGCGCAGATACGCGGTGATGCTGCCGATGCCAGCTGCGGCTGCCGCCGTGCCGCCGGCGGCCCACAGCATGAAGGAACGGCGCTGCATCAGCGGATCACCCGGTTCCAGTCCTGCTCGAATTCATGCACGAGCGACTGGGTATTCAAGCGATTCGGCGCCATCGGCAGCGGCTGCATGTCAGGCGGGAAGATGAACATTTCGCGCGTAGTGTCCGCATTCAAGTAGCGCATCGGCAGGCGGTACTTCGTCGGCGGTGTGTAGTCGAGCTGGGGTGAAGCCAGGATAAACCCCCATTCGCCGAACGAGGGCACGTAGGCGTGGTAGGGCCAGGTGCGCATGCCCACTTCGCGCAAGGTCGAATTGATGGTCCAGTAGGCATGCGGAGCAAAGAAGGGCGACGTCGATTGCACCACCATCAGGCCTTTGGCCGCCAGGTGCTTTTTCACCAGATCATAGAAGGGAACAGAGTACAGTTTACCGAGCGCGAAGCTGGACGGATCGGGGAAATCGACGATGGCCGCATCGAACATGTCGGCGTTGTTGCGCAGCCAGACGGCGGCATCGGCATTGACGACGGTGACACGCTTGTCCGAGAACGAGCTGTTATTCAACTTGGCCAGTTCCGGGCGCGTAGTAAACGCGCCCGTCATGGCGGGGTCGAGGTCGACCACGGTGACGTGTTCGATATTCGGATAGCGCAGGATCTCGCGCAGCGCCAGGCCATCGCCGCCGCCCAGCACCAGCACGCGGCGTGCCCACGGCAAGGCTTCCAGCACGGGATGCACCAGCGCCTCGTGGTAGCGGTACTCGTCGCGCGAGGAAAACTGCAGGTTGCCATTGATGTATAAACGCGTATCGTCCTTCCAGCGCGTGATCACCAGACGCTGGTAGGGCGTGGTGGTGGAATACACGATCTGGTCGCCGAACAGGCCGTGTTCGCCCCAGGCCACCATGCGGTCCGACATGGCAAAGCCGGCGATCAGCACCAGCATCACGGCGCAGGCGCGCAGGAAGCGCCCCGCGAGGTTCTTCAGCTCCGCGCGAAACACGTAAATCGTCCACAGGCCCACGCCCACGTTGAGCATGCCGAACAAAAAGCCTGTGCGTACCAGTCCCAGGTACGGTGACAGCACCAGCGGGAACAGCAGCGAGACGGCCAACGCGCCCAGGTAATCGAAGGTGAGCACGCGGCTGACCAGTTCAGAAAATTCCGTCTGGCGCGAATTCAAGGCGCGCATCACCAGTGGCACTTCCATGCCGACCAGTGCGCCGATCAGGAACACCATCACATACAATAAGGTGCGAAATGGCGCGGCCATCCACGAAAACGTCATGAACAGGATGGCGGCCGACAGGCCACCGATCAGGCCCACGGCCAGTTCGATGTCGACGAAGCGAGAGAGCACATCATCGTCCCGTACATACTTTGAAAAGTGAGCACCCACACCCATGGCAAACAAGTAACAGCCAATGATGGTGGAAAACTGCAGGATGGAGTCGCCAAGCAGGTAGCTGGACATGGCGCCCGCGATCAGCTCATACGCGAGGCCGCAGGAGGCGACCACGAAGACGGACAAAATCAGAATCTTTTTGTTCATTGGACTTTTTTTGTTCTAATATGCGTTGACGTTATCAAATACTCATTGCGAGGAATGCCGTGCCCGCCATCCTAAACTATCTGATCCATCTTTTACTGGCCGCCGGGCTGCTGATTGTATTTTTTATCATCTACACGCGCGTCACGCCGTATAACGAGGTGCTGCTGATCCGCCAGGGCAACCACGCGGCGGCCCTGTCGCTGGGCGGCGCCCTGCTGGGCTTTTCCGCCACCATCGCCTCGTCCCTGATGCACACGGCCGATTACCAGCAATTCTTCGCCTGGGCCTTCGGCGCCATGGTGGTGCAATTGCTCGCCTATGTGGTCACCACGCGCTTGCTGCGCATGTCGAAGGACCAGATCGAATCGAACAACAGCGCCTTCGGCGGCCTGCTGGGCGCCGTTTCCCTGTCGATCGGCGCCATCAACGCCGCCTGCATTTCCTGACACCGCTTTATCTTATTCAAGGATATCCATCATGAGCCTCGGCAGCTTTATCAAGAAGCAGTTTATCGACGTACTGCAATGGAACGAAGAGACGGAAGGCGTGCTGGCCTGGCGTTTTCCCATGCAGGATTTCGAGATCCAGAATGGCGCCATCCTGAATGTGCGCGAATCGCAGGTCGCCGTCTTCGTCAACGAAGGCAAGATCGCCGACGTCTTCGGTCCCGGCACGCACAAGCTGACGACGCAAACATTACCCTTGCTGACCAACCTGAAAAACTGGGACAAGCTGTTCGACTCGCCCTTCAAATCGGATGTGTATTACTTCAGCACCCGCGTGCAGACAGGCCGCAAATGGGGCACGCCGCAGCCGATCACCATCCGCGACAAGGATTTCGACATGATCCGCGTGCGCGCCTTCGGCATGTACTCGTACCGTATCGCCGACGCCCGCACCTTCTTCACCGAGATCAGCGGCACGCGCGAGGTCTATACGCGCGACGAGGTGGAAGACCAGCTGCGCGGTATCTTGATGTCCAGCATGGCCAGCTCGCTGGGCGGCGCCAACGTGCCCTTCCTCGACATGGCTGCCAACCAGGCGCTGATGGCGCAGGAAGTCAAGGATGGCCTGGCGCAGGCGTTTGCCCGCTATGGCGTGGGCCTCGATGAATTCAACGTGGCCAGCATCAGCCTGCCCGAGGAATTGCAGGCTGCGCTCGACGAGCGCATCTCGGCCGGCATGAAGGGCGGCCTGGGCGCCGACAAGATGAGCGGCTTTACCAAATTCCAGGTGGCCAACGCGATCCCGCTGGCGGCGCAAAACGAGGGCGGCATGGCCGGCATCGGCGCCGGTCTCGGTGCAGGGCTGTCGATCGGCCAGGTGATGGCGCAAAGCATGGGCGGAGCGCTACAGCAGCCGGCACCTGCCCCGGCCGCACCGCCTGCGGCGCCACCGGCCCCTGCGGAAGAACCGATCGAGGCGCGCCTGGGAAAACTCAAAGGCTTGCTCGACAAGGGCCTCATTTCGCCAGCCGACTACGACGGCGCCAAGGCTGAACTGCTGAAAAAACTGATCGGCTAAGCGCGACTGCATGCAAACTGTTTCCTGTCCCAGCTGCGGCGCGGAAGTTCACTTCCGCTCGCACGCTTCCGTGCTCGCCGTGTGCGAGTACTGCCACAGCACCATCCTCAAGGACGCCGATTCCGTCAGGGACGTGGGCAAGATGTCGGCCGTCCTGGAAGACTATTCACCGATCCAGATCGGCACGGCCGGCGTGCACGATGGCTTGCACTTTACCGTCGTCGGCCGCATCCAGCAGCGCTACAGCGCCGGCGCGTGGAACGAGTGGTATCTGCTGTTCGACGACGCCAGCACGGCCTGGCTGGGCGACTCGTCCGGCCTGTACACACTGACGCGGGTACGCGCGACCCAAGACGCCCTGCCCGTCTTTGGCGAACTGGCGCCGGGCAAGCGCTACACGATCTGCGGCGAGCCTTATACGGCGGCCGAGATCCGCAATGCCGAATGCATCGCCGGCCAGGGTGAATTGCCGTTCAAGGTGGGCGCCGGCTGGCGCATCCAGGTGGCGGACTTCCGCAACTACGCCAGCTTTGTCACGCTTGACTACACGGATGGCCCGCAACCCGTCGTCTACCAGGGCGTCGCCGTCACCTTGGACGGCTTGCAGTGCCAGCTGCTGCGCGACGATGACGCCATCGCCAAAAGCGCTGGCAAGTACCGCGGCAAGCTCGACGCGCTCGACTGCCCGTCCTGCGGCAGCGGCATCCAATATGTGCCTGGCGCGGCGGCGCAGCTGGTGTGTCCTGCCTGCCACGCGCAGCTCGACGCCAGCGGTCCGGAGGCGCAGGTGCTGGCCATCGGCAAGCAGGTGCACGACAACGCTGACATCACGCTGGAGCTGGGCGCCAGCGCGAAGATCAGCAATGTCGATTTCACGGTCATCGGCATGATGCGCCGCGCCGACGATGAAGGCAGCGAGTGGAACGAGTACCTGCTGTACAACGCGCGCGCCGGCTTCTTCTGGCTGGTGGAAACGGACGATGGCTGGTCGCGCTCGAACGTGCTGCCGAACTGGCCCAACTGGGCGTCATTGGACGCCGATACCTGCAAGCTCGATGGCGCAAGCTACCGCAAACTGTATGACTACGGCTCGCAGGTCGTGTACGCGGCAGGCGCCTTCAACTGGAAGGTGGCCGTCGGCGACAGCACGCGCGTCTATGAATTCGAGCAGGGACAGACCAAGCTGGCGGCGGAGCTCACCAGCGAGGAAATGACCTGGTCGCGCTCCGTACCCGTTGCCTATGACCAGATGGCAGCCTGGTTCGGCGCCGCCTTCCATGGCGGCGCCAAGGTGCAGAATATCCAGCTGAGCCACCGAGGCATCGCCAAGGTCTTCATCGTCATCGTGCTGGTCTTGAATGCGATCCCCATGTTTGTCTCGTTCTCCAGCACCTTGATGTGGAGTTTGCTGGGCTGCCTGGCGCTGTTCCTGCCCGCCGTTTTCCTCGACAAGAATGCAAAGAATCCTCCATGAGTAAATATGTGATCTATGCCCTGATGGTGACCTTCAGTGTCACGGCCGCCAATTGGGTGCGCATGTTCAAGGTAGCCGGCAGCAGCAGCGGCAGCAGCTGGAGTTCGCGCACGGGCAGCGGCGGCGGCAGCTATGGTGGCGGCTCCAGCGGCGGCAGCCACAAATAAGCATGACCGCCACACCGCATCTGCCCCTGGGCATCCATCTGCTGGCCGACTTGTCCGGCATCGCGCCGGAACGCCTGCGCGACTGCGCCGCGCTCGAACGCCTGCTGCGCGCAGCGGCCATCGCGGCCGGCGCGCAAGTGCTGCACGGCCATTTCCACAGCTTTGGCCCGGGCCAGGGCGTCACGGGCGTGCTGCTGCTGGCCGAATCGCACATTTCCATCCACACCTGGCCGGAATGCAGCTTTGCCGCCGTCGACATCTTCATGTGCGGCGCGGCCCGGCCGCAGCTGGCGCTGGACGTCATCAAGGATGCGCTGCAGGCGGCGCACTGCCAGCCGCAATCCGTGAGGCGCGCCCCGCCGGAGCACTCCTAGCGTCGCTGGTGGATCGCGTGGCGATCGCTTACACTGTCGGCTGATCCTCCAACCGTGACTCCCATGCGCCGTTCCGCCCTCCTCGCCCTGCCCCTGCTACTGCTGGTTTCCGCCTGCGACGACTACACGGCGCCCAGCCTGTACCAGGCTACCACGCCCGAGTGCAAGACCTGGACGGAGGGCTCGCGTTTCGAGCTGCCGCGCGGTATCAGCGTGTATGCCACGCCCCCCGTCACCTTGAAGGAAGGGGGAACGGAGCTGGCGCTGATTTTTACCTTGCCCGTCGGTACCCAAGCCAGTTTTACGCGCCTGTCCTTCCTGCTGGAAGAACCGAAACAAGCACCGTTCGCCGAAGCCAAGATACTCACCATTTACCAGCGCGGCGTGAGCCGCAAGGCGGAGATGGTCGACGTCATCGAAACACTGCCCATCATGTTTTCCGCCGTGGGTTCGAGCGCCGAAACCCAGTGGCGCTTGCGCCTGCAACTGCCGCGCCAGCTGCCGCAGCGCTTTGATCTGTCGATGCCCGACATGCTCGTCGCCGGCAAGCGCTATCCCGTGCGCACGTTTACGTACCGCTATTTCCCCGAGCGCCAGGCTTACGGCATGTGCAGCTGAGGTTGACGCCGGCGCACGCCGCTGGCACACTGGCGTTTTCCATCACACAACAGGAGTAGACAACATGCGCCATTCGGATACTGCCGTGCTGTCGGCTGCCTGATCACGGTCTTTCCCGGCTAAGACCCTTAGCCCGCTCTTCTTCATACGCGTGATCGCGTAGCCGACCTCCCCTTTCTTTCGTGCCAGTCATGGCGACTGGCGGTGCCTGCACGCGCAGGCTACATGTCCGCACGCGGACGACAGAATCTGGAATCACGCTACCATGATCGCATTCGATTTTGCGCAACTACGCCTTATCGGGCTGCAGCAGGCCATCGCCGGCGCGGCCACCCAACTCGACTTATCCTCTCCCGCCGCGCAGCTGATGCGCGTGAGCGCTGTGCACCGCGACAGCATCCTCGTGCACGACGGCATCCAGGAACACCCGGCGCAGCTCCTGCCGTGCCTGCTGCACGAGCTGCTGACGCAGAACACCATGCTCACGGTCGGCCACTGGATCGCCGCCGAACCCGATCTTCACGGCACCTTGTGGATAAGGGCGCACTTATCCCCAGTCACGCAAATCGCCCGGCGCGGCAATGACGGCCGGCGCCAGGTACTTGCCAGCAATGTCGACACAGCCTTGCTGGTGATGGGGCTGGACGAGGACTTCAACCCGCGCCGCCTGGAACGCTACCTTGCCATCGTGCTGGCGGCCCAAGTCAGCCCCGTGGTGGTGCTGAGCAAGGCTGACGTGGCCGACGACGTGGGCGGCAAGCTGGCGCAGCTGAAACACCGTCTGCCGCAGCACGTGCCCCTGTTTGCCGTCGATACGCGCCATGCGTATGACGTGGCCATCCTGGAACCCTGGCTGGGTGCCGGCCAGACCCTGGTGCTGCTCGGGTCATCGGGCGCCGGCAAGTCCAGCCTGACCAATACGCTGTGCGCGGCGAATCAAGCGACCAGCGGCGTGCGCCATGGCGATGGGCGTGGCCGCCATACGACGACGGCGCGCTCGCTGCATCTGTGCGCGGGCGGCGCCTGCATCATCGACACGCCGGGCTTGCGCAGCTGGCAGGCCGATGCCGATGCGGACACCCTGGCCGCCACGTTTGATGACATCGCGGAACTGGCATCCACCTGCCAGTTCCGCGATTGCCAGCATGCCAGCGAACCCGGCTGCGCCGTGCGCGGCGCCGTCGATGGGGACCGCTTGCGCAACTATCACAAGCTCCTGCGCGACGCGCGCCGTATTGACGAGACGCCACTCGAACGCATTGCCGCCCGCGCCAAGTGGAAGACAATATTGAAGGCGGGACTGGAACGGGGAAAGGACAAGCGCCGTTAACTTGTACTGAAATCAGCTTTACTGAAATGAGTTTTGCAAAAAAAAAGGCAGCCCGGAGGCTGCCTTTCTTGCTGCTGCTTGCAAACGAATTAATGCTTGCGCAGCTTCTGGATCGCTGCCAGCTGCGCAATCGCGCTGGCCAGCTCGGCTTGCGCTTGCGCGTAGTCGATGCCCGAATCCTTGTTGTGGATATTTTCTTCCGCCAACTTCTTCGCTTCCAGCGCTTTCGCTTCATCCAGGTCGTGACCGCGGATCGCGGTATCGGCCAGGACGGTCACGGTGTCCGGTTGCACTTCCAGCAGACCGCCAGCAACGAAGACGAATTCTTCTTCAGCCTGGCCGACTACCTTGATGCGGACCGCGCCCGGACGGATGCGGGTAATCAAAGGCGTGTGGCGTGGGTAGATACCCAGCTCGCCCTGTTCACCCGGCAACGCGACGAATTCTGCTTC
Source organism: Janthinobacterium darwini (assembly GCF_051380905.1). Taxonomy (NCBI): domain Bacteria; kingdom Pseudomonadati; phylum Pseudomonadota; class Betaproteobacteria; order Burkholderiales; family Oxalobacteraceae; genus Janthinobacterium; species Janthinobacterium darwini. The sequence goes on from NZ_JBNYXX010000004.1 coordinate 260,701, forward strand.
GCCTGAAAAAATCAGTTCTTCAGCGGAAACCACGTCAACGTGAATTGTGTGTGCCATGTGTGTCCTATCGGGTTGAAGAACCCCGCCTGGTAAGGGGCGGGGTTAGGCCCAGACTTAACTTAGTTAAGTTTCTTGGCTTTTTCGATTGCTTCTTCGATCGTGCCGACCATGTAGAACGCTTGTTCCGGCAGGTGATCGAGTTCGCCCGAAGCGATCATTTTGAAGCCCTTGATCGTGTCTTTGAGCGAAACGTATTTACCAGGCGCGCCGGTAAAGACTTCAGCGACGTGGAAAGGCTGCGACAGGAAACGCTGCATCTTACGTGCGCGGGCCACCAGCAGCTTGTCTTCCGGTGCCAGCTCGTCCATACCCAGAATCGCGATAATGTCGCGCAATTCCTTGTAGCGTTGCAGGGTCGTTTGCACGGCACGCGCGGTGTCATAGTGCTCTTGACCAACGATCAACGGATCCAGCTGACGCGAGGTCGAATCCAGTGGGTCCACAGCTGGGTAGATACCCAGGGAAGCGATGTCACGCGACAGCGCAACGGTCGAATCCAAGTGAGCAAACGTGGTAGCAGGCGATGGATCGGTGTAATCATCGGCTGGAACGTAGACGGCCTGGATCGAGGTGATCGAACCGGTCTTGGTCGACGTGATACGCTCTTGCAGACGGCCCATTTCTTCAGCCAGGGTCGGTTGGTAACCCACAGCCGACGGCATACGGCCCAGCAGTGCCGATACTTCGGTACCAGCCAGCGTAAAGCGGTAGATGTTGTCGACGAAGAACAGAACGTCCTTGCCTTCATCACGGAACGATTCAGCGATCGTCAGGCCGGTCAGCGCAACGCGCAGACGGTTACCTGGCGGTTCATTCATCTGACCGTAGACCATCGCAACTTTGGAGTTCTCTGGATTTTCCAGATCGACCACTTTCGCGTCAGCCATCTCGTGGTAGAAGTCGTTACCTTCACGAGTACGCTCACCCACACCGGCGAACACGGACACGCCGCTGTGCGCTTTGGCGATGTTGTTAATCAGTTCCATCATGTTGACGGTCTTGCCTACGCCAGCGCCGCCGAACAGACCAACTTTACCGCCTTTTGCAAACGGGCAAACCAGGTCGATCACCTTGATGCCGGTTTCCAGCAGTTCTTGCGATGGCGACAGTTCGTCGTATGCAGGAGCGGTGCGGTGGATCGACGCGATCTGTTCGTGCGACACTGGGCCGCATTCGTCGATCGGGTTGCCCAGCACGTCCATGATGCGACCCAGCGTTGCTTTACCGACTGGCACCATGATAGGTTTGCCGGTGTTCTGGATCATCATGCCGCGACGCAAGCCATCGGACGTGCCGAGTGCAATGGTACGGACAATACCGTCGCCCAACTGCTGTTGTACTTCCAGGGTCAGTTCCGAGCCTGCCATCTTCAAGGCATCAAATACCTTAGGCATCGCGTTGCGGGGAAACTCAACGTCCACCACAGCGCCGATACACTGAACGATTTTGCCATCAGCCATGTTCGTTCCTTCAATATAGTTAAATTCGTTTAAACCGCAGCCGCACCGGCGACGATTTCGGAGAGTTCTTTGGTAATCGCAGCTTGGCGGGTCTTGTTGTAGATCAGCTTCAATTCGCCGATCACACTACCCGCGTTGTCGCTTGCAGCTTTCATCGCGACCATCCGTGCCGATTGCTCGGACGCCAGATTCTCCGCGACTGCCTGGTACACCAGCGCTTCTACATAGCGCTCCAGCAATTCGTCGATCACGCTTTGCGCATCCGGCTCGTAGATGTAATCCCACGTGTGGGCGCCCTTGTCGGCAACCATCTTGTCGGCCGTCAGAGGCAGCAATTGCTCCACGACTGGTTCCTGTTTCATCGTGTTGATGAATTTGGTGTAGCACAGGTACACTGCATCGATCTTGCCTGCCTGGAACTCTTCGAGCATGACCTTGACGGGTCCGATCAATTTGTCCAGGTGGGGCGTATCACCGGTTTGAATGGCGTGCGCAATGATCTTGACGCCGATGCGATTCAAAAAACCCAAACCCTTGTTACCGATGGCAACTGCTTCAATCCGGTTGCCAGCTGCTTCCAGCTCGCGCGACTTCGACGTCACCTGGCGCAGGATGTTGGTGTTCATGCCGCCGCACAGACCCTTGTCGGTCGTGACAACGATGAAACCCACTGCCTTCGCTTGCGTACCCTGGGCAGCTGCCAGGAACGGGTGCGTGTATTCCGGATTGGCGGTCGCCAGATTGGCGGCGATATTCCGAATCTTGTCACTGTAGGGACGGGCGGCCCGCATCCGGTCTTGCGCCTTGCGCATTTTGGACGCGGCGACCATTTCCATCGCCTTGGTGATCTTCTTCGTATTCTCTACGCTCTTGATCTTGCCTCGTATCTCTTTGCTTGATGCCATGAGTCCTTACTCCTTCTGCGCGTAGGGCGGCGCCTCACTCAAGGTGGGCGCCGCCTGGCCGCTTAATATGCGCCGGATTTCTTGAAATCAGCAATGGCCGCCGACAGAGTTGCTTCGCTGTCTTTGTCGAGTTGCTTGGTTTCTTCGATCTTGGCCAGCAGAGCAGCTTGCTTGGTCTTCATGTAAGCGTGGACACCAGCTTCGAACGACAGCACTTGCTTGACTGGCACGTCGTCCATGAAGCCTTTGTTCACCGAGAACAGCGATACGGCCATCAGCGAGATCGACAGTGGCGAGTACTGGGCTTGCTTGAGCAATTCCGTTACGCGGGCACCACGGTCCAGCTGCTTGCGGGTCGATTCATCCAGGTCCGAAGCGAACTGCGCAAACGCGGCCAGTTCACGGTACTGCGCCAAGTCGGTACGGATACCGCCGGACAGGTTTTTGATGACCTTGGTCTGGGCGGCGCCACCGACGCGCGATACGGAAATACCGGCGTTAATTGCAGGACGGATACCGGCGTTGAACAGCGAGGTTTCCAGGAAGATCTGACCGTCGGTAATCGAAATCACGTTGGTTGGAACGAATGCGGACACGTCGCCAGCTTGCGTTTCAATGATCGGCAGTGCCGTCAGGGAACCGGTCTTGCCTTTGACGGCGCCGTCGGTGAACTTCTCGACGTAGTCGGCGTTCACGCGTGCTGCGCGTTCCAGCAGGCGGCTGTGCAGGTAGAACACGTCGCCTGGGTACGCTTCACGACCTGGTGGACGGCGCAGCAGCAGCGAGATTTGACGGTATGCAACAGCTTGTTTGGACAGATCATCGTAGACGATCAGTGCATCTTCACCGCGGTCACGGAAGTATTCGCCCATGGCGCAACCGGAGTACGGGGAGATGTATTGCATGGCGGCCGATTCCGAAGCGGAAGCGGCGACAACGATGGTGTATTCCATCGCGCCGTGCTGTTCCAGCGAGCGCACGATGTTCTTGATCGACGAGGCTTTTTGGCCAATCGCGACGTAGATACATTTCATGCCCTGGCCTTTTTGATTGATGATCGCATCAATCGCCACAGCCGACTTGCCGGTTTGACGGTCGCCGATGATCAGTTCGCGCTGGCCGCGGCCAACTGGAACCATCGCATCGATCGACTTCAGGCCGGTTTGCATTGGTTGCGAAACGGACTCACGGGCGATAACGCCCGGAGCGATTTTTTCAATCGCGGCCGTCAGTTTCGTGTCGATGGCGCCTTTGCCGTCGATTGGCTGACCCAGCGCGTTGACAACGCGGCCGAGCAGCTCAGGACCAATTGGCACTTCCAGAATGCGGCCGGTGCATTTCACCGTGTCGCCTTCGGAGATGTGCTCGTAGGCACCCAGAATCACGGAACCGACGGAGTCGCGTTCCAGATTCATTGCCAGGCCAAACGTGTTGCCTGGGAATTCCAGCATCTCGCCTTGCATCACGTCCGACAAACCGTGGATGCGGCAGATACCGTCGGCGACGGAAATAACCGTGCCTTGATTACGCACTTCAGCGCCGCCGTCAAGACCTTGGATCCGGCTCTTGATCAACTCGCTGATTTCAGATGGGTTGAGTTGCATACTAACTCCTAAAAGTGTTTCTCTCAGCTTGCGCGAGGGGTAAGGGTCTGTCTTAGCTGGCCTGCCGAAGCGCGTGTCTTACGACACCAATGCAGCGTGCAGTTGCTGCAGCTTGGCGCGCACCGAGGTATCGAGCACTTGGTCGCCAACAACCACGCGCACGCCGCCGAGCAGCGATGGATCCACTGTGACGGCAGGGTTGAGCTTACGACTGAATTTCTTTTCCAGCGTTGCGACCAGCTCGGCCGTTTGGCCTTCGCTCAGATCGAAAGCGCTCGTGATCTCGGCGTCAGCCGCACCTTCCAGACCATTTTTCAAGGTATGGAATTGCGCGCCGATTTCCGGCAGCAGGCTGATGCGGCCATTTTCGATCAACAACGTGACGAAGTTTTTCACTTCCTCATTGAGCGGCGATTTCAACAACGACAGGATGGTGGCGGCAACGTCGCTTTCCGAAACTTTCGGATTGCGCGCGTACGCCTGTACCTCGGGGTGGCTACCGATCTGTGCCAGTTCGGACACCAGTTCGGACCACGCCGCGAGGTTGCTTGACTCCTTACCAGCTTGGGCTACGCGGAACAAAGCTTCCGCGTAGGGACGGGCGACGGTTGCGAGTTCTGCCATGATTACAGCTCGACAGCAAGACGCTGCAACATTTCGGCGTGAGCCGTAGCGTTGACTTCACGCTTCAAGATCTGCTCGGCACCCTTGACAGCCAGGTCAGCCACCTGAGCGCGCAATTGTTCGCGTGCTTTCGACAGTTGCTGTTCGGCGTCCGACTGGGCTTGCGCAATGATACGCGCAGCTTCAGCTTGTGCATTTTGCTTGATCTCTTCAGCAACCAGCTGCGCGCGCTTTTCAGCGTCCGCAACGCGTTGCGACGCTTCTTCACGTGCACTGTTCAATGCCTCTTGCGCACGCTTTTCAGCGACAGCCATCGAAGCTTGACCTTGATCGGCCGCAGCCAATCCATCCGCGATTCGTTTGGCACGCTCATCCAGCGCTGTGTTCAGCGCTGGAAATACGAACTTCATCGAGAACCAGACCAACACCGCGAAGGTGATCATCTGGCCGATGAGCGACATATTGATGTCCATACCTTTGCTCCTAACTAAAAGTTTCTCCTAGGGTTGGAGCGAATTACTGAGCAACAGCCGTCAGAGCGGACAGGAACGGGTTAGCGAACGTGTACAGCAGAGCGATACCAACGCCGATCATCGAGATAGCATCCAGCAGACCAGCGATAACGAACAGTTTGGTTTGCAGTTGTGGCATCAGTTCTGGTTGACGTGCCGAAGCTTCCAGGAATTTGCCACCCAGAATAGCGAAGCCCAGAGCGGTGCCGATTGCGGCCAGGCCGATGATGATTGCTGCTGCCAGAACGGTCATGCTTTGTACTTGTGCGATCAGAGCTTGCATAAAATTCTCCTAAATTTAAAAACGAAAGATACTAAAAAAACAAAATATAAAGTTAATGATTAATGTTTCTCAACCGCGAGGCTCAGATACACAACCGTCAACGCCATAAACACAAAAGCTTGCAAAGTTACAATCAAGATATGGAAAATTGCCCATGGACCACCCAACGCCCACTGTGCCCACCAAGGCAACAACGCGATCAAGATGAAAATCAGCTCACCGGCATACATATTGCCGAACAGTCGCAGCGACAGGGAGATCAGTTTTGCAACCAACTCAACCATTTGCAGCAAGAAATTAACTGGTGCCAACAAGATCGTGCCGATGATGCCACTTGCATGGAAAGGCGCGGTAAACAATTCCTTGATCCAGCCGCCCAGGCCCTTGGCCTTGACGGAAAACGCGATAATGCACAGAACTACCGAGAACGACATCGCAAAAGTATGGTTCACGTCGGCGGTCGGCACCACGCGCAGCTTGTGCACGCCAAACCAGCTCAACACTGTCGGCAGCAGGTCAACCGGCAAGAAGTCCATTGCGTTCAACAACCAGACCCACACGAAAATCGTGATGGCCAGCGGCGCGATGATCTTGCTTTTTGCGTGGAAGGCCCCATTAATAGTCTCATTGACCATTTCCATGATCATTTCGACGAAGTTTTGCAGTTTGCCAGGAACACCGGCCGTCGCACGGCGTGAAGCCATGTAGAAAACGGCAAGGAAAACAAAGCCCATGATGGCAGACACCCAGAATGTGTCCAGGTTGAAGGCGCCATCGGCGCTTTTCAAGTGGGCCAAATGGTGGCTGATGTATTCTGTGGCGTTGGCCGGGGCAGCATGGCCCGCTTCAATAGCGTGTTCTGTGGTCATAATGAATTTAGATTTGTCGTTTCAGAGCACAACAGGCCCCAAAACCAATGATTAAACAGCGAGCAATGAAAACCAGTATGCTAAGGTTGCCACCGCGAAACCCAAGATCAGCCATAACCAGGCGGCCGACTGAAACAACACCAGTGCCAATATAAACAGCACCGCTGTAATAAATATTTTCACCATTTCCGCACGCAAGTGCGCGCGAAAAGCCTTTTTGGCGTCGCTACTACCGCGAACCACCAGCAAGGCATACGCTAGACTGCCGGCAACGGCGATCGCACCGCCGCATGCGGCTGACCAGCCTCTGACACTGCCACCGAAAAACAAGGTGAGCGTGGCAAAACTGATTACGATTGCTAGCTGCAAGGCAACTACTTTGTAGACTGGCTTGGCAATACTTTGTTGTGAATCACTCAATTGCCAAGTTCCCAGAAAAATCTACACACGCAAAGACACGGGATTATAGTTGGCTTTGTTCTATAGAGTCAAACGTTGCTGCACCGCAGCAGGGCGATTGCTGCGTGAAACTGACGCTTTACCGACTATTCGCCGCCATTTGCACCACTATATGGCAAAGTCGCTTGTCTGGCCGCTTCCAGCCGTGTTATCAAGGAATCACGTGGTGCATCTGGAAAGCATGGCCGGATTGTCCACACCCACACTTCCCATGTCTTTGCAGCTTGCTATTTAACCACGCAAGCGGGTCAACAAACCATCGAGCACGTCAAGATCGGCAAAATCGATCACTAATTGGCCACGGCCTTTGTTGCCCATCTTGAACACCACGGGCGTGGCCAGCGCATCGGACAACTCTTCTTCCAAGCGCGCGATGTCGCCGGACTTTTCCTTTTGCCGCGGTTCGACGGGGTTGGCCGCTTCTTCGGCGGTCCGCGTCACCAGCTTTTCCGTTTCGCGTACCGACAGGCGCTTGGCCACGACCTGGTTGGCCAGATTGATCTGGCTGGCCGCATCGACCGCCAGCAAGGCACGCGCATGGCCCATGTCGATATCGCCAGCCATCAGCATGGTCTGCACGGGACTTGCCAGGTTCATCAGGCGCAACAGGTTCGACACCGCGCTGCGCGAGCGTCCCAGCGCAGTGGCCGCTTGCTCATGCGTAAAATTGAAGTCGGCGATCAGGCGGTGGATGCCCTGCGCTTCTTCCAGCGGGTTCAGGTCTTCGCGCTGGATGTTCTCGATCAGCGCCATCGCGGCGGCGGCCAGGTCGTCCACATCGCGCACCAGCACCGGTACTTCCGTCAGGCCGGCCAACTGCGAGGCGCGGAAACGGCGCTCACCGGCAATAATTTCATATTTAACAAGTCCGCTCAGGGTGTCTTGCCCGATCGGACGCACCAGGATGGGCTGCATCAGTCCTTGCGCCTTGATCGAGGCGGCCAGTTCGTTCAGGGCCCCCTCGTCCATGCGCGTGCGCGGCTGGTACTTGCCAGCTTGCATTTGTGACACGGGCAAGCTGGAGGGTTGATGCGTGTCCGGACTGGCGAAGTCGCCGCCGCCACCCAGGAGGGCGTCGAGTCCGCGACCCAGTCCTTTTAATTTTTTCGTAGCCATGCTGTCCTAATCGTGTTTTCGGAGTAAGCGCTCACATTATTCCATGGGAGTCGCTCGCCCTTTGTTTACATATGTTTGATACGTTCGACCATCTCGGCGCCGAAGGCGATATACGCCTGGGCACCTTTCGAGCTCGGGTCGAAGGTCACTCCGGGCAGGCCGTACGATGGCGCTTCGGCCAGGCGGACATTGCGCGGGATGATGGTATTGAAGACCTTGTCGCCAAAGTGCTGCTCCAGCTGGGCCGACACTTGTTGCGATAATGTCATGCGTGGATCGAACATCACGCGCAAGAGACCGATGATCTTCAGATCCGGGTTCAGGTTGGCATGCACCTTCTTGATGGTGTTGACCAGGTCGGACAAGCCTTCCAGCGCGTAGTACTCGCACTGCATCGGGATGATCACGCCATGTGCGGCGCACAGGCCGTTCAGGGTCAGCATCGATAATGCCGGCGGACAATCAACGAGGATGAAATCGTATTCGCTGTCGACTTCGGCCAGCGCATCCTTCAGGCGGCGTTCGCGGTTGTCCAGTTCCACCATCTCGACTTCGGCACCTGCCAGTTCGCGGTTCGACGGCAAGACATCGAAGCGCCCCGCTTCCGAACGCTGGCGTGCCGTCTTGACATCGGACTCGCCCAACATGACTTCATAGGTGGACGCCTTCAAGCCGGCCTTGTTGATGCCGGCGCCCATGGTCGCATTGCCCTGCGGGTCGAGGTCGACCAGCAGCACGCGCTGGTTCAACTTGGCCAGACCGGCGGAGAGGTTGACGCTTGTTGTGGTTTTACCAACACCACCCTTTTGATTTGCTACACAAAAAATTTTGGCCATGTATCTTCTAGTTGTAAAGAGATGCAAACTTCATCGTGCGCCCCGGCATCCCGCCGAAACGATTTATACTATTTATTTCATTTATACGATACAAATCGTTTATACGGTTTATATTATTTATACCGCATAAACTGTTTATATGATTTATACCATTTAATTCAGCGGCCTTTAAATTCTTGCTATAAAGACCAGATGACGCTCTGCATTTAGCCCTGGCACCTGGATAGGCCGCAATTGTGTCACTTGCCAGTCTGCCGGCAGTCGCTCGCGCTCGTCTGGCGGTGCCACCCCTTTCAAGGCGATGAATTGCCCGCCCTCGGCCAGCACATGGTTCGACCAGTTGACGAAGTCGGACAGGTCAGCAAAGGCGCGCGAGGTAATCACGTCGAATTTCTGCTGCACTTCCAGCTGCTCCACACGCTTCGTGTACACGGTGACGTTGCTCAAGCCCAGTTCGGCCTTCACCTGCGTCAAAAATGCCGTCTTTTTATGCACGGTGTCGATCATCGACACTTGGATATCGGGCCGCGCGATGGCCAGTACCATGCCCGGCAAGCCGCCGCCGGCGCCCACGTCGAGTACATTTTTTGCATGAGCGAACGCCGGCACGGCCGCCAGCGAATCGAGTACGTGCAAGGTCAGCATCTGCAGCGGATCGCGCACCGACGTCAGGTTGTACACGCTATTCCATTTGGCCAGCAAGGCCAGGTAATCGAGCAGTTTTTCCGTCTGATCCGCGCTCAGGTCCAGCTCCAGCGCGGCGATGCCTTCATTCAAAATGGGGGCCAGTGCGGCCCGGTCAAACTGCTTCATTCAACAACCTCATCCTTTAAAGTGGTGGTCTGCGCGGCACCGAAGCCGCGCTTTTTCAAATGCACCAGCAGCAGCGAAATCGCCGCCGGCGTCACGCCGGAAATACGCGATGCCTGGCCCAGGGTTTCAGGGCGCTGTTTGTCGAGTTTTTGCCGCACTTCGACCGACAGCGCGCCGATATCGAGGTAGTTGAAACCGGCCGGCAGGGCCAGGTTTTCATAGTGTTCGTGTCGCTCGATTTCCTTGCTCTGGCGCTCGATGTAGCCCGCGTATTTGAGCTGGATTTCCACCTGTTCGCGCACGGCGGGGTCTTCCACGCCGGGGCCGGCCAGGGCCTGACCTTCCATGCCCGTCATGCTCATCAGGGTATCGTAGGCCACGTTCGGGCGGCACAGCAGGTCCGCCAGCGAGTATTCGCGCTCGATGGCTTGGCCGACGATACGTTCCGATTCGGCGGCCGCCAGGATGCGCGGATTGACCCAGGTGGAACGCAGGCGCTGCAGTTCCAGCGCCACCGCTTCGCGCTTCGTTTCGAAGGCTTGCCATTGGGCGTCGCCCACGCAGCCCAAAGTACGGCCGATTTCCGTCAGGCGCATGTCGGCATTGTCTTCGCGCAGGCTCAGGCGGTACTCCGCGCGGCTGGTGAACATGCGGTACGGTTCCTGCACGCCCTGGGTGATCAGATCGTCGACCAGCACGCCCAGATACGCCTCGGAGCGGCCCGGTACCCAGGCTTCCTTGTCCTGCGTCAGCAAGGCCGCATTCAGGCCCGCCAGCATGCCTTGCGCGGCCGCTTCTTCGTAGCCGGTGGTGCCGTTGATCTGGCCGGCAAAGAACAGGCCAGCCACGGCCTTCGTTTCCAGCGAGGCCTTCAAGCCGCGCGGGTCGAAGTAATCGTATTCGATGGCATAGCCGGGACGCAGGATGTGGGCGTTTTCCATGCCTTTCATCGATTGCACCAGGGCGATCTGTACGTCGAACGGCAGGCTCGTGGAGATGCCATTCGGATAGAACTCATGCGTCGTCAAACCTTCCGGTTCGAGGAAGATCTGGTGCGATTCCTTGCCCGAGAAACGGTGGATCTTGTCTTCGATGGAAGGGCAATACCGGGGACCCACGCCCTCGATGACGCCCGTGTACATGGGGCTGCGGTCCAGGCCGGCACGGATGATGTCGTGCGTCTGGCTATTCGTATGCGTGACCCAGCACGGCACCTGGCGCGGGTGCATGGCCGTGTTGCCCATGACGGAAAAGACGGGTACGGGATCGAGGTCGCCCGGCTGTTCCTGCATGACGGAAAAGTCGATTGTGCGGCCATCGATGCGCGGCGGCGTGCCCGTTTTCAAACGACCCTGCGGCAGTTTCAGCTCTTTTAACCGAGCCGAAAGCGAAATGGCAGGCGGGTCGCCGGCGCGGCCGGCCGAGTAGTTATTCAAGCCCACGTGGATCTTGCCATCGAGGAAGGTACCGGCCGTGAGCACCACGGCGCGGGCCAGAAACTTCAAGCCGATCTGCGTCACGGCGCCGACGACCCGGTCGCCTTCGACGATCAAATCATCGACGGCTTGCTGGAACAGCCATAAATTAGGCTGATTTTCCAGGCGCGTGCGGATGGCGGCTTTGTAAAGAAGCCGATCAGCCTGAGCGCGCGTGGCGCGTACTGCAGGGCCTTTCGACGAGTTCAGGATGCGGAACTGGATGCCGGATTCGTCGGTGGCAATCGCCATCGCGCCGCCCATGGCATCGACCTCCTTGACCAGGTGGCCCTTGCCGATGCCACCGATGGAGGGATTGCACGACATCTGGCCCAATGTCTCAATATTATGCGTGAGCAATAGCGTCTTCTGCCCCATGCGGGCGGAAGCGAGGGCCGCCTCGGTACCGGCGTGACCACCACCGACAACGATGACGTCGAATTCTGTAGGAAATAACATGATAAATAGGTAACAGTGCAAGTAAAAATGCGGGAAGAGAGCTCCGATTATAGAGTCTTTTTGCTAGCGCAACCTTCGTCGGGCCAATTTTTGCTTAATTTTTACTCAGCACGGGCGAGTAAACGGCGATTTCTGTTTCACGTGGAACACTCAACAAGCTCCAGGATGGGGCTGCAGTGTCCTGCAATGTTTGCTACAATTGCCGCATCGTCCGCAACCGTAGTCACGCCAGTGGCCATAGTGACGATCATCCAGGAGGACGGCCTCCCCCATCATGGGCACACACCGGGACGGCCCGCTCTGTATAAGGAGCCGCCATGGCCTGGATACTTTTACTCATTGCCGGCATGCTTGAAGTTGTGTGGGCATACTCGATGAAACTCTCCGAGAGTTTCACCAAACTGACTCCCTCCGTGATTACCGTGGTCATGATGATCGCCAGCTTCGGCTTGCTGTCGATTGCAATGCGCACCCTCCCCTTGGGCACGGCTTACACCATCTGGACCGGCATCGGCGCCGTCGGCGCCTTCATCGTCGGTATCGTGTTTCTGGGCGAGCAAATCAGCACCATGCGCGTGTGCGCCGCCGTCCTCATCGTGTGCGGCATCGTGCTGATGAAGCTGTCTTCCAGCCACTGAGAGGAACCCCCATGCTCCTCGAAAACTATTTTCCCGTCCTCCTGTTCATTCTGATCGGCATCCTGGTCGGCATCGTGCCCATGCTGCTGGGACGCGTGCTGGGTCCGCACAAGCCCGATCCGCACAAGCTGTCGCCGTACGAATGCGGCTTCGAAGCGTTCGGCGATGCGCGCATGAAGTTCGACATCCGCTTCTACCTGGTCGCCATCCTCTTCATCCTGTTCGATATCGAGGTGATCTTCCTGATGCCGTGGGCGGCCAACGTGAACGAACTCGGCTTGCCCGGCTTCTGGGCTGTCATGGGTTTTTTGAGTGTACTGGCCATCGGCCTGGCGTATGAATGGAAACGCGGCGCGCTGGAATGGGAATAGCCCGCGGCGTCTGGTTCCACGTGAAACATACGCAGGGCGGAAAAGCGGAGTAAGCTTGGCTTCTGTCCTTGTTGTCAGGAGTCTGCATGCCCGCCTTCCAGTTCCGCACCGTGCCGCACCTGATTATTGAAGCGGGCGCCGCCGCCCAGCTGGGCGCCCATATCGCCCATCACTTCCCCACGGTGCGCCGTGCCCTGCTCGTCACCGATGCAGGTTTTCTGCGCACGGGACTCGCCGATGCTCCGCTGCATAGTTTGCGAACGGCGGGTATCGACGTGCGTGTCTTTTCCGAGGTGCAAGCCGATCCGCCCGAAGCGATCGTGCTGGCCGGCGTCGCCCAGGCCCGGATGTTTCACGTGGAACTGATTATCGGTCTCGGTGGCGGCAGCTCGCTGGATGTGGCCAAGCTGGTGGCTGTACTGGCTCCCGGCCACCAGGATTTGGCGCAACTGTATGGCATCGGCAATGTCAACGGCCAGCGCCTGCCCCTGGTGCAATTGCCGACCACGGCCGGCACGGGCTCGGAAGTGACGCAGATCGCCATCGTCACCACGGGTGCCACCAGCAAGATGGGCGTGGTCGCGCCGCAACTGTATGCAGACCTGGCCATCCTCGACGCCAGCCTGACCCTGGGCTTGCCACCCGCCGTGACAGCCGCCACCGGCATCGATGCCATGGTGCACGCCATCGAAGCGTACACCAGCCGCCTGCTGAAAAATCCATTGTCCGATATGCTGGCCATGCAGGCGCTGTCACTGCTGTCCGGCAATCTGCTCACGGCCTGCCGCGATGGCAGCAACTTGCCGGCGCGCGAGGCCATGTTGCTCGGCGCCATGCTGGCCGGCCAGGCGTTTGCCAATGCCCCCGTGGCGGCCGTGCACGCGCTCGCTTATCCCATTGGCGGCATGTTCCACGTGCCACATGGCCTGTCGAATGCGCTGGTGTTGCCACACGTGCTGCGCTTCAATCTGCCCCACGCGGCGCCCCTGTATGCGCAACTGGCGGCCGTCGTGCAACCCGGCATCACGGGCAGCGAGGAAGCGCGCGCCGTGGCCCTGATCGACGCCATGCATGACATCGCCCTGGCGACAGGGATCGCGCGCACCCTGCGCGAGGTGGGCATCGCGGCCAGCGACCTGGATCGCCTGGCCGACGAGGCCATGCTACAGACGCGCTTGCTAGGCAACAATCCTCGGCCCGTCACGCGTCTTGATGCCCGCGCCATCTATGCGGCCGCGCTGTAAGCGCTCAAAAAAAAGCCACGTACTCGACGTGGCTCTCGGGCGATATGCAAACTGACGCTAGTTGGGCACATCCACTACCGTGCCCGTCACGCTGATCGCATTGCCAGCCGCAGGCGTTGCCGCTATCGCCGGCACGTTGACATTCGTGATCAAGGTCGACGCATCGGTACGCGTCACTGTGCGCACCACCTGCGAGGGCGGCAAGGCTTGCTTGGCAGACAAATGCGCATACATTGCGTCGAGTGCCCGGTTCAGGTACACATGCAAGGGCACGATCAGGGTCGGCAAGGCGCTGCTGAAGGAATCGAAGTGGTTGGCGTTGGTCACCTCGATATAGCGCAGTTTGCTATTCGTCCCTTCCACCGCTGCGTTCAATCCCAGGTAGGCGCGCGAGGCATGATTGACGGGAATCAGAGTATCGCTGCGTCCCTGCACGATGATGGCCGGTTTGGCTTGCAGTTTTCCGCTGGCCGCTACCTCGGCCATGCCCGCCCGCACGCGCACGCTCTGCCCGTCCAGGGTGCCCTGCAAGTTGGCGCCGCTGACGGCATCCTTGCCCGTCGCCAGGCTGCGCAGACACAGGAAGCCATCGAGCGACTGGTCCGCCAGACCGGTCGAGGGTGACACGCCGGCCGTGTAGCCCTTGGCGCCGCCCACGCTGTTCTCGTACACGACACTGCCAAGGATGCCGTTTTGCGCCGCAAAGCTGGCCGCCTTTTGCGCCGAAGTGAAAGCGACCGGATTGCCGCTGCCATCCGTCTGCGCAAACGTGAAACCGCACACCTTGTCCGTCACGGAAAATTTCCCATAGGCATAGGCATACGTGACGGCCACCAGGATATTCGTGCCCGCGTGCGCGGCTTGCAGCGGATCGGAGTCAAGCAACCAGCCATACGCGCGCAAGCGCTGCTTCGCATCCGCCTGCTGCGCCGCCAGGTCGGCGCCATTCAATAAGCCCTTGGCGACCAGCGCCGTGCAGCGTCCCGCATTGCCGGCCACGGAAGCGATGCACGGCTGGTACAGCGCCGCATAGGTGGCGTAGTCGTATAGCGCGCGGCCCGGATTGGCCAACTGCACCCCGCCCTGCCGCACGCTGTAGGCACTCGATGCCGCAGGCTGGACCTGCGGCTCGCTGGCGGCCACGCCACTGATCAAGCCCTTGCTATCCTGCTCCGCCGCCAGCAAGGCCGAGCCGGCACCGTTGGAAATGCTCGACGCGATCGTGATGGTGTTCTTCGGCGTCAGCCGCACGATGCGCGAACTGCCGTCGCGGGCCAGCACGCCATAGCGCTCGTTCAAGACGTAATACGCCATCTCGACCGCCTGCAAGGTCACCTTGCCCCAATCCTTCTCCGGGTTCTGCTGCGAGTGTGCATGCTTGAAGGCGATACGGTTCGGATAAGCGGCGGCCCAGGCCAGCCGGTCCGCGTCGTTCAAGTCGGGCACAAAGAGCGCACTCTTGCCGGCAGCCACCCTTCCCGCGCGCACGCCGTTCTGCAGATTGACGCTGTCGTCTTCAAACACATACAGCCCTGTGCCGGAACCCTTGTCCGCATATGCCACGGCGCAGCCCTTCTTCAGGCCCCATTCGCCCGAGCTGCCGATGGCGCCGTAGATGCCGCGCGAGCCACTCGACGTGCCCGTGACGATGCAGGCATGCTCGGGATCGAAGCTGGCCGGCACCTGCACCATCAAGGTGACATTCTTCTTGCCCGTGCCATCATCCGCATAGGCGATGTATTCACTGCCGGCCACCAGGCCCTCGCCCGTGCCCACGTTCCCCGACGCATCGACGTTCGGTCCGTACAGGGTGCCATAGCCGCTGTTGGCGGCAATGTCGAGCACGGCACGGTAATTGGCGTAGATTGCATTGCGGCGCAGTTCTGCCGGCGTCGGCTGCTCCGCATTCGCATACGCGGGCGCGACGCCCGCCAGCCCCGTCTTGCCCAGGCCGGCCGTGAGTAAATCATTGGTCTTGCCGTCGTAGTCGGCGCGCGCGATCGTGCCCAGATAACTGGGTATCTGATTCAGTTCTTCCGGTGCATGGTTGCTGCCGCAGGCTGCCAACGCCAGCAGGGTACACAGGCCGCTCCCCGTGCGCGTGATCGTCATTTGCATGGTGGTTCTCTCCGTTGAGGTAACAGTGGACGCACAATGAAAAACGCCGGACTATCCGTCCGGCGTTGCTTGAAAATCAGACAGCGGCCTTGGCGGCCCTGCCGCCGAAGCGCGCGATGGCTTCGCCGACGATGCCGCGCCGGAACAGCAGCACGCAGATGACGAAAATCACGCCAGTGACCATGCCCACCGATTCGCCCAGGGTGCCGAACCATTCGATGCCCGTGTGCGTGGCCAGATAGGTACCGACATCGCCCAGCTTGTTTTCCAGGGCGATGATCAGCACGGCGCCGAGGATGGGGCCCGCCATCGTGCCCATGCCGCCCACCAGTGTCATCAACACGACCAGGCCAGACATGCCCCAGTACACATCGGTCAGGGTTTCAAAGCCCAGCACCAGGGTCTTGGTGGCGCCGGCCAGGGCGGCCAGCGAAGCGGACAGCACGATGGCCATCAGCTTGTACTTGTTGACGTCGTAGCCCAGCGAGATGGCGCGCGGTTCGTTTTCCTTGATGGCCTTGAGCACTTGGCCGAACGGCGAGTGGATGGTGCGCACGATCAGGGCGAAGCCAGCGATGAAGATGGCCAGCACCACGTAGTACAGCACCGTGTCATTGCCCAGGTCTATCATGCCCAGCAAGGTTCCACGTGGAACACCCTGCAAGCCATCCTCGCCGCCCGTGAATGGCAGACGCAAGGCAAGGAAGTACACCATCTGCGCCAGTGCCAGGGTAATCATCGTAAAGTAAATACCTTGGCGGCGGATCGCCAGGCCGCCGATCACCAGGCCCAGCAGGGCACCCGTGGCGACGCCGGCCAGCAGACCCAATTCCGTCGGCCAGCCCCAGGTGCGCAGCGCGTAGCCGGTGACATAGCCGGCGCCGCCAAAGAAGGCCGCATGGCCAAACGACAGCAAGCCCGTGTAGCCGATCAGCAAGTTAAAGGCACAGGCAAACAGGGCAAAGCACAGCAACTTCATCAGGAAGACGGGATAGCCGTAAAACGGGGCCGCCAACGCCAGCAGCAAGGCAATGGCGTAGCCTACATTCTTATTCATCGTGGTAGCTCCAATACATGACTGATGAGGATTACTTTTCTTTGCCGAACAGGCCGGCGGGACGCAGCAGCAGCACGATGACCATCACCACGAAAACCACAGTGGCCGAGCCTTCCGGGTAGAACACGCGGGTCAGGCCCTCGATCACGCCCAGGCCCAGGCCCGTCAGGATGGAGCCCATGATGGAACCCATGCCGCCGATCACCACTACGGCAAACACGACGATGATCAGGTTCGAGCCCATCAGCGGGGAAACCTGAATGATGGGCGCGGCCAGCACACCGGCGAAACCGGCCAGCGCCACGCCGAAGCCAAACGTCAACGTCACCATCAGCGGCACGTTGATGCCGAACGCTTCTACCAGTTTCGGGTTTTCCGTGCCGGCCCGCAGGTAGGCGCCCAGCTTGGTTTTTTCGATGACGAACCACGTGGCGAGGCACACGGAAAGCGAGGCGATCACCACCCAGGCGCGGTAGTTCGGCAAAATCATGAAGCCCAGGTCCGTCGCGCCGGCCAGCGCTTCCGGCACGGCATACGGCTGGCCCGAAACGCCATAGAAGGAGCGGAACACGCCTTCCATGATCAGGGTGATGCCGAAGGTCAACAGCAAGCCATACAGGTGGTCGAGTTTATACAACCAGCGCAGCATGGTCTTTTCGATCAGGATGCCGACCAGGCCAACGAGGATAGGGGCGATGACCAGCATAGCCCAGTAATTGATGTCGAAATAGCTGAGGCCCATCCAGGCCAGGAAGGCGCCCATCATATACATGGCGCCGTGCGAGAAATTAATGACATTGAGCAAGCCGAAGATGACGGCCAGACCGAGGGACAACATGGCATAGAACGAGCCGTTGACGAGACCCAGCAGCAGCTGGCTCATCATCGCTTGTAATGGAACGCCGAAAATTTCCATGGCATCACAGTATAAAAAGCACCGCCGGGTAGCGGTGTGGTATCAAGGGAAACACGCCACCGCAGACCGGACTGGTGCGGCGGCGCAAGGCGAACCCTGCAAGCGAAGAGCATGCAGGACAGATCGCCCGCGCAGCGGCGGGCGATCCGCAGGTATGGCTACAGCGTTACTTCCACAGTGAACACTTCGATTCAGCCTTGGTCACATAGGCTTGCGTACCGGACACGGTGGCAACCACCTTGTAGTAATCCCATGGGTATTTCGACTCGGATGGCTTCTTCACTTCCATCAAATACATATCGTGCACCATGCGGCCATCAGGGCGCACTTCGCCATTCTGGGTAAACATGTCGTTGATCTTGGTCTTTTTCAGATACGCCATGACTTTCTCGGTGTCATCCGTGCCGATCGCCTTGACGGCTTTCAGGTAGTTCGCCGCGGCCGAATAGTCGGCTGCCTGCAGCATCGACGGCTCTTTCTTCATCTTGGCGAAATAGCGTTTCGACCAGGCGCGCGTTTCCGCATTCAAGTCCCAGTACCAGCCGTCGGTCAGGTACATGCCTTGCGTCAGGTTCAAGCCCAGCGAATGGATGTCGTTGATGAAGATCAGCAAGCCGGCCAGCTTCATCGATTTCGTCAGGCCGAACTCGTTGGCCGCCTTGATGCTGTTGATGGCGTCGCCGCCCGCATTGGCCAGGCCCAGGATTTGCGGCTTGGCTGCCTGCGCCTGCAGCAGGAAGGAAGAAAAATCCGAGGCGCCCAGCGGATGCTTGACGCTGCCCAGCACCTTGCCGCCAGCCGCCTTGACGACCTCGGCCGTGTCCTTTTCCAGCGAATGCCCAAACGCGTAGTCGGCCGTCATGAAATACCAGCTCTTGCCGCCCTGCTTGACGATGGTGCCGCCCGTACCGCGCGCCAGCGCCACAGTGTCGTAGGCGTAATGCACGGTGTAAGGAGTACATTCTTCATTTGTCAGGCGCGAGGAGCCGGCGCCGATGGCAATAAAAATTTTCTTCTTTTCCGCCGCCACCTTGGCCATGGCCAGGCTGGCGCCGGAATTGGTGCCGCCGATCAGCATGTCGACGCCTTGCTGGTCGAACCATTCACGCGCCTTCGAGGCAGCGATGTCGGCCTTATTTTGATGGTCTGCGGAAATGAATTCCACCTTCTTGCCGGCCAGTACCACGCCGGCATCGGCGATCGCCATCTTGATGGCTTCCGCGCCACCGAGGCCGTCGACGTCGGAATACACGCCCGACATGTCGGAGATAAAACCGATCTTGATGGTGTCGCCCGACACCTGGGCGTGCGCGGCAGCGGAAAAGCCCAGTGCGCAAAGAGTGGCGGTGGCAATGGCGATAGCGTTACGTTTCATAGAGTCTCCGTTGGGATTATTGTTTGCTATTTAAACGATTGCTCGACGACGATACGGAACTACATGGGCATTACACGCCAAGCAGCTCGGTCAATACCGGCATCTTGGCTTCCAGTTCGGATGCAGCAAAAGTCTCGACGATCTGACCGTGCTCCATCACATAAAACCGGTCTGCCAGCGGTGCGGCAAACCGGAAATTCTGTTCCACCATGACGATGGTGTAACCCTTTGCTTTGAGGGTGGTAATCATGCGCGCCAGCCCTTGCACGATGACGGGCGCCAGGCCTTCGGAAATTTCATCGAGCAGCAGCAGGCGCGCGCCCGTGCGCAGGATGCGCGCCACGGCCAGCATCTGCTGTTCCCCGCCCGACAATCGCGTGCCCTGGCTATGGCGACGTTCCTGCAAATTCGGGAACATGGCATAGATTTCCTCCACTGACATGCCCTTCTCGCCACTGGCCAGGGTCGGTGGCAGCATCAGGTTTTCCTCCGTCGACAGCGATGAAAAAATGCCGCGCTCTTCGGGACAATACCCGATGCCCAGGTGGGCGATTTTGTGCGTGGGCAAACCTATCGCTTCGACGCCGTTGACTTTGATGGAGCCCGTGCGCGCCCCCGTCAAGCCCATGATGGCGCGCAAGGTGGTCGTGCGTCCGGCGCCGTTGCGGCCCAGCAAAGTTACCACTTCGCCCTGCTCCACTTTCAAATTCACGTCATGCAAGATGTGCGATTCGCCATACCAGGTGTGCAGTTGTGCAATTTCCAGCGCGGGTGCGCTGCCATTCACTTGTGTCGTCATCAATGCGCCCCTTCGAGCTCGGCGTGGGTGGTGCCCATGTACGCTTCCATCACTTGCGGGTTGCGCGACACTTCCGCGTAACTGCCTTCGGCCAGCATGGCGCCGCGCTGCAGGACGGAAATCTTGTCGCAGATGCCGGAGACCACGCTCATATTGTGTTCCACCATCAAAATCGTGCGGCCAGCCGAGACCTTCTTGATCAGTTCCGTCACACGGTGCACGTCTTCGTGGCCCATGCCCTGCGTCGGCTCGTCAAGCAGCATCATTTCCGGCTCCATCGCCAAAGTGGTGGCAATTTCCAGCGCCCGCTTGCGTCCATACGGCATGTCGACCGTGATGGTGTCGGCAAACTCCGTCAGGTCGACTTCGGCCAGCAAGGCCATGGCGCGGTCGTTGAGCTGGTTCAGGGAACGCTCACTTTGCCAGAAATGGAATGAGGTGCCCAATTGGCGCTGCAAGCCGATGCGCACGTTTTGCAGCACGGACAAATGCGGGAAGACAGCGGAAATCTGAAAGGAACGGATCACGCCCATGCGGGCGATCTGGGCCGGTTTGGCGGCCGTGATGTCTTTTCCATTGAACAGGATCTGCCCGGAAGTGGGGACCAGGAATTTGGTGAGCAAGTTGAAACACGTGGTCTTGCCGGCGCCGTTAGGACCGATCAAGGCGTGGATATGGCCCCGCTCTACCTGCAGGTTCACCTCGCTCACTGCGGTGAAACCCTTGAATTCCTTGGTCAAATTTCTTGTTTCCAAGATTACGTTTGACATCGTGTCTCCTAGTTGTACTTTTTGTACTACTTAGTCATTTTTATAATACACAACTTAAATTTAACGCACAATACAGTATAACTACGGGGATTTTTCGCCAGCCAGAATGGCGCAAACCTGGGCTTTGACGCAGTCATTTCCAGGCCGCATGTATCATTTGCGCCGCTTTTTCCGCGATCATCACGGTGGGCGAGTTCGTATTACCAGAAGTAATGTAGGGCATGATGGAGGCATCGACGACGCGCAAGCCGGCCACGCCGAGCACGCGCAGCTGGCTGTCGACGACGCTCGATGCATCGCTGGCCAGGCCCATGCGGCAGGTACCCACGGGGTGAAAAATGGTGGTGCCAATCTGACTGGCCGCCTGCGCCAGTTCTTCCTCGCTCTGGAATTGCACGCCAGGCTTGTATTCCTGCGGCGCAAATTTTTTCAGGGCCGGCGCGGCGGCGATGGCCCGCGTCAGGCGCAGGGCGTCAGCTGCGACGGCGCGGTCCTGCTGCGTACTGAGGTAATTGGGCACGATGTCAGGCGCCGCATAGCTGTCGGCCGACGCGATGTGCACGTGGCCACGCGAGGTGGGGCGCAGGTTGCAGACGCTGGCCGTAAATGCGGGAAACGCGTGCAGCGGCTCGCCGAATTTGTCCAGCGACAGCGGTTGCACATGGTATTGCAGGTTCGGCGTGGCTTGCTGCGGGTCGGACTTGGCAAACGCGCCCAGCTGCGACGGCGCCATTGACATGGGCCCGCTCTGGAACAGCGCGTATTGCAAGCCTATCTGCATCTTGCCGACGATATTGCTGGCCATCACGTTCAAGGTCTTGACGCCCTGTACTTTAAAGACCATGCGCAGCTGCAAATGATCCTGCAAATTGCCTCCCACGCCGGCGGCATCGAGCACGGGAACGATGCCATGCTGCTGCAGCAAGGCGGCCGGGCCGATGCCGGACAATTGCAGCAATTGGGGAGAACCGATGGCCCCCGCCGTCAGCAAGGTTTCCCGTTTGGCCGTCGCCTGCCACTGTGTACCGCCGCCCGTAAACACGATTCCCGTGCAGCGCGGTCCCGTTTCCGTCGTTTCCAGCAGCAGACGTTCCACGTGGCAACCCGTCATGATGGTCAGATTCGGACGCCGCGCGGCCGGTTTCAAAAACGCTTTCGAGGTATTCCAGCGTATGCCGCGGCGTTGATTGACGTCGAAATACGCGCTGCCGCTATTGTCGCCTCCATTGAAATCGCTGGTTTTCGGAATGCCGACCTGCTGCGCCGCATCGCGGAAAGCATTCAAAATATCCCAGGACAGCCGCTGTTTTTCCACGCGCCATTCCCCGCCAACACCATGGTTTTCCGAGGCGCCGCCGTAGTAATCCTCGCTTTGCTTAAATAACGGCAAGACTTTGTCCCAGCGCCAGGACACATCGTCCGTCAGGTCGGCCCAGTGGTCGTAATCGCCGGCCTGGCCCCGCATATAGATCATGCCGTTGATGGAAGAACTGCCTCCCAGCACTTTGCCGCGCGGATACATCAAGCTGCGCCCGCCCAATCCCGCGTCTGCCTGCGTGGAATACAGCCAGTCCGTGCGGGGATTGCCGATGCAATGCAGATAGCCGACGGGGATGTGGATCCACACGTAATCGTCCTTGCCGCCCGCTTCCACGAGCAAAACGTTGGCATCCTTGTCGCGTGTGAGCCGGTTGGCCAGCACGCAACCTGCCGTGCCGCCACCCACGATGATGTAGTCGTATTCGCCTGCTGATTCCAATGAAGCTCCTTTCGGTATGCCATCAAGCTGTCGCGCGGTGTGTCTCCCCACCGCGTCCCGTTACCAGAGTCTGTCTTTCTTCACGCATGCATTGCTGTTGAGCCACATTGAGATTACCACCAGTGCCGGACCAGGGCGACATTAATCGTGGCAAGCGGTACGAGCAAGCGTCGCGGCACGCTAAAAAGCAGGGTAAAACAGGGGCTGCAAGCTGTGGATAACCGTATGGATATCCACAGGGACGATATGTGCGTAAACGAAAAAATTTTTCAGCGACGTTTTTTTGTCCAGAAACCATCCCAGGCAGATACAACGCTTACTCAGCGCTTATCCGTACGCCAAGCGATTGTTTACAAGGACAAATCATGACTTATCCACAGAAGATGTCACCGTTAACTACTATTACTATTCTTGTATACGAACTTATTAAGGTAAACCCGACAACGCGCACTTTGCTTGCCGTCCGCCGTCAACAACATCGGCAAGCCTCTCGTCAAAAAAAAGCCGGCAAGCTGCCCATGCTGTCAAAAAAAAAATCCAGCCAACAACTGAGCGACGAAAACCGGCACGGTCGGCATCACGCACACAGCACTGCCAAACCGTTGTGCAAAATGCAAACGTCAACAAACCTGATCAGGCACAGGGCCAGCAGGCGATTCGATGTCGAAAAAGGGGAAATTTACAACGATTGTGGATAAGTCACTTGATATCCACAGGATGACTTGTGAGTAAACACGAAGTTATGCGCAGGCCCGCATTTTATACAATTTTGCTCCTCGCGTGATACAGCGATTATGCACGCTTTATTTTGCGCGTAAACGGTTGATCCTGTTGAAAAAAAGGGAGTTATCCACAGAAAAAACCGCGTTTACTATTACTACTATTTTTATATATAGATCTATTGTAAACCGATAAAAAAAGCGGAACTCCGGAGATATTTCCAAAAAAGCATGCATGAAGCGTCAAAAAAAAGCCAACGACGACATCAAGACCCACTGCCAAACCGTCTGCCAGGAATCACCTCGATGCCAGCATGCGCGAAAGAACAACATTCGTGGTCACTCAAGTTTGATTGGCAAACCAAGAACAATGCATGCACAGCACGTTAACCATGCCACTACAGCAAGAAAATCCGTGATTTCTGTTAGCCACTGTGGATAAGTGCCTGCATATCCACAGGATGAGATGTGGGAAAAGTCGATCTTTGTCCACAGCTCAATTTTTATCCCAAACAAGTCCTCGCTGGATACAATGCTTGTGCGCCTACTTTTTTGTACGCTAAGTCGATGATTTTTCGACGGTATACCGACTTATCCACAAAAAAATGGCCGTTTACTATCACTACTATTTTTATGTATACATCTTTATTTAAAACACAGAGACAAACGCGAACGGTGGAAAAGTCACCGAAATGGCTGTTTTCACCGTACAAACCGTCTTGCAATCCCAAGAAACCTGTAAAAACAGCATGAATTCACACAAAAAAATGCGTTTAGGCATCATCAGTGCCTTGCACGAAGAACAGCAGGGGCTGGTAGAAGCCATGCAAGGCCCCCAGAGGCGTTCGCACGGCATGCGCGACTACACCCTGGGGACCCTGTGGAATATCGACGCTGTGTGCGTCCTGTCGCGTCTGGGCAAGGTTGCCGCTGCCATGACAGCTTCCATCCTTGTGGAAAAGTACGGAGTTACCCACATCGTCTTTACTGGCGTGGCCGGCAGCGGGGATAAACAGGTGAAAGTCGGGGATATCGTGGTGGCCGAAGCATTGTTGCAACACGATATGGACGCCCGTCCCTTGTTTCCCCGCTTCGAAGTGCCGTTGACGGGACTGCAGCGCTTCGCCACGGACCTGGAACTGAGCACGCAACTGGCAGCTGCTGCGGAAGATTTCCTGCGTGATGATGTTTCCAGCGTGCTGAAGGCGTCCGATATCGTGCAATTTGGCTTGCAGCATGCGCAAGTCCACCGTGGTCTGATCGCCAGCGGCGACCAGTTCATCAGCAGCGCCGCGCATATGAACCAGCTGAAAGCGGATATTCCCGATTTGCTGGCCGTCGAAATGGAAGGCGCCGCCGTGGCGCAAGTGTGTTTTGAACTGGGCGTGCCATTTACCGTCATGCGCACCATTTCCGACAACGCCAACGAAGAGGCCGCCGTCGACTTCATGCGTTTCGTGCAGACCGTCGCCTCGCCGTACGCGTTTACGGTGATTCAGCAGCTATGCCAGCGCCTGGCTGCTTGATCCTTAAACTGGCGGTGCATAAAAAAAGGGCAGAACCACTGGTTCTGCCCTTCTTATTTCAAAACAAAGGAGCCTGAAAAATGTTCAGGGCCAGGCGCATTGCCGCAGGCAGTACGAATGTACGGTCAGGCAAGGCAACAACGCCATGGACTTTTTCTCAGGATCCTTTAGACACTCAGCATCATTAAACTTGCATTTCCGCCTGCTGCCGTTGTATTCACGCACAGCGCGCGCTCAGCGACCAGACGCCACAGGGGGATGACACCCTCCTGCGTGGTGGCGATAGTGCTCACCAGGGCCCCTTCCCGGGCCGCCAGCAGCGGTTTGAGCTGGCCATCGAGGCCAGGCTCGATCATGGCGATCTGGAAATCATGCTGGACCGCATCCAGGCTGCTGACGACCTGGATGCGGTCCTTCAGCGCTGCCGGCAAGTCGCCCGGGATCAGATCCAGCGCCTGCGCCAGCACCAGGGCCAGGTTGCCGGTGGCCAGGACTGCTGCCAGCTGGTTCATCAAGGTGCCGGAGGTGGCCGCCGCGCACAAAATCGTGCCGCGTGCGGCAAAGCTCAGGGTATTGCGCTCGCCGGTCGGGCCTGGCAAGACAGTGGTGCTACCCAGCAAAGTCGTGCGCGCGTATTCCTGCGCCAGTTGCTCGACCTTGTCGTGGCCATGCATCTTCGCCCACACGGTCAGCGCGTCGAGCGCTGGCGGCGCCTGACGCTGGTGCTGCGTGCCGGGCGCCGCATTGCGCTGCAGGCGTTTCAGGTACAGGGGCCCGCCCGCCTTGGGACCAGTTCCCGATTTGCCTTCGCCGCCGAACGGCTGCACGCCGACGACGGCGCCGACGATGTTGCGGTTCACATAAATATTGCCCACGTGGGCGCGCTTGGTGATGAAATCGATGGTTTCATCGATGCGCGTATGGATGCCCAGGGTCAAACCGTAACCGCTGTCGTTGATCGATTGCACCAGTTGCGGCAATTCGGAGCGCTTGTAGCGGATCACGTGCAGCACGGGACCGAAGACTTCTTGTGTCAATTGCGCCAGCGACTTGATTTCCAGCACGGTCGGGGCGACGAACGTGCCTTTGACGGTGGGCAAATCGAGCGAATAATGGTCGATAGCCACGGTTTTCATCTTGTTGATGTGCGCCAGCAGATTGCTTTGCGCTTCCGCATCGATGACGGGACCGATATCGGTGGCCAGGCGGTCAGGATTGCCAACGCGCAATTCCTGCATGGCGCCCTTGAGCATGTGGATGGTCTTGTCGGCGATTTCCGTTTGCAGGAACAGCACGCGCAAGGCCGAGCAACGCTGGCCGGCGCTGTCAAAGGCCGACGACATCACGTCCTGGACCACTTGTTCCGGCAAGGCGGACGAATCGACGATCAGTGCATTCTGGCCGCCCGTTTCGGCGATCAGTGGAATGTCGATACCTTCAGCCACGGCCCTCGCGGCCAGGTTGCGGTTGATCAATTGCGCCACTTCAGTCGAGCCCGTGAAAATCACGCCTTTCACGCGCGCGTCATTGCACAGGCCGGCGCCAACGATTTCGCCGCTACCGGGCAAAAATTGCAGCGCGCCCCGCGGCACGCCCGCCGCATGCAGCAGTTGCACGGCGCGGTGGGCGATCAGCGGTGTTTGCTCGGCCGGCTTGGCCAGCACCACGTTGCCTGCCGACAGCGCGGCGGCCAGCTGGCCCGTAAAAATGGCCAACGGGAAATTCCACGGGCTGATGCAGGTGACGGGACCGAGGGCCAGGGTAGCCGGCGCGTGTTCCACCTGCGCCGCGTAATAGCGCAGGAAGTCGACGGCTTCGCGGATTTCCGCGATCGCGTTCGGCAAGGACTTGCCCGCCTCACGCACGGCCAGGGCCATCAGCTCGATATGGTGCTCTTCGAACAGGTCGGCCGCGCGTTGTAATGCTTGTGCGCGGATCGACGGTTCCGTTGTTTGCCAGTCCATGGCGTAAGCGCTGGCGCTGGCCAGCGCCGTTTCCACGTCGGCCGGACCGGCTTCCATGACTTTGCCCACGACATCGTCGTGCTGGGCCGGATTGTGCAGCATGTGCGCGGGGCCATTCAGGCTGACGGCGCCGTCGATCAGCGGCGCTGCCTGCCATTGCTGCTGCTGCGCCAGGCCGGTGGCCAGGGTGCGCAAGGTGTCTTCATTCGACAGGTCCAGGCCGGCCGAGTTCTTGCGCTCGCTGCCAAACATGTCCAGTGGCAGTGGAATCGAGGGGTGCGGCAAGCCGCCCTGCAGGCGCGCCAGCTCCAGGGGGTCGCGGATCAGGCTATCGATGGCCACGCTTTCGTCGACGATCTGGTTGACGAACGACGAGTTGGCGCCGTTTTCCAGCAAGCGGCGCACCAGGTAGGCCAGCAGGGTTTCGTGCGAGCCGACGGGAGCGTAGATGCGGCACGGCTTGTCCAGGTTGTCGGGGCCGACGACCTGGTCGTACAGGGTTTCGCCCATGCCGTGCAGGCACTGGAATTCGTAGTCGGTAATGCCATCGCGCTTCGCCCAGGTATAAATGGTCGACAGGGTTTGCGCGTTGTGCGTGGCAAATTGTGGATAGATCAGGCTGCTGGCAGCCAGCAGTTTTTGCGCGCACACGAGGTAAGAGACGTCCGTGTAAACCTTGCGCGTGTAGACGGGATAGCCTTCCTGGCCATCGACTTGCGCACGTTTGACTTCCGCATCCCAGTACGCGCCCTTGACCAGGCGCACCATGAACTTGCGGCCGCTGCGGCGCGCCAGGTCGATCAGGAAATCGATGGCGAAGGGGCAGCGCTTTTGATACGCCTGCACCACGTAGCCGATGCCGTCGAAGCCGGCCAGGTCCGCATCGAAGGCCAGTGCTTCCATCAGGTCGAGCGACAGTTCCAGGCGGTCTGTTTCTTCCGCATCGATGTTGAAGCCGATGTTGTACTGTTTGGCCAGCAGCAGCAGCGCTTTGACTTTCGGCAGCAATTCTTCCATGACGCGGGCGCGCTGGGCGCGGCTGTAGCGCGCGTGCAGGGCCGACAGTTTCACGGAAATGCCGGGGCCGTTGCGAATGCCGCGCCCGTTCGAGGCCTTGCCGATGGCATGGATTGCCGTTTCGTATGAGGCGTAGTAATTGGCCGCATCCTGCTGTGTCAGGGCAGCCTCGCCCAGCATGTCGTACGAGTAACGGTAGCCGCGCGTTTCATTCTCGCGGCTGTTTTTCAACGCTTCCTCGATGGTCTGGCCCGTCACGAACTGGTTGCCCAGCATGCGCATGGCCAGGTCGACGCCCTTGCGTATCAGCGGTTCGCCGCCCTTGGCGATGAGCTTGGTCATGGCCGAACCGAGGCCCGATTCGCTGCTGGTACTGACCAGTTTTCCCGTGATCAGCAAGCCCCAGGTGGCGGCATTGACGAACAGTGACGGCGATTCGCCCAGATGCTTGCGCCAGTCGCCCTTGCTGATTTTGTCGGCGATCAGGCGGTCGGCCGTTTGACTGTCGGGTATACGCAACAGCGCTTCAGCCAGACACATCAATGCAACACCCTCTTCCGACGACAGCGAGAACTCGTGCATCAGTGCATCGACGCCCGATGCGCGCGTGCGTTTTTGGCGCACGTTCGAGACCAGGCGGTGCGCCAGCGCTTGTCCCTCGGCCGTCGTTTCGGTACTGCTGGGGCGGACTTGTTGCAACAGCCATTGCACGGCTGAAACCTCATCGCGCCTATAGGCGGCGGTGATGGCGGCGCGTTGTGGTGTCGCTTCGGGCAGGATTTCCGCCTGGAACGCAGCAAAAGGAATCGGGGTAAAAGCCGAGGGGCCTGCAGGGTGCATAAGTGCTCTTTACAAGGAAAAAGGGGACGAAAACTGACGTAATTCTTGCTCTTTTTTGGTGCAAAAAAATACAGAAAGTCGGACGTTAAGATGATTCGATTGTAAAGGGGATTCTTATGGATTAATTCTGGTAATACAGGGGGCTAGCAATAGATAGTTTTTGATGCGACAATTTAACCAAATAATATTAATTTGGGGGTGATGGTAATGCTGGACAAGATCAGTAAGAAAATCTTGATGGAATTGCAGAGTGATGGACGCATCAGCAATGTGGAGCTGGCCGCGCGCGTGAACCTGTCGCCTGCCGCCTGCCTGGAGCGCGTGCGCAAGTTGCACGAATCCGGTTACATCATGGGCTATACGGCCCAGTTGAACCCGCAACTGCTCGACGTCTCGCTGCTGGTGTTCATCGAAGTGGTGCTCGATCGCACGACGCCGGAAGTGTTCGACGCCTTCAAGCATAGCGTACAAATCATTCCAGAGGTACTGGAATGTCATATGGTGGCTGGCGGTTTCGATTACCTGGTCAAGGCACGTGTCAAGGACATGGCTGCCTACCGCGAATTCCTCGGCAAGACCTTGCTGCAGAAAGGTGTGCGGGAAACCCACACTTATGCCGTCATGGAAGAGGTCAAAAACACCACGAAATTGCCAATTAAGTGACCTCGGTGTAGCCAGCCCACTTTTCTGATTGAGCTATCGGAACAAATGTTGTAGGGTGGAACTACAATTCTGCTACCCGGTAGCCGCCTGAAACGCCGCGCAGACGTTACGTTCAGGGTGCAAGGTGGGCAATCGTGCCCACCCGCATACGGTTACAGCACGTCCCCGCGGGGACGTGACGGGTTCGCGCAGCGGGGGACAAATGAAGCAGTTGCAGCATCAGCTGGTGCGTTTCTTTGTATTCACGATCCTGGCCATGGCCGTTGCCTGTTGCCTGGCCTATCTGCTGCTGCTATCGGGCGGCGATCATCCTTATCTGATTGCCTGCGTGGCGGCCGCCATTGGCGCCGCGCTGCTGGCGTTCGCCAGCCGTCGGCGCGCCGAGCCGGGCTTGCACCAGTTCGCCGACACGGTGGGCAACGCCATCGATGCCATCATGATAGGCGCGGCGGAAACCTCGTATTTTGTCGATTCCGTCAAACAGAAGGTGGAACTCGATGTGCGCACGGCAAGCGACATCGCCGACAGTTCCGCACAAAATGCCATGATGACTGAAAAGATTGCCGCCAACGCGGAACGGGCCGCCAAGGTAGCCGCTGGCGTGCGCGTGGAAAGCGTGGCGGCACGGGCCGAAGTGGATCAGGGCTTGCGCCGCATCAATAACGCACGCGAAGAAGCGCAAGGCGCCTCCAGCACAATGCTGAGCTTGCAGGAAAAATCCAAACGCATCACAGGCTTTACGGAAGCCATTTCCGATATTTCCGCGCGCACCAACTTGCTGGCGCTGAACGCCGCCATCGAGGCCGCGCGCGCCGGTGAACATGGACGCGGTTTTGCCGTGGTGGCCGGTGAAGTGCGGCAACTGGCGCAGCGCACCAAGGAAGCCTCCGATGAAATCAGCGTGATGGTGCGCGAAATCAATGAACAGTCAGAAAAAGCGGCGCGTGGCATGAGTTCGCTGGCGGCGGGCGTGACGGAAGCGGCGCGCAATGTGGAAAGCGTGCATGCCTCGCTCAGCCACATCGAAGAATCGTCGGGCGTATCGGAAGACGCTATCGGGCAAATTGCCCGCGCCTCGCGCGAACATGTCGACACCACGCAGCTGATCGCCGACGCCATCCTGCAAATCCGCGACAGCATGCTGTCGACGAATGCCGAATTGCCACGCGCCACGCAGTCGGCCATGGCCCTGGCCGAGCGCGCTGAAGTAATCGCCAGCGCCCTTGGTGAATCGAGCGTGGCCACGCCGCACGACGAGATCCGCGAGGCGGCCCAGCACGCCGCGCGGGATGTGGGCAAACTGTTCGAGCAAGCCATCGCTTCGGGGCGCATTACGCGCGAAGCCCTGTTCGACCGCCACTACCGCCCCATCCCGAACACTAATCCGCCCAAGCACAACACGAAGTTCGACGCGTTTACGGACAAGGTGCTGCCCGACCTGCAGGAAGGCCTGCTGGTCGCCCTGCCCCATCTGGCGTATGCGGGCGCCGTCGACAACAATGGATACTTTCCAACGCACAACAAGAAGTTTTCCCAGCCGCTGACGGGCGACTATGCGACCGATATGGTGAATAACCGTACCAAGCGCATCTTCAGCGACCGCACGGGCGCGCGCTGCGGCAGCAATACCAAGCCCTTCCTGTTGCAAACCTATAAACGCGACACGGGCGAAGTCATGCACGATTTATCCGTGCCGATTCACGTTGATGGCAAGCACTGGGGCGGGTTCCGAATTGGTTACCGCTCCAGCAGCCACGCATGAAAAAAAACGCCTGATGATTCATCAGGCGTTTTTTTTCAGGTTCCGGCAGATATTTTATTCAATATGCGGTTTGGGCGCTACGCCGCCGCCTGCCGCCGTGGCCGTGCGCAGAGTGGGCGTGTTCATGCTTTCCAGATGATTACGCAGCCATTTGTGGGCAGGGCTGCGCGCGTCGCGTTCGTGCCACAGCATGTCCAGGTGGACCGCCGGCAGGGTCAATGGCAAATCCTTGTACAGCAGGGACTCCGTCATGCCCGTCGAGGCAATCAGGTGGCGCGGCAAGACGGTGATCAGGTCGGAATTGGCCACTACCCGTCCGGCCGTGAAGAACTGGTTGACCGTCAGCAAGATGCGTCGTTCGCGGTGGATCTGTGACAGCGCTTCGTCGATCAAGCCATGCGCGCGGCCGGAAAAGCTCACCAATAAATGGTTTGCCGCGCAGTAGTTATCCAAGGTCAATTCCTTGTCGGCCAGCGGGTGACCGCGCCGCATCACGCATACATACTTGCCGGAATACAGGCGCTCGTGGCGGATGGGCGAACCCGTTTCGCTCGACAATTGCGCCGCCACGCCGGGAAAGAAGCCCACGGCCAGGTCGATATCGCCGCGTAGCAACATGGGCCGCGGTTCGCGCGTGGTCAGCGGCATCATGCGCACGTTGACGCCCGGTGCCTCCCGTTCGATCGAACGCATCAGCGAGGGCAGCCAGAAGGCGGCCGTCGCATCGGCCATGGCCATGCGGAAGGTGGCATGCGTCTTCGATACGTCGAAGGTTTCCGGCGTGACGGCCGCTTCCAGGCTGGCCAGGGCCGAGCGCACGGACGGCCACAGCGCTTCGGCACGGGGCGTGGGTTTCACACCATACGCCGTGCGGATCAGCAATTCGTCACCCAGGCTCTCGCGCAGGCGTTTGATGGCGTTCGATACCGCCGGCTGCGTCATCGCCAGGTGGCCGGCTGCGCGCGTCAGGTTTTGTTCCGTCATGACGGCGTCGAAAACACGCAGCAAGTTCAGATCCAGCGTCAGAAAACTCATGGAAAGCCCAAGATAAAAGTTGAATTGATTACTTAAGAGTGTAAACCGCGCCGGACGCGAATATTTTCACTCGTCAAAAAATATTACAGTTTTCCATTCACGATTCATATAATTGGTATCAAGAAATGGAATTAGATTTATATGTTGCACTGCACTATAGTACTGGCAAATTCTATAATGCACTGGATCAGTATGTCTACCTTCGCCTCCGCCCTGTACGCAGTATCCGCACCCGTGCTGGAGATTTCCCTGCTGAACGCCCTGCAACTCGTGCTGGTGATCGTGGCCGTGGGGGCCTTCGCCCTGCTGTTCAAGCCTTTGCTGGTGGGTATCGCCCGCGCCATGGTGCTGGTGGTGCGTCCCAAGCTGAGCCGCGAAGAGCGCCTGGCGCGCCAGCAGATGCGCGAAGCGCAAGCTTTGAAACGCACCTTGGGCAAGATGGATGGCGTGTCGCCCAGCAATGCCGCCGAATTGCGCGCCCTGTCGACGCGCGCCTGAGCGATAAACGGTTGCAGCATGACAAGCCGGCGTCAGCCGGCTTTTTTTACGCCCGCGTTTTTGTTCAGGCCACGTCGCCCAGCAAATGGGCGCGCAACAAGGTGTCGGCCGGATGGGCGCCGATCCAGATCTTCAGCAGCGCATTGTAAAAGGCCAGTTCCGG
This sequence comes from Janthinobacterium darwini, assembly GCF_051380905.1. NCBI lineage: Bacteria > Pseudomonadati > Pseudomonadota > Betaproteobacteria > Burkholderiales > Oxalobacteraceae > Janthinobacterium > Janthinobacterium darwini. The sequence continues at coordinate 293,410 of NZ_JBNYXX010000004.1, forward strand.
TACCGTGTCGCCCACCTGCTTGCCATTCAGCTTGCACAGGGTTCCCTCTTCCGGCAGCCAGTCCACCGTCAGGATGTCACCCTTTTTCAGGCCGGGCACCATGGCGAACATGGCGCCGAACTGCATCGTCTGGCTCAGCAGGCGCGTGCGGTCGGCCTGGTCGGAACTGCGCTTCAAGCCTTGCATGAAGGCTAGACCCAGCTCGTCGGAAGTAATGTCGCGCAACATGACGATTTCGAGACGGCGCGGCCCGGGCAGCGCCAGGATGTCGGCCAGCTGGGTTTTCTTTTCCGGCAGGTACAGCGCAATCGTGTAGACCTTGAAGATGACTTTGTAGCGCACGCCTGCGCCGTTGAGTTTCAATTCGCGGCTGGCCAGCTGCACCGTGTCGTCCAGCTTGACGCCGCCTACCTCAATGGCCAGCGCCGCTTGCGCCAGGCCGGCGCACAGGCAGGCACAAGCCAGGGTGCGGCCCAAACGGGATGTGCTTATTTGCATCTTCTACCTCCGTGGAAACCATGGGCTGTGGATAAGTCAGCACACAGTGTAGAACAGTTGGCAAAAGAGGGCCGCGCGGGGCGGCGGTGAGGAGGACGAAGAGCGCTTAGGCCTTGGCCGCAGGCAGTTCCGCCTGCAGGCGTTCGTACTTGGCCATCAATTGCTCCGGGCTTTCGCGCCAGGCGGGATTGAAGGGGATGCAGCTGACGGGGCACACTTGCTGGCATTGCGGCTCGTCAAAATGCCCCACGCATTCGGTGCACTTGTTGGGATCGATTTCGTAGATTTCTGCGCCCATGTAGATCGCGTCATTCGGGCACTCGGGCTCGCAAATGTCGCAATTGATGCATTCGTCTGTGATCAGTAATGCCATGATTTCACTCTAACTTATTGCGATGATGCAGCGTTGGCAGCAATCTTGTTTTGCAGCCAGCGGTTCACCGAGGGGAAGACAAACTTGGAGACATCGCCGCCCAGCGCCGCGATTTCGCGCACGATTGTGCCCGAAATGAACTGGTACTGGTCGGACGGTGTCAGGAACATGGTTTCGACATCGGGCAGCAGGTAGCGGTTCATGCCCGCCATCTGGAATTCGTATTCGAAGTCGGAGACGGCACGCAAGCCGCGCACGATGACCCTAGCTTCATGCTTGCGCACGAAATCCTTGAGCAGGCCGGAAAAGCTTTCCACTTGCACATTCGGATAGTGGCCGAGTACTTCGTTGGCGATTTCCAGGCGTTCGTCGAGCGAGAAAAACGGTTGCTTGTTCTTGCTGTCGGCCACACCGACGATCAGCTTGTCAAACAGACCCGATGCGCGGCGCACCAGATCTTCATGACCGCGTGTGAGTGGATCGAATGTTCCTGGATAAACGGCTACAACCATTGCGGCTCCCTAACGATGCACCAATATAGACGGGCATTATGCCTGAAATTGGTGCTGCGCCTCGGGCCAGGGAGCCTTTTTGCCTCATTTATAGGCAGATTCAGGCAGTTGCCGTCACTTTGTTGTAAGTTAGCAAATGATAATAAACGGTACCCGCTTTGTCGGCACGGATGACTTCCCACGGCGCCATCCACTGGGGTTTTTCCAATTCGCTGCTGTCGTCGAAGACCAGCGGCAAGCCCGATTCCGCGTAAATCATGCCGCCTTCCTTGAGCAAGTTGGCGCACAAGGGCAATATCTTGGCCAGAAAATCCTGCTGGTAGGGCGGGTCGAGGAAGATCAGGTCGAAACGCTGGCCGCGCGATGCCAGGCCTTGCGCCGTCAGCAGGGCGTCGCCGCGCAGCAGCTGCACGTTGTCGGCGCGCAACTTCGCCTTGTTCTCTTCGAGCTGGCGGATCACGGGTGTATGCGTGTCGACCATGGTGACGGCGGCGGCGCCGCGGCTGGCCGCTTCAAAGCCCAGTGCGCCGCTGCCCGCGAACAGATCCAGCACCTGGGCGTTGGCCCAGTCGCCATCGCGCAAGTGGTTGATCCAGTTGAACACGGTTTCGCGCACGCGGTCCGGCGTCGGGCGCAAGCCCAGTGCCTGCAAAACAGGCAGCACGGAGCGCTTCCACTGGCCGCCGATGATGCGTACCTGGTTCGGTGGCGGCGCGTGGTGGACGGGGACTTTGGCGGGTTTCTTAATTTTCTTTTGCATGGGCATTTAGAACACCTAACAAAACCTACTGTGCGTCGCGATTTGCGGCCTGCGATGCTCACTGACTCGGCGTCCCCGTGCATTTGCACAGCTGCGCTTCTTAGCCACAACTCACTGCCGCTCGCTACGGTTTTGCTAGGCGTTCCATTTCTTCAATTCGATGGCGGCCACTATAGCATATGGCCCCATCCCCCCTGCTGGCGCTGCCAGTCTATTTGGGCTGTGTGGCCAGGGAATTGAAATCGTCGATCCAGCCCTGCATGCGCTTGACGGCGTGGGCCTTTTGCGTTGGCGTGGCGATCTTGATCACCGTCAAGACCATTTGCGCTGTGCTCGCTTCGTAGCTGTCAAAAAATGCCTTGCGCTCCGAGTGTTCCAGGCGCTCGAAACTGTCCTTGATCAGGCTTGCGATCAAGGCCGCAGCCGCTTCCTTGCCGAGTTTTTCCTGGTGGACTTTCTTGACCAGGTTCAATACGTTCTGCTGGCGCCGCATGCGTTCGTCGAGCCAGATGTCATTGTTCAGCGGACGCGCGTCGGACGCTTTACGTATGATGGCCTCCTGCTCGCTGCTGAAGCTGCCGAACCACAGTTCGAATTGCTCCATGGCTTTCTTGTAGCGCAATTTCTGGCGCTTCTCCTGGTCGCCGCTCAGGTATTTCTTGCGGTAATCCTCATTGTTCGACTTGAACTTCTTTTCCATCTGCGCAATTTGCTCGGGCTTGAGCGAACGCGCCAGGTCGGCCAGCTCGGGCGCCGCCTTCAGCAGCAGCGCCTGGGTGCGCTGCTTGATCTCGCTGTAGTCGCTCATCAGGTCCGCCTGCGTGATATTGCCTTGCAGCTGCTTCTGGCCCGTGCGCAGGATTTCCACATAGTCCTTCAATTGCGTCTTGCGGTGCCAGTCGAACAGCTTGTCGATATCATCGCGCACCCAGCCCTTCTGATCGCGGTCCAGGTCGACATACGCGTTCAGCCACCAGTACAACACGGTATCGCCATTGTTATAGGCCAGGCGCAAGCCGCTGCAGCCGGCCATGACGACGAGCATGATGGCAAGCACGGCATAAGTAAAACGGCCAAAGGGCGTGGAAGACGGGGCCTGCGTGTTAAACTTTTTCATATTCTTAACTTATAAAAATAACCGTCTATGAACGTTGTCATTCTCGCTGCCGGTATGGGCAAACGCATGCAGTCGGCACTGCCCAAGGTATTGCATCCTTTGGCTGGCAAGCCGCTGTTGTCGCACGTCATCGACACGGCGCGCGGCCTGGCGCCGTCCCGATTATGCGTGATTTACGGGCATGGGGGCGCAGCGGTGCTGAAGTTGCTTGATGGCTACAAGACGAACCATGGCCTGGCGATTGATGCTGCCGAGCAAACGCAGCAGCTGGGCACGGGGCATGCCGTGCAGCAAGCCGTGTCCTTGCTGGACGACAGCGTGCCCACCCTGATCCTGTACGGCGATGTGCCGCTGACCAGCGCCGCCTCCCTGCAGCAACTGGTGCAGGCGGCCGGTAACGACAAGTTGGCCATCCTGACCGTGGAACAGGACGATCCGTTTGGCCTGGGCCGCATCGTGCGCGACAACGGCGCCATCGTGCGCATCGTCGAGGAAAAGGATGCTTCCCCAAGCGAGCGCGCCATCCGCGAGATCAACAGCGGCATCATGGTCGCGCCCACCGTGGCCCTGAAGCAATGGCTGTCGGCCTTGTCGAATGACAATGCCCAAGGAGAATACTATCTGACCGATATCGTCGCCCAGGCCGTCGCCGATGGCGTGGCCGTCACCTCGGCACATCCGGCTGCCGTGTGGGAAGTGGCGGGCGTCAACAGCAAGGTGCAACTGGCCCAACTGGAACGCATCCACCAGAACAATATCGCGCAAGCGCTGCTGGAACGGGGCGTGACCTTGCTTGATCCGGCCCGCATCGACGTGCGTGGCGAACTCATTTGTGGCCGCGATGTCACCATCGACGTTGGCTGCGTGTTCGAAGGCAGAGTGGAACTTGGCGATGGCGTGCGCGTGGGCGCCAACAACGTCATCATCAATGCCACCGTGGCCGCTGATGCGCACATCAAGCCGTTTTGCCATATCGAGGACGCGGTCGTCGGCGGCGCTTCCATCATTGGCCCTTACGCGCGCCTGCGCCCGGGAACGGTCCTGGCGGAAGACGTGCATATCGGCAACTTCGTTGAAGTGAAGAACAGCCAGGTCGCCGCGCACAGCAAGGCCAACCACCTGGCCTACATCGGCGACGCCACCATCGGCTCGAAGGTCAACATTGGCGCCGGTACCATCACCTGCAACTACGATGGCGTGAATAAATTCCGCACGGTCATTGAAGACGACGCTTTTATCGGCAGCGACAGCCAGCTGATCGCGCCCGTCACCGTCGGCAAAGGCGCTACCCTGGGTGCCGGCACGACTTTGTCGAAAGATGCACCGGCCGGCAAGCTGACGGTCTCGCGCGCGCGCCAAGTAACCATCGACGGCTGGACGCGCCCCGTGAAAATCAAGAAGTAAGCGGTACCGTTCACTTTTGCACACAGGCAGGCCTCGCAGCCTGCCTTTTTTTTGTGGATAACTATGTGGGTAAGCCGCTGCACAAGTAGTGAATAAAGCTGTGTGCAAGCCCATGCATAAGCTGTTGGCAAGTTTCTCCTTGGCACCTGGCATGCGCCCCTCACTCCCTTTCCTTCGATTTGTAGCTCGCTGCCAGCGCCGCAGCGGCGTTTACTACTCTATTGTGGATAAGTCTGTGTGTAAGCCTGCGGACAAGCGCTGGATAGTCTGGGTACAAGTTGGGATAACTGCTTTTCATCGCCGCCTTTCCATATGCTGCCGTGGATAAACCTGTGGAAAAGCGCGTGAATAGGCGGTGGATAGCATGTGGGCAAGTGCTGCAGTCGATCAGAACAGGCCTGGCGACATATGCTCGGGCATTTCACTGCGGCCTGCCCGGTTCTCGCCTGCCCCGGCGCCGGGATACACGGCGATGCGCTGTACCCAGTACAGGCCCAATCCTGCACCAGGCTTGTGCTGGGCGATGTGGCCGCGGCAGTATTTCTGGTGCAGGCGCGGGATTTCATCGGCAGGCAGGAGTTCGCCCGCATTGCTGACGACGATGTGTACGCAGCCGTCATCGAGCGTGGCGTCTTGCACGCGAATCGCCTGGGCCTGCAGCGCATGCCGGTCAGCATTGCTGAGCAGCTTACGCAGGGCCACGCGCAGCAGGCTGGCCTCGGCTTGTGCCCTGTCCTTGGCGCAGCGCCGCCTGGACACCCAGATCAGCCGTTTGCGCCGCAAGGCCGAGCTGGCCACCGGCATGACCTTGTCCATCAATACCGCCCGCAATGCCGGTTACCGGTTTCATGCCGACGTGCAAGTGCATTTCTGAACGTATCCTTGCCACCGGTTGGTGGCTGTGGATAAATCTGTCGATAAGTGGTGCGTAAGCCTGTTGGCAAGCTGTGTGAAAGCGGTGTAAAAGTCACCGTGGCAATACCTTGCTCTGAGGGCATGCGTGAGCGGCACTGCTTTGTCGGGCACGGTGTCGTCCAGACTGGACATTACTGGAGAAAAATCCCCGTGCCATCGCTCATGGAGCGTGGCCCAGCTTGTGCATAAGCCTGTGTAAAAGTGCCGTATAAGCGGTGTGCAAGAAGCGTATAAGCATGTGGGCAAGCGGTGGATAATCAGCTGATGGCAAATCAGACAGCGATGCGCGTCTCGAATTTGCTGCGAAACGTGGAAAAATAGCTTTTCACATTGCGCACATTGGCGTGCGCGGCAAACAGGCGGTGCGCCAGCGCATGGTAGGCGGGCATGTCGGCCACCTGTACCATCAGCACGAAGTCGGGCCCGGGCGAGACGCGGTAGCACTGCAGCACGGCCGCTTCCATCGCCACCAGCTGCTCGAATTCCGCCATGCGTTCGGCCGCCTGCACATCGAGCGTGATTTCCACGATGGCCGTCAGGCGCGCCCCCACCAGCTGCGGCGCGACGATGGCCACTTGCCGCTCGATCACACCGCTTTCTATTAAATGTTTGACCCTCCGCAAACACGTGGGCGCCGAGACGTGCACCGATCGCGCCAGCTCACTGTTGGTTTGCGATGCATCCATTTGCAAGGCGTTCAGGATGCGACGATCAATGTCGTCGAGAGTAATATTGCTATGGATCATGATTTTGATGAATTGGAGAATATATTGAGTCTAAATGAAATAATATTTCACCGCAAAATAGTGGTGAAATATTTAGTCAAAAATATACAGATTTAGAAAGCATATTTCATTGACTCTGCATTAGCATGCTTGCATTGATTAAATTTTAGACAGAGGTTTCCATGTGCGGCATCGTCGGCGCGGTAGCGCAACGTAACATCACTCCCATCCTGGTCGAAGGCTTGAAGCGCCTGGAATACCGCGGCTACGATTCCTGCGGCATCGCCCTGCATGCGGATGGCCGTTTGCAGCGTTCGCGTTCCACCTCGCGCGTCGCCGAGCTGGAAAAGCAGATCGCCGAAGAAGGCTTGAGCGGTTTTACGGGCATCGCCCACACGCGCTGGGCCACGCATGGCGCCCCTGTTTCCTTCAATGCCCACCCGCACTTTTCCCCAACGGAAGAGAACGCCCGCGTGGCGCTGGTGCATAACGGCATCATTGAAAACCATGACGAACTGCGCGCCGAACTGACGGCCCTCGGTTACGTCTTCCAGAGCCAGACGGACACGGAAGTGATCGCCCACCTGGTCGAGCACATGTATAACGGCGACCTGTTCGAGACCGTGCAGCAGGCCGTGAAACGCCTCGATGGCGCGTATGCGATTGCCGTGTTCTGCCGCGACGAGCCGCACCGCGTGGTCGCCGCGCGCCAGGGTTCGCCCCTGATCGTCGGCCTGGGCAATGGTGAAAACTTTGTCGCCTCCGATGCCATGGCCCTGGCCGGCACGACCGACCAGATCATCTACCTGGAAGAAGGCGATGTGGTCGACCTGCAACTGTCGCGCTGCTGGATCGTCGATGTCGATGGCAAGCCTGTCGAACGCGAAGTGAAAACCGTGCATGCGCATACGGGCGCGGCCGAGCTGGGCCCATACCGCCACTACATGCAGAAGGAAATCTTCGAACAGCCGCGCGCCATCGGTGACACGCTCGAAGGCGTGACGGGCATCATGCCGGAATTGTTCGGCGACAACGCCTATGCCATCTTCAAGCAGATTGACCGCGTGCTGATCCTGGCCTGCGGCACCAGCTCGTATGCGGGCATGACGGCCAAGTACTGGATCGAAGCGATTGCCAAGGTGCCCGTCAGCGTGGAAGTGGCCAGCGAATACCGCTACCGCGACAGCGTGCCGCACCCGAACACCCTGGTCGTCACCATTTCGCAAAGCGGCGAAACGGCCGACACCCTGGCGGCCCTGAAGCATGCGCGCAGCCTGGGCATGCAGCACACCCTGACCATCTGCAACGTGGCCACCAGCGCCATGGTGCGCGAATGCGCGCTGGCCTACATCACGCGCGCCGGCGTGGAAGTGGGCGTGGCGTCCACCAAGGCGTTCACGACGCAGCTGGCCGGCCTGTTCCTGCTGACCCTGTGCCTGGCGCAAGTCAATGGCCGCTTGAGCGAAGAACAGGAAGCGGCGCACCTGAAAGCCATGCGTCACCTGCCCGTCGCCATCGCGTCCGTGCTGGCGCTGGAACCGCAGATTATCGCCTGGTCCGAAGAATTCGCGCGCAAGGAAAACGCCCTCTTCCTGGGGCGCGGCATGCACTACCCGATCGCCCTGGAAGGTGCCTTGAAACTCAAGGAAATTTCCTACATTCACGCCGAAGCGTATCCGGCCGGCGAGCTGAAACACGGCCCGCTGGCCCTGGTGACGAATGAAATGCCGGTCGTCACCATCGCGCCGAACGACGCGCTGATCGAAAAGTTGAAATCGAACATGCAGGAAGTTCGCGCCCGCGGCGGCCAGCTCTACGTCTTCGCCGACGTCGATTCGCGCATCAGCTCCGGCGAAGGCCTGCACGTCATCCGCCTGCCCGAGCACTACGGCGATTTGTCGCCTATCCTGCACGTGGTCGCGCTGCAATTGCTGGCGTATCACACGGCGCTGGCGCGGGGCACGGATGTGGACAAGCCACGCAATCTGGCGAAGTCGGTGACGGTGGAATAAGCAGGCGGGGGGCCGCTCCGGGCCACCAAGAATACAAAGAAAACGCCACTTCCGGGTGGCGTTTTCTTTTATCCAGCACCGCCGTTCACTATCTGGAAAAGCCATACGAGTGACTTTTTTTGTCACCGCCGAACCCATTGTGCGAGAATGCCCCCTCCCCCCCTGGATGGTGCGCATGATGAGCAAATTCGCCGCAATCATAACTGGAATGACACTGGTGCTGGCAGCTTGCAAGCCCGCTGCCACAGCACCTGTGCATGACATTCCTGCGGCAATGCGCCAGACCGCGACCGCGCTGCTGCAGTCAAATTTTCTACACGCGACCTCGATTGCTGTCGTGTATCGCGGCAAGGAATTCATTCTGCATCAAGGCGAGCTGGAGACGGGCAAAGCCAATCCGCCGAACGATACAACGCTGTATGAAATCGGCTCAGTCAGCAAAACTTTTGCTGGCCTGCTACTGGCGAACGCTGTGCTTGATGGGAAGGCGGCGCTCGACGATCCCATACAAAAGTACCTGGCGGCCGCCTACCCGAACCTGCAGTCGCAGGGCCAGCCGGTTCGCTTGCGCCATTTGATCACGCACACCAGCAATATGCCGGGCATGCTGCCATTGCAGGTGAACACCATATTGAAGGATTTCACTGCACACGCCACGCCGGCAAAGCTCAATGCAGCCTACGCCAGCTACGGACAACAGCAATTCTGGCAGGACTTGCACACAGTCAGCATCAAAGGTCCGCTAGGCAAGGACTATGCATATTCAAGCGCAGGTACCGAACTCATTGCGCACACTCTCGAAAAAATCTACGGAATACCCTATGAAGTCCTGCTCGCGCAATTCCTTGCGCGCGAAGCCGGCATGCAGGATACCAAGCTGAGAATCACGGCCAGGGATACCGGCCGGCTAGCGCCCGGCTACCACAGTGACAATCCCGTCGTAACAACGCCGATGCCACAACTGCCCTGGGGGGCAGCCGGCAACCTGAAGTCGACTATGCCGGATATGGCGAAGTACCTGCGCCTGCAATTGGGCGTCCATCCTGCGGTCGTCGAATCGCACAAGCCTTTGGCGCGCTTTCAGGAGGACTTCAGCATTGGCTATTTCTGGAACATCGGTAGCAATCGCCAGTTGGGCACGCATTATGTACACCATGGCGGCGTGCCACGTGCGCAAAGCTACGCCTACGTCGTTCCCAAATATCAGCTTGGGGTCTTCATCATCACCAACCAGAGCGGCGACGCTACCGCCGGCGCCATGGAAAGCGCGCTGGCGCATATTTTCGACGCAGTGGAATCCATGGAAAGCGCGCAGCAGGCTGGCCCCAGGGTATAGGCGTGCGTGATGCTGCTGGCGGGCCTGGGCTTAGCGGGATGCATCAAGGGTTTTAGCATCGCTTCCTTGCGCCATGACGATGGCAGGCTGGCGGGCCAGTTCGATGAAGGCACGCACGTAGTCGATGGCGGTGTCCGTCTCGCGTGCCCCCAGGAAGATTTGCTTGGCGATGCCGCGCACGCCCAGCCGCACAGGCACGACGTCCATCTTGGCCGCATATTCCTCGACCAGCCAGCGCGGCAGGGCGGCCACACCGCGTCCGCTGGCCACCATCTGCAGCATGATGTCGGTGGTTTCGATGGCTTTGTGGCGCTTGGGCGTGACACCGGCCGGTAACAGGAACTGGTTATAGATGTCCAGGCGCTCGATATCCACGGGGTAGCTGATGAGCACCTCCTGGGTCAGTTGCTGGGGCTGCACATAGGCCGCGGTAGCCAGGGCATGGCCCTTGGCCACGACGAGCACCTGCTCGTAGTCGAACACGGGTTCGAATGTCAGCCCCGGTTTGTACAGCGGGTCGGGCGTGACCAGCAGGTCGATCTCGTAGCCGAAGAGCGCGCCGATCCCGCCAAACTGGAACTTTTGCTTGACGTCCACATCCACGTCGGGCCATGCGGCCAGATAGGGGGAAACCACTTTGAGCAGCCACTGGTAGCAAGGGTGGCATTCCATGCCGATGCGCAGCGCACCGCGCTCGCCCTGCGCGAATTGACCCAGGCGCTCTTCGGCCAGGTCCAGTTGCGGCAGTACCCGGTTCGCCACCGCCAGCAGATACTGGCCGGCCTGCGTCAGGCGCAGGTTGCGCCCTTCGCGCAGCCAGACGTCGGTGCCCAGTTGCTGCTCCAGCTTCTTCATGCTGTGGCTCAGGGCCGACTGGGTCAGGTGCAGCACGCCTGCGGCGGCCGTCAACGACCCTTGTTTTTCGACCTGCTGGACGATGCTGAGGTGGATGCGTTCAAGCATTGAAATGAGCCACATTCATGGATGTATGAAATAAGACCATTATACTTCATCGATTCCCGCCGCTATCATCGATGTCCTTGTTGTTGGCATTTTTCGGCCCCGGCGCATCCATCCCTATGAAAGCAAACATGACACGTCCCCTGCGTTTAGTCGCCGTCTCCGGCGGGCTGCAACGCCCTTCCAAGGCGGCAGCCCTGGCAGAGCACCTGATGGACTTGATCGCCGACGAAGTGCTGTGCGAACAACGTCTGGTCGAACTGGGCCAGCTCGCCCCCCAGCTCGCCGGCGCGACCTGGCGCTCCCACCTGCCCGATACGGTGGCGCGGGAACTTGCGGCGGTCGAGCAAGCCGACATCCTGGTGGTGGCAACACCGGTCTTTCGCGGTTCCTACACGGGACTGTTCAAGCACTTCTTCGACTTCATTCATCAGGATGCCTTGATCGACAAGCCCGTCTTGCTGGCGGCCACCGGCGGCAGCGAGCGCCATGCCCTGATGATCGACCACCAATTGCGGCCGCTGTTCAGCTTTTTCCAGGCACGCACCTTGCCGCTGGGCGTCTACGCGACCGACAAGGATTTCGCCGACTACCGTCTGCAGGACGCGGCCCTGATCCAGCGGGCCACACTGGCGGTCCAACGGGCATTGCCGTTGGTCGGCTTGACGCGCCATGCGCAATCTGCCGCCGCCGAAACGCTGGTCGCGGCCTGATACGCATCGCCACGCTCAGCAAGCAATCAACACATTCATCTTTTCGCAGCAATCAGGACACCAGATCACCATGAGCCAAGATTTTGCATTCAGCATCAAGAGCATTGTTTTCGATGAAAACTATCATCCATCGGACAATACGCGCCTGACGACCAACTTTGCCAATCTGGCCAGGGGAGAGCGTCGCCAGGAGAACTTGCGCAACACCCTGAAAATGATCGACAGCCGCTTCAACAACCTGGCGCATTGGGATAACCCGAAGGCAGACCGCTACTCAGTCGAACTTGAAATCATTTCCGTCGCGTTGAATATGGATGCCGCAGGCGGGAATATTCCACTGATCGAGATATTGAAGCCGAATATCCTGGATAAAAAAACCGGAGAGCGCATCGACGGCATCGCTGGGAATAACTTCTCGTCCTATGTGCGCGATTACGACTTCAGCGTGCTGCTGCCAGAGCACAACAATAATAAATCCACCTTTGGCACACCGGACAATTTCGGCGATTTTCATGGCAAGCTGTTCAAGCACTTTGTCAGATCAACTACTTACAAAGCGCACTTCAGCAAGGCGCCGGTCATCTGCATCAGCGCCTCGAGCAGCAAGACCTATCAGCGCACTGAAAACCAGCATCCCATCCTGGGCGTTGAGTATCAACAAAATGAGTTCTCCTCGACGGATGAATATTTCGAGAAAATGGGGATGCAGGTGCGCTATTTCATGCCGCCAAACAGTGCGGCACCTTTGGCATTTTATTTTATCGGCGACCTGCTGGGCGACTACAGCAATCTTGAGCTGATCGGCACCATCAGCACGATGGAAACGTTCCAAAAGATCTACCGGCCCGAGATTTATAACGCCAATTCTGCGGCGGGAAGACTTTATCAACCCAGCCTGAAGAACCAGGATTATTCGTTGACGCAAATTGTCTATGACCGGGAAGAGCGCAGCCAGCTGGCAGTCAAGCAGGGCAAATATACGGAAGAGCACTTCATCAAACCATACAAAAATATTCTTGAACAATGGGCTGCGACCACGCTCTCCGCTTAATTAAAATACGAAACCAGTTATCATGAAAAAATTATTGCCTACATCCACTGCCGGCAGCTTGCCCAAACCTTCCTGGCTTGCGCAACCCGAAAAACTCTGGTCGCCCTGGAAATTACAGGACGAGGAATTAATCGAGGGCAAACAAGATGCTTTACGTTTGTCACTGCAGGAACAACAGCAGGCCGGCATCGATATTGTCAGTGATGGCGAGCAGACCCGTCAGCACTTTGTCACCACGTTCATCGAGCACCTGAGCGGCGTCGATTTTGACAAGCGCGAGACCGTCAGAATTCGTGACCGCTATGATGCGAGCGTGCCGACCGTCGTTGGCGCCGTGAGCCGCCCGAAGCCGGTTTTTGTGGAAGACGCCAGGTTTTTGCGTCAGCAAACCAAGCAACCCATCAAATGGGCGCTGCCAGGTCCGATGACGATGATTGATACGCTGTATGACAGCCACTATAAGAGCCGCGAAAAACTGGCCTGGGAATTCGCCAAGATACTCAATCAGGAAGCCAGAGAATTGGAGGCTGCCGGCGTCGACATCATCCAGTTTGATGAACCCGCATTCAATGTGTTCTTTGATGAGGTGAATGATTGGGGGATTGCCACCCTGGAAAGGGCGATCGAAGGGCTCAAATGCGAAACGGCCGTGCATATTTGCTATGGCTACGGCATCAAAGCCAATACGGATTGGAAAAATACGCTGGGGTCCGAGTGGCGTCAATACGAAGAATCTTTTCCCAAGCTGCAGCAATCGAATATCGATATCATCTCGCTGGAATGCCACAACTCGCGTGTTCCCATTGACCTGATTGAACTCATTCGTGGCAAAAAAGTGATGGTAGGGGCCATTGACGTGGCAAGCAATACCATCGAAACGCCGGAGGAAGTCGCCAACACCCTGCGCAAAGCGCTGCGGTTTGTCGATGCCGACAAACTCTATCCGAGCACTAACTGTGGCATGGCGCCCCTGTCTCGTCGGGTAGCAAGAGGAAAATTGCATGCGCTCAGTGCAGGCGCAGAAATCATTCGAGGAGAACTCTCGACCTAGCCGGCTGCTGAGATACCGGACAGCTGAGTTTTCCCTTGTAGAAGGTGCTCTAAAAAGTCGCTTTATGCCGGTGTCTTGCCCAAGTGCCCCGGCATCACCGGCAAGCGCTCCGTTATCCAATCTTATGTTCATGAATAAACTGGAACCAGGATGCCGCCACCGCACTCTTCTACAATTCCTCACACGGTGCCGGCGCGAACGCTGGCCTGGAAGAAATGGCAAACCTTATTTTATTTATAAAATATCTTACAATGAGCTGATACCCGCCAGACCTGCTGCGGTTTGTAATTCCATTTCCTCACGCCATTTGCCATGCACATGACTGCCTGCCTCGCGCCTCTGCTTGTTGCCACACTGTATGCGCCGCTGGCGCTCGCAGAAACCGGTACTCAGGTTTATCTGGATAACGGCGAGCTCAACTATGTCGGCAGCATCTCGGCCGAGGCGAATCAGCGTGCGCTGGCACTGTTCGCCTCCGAGGAAACCAAGCCGCGCGTGCTGGCCATCCGCAGCAAGGGCGGCCCGACGCAGGCCGGCATGGCGCTGGGTACCTGGGTGCGGGCGCAGGCATTGACGGTCAAGGTGCTCGAGTATTGTTTTTCCTCGTGCGCCAACTACGTTTTTACCGCCGCGCCCCGCAAGATCGTCAGCAACTTTGCCGTGGTCGGTTATCACGGCGGCCTCAGTAGCGCCACGTTTGCCGTCGATGAGCAGCAGGAAGCCATGCTGGCGGCCTTGCCGGCAGCCGAGCGGCAAGCCATGCGTCAGCAGTTGCAGGCGGAGATACAAACATGGCTGGCTCCCCAGCGGGAGGCCGAACGCCAGTATTTTGCGCAGATAGGTGTCCAGCAGCGCATCACGACCATGGGCCAGACGCCCGAACTGGCACGCCACTTCGATGCCGACAGCAAGGTGATCGGGTGGACCTTTTCCGCTGACGACTTCGCCAAGCTGGGCGTGAAGGACATCACCGTCATCAATCCGCCATGGCGGCCGCGTTCTATTGCTTCCGATAAGCAAGTGCATCAAATCGAACTGCCGTAGCGCCGATGCCATGCGCGTGCCTGGCCGTCATTATTGCCGCACGAAAATTTCCGCCATATATCGCTTGAGTGCGCTAGGCTGTCGCTGTTTGCCGTACAGTTAAGCAACTCCCGTAACACCCATCGCCCCGCCGCTGCTCTTTGCCGCGGCGCCTGCTGGCGCGATGCCGTCTCGCTTTCACCCGTATTGACCTGGCCGATAGGACCGCATGATTTCATTCCGTACCCCCCATTTCTTTTCCGCGCGCCAGCCCTGGCGTGGCTGGCTATTGCCGCTGCTATTGACCCTGCTGCTGGCGTGCTCGCTATCGGCGCCGCCCGCCTGGGCGCAGCCCGTCGATGATGCCGCCACGGCCGACCAGCGCCTCGATGGCTTGCGCAAGCAGATCACCACGATCCAGAAGGCGCTCGATGGCGATGCCGATCTCGATGACGCGACTCTGTCGCAGATGCGCGCCGATGCGCTGGCGGCCAGCGCCGAAGCGGACAAGGTTGCCGATGCGCTCGCGCCCACGCTCGCCAGCGTGCAGGCGCGGCTGGCCGAGCTGGGCAAGCCGGCGGCGGGCACGAAAGAGGCCCCTGACGTGGCGGCGCAGCGCAGCCAGCTGGACCGCACCAGCAGCGCGCTCGATGCGCAGGTGAAGCTGGCGCGCTTGCTGGCCGTGGAAGCGACGCAGGCGTCCGAGCAGGTGTCGACGGCGCGCCGCGCGCAGCTGCAGGCGCGCCTGGGCGAGCGCACTGCGTCCATCCTGGCCGGTTCCTTCTGGAAACAGCTGCATGCGGAATTGCCGCAGAATTTGCAGCGCCTGCGGGCGCTGGAGCTGGAGCTGGCCAACGCGGCACGTGCCACGCCGTGGTCGGCCTGGGGTGGCTTGCTGGCCGGCATCGTGGCCGTGATCGGCGCCAGCGTCTGGGTTTCGCGCTATCTGCTGGTGATCACGGCCACGCGCGTGCCGCATGGCCGCTTGCGCCGCTCCTTGCATGCGCTGGCCGTGCTGGTGCTGGCGGCGGCGACGCCGGGCCTGGTGGCCGAATTGCTGGCCATGGGTTTGCGCTGGGATGGCGGCCTGTCTGAAAAAACCTCGACTTTCCTTGGCAGCTTGATCGGCATCATCTGTTTTGCCGGTTTTACGGCGGGCCTGGGCCACGCGCTGCTGTCGCCCTGGCGCGTGTCGTGGCGCTTGCTGCCCCTGCCCGACGCGCTGGCGCATCGCTTGCGCCATTTTCCATCGACGTTTGCCTTCATCGTGGTGCTGGTGTGGGCCACGGAACGCGTCACCATCGTCATTAATGCGGGCCTGTCGACGGCCGTGGCCGTCAATTGCATCGTCGCCCTGGTGATGAGCACGACCATCGCTTATGGCTTGATGCGCGCCGAGCGCTGCTGGCGCCTGTTGCGCGAGGCCGATCCCGCCACCCTGGTCACGCCGCTGTGGCTGCGCTGCATCACGGTGCTGCTGTGGCTGGCGCTGGCGTCGAGCGTTATCAGTTTGCTGGTCGGCTATGTGGCGTTCGGCAGTTTTATCGCCAAGCAAATTGCCTGGGTCATCGTGGTGGTGGGCAGCACCTATCTGCTGACGGTGCTGGTCGACGATATCTGCATGCTGCTGGCCTCCACGCCGCCGCCGCCGGATGCCGCCCATCCCGTGCTGGCCACGCCCAAGGCGCGCGACCAGGCGGCCGTGCTGCTGTCGGGCATCGGCCGCGCCATCGTCGTGCTGCTGGCCCTGATGCTGCTGCTGGCGCCGTTCGGCGAAGGTCCGGGCGAGCTGTTCCAGCGCGTGGGCAAGCTGCAGGATGGCCTGGCCATCGGCGAGGTAGCGATCCGCCCTGCCGCGCTGATCCAGGCCCTGCTGGTGCTGGTGGTGGGCTTTGTGGCGCTGGGCCTGTTCAAGCGCTGGCTGCAAAACAGTTATTTGCCGACCACCAATCTCGACTCCGGCATGCAAGTGTCGTTCATTACCCTATTTGGCTATATCGGGGGCGTGCTGGCCGTGGCACTGGCCCTGTCGGCGGCCGGCATCGGACTGGAACGCATCGCGTGGGTGGCGTCGGCCTTGTCGGTAGGTATCGGTTTTGGCTTGCAGGCGGTGGTGCAGAACTTTGTGTCCGGCCTGATTTTATTGGCCGAGCGTCCTGTGAAAGTGGGCGACTGGGTCTCGCTGGGCGGTGTGGAAGGCGACATTCGCCGCATCAATGTACGCGCCACGGAAATTCAATTGGGCGACCGTTCCACGGTGATCGTACCGAACTCGGAATTCATCACCAAGACAGTGCGCAACGTCACCCTGGCCAATCCGCTGGGCCTGGTGCAGGTCAAGCTGCCGCTGCCGCTGGGCACGGATGCGCAAGCGGCGCGCGCGCTGATCCTGTCCACCTTTGTCGACAATCCTGACGTGCTCGAGACGCCGGCGCCCAGCGTGCAGCTCGACGGTATCGACAATGGCTTTTTGCTGTTCAACGCTACCGGCTATGCCTCGTCGCCGCGCCTGACGTCGGGCATCCGCAGCGCCCTGCTGTTCGAGCTGCTCAAGCGCTTGGACGAGGCGCATATCGCGATTGCCAAGCCCAGCACGATGGTGCTGAGCACCGTGCCGGCGCAGCCAGAGACGCCGGCCATCTCGGCGGCTGTACCCGCACCGGCGCCCGCCCCCGTGCCGCCGCTGACGTCTTAACGCACCGTCGACCACAGCAACGCCGCCAGGTACAGGCCGATGCCGAACGCCGTGTGGGCCATCAGGCTGCGCAGGCGGGCGGCCGTCGGATGCGGCGTCTTGCTGGCGGCCAGGCCGGCGCCCATGCCCGGCTGCAAGATACAGAACGGCGCGGCCACGCTCACGAGGCCAGCCAGCAAGGCCGGCGCGAACGTTGGCCCTTGCACCCACTCCTGCCCCACCAGCGCCAGCAGCACGGCCGCAAACAGCACGCCGATCACGTAATGGGCGGTCCAGCCCAGGATGGCTTCATCGCGTACAGGCGCCGCCTGGGCGATATTGACGTGGCTCACGGTGCCGCGTGGCAGGTGGCCCAGCCAGCGTCCAACCATCGCAAAGTTCAGCGAGGGTATGCACCAGAAGCGTTTCAAGGCCACCGCCCACACATCCATCACCGCCGTCGCGCCCACGCCGATCGCCAGGGCATCGAGCCAGAGTATTTGCATCGTTGTCACCTTATAACATTCAATTGATTGCTTGAATGTTATAAGGGTGCTAGCATCGTGTCAATGAAAAATGCCGATATCGAATGTCTCACCGGTTCCGCCGCGTTTGCCCATATTTTAGGCAGCGCACCGCGTTTGCGCCTGCTAGAGCAGATCGCTCAGGGCGAATATGCGGTGGAGCAGCTGGTGGAGTTGACGGGCCTGTCAGTGGCAAATACCTCCCAGCATTTGCAGCAGTTGCGGCGTGCCGGTTTCGTGCAGGCGCGACGCCACGGCAAGCGCGTGCTGTACCGGCTGGGCAGCGGCCCCATCGTGCAACTGCTGGCCGCGCTGGACGTGTATGCGCAGCATCAGCGCAGCGAGTTGCAGGCGCTGACCCGGGGCGATCATGTGGAAGCGATCACGGGCGACGAGCTGCTGGGGCGCATGCAGGAAGCCAG
The DNA here is from genome assembly GCF_051380905.1 of Janthinobacterium darwini. NCBI lineage: Bacteria > Pseudomonadati > Pseudomonadota > Betaproteobacteria > Burkholderiales > Oxalobacteraceae > Janthinobacterium > Janthinobacterium darwini. Next base: position 311,480 of record NZ_JBNYXX010000004.1, read on the forward strand.
CATCACCGTGCTCGACGTGCGGCCCGCGCAGGAATTTGCTGCCGGCCATCTGCCCGGTGCGATCAATATTCCTTTTGATGACTTGCAGCGCCGCCTGGGCGAATTGCCGGTGAACGCAGAAATCGCCGCCTACTGCCGTGGCCCGTATTGCGTGCTGTCCGTGCGGGCCGTTGCCGCCCTGCGCCAGCAGGGCTTGCATGCGCGCCGTCTCGGTAGCGGTTACGACGACTGGCAGGCGGCCGGCTTGCCTGTCGTCAAGGCGGCGTGATGGCGATTCCCAACAGCAAGCAGGAACTGGTCGAGGCGATTAGCACCACGTACGCCAAGCTGGCGCAGGAGCTGGCGCGTGTGCCACCGGCCTTGGCGCGTGAGCCCGTGCTGGAAGGGCAGGTCAAGGGCACGCGCATGAGCGTGTGCGATTTGCTCGCCTACCTGGTGGGGTGGAACGAGCTGGTCTTGCACTGGCACGCGCAGCTGCGCGACGGCAAACGCATCGAAGACATCGCCTTTCCCGCCGAAGGTTTCACGTGGAACGCTCTGGGCGCCCTGGCGCAGCGCTTCTATGCGGACTATGCTGAACTGGGCGTGGATGACTTGCTGCAGCGCCTGGAACAGGCGAAAAACCAGTTGCTGGCGCTGATCGAAGCGCATGACGATGCGCAATTGTATGGCCAGCCTTGGTACACGCATTACACGATGGGACGCATGATTCAGTTCAATACCTCCTCGCCGTATGCGAACGCGCGCACGCGCTTGCGGGCCTGGCTCAAGACCTTGTAGCACCCTGATCGGCGGGCTTGCACGATTGCATCAGTACGATGCGTAAAATTTCAGGCAGGATAGTGGTTTCAAGCGCAAGCAATAAAGGATCGCCATGCTGACCATCGCCCTCGCCCAGATGAATCCTACCGTGGGCGACTTCGACGCCAATGTCGCCGCCATCATCGCGCGCATGCAGCGCGCCAGCAGCGATGGCGCCGACTTGCTGGTATGCCCTGAACTGTCGCTGTGCGCGTATTACCCTGGCGACCTGTTCGAGGATGCCGCCTTCCTGCGCGACATGCAGCAGGCGCTCGACAAGCTGCTGCAAGCATCCACGCGCTGGCCGGAACTCGTCACCGTCATCGGCACGGCGCGGCCGAACTCTGGCGTCGGCAAGCCCCTGTACAACGCCTTGCTGGCGCTGCGCAACGGGTGCATCGTCGCCGAATACTACAAGCAGCTGCTGCCGACGTATGGCATTTTCGACGAGGGCCGCCATTTCGAGCCTGGCCCGTCCGGCGCCTGCACCTTGTCCATCGCCGGCTGCAAGGTCGGCTTCATGATTTGCGAGGATGGCTGGAACGACGACGGCCGCGCCTACGCCGTCAACCCTTTCGACTCCCTGCACGCTGCGCGGCCCGACCTGGTCGTCAGCATCAACGCCAGCCCTTCCGACATTGGCAAGCGCGCGCAGCGCCACGCCGTGTTTGGCGCCGCCTGCAAGCGCGTGCACTTGCCCCTGTTGTTCGTCAACCAGGTGGGCGGCCAGGATCAACTCGTGTTCGACGGCGCCTCGTTCGCCATTTCACCGGTTGACGGCGTGCAATTCGAATCGGCCCGCTTCGTCGAAGACTGTCAACTGCTGCGCTTTGCCGATGGGCGTTTTACCCGGACCGATGGCTCGGCGTTTCCCGTACCGGACCCGGAAGGCATCCCCGCCGTGGAGTTTGCGCGGCGTCAAATCGTGCTCGGTTTGCGCGACTACGCGCGCCGTTGCGGTTTTACGAAAGTCGTTGTCGGCTGCTCGGGCGGCATCGATTCGGCGCTGACCCTGGCCCTGGCCGTTGAAGCGCTGGGCGCTTGCAACGTGGTGGCCATTACCATGCCGTCCATCTTTTCCAGCGCCGGTTCCGTCACCGATTCGGTGGCGCTGTGCGCCAACCTGGGCATCGCCCTGCACACGCATCCGATACGCGACATCGTGACGCAGTACGAGGCTGGCTACGCGGGGGCCTTCGACGGCAAGCTGGAGGGACTGCCGCTGGAAAACCTGCAGGCCAGAGTGCGTGGCACGATCCTGATGGAATACTCGAACGCCTTCGGCGCCCTGCTGCTCACCACCGGCAACAAGAGCGAAATCTCGGTCGGCTATTGCACCTTGTACGGCGACACGAATGGGGGACTGGGGCTGATCGGCGACCTGTATAAAACCGAGGTGTTCGCCCTGTCGCGCCACATCAACGCCAGCGCCGGGCGCGAATTGATACCCGTCGCCGTGCTGGACAAGCCCCCGTCGGCGGAACTGGCGCCGGGGCAGCGCGACACCGATAGCTTGCCGCCATATCCCGTGCTCGATGAAATTTTAAAGTGGCATATCGAGGGCAAGCGCCTGCCGGAGGCGGAAAGCGCGCAAGCTTTGAGCCTGGTCGACCAGCTGCGCGAGACGGACGACGGGCGCACCCTGGTGCGGCGCATCCTTGGCATGGTCGCCCGCAACGAATACAAGCGGCGCCAGGCGGCGCCCATCATCCGCGTGCGTTCGCGCGCTTTTGGCAGCGGGCGCCAATTGCCGATCGCCGCCCACTACCCTACCGGAGACGACGCATGACCCTCGCCTATTCCGCCGATGCGGCCATCCTGATCGGCCGCTTCCAGCCATTTCATAACGGCCATGCCGGCTTGCTGCAAACGGCGCTGGCCACCGCCGCCCAGGTGGTGGTGGTGCTCGGCTCCGCCTTCCATGCGCGCAGTCCGAAGAACCCGTTTACGTGGCAGGAACGGGCCGCCATGATCGCCGCCACCCTGCCCGAGGCGCAGCGCGCGCGCGTGCATTACGTGGCCGTGCGCGATTACTACGACGATGGCTTGTGGGCCGATGCCGTGCGGCGCGCCGTGGCGGGCGCCGTGCCGGCGCTGCAGCGCGTGACCCTGGTGGCCTGCTTCAAGGACGCCACCAGTTATTACCTGCACCACTTCCCGCACTGGCAGTTACTCAATCTGGAGATCGATCCCGGTGCGCCCATCGGCGCGACGGCCATCCGCAACGTGCTGTTCGAGGCCGAGGACGTCGATGTGTCGTTGAGCGCCGTGGCGCAGCTGCTGCCGGCGGCCATCGGCCAGTATCTGAAGGCGTGGACCTTGCTGCCGTGGTACGCGCCGCTGGTGCAGGAATACCGCGCCATCGAGGCCTACAAGGCGCGCTGGCGCACGGCGCCGTATGCGCCCATCTTTTGCACCGTGGATGCGCTGGTGCAGACGGGGGGCCACGTCTTGCTCGTGCGTCGCGGCGGCTACCCGGGCAAGGGCTTGTGGGCCCTGCCGGGTGGCTTCCTGGAGCCGCGCGAACGCTTGCTGCAGGGCGCCCTGCGCGAACTGGCGGAAGAAACCCAGCTGGGCGTGCTGGCACCCACCCTCGTCGAGGCGCTGGTCGGCGTGGCCGTGTTCGACCATCCTGACCGCAGCCAGCGGGGGCGCACCATCACGCATGCGCACTATTTTGACCTGAAGACGCGCCAGTTGCCGGCCGTGACGGCAGCCGACGACGCGGCACTGGCGCAGTGGGTGCCCGTGGCCTCCCTGCCGGCCATGGAAGAGCAATTCTTCGAAGACCACTTTCATATCCTGAACCACTTCCTGCAACTGACGCACGAGGGGCGCTGAAGGTCCGGGGGAAGCCCGCAGCGCCCCGCTGCGCTCAGGACGTCACACGTTCCCAGCCATGCTTGACGGCCGCCTTGAAGTCGTCCCACGCCGACTGCGGATACGTGTGTTCCCAGGTGCTGCGCAGTTCAAGCTCGACCTGCTCCCAGCTTTGTCCCCGGTAGCTGTCGCTGCCCGCCATCGAATGGCCATAGCGATAGGCGGGATCGTAGTCGTCGAAGCGCCCGCCACCGGACGCATACTGGCTGCTCCAGTGGTTGCGATAATACTGCTCGTCGTCGTCGCTGGTGCCAGGCAGGTTGTCGGCGCCGGGATAGCGGCGCACGTTGGCGCCCACGCCGGAGGGTGGCGGCGCTGCCATGCCGCCTGCAAATTGCTGGGACCTTGCCGCCTCGTTCAGGTTGCCGGCGAACGTGCCTTGCTGCGATGGCGCGCTTGACTGCATGCTGGCGCCCTGGCGCATCGCGCTGTCGCTTTGCGGCGCGCCTTGCCAGCCGCCAGCGCGCCAGTGGTCGGCGTGCGCATCGATGTCAAGCGGCGCATAGCGCTCGACGAGGTCGGTGGCGCGCTGGATATCGGCGTCGCTCGCCCCTTCCAGTGTCAGCACGACATGCCCGCGCCGTACGGCTTCCGCATAGATGTGGCGGTCGGCGTGGCTGCCGAACAGGTCCGTAAAGAAATGCTTGATGTTGTCGAGCAGGCTGTCGCTGTCGTCGCGGCGGATGTTTTCCGTGGCGGAAATATCATCACTGCCCGCATCGTGCAGGCGGATGCTGGCGCCGGGGAAGCCCGCCGTGATCAGGTCGTGCCGGGCCCGCTCGGCCATGTCGCGCAGGACGAAAACTGCTGCCAATGTATGTGTCATGATGGTCTCCAATCGGTGAACAACGTCCTTTCAGTGTAGGCCGTGAAAAACGAAAGGGGCGCCCGTTTGCCCCTTGGAAATCGTTATGTTCAACAAGTATTGACGACGTGATATTTGCGCCGTGGGGCAAGGCGCATGCTCAGGCGGGCGTGCCCACGAAGGCGCGCAAAAAGTCGATAAAGGCGCGCACCTTTTCCGCAATATGCTGGGTGTTCGGATACACGGCATACACGCCCTGCTCCGGGAAGACAACATCGGGCAGCAGGCGGCGCAGGCGTCCCGCGCGCACTTCCCCTTCCACCAGCCACTGCGGCAGCAGGGCCACGCCGCAGCCGCCCAGGGCAAAGCCCAGCAGGGCCGAGGCGGAGTCGGAATGGATGGCGGCATCGTCCTGCGCGGCAAAGGCGGCGGGGCCGTCTGGCGTTTGCACCTCCCAGCGCAGCGGCGTGCTGAGTCGGCTGTGCGCCAGCCAGCGCGCGCGCTGCAAGTCGGGCAAGGTGGCGATGTCCCTGGCGGGCAGGCTGGCCAGGTAGGCGGGCGAGGCGACGGGCCAGATCGCATACGGCTCGATCAGCGCGGCGCGATAACTTGAATCGTTGAGTGACCCCATGCGGATGGCCAGATCGTAGCCGCCCGAAATCAGGTCTTCATGCGAGGACGATGAGGAGTGCTGGATCTGCAGTTGCGGATGGGCGGCGGCAAAGGCGATCAGCGCGGGGATCACCGTGCGGCCGCCGTATTCGACGGTGGTGGTCAGGCGCAGGGTGCCGCGCAAGCTCTGGTGTCCCTGGCGCGCCGTCTCGATGGCGCTCTGCGCTTCGCTCAGCACGCCTTGGCAATCTTCGTAAAAGCGCCGCCCCACGTCGGTGAGCGCCAGGCTGCGCGTGCTGCGCGTGAGCAGCGACACGCCCAGCTCCGCCTCCAGCTGTTTCAGGTTGAAGCTGACGACGGCCTTGCTCTGGCCCAGCACGGCGGCGGCGGCTGTCAGCGAACCGGCGTCGACGATGGCGATGAAAATACCCAAACGGTCAAGACTGATCATAAATAAAAATGAGTAGGCATGCGGGTTGTAGAGGTTTGTCAAAATTAATTTGACAGTTTAATCGGGGCTGGCCCGTTACGCAAATGGCGATAGACGCTTAAGCTGGCCGTTTGCCATTCGGAGCACCATGGACTATCGCAAAAAGGTCGCGGCCATTTATCTGCTGGGTTTTTTCGTCGACTTGATCAACATGTTCATCACCAGCGTCGCCTACCCCGACATCGGCCATGCCCTGCACGCTTCGGTGGCGCAGCTGGCCTGGATCAGCACCGCCTACATCCTCGGCCTGACCATCGTCATTCCCGCCAGCGCCTGGCTTGCTGCCTATTATGGCAGCAAAACCGTGTTCATGGCATCGTTGCTAACTTTTTTATGCGCCAGCATCGGCGCCGGCCTGGCGCCGTCCATCGAGGCACTGATCGCCTGGCGTTGCGTGCAGGGCCTGGGCGGCGGCTTGCTCATTCCGCTGGGGCAAAGCATGACCTACCAGTTATACAAGCCTGCCGAGCGGCCCGGCCTGTCCTCCGTCATCATGCTGGTGGGCTTGCTGGCGCCCGCGCTGTCGCCCGCCTTGGGCGGCGTGATCGTCGACAGCCTCTCGTGGCGCTGGATTTTCTATCTGAACGTGCCATTCGCGGCGCTGGCGCTGCTACTGGCCGCCTGCTGGCTGCGCCCCGATCCGCCGCGCGCGGCCGTGCCCCGGCTCGACACGGGTGGCCTTGTGGCGGGGAGCATGGCGATTTTGCTGCTGTTGCTGGGTTTGACCATGCTGGGCACGCCGGGAGAGTTGCCTGCCGGCGCTGGCGTGCTGGCGCTGGGCGCCGTCTGCGCCTGGGTGTATGTGCGCGGCGCGCTGCGCAAATCCACGCCGCTGCTCAAGCTGCGCCTGGCCGCTGAACCGCTGCTGCGCATTGCCATGTTGATGTACCTGCTGGTGCCGGGCGTCTTCATGGGCGTGAGCCTGCTGGCCATGCTGTACCTGCAGGGCGTGCTGGGCATGTCGGCGTCGACGGCGGGCGCGCTGATGCTGCCGTGGGCGCTGGCCTCGTTTGCGGCCATTTCGCTCACCGGTAAGAGCTATCGCCGCGTGGGTCCGCAACCCCTGTTCATGGCTGGCGCCCTGCTGCAGGCGGCGGGCATGCTGATGCTGCTGCGGGTGGACTCTGCGGGCCAAGTATTCTGGCTGGCCTGGGCATATGCCGTGATGGGTTTTGGCGGCGGCTTGTGCAGCAGCACGGCGCAAAGCACGGCTTTCTTGCGCACGCCGGACGGGCAACTGAGCCAGGCCAGCGCTTTGTGGAATATCAACCGTCAGCTGGGCTTTTGCCTGGGCGTGGCGCTGCTCAGCGTACTACTGAATGGCTTGCTGGCGGCGCAGGGCATTGCGTCGCTCGACGACCCCACCCAGCACCTGCGCGCGGTCCAGGTTTTTCACTGGTGTTTTGCCCTCGCCGCAGCCTCGTGCGTGCTGCCTTTGGCACTGTGCTCGCGCATCGATAACCGTGCCGTTCTCGACCTTTTACATCACCATGGAGCAAGCAAAAAATGAACGCAACGAACCCCTATTTTGACGACGTCTTGTCCACGCATATACTGATCCGTGCATGGCTCTCTGGCGAGGCGGCGGCGCCAGCACATTGCGCCGAATTGCTGGCGCGTTTTTCACCCGCTTTCACGATGGTGGCGCCAGGCGGCAAGCAGCTCAATAGCGCTGGCTTGACGGCATTTTTCCGCGCAGCCGGCGGCAGCCGACCGGGCTTGCAGATGCGAATTTCCGACCTCGTTTTAATCCAGGAAAGCGCCGCCGGCGCTACCGTCTCCTACCGCGAATTCCAGTCGCTGCCGAGCGCAGAAAATACCGAGCGTTTGTCGACCGTCGTATATGAAAAAACACCAGCTGGCGCCCTGCTGTGGCGCCATTTGCACGAGACGTGGGTGGCTTGATTCAGCTCAAATCATGCAAGTCTTTTTGCTGCGCCGGAGCGATGGAAAACCGGGAAAAAACCACTTCCAGGCCACCGCGTTCCGGTGTGCAGCACATGGGGCCGACGCGGTAGCTAGCGGCCTCGGGAAATGGCGCCAGACGCAGCAGCGGCCAGCGCTGGCCATCGGTGGAATACTGCACGCGGATCACGCCTTGCGCCACCGTTACGCGCAGCCAGAAACCGTCCGGCATGGCGGGGGTGATGCTGACGGCCCAATCCGATTTTTCCAGCGTGAGCACGGTGCTCAATAACAGCTGGCCATCGGAAAATTCGACGCCGCATTTGATCCAGTTCTGTTCGTCGATGCGCACCATCATGCCGGCCTGGTCGTACAGCGACGAATACTGCGCCGCCACGTGCAGCTGCGCCGTGAAATCACCGTCGATGCCAGTGCCGAAAAAGTGGCCGCTGTCGCGTATAAAACCATATTGAGTCTTGCGCCAGAAGTCGGTTTTTTCATCCGTCGTCACGCGCAATTGCGCGTCGTCGGCGGACCATGTTTCCGGTGGATTCAGCCAGCTGCCTTGCGTGAACATCGCGCCCCTTTCCAAGCTAAAAAGATCACATAGTTTGCCCCCATCCCAGCGCCTTGTACAGGGCAATCGCATCGATGTAGGACGCTGTCTCCGCCAGCAGCGCTTCGCGCCGGATATCGAACAAGGCGCGCTGGTTTTCCAGTACCGCCTGGTAGCTGCCGGAGCCACCCTGATAGCGCGTGCTGGCGATGCCGAGAGCCGCATCGCCGTGGCGCGCCGACTGCAGCAAGGAGGCCAGGCGCGTCTGGTTTTCCGCCAGCTGCGTGACGGCGTTTTCCACCTCTTCCTGCGCCACCAACAGCGCGTGCTCATAGTGCGCCAGCGCGCCCTGGGCCTCGGCTTGCGTACCGCGCAAGCGTGCCTTCACGCTGCCTAGGCGAAACGCCGGATAGCTGACGGAAGGCGCCACCTCGAAGGCGCGCGCGCCGCCGTCGAACACGCCGCTACCGCGCAACGCAAAGAATCCCAGGAAGCCACCGAGGCTCAGGCGCGGATACAGGTCCGCCGTGGCGGCCCCCACGTCCTCGCTGGAAGCGGCCAGCAGGCGTTCGGCGCGCACCACGTCGGGGCGCTGCTTGATCAACTGGTTCACGTCGCCCAAGGGCAGTTGGCCCGCCAGCGGCGCCTGTTGCCGTGCCGTCGTGGCCAGCGCGATGGCGCCCGCAGTGTCTGTGCCAGGTTGCTGGCCACTCAAGACATCGAGCCGGTACTGCGCCTGGCGCAAGCCCGCCTGCAAGGGAGGAATGGCCGCCTCGCTGCGCGCCAGGTTGGCCAGCGCGTTGTGGCGCTCTTCCGGCAAGCCGCTGCCGGCGCGAATGCGCGCATCGATGAGGGCCACCGTATCGCGCCAGCTGTGCACCTGCGCCTGCGTCAGCGCCAGGTTTTGCTGGTAGCCCAGCGCCTCGTAGTAATTGCGTGCCACTTCGGCGGCGATCGTCAGCTGCGCCTGGCGCAAGTCCGCCTGCGCCGCGTCGGCCCGCGCCTGCGCCGAGCGGCTCATGTGCGCCAGGCGGCCGAACAGGTCGATCTCCCATTGCGCGTCGAAACCCACGCGCGTGCTGGCGCTGGCGGCGCGGCTGTTGGGCGTGTCTTGCCGCACTTGGCGCTGCCAGTCCGCATGGCCCGTGACAGCAGGCAGTTCGTCGAGGCGGCGCTCGTCGAAAATGGCGCGTGCGGCCAGCAGATTCGCCTGCGCCTGCGCGATATCAAGGTTGTGTTCGAGCGCGCTGGCGATCAGCTGCGACAGGCGCGCATCATCGAAAAACGTCCACCAGGCGGCACTCATGGACGCCGTTTGAGCGGGCGCAAACTGTGCCTGCTGGGGGCTGGCCAGATGGATGGCCGGCGTGCCCGGCGTAACGTAGGCGGGACCGACGGCGCAGCCGGCCAGCACGGGCAAAAGGGAAACTAGATAGCGGTAATTTTTCATATGGATTCCTTCAGCGCCTGCGACAGCTCGCGGGCGCTTGGCGTGGCATGGTCGGCCGTATGGCGGCGGGCCAAAAAGGTGTACACGGTGGGCAGCACGAACAGGGTGAAGAAGGTGCCGATCAACATGCCCGACACGATCACCACGCCCAGGCCGAAGCGGCTGTTGGCGCCCGCGCCGGAAGCGAACAGCAGCGGCACCAGGCCCACCACCATGGCGGCCGTCGTCATCAGAATCGGGCGCAAGCGGATCTGCGCCGCTTTGCGGATGGCGCTGAGGCGGTCCAGCTGTTCATGCGCCTGCAGTTCGTTGGCAAATTCCACCATCAAAATACCGTGCTTGCTGATCAAGCCGATCAGGGTCACGAGGCCGATCTGCGTGTAGATGTTGACGGTGGCGTAGCCCAGCGCCAGCGGAATCAGCGCACCGCAGATCGACAGGGGCACGGTGATCAGGATGATCAAGGGATCCGTCAGGCTTTCATACTGGGCTGCCAGCACCAGGTAAATCACGATGACGGCCGCGAGGAAGGCCAGCAGCAGCGCATTGCCTTCCGTGGCGAATTGGCGCGCATCCGATTGCCAGTCGTAGCTGAAGCCCGGTGGCAGAGTCTTGGCCACGCCGTCGAGGAAGGCCACGGCGTCGCCCAGGGTCACGCCGGGCGCCGGCACGCCCTGGAAAGTGGCCGCATTTTGCTGGTTGAATTGCGTCAGCATGTTCGGCTCGATCTGCTCGCTCACCGACACGACGGCCGAAAGGGGAAGCAGGCTGCCATCGTCGGCGCGCACGTACTGCTGCGTCAGGGCTTGCGCCGTCAATCGCTGTTCGCGCGGGCTTTGCGCGATGACGTCATACGCGCGGCCATCCATGCCGAAGCGGTTCAGGTAATTCTCGCCCACCAGCACGGCCAGCGATTCGCCGATGTCCTGCATGCGAATGCCCAGGCTATTGGCTTTTGAACGGTCCACGCGCACTTTTACAACGGGGTTGTTGTAATCGAGGTCGCTGTCGACGACGGCGAACAGGCCGCTATCGCGTGCGCGCTGCTTGACGTCTTCCATGGTGCGGAACAGGGTGGCGTAATCCTGCGCACTGCGCAAGACCAGTTGCACGGGCAAGCCGCCGCTCGACCCTGGCAAGGGCGCCAGCTGGAAGGCGAAGATGCTGGTGCCTTCCACGTCGCCCACTGCGTGCTGCAATTCGGCCTGGATGACGGCCGCGTTGCGCGTGCGCTCGGGCCATGGCGTCAGGTTGATGCCGCCGATGCTGGACGCCGGGCCTTCGCCGCCATTGATGATCCAGCGCGACGCCGTTTCGGGGATATTTTTGTAGATGTCATCGAGCTTGTACGAGAAGCGTTCGACGTAATCGAGATTGGCGTGCTGCGGCGCCTTGATGGCCGTCAAGACACTTGCCTGGTCTTCCGCCGGCGCCAGTTCGCGCTGCGGCAGCAGGTACAAAAAGGGCAAACTTACCATCACCAGCGCGGCGAAGCCGGCGCTCCACCAGCGGTGGTGCAAGGAACGGTCCAGCAGGCGCGCATAGCGCGTGGTCAAGCCTTCGAAGAAGTGTTCGGCGGCGCGCGCCATGCGCCCTTCCGCCTGTTTCGGCTGCAGCAGCAAGGAACTCATCACGGGCGACAAGGTGAGCGCCACCACGCCCGACACCACCACGGCGCCGGCCAGCGTCAGCGCGAATTCCTTGAACAGCGCGCCCGTCAATCCTCCCATCATGCCGATGGGGGCGTACACGGCCGCCAGGGTGATCGTCATGGCGATCACGGGACCAGCCACTTCGCGCGCGCCCACCAGGGCGGCGGCCACGGGCGTCTTGCCTTCCTCGATATGGCGGTGCACGTTTTCCACCACCACGATGGCGTCGTCGACCACCAGGCCCACGGCCAGCACCATCGCCAGCAAAGTGAGCAGATTGATGCTGAAGCCGAAGGCCAGCATCAGCGCCGCCGCGCCCAGCATCGACAACGGAATTGTCACGACGGGAATGAGCACCGAGCGCAAGGAACCCATGCACAGGTAGATCACGATGACGACAATGAGAAGCGCTTCGAGCAGGGTGTGCGCCACCTCGTCGATGGAGGACTGGATGAAGCGCGCTGTTTCGAACGCCAGCTCGACTTTGACGCCCGGTGGCAGGGTTTTCTGGATTTCCGGCAGCAGCTTCTTGATGCCGTCGACGATCACCAGCGGGTTGCCGCCCGGCGTGGGTGACAGGCCCAGGTACACGGCCGGCACGCCGTCCATGATGCCGCTCGTCTCCGTCGCGGCCGCGCCCAGTTCCACCGTGCCCACGTCTTTCAAACGCACGAGGGCGGCGCTGTCTTTTGCATCGCCGCCCTTGGTGATGACCATGTCGCGAAACTCCGCCACGCTGGTCAGATCCGTGTTAACGCTGATGTTCGAGACGACGAATTGGCCCTTCACTTTTCCGGGTGCCGCCTGGTAGTTGTTACGCCGCACGGCGTCGGCCACATCGGCCGCCGTCAAGCTCCGCGCCGCCAGTTTGGCCGGGTCGATCCACAGACGCATGGCCAGTTGCTGGCCGCCATACACGTCCACTTTCGCCACGCCGTCGATGGTGGCGAACATCGGCTGCACTACGCGCGCCAGGTAGTCCGTCAGCGCCGGCGCGGACACGCTCTCGCTGGCAAAGCCGACGTAGGCGACGGCCGAGGAATCGCCGGCCGAGCGCTCGATGACAGGATCGAAGGCGCCTTCGGGCAGCTTGTAGCGTACCTGGTTGACCTTGGCCATGACTTCCGTCAAGGCCTGCGTGGAATCGCGGTTCAATTCCATGCGCACGGTCACCGTGCTGCTGCCCTGCACCGACGACGACGTCAGGTAATCGATTCCTTCCACCGACGACACGGCCTGGGCGATCGGCTGCGTGACAAAGCCCTGCATCAGTTCCGCCGAGGCGCCCGGATAATTGGTGGTGACGGTGATGGTGGACGATTCGAGCATCGGATACTGGCGGATCGGCAACTGCTTTATGGCGATCACGCCCAGCATCAATATCAGGGTGCTGATCACCAGCGCCAGCACGGGGCGGCGTACGAATAGATCGGTAAATTTCATGGTGTTAGCCTTCCCTTAAGAACCGGACCTGGGCGCGGCGCGCTTGGCCTCGTCCAGGGTATTGGCCACCGCTTGCACGGCCATGCCGTCGGCCAGTTTCAGCTGGCCTGAAGCGACCACGCGCTGGCCCTCGCGCAAGCCTTCAACGATAGCCACGCGGCCGCCAGCCCGCTCGCCCAGTTTCACGCCCACGCGCTTGACGGTGAGCGGCTGCTTGCCCTCTTGCTGCGCCACAAACACCGTGTCGCCGTACGCGCTGTAGGTCACGGCCGTTTCCGGCACCGTCAGCTGCTGGCCTGCTTCGCGCGCCACCCGCACATTGGCGTACATGCCCGCTTTGAGCGCGCTACGCGGATTTGTCAGCGTCGCCTGTACCTGCACCATGCGTGAGCGGGCGATCAGCGGATCGATGGCGTTGATCCTGGCTATAAAAACATCGCCGGGGTAGGCGTCCACCAGGACTTGCACGGCCTGGCCCGGCGCCAGCTTCGCGCTGCTATGCTCATCGAGGGCGAAGTTCACCAGCAGCGACTTCGTGTCGATCAAACTGGACACCGTGTCGGCCGCATTCAGGTACTGGCCCGCGTGGACCTTGCGGATGCCCAGCTGCCCTGCGAATGGCGCGCGGATGGTCTTTTGCGCGATCAGCGCTTCCGTCTGGCGCACGTCCCCCAAGGCCGCGTCGCGCGCGGCCAGGGCGCTATCCAATTGCTCCTGCGTGGCCGCCTTTTCCCTGACCATCTGCACCGTGCGGGCATGGCTGCTTTCCGCGTTTTTCAGCTGCGCGCGCTGGCGCAGCAGGGCCGCCTGTTCTGTGGCGTCATTGAGCTGCACCAGCACGGCGCCGGCCGCTACGCTCTGCCCCGATTCGAAGCGGATCTGCGTGACGCGTCCGCCCGTTTCGGCCGCCACCTGCACCTGGCGCGCCGCTTCCAGTTCTCCCACGCCCGCAAAGAAACGCTCCTGCGTGCCCAGTACGACGGGGACCAGCGCCACCTTGGTGGCGGGATAGGCGGCATCGGCCGCATGCGCAGCGGCTTGTGAATCAGCACGCGGGTATAGCACGGCGCCCGCGACGGCCAGGGTGATGGCCAGCGCGGAAGCACCGACGAGTTTCGTATTCATGATGAAGTCCTTTACAGCAATCAAAGGGATAAAGACAACGGGAAGAAGAGGCGCAGCGGAGGCTGGTCAGGTCCGCTGCGCATTAGAAGTGAAAATTAAAGAGTACAAACAGGCCGATGGTCCACAGCAGCAGCACCAGGTGCGTCGTCTGCAAGCCTTCCTGGACGATCCAGTAGCCGAACCACAGGCCGCCCAGGTGCATCAGCAGCAAAAAGGCGGCCATGGCGCACAAGGCCAGGTTTAGCCAGGGCAGCGCATCGGCCAGTGACGCGCCAAAGAACAGCGCCACGCCCGTCCAGGCGGCGATGGCTGCCAGCAGTTGCAGTGCCAGTACCACGCCCAGCGATAGCCGGTGCAAGGCCAGTGAGGTGAGCGCGCGGCGTAGCAGCGGCGTCTGGATGGTCGGATCCTGGCGCAGCGGGTCCATGCGCATGGTGTTGCCGATGGCCCAGACGGCGCCGTGGAAGGCGTGCAGGTTGTTGACGGTGGCAAGGGTCAGCCAGATGGCCAGGCCGGTGGCGAGAATGGCGTGAAACAGCCAGATGGAGTGCTGCAGCTGCATGGGATTCCAGTCCAAAGTGTGTCTTGCCTGCATGCGGACGTGGAAACTCCTCGACAGCGGAGAGCTAGCGGCCTATTATGCAAGCAATTAGTTGGTTAACTGGCCCCATGATAGTTGAGCGAAATGAATTACACAAGTAAACGTTTGGATAATAGCGAGGCGCCGCAAACGACGGAGCGCATCCTGTATTTCATCAAGACCAAGGGACCCGTCTCCACGGCGACCTTGGCCAAGACCCTGGACATGACGGGCGAGGCGGCGCGCCAGCAAGTGCAAAAGCTGGTGGCGGCTGGCCTCATCGAGGGGCGCCAGGAAGCGCAGGCGGGCGCGGGCCGGCCGCGCCAGAACTGGGTCTTGACGGAGGCGGGCAATGCGCGCTTTCCCGACACGCACGCGCAGCTGACGATCAAGCTGATCGGTTCGGTGCGCCAGCTGTTCGGCGAAGCGGGGCTGGATAAACTCATCACCCAGCGCGAAGAGGAAAGCCGCAGCGCGTATGCATTGGCGTGCTCGGCACCGGACTTGCCCACGCGATTGCAGCAACTGGCGGCCGTGCGCGATGAAGAGGGTTATATGGCGCGCGTAGAAGCGGACGGGACTGACTGGCTGCTGATCGAAGACCACTGCCCCATCTGCGCCGCTGCGCGCACCTGCCAGGGCTTTTGCCGCTCCGAACTGCAGCTGTTCCAGGAAGTGGTGGGGCCGGGCGCGAGCATCGTGCGCGAGCAGCATTTGCTGACGAATGCCATGCGGTGCATCTACCGGATTTCGCCGCTGCCCTGAGCCCTGGGAAACAGGGGCCACGTGCACAGCGCCACCAGCCCTGCCAGCCACCAAACGACGGGCCAGCTGCTGGCCGCCAGCAGGTGCGGGATGGCCATCGGCGTGAGGAACAGGCCCACGTAGACGGCCGTATTCGCCATGCCCAAGGCCGTACCCGCATTGGCGCCGCCCGCTTCCGTGGCCAGCTCCGTGTAGGCCACGCCATGCCAGGCGGATACGGCGATGCCGGCGGCCACCACGGCGGCCATCAACAGCCAGCCCGGCGCATCCGTCCAGGCGATGCATCCCAACAAGACGAACGAGGCCAGCGCCACCAGGGACGAGCCGCGCAGGTAGGCGGGCCGGTTGGCGTGGCGGTCCGTGTGGCGTCCGCTCCAGATGCGCATCACCATGGCGCCCGCCTGC
The DNA here is from genome assembly GCF_051380905.1 of Janthinobacterium darwini. NCBI lineage: Bacteria > Pseudomonadati > Pseudomonadota > Betaproteobacteria > Burkholderiales > Oxalobacteraceae > Janthinobacterium > Janthinobacterium darwini. Next base: position 326,949 of record NZ_JBNYXX010000004.1, read on the forward strand.
AGGGCCACCATCACGGCCGTGATGGCAGCCAGGCCCAGGTGGCCATGGTCGTGCAGGAACACGGTGGCGTAGCTGAGCACGGCAAACTGGGGCACGCACAGCAAGCCGATGGCCGCCACCAAGCGCCAGACTTTGCGGTTTTTGAGTGGACCTTGCAAGGACGGTGGCGGCTTGACCCCAATCTGGCCCATGGACGCGTTGTGCGGGCCCGTGGCGGCCTCGGCAGAGAAATCGGGCTCATGCATCCAGCGCCACGTAAAAAACGCCGACAGGCCGCATACGAGGGCCAGGGCGCCAAACACGGGCATGAAGCCGTAGCGCGATGCCAGGCTGGGCAGGATGAGGGCGCCGAGGCCGCCGCCCAGCGGCACGGCCGTCTGGCGGATGCTCATGGCGAACCCCCTTTCGCCCGTGCCGAACCAGCGCATCACGGCGCGGCCGCTGGCGCCGTTCACGCTGCCGCCCAGCACGCCGACCAATGCCAGCCCCGCCGCCAGTGCCCATAACGGCGGCACCGTGCCCCCAGCGGGCGTAATCCACAGCAGCAGGGCCAGCAAGGCCAGCATGGTGCCAAGCAAGCCCGTCAGCAGCACGGGGCGGTCGCCCCAGCGGTCGGTGGCCATGCCCCATGGCAATTCGGTCAGGGCCACCCCCAGGCCCATGGCGCCCAGCGCCACGCCCAGTTCTGTATTGCTCAGGTGATAGCCGCTGCGTAGCCAGATGGCCGTCGTGGGCATGCCGTTGGCGGCGGCAGAAAAGCTGGCGTTGGCCGCCACGCCCACGGCCAGCACTTTCCAGCGGTGGGCATCGCCGAGCGCGGGCGGAGTGACAGGAAGGGAAACGGCAGGGCAGCTGGTGGTCATGGCAGGGACAGGAAAGTGGTTGACCCTGACAGTGTTGCGCGCTACGATCATTCTGAATATCAGATAATTTACGATAAACAATCCCATAAAACCGGACGATTGCATTGATGCCATGAGCCTGCTGAATTTCGACATCGCCTTCCTGCGCAGCTATGTGGCTGGCATCGACCTGGGCAGCTTTGCCCGCGCGGCGGACAAAGTGGGCCGCTCCACCTCGGCCGTCAGCGCGCAGTTGAAAAAACTTGAGGAACAGGCGGGCATGCCCCTGTTCCGCAAGGATGGACGGGGGCTGGCGCTGACGCCGGCCGGCGAAGTGCTGCTTGGCTATGCGCGCCGCTTGCTGGAACTCAATGACGAGGCGGCCGTCGCCCTGCGCGGCGCGGAACTGGAAGGCTGGATCAGGCTCGGCTTGCAGGAGGATTTTGGCGAAGCCTTGCTGCCCGACGTGCTGGGGCGCTTTGCCCGCGCGCATCCGAAAGTGCGCATCGAGGCGCACGTGGCGCGCAACACGGCCTTGATGCAAGGCCTGTCCATGGGCCAGCTGGACCTGGCCCTGCTGTGGGGTGGCGCCTGCAGCGCCGACGTGGCCGAGTATCCGCTGCAGCAGCGCCAGCATATTGCCGAACCGTCCATGCGCTGGATCGCCTCATCCAGCCTGGCCTGGCGTCCCGAATCGGGCGAGCCCTTGCCGCTCATTACGTTCGACCGCGATTGCCTGTTCCAGCGCTGCGCCACGCAGGCGCTCGATGGGGCCGGCATCGCCTGGCGCACGGCGTTTACCAGTCCCAGCCTGGCAGGGTTGTGGGCAGCGGCCGCAGCCGGGCTGGGCGTAACGGTACGCACCAGCCTGGGCTTGCCTTCTTCCGTGTGCGCGCTGGATCACGTGGCGGCGGGCTTGCCCGCCCTGCCCCCGTTGTCGCTGGAACTGCTGCGCGCCTCCAGCGTGTCCAGGCCGCCCGTCGAGCGGCTCGCTAGCCTGATCATCGAGGCGCTGCAGCAAGATGTGGCTTAAAACTCCTGCACCGTGGGACGCAGCACGATTTCATTGATGCTCACGTTGTCCGGCTGCCCGATCGCATACGCCACGGCGCGTGCCACGGCGTCGGCGGGGATGGCTTGCTTGTAAAACTCTTTCAGGCCGGCCGCGCTTTCCGCGTGGCTGCTGCCGCCCGTCAATTCCGTGTCGATGGCGCCCGGCAGGATGGTGGTGGTGCGGATGGTGCCGCCGCTGGCGGCCAGTTCATGGCGCAAGCCTTCCGAAATGGCGCTGACGGCAAACTTGGTGCCGCTGTAGACGGTGCCGCCCGGACTGAAGACTTTTTGTCCTGCCACCGACGAGATGTTGATGAAGTGGCCGCTATTTTGCGCCTGGAAATATGGCAGGACGGCGGCGATGCCATTCAACACGCCTTTGATGTTGATATCGATCATCTTGTTCCACTCATCGACCTTCAAGGCGCTCATCGGTGCGATGGCCATCAGCCCCGCGTTGTTGATCAGCACGTCGACCTTGCCGAATACGGCCAGCGCCGTATCGATCAGATTCTTGACGTCGGCAGGCACCGTGACGTCGGTATCGGCAATGGCGGCCTGGCCGCCGGCGGCCGTGATTTCCTCGGCGATGGTATTGAGCAAATCCATGCGCCGCGCACCGAGCACGACAAAGGCGCCCAGTGCGGCCAGGTGGCGCGCGGTGGCTTCGCCCAGGCCGCTGCTGGCACCGGTGATGACGACGACTTTCCCTGCAATTGTTTGACTCATGATGAATTCCCTGTGGAGGCAGCGGAGTGCTGCGGATGACATCGATCAATGCTGGCGAGCCACGTCAGGCAGCGGCCACGCTGCAGGTATAGCTTAGCGCATTTGTGTTGCCATCCACTATAAAAATGATAATTATTAAATGATAATCGTTAGCTACGCGCAATCAGCACTTGTACGGGCGCCATGGGGAAATCGCTGGCGCTGTATTGTTCCACTTGCCGCCAGCCCGTGTCGCGCAACAGTTGCGCCAGTTCACCCTGCCGTGTCACCGTCCGGCCCAGCATGCGCATCGGCAAGTAATACGGCAGCACGCGCGCGGCATCAAAGGGCGTTGACGCGATTTCTGCCTGCACGCAGACGAACACGCCACCGGGTTTCAGTGCCGCATGGATCTTGCGCAAGGCCGCTGCCATGTCGGGCACGAAATGCAGCACGGAGGAGCACCAGATCAGATCGTAATCGCTGCCGATCTCGTCGCTGTCCAGGTCGCCACCCAAGGTTTCCAGGCGGTCAGATAGTTGCGCGTGGGCGATGTTCGCGGCTGCCACGGCCACCGTTTCCGGCCAGTCGAAAACGCAGCCGTGCAAGCCCGCATGGGCTTGCGCCAGCGCCATGGCAACCCAGCCCGGCCCGCCGCCCAGGTCGAGCAGGCGCAGCGGCGTGTTGCCGTCCGCAAATGGGGCAATGCGCTGCATCACGGACAGGGCCGCGCGCATGGTGACGGCGCGTTGTTCCTGGCCGATCTGCTGCTGCGCGGCAACGGCCCAGTTGACCGCATTTGCCGTGTTGTATGGCGCCGCTTTGCCGCCGTCGCGCACGAGGGTAGCTAACTGCGTGGCGAAATGGCGCAGCGCATGCAGCCGGTATAGCCAGGCGTCGCCGCAATAAGAAACAGAGTTGCGGCAGAAGTACTGCAAGGTGGCGGCTGTGCAGCGGTAGCGCTGTGTCTCGTCATCGGTCGCATCGCGTTCCAGCACCTGCATGCTCCAGAGTAATTCCATCAGCAGGGCCGTGTGCGGCGCATGCAGAGACAGGGCTGCGGCCAGCTGTGCCGGCGTGTGCGGCGTGGCCAGTACCTCGAAAACGCCCAGTTCCAGGGCGGCGGCCAGCCCATCTGCCTGGACGGGCGCAACGGCCAGGTCCCAGTAGGGCTGCAAAGTGTGTTGCGATGTGAACGTCATGGTGCTTCCTTTCGGCGAGGTGGGCATTGAGGTGTGCATGAACGCTATTTTATGCAACAATGAGAATAATTATCATTTGCATTTGTATGCGACACGGTGCATTTCGTATGCGCGACGGTGCGCCAGGACAGGGAGGAGCGATGAGGGAACAGGACAGGGAAGCGGCAGGCTGGACGCGGCGCCAGCTGGACCCCGGGATCGGCGAGTGCCGCGCCGACCAGAGGCAGGTCGACCAGGGCTTGCTGCTCGTGCATTCCGATTACCGTCCGCGGCTCGCGCTTGTCGAGCAATCGAAGCATGACGATGCGGGCGGCATGGTCATCACCATCGGCCTGGAAGGCGCGTCCGGCTACACCACGCGCGATGGCGAACAATTGCGTTTCCGGGGCGGCCATACGACAGTGACGGCGTTTCGCCATACGAGCGGCGAGCGCCGTTTTGAGGCGAATCAAAAGGCGGCGCAATTGCGCGTGCTGGTCGACGAAGATGCGCTGGCGCGCTACTGGCCGGCGGGCTTGACTTCCCTGCTGCCCAACGGCGGCGCGCGCCAGCTGGCGCATGCCGCCACCACGGCAGCCTCCGCCCTGCACGCTCGGTCGCTGCTGCGCGCGACGGACCCGCTGGCCGTGCATATCGGCGTGCTCAGCCTGCTGGCGGAACAGCTGCGGATACTGCGGCCAGCGCCCGCGTCCGCGCCGCGCTGGTCCGAGGCCGACATTGTCAAACTGGAGCGCGCGTATGCGCTGATGCAGGAGCAGATGGCGCAGGCACTCACGCTCGATTACCTGTGCGCGCAAGTGGGGCTGAGTTTGTTCAAGTTCAAGCAGGGATGGCGCTACCGCTACAACGACAGTCCCCAGCGCACCTTGCTGGCGCTGCGCATGCAGCGGGCAAAGTTGTTATTGGAAAATGGTTGCCAGGTGGCGCAGGCGGGCTGGCAAACGGGCTACCGTCACCCGGCCAATTTCAGCGCCGCGTTCAGCCGCCATTTCGGCTACGCGCCCAAGACCGTGGCGCGCGCGAGGGGCTGAAAAGCCGGTGTAGAATCGGCGGGCAGCATTTTTCATCTCAACTCAAGGAGACATGATGGCCCGCAAAATCTTTGTCAATCTGCCCGTCCAGTCGCTCGAGCGTTCCGTGGCCTTTTTCACGGCGCTGGGCTTCAGTTTCAATGCCCATTTCACGGATGAAACGGCGACGTGCATGATCGTCACCGACGACATTTTCGTGATGCTGTTGACGCACGACAAATTCAAGCAATTCACGCCCAAGCAGCTGTGCGATACCAAGGTGGCGACGGAAGTGCTCGTGTGTTTGTCGGCCGAGAGCCGCGGCGAAGTCGATGACCTGGTGGCGAAGGCCGTCCAGGCGGGCGGCAGCATCTACAAGGAGCCGATCGATTTCGGCTTCATGTACGGCCACAGTTTCCAGGATCCCGATGGTCATCAATGGGAGTTGATGTTCATGGAGCCGAACGCCGTACCTGGAAACGCCTGACCAAACCTACTGCGCGTCGTGCTTTGCGGCCGGCGATGCTCACCGGCTCGGCGCCCCCGTACAGAGTACGGTTGCGCTTCTCGGCCACAAATCACTGCCGCTCGCTACGGTTTTGTCAGGCGTTGCAACAGCCAAGTCAAAACACTTGTTATGCCCACGCCTTAGCTGGCCAGCGCCAATAAATCGACCACTTCCAGCCCGGCCAGGTCTTGCGTCGTGTTGCCCGCAAACGCGGCGCGGCTCGGTTGGCCGTTTTTCAGCCAGGTGCGTGTCACGTCCTTGATCTGCGCCAGGGTGCAATTGAGCACGCCGCTGCGGAATTGCTGGCGCACGGCTTCTGTCGTGCCCCGCTGCTGCATGTTCCACGCTGTGAGCGCTTCCGCGTACGGCGAGTGCGGCTTGTCCAGGCCCTTGATGACGCAGATGATGGCCTCTTCCACTTGCTCTTGCGAGAAATCGCCGTCGAGGATTTGATCCAGGGTCGTGCCGAAGTCGGCAAACGTGCCGGCCAGGCGCGGATCGCGGTAGGAACTCAGGGTAAACGTGCCGGCGCCGGCCGCATAGCTGGCGCTGCCGCCATATGCGCCGCCTTTTTCGCGCAGGGCCGTATGCAGCACCTGGTTGGTCATCAGTTCGGCGGCGACAGCCAGGGCCGAGGCGTCCGGATTGTGCACGCCGGGCACGGCCCACGAAACGAAGCAATGGTTGATCTGGCTCGTCGCATGCAGGGCCGTGTTGGCCAGCGGTAATGCTGCTGGCGCTGGCATTTCCGTGTCCGCAGGGACAGCGGTGTCGACGCTGGCCGCTGGCAATTCCAGCAAACGGGCCAGGGCGATGCCATCCTGCTCCAGGCCCGCGCACAGCACGGTTGGCGCCTGGGCGATGATGTGCGCGTGCAGGGTGTCGAGTTCGCGGGCGATTTCCTGCAAGCCTGCCGAGATCTTGCTCAGTTGCTGCAAACGGCGGTAGAACGGCAATGCCGCCGGGCCGCCGACGATGTCGTCGAAGCGGCGCGTGGGCGACAGCGGTGCTGCCGAGGCCAGCATGGCGTAGCGGTTGCCCGATTCGGCCAGGCTGCTCAATTTGTCTTGCACCAGGCTTTCGATCAGGAAGGCCAGGCGCTCTTCTTCATCGAAGCGGGGCTTGGCGATCCAGGCCGACAGCACGGCGGCAATCGCCGCATGTTCCTCGCGCAAGCCGCTGGCCGAGAACGACAGTTCCACGCGCATCGCTTGGTGTGGGCGGGGAATGGCTTCCAGGCCGATGTGGAACGAAGGCACCATGCTCTGGCGCCAGGCGCTAGCGTCGTCGAACGACATGTCGCCCACGCCCAGTTCCGGCGCCAGGTCCGTGTACAAACGCAACCAGGGCCACGATGCTTCCGGCAAGTTCGACACGTCGTACAGCACGTTGGCATAGCTGATGCCGTTCGAGGCAATGGAAAACGCCACGGCGCCATCGACGGCGGGCGGAATCGGCAGGGCCGGGCGCGGCGAGGCGCTGACGTCGCCAGGGCGGATGCGCGGCAAGACTTCGGAATTCGATGGCAGTTGCTGATGCGCTTCCAGGGCGGCGGACTCGGCCACGATATGTTCGCGTTCGGCGTCCGTCAGGCGCGCTTGCAGGGCCGCCAGCTTGGCGTCTTCCTGCGCGGCGCGGTCCGTGAAGTAGGCGCTGTCGGGTACCACGTGCGTGGTCAAACGGGTCGGATTGGCGATCAGCTCGCGCACCAGTTGCTTGAAGAATTCCGGGTCTTCGATCTGCTGTTCCAGGGTTTCCAGGATGGCCGCATTGTCGAAGGCGTCCATCACGTCGCCGCCATACATGGCCAGCGGCAAGGCGTGCAGCAAGCGGCCCAGGCCGTAAGGCATGCGGCCGCTGCTGATTTCGCGCTGGCTGTATTTGATGTCGCGCAAGGCCGCGTGCAGTACGGCGGCGGGTATGCCCTCTTCCGCTGTTTCTTCCAGGGCCGTCCAGATGCGCTGGTGCGCATCGGCGATCTGTTCCTGGGTCAAACCTTCCATGCCAATGTGGAACACCATCTGGCGGATGCCCGCGTCGCGGCCATTCATGTCCGATGGGCGGCCATAGCCGGCCGATTCCATGGCGCGCATGACGGGCGCTGACGACTCACCCAGCAAACCGTGCGACAGCAGATGCGCGTGGTAATAGGCGATAGGGTCGCTCGATTCGCCCATCAGCCAGGCAAATTGCAGGCCGAATTCATCGTCGCGCGCTTCCTGCGAAGGAATTTTGACGATGTTTTCCTGCGGCGCGGTCCACGCGGGTGCCAGTTGCGGCAAGCGGCGTTCGGAGAAACCGCTGAGCTTGGACAGCACGCGTTCGGCGACTTGTTCCTGCACGGCCGACGCTTCGATATTGCCGGCAGTCATGATCACGGCTTGCGAAGGATGGTAGTGGCTGGCGTGGAATTCTTTCAGCATGGCATGCGTCAGCTCGGGAATATTCAGCGGATCGCCGCCCGATTCCACTTCATACGTCGTGCCCTTGAGCAAGGCGCTGGCGATGCCGCTGTCGAGTGCGCGCATGGGGCTGTTGAATGCGCCCTTCATTTCATTGAAGACGATGCCCTGGTACACAAGCTTGTCGCCTTCGAATGCGTGGCGCCAGCCTTCCTGGCGGAAATTCAGGTAATCGAGGTTCGGGAAGAAGGCGGCATCGAGGTAGACGTCCAGCAGGTTGAAGAAATCCTTGCGGTCGGTGCTGGCGAACGGGTACACGGTGCGGTCCGGATAGGTCATCGCATTCATGAAGGTGGCCGTCGAGCGGCGCAGCATCGAGAAGAAGGGGTCGCGCACCGGGTAGCGGGACGAGCCGCACAGTGCCAGGTGTTCGAGGATGTGGGCGCGCCCGTCGCTCACTTCCGGCACAGTGGGAAAGGCCACCAGGAACACCATTTCAGCCTGCTCGGTATGCATGTGGATATGGCGCATGCCCGTTGCCGGCTCGACATATTGCTCGATGGTTGCCTGCAAGACTGGAATGAAGTTGCTGCTGACTTTTTCAAATGTGCTCATGCGGTATGGGATTTCTTCGGTAGGTGAAACGGATAGTCGGTGGGGCTGCATCACATGTTGGGGCAAAGTGGCGTAATGCCAGGGCTGGCCGCCAGGGCGGGTGTCACTTTGATGCCTGTATCAAGTTTTCCCTATTGTACTAGGAGTATTCGTGCGCCGCCGCCGGGGCCTTGCTGACCGCCGGAAAAGCGGCAGTGTTGCAAAATTGATCATTCCTGGGTGGGTGGCGTCTCTGAATGAAAGCTTAGCGTACCATGCGCCTTTTCCCCCTTGCTGACTGAACCGAAGGCGCTTACCTTGTCCAGACTGTCCTTTCGCCAACTGTTATTTGCCGCCTTCATTTTGACGACGGGTATTTTGACGGCCACCTCCGTACAAGCCTTGCTGACCCTGGAGCACCTGGCGCGCCTGGGGCGCGAGACGGCGGCGCAGGCGATTACCCTGACGGAACAGTCGCAGCGCTTGTCCGAGCGCACGCTGGCCATGGAGCGCAGCGCGCGCCAGTTTCTCGTGCTCGATGATCCCGTGTTCCGCGAGCGCTACGCGGCGGCCCGCGATGAAGCAACGGCGGCGCTGCAAGTGCTGAACCGCGCCACGCCCGAGTTCGCGCCCCAGCTGGCCGACGAATGGAAGGTGCAAGCGCAGTCGGCCTGGGAAGTGTTGCAGGCCGGTAAACGCCGCAAGCGTGATGGCCACGCTGTCGTCTACCGCGCGTTTGCCCGCATGACGCAGATCAATGACAGCCTGGCGCGCGAAAGCAAGACGGAAATCGGCAGCCGCAACGACGCCCTGCTGGCCGAGCTGGAACGCCAGCGCCGCGTGCTGGGCATGCTGGTGGGCGGCGCCGTGCTGCTGGCGGCCGTGCTGGCCACCTGCTTCGGCTTTCTATTGTCGCGCCCGCTGCGCCGCATCGAGACGGCCATCGAGCGCCTGGGCGAAAAGCGCTATGACCAGCGCATCGTCGTCGGTGGCCCGGCCGACACGCGCCGCCTGGGCCAGCAGCTCGACTGGCTGCGCCAGCGCCTGGCGGACCTCGATGCCGACAAAGAACGTTTTCTGCGCCACATCTCGCACGAATTGAAGACGCCGCTGGCGGCCCTGCGCGAAGGCGTGGCCTTGCTGGAAGATGAAGTGGCCGGCAAGCTCAGCGATGGCCAGCGCGAAATCGCCGGCATCCTGCAGCAAAACACGGCCTCGTTGCAAAATCAGATAGAAGACTTGCTGCGCTACAATACTGCCGCCTTTGACGCCCAGCACCTGGCGCATAGCAAGGTGGACTTGCTGGTCTTGCTGCAAGATGTGGTGGCCGGGCAGCGCCTGCAATGGCTGGCGCGCCGCCTGACGGTCGAGGTGCAGGGCGTGTCCCTGATCGTGCAGGCCGACCGCGACAAGCTGGCCACCGCCCTGGCCAACCTGCTGTCGAATGCAGTGCGCTTCAGCCCGGAAGGCGGCATCGTGCGGTTCAGCTTGTCCAGCGAAGGCGGCCGCGTGTGCATCGACTGCATCGACGAGGGCGCTGGTGTGGCGCCCGAGGATGCCGAGCGCATCTTCGAGCCGTTTTACCAAGGCGTGCGCCAGGTGGCCGGCGCGCGCAACGGCAATGGCATCGGCCTGTCCATCGTGCGCGAATATATTGCCGCCCACGATGGCAGCGTCACTCTTTTACCGCGCCAGGCTGGCGCGCATTTTCGGATAGAACTGCCCATATGATGACGAGAACCTCCCTGGCCGGCATGGCCACCTGCGCGCTGCTGTTGGGCGCATGCGCCGCCAAGCCTTCCACCCAGACTCCCGTGCTGGTGCAAACGCCGCCGCGCGTGGTGGTGGTGGCCGATCCCCAGCTCACGGAACTGCTGGCGTATCAAAGCGCCGTGCGCCTGATGACGCCGTCGGAACTGGTGAAGGCGCAGCTGGACCTGGCGAAGGCCGATCACGCGCCGCACAACACCATCCGCCGTGCCATGCTGCAAGCGACCGTGCGCGGTGCCGGCGACCTGGCCCGCGCGCAAGCCTTGCTGGAACCGCTAGCCACGGCCACGGGCAAGGACGCGCAACTGCTGGCGCCGCTGGTGCAATTGCTCAGCAGCCAGTACGCAGAGCTGCGCCGCCAGGAAGAGAGCATCGACAAGCTCAATGGCCAGCTGCGCGATGCCCAGCGCCGCATCGAGCAGCTCAATGAAAAACTCGAGGCGTTGAAAAACATCGAACGCAGCCTGTCCGTGCGCCCTGCCGCGGGAGCGCCGAAATGAGCGAGCAGGCCCACATTTTATTGGTCGACGACGATCCCGACCTGCTGCGCCTGCTGACCATCCGCTTGAAAGCGGGCAACTATCGCGTCACGGCCGTGGGCAGCGCGGAAGCGGCGCTGGCGCGCCTGGCGGTGGAATTGCCGGCCCTGGTCATTACCGATGTGCAATTGCCGGGCCGCGACGGCCTGGCCCTGTTCGATGAAATCCGCCGCCAGCATGCGGCCCTGCCCGTCATTTTGCTCACCGCCCACGGCACTATCCCCGACGCCGTCGAAGCCACGGCGCGCGGCGCGTTTGCGTATCTGACGAAACCGTTCGATGGCAAGCTGCTCATGGAAAAGGTGGCGTATGCCATTAACTTGTCGACCGTCATGCCGGCGCCTGCGTCCGGCGACGAGAGCTGGCGCGCCGAGCTGATCAGCCGTAGTTCGCAGATGGCCGAGCTGCTGGCCGAAGCCAAGCTGGTGGCCGGGTCCGATGCCAGCATCCTGATCCGCGGTCCCAGCGGCACGGGCAAGGAGTTGCTGGCGCGCGCCCTGCACAATGCCAGTCGCCGCGCCAAGGCGCCGTTCATCGCCGTCAACTGCGGCGCCATTCCCGAGCAGCTGCTGGAATCGGAACTGTTCGGCCATGTAAAAGGCTCGTTTACGGGCGCCGTCGGCAACCGCGAAGGCCTGTTCCTGGCGGCCGATGGCGGCACCCTGTTTTTAGATGAGATCGGCGACATGCCGCTGCCGCTGCAGGTCAAATTGCTGCGCGTGCTGCAGGAGCGGGCCGTGCGCCCCGTGGGTGCCGACCAGACGCGTCCGGTCGATGTGCGTCTCCTGTCGGCCACGCACCGTGACCTGGACGTGGCCATGGCGGATGGGCAATTTCGCGAAGACTTGTATTACCGCCTGAACGTGGTGACCTTGACCCTGCCGCCGCTGGCCGAGCGCCGCGAAGACATCTCCCTGCTGGCGAACCATTTCCTGCAGAAACTGGCGGCCAAGTACCAGAAGCCCCTGAACGGCTTCGCCCCCGATGCCTTGACGGCCCTGGTGGCCGCGCCATGGCCCGGCAACGTGCGCCAGCTGGTCAATGTGGTCGAGCAAGTGTGCGCGCTGGCCACGGCGCCGCTGGTGCCCTTGTCCCTGGTGCAACGGGCCTTGCGCGTGCCATCGCTGGAAGCGCTCAGCTACAACGAAGCCAAGCAGCGTTTCGAGCGCGACTACCTGATTCAATTGCTGCGCCTGACGGACGGCAACGTGGCCGATGCGGCGCGCCTGGCCGACCGCAACCGCACGGAGTTCTACCGTTTATTACAGAAATACGAGCTGACTCCGGCCCTGTTCCGCACGGATGGCGACCCTGTCGCTGATTAACGACAAAAATAAAGCGTGAATAATCAGAGGCTTACGAATAAATATTGATGATCTTGCCACAGGCTGTCGTCGTCAGGCGACAAAAAGCCCCGATTTTCGGGCCAGATCCGGCTGAAACGGGCTGAAAAAATCGAATTTTACTGTAAGCCTTTGATTTTGAATGAAATTTAAAAGCTGGCACGGTGCTTGCTGTATGGGTAGATGTGACGCTTCAACGTGTTGCTTTATCCAAGTAAGAAGCTTTTAACTTCATTGAGAGGAACTACCATGCAAACATCGAAACTGTTCAATACCCTGGTCGCCGCTATCGTACTGTCGGGCGCCTCGATCACCGCTTCGCATGCAGCTGACTCCGCAACAAAAGCACAAGCTCCTGCTAAGACTGTCGTGGCCGCCAACGCCGCCGCTGCCGTCCCTGATGAAACCATCACTTCCTCGGCCAAGGCCGCCCTGAGCGCCGATGCACAAGCCGCTACCCTGCCAGTCAAGGTAGCAACCCAGCAAGGTGTCGTCGTCCTGTCGGGCGATGTACCGAGCGCCGAAGCGGGTGACCGGGTCGTGCAGATCGTCGCCTCCGTGAGCGGCGTGAAAGAAATCAAGAACGAGCTGAAAGTCAAAGCCGCCGGTTAATCCCTCGCGCTGTACTTTACTCCGGGTTGCCCTGTCTGCGGACAGGGCATTTTTTTTGCCCGCAGAGTTTTTGCCGGGCAGCGATGCCCATGCCGCCAGGCAAGGAGCTCGATAATACAGGTAGAATAGCCAGCACTGGCGCCGCTCCCGGCGCTGTTTGTCATCCCCGGCACAGTGTTGCAAGGCTGCGCCGCTACCAGGCTACCGCATGTCTTCCTTCTCTCCCGCTGCCCTGTTGCGCAATCTGAAACCCGATAATTTCACCATCGCCCTGCTCGTCACCGTGGCGCTGGCCACGTTCCTGCCCTGCACGGGCCAGACGGCCGTGGTCTTCGGCCACGTCACCACCGTCGCCATCGGCGCCCTGTTTTTCTTGCATGGCGCCAAGCTGTCGCGCGAAGCCGTGGTGGCCGGCGTCATGCACTGGCGGCTGCACTTGCTGGTGCTGGCCAGCACCTTCATCCTGTTTCCACTGCTGGGCCTGGCCCTGCGCCCGCTGGCGCTGACGTTTCTCACGCCCGATTTATATGTGGGCATTTTGTTCCTGTGCGCGCTGCCGTCGACTGTGCAGTCGTCGATCGCCTTGACGGCCATGGCGCGCGGCAATGTGCCAGCCGCCATCTGCAGCGCCTCGGCCTCGAACTTCATCGGCATCTTCCTTGCCCCCATCCTCGTGGGCTTGCTGGTGGCCAAGGGCGCGGAAAGCAAGTCGTCGGTCGATGCGGTGCTCTCCATCGTCATGCAGCTGCTGCTGCCGTTTTTGGCTGGCCAGTTCCTTCGCCGCTGGATAGGCCGCTGGGTCGACCGCCACAAGGCCATGCTGAAATTCGTCGACCAGGGTTCGATCTTGCTGGTGGTCTACACGGCCTTCAGCGAAGCCGTCAGCGAAGGCCTGTGGCATACGATCTCGGTGGAAACCCTGGTAGCGCTGGGCCTGTTCAGCATCTTGCTGCTGGCGCTGGTCCTGGGCCTGATGACGTTCATCAGCCGCCGCCTCGGTTTTTCCAAGGAAGACGAGATCGCCATCGTCTTCTGCGGCTCGAAGAAAAGCCTGGCCAGCGGCGTACCCATGGCCAAGGTGCTGTTTGCCACCCATTCGCTGGGCATGGTGATCCTGCCGCTGATGCTGTTCCACCAGATTCAGCTGATGATCTGCGCCGTGATTGCGCAGCGCTACGCGCGGCGTGACGAGGGGCAGGAAGTGCCAGCGTCGACGCTGTGATCCTGGCCTTGTAGTAGCCGCATCGCCTGGTTCAAGCCGTCGACTATCACCGCATACGCCTGCCGCCGGGTCGCCTCGTCCGGCGCGCGCAGCACATACGACGGGTGATATACGGTCACCACCCAGCGTCCGTCGTGCTCGATGGGCGTGCCGACCAGCGGCGTCATGGTGGCTGAGCCATCTTGCAGAACGGACTTTAACGCCGTGCTGCCCAGCGCCACGATCACCTCTGGTTTGACACGCTCGATCTCTTCTTCCAGCCAGCCATGGCAGGCGAGGATTTCGCGTTGCGCGGGTGTCTTGTGCAAGCGGCGCTTGCCGCGTGGTTCCCACTTGAAATGCTTGACGGCGTTGGTCAGATAGATGCTGTCGCGCGCCATGCCCGCATCGTGAATCGCCTGGTCCAGCAGCGCGCCAGCCGGGCCAACGAACGGCAAGCCCGCCAGGTCTTCCTGGTCGCCCGGTTGTTCGCCGACGAGCATGATGCGCGCCTGTAGCGGCCCGACGCCGGGCACGGCTTGCGTGGCGTGCTGCCACAGCTCGCAGCGGCGGCACTGGTCCAAGGTGGTGGGCAGTTCGCGCGCTGGCTGGGCGCGCCCGGCGGCAATCGGGATCATGGTGGCGCCGCTGCGCTGGCCTACGCTGGCCGTCTGGCCCGTGCGCCGTTCGCCGTTGGCGGCGCCGCTGAGCATGGCAGGCACGATGGCGCCTTCCGGCAGATTTTTCCAGAAACGCGAGGGGATATGGCTATGCAGCAAATCCGCATTCACGCGCGCGGGATTGAAGATGCTGCGGTAGTAGGTCAGCCACAGGGCTTCACCGGCATCGTCGATATCGGCAGCGCCGCGCAGCAGCGCCGGTCCCGCATGCAAGGATGCGCCATCCCACAGCATGCTGGCTTGGGGCGTGGCGATCATCCAGCTGGTAGATCCCATGCGGCGCGCGAAGTGGCGCGCCACTTGCGGCAGCACGTCGTGCGTGGGTTCGAACCAGGCAACGAAGCGGGGGGCGCCCTCGGCCTCGCTGCGTTCGCGGAAGCGTACATACGCATGCATGTCGTGCTCCTCGCGGCGCACGGCCTTGGCCATCGCGTGCAGGCGCGCGCCGTCCGTATCGGCAGACGACATCACGTCGTGCTGGCCCAGCTGCCAGCGCCAGAGCACTTGATATAAGAATGCCCAGCGGTCATGCACGTTGAAACAGGCGGCGCCTTCCAGCAATTCGACCAGGGGACGGGGCAGGCGCAGCAGCGGAGCGCTGTTATCCGTTGCCTCCGGCGTGGAGGAAAACAGGTCGCCATCGCCGGGTTGCGATTGCCAGGCCACGTCGGCAGGCGGCACGCCGCGCGCGATCAGTTCACGTGCGGCCGCGCGCCACTCGTCGAACGACTGCGCCAGCCGCACCACTGTACTCATGCGACCTGCAGCTCCGGCCATAAATTCATCTGCTGCGGCGCTTCCGCCATGGCGCGGCGCAGGTGTTCGGAGGCGGTGGTATCGCGCGCGGGAAAGTAGTCGGCCGTGATGATGAAGGGGGCGATTTTCTTCATGCTGCAGCGCAGGCGCGACAAGTCGGCGTAGCGCACTTGCCGCAGCCGGCGCAGGTCGACGATGCGCTGCGCGTTGCGCAGGCCGATGCCGGGCACGCGGGCGATCATGTGCTGCGCCGCACGGTTCAAGTCCAGCGGAAAATGTTCGCGGTGCGCCAGCGCCCAGGCCAGCTTGGGATCGATATCGAGCGCCAGATTGCCGCCCGTGGCGGGCAGCAGTTCGCTGGCCTGGAAACCATAGCTGCGCAGCAGGAAATCGGCTTGATACAGCCGGTGTTCGCGCAGCATCGGGGGCGGCGCGAGCGGCACGCTTTTCGGGCTGTCGGGGATCGGGCTGAAAGCCGAGTAGTAGACGCGCTTGAGCTTGTAGCTGCCGTACAAGGTCTCGGCAGTGGAGAGAATTTGCTGGTCGTCGCTGGCGTCGGCGCCGACGATCATTTGCGTGCTTTGCCCGGCCGGCGCGAAGCGCGGCGAGCGCGGTTCTTCCGCTTTCTCATCGAGCTTGCGGCGGATGGCGCCCATTGCCAGTTTAATCGTATGCACGCTTTTTTCCGGCGCCAGCTTTTGCACGCTGTCTTGCGTCGGCAGTTCGATATTGACGCTGAGCCGGTCGGCATAGCGGCCCGCCTGCGCGATCAGGGCCGGATCGGCGTCGGGGATGGTTTTCAGATGGATATAGCCGCGGAACTGGTGTACCTCGCGCAACTCGCGCGCCACCTGCACCAGCTGCTCCATCGTGTAGTCGGCCGACTGGATGATGCCGGAGCTGAGGAACAGGCCGTCGATATAGTTGCGCAGGTAAAAGTCGCTCGTCAGCTTGACCACCTCGGCCACCGTAAACCGCGCGCGCGGCACGTTCGAGCTACGGCGGTTGACGCAGTACTGGCAATCGTACAGGCAGTAATTGGTCAGCAGCACTTTCAGCAGCGAAACGCAGCGCCCGTCCGGCGTGTAGCTGTGGCAGATGCCCATGCCGGAGGTGGCGCCAAAGCCGTCCTTGCCGATGGAATCGCGTTTGGGCGCCCCGCTGCTGGCGCAGGACGCGTCGTACTTGGCCGCGTCGGCCAGGATTTCCAGCTTGTCCGTCAGTTCCATGGGGTGCCTCAATATACTGTGTTTATATACAGTATATCAGGGAATGCACTTTGTGCTGGCTTGACTTGTGCCATGGCAGAACGCTGTATATCGGTGTATATTACGCTCCTTGTTCACCGTTCACTTACAAGGATACGATCATGCGTCTCACCTCGCCCGCCCGCCTGCTTGGCACCGCTCTTCTCGCTACCGCCACCACCTCCGCTTTTGCCGGCGAAGTGGTGGTGTCGGCCGCGGCCAGCCTGACGAATGCGTTCAAGGATGCGGCGCAAGGCTATGAGGCGCAGTATCCGGGCAGCAAGGTGTCCCTGAACTTTGCCGCCTCGGGCGTGCTGCTGCAGCAGATCGTCAAGGGCGCGCCCGTGGACGTATTTGCCTCGGCCGATCAGGAAACCATGGATGCGGCGCAAAAGCAGGGCCTGGTGCTGCCGGCGGACCGCATGGACTTCGTCGGCAACAGCCTGGTGCTGATCGTGCCGCACGACAGCAAGCTGGGCATCAAGAGCTTGAGCGACCTGACGCACAAGGGCGTGACCCGCGTGGCCATCGCCAACCCGGCCAGCGTGCCCGTTGGCCGCTATTCGGAAGGCGCGCTGAAAAAGGCGAATCTGTGGCAAGCCGTGCAGACTAAAGCCATCGGCACGCAGAACGTGCGCCAGTCGCTCGACTACGTGGCGCGCGGCGAAGTCGATGCAGGCTTTGTCTACGCCACCGACGCGGCCATCATGAAGGATAAAGTGAACGTGGTAATGGACGTGCCGTTGGAGGCGCCCGTGCTGTACCCGATTGCCACCATCAAGGGCAGCAGCAATGCCGCCGAAGCGAAGCGCTTCGTCAGCTACCTGCAAACGGCACCGGCGCAAGCCATTCTCGCCAAGTACGGTTTCAAGAAGCCATAATTTAAGCACGCGCCCGCATGGATATCGCCTGGACCGCGCTGGCCCTGTCGCTCAAAGTAGCGGCCTGGGCCACGGCGCTCAATTTGTTGCTCGGCATCGGTACGGGCTATCTGCTGGCGCGCGCGCGTTTTCCCGGGCGCGAGCTGCTCGACGCCCTGTTGACCCTGCCGATGGTGATGCCGCCCACCGTGCTCGGCTACTATCTGCTGGTGCTGCTGGGCCGGCGCGGCACCCTGGGCATCTGGCTGCAGGATAACTTCGGCATTAACCTGATCTTTACCTGGCAGGGCGCCGTGATCGCTTCCACGGTGGTGGCTTTTCCCCTCGTCTTCAAGCCGGCGCGGGCCGCCTTCGAGGCGGTCGACGGCCAGCTGGAGCAGGCGGCTCGCGTGCTGGGCATTTCTGAAATCGCCATCTTTTTCCGTGTAACCTTACCGCTGGCCTGGCGTGGCATCCTCGCTGGCGTGCTGCTGGGCTTTGTGCGCGCGCTGGGCGAGTTTGGCGCCACCCTGATGGTGGCCGGCAGCATCCCCGGCAAGACACAAACCCTGTCGGTGGCCGTGTATGAAGCCGTGCAGGCGGGCCAGGACGACGTGGCCAACACCCTGGTGCTGATCACTTCCTTTGTCTGTATCGTGGTGCTGCTGTCGGCTGGCCGCCTGGCGCCCGGGCGCATCGCGCACAAATGACGCCAATGACGACGCCTATGCAACTCGACCTCGACCTTCGCGCCACCTTGCGCTCCGGCAAACGCCGCTTCGACTTGCAGGTGAAATGCACGTCCGAGTGTCAGCGCATCGCCATGTATGGCCCGTCTGGCGCCGGCAAGAGCATGACCCTGAAAGCCATTGCCGGACTCTTCACGCCTGACGCCGGCCATATCCGCCTGAACGGGCGCACCCTGTTCGATTCGGCCGCTGGCATCAATTTGCCGCCGCAGCAACGCAACGTGGCGTATTTGTTCCAGGATTACGCGCTGTTCCCGCACCTGACGGTGCGCCAGAACGTGGGCTTTGGCCTGGCGCGGGGCTGGTTCAACCCGCGCGCGCGCGAAAAGCTGGCCAAGGTCGAGCATTGGCTAGCCGCATTTCATTTGCAGGAACTGGCGCACCAGTTTCCCGACGAGTTGTCCGGTGGCCAGCGCCAAAGGGTGGCGCTGGCGAGGGCGCTCGTGGCCGAGCCGGCCGCGCTGCTGCTCGACGAGCCTTTTGCCGCCCTCGATCCGGCCCTGCGTGTCAAAATGCGTCTGGAACTGAGCCAGTGGCAGCAACGCCTGGACGTGCCCATGATCCTGATCACCCACGATCCGGAAGATGCGCGCATCCTGGGCGAGCATGTGCTGTACTTGCGCGACGGACAGATCGATAACGGGGAAGAACACATGGCTTTGGGTGAACGCATTGGATAAATCAGCGACAGCGGAAATCGGCCTGCAAGGCTCGGTATGGATGACGGTGGGTGGAGAGCATCTGGGCGGCGCCGGCCGCGTGGAATTGTTGGGCGCCATTGCCGAGTGCGGCTCCATCACGCAGGCGGCGAAGCTTGTGAAGATGAGCTACAAGGCCGCCTGGGACGCCATCGACGCCATGAACAACCTGGCCGGCGAGCCGCTGGTCGAGCGCTTGACGGGCGGCAAGGGCGGCGGTGGTACGCGGCTGACGCAGCGGGGACGCCAACTGGTCGACAATTTCCGCATCATCGAGCGCGAGCATGCCCGCTACCTGTGTCAGCTGGGCAGTCAGGCGGAAGGCATCGCCGACGATCTTTTACTCATACGGAGAATGGCCATGAAAACCACGGCACGCAATCAATTCCTGGGCAAGGTAGCCGAACTGAAACAGGGCGCCGTCAACGATGAAGTCACCCTGGAATTGCCCGGTGGCCAGCACATCGTCGCCATCGTCACGCAGGGCAGCAGCGAGAGCCTGGGCCTGGTGCCGGGCGCGGAAGCGTTCGCGCTGATCAAGGCGTCGTCCATCATCCTCGTGACTGACAGCGCAGGGGCGCGCTTTTCCGCGCGCAATCAGCTGGCCGGGCTGGTGACGCGCGTGCAGACGGGCGCCGTCAACACGGAAGTGGTGCTGGATTTGCCGCGCGGCGGCACGATCGCCGCCATCATCACGAACCAGAGCAGCAGCGAGCTGGGTATCGAGCTTGGCAGCAATGTGACGGCCATTTTCAAGGCGTCCAGCGTGATTCTGGGCGTGCCGGCGTAAATTGCGTAGGTCGGATTAGCGGCGGCACGCCGCGTAATCCGACAATATTGTTGGCGTATCATGTCGGATTACGCGCAAGCGCTAATCCGACCTACTCTTTTAATCCTTCAACCGCGACAACCAATCGGACGCCGCCGCCAGCGCCTGCTCCAGTTCCTGCGCCGTGTGCGCCAGTAGCGCCGGCACCTCGTCGAGTCGACCGGCGTCGATGGCTTCCTCGGTGGCAAACGCGGCGCGGATCAGGCGTTTCGTGCCCAGGGTGCCCACGGAACCGCGCACGCCGTGCAAGATGCGCGCCACGTCGCTGTGGCGGCCCGTTTGCAACGCTGTTTCAGCGTCGCGCACGGGCGTCATGCCCTTGTTCAGCGCATCTTCCACCATGCGCCGCAGCACGCCGCGCCCTTTCGCATCGCGTCCCATCACGCGCATCAGCGGCGCCATGGAAAACACTTCCTCATCGGCAACGGGGGCCGCCTCGGTCGTCTGCACTTGCGGGCGTTTGGGCAGGTGGCGCAGGATGACTTCCATCATCTCTTCCACCACCACGGGCTTGGCGATGAAATCGCTGATGCCGGCCGTCATGCAGCGCTCGCGCTCCGACGCCAGCACGCCGGCCGTCATGGCGATCACGGGCAAGTTCAAGCGCAGTTCCGTGCGGATGATGTGGGTGGCGCTGAAGCCGTCCATGACGGGCATTTGCATATCCATCAGCACGATGTCGTAGCGCAGCGCCTCCGTGCGCAGCCGCTCCACCGCTTGCAGGCCGTCGCCCACCACGTCCAGGGTGGCGCCCATGTGTTCGAGGATGCCGCGCGCCACGGCCTGGTTCAAATGATTGTCTTCCACCAGCAGGAAATGTACGCCGGCCAGCTCCGTGCCCAGCGGCTGGTGCAGCATGCGCTGCTCGCCGCCGTCGTTCTTGGCGATCAGTGCCTGGTGCAGGGCATCGAACAGGCTCGATCCCGTGATCGGCTTCATCAGCACGACATCGGCCTCGGCCGCGCTGGAAATCTCTTCCAGGTGGTTGCGGGCGAAGGCGTTGACCATCACCACGATGGGCTGGCGCTGGCCACTGGCCGCCTGGCGGATGGCCTTGGCCGTGGCCAGGCCATCCATCACGGGCATGTGCCAGTCGGCCAGCACCACGTCATACGGTTGCTGCTGCGCCAGGCGTTCGCGATACAGTTCGATGGCGGCAAAACCGGAGTCCACTTCGTCGGCCAGCCAGCCCCAGGCCTCGATCAGCTTGACGATCAGTTCGCGTGTAGTGCGGTTATCGTCGGCCACCAGCAGGCGCAGCTGGCCGAGGGCCGGCGTGCGCCGCGTCTCGGCCGGCTGCTCCAGCATCTCGAAGGGCACGCTGAACCAGAAGCGGCTGCCCTTGCCTTCGCTGCTGGCCACGGCGATATCGCCGCCCATCATGTGGATCAGTTGCTTGCTGATGGCCAGGCCCAGGCCCGTGCCGCCGAAGCGCCGCGTGATGCTCTGGTCGCCCTGTGAAAAGGCGGAAAACAGTTGCTGTTGCTGCAGTTCCGTCATGCCGATACCCGTGTCGCGCACTTCGAAGCGCAGCCAGGCGCACCCGTTTTCTCTCTCGGCCAGGCTGACGGCCACCACCACTTCGCCGCTCTCGGTGAACTTGATGGCATTGCCGGCCAGGTTGACGAGGATTTGCTGCAGGCGCTGGGCGTCGCCCACGAGGCGCCGCGGCACGTCGGGCTCGACAGCGATGGCCAGTTCCAGCTCCTTCTCGCCCGCATTCATCGTCATCGTCGTGGCCAGGGTATTCATGACTTCGTCAAGGTCGAACTCGACGGGCGACAATTCCATGCGGCGCGCTTCGATCTTCGAATAATCGAGCACGTCGTTGAGGATGCCCAGCAGCGACTGGCCCGCCACGCGCACCATGGTCAGATACTTGCGCTGTTCCGTGTCGAGCCTGGTATTGCCCAGCAAATAGACCATGCCCAGCACGGCATTGAGGGGCGTGCGGATTTCATGGCTCATGTTGGCCACGAAGTCGCTCTTCGCCCGGTTGGCCGCCTCGGCCCGGTCGCGCTCCAGTTCCAGTTCCGCCGCGCGCGATTCGAGTTCCTGCTGCAGGCGGTCGCGTTCGCACATCAGGCCGTTGAACGCCTCCGTCAGTTCGCCGATCTCGTCGCGCTGCTGCACTGGCACGGGCGTGAAGCGGCTGCCGCTGGTGCGCAGGGCCAGCAGGGTATCGCGCAGGCGCACCAGCGGCGACAGCAGGCGCACGGTAACCCAGCCCAGAACAAAAGCGGCCAGCAGCGAAGCGAGGATGCTCCACAGCACCAGCCGGTACAGCACGCCATCAAACGGTTCGAAGGCGTCCTCGATGGGTAGCGAGGCGGCCAGCAGCCAGTTCACCGATTTCAGGCGCTTGAAGCTGTTGACGGCCGTGATGCCGCGGCTGTTGGTGCTGACCATGCTGCCTTCGCCATCGTCCTTCAGCATCTGGGTGGTCGTCAGGTTGGCGTTCGGCTGGCGCGGCTGCAGCAAACGGCTGGTATCGGGGTGCAGCACGTAGCGCGGCACGGCGCCGCGCGTGAGAATGAAGTAATAGCCGCTCTTGCCGATCTTTTCCGAGCGCAGGCGCCCCAGCAGGTTGTCCTTGTACAGGCGCAGCACGCCGATCACCACACCGGCCACCTGGCCATCGGCGGTGAGCACGGGCGCCACCATCTGCACGATGGGCATGCCGCTCGATTTGCCCAGCATCGGCTCGGTGATCATGGGCTGGCGTGTGCGCAGGACGGTCTGGAAATACTCGCGCTCGGCAACATTGATGCCGGCGCGGCCCGTGACCAGCGGCATGTCGGCCACGATGGCGCCTTGCGCATCGAGCACCAGCACGTCGTCGAACAGCACCAGCATCGAGCGGCGCGAATAGTATTCGCGCAGCTTGGCGGGTTGGGCGATCAATTCCGGCGGCTGCTGCCTGGCCGTCAGGGTGACGATTTGCAGCAGCATGCCCAGCTTGTCGTCGAGCTCGGCGGCGGTGCGGGTGATCAGGGCAGATTGCTGGCTCAGCAGTACTCGCGTGAAGTCAGCGCGCATGTGCTGCAACTGGATCATGGTGACCAGTGCGATCATGGCGATCGAGGTCAGGCTGGTGGCCAAGGCGACTTTTGCTTTGATGCCGAGAGGCTTCATGATTTCCTTTTCAGTACCGGGCGGCACAGGCGGCAGATAATGCTGTCAGGAATTTTCCTATCAATACATCAACTTGGCAAGCGGTGCCGCGCAAATTGCCCTCGCTGCAAGGGCTTTTGACGATGTTGCCATATAATTAAAGTCAGAACGTCGTTTATTCAGCGCAATTGGGGTGAAATTGGCACACGGCAACCGTGTATGCAGTAAACTCGGTATTGCATTTTCTAAAAGGTACCGACATGACTGAAGCGCTCCTCACTCCCACCTTGCCCACAGTGACCGTGGAAGCGTTGCGTGCGCGATGCTCGACCTGCAGCATGCATCAATTGTGCCTGCCGATGGGCCTCGATGTGGGCGACATGGACAGGCTGGATCAGATCATCGGCCGCCGCCGCAAGATCGTGCGCGGCGCCTCGCTGTTCCGCATCGGCGACTCGTTCCAGAACCTGTACGCGATCCGCCTGGGGCACTTCAAGACGTACCAGATCAATCCGGGTGGCGAAGAGCAGGTGACGGGCTTCCAGATGGCAGGAGAACTGCTGGGCATGGACGCCATCAGCGCCGACCGCCACCACTGTAATGCGGTAGCGCTGGAAGATAGCGAAGTGTGTGAAATCCCGTTTTCCAGCCTGGAACAATTGCTGGGCAGTATGCCTACCCTGCTGCGCCATTTCCACCGGATGATGAGCCAGGAAATCACGCGCGAGCAAAGCGTCATGCTGTTGCTGGGCAATATGCAGGCGACGCAGCGCTTTGCCGCCTTCATCGTCAACCTGGCCTCGCGCTATGAGGCGCGCGGCTATTCGGGCAGCAATTTCCAGCTGCGCATGTCGCGCGAGGAAATCGGCAACTACCTGGGCCTGACCATCGAAAGCGTCAGCCGCTTATTGTCCAAATTCAAGAAGGAAGGCTGGCTGCGCGTCTCCAACCGCGAGATCGAGATCTTGCAGCCGGCCAAGTTGAAGGCCATTACGGCCGGTACGGACGTCTGCAAGTAAGTCTTACAGCTCTTCATCCGCGTGCAGCGCGATGCTGCGCTGCAGCGGCCAGGTCCAGATGCCGGACAGGCGCCACTCGCGTTTGTCGTTTTCCACCAGCACTTGCCAGCGGCTGCGCTCGAGCATCGGCAGCGCTACCGAGAAGTTGCCGGCCGCATCGGGCTGCACCAGCAGCTTGATATCTTTTTCCGGCAAGGTCGCATGCGCCAGATGCAGCTGCAGCGGACCCTGGTAAGCCTTGCCGAAGCTGTGCACGGAACCACTGAGGCGCGCTGACGCCACGTCATACGACAGGCTGGTATCCATCGCCAGGTCGCTGGCGACAGTATCGCGCCGCAAGTCCTGGTTGATCGCCTTTCCCTGCTTGTAGTAATCGCCCACCACCAGCGCATCAGGCTGCGTAAACGCGATATAGCCCATGAAGCTGCCGACGACCACGGACAGGCCGGGACCGATCATCAGCAGCCATGGCCAGCGATGCTTGTACCACGGGGCAACGGGGGCTTGCAGCTTGAGACTGTCGGACATGATATTTCTCCTGTTTAATCGGCCAATCCCCATCCGGGGACTGGCCTTCCTACATTAGCGCGGTACGATGAATACCGCGCTTTCACGCACATGCAACGATGGGTCGTCCAGCGAGTGCAATTCGATCGCAATCTTGTTCGAGCCCTTCTCGCCCACGCCGTGCGGCACGCGCAGGCGGATCGGCCAGCCCAGCGTTTCCGTCGGCTGCAAGGTCACTTCTTCGCGCGTCAGCAAGGTCAGGCCCGGCAAGCCGGAAGCGCTGATTTTAAAATGCTGGGTTTGCTCCGAGGTGTTCATGATCTGCAAGCGGTAAACGTTTTCGATCATGCCGTCTTCCACTTCGCGTCCCATCGAACCGCGGTCGCGGATCACGTCCATTTTCAGGGGCGTGCGCAGGGCCAGCGAAGTACACACGGCGATGATGATCAGGGCCAGGATGGAAGTGTAGATCAGCACGCGCGGGCGCATGGCGCGCTGGCGGATCTGCTTCGAACTGAAGTTGTTTTCCATCGCATGGTCGGTACTGTAGCGTACCAGTCCCCGCGGCCGGTCGACCTTGTCCATCACGCTGTTGCAGGCGTCGACGCAGGCGGCGCAGCCGATGCATTCATACTGCAGGCCGTTGCGGATATCGATGCCGGTCGGACACACTTGTACGCACAGGGTGCAGTCGATGCAGTCGCCCAGCTTGTCGTTGTTGCCGGCCTTCTTGCTGATGGCGCCACGCGGTTCGCCGCGCTTGGCATCGTAAGTGATGATCAGGGTGTCCTGGTCGAACATGGCGCTCTGGAAGCGCGCGTAGGGGCACATGTATTTGCACACCTGCTCGCGCAGCCAGCCTGCGTTGCCGTAGGTTGCCAGGCTGTAGAACAAGACCCAGAACCATTCCCAGGGACCGAAATTGAGGGTGGTCACCTCGCGCGCCAGTTCCTTGATCGGCGTGAAATAGCCGACAAAGGTAAAGCCCGTCCACAGGGCGATGGCGCCCCATGCCAGGTGCTTGGCCGTTTTCTTGAAAGCCTTGCGCACGGAGGGTCCCTGCTTGTCGAGGGCCATGCGCGCGCTGCGCGTGCCCTCGATGCGGCGTTCGACCCACAGGAAGATTTCCGTGTATACCGTTTGCGGGCAAGAGAACCCGCACCACACCCGCCCGGCGATGGCCGTGACGAGGAACAACAAATACGCACAGATGATCAGCAGGGCCGCCAGATAGATGAAATCCTGGGGCCACAGCACGACGCCGAAAATGTAGAACTTGCGCGTGGTCAAATCGAACAGCAGGGCTTGCCTGCCATTCCAGGTCAACCACGGCAAGCCGTAGAACGCCAGCTGGGTAAGCCATACGCATACCCATCGCCAGGTAGCGTAGCGTCCTTTGGCCTCGCGAGGGTAGATTTGCTCGCGGGCCGCATACATCTTGATGACTTGAGGTTCCATTACGTCATTTCACGGGCGTCTGGGGATTCGACAGGCTCCAGACATACGCCGACAGCACGTGTACCTTGGACTCGCCGAGGAAATCGCTGAAGGCCGGCATGGTGTTGTTGCGTCCCTTGCGGATGGTTTCCATGATGGTATCGGCACTGCCGCCATACAGCCAGATCTTGTCCGTCAGGTTAGGCGAACCGAGCATCTGGTTACCCTTCGCATCGGCGCCGTGACAGGCCATGCAGGCGCCGAACTTGGCCTTGCCCAGCACGGATTTGACGGGGTCCGAGGTCGAGCCGGATAGGCTCAGCACATAATGGGCCACGTTCTCGACATCCTTTTCGGAGCCCAGGGCGGCGCCCATCGGTGGCATTTGCCCATTGCGGCCATGCATGATAGTGGTCTTGATGATGTCGGGCTCACCGCCATACAGCCAGTCCTTGTCGGTCAGGTTGGGGAAGCCCTTGTTGCCGCGCGCATCCGAACCGTGGCATTGCGCGCAGTAGGTCAGGAACAAACGCTGGCCGATGGCATGCGCCTGCGGATCGGCGGCCACCGTCTTCAAGTCCTGGCTCAGGTACTTGTTGAACAGGGGGCCGTAGTCGGCTTCCGCCTTCTTCAGCTCTTCCTCGTACTGGCCCGTTGATTTCCAGCCCAGGCTGCCGGCATAGTTGCCCAGGCCCGGGTACAGGAACAGATACGCCAGCGCGAAGACGATGGTGATGTAGAACAACCACATCCACCAGCGCGGCATCGGCGTATTGAGTTCCTTCAAGTCCTCGTCCCAGACGTGGCCCGTGGTGCCGTCGGCAGGCGCGCCGTCGACCACTTTGATTTTCGACTGCGAGTACAGCAGCACGCCGCAGCCGATGATGCCCAGCAAGGACAGCACGATGATGTAGATATTCCAGAAGCCATTGGTAAAGTCAGCCATGGTTGCGCTCCCCTTGTGCCGGCACAGGCATGGATACCGGCGCTGCCGGATAGTCGAGCGCCTCGTCGTCGAACGGCAGGCGCGCCGCCGCGTCGAAGTCGCTATTGCTGCGGCTGAAAGTCCACCACAGGATGCCTACGAACGTCGTAAAGGAAACCACCGTCATGACGCTGCTGGCGCTGTCAAACAGGTTTTCGATTGCCATGCTAATTCCTTGTTTTGATTAATGTACCGAGGCCTTGCAGATAGGCGACCAGGGCGTCTTCTTCCGTCTTGTCCTGCAGCTGTGACGGGCCGGCGGCGATTTCCGCATCGCTGTACGGCTGGCCCAGGCGTTTCAGGGCGCGCATCTTCGGCATGATGTCGTCAGGCACCAGCTTGGTCTTCGCCAGCCATGGGTAGGCCGGCATGTTCGACTCGGGCACCACGTCGCGCGGGTTGTTCAAGTGCGTGCGGTGCCATTCATCGCTGTAGCGGGCGCCCACACGGGCCAGGTCCGGCCCCGTGCGCTTGGAACCCCACTGGAACGGACGGTCGTACACGAACTCGCCAGCGACCGAATAGTGGCCATAGCGTTCCGTTTCCGCGCGCAGCGGACGTACCATCTGCGAGTGGCAGTTGTAGCAGCCTTCGCGCACGTAAATGTCGCGGCCCGCCAGGCGCAGCGGCGAATACGGCTTCAGGCCGGCGACCGGCTCCGTCGTGCTCTTCTGGAAGAACAGGGGAACGATCTCGACAGCGCCGCCGATGCTGATCACCACAGTGACCAGGGCGATCAGCAGCCAGGGGTTTCTCTCAATCCATGCATGTGAAAATTTCATTTGCTTTCGCTCCTATCAGGCGTGCGCCGCGTTCAGTTCTGGAATGCGGGCGACGGGGAGTTTGCTGCCGCGCAAGGTCATCCAGGTGTTGTAGCCCATGATGCACATACCCGACAGGTACAGCAGGCCACCGGCCACGCGCACCACGTAGTACGGATACGTTGCTTTCACGCTCTCGACAAAGGTGTAGGTCAGGGTGCCGTCCGGATTGACCGCACGCCACATCAGGCCCTGCATCACGCCGGCGATCCACATTGCGGCGATGTACAGCACGATGCCGATGGTGGCCACCCAGAAGTGCACGTCAACCAGGCGCGTGCTGTGCATCTGCGTGCGGCCCGCCAGGCGTGGCAGCAGATAGTAGATCGAACCCATGGTGATGAAGCCCACCCAGCCCAGGGCACCCGCATGTACGTGGGCAACGGTCCAGTCGGTGTAGTGCGACAGCGAGTTGATGGTCTTGATCGACATCATCGGACCTTCGAAGGTGGCGATGCCGTAGAACGACAGCGAGACGATCATGAATTTCAGGATCGGATCGGTGCGCAGCTTGTGCCAGGCGCCCGACAGGGTCATGATGCCGTTGATCATGCCGCCCCAGCTTGGTGCCAGCAGGACCAGCGAGAAGACCATGCCGATCGATTGCGTCCAGTCAGGCAATGCCGTGTAGTGCAGGTGATGCGGGCCCGCCCACATGTAAGTGAAGATCAGCGCCCAGAAGTGGACGATGGACAGGCGGTACGAGTACACGGGGCGCTCTGCCTGTTTCGGGATGAAGTAGTAGACCATGCCCAGGTAGCCGGCGGTCAGGATGAAACCCACCGCGTTATGGCCGTACCACCACTGGATCATGGCGTCCTGCACGCCCGCATAGGCGGAGTACGACTTGGTGAACGAGGCTGGCATGACGGCGCCATTGACCACGTGCAAAATCGTCACGGCCAGGATGTAGGCGCCGAAGAACCAGTTGGCCACGTAGATGTGCTTGACCTTGCGCTTGATCAAAGTGCCGAAGAACACGATGGCGTAGGCGATCCAGACGACGGCGATGAGGATGGCGATAGGCCATTCCAGTTCGGCGTATTCCTTGCCGCGCGTCAGGCCCATGGGCAGGCTGACGACGGCGCACAGGATCACTGCTTGCCAGCCCCAGAACGTGAAGGCGGCCAGCTTGTCGGAAAACAGGCGCACCTGGCAGGTGCGTTGTACAACGTAGTACGAGGTGGCGAACAGGCCGCAGATGCCGAAGGCGAAAATCACCGCATTCGTGTGCAGCGGACGCAAACGTCCGTATGTCAGCCATGGTATGTCGAGGTTCAGGGCAGGCCAGGCTAGCTGAGCGGCGATGATAACGCCAACCAGCATGCCGATGATGCCCCATACCACAGTAGCGACCGCGAATTGCTTCACGATCTTGTAGTTATAGTTCAGCGATTGATCCACAAAGACTCTCCCTGGAATTACTATTTATGATGGTGGCCAGAGAGTAAGTGTTTGAAGGCGAAAAAACTTTGATGTGGATCAAAATTCCCCGGATGAAATAAGCGTAGCGAACTGGCATCGAAATATAGGCATATTTCGGTCAAAAAAAGCCATGCAATATCCCTACAATCAGGGCTTGATCTGCGTCAAATGGCATAGTTCAACGATGGCCAGGCGCCATCGTGCCGGAGGGGAAACGTCAGGCGTGTGGTTCGTCGGGAGCCGGCTTGGCCGGCATATCGTCGTCCTGCAGCACGCGCAGGCCCGGTCCGACGAGGTCGTCGAACTGGCCGCTGTCGGAGGCCGTGAAATACACCCACAGGGCGATGAAGACGACCACGACGCTTAAGGGGATGAGGAGGTAGAGGGCTTCCATGGTTCAGGCTTTCCGCAGACGCAGGGCGTTGGCGATGACGACCGCCGAGCTGGCAGCCATGCCGACGCCGGACAGCCAGGGGTTCAGGAAACCCAGCGCGGCGGCCGGGATGGCCGTCAGATTGTACAGGGTGGCCCAGCCCAGGTTTTCGCGGATGATGCGCATGCTGCGCGCGGCCGTTTTCGCCGTGTCGAGCACTGAATTCAACTGGCTTGAGAGCAGCACCGTGTCCGCATGCGCCTGCGCCAGCGCGGCGCCGGAACCCATGGCAAACGAGACATCGGCCGCGCTCAGCACGGCGGCGTCGTTGATGCCGTCGCCCACCATCGCCACCACGGCGCCCGTCGCCTGCAGTTGCTGCACGAAATCGAGCTTTTCATCGGGCAGGCATTCGCCGCAAGCCGTGGCGATGCCCAGTTGCGCCGCCACGCTTTGCGTCAGCGCTTCCTGGTCGCCGCTCAGCAGCACGACTTGCTTGCCGCGCTTATGGAAATAATCGACCACTTCGCGCGCCTCCGGGCGCAGCGCATCGCTGAGCAAAAAGCGCGTGAGCCAGTGTCCCTGCGCGCCCAGGTAGAGCGGCGTCATGCCCTGCACGCCGACGGCGGTGTCGCCCAGCGGCGGCCCGGCGATGGCGGCCACAAAGGCCGCATTGCCCAGGCGGTAGCGCACGCCGTCGACGATGCCTTCGAGACCCTGGCCCTGCACTTCCTGCAAATTTTCCGCATGCGCGCGCGGCTGCTGTCTTGACAACCCTTCGGCGGCGCTGAGGATCGCCTGCGCCAGCGGATGGGCGCTGCCCGCTTCCAGCGCGGCGGCCACTTGCAGGCAAGCGTCCTCCGTCATGCTGCCCAGGCCCTCGATTTGCTGCAGCACAGGCCGGCCCAGCGTCAAGGTGCCCGTCTTGTCGAAGACGATGTGGGTGGCGCGGTGCAAGGTTTCCAGCACATGCGGCTGGACGATGAGCACGCCGCGTCGCAGCAGGCTGTCGGTCGCGGCCGCCAGCGCCGTCGGCGTGGCCAGGGACAAGGCGCACGGGCACGACACGACCAGCACGGCGATAGCCACGGGCCAGGCCCGCGACGCATCGTGCCAGCTCCAGAAGGCGAACACGGCGACGGCAAACAGCAGCAGGCCCAGCACGAACCAGGCCGCCACTTTATCGGCCCACTGCGCGATCTGCGGCTTGCCGCTGCCGGCCCGCTCGATGAGTTTTAACAGGTCGGACAGGGTGCTTTCGCGCGCCGGTTTGAGCACGCGCAATATCAGCGCCGCGCTGGCGTTGATGGCCCCGCCCGGCACCTGTTCCCCCGTCTTGCGGCGCTGGGCAGCGCTCTCGCCCGTCAGCAGAGATAAATCGAGCGCGCTCGTGCCTTCGATGATGACGCTGTCGGCGGCGATCGCCTCGCCCGGTTTCACGAGGATGATGTCGCCCACGTCCAGCGTGCCTGCCGGCACCAGGGTGGTGGCGCGGTGCTCTGGAAAGCCCGCCATCAGCGAGGCCGAGGCAGGCAAGGCATGCTGCAGCCGTTCCAGCGCCGAGGCGGCCTTGCGGCGCGCCTGCAATTCGAAATAGCGGCTGCACAGCAGCAGAAAGATGAACATCGTGGCCGAGTCGTAATACACTTCGCCGCGGCCCGTAAAGGTCGCCACCACGCTGCCGAAGAAGGCCGCCAGGATGCCCAGCGCGACGGGCACGTCCATGCCCAGGGTGCGCGCGCGCAGGCTGGCCCAGGCGCCCTGGAAGAAGGGCATGGCTGAATAGCAGATGGCCGGTAAGGTGAGCAGCAGGCTGGCCCAGCGCATCAGGCTGGCCATACTGTCGTCCAGGGTGCCATCCTCGGCGGCCAGGTAGGCGGGCGCCACGTACATCATCACCTGCATCATCGACAGGCCCGCCACGAACAGCTGGCGGCCCAGGGTCTTGCTGGCTTTTTGCAGGCGCTCGCCATGGCGCACGGCGTCATACGGATAAGCCGTGTAGCCCACTTGCCGCACGGCTTGCAGGATGTCGCCCGGCTCGCACTGCGCGCGGCTCCAGCGCACGTACAGGCGCTCCGTGGCGACGTTCAGGCTGGCGGCCTGCACGCCGGGCAGGCGCGTTAACTGACGTTCGATCAGCCAGACGCAGGCGGCGCAGCGGATGCCTTCGACGGAGAGTGTCGCCTCGCAGCTGCTGGCGTCGCGCGCGAATTGTGCGTCATCATTGCTGTACAGACGCAATTCGGGCGGCACCATGGTGGCGTCGGCCGCGTTGACGGCGTATTCGTCGCGGTCGCGGTAGTAGGCGCTTTGGCCGATGTCGACGATGGTTTGCGCCACCGCTTCGCAGCCGGGGCAGCACATGGCGCGTGGCAGCTCGTCGATAGTGACGTGCCAGTGGGAGCCAAAGGGGACGGGCAAGCCGCAATGGAAGCAGGCGGAGGGTTTTAAAACAGCATTCATACAATTCTTTTCATGGATGGCCCGTGACGCACAGGGCGTCGAGCCAGCCCAGCGACACGCCATTCGCGGCACGCAGCAGGCCCAGCAGGCCGAAGCCCAGTACCAGCAAGCCGCTGGCGATGCGCACGGGACGGCGCTGCATCTGCGCGCGCAGGCGCGTGCCCAGCAGGCCCATACCAAACAGCATGGGCAGGGTGCCCAGGCCGAAGGCAGCCATGGCGGCTGCGCCGTCGATGGCCGAACCTTGCAGCATGGCCGTCAGCAGGGCGCTGTAGACCATGCCGCACGGCACCCAGCCCCAGAGGCCACCCACGGCAAGCGCCTTCAGCGGCGTATCCATCGGCATCAAGGGTTTTAGCAAGGGGCGCACGCGGCGCCAGACGACATTGCCTGCCGCTTCCAGATGGGCCAGGCCGCGCCAGGCATCCATCAGGTACAGGCCCAAGGCGACGAGCATCAGGTTGGCCAGCCAGTAGCCGGCCACTTGCAGTGACGCCATATGCAGCATGCCCGCGCCCGCCAGGCTGCCCGCCATGGCGCCGGCCAGCATGTAGCTGCCTATGCGCCCGCCGTTGTAGGCCAATACGCGCAGCACGTTCGATTGCAGCGCCGGTCGCGCCACGGCGATGGCGATCACGGGGCGGCTGGGCGCGGCCGGCGTGCCACCGCCCAGCGACAGGGCGCCGACGATGCCGCCGCACATGCCGATGCAGTGTACGCTGCCGGCCAGGCCGACCAGGAACATGGGCACGAGGCTGAGGGCGTTCATCGGGAAGTGTTACACCGTTTTCGAGTAGCGCAGCGGCTGCACCGCGTCCGGCGCCGCGTTCGCGCGGGCCTGCGTCAGGTAGCGGTCGAAGACCATGCAGATATTGCGGATCAGCAAGCGCCCTTTCGGCGTCACCGTCAGCCAGTCTTCCTCGATGACGAGCAAGCCATCTCTCGCCAGTTCGCGCAGCTTTTCCAGCTCGGCGGCGAAATAGCTGCGGAACTTCACGGGATGCGCTTGTTCGATGGTGGCGATCGACAGTTCGAAATTGCACATCAGCATCTGGATGATGATGCGGCGCAATAAATCGTCCGTATCGAGCTTGATGCCGCGCGCGATCGGCAGCACGCCTTCGTCGAGCTTTTCGTAGTACGCGTCGAGCGTTTTTTCATTCTGGCTGTAGACGGCGCCAATGGAACTGATGGCCGACACGCCGCAGGCGATCAGGTCCGCTTCCGCGCGCGTCGAATAGCCCTGGAAGTTGCGGTGCAAGCGGCCCTGGCGTTGCGCCACGGCCAGGTCATCCGTGGGCTTGGCGAAATGGTCCATGCCGATGTACACATAGCCGGCGGCCGTCAGGCGCGCGATGCACAGGCCCAGCATGGCCAGTTTGGTGGCGCTGTCGGGCATGTCGGCGTCGAGGATGCGGCGCTGCGGCTTGAACAGGTGCGGCATGTGCGCATAGTGGTACAGGGCGATGCGGTCCGGGCTGGCGGAGATGACCTTGCGCAAGGTTTCCGTCATGGTCTCCAGGCTTTGCTTGGGCAGGCCGTAGATCAGGTCGATGCTGATCGAGCGGAAACCGGCGTCGCGCGCGGCCTGCATGATGGCCACCGTTTCCGCTTCCGGCTGGATGCGGTTGACGGCCTTCTGCACGTCGGCGTCGAAATCCTGCACGCCCAGGCTGATGCGATTGAAACCTTGTGCGCGCAGCGAAAAAACGCGTTCGCGCGACACGGTACGCGGGTCGATTTCGATCGAATACTCGCCGTCTTCATCGGAAGCGAACTCGAAATGCTGGCGCAAATGCAGCATCAGCTCATCCATCTGCTTTTCGCTCAGGTAAGTGGGCGTGCCGCCGCCGAAATGCAGCTGTTCGATCTGGTTCATGCCGGCAAACAGCTTGCCCTGCATGGCGATTTCCTGTTTCAGATAGCTGAGATAGGTGGCGGCCTTGCTGCGGTCTTTCGTGATGATTTTGTTGCAGGCGCAGTAGTAACACAGGGTGTCGCAGAACGGCACGTGCACGTACAGCGACAGAGGACGGCGGCCGCCGCGCATGCGCAGCGCGGCCAGCGCTTCGAGAAAATTGCCGTAGCCGAAGTCGGCAGTGAAACGGTCGGCCGTCGGATAGGACGTGTAGCGGGGGCCGGACTGGCTCATCTTGCCGATGATGACCGGGTCGAATTCGACGACGGCGTCCAGGTCGGCGGAAGCACTGCTGAGTAGTGTAGGCATGATGTGTGTAAGGTATTGAAAGGTGTTAGGCGGCCAGGCGTTTCAGAGCGGCGGGTTTGCCAGTGTTCGCGGCGCCTCCCTTGCCGCCAGGCATGGCGACGCGGCGCGGTGGCGGCATCTTGCCGAAATTGAACAGGCTCACGGCTTGCGACAGGCTCGCTGCTTCTTCCGCCAGGCGCGTGGCGGCGGCGGCGGCCTCTTCCACCAGGGCCGCGTTTTGCTGCGTCACCTGATCCATGTGGGCGATGGCCTGGTTGACCTGGTCGACGCCGATGCTCTGTTCGCGCGAGGCGATGGAGATTTCCTGCATGATGGCCGTCACCTGCTTGACGGAACTGACCACCTGTTCCATGGTGGCGCCGGCGCGGTTCACCTGCAGCATGCCGGCGCCCACCTTGCCGACGGAAATTTCAATCAGTTGCTTGATGTCCTTGGCCGCCACGGACGAGCGCTGCGCCAGGTTGCGCACTTCGCCCGCCACCACGGCGAAGCCGCGGCCCTGCTCGCCGGCGCGGGCCGCTTCCACGGCCGCATTCAGGGCCAGGATATTCGTCTGGAAGGCGATGCCTTCGATCAGGCCGATGATGTCGACGATTTTCTTCGACGAAGTATTGATCTCGTCCATGGTGGTGATCACTTCGGCCACGATCTCGCCGCCCTGCACGGCCACTTTCGAGGCGGCCACGGCCAGCTCGTTCGCCTGCACCGAGTTGTCCGCGTTCTGCTTCACCGTCGACGAGAATTCCTCGATGCTCGAGGCCGTCTCTTCCAGGC
Organism: Janthinobacterium darwini; assembly: GCF_051380905.1. Taxonomy (NCBI): domain Bacteria; kingdom Pseudomonadati; phylum Pseudomonadota; class Betaproteobacteria; order Burkholderiales; family Oxalobacteraceae; genus Janthinobacterium; species Janthinobacterium darwini. The sequence goes on from NZ_JBNYXX010000004.1 coordinate 361,700, forward strand.
TGGCCGCCTGCGATTCCGTGCGGCCCGAGAGGTCCATATTACCGACGGCGATTTGCTTGGTGGCCACGGCCATGGTTTCCACGTTGATGCGCACATCGCGGATGGTGGCGATCAGGTTGCTGTTCATCTGTTGCAGCGCGCGCAGCAATTGCCCCACTTCATCCGTGCTGTCCGTTTCAAAACTGCCCGACAGGTCGCCGGCGGCAATTGCCCGCGCGCCGTTCAGGGCCTTGCCCAGCGGCTTGAGCACGGACATGCGCAAGGTGTACCAGAGGAAGACATTGATCAGGAAGCCGAACAGGGTGGCGCCGAAGATGGCGTAATTGGTGATCTTGCCACCGCTGGCGAACAGACTGATGACGCACACCAGCAACTGCAGGCAGTTGACGATGGACGTGGCGGCCCAGATGCGCAAGTTGAGCGACATGTGTGTCAGGTTGTGCAGCAGGTGCGCCAGTCCCGGGCGCACGATTTGCCCGTTCTTGATGACAATCTTGCCGCCTTCCTTGTTGCGGATGGCCGCGTAGGCCTCCTCGGTCGCCTTGACCTGATCCTTGTCGGCCTTCACGCGCACCGACATGTAGCCGATGGTCTTGCCCGCTTCGCGGATGGGCGTGACGTTGGCGCGTACCCAATAAAAGTCGCCGTTCTTGCAACGGTTCTTGACCAGGCCCGTCCACGGCGTGCCGGCCTGGATCGACGCCCACAGGTCGGCAAACGCCTCGGCCGGCATGTCCGGGTGGCGCACGATATTTTGCGGCGATCCGATCAGCTCTGCCTCGCTGAAGCCGCTGACCTGGCTGAAGTAGGGATTCACATACACGATATTGCCGTTCATATCCGTTTTCGACACGATGGCCTGATCGTCCAAGACGAGGACTTCACGGTTAGTCACTGGCAAATTTTGGCGCATGGTCGCGGCTTCCTGATCAGTTAAAGAGCTCATTGGTGAGTAAGACTTGCACGATTGCAAGAATGGAGATCAGTGTAAGGAGTCGCTTGCGCAAATTTATTGATGTAGATCAAAATCCTCCAGATTGGCCGTGCTCGCACGCATTTAGCGATAGCAATGCGGCATTGTTTTAAAGTTACTGGTTGCCTGCGGTGGCTAATCGATGCCTGCCGTCAGGGGCCGCGGGCTGCCTACGGCGTAGCCTTGCGCGTAGTCGATGCCCAGCTCGCGGATGATGGCCAGCGTCTCCGCGTTTTCCACGTATTCGGCCACCGTTTTCAATCCCATCACGTGGCCTACTTCATTGATGGCCTTGACCATGGCGCGGTTGATGGCATTGGTGGCGATGCCGCGCACGAAGACGCCGTCGATTTTCAGGTAGTCGACGGGCAGCGCTTTCAGGTAAGCGAACGAGGAAAAGCCGCTGCCGAAGTCGTCGAGCGAGAAACGGCAGCCCATGGCCTTGAGCTGGCGCATGAATACTTGTGCTTTGGGCAAGTTGGCGATGACAGCCGTTTCCGTGATTTCAAAGCAGATTTGTTCGGGCGCAATCGCGTACTGCACGAATTGCCCCGTGATGTAGTCTTGCAGGCCCGTGTCGGCCAGCGACATGCCCGACAGGTTGACGGAATACAGGGCCGGTGTGCGGCGCCGGTTTTCCGCCAGCACGGCCAAAGGCGGCAGGCTGTCGCGCACGCTCTGGATATGCTGGCAGACGGCGCGGATGACCCAGCGGTCGATGGACAGCATCATGTCGTAGCGTTCGGCGGCGGGAATGAAGGCGCCGGGCAGTATCAGGTCGCCCTGGCTGTTGCGGATGCGGATCAGCACTTCGTCATGTCGTTCCGGACTGTCGCGCAGGTGCACGATGGGCATGGCGTACAGGCGGAAATAATCGTGTGCGAACGCTTCGTTCAGGCGCGAGATCCACAGCATTTCACCATGCCGCTGCGCCAGCATGACGTCGGACTCCTGGTACACGTGCAGGCGATTGCGGCCCTGCTCCTTGGCCAGGCAGCAAGCCTGGTCTGCGGCGCTCAGCAGCTCGCTCATGGACTTGCTGTCCTGGTTGATTTCCGCGATGCCTATGCTCACGCCCAGTTCGAAGCTGTGCTCATCCCAGGCGAAGCGGAATTCGCGGATGGACTGGCGCAGCTGTTCGCCGATCAGGCGCGCATGCTCGAGCGGGCAGTGGGGCAGCAGCACGCCCAGTTCGTCGCCGCCGAGGCGCGCCAGGATGTCGCTGTCGCGCATCTGTCCCTGCAGCATCTTGGCCAGCAGTTGCAGCAGCACGTCGCCGGCGGCGTGGCCGCAGGTGTCGTTGATGATCTTGAACTGGTCCAGGTCCAGGTACAGCAGTGCATGCGCGTGCCCGTCTTCTTTGGCCGTATGCAGGGCACCGGCCACCAGGTGTTCGAATTCGCGCCGGTTGATCAGGCCTGTCAGGGCGTCGTGCGTGGCTTGCCACGACAATTGCTGGCTCAGCTTGCGTTCGTGGCTGACATCGCGAAACACAACGACGGCGCCAAGGATCTCACCGTCGCGCGACCAGAGGGGTGCGGCGGACTCTTCGATGGCGATGCGCCGGCCTTCGCGCGTGATCAGTTGCGTGTGCGTGGATATGCCGATGGCCTGGCGCTGGCGCAGGCACTTGATGGCGACGTGCTCGAGCGGCTGGTTCGGGTGTTCATTGACCAGGCACAGCGTTTCCAGGATGTCGAGCCCCTCGGCCAACTGGTTGCTCCAGCCCGTGAGTTGCTCGGCCACGCGGTTCAGGTAGCGCGTCTTGCCCTGCGGATCGGTGGTGATGACGCCGTCGCCGATGGAGCTGAGCGTCACTTCGGCCAGTTCCTTGCGTTCGGCGATCATGAGTTCGCGCAGTATGTGTTCGGTGACATCCCAGACGATGCCCAGGGTTCGCTCGGGATGGCCGCCGCCGTCCATGAAGACCTGCGCCTTGGCCGCCAGCCAGTGTTCGCTGCCGTCGGGCCAGACGACACGGTATTGCAGGGCGTAGCCGGCGCGCCGGCGCACGCCGTCCTGCAGCACGCCGACCACCTTGTCGCGGTCATCGGCATGCACGCAGTCGAGGAAAGCGTGGAAGGAATGTGTCAGGGCGCGCTCCCCCAAGCCCAGCAGGGCTGCACCCCTGGCCGACCAGATGACCGTGCCGTCGATGACGCGGCCAGCGACGATGCGCGAATCCCAGATCGCCATGTGCGCCGCCTCCAGCGCCATCTGCAAACGTTTCTCCTGGTCGCTCATCGCCCACTCCCGATATGGATATAGAGATAGACGCGTCGCTGGGGCTTAAGTTCCCGGCGCGTCGGCTGTTGTGGTGGCCTGGGCGCGCGCCACATCGCGCACATTTTTTTGCACGGCCACGGCGGCAAACAGGCTGAGCAGAAATGCCATGGCATAAAAGCCCTTTTCGCTGTTTTGCAGGGTGGCATTCCACAGGCCGACGGTGAGCAGCAGCAAGGCCAGCAGCACGGAAATCCAGCACAGGCCGAAATACATGCCGGTCACGGCGATGCCTTCGCTACGGTCGCGCACGGATTTCTGCAGCGAGATGGCAGCGAACAGGCCGTAAGTGAGTATGGTGAAGTAATAGCCCTTTTCGTTGAGGGCCATCGTGGCGTTCCACAGGCCGGACAGGTAAGTGACGATGCCGATCAGCAGGGCCGCCCAGGAGGCGCCGATAAAGGCGCTGCTGGGACGTTGGATGGGGTAAGTCTGCATAGGGTCTCCATGGGCAGGCAGGCGCCGCCGGCATGGCCGGGGCGGCAGGCACGGATGCGCCTGCCGCCCCATCAGACCAGAAAGCTTATTTGCTTGATTTGACCATGCGCAATAAAGCCGACACGGCCGTGACGCCTGCCAGCACCAGGCCACCGGCGATGAGGCCGGCCACCGCATTGATCAGGCTGGGCGTGACGGCCCCCAGCACGGGGCCGATGCCGGCCACGCCGCCGACGGCTTCTTCCGCGTGGTGCAGCATGGCGCTGGCCCATGGCCAGCCATGCGTCAAGATGCCACCGCCCACCATGAACATGGCCAGGGTGCCAACGATGGAGAGAAATTTCATCAATTTCGGCGCCGCCGACACGAGCATGCGGCCAAAGCCGCGCACGCCGTCCATCAGCGCGCCCGTGCCCTTGCGCGCGGCCAGATAAAAGCCCGCGTCATCGAGCTTGACGATGCCGGCCACCAGGCCATACACGCCCACGGTCATGATGAGGGCGATGCCGACGACGACGGCCACCTGCTCGGCGAAGGTGGCTGCGGCCACCGTGCCGAGGGCGATGACGATGATTTCCGCCGACAAAATGAAGTCAGTGCGGATGGCGCCCTTGATCTTGTCCTTTTCCAGTGCGACCAGGTCGACTTGCGGGTCGCGCAGCGCCTGCGCCAGTTCAGCCTTGTGGCTGTCATCCGGATGCAGGTATTGATGGGCGATCTTTTCGAAGCCCTCGAAGCACAGGTAGGCGCCGCCCACCATCAGCAGCGGCGTGATGGCCCACGGCGCAAACGCGCTGATGGCCAGCGCGGCGGGCACGAGGATGGCCTTGTTCTTCAGTGAACCGATAGCGACGGCCCATACGACGGGCAGTTCGCGCTCGGCGCGCACGCCGGCCACTTGCTGCGCGTTCAGGGCCAGGTCGTCACCGAGCACGCCGGCCGTCTTCTTGGCGGCCACCTTGGTCATCAGGGAAACGTCGTCGAGGATGCTGGCGATGTCGTCGAGCAGGGCCAGCAGGCTGGAGCCGGCCATCTCAGCGCGCTCCCGCAGTGGTGGCAGGAAATATTGGAGAGAGGAAAGTGTTGTTTTTCATGATGTTATTCTTGGTTGTACGGTAAGGAAAAGCGTCGCAAAGGTGTAGATAAAGCGTGCCTGCGATCTTACCCCAGAGATGGCCGGCAGGGCCGCACAGGCCGGGTTAAAATTACTCCTCATCACCATTTTGGGATACCGCATGCACTTTGCCACCTGGATCACCTTTGTCATCGCCGCTTCCATCATCGCTGTCTCGCCCGGCTCGGGCGCCGTGCTGTCGATGTCGCACGGCCTGTCCTACGGGGTGAAAAAGGCCAGCGCCACCATCCTCGGCCTGCAACTGGGGCTGCTGGTGGTGCTGGGCATCGCGGGCGCCGGCGTCGGTTCCCTGCTGCTGGCCTCCGAAGTGGCTTCTAATATCGTCAAGACGGTGGGCGCGCTGTACCTGATCTACCTGGGCCTGTCGCAATGGCGCGCCAGGGTGGCGGTGACGGGTGACCTGCACGCCGATGCAGTGGTGCCTTCCATGCGTCGGCGCGTGCTGACGGGGTTTCTGACCAACGTGACGAATCCGAAGGGCATCATCTTCATGGTGGCGGTGCTGCCGCAATTCATCAGCCCCACGGCACCGCTGTTGCCGCAATTGCTGATCCTGGCCGTCACCATGTGCACGATCGATCAGATCGTCATGCACAGCTACGCCTTCCTGGCTTCGTCGATGCAGCGCTTTTTCCGCGATGCCAAGGCCGTGAAGAAGCAGAACCGCTTCTTTGGCGGCTTGCTGATGGCCGTTGGCGCCGCCCTGTTCTTCGTCAAGCGGGGCAGCCAGGCGGCGTCCTGAGCCAAGGCAACATGCAAACCAAGATGCAAACATTTGTAAGCCCGCTTGCGATGCCCGCCCGATGCGGATGTAATCGATAGCGTGTCATCCTTGTAAGTCCTGCCTGGAGCGCTGCCATGCGTCCGACCCTGCCTTTCCCCTTCCTGCGCGCCGTGTGCGCCGTGCTGCTGTCGTCGGCATGCACCTTCGCCCTGGCGCAGGACCCGCCGGCCCGCGTGGGCCGCATTTCCACCGTCGAAGGGCAGGTGCTGGTGCGCGCCGGCGATGGCGATGCGCAAAATGCCCTGCTGAACTGGCCCGTCACGACGGATAACCGGCTCAGCACCATGCGCGGCGCGCTGGCGGAACTTCGCGTGGGCGCGGCCGCCGTGCGCCTCGATGGCGATTCCGAGCTGGAAGTGAGCGAGCTTGATGACGACCATTTCACACTGCACCTCAGCCATGGCACGGTCAGCGTGCGCGTGCGCAATCCCGATGCGCTGCGCGGCTTCGAACTGACCACCGCCCAGGCCCGCGTGACTCTGAGCCAGCCGGGCTGGGTGCGCATCGAGGCAGGGCGCCAGCCCGGCACCAGCGTCGTCAGCGTACTCGAAGGGGTGGCCGACGTGGATGGCGCGACGGGTAGCGTGACCTTGCGTGCAGGCAAGCGCGCCGAGTTGACGGACGAAGAATTGCGCATGGGCGCCGTGCAGAGGATCGCCTTCGACCAATGGCCCGAAGCCGTGCCCGTCGCCACGCCAGCCTTGCGCTATGTCACGGACGATACCACTGGCTATGAGGAGCTGGACCGCTACGGCGCCTGGCAGGACGATGCGCAATATGGACCCCTTTGGCTGCCCAGCGCGGTACCGGCCGGCTGGGCGCCCTACAGCGACGGGCGCTGGACGTGGATCGCCCCATGGGGCTGGACCTGGGTCGACAATGCGCCCTGGGGCTATGCGCCATCGCATTACGGCCGCTGGGTGCTGCTGGGCCAGCGCTGGGGCTGGGCGCCGGGCCGCGAGCGCGGCCGCGTGCCCTGGGCACCAGCCCTGGTGGGCTGGGTGGGCGGAGGTCGCGCGCCGCAGCAGGGCCCGCGTCCTGGCGTGGGCTGGTTTCCCCTGTCGCCGCATGACCGCTATGTGCCCGGCTACCGCGCCAGCGCGGACTATGAACGCCGCATCAACCGCATGGCCGAGGGACGCCGCTCCGTGTCGGGCGAACGCGAACGCCGCGAAGGCATGAGCATGCTGCCTGGCGAGCGTTTTGGCGCGCAGCGCACGGTCGACGTGCCGCGGCGCAACCGCACCACCATGCCGCCACCCGTCATGCAAAGTTTGCCCTTGAGCACGGCGCCTGCGCCGGCCGGCAATTGGCAGCGTCCATTGGATGCGCCGCGCGGCGATAGCGGTGTCCGGCGCGACTGGGTCAACCGTCCTGGCCGCTTGCAGACGGACGATGGCCAGACGCACCTGGCGCCGCGTCCCATGCAGCCGAACCGGCCGCCCGTGCCGGCCCAGCCGCAACAGCCGCCGGTGCCGGCCCAGCCCGTGATGCCGGCGATGCCGGCCTTGCCCCCTGTGCAAGACCAGGTGGGCCGCCCCGGGTGGCATGGCGGGGAGCGGCCGCAGTCACGCCCGGACAGTAACCGCTGGGAGCACGGAGAGCGTGAGCCCCGCCGCGAAATGCGGCAGACGGCGCCGCCGCCTGCCGTGCCTGCGCCGCCGCCCGTGGCCCAGCCGCGGCCCGCGCCGCCGCCGATGCCGGCCCCCGCCGCGCGTCCGGCACAGGAGGCGCGTGGCGGCGAACGCGGCGGGCCGCCACGTGAACGCAGTAATGACAGGGGCAATGAGCGCGGCGGTCCCGGCCGCAATGGCCGGATGCAGGAAGCGGAGCGTTGACGGCCGCGCCGCCTGTCGCGCCGTATCGACGTTCATGCCGAGAAAGCGGCAGTTCGTCACATGCCGGAGGTAAAGCAGCTGTGTTTTTTCTATAGTAGAACCACTGCTACTCCAGCGTGTGACAGCACCGATTTTTCCGGCTATTTTGTCCAAACGAAATAGTTTTCGCCAGCTTACCAAGCTGGCTTTTTTTTTCCGCGCCCCTGGCGCCATGGCGACGGGCGCATCCGCCCCCAAAGTTGGCTACAATACGTCTTTATGCAGCCGCCGCGCGCTATGCGCTGCGCCGCCTGTTCTGACCGGCACTGATAGGATTTCCCATGCAAACCACCCCACCCACCGAAGTCACGATTCCTCCCAGCGAATCGCTGATCGAATACCCGAGCGATTTTCCCATCAAGATCATGGGTCCGACGCATGTCGACTTCGCGCCGACGATGCTGGAACTGGTCATCAGCCACGATCCGACCTTCCACGTGGGCCGCATGGAAGAGCGCCCATCAGGCAAGGGCAATTACACGGGCCTGACCGTCACCGTGCGCGCCATCAGCCGCGAGCAGCTCGATGCCCTGTACATGGCGCTGTCGGGCCACCCGATGGTCAAGATCGTCATGTAAGGCTTGCTGCCGCCACGCTGGCCCTGCTCTTCGTGAGCAGCCAGACGGCGGCAAAGGCACCACTGGCCGCTGCTGTCACCCACAGCAGGGGCTTTTCGCTGCCATCCGTGATGGCGGCGATGACGGCGCCGCAGGCGGCCGTGATGAGCATCTGGATGAAGAAGAACAGGCCCGAAGCGCTGCCCGCCTGGGCGCCATACGGCTGCAGTACGGCCAGCTGGCAGGCCGGAATGGCCATGCCCACCGACACCATCACCAGCAGCATGGGCGCTACCAGCGACGCCACGTGTTGCGGCGCCAGGCTGCCTGCCAGCAACAAGCTGGCCGCGCCCGCCACATTGATCAGCACCGCCACGCCCAGCAGGTAATCGGCGCCCAGGCGCGGCCCCAGGGCGCGGAACAGGCTCGACCCCGCGATATAGCCGCTGACCGTCAGCGCGAACACCAGCGCATACGCGTGCGGCGACAGATGCATGCCCCTTTGCAACAGCACGGACGATTCCGCGATGAAGGGGAAATACGTGCAATACACACAAGCGATGGCCAGCGCATAGCGTAGAAAATACGCGTCGCCCAGCAGGCGGCGGTACAAGGCCAGGGTATTGCCCTGTGGCACGGCGTCGGCGGGTTTCGTTTCCGGCACGTAGGCGGCGATCAGCCACAGCGACAGCGCGCCCAGCAGGCACAACGTGCCAAACACGGCGCGCCAGCCGAAGGCCGCGTCGAGCACGCTGCCGGCCAGCGGCGCCAGTATCGGCGACAGGCCCATCACCATCGATATTCTCCCCAGCATGCGCGCCTGCGTGGCGGTATCGAAGCGGTCGCGCACCATCACCCTGCCGATGATGGTGCCGCTGCAGCCGCCGAACGCCTGCAGCACGCGCGCGGCGATCAGCACGTGCACGTCGGAGGTCACCGTGCAGGCGATGCTGGCGAGCACATAAATGCCCGTGCCGGCCAGCAGCACGGGGCGGCGTCCGTAACGGTCGGCCAGCGGCCCGCAAGCCAGCATCGAGGCGGCCGAGCCGGCCATGAACAGGCTCAGGGTCAGTTGCAACTGGGCATCACTGGCATGCAGGGCATCGGCCATGGCCGGCAGCGAAGGCAAATAGATGTCGATGCTGATGCGCGAGAGGCAGACCAGCAGCAGCACGATGCCGCCCCAGGCCCATAAAGCGAGTTGTTTCTGCATTGTTTTTACACGATCCTAGCAAGCGTGCGCCCCGCTGGCGCACCAGAACGGAGAGAGTAGAATTGTTGTGGTGTAATGCGAAGTGCCAGTCATCAGAAAATTCATTGGACCACTTGGACGATCATCATTATGCCGCGAGGAAAATCACCGCACGCCCTGGACTTGCCTCGTCCCACTAGCTGGCTAGCCAAGGCGGGCGTCAACAAGCAGGATGGCGCGTATGAAGCGCTGCGCTCGGCCATCCTGACGAAGATGCTGCCGGCGGGCAGCCGTTTGCCGTCCAGCCGCACCCTGGCCGAACGGTGGGAGTTATCACGCGGCACCATCGAAACCGTGTTCGACCGTCTGCACGCGGAAGCCTATGTGACGCGCGTGCCCGGCTCCGGCACGCGCGTGTGCGCCGTGGTGCCGGAACGCTTCCTGATGGCAGGCTTCGCCGATGCCACCCCGGCTGCACCGGCTGCCGTGCCCGCGCCCGCTCCGGACACGGGCGTGCGCGACGGCTTGCCTTTCGTGGCACGGCGCGCCGACGCCAGCCTGTTTCCCATGGCAGCCTGGTCCAAGTGCGCCACACGGGCGCTGGCGGCCGCCACGCCGGAGCAGTTGTGCAGTGCCGATCCGGCCGGCCTGCCCCAGCTGCGCCAGCAGATCGCCGACTTCCTCGCCAAGTACCGCGGCATCCGCTGCGACCCGCAAGACATCGTTGTCACCACCGGCATCCGCCACGCGATCGACTTGCTGGCGCGCGGCATCGTGCGCGATGGCGACAAGGTTTGCCTGGAAGAGCCCGGTTATCCGGCCGCGCGCGCCCTGTTCGCCCTGGCGGGCGCCATGCCCATGGATATTCCCGTCGACGCCGAGGGCATCGATTGCGCCGCCCTGGCTGTGCACACCGACGCCTGCCTTGCGTATGTGACGCCGGCGCACCAGTCGCCGCTGGGCGTGACCATGTCCGTCACGCGCCGCCTGGCCTTGCTGGAATGGGCGAATGACAGCGGCGCCTGGGTGGTGGAAGACGATTACGACAGTGAATTCAATTACCACAGTGCACCGCTGGCAGCCCTGAAGGCACTGGATCAGTACCAGCGCGTGATCTACTGTGGCAGTTTTAATAAGACCCTGTTTGCGGGCTTGCGCGTGGGCTTCATGGTGCTGCCGCCCCCCTTGCGCCCGCAACTGCTGCGTATCGTGCAGTTGACGGGCCGTTCCGTGGGCGTGACGGAACAGCTGGCGCTGGCCGCCTGGATGGAGGAAGGCGCTTTCGTGCGCCATTTGCGCCAGGCGCGCCTTGCCTACAAGGAGCGGCGTGACCTGCTGCTGGCCTGCCTGGAGCAGGTCGCCCCAGGCCGTTACACGATTTCGGGCCAGCAGGCGGGCTTTCACTGCGTGCTGTGGCTGCCGCAGGATGCCGACGAACGGGCGTTTTGCGCGCGCGCCGCGCAGGAGGGGCTGGCGCTGCAGCCGCTCGGTGACTTTTGCCGTAGCGCCAGGCTGGCGCCCGCCGTGCTGCTCGGCTACACGGCGCTGAGTCTGGCCCAGGTGCGCCACGCTGCACAAAAATTGGGCAGCTTGCTGCTGTTGCCTGTGCCCGGGGCTGAATGAAACGGCGGCCTGGCTTATAATCACGGCTTCGCCGCAGCGTCCGCAGGGCGCCGGCAGCTGATTACAGAATCTGTCATGACCACCACCCGAACCGAAGCGGCGCTGATCCGCGAGCTGGGCCGCGTCGATTACGAGCCGACCTTTGCCGCCATGCGCGCCTTTACCGACGCGCGCACGACGGACACGCGCGACGAACTGTGGATCGTCGAGCATCCGCCCGTGTTCACCCTGGGCCTGGCGGCCGACCGCGGCCATCTGCTGGCCGGCGCGGACGCGATCCCCGTGGTGCAGACGGACCGTGGCGGCGAAGTGACGTTCCACGGCCCCGGCCAGGTGGTGATTTATCTGCTGATGGACTTGCGCCGCAACAAGCCTGGCGGCAAGCTGTATGCGCGCCAGTTCGTGCATAAAATCGAGCAAGCCATCATCAATGTGCTGGCGGCGTATAATCTTGCTGGCGAGCGCATCGATGGCGCGCCCGGCATCTATATCGCCGGCGGACCAAGCAAGGGTGCGAAGATCGCCGCGCTGGGATTGAAGGTGCGCGGCAACGGCTGCACCTACCATGGCGTATCGCTCAACGTGGCGATGGACCTGGCGCCGTTTTCCTGGATTAACCCTTGCGGTTATTCCGGCCTGAAGACGGTGGACATGCGCAGCATGGGCGTTTCGGCGCCGCTGGCCGAAGTGCAGCGGGCCCTGGCCCATGAATTGACCGTATTACTCGATGTAAGCGAAGTAAACAGCGCCGCAGGCGCGCCTCAGGCAGCAGATGCCTGAGCAAACAAACCAACACGCCCGTCAAGGGCTTGCAGCCATGACTTCTGAGACCATTTCCAGCACCGCCCCCGCCGCTCCAGCGTACAACCCGAGTGAAAAGCAAAAAGGCGCCAGCAAGACTTCGCGCATTCCGATCAAGATCGTCCCTATCGAGCAGATCGAGCGCCTGAAAAAGCCGGACTGGATCCGCGTCAAGGCCGCTTCGGCATCGACCCGTTTCTATGAAATCAAGGACATCCTGCGCGAAAACAAGCTCGTGACGGTGTGCGAGGAAGCCAGCTGCCCGAATATCGGCGAGTGTTTTGGCAAGGGCACCGCCACCTTCATGATCATGGGCGACAAGTGCACGCGCCGCTGCCCGTTCTGCGACGTCGGCCATGGCCGCCCGGACCCGCTGGACAAGGAAGAGCCGGCCAACCTGTCGAAGACCATCGCCAAGCTGCGGTTGAACTACGTCGTCATCACTTCCGTCGACCGCGATGACTTGCGCGATGGCGGCGCCGGCCATTTCGTCGAGTGCATCCAGCAAACGCGCGCCCTGTCGCCGAACACCCGCATCGAAGTGCTGGTGCCCGACTTCCGCGGCCGCCTGGAAAAAGCGTTGGACCTGTTCAAGGATGGCTTGCCTGACGTCATGAACCACAACCTGGAAACGGCGCCGCGCCTGTACAAGGAAGCGCGTCCCGGCTCCGACTACATGCATTCCTTGAAACTGCTGAAGGATTTCAAGGCCATGTACCCGGACGTGAAAACCAAATCCGGCATCATGGTGGGCCTGGGCGAGACGGACGAGGAAATCCTGCAAGTCATGCGCGACATGCGCGAGCACGACATCGACATGCTGACCATCGGCCAGTACCTGGCGCCATCGAACAGCCACTTGCCCGTGCGCCGCTACGTGCACCCGGACGTGTTCAAGATGTTCGAAGAGGAAGCCTATAAAATGGGCTTCACCCACGCTGCCGTGGGCGCCATGGTGCGCAGCTCGTACCACGCGGATGAACAGGCGCACAGCGCCGGCGTGGAATCGGCGCTGAATTTCTAAGCCCTTTACGCCAAATCAAGGCCGCCTGCTAACGCTGGCGGCTTTTTTTTTGCCTGCCCGCAGCGTATGCACGCCATGCTGCCGAGCGTCCCGTGCTGGCATGCTGAAAAAGCATGGTTAATAAATTGGCCATGAGGTGACGCATGGACACACGCATCGACGCATCGTGGAAGGCGCGGCTGGAGGGGGAGTTCGCCCGGCCCTGCCGGGAACGCCTGGCCGCCTTCCTCAAGGCGGAATAGGTGGCGGGACCGTGTTTTTCGCCGGGCTAGGCCATCTTTCGGGCCTTCGACCTGACGCCGTTCAAGCAAGTCAAAGTCGTCATCCTGGGGCAAGACCCCTATCACACGCCAGGCGTGGCCATGCAGCGCCTGGTGCTGGTGGCGCCCCACCCTTCGCCTAGTGGGGCGGTAGCTGTGTAGGACGGCAACCGACAGCGGCAGGCGTTGCACCCTGCCGCTGTCTTCGCGCGTAACTCTTAGAAGCTGGTCGACAGGCCGGCGTAGATGCTGCGGCGGGCGCCATACTGCGGCGCCCCCACGCCCACGCCGGAACCGTCGCGCAGCAGGTACGATTTATCGAACAGGTTGATCAGGGCCAGCCGTCCTTCCACTTTGCCGACCGGCGTGTTTTTCCACGTGTGCGTGAGCGCCGTGTTGACGGTAAAGTAAGCGGGCAGATGGCCGGAATTCGGCGTGCCGCCTTCCGGGGTCATGCGCAGGCCGCTGCCGTACAGGAAGTCAGCGCTCACTTGCGAATCGCCAAAGTGATAATGGCCGCCACCGGACAGCGTGTATTTCTGGTCATGATCGAGGTAGACATAGTGCTTGCTGATGGTGTTCAACTCATCGGCGCCAAACAGGGCCTGGCCCGAATTGATGTTGCGTCCCTGCGCCTTTTGCGTGCTGGCATTGAGGAACAAGCCCCAGTTTTTCTCGCTGTAGATGGCGGATAACTCCAGGCCCTTGGCGTAGCCATCCGCATAGTTGAACGGCGTCAGTATCAATGCCTGGCCGAACTGGCCTTCGTCCAGCAGGTTGTTGATCTTTTTATAGTACACATCGGCCGTCACGGTCAGTTTCGGACTCACCTGGTGGCTGATGCCCACGTCGTAGTAGTGCGTGCGCTCGGCCTTGACGTTGTCCGACTGGCCGATCTCCGGCGCATTCGTCGTATTCGCATACAGGTCGATGCTGCCTTGCGCGGCCAGTTCCTGCGGCGGCGGCGTGAAGTAGCGCGAATAGCCCGCATGCAGGGCCGTGCCCGGTGCGATCTGGTAGGCCAGGTTGACGCGCGGACTCCATTGCTGCTCGCTCGTGTAGGCCGAAACCTTGTCGTAGCGGGCGCCATAGTTCAGGGTCAGGGGCTTGCTGATATGCCATTCATCCTGCAGGTAAAAGCTGGCCAGGGTGCCCGTCTTGCCGCTGTTGTCGGCAATGCTGATCGGCTTGGTGGAGGTTTGCGTCCCGTCAATGGCGGGGAAGACGGCCACCGTGTTGTCGCTCGTCGTCTTCTGGCGCGTATAGGCCAGGCCGGCGCGCACGGTGTGGTCCTGGTGCAATTTGTAGCTGATATCGAACTGGGCACCGGAAGCGCTGTTCGCACGGCGCGAGTCCGAGGCCACGCCGTTGTAGATCAGGTCGCCGATGGCATCTGGCGTGAAGTGCAGTTCCGAATACTGGTGGAAGGCCGACACCTGGTAATTGACGTCGCCCAGGCTCTTTTGCAGCGACAGCACGAGGAAGCGGTTCACTTCGCGCTGGTTTTCATTCAACTGCGATGAAGGGATACTGGATGTGCCCGCCTGCGCATCGCTGTGGCCATCCAGGGAAAAGCCCGGCGCCTGGTTGGGGTTGTTGGGAATCTGGAAGCGGCCGTTGTACGTGCCGAACATGGCGCCCAGGCGGGTGTTGTCATCGAGGAAATACGACAGACTGCCAAACGATTTGTTCTGGCGCGTCTTGTCGTGCAGTGCGCTGCGCGTGTCTTGCGGGTTTTCCACACCCAGGGAATTGCCTAGGTAGCTGCCGGACAGGTAGTAATTGAACTTGCCCACGCTGCCGAAAAATTCGGCACTCGGCTCCACATGGTCGTGGCTGCCGACCATGATGCCGATGCGCCCGCCCGGTGTCAGTCCGCCCTCCTTCGTTTCAATATCGACGATGCCCGCCGTGCGCAGGCCGAACTGGGCCGGCAAGGCGCCCGTCATGAAATCGGTCTTGTCGATCAAACGCGTGTCGATGGACTGGCCGAAGCCGCTGATGCTTTCGGGCAATTGCACGCCATTGATGCGGTATTGCACGTTGGCATGGTCGTCGCGCACGTGCAGGGCGCCGGAACCCTTCGAATCCTGCGATACGCCTGGCAGGCGCAGCAGTACTTCATTGAACGGCGTATTGTCGCCCTGGCCCAGCATGTCGACCATGTGGCTGTCGATGCTGTAGATGGTGGTGCCGACTTTCGGCGACAGCTCGATGCGCGCGCTTCGCAAGTGGGCGGAGGTGACTTCGACCTTTTGCATTTCTGGCTGAGCGGCATCAGCCGGGCTGGCATCTGCGGCAGGGACGGCATCTGCGGCATGAGCGGATAGGCTGAACAGACTGGCAAGGGCGAGCGACAGCGCGCTCAGGCGTGGTGTGTGTTGCATGGTAAACCTCAAAAATAGTCAACGCCAGGCGGCCCGGCGCGCATGAAAGCGCGACAAGGGGCAGCCTGAAAAAGGAAAAACAGCGTGGGAACTACAGTGAGGCGGCAGGCGGGCCGCGCACGGGCGGCAGGATGAGGGCGGCGGCGGGCGCCAGGATGGCGGGCGCGATGGCCAGCAGGCGGTAGGGCAGTAACTGGGCGGGCGGCTCGGCGATGGCCGGCGGCACGGCGATATCGGCCACCTTGTCGATGACCGTGGCGCACAGCGCGCACTCTTCCGCGTCGAGAGTCGTCTTGTGCAGGTGCGAAGCGGCCGTCGACAGCAGGAACACGAGAGCAAGCGCACTGAACAGGGCCACGCACAGCTGCCACGGCGTGCGCGCGAGGGCGGCGGCACCGTGATGGGCAAGCTTGCGGGTGGGCTGGCGGGAAGACATGGGCGCATAGTAGCAAGAAAATCGCGCCCCGTCAGCGCTTGTTGCGTCATTTGCGCTGGGTGGGCACGACAGAATGCCATCTGATAATGATTTTCACTCCATGCCTTTCATGCTATCGTTCCGCAGCCCAAAATTTCCCAGAGTTTCCATGTCGCAACTCCCGATCAAGTGGTTGTTAGCCAAGCTGCACCTGTATGTGGGCCTGTGGTTCGGCGCCCTGTTCGTCCTGCTGGGCTTGACGGGGTCCGCCATCGCCTGGATGCCGGAGCTCGATGCGTATCTGAATCCGGATTTGCTGCAGGCGAGCGCGCCCGCGCCTGGCCAGGTGTTCGAGGTCACGCCGCGCACGCTGCAAGCGGTGGTGGACGGACTCGCGGCCGACCCCGCCTACGGTACGCCGAGCCAGCTCAATCCGCCCGCCGATGGGCGCGACGTGTATGTGGCCTCGTACCGCCAGACCGGCAAGCCGTCCCCCTTCAGCCAGGCCATCGTGCGCCAGGTGATGGTCGACCCCTACACCTTGCAAGTCAAAGGCGAGCGCGACTGGGGCCGCTTTGGCCTCACGCGCCCGCTGCTGATGTCGGGCATGTTTCATTTACACCGCTATCTGCTGACGGGCGACGCGGGCAAGACGGTCACGGGGATTTCCGGCGTGGCCCTGCTGCTGATGGCCTTGAGCGGCATCTACCTCTGGTGGCCGCGCTTGCAGTGGACGGCGATCAAGCGCGCCTTGACGGTGTCGCATGGCGGCTCCTGGCCGCGCTTCAATTACACGTTCCACAAGGCGGCCGGCTTCCTTGCCGCGCCCGTGCTGGCCGTGATCGCCTTTTCCGGCATTTATTTCAATTTGCCGCAGCTGATCGTGCCCCTGGTGGGCCTGGTATCGACGGTGCCGGACACGGCCAAACTGAAAAATGTGGCCCAGGATGGCGCCCTGCTCGATGCGGGCCAGGCCATGGCCGCCGCGCAGCTGCTCTATCCGCAGGCGCGCGTGTCGCGCATCGTGCTGCCGGCCAAGAAGGACCAGCCATACGAGATCCGCGTGCGCCAGCCAGGTGAAATCGCCCACGGCGACGGCGCCACGCGCCTGACCCTGGATGCGCGCAGCGGCTTGCCCCTGCGCATACGCGATCCCTTGCGGGCGCCGGCCGGAGACGTTTTCCTGGGCTGGCAATTCCCACTGCATTCGGGCCAGGCGTTTGGCGTGGCCGGGCGCAGTTTCATGACGGTGTTCGGCCTGATGCCCTTGCTGTTCCTGCTGACGGGGACTTTGGTGTGGTGGAAACGGCGGCGTAGCCGGAAATAAGTGGCCGTCAAACCGATACGGGGAAAGTTGCTATCATCATAGTATTTTCCGGCAGATCCGCTGCCCGGATTCACCCGCACAAGGACCAGCATGAGCAATCCCGACATCACCGTAGCAATGTTGAACGAACGCGGCACAGGCCGCCTGCCCGGCCACCTGGGCATCGTCATCACGGAAGTGGGCGACGGCCAGCTGACGGCGGAATTGCCCGTGCTGCCCCATTTGCTGGCGCCGAACGGCTATCTGCACGCGGGCAGCGTGGTGACCCTGGCCGATACGGCGTCCGGCTATGGCTGCATCGTCAACCTGCCTGAGGGCGCCAGTAACTTCACCACCATCGAGTTGAAATCGAACCACCTGGGTACGGCCCGCGAAGGCACGCTCACCTGCACGGCGAAAGTCGAGCACAAGGGCCGCAACACGCAAGTGTGGGATGCCGTGGTAAAAAGCAAGGAAACGGGCAAGACCATCGCCCTGTTTCGCTGCACGCAGATGATTTTGTATCCGAAGTAAGGTAAGCAAGCCAAATCAACTGCAGTAGGCTTGGTCAGGCGTTACTAAATTTTCACCCAGTTACCCTTATACAAAACCGGTCCCGTCGGTCCGTTCGGATTCGGCGAGCCGCCTTTCGGTTCCAGGGTGACGGCCAGCAAGGCCACGTCGTTGCCGATGGCGCGCTGCGACAGGGCCAGTTTCACGTTGCCCTTGTCGGCCAGCAAGCCCAGTGAACGGGGGTTGCCGCTCTTCGGCACGGCCCACAGTTCCAGGTCGCGGTCAGCAGGCACGGGCGCGTTGCCCACCATGCGCACCTCGAGTGCGCCATGGCGGCTGTCGGCTGTCAGCAGCAGGGCCGTTTGCGCTTTCTCGTCCGTCAGGCTGGCCACATAGCTGATTTGCGGCGCGTCCAGCAGGCGCGTGGCCACGACGATGACCAGCAGCGCGGCGATGGCGCTCGAGGCCATGCCCAGCGAACGCCAGAACGACAGCGAATCGCGGAACAAGGACCAGCCGCCCTGCGGCGCCAGGTGCAAGCGCTGCTCGATCTGTTGCCACACGCGCTTGGGCGGCGCCACGGGCGTGGCAAATTCCGCCATCGGTTCCAAACGCTGCCGCCATTCGGCCGTGATATTGCGCAAATCGGCGTCGTTGTGCAGCCAGCCTTCGAAACGCCGCCGCGCGCCCCCTTTCAGGGTGCCCAGCACGTATTCGGACGCCAGTTTCTGGCGCAGCACGTCATTGCTGCGGATATTCATGATGTCTCCCGTTTTGCCAGGCACGTGCGCAGCCGTTCCAGGCTGCGCCGTATCCAGGTCTTCACGGTGCCGATTGGCAGCGACATCTGCTGCGCCACTTCGCTGTGCGACAGGTCATGATAGAACGCCAGGGCGACCACCTGCCGGTGCACCCCTTCCAGGGCCGACATGCAAAACGCCAGCGCCTTCGCATCACCGCTCAGTTGCAGTGATTCGATGGGCGTGGCCTGGGGGTCTCGGAGTGCATTCATGACTTCGCTATCAAACTGTTCGGCATCGATTTCCACGGTATCGTCGCTGCGCCGCAGCACATCGAACGCCTTGTTGCGCACGATGGTGGCCATCCAGGTCATCGGCGCCGCCAGATGGCTCTGGTAAGCGGCGGCGTTGTTCCAGATGGCGACGAAACCCTCTTGCAAGGCTTCTTCAGCGAGCTCTTGCTTATGCAATATACGCAGCGCGAAGCCAAACAGTTTCGATGAGGTGGAGTTATATAGCTGGCGGAACGCCGTGGCGTCCTTGTTCCCGGCGGCAAGCAGCCAGGTTTTGAGTTGTTGCGGGTCAAGCGATTGAGCGGCTAGGGACACGGCTGGCCTTCACAAGGTGAATGGGATCACGCAAGAGAAGGTTATAACAGGTTGATAACAGTTGGCAACAAGGTTTTATACCGTGTTTGTGCGCGGTCTTAGCCGGCGATGGCGGTTTCCAGCAGCTTGTGCAGTTCGGCAAATTCCGGCTTGCCCACATAGCGCTTGAGGATCTTGCCCTGCTTGTCGAGCACGAAGGTGGTGGGCGTGAGGGCCACGTCGCCATAGGCCTTGGCCGCCTCGCCCGTCACGTCGAGCGCCACCTTGAATGGCAACTGGCGCGTTTCGGCGAAGTTCAGCACGTAGTTGGCCGGATCGTATTTCATGGCCACGGCCACGAATTCCAGGCCCTGCCCCTTGTATTTGTTGTAGGTGTCGACCATGTCCGGCATCTCCGCCACGCAAGTGGTGCACGAGGTGGCCCAGAAATTGACCATCACCACCTTGCCGCGCAGGCTGGCCGAGGTGATCTTTTCGCCATGGATGCCGTGGAAGGTCACGTCCGGCGCGCTCTGCTTGTCATTCAGCGACAGATAGCCGGCTGCCGCCACGCCTGCCACGAAGACGGCGATCAGGGCTGGCTTGATCCAGGACTTGCTTGCGGATGGCGAAGTTGACATGGCGAAGTTGAAATAAGTTCACTTGAAAAGCGCGGCTATGCGGCAATTATAGCCGTATCGCTGCATCAAAGCCGTAGGTCAAACGACGTACAGGCTTACTGCTGGGGCCTGTCGCCGACGCTGCCCGTCGTGCGCTGCTGCGGCGGGTCCGGCTGCAATTGCTTCAGTTCCGCTTCCGAAATGTAGTCGAACAGCTTGACCACTTTCTGCACGCCGCCCACGCCGCGCGCCACGTCGGCCGCGACCGTGCCTTCGCGCTGGGTAACGCGGCCCATCAGGAAGACGGTGCCGTTCTCGGTGACGACCTTGAACGAGGCTGCCGAGATGGTTTTCATGTCGACCAGGCTGGCCTTGACCTTGGTGGTGATCAGCGCGTCGTTCGAGCGCGAGGTGTAGCTGGCCGGGCCGGCGATGATCAGTTCATTGGCCACCGATTCCACGCCCTCGATATTGCGCACTTCGCGCTCGACGGCATTTTTCATCGCGTCATCGCGCACTTCGCCCGTCAGCAGGACGCGGCGGTTGAAGCTGGTGACATTCACATGGCCGGCATCGCCGACGATGGAAGGGATGCGCGACTCGCCTTTGACGGCGATCGACTTGTCTTCGGTTTGGGCGCCCAGGGTGCGGCGGTCTGCCGCGGCAACGCCGCCCATCACGGCGCCGCCGACCATCAGTTCGATGCAGCCGGTGAGCGAGGTGAGCATGGCGCCGCACAGGAGTGCGGTGGCCAGCGGGCGTTGTACGCGTTTCCAGCCTGGGCCAGTACCGAATTTAGTCATTCACGTCTCCTCCGAATAGCGCGACGTCGATGCCGTCGCAGATGCAATGTATGGTGGTCAGATGGACTTCCTGGATGCGCGCCGTGCGCTCGGCCGGTACGCAGATATGCACGTCGGCATCCGTCAGCATCTTGCCAATGGCGCCGCCGTCCTTGCCCGTCAGCGCCACGACGCGCATTTCGCGCTCGAGCGCTGCTTCCACGGCGGCCATTACGTTGGCCGAATTGCCCGACGTGGAGATGGCCAGCAGGATGTCGCCGGCCTGGCCGAAGGCCTGCACCTGCTTCGAGAAAATCTCGCGGTAGCTGTAGTCGTTGGCCACGGCCGTCAGGATCGACGTATCCGTCGTCAGCGCCAGGGCCGGCAGCGGAAAGCGCTCGCGTTCGAAGCGTCCCACCAGCTCGGCCGCGAAATGCTGGCAGTCGGCGGCGGAACCGCCGTTGCCGCAGGCCAGGATTTTGTTGCCGTTTGACAATGCATAAAACATCAGGTCGATCGCCTGCGCAATGGGTTGCGCCAGTACGGTGGCGGCCTGGATCTTGAGTTCGGCACTTTCGTGGAAGTGCGAGAGGATGCGTTGATTATTCATAGTCTGCCGATTATAGTGCAGGCGCGCGGCATGGCGGACAAGCACTGTTAAAAATGCTTACATATCGAGGATGTTTTTCAGCCAGCTGATGCGCCCGCCATCGATGGCCAGCGCGTCGAAGCGGCAAGGTGGCAGTGTCTTTTGTCCTTGTAGCCAGGTTTGTGCCGCGTACACCATGCGCCGCTGCTTGGCTGGCGTGATGCTGGCCAGGGCGCCGCCGAAGGCTGCACTGCTGCGTAGCCGCACTTCCACGAAGACGACTGATGGGCCATCGCGCATGATCAGGTCCAGCTCGCCACCCTTGCACAGATAGTTGCGTTCCAGCAGCACCAAGCCTTGCAGCAGCAGATACGCGAGCGCATCGTCTTCCCCTTGCCGTCCCCGTGCCTGTTTGTTCTGGAACGGCAGGGGTGGCATGGTGCATCCTTATTGGGCTGGCGGCACGGCGACAGGCGCGGCCGGCGGCCAGGTGCCCAGCACGCCCTGCTGGTAGCTGGCGGCCTGTTCCGTGCGTTCGAACACGCTTTGATCGTTCTCAAAGCGCACGGCCAGGCGCCCCGTCACGCCATCGAGGGTAAATGGCGTGTTCGGCCGCAGCGCCACTTCGCGCGCCACGCGGAAGGCATCGATGCCCAGCGCATACAGGCGTTCCATGTCGGCCGTCAGGCGGCGTTCGGCAGGCTGCTCGGGCTGTGGATACACCATTACTTGGGGATGGTCGCGCTGCACTTGCCAAGGCAAGTCCAGCAGGCGCGCACCGTCGAGTTCAGGGCCGCTGGCGCCGCGTCCGACGCCGGGATTCAAGGACGAGGTGCCATACAGGGGTAGATCGCTGCCGATGGCCACGCGCAGCTGGCGTGCCTGGTCGGCGTCGAGCGCGGCAAACAGCAGGCCTGGGGGCGTCGCTGCCAGGCGCGCGCGCAGCTGCACCAGTTCCGCATCGCTCAGGTAGCCATTCGTGGCCGTCAAGTCCATCGCCTCGATCTTGCCGCCCTGGCGCAGCCATTCCTGCTTGAAGGCGGCGCTGATGCGGCGCTGCGAGGGCGAACCGGCGGACAGGATCAGCGCGCTGGCGCCCGGCTGTTCGCTGGCGGCCCAGGCGGCGACCTGGCGCGCTTCCGCTTCGATCGACAGGCCCATCACCAGCAGCTTGGCAGGCAGGCGCGCCTCGCCGCGGTTGTCGGGGTGGTTCAGGGCGATCGTCGGCTTGCGCACCAGGTCGCTATTCGCCACGGCCGTGACGGCCGAGCGCGACAGGGGGCCCACGACGATGTCCTGTTCCTCTTGTGCTTGCGCAAACTTGTTCAGGACGTCGCTGCTGCCATCGCCCGTGTCGATCACCGTCACTTCAAAGCCGCTGCGGTCGCGTTCATACGCGGCCATGAAGCCGGCGCGCAGCAATTCGGCGGCCGGGCCCAGGGAAGCCGAGCGCAGCGGCAGCAGCAGGCCGATGTGGTGGACCTGGCCGTCGGCGGGCGCCGGCGCCGTGGCGGCCGGCATGTCCTGCGGCGTGCCGGTCGCCGGCTTGGTGGTAATGGGCGCCAGCGGCGCGCCATTGCCGTCGTACGCGGTAATATCGGGCACGGCCACGGCAAACGTCACCGGTTCGGGCGCGGGCGGCTTGGGTGGCACGGGTGGTGGCAGCGGCTTCGGAGGCGGCAGCGCCCTTGTGTTAGATTCAATAGGCGCGCACAATTGCCCGGGCGCGTCGCAAGGCGTGCTGCAAGCGCTCAGCATGCCGGTCGCGGCACAAACAAGCAGTAACTTCACACTATTAGCAAGCATTTAACCTCCAAAATGACCGTACAAGAAATCAGTTCCATCGCCAGCCTGCCCATCATGACAGAGGCGGCGCACCAGGTCTATCCTATCGCAACATTGTATATAGTGGCCACGCCGATCGGCAATGTGACCGATATCAGCCTGCGCGCGCTACACTTGCTGAGCCTTGCAGACGCCGTCGCCTGTGAAGATACGCGCAACACGGCGCACCTGCTGACGCGCTTTGGCCTGAACAAGCCATTAATTGCTGCGCATCAACATAATGAGCGCGAAGTGGCGCAAACCCTGATTGCACGCCTGCAGGCCGGCGAGCGCATCGCCCTCGTTTCCGACGCGGGTACACCCGCCGTTTCCGACCCCGGCGCGCGCATTGTCGACGCCGTGCGCGCGGCCGGCTTGCGCGTGCTGCCCCTGCCCGGCCCGTCGGCGGCGATCACCGCCATTTCCGCCAGCGGTCTGTTGAATGACCAGTTTTACTTCGTCGGCTTCCTGCCAGCCAAGGCCAAGCAGCGCGAAAACATGCTGCACAGCCTGCGCGGCGTGACGGCGACGATGGTCTTCTATGAAGCGCCGCACCGCATCCTCGATTGCGCCACGGCCCTGGTGGAAGCGTTCGAGCCCACGCGCCAGGTGGTGTTTGCGCGCGAGCTGACGAAAATGTTCGAGGAAATCCACCGCTGTCCCCTGTCCGAGGCGGAAAGCTGGATCCGCGCCGACGCGCACCGCGAAAAGGGAGAATTTGTCGTCCTGCTGGAAGGCGCCACGGAAGCGCAGGACGCGGAAGACGTGGAAGCGGAGCGCATCCTGAACATCCTGCTGGCCGAATGCAGCGTCAAGCAGGCGGCGAATTTGACGGCGCAGATTACGGGGCGCAAGAAAAACGCCCTGTATGAGCGGGCGCTGCAGTTGAAGGGGCAGGAATAGGCTGCTCTCTGCATGCCCGGTGATGATTGTTAAGTAACTACCACTTGCAGCCGCTATCCTTCTTGTCGAGCAACATCAGGACTGGCGCCAGCAAGCCAGCACCTGAATAGGCGGTGCGGCAATCGCCGCGCTTGCCTTGTGCGATGTCGCGCGCCAGCTGGGTTTCCGTTTGCAGCGGCATGTCGGGGATTTGCCCCACGGCCGTGCCCACCTTGGAGGGATCGCGCTCGCCGGCCATCTTGCGCGCCGTGCGTTTGGCCGCGTCCATGTCGAATTTCGGTGTTTCTTGCGTCAAGGTATCGGCACTGGCTGCCGGCATGGCCGGTGATGCCGGCACGACCATGATGGCTTGCGGGCTGGCCGCCGGCGCCGTGGCCGCCGCTGGCGTTTCCCGGGTCGTGGCAAGTTTCGGCTTGCTGAGGGGTTTTGCTTCCCGCTTCGGCTTGACGACTTCGACGGGCGGTGGAGGCCTGGCGGCAAGCGGGCGTATCCAGACGGCAATCGATTCCACGCGCGGGGCCGTGTCCGGCCGGATGGGTGGCTGCACATGGCGCCACAGATAGATCAAGGCGCCATGCAGCAGCAAGGACACGGCTATGCCCAGCACGATGCCGCGGCCCTTAGGCATGGTTCGGCCGCCGTCGCTGCTTTCTATCCTGAACTCCATTGCCGTCGTCGCCTTCATGTCTGATCGGGAAAACTTGCAAACTTAGTGTCGCATACTTCAATCGTTTTGAAAAATACAGGGCTTCCTGTGTTGCGCGTAAATAATTTACACAGAGTTTCACCTGACCCTTGACCGAAGTCGATACGGCCTGTATTATCTTGGTCTTCGGAGTGTGGCGCAGCCCGGTAGCGCACCTGGTTTGGGACCAGGGGGTCCAAGGTTCGAATCCTTGTACTCCGACCAAATTTGTAGAAAAAAACCCAAGAGTTTAGGCTCTTGGGTTTTTTTTCGTCTGTACGGTTGATCGCTGCGTTCACACTGCAGAAGTCTTCACAGCCGGGGTCAGACCCCCGGCTGTGCTGGCGCTGAGCTTGACGCTAGCGGCATTGAGGGTCTGACCCCAGATCTCAGCCTGCCCGTTTCGCCGCAATGGCGTTACCCGCGCGGCTGGAACCCTTGCGCCCCAGCTGCTGCGAGATGAACTGCCCCGCATCGACCACCAGGTCCAGGTCGATGCCGGTGGCGATACCCAGTCCCTGCATCATGTACAGCACGTCTTCGGTCGCCACGTTGCCGGTGGCGCCCTTGGCGTAGGGGCAGCCGCCCAGGCCGGAGACGGACGAATGATAAATCGCAATGCCCGTTTCCAGGCTGGCGTAAATATTCGCCAGCGCCTGGCCATAGGTGTCGTGGAAGTGGCCGGACAGGCCGCCCACGTGGAAAGCCGCAATGGCGCGTTCCATCACCGCCTGCGTTTTGCGCGGCGTGGCCACGCCGATGGTGTCGGCGATATCGATCTCGTCGCAGCCGAGGTCGCGCATGCGTCCCACCACGTCGGCCACGGCGTCGAGCGGCACGTCGCCCTGGTAGGGGCAGCCAAAGGCGCAGCTGATGCTGCCGCGCAGGCGCAAGCCGTGTTCCTTGGCCGCCTTCGCCACGCCTTCGAAGCGGGCGATCGATTCGGCGATCGAGCAGTTGATGTTCTTTTGCGAGAACGCCTCGGAGGCCGAGCCGAAGATCACCACTTCATCGGCCTTCGCCGCCAGCGCTGCATCGAAACCCTGCATGTTCGGCGTCAGCGCCGAATAAATCGTGCTTGGGCGGCGCGCGATTTTTTCCATCACTTCGGCGCTGGTGGCCATCTGCGGCACCCATTTCGGCGAGACGAACGACGCCGCCTCGATATTGGCGAAGCCCGCCAGGGTCAGGCGGTCGACCAGCTCGATCTTGACGGCGGCACTGATGGTTTCCTTTTCGTTTTGCAGGCCGTCGCGCGGGCCCACTTCGACGATCTTGACCTGTTTCGGCAAATTCGGTTGATTGCTCATCTCAATATCCTTGCAAACGGTTGACGATGCCGGCGACAGAGTCTCCGGCGTGCAGGCGGCGCATCTTGGCGGCGATTTGCGCCACGCTTTCGCGGCGCAGGGTGGCGGCCGAAATATGCGGCGTGATGGTGATGCGCGGTTCCAGCCAGAACGGGTGCTGCTGCGGCAGCGGCTCGTTGCGGAACACGTCCAGGGTCGCCCCGGCGATATGCCCGGAGCGGATCAGGGTCAATAAGTCCGGTTCGGCGAGATGCGCGCCGCGCGCCACGTTGATGACGTAGGCGCCAGGCAGCAGCATCGACAGGCGCGCACGGTCGAGCAGGTTGTGCGTCTCCGGCGTGAGTGGCAGCATGCACACCAGCACGCGCGTGCCGCGCAAAAATGCATCAAGGCCTTCCTCGCCCGCAAAGCACTGCACGCCATCGATGTGCTTGCGGTTACGGCTCCATCCCCGCAGCGGGAATTCGAACTGCGCCAGCGCTTGCAGCACGCGGGTGCCCAGCACGCCCATGCCCAGTACGCCGACCGGGAAATCCGCCTTGTCAAACGGGGGCAGCGGCTGCCAGATGCCCGCGCGGCCCTGGGCTTCGTAATCGTCGAAGCGGCGGAAGTGGCGCAGCACGGCGTGGCTCACATATTCGGCCATCTGCACGCCCATGCCCGCGTCGTCCAGGCGCACCAGCGGCACGTGGGCGGGCAGCGCCTCGCCAAATTTCAGGAGCGCGTCGACGCCCGCGCCCGTGTTGAAGATGGCTTTGACTTCGCGCAATGCCGGCAGCATGGCCGCTGGCGGCTGCCACACCACGGCGTAGTCGCATGGCGCGAACGTGTCGCCTTCGCGCCAGAAATGGATTTCGGCCTCGGGCAGCAAGTCCTTGAAATCGGCGACCCACGCCGCTTCCTTGCCGTCCGCGCGCTGTAAAAGGATGCGCATCGTGGCCGCCTCTATGCGGCGGCCTTGAAAGCCAGCAGCGGCGCGCCATCGGCTACCTGGTCGCCGACCGCGTACAGCACGTCTTCCACCAGGCCGTCGTGCGGCGCAGCGATCGTGTGCTCCATCTTCATCGCTTCCATGATGACCAAAGGCTCGCCTTTCTTGACGTCCTGCCCTTTGTTCACCAGCACGGCGACAACTTTGCCCGGCATCGGCGCCGTCAGGCGTCCGCCTTCCGCTTCCACTTCGCCCGCATGCGCCATCGGGTCGCTGTAGTGCAGTGTGGTGTGCAAGCCGCTGCTGAACACGTGGAACTGCTCCCCGTCGCGCAGCACGGTACCGTGCACGGCACGCTCGCCCAGCTTGATGTGCAGCTCGTTGCCTTTGTGCGCCGTCAGGGTGAGGGGCTGGCCGTTGAACAGCCAGCCATCCGTCTTGTAGGCGATGCGCGCGGCATAGGCCTTGCTGTCGCCAGCCAGCGCGAATTCATCGGCGAACGCCAGGCTGCGTCCGAGGGTGCTGTTCAAACGCCAGCCCAGGGCATTGCCCCACGGGTCGGCGCGATTGGCCGATTGCGTTTCGGCAGCCGCCTTCTCTTCCAGCAGCAGGGCGACGGACGCCAGTGCCAGGGCCGTGTCGGGCGCCGGCTGCAGGGCGGGGAACAGGGCGTCTTGATTGCGCTCGATCAAACCCGTATCGAGGTCGGCGCTGGCAAATGCCTGGCCTTCGACCAGGCGCTTCAAAAAGGCGATATTGCTGGCCAGGCCCACGATCTGGTATTCGGCCAGCGCCTGCGCCATGCGCGCCAGCGCTTCGCGGCGGTCCGCGCCCCAGACGATCAGCTTGGCGATCATCGGGTCGTAGAACGGCGAAATTGCATCTCCCTCGCGCACGCCCGAATCGATGCGCACGGCGGCCGGAACCAGCGTTCCACCCAGCTCGAACGTCACGGCTTGCGGCGACTGCATGTGGCGCAGCGTGCCGATCGATGGCAGGAAGCCCTTTTCCGGATTTTCCGCATAGATGCGCGCCTCGATGGCGTGGCCGTGGATCGTCAATTCGCTTTGTTTTTTCGGCAGCGGCTCGCCAAAGGCGACGCGCAACTGCCATTCCACCAGATCCGTGCCGGTGATCATTTCCGTCACCGGGTGCTCCACTTGCAAGCGCGTGTTCATCTCCATGAAGTAAAACGAACCATCCTGGTTGGCGATGAATTCCACCGTGCCCGCGCCGACGTAACCGACGGCCTTGGCGGCGGCGACGGCCGCCTCGCCCATGGCGGCGCGACGTTCAACCGGCATGCCGGGCGCAGGCGCTTCTTCCAGCACCTTTTGATGACGGCGCTGTACCGAGCAATCGCGCTCGAACAGGTAGATGCAGTTGCCCAGGGTATCGGCGAACACCTGGATTTCGATATGCCGCGGGCGCGACAGGTATTTCTCTGCCAGCACCTTGTCGTCGCCGAAAGAGCTGATCGCTTCGCGCTTGCACGAGGCCAGCGCCGCCTTGAAGTCGGCGGAGTGTTCGATGACGCGCATGCCCTTGCCGCCGCCGCCAGCAGACGCCTTCAGCAGCACGGGATAGCCGATCTTGTCGGCCTGCCCGTGCAGGAAGTCCGCATCCTGTTCGTCGCCGTGGTAGCCGGGCACCAGCGGCACGTTGGCTTTTTCCATCAGCGACTTGGCGGCCGACTTGGAGCCCATGGCGCGCATGGCGGAAGCCGGCGGGCCGATGAAGACCAGGCCCGCTGCATGGCAGGCGTCGGCGAAATCCGCGTTTTCGGACAAAAAGCCGTAGCCGGGGTGGATCGCCTGCGCGCCTGTCGCCAGCGCTACAGCGATGATCTTGTCGCCGCACAGATAGCTTTCCTTGGCCGGCGCGGGGCCGATCAAGACGGCTTCGTCGCACACGGCGACGTGCTTGGCGTTGGCGTCCGCCTCGGAATACACGGCGACAGTCTGGATGCCCATGCGGCGTGCGGTAGCGGCGACTCGGCAAGCGATTTCGCCGCGGTTGGCGATCAGGATTTTAGTGAACATGGTCTCTCTCTATTCTCTCAAAAAGGGGCAGCTGTCTCTTGTCATGGACGTTGTGTGCTGGCGTGTCGGCTTACGCATTGGTGAGGCGGCATTCGTAGGTCGGGTTAGCCGGCACGGCGTAACCCGACAAGGCTTTCATCAGCAGCCGCACTTCTCTTTCTGTACCGAATCCAGCATGGCGCCGCGCGTTTGCAGGCCCAGTTTGTTCAACAGGGTGCGGTCGTCTTCCGCTTCCGGGTTGTCGGTGGTGAGCAGCTTGTCGCCGTAGAAGATGGAATTGGCGCCAGCCAGGAAGCACATGGCTTGCACGGCTTCGCCCATCTGGCGCCGGCCCGCCGACAAACGCACGCGCGCCTTCGGCATGGTGATGCGGGCGACAGCGATCGTGCGCACGAACTCGAACGGGTCCAGCGCTTCCAGGCCATACAAAGGCGTGCCTTCCACCTGCACCAGGTGGTTGACGGGCACTGATTCCGGGTAGGGATTCAAATTGGCCAGCTGGGCGATCAGGCCCGCGCGCTGCAAGCGCGTCTCGCCCATGCCGACGATGCCGCCGCAGCATACTTTCAAGCCGGCTTCGCGCACGCGGCCCAGGGTGTCCAGGCGGTCCTGGTATTCGCGCGTGGAGATGACGTTGTCGTAAAACTCGGGCGCCGTATCGAGGTTATGGTTGTAGAAGTCGAGGCCGGCGTTCTTCAGGCGGTCCGCCTGTCCCTCTTCCAGCATGCCCAAAGTAGCGCAGGTTTCCAGGCCCAGCGCCTTGACCTTGGTGACCATCTCTTCGACTTTTTCCATGTCGCGCTCTTTCGGGCTGCGCCAGGCGGCGCCCATGCAGAAGCGCGTGGCGCCGTTGGCTTTGGCCTGGCGGGCCGCGTCGAGCACCGTATCGATGTCGAGGATCTTCTTCGCTTCCACGCCCGTGTCGTAGCGGGCCGCCTGCGGGCAGTAGCCGCAGTCTTCTTCGCAGCCACCCGTCTTGATCGACAACAAGGTCGCCAGCTCCACGTCGCCATCGGGGAAGTTGATGCGGTGCGTTTGCTGGGCCTTGAACATCAGCTCATTGAATGGCAGGTCGAACAGGGCCAGCACATCGGCGACGGGCCAGGTGGCCGCTTCCGGCACGGTGATGCGCGCCGCAGGGCGGTGCAGTTCGACGGTTTTTGCTGCTTCTTGGACGTGAGACATGTGATTCCTTCGTTTCTATTTTTTAGCTACATTAAGTGTTTGGATGCTGCGCCGGCCAGTTGGGCAAGCCGGTGAAATCGAGATAGGCCGCCGCCGCTTCCGCGCCGGGTTGCGCCAGGCGCGGCACCCTGCCCAGCAGCGGCGCCGGGATGCGCTCGATCAGCGCTTCGATATTTTCTTCGAGGAAGCGCATTTCCACTTCCAGGGTGTTGGCGACCCAGCCGATTACCGTCAGGCCGCGCGCTTCGATGGCTTCCACCGTCAGCAAGGCCTGGCTGATGCAGCCCAAACGCATGCCCACCACCAGGATCACCGGCAGGTCGAGCTGCTGCGCCAGGTCGGCTGAATCGAAACCGGGCGACAGCGGCACGCGGAATCCGCCCACGCCTTCGACCACCACGGCGTCCGAGGCGGCGGCGATTTCCAGGTAGGCGGCCAGGATGGGCACCGATTCGATGCTCACGCCTTCGAGGGCGGCGGCGATGTGCGGTGCCGCCGCTTCTTTCAGCATGTAGGGCGTGGTCAGGCTGCGCAGCATGGTGACGTTGCCGGCGGCGAGCAGGCTGTCGGCGTCTTCATTATGCAGTTCGCCGTCGCGCATCTCGGCGCCGGCGGCCACGGGTTTCATGCCGCAGGCGCGCACACCGCGCGCGACCAGCGCGTGCAGCAGGGCCGACGAGGTCAAGGTCTTGCCGATTTCCGTATCGGTGCCGGTGACGAAACAGGCAAAGCGCGATGGCAGGCCGGCAGTGGCCGGTGCCGGCTGCACGGCCGGTGCCAGGTCCGCCAGCACTTCGGCCACGATGGGGTCATCAAGGCTCATGGCGTGTCCTTTCCAGGGTGTTGACTGCGTTGATCAATTGCGCCACTTCCTGCGCCGTGTGGCCGGCCGACAGGGTTACGCGCAGGCGCGCCGTGCCGACAGGGACGGTGGGTGGGCGGATGGCGCCGACCCACAGGCCTTGCTGGTACAGTTGGGCGGCGATAGCCATCATTTCTGCGTTCTCGCCGATGATGACGGGCTGGATGGCGCTCGATGACGGCAAGGCTTGCCAGCGCTGCAGCCGCAGGCCGTCGTTCCATTGCGCCACCAGCGCTGCCAGGTGGGTGCGGCGCTGCCGGCCTTCGTCGCCGGCGATGATGTCCAGGCTGGCCAGCAGCGCATGCGCGAGCGCGGGCGCCGCCGCCGTGGTGAAGATGTACGGACGCGCCTTCTGGATCAGCGTGTCGATCACTGCCTCATGCGCGCAAACAAAGGCGCCGCCCACGCCAGCCGATTTGCCCAAGGTGCCTACATACACGAGGTATGGCGAATGCAGGTCGAAGTGTTCCAGTGCGCCACGGCCATTCTCGCCCAGCGCGCCGAAGCCGTGTGCATCGTCGACCACCAGCCAGGCGCCATATTGCTCGCACAGGTCCAGCAGCGCGGGCAGCGGCGCCAGGTCGCCGTCCATGCTGAAGACGCTGTCGGTGACGACGATCTTGGTTGTTGCCGTGCTGGCCGCGAGCAGGGCCGCCAAGGCATCGAGGTCGGCGTGCGGATACACGCGCGTTTTCACACGCGCCAGGCGCGTGCCGTCGATCAGCGAGGCATGGTTCAGTGCTTCCGAGAAGATTTCGGTCTCCACGTCGCCCGCCGCCAGGGCCGTGAGCACGGCCAGGTTGGCCATGTAGCCGGTGCAAAAATACAGCGCGCGCGCCTGTTCCAGGTTGGCACCGACAAAAGCGGCCAGGCGCTCTTCCAGCAATGCGTGGGCGCGGCTGTGGCCGCTGATCAGGTGCGAAGCGCCGCTGCCGGCGCCATACAGGTCGGCGCCCTCTTTGAGCGCCTCCACGATGCGCGGATGCGAGGCCAGGCCCAGGTAGTCATTGCTGCAAAAGGCCAGCATGTCACGCCCGTCCACCGTCAGGCGCGGCGCGCATGGCGTGTCGACGGTGCGGCGGCGGCGGATCAGGCTACGCTCTTCCAGTCCTTGCAGTTGCTGTTGTAATCGCGCGATCAGTTCCATCTCAGGCCCCGATCACATGATTGAAAACGGCCAGGGTTTGCTGGCCCAGGCCCGCGATTTCATCGTCGTCGAGGATGTAGGGCGGCATCAGGTAGACGGTGGAGCCGATGGGGCGCATCAGCAGTTCGTGTTCCAGCGCCGTGCTGAAGAAGCGGCGCGAAAAATCGGGCGCCGCATCGACGGCGTCAAAGGCCCAGATCATGCCCTGCTGGCGGAAATTGTGCACTTTTTCATGCTGCGCCAGCGGCGCCAGGGCGCGCGTGATTTTTTCGGCGCGCACCCGGTTGGCCACCAGCACATCGTCTTCCTCGAAAATCGACAGGGTTGCCAGCGCCGCGCGGCAGGCAAGCGGGTTGCCAGTGTACGAGTGCGAATGCAAAAAGCCGCGACGCACATCGGTGCTGTAGAAGGCTTGATAGATATCTTCGCGCGTCATCACCAGCGATAGCGGCAGGTAGCCGCCGCTGATGCCTTTCGACAGGCAGACGAAGTCGGGCCAGATGCCGGCCTGTTCGCAGGCAAAGAAGGTGCCCGTGCGGCCGCAGCCGACGGCAATTTCATCGAGGATCAGATGCACCTGGTAGCGGTCGCACAGGGCGCGCACCAGCGACAGGTACAGCGGGTCGTGCATGGCCATGCCGGTGGCGCACTGCACCAGCGGTTCGATGATGATGGCGGCGATCTTGTCGGCTTTTTCCTGGAACAGGCGTTCCACGTCGGCGGCGGCGCGGTGCGCCACATCCTCGGCGGACTCTCCCTCTGCCGCCTGGCGGAAGTCAGGCGACATCACCGTCTGCGAGGCGCGCAATAAAGGGCCGTAGGCATCCTTGAACAGGGCGACGTCGGTGACGGCCAGCGCGCCGATGGTTTCGCCGTGGTAGCTGCCTTTCAGGCAGACGAATTCCTGCTTGTCACTTTTGCCGCTGTTGCGCCACGCGTGAAAGCTCATTTTCAGGGCGATTTCCACGGCCGAGGCGCCGTCGGACGCGTAAAAACTGTGACCGAGCACGCCGTTGGTCAATGCCGACAGCTTTTCCGACAGTTCGACCACCGGTTCATGCGTAAAACCGGCCAGCATTGCGTGCTCCAGGCGGTCCAGCTGATCCTTCAGTTCCGCATTGATGCGCGGGTTCGCATGGCCGAACAGGTTCACCCACCAGGAGCTGATGGCGTCCAGGTAGCGTCGGCCTTCGTGGTCATACAGCCAGGCGCCGCGGCCGTGGCTGACGGGGATGAGCGGAACCGTCTCGTGATGCTGCATTTGCGTGCACGGATGCCACACGCTGCGCAGACTGCGTTCGACCCAGCCCGATTGTTTTTCTGCTTTCAAAACTGCTCCAATGATTTTCTTAGTCCATGCGCTAGCCCATGAGCCAACCCGGCTTGCGCTTGTCGAGGAACGATTGCACGCCTTCGCGTCCCTGCTCCGAGGCGCGGATCTGCGCGATGCGCTCGGCGGTGTCCGCCAGCAGTGCATCATCGACCGGCTGGCCAACGATCTCGCGCACCAGCGTTTTCGCTTGCGCCACGGCGTGCGGGCTGTTGCCCGTCAGCGCTTTGAGCACCTCGGCTGTTTTCGCGTCCAGCGCGTCGCCAGCGACTACCTCGTGGGCAAAGCCGATGCGCAGCGCTTCCTGCGCAGAGAATCGCTCTGCGGTCAGGAAATAGCGGCGTGCCGCGTTTTCGCCCATGGCCTTGATGACATACGGTGAAATAGTGGCCGGGATCAGTCCCAGCCGCACTTCGCTCAGGCAGAAATGCACGTCTTCCGCAACCAGAATGATATCGCATGCGGCGACCAGGCCCATGCCGCCCGCATAACAGTCGCCCTGGATCTTCGCCACGACGGGCTTGGGACACAGGTAAATCGTGCGCAGCATCTGCGCCAGCTGCAGCGCGTCGGCCTGGTTTTCGGCATGCGTGTAGCCGGCCATCTTCTTCATCCAGTTCAGGTCCGCACCGGCGCAAAAGGCCGCGCCATTGGCCGCCAGCACGATGGCGCGCACCATGTCGCTGCGCCCCAGGCCGTCGAAGGCGCGCGCCAGTTCGGCGATCGTCGTCTCGTTGAAGGCATTGCGCACGTCGGGTCGGTTCAGGGTCACGGTGGCGACATTGCCCTCGATGACCAGTTTTAAGGTTTCAAATTCCATGCTCTTCTCCCTGACATGCCGGTTACATACGAAACACGCCGAACTTCGTGTCCGGGATGTCGGCGTTGAGCGCAGCCGACAGGCCCAGGCCCAGCACCATGCGGGTATCGGCCGGGTCGATCACGCCATCGTCCCACAGGCGCGCGGTGGCATAGTAGGGGTGGCCCTGGTGTTCATATTGATCCTTGATCGGCTGCTTGAAGGCGGCTTCCTCGTCCGCGCTCCATTCGCCGCCCTTGCCCTCGATGCCGTCGCGCTTGACGGTCGCCAGCACGGAAGCCGCCTGGTCGCCGCCCATGACGGAAATGCGCGCGTTGGGCCACATCCACATGAAACGGGGAGAAAACGCGCGGCCGCACATGCCGTAATTTCCGGCGCCGAAGCTGCCGCCGATGATCACAGTGAATTTCGGCACGGCGGCCGTGGCCACAGCGGTCACCATCTTGGCGCCATTGCGGGCGATGCCTTCGTTTTCGTACTTGCGGCCCACCATGAAGCCGGTGATGTTTTGCAGGAAGACGAGCGGGATCTTGCGCTGGCAGCACAATTCGATGAAATGCGTGCCTTTCAGCGCCGATTCGGAGAACAAGATGCCGTTATTGGCGATGATGCCCACCTTGACGCCATAGATATGCGCAAAGCCGCAGATCAGGGTGGTGCCGTAGCGCGCCTTGAATTCGTCGAAATCGCTGCCGTCGACGATGCGCGCGATCACTTCGCGTACATCGAAGGGCTTGCGTGTGTCGACGGGGATCACGCCATACAGTTCCTGCGTCGGGTATTTCGGCTCGACGGACTCGCGTAGCGCCATCTGCTGCGGCTTCGTGCGGTTCAGGTTCGAGACGATGGTGCGCGCCAGCGACAGCGCGTGCAAATCGTTTTGCGCCAGGTGGTCGACCACGCCGGACAAGCGCGTGTGCACGTCGCCGCCGCCCAGGTCTTCGGCCGTCACCACTTCACCGGTGGCCGCTTTGACCAGCGGCGGGCCGCCGAGGAAAATCGTGCCCTGCTCCTTGACGATGATCGATTCGTCGCTCATGGCCGGCACATAGGCGCCGCCGGCAGTGCAAGAACCCATCACCACGGCGATTTGCGGAATCCCCTTGGCCGACAGGTTCGCCTGGTTGTAGAAGATGCGGCCGAAATGGTCGCGGTCAGGGAAGACGTCGTCCTGGTTCGGCAGGTTGGCACCGCCCGAGTCGACCAGGTAGATGCAAGGCAGGTTATTCTGGTCGGCGATTTCCTGGGCGCGCAAATGCTTTTTCACCGTCATCGGGTAGTAGGTGCCGCCCTTGACGGTGGCGTCGTTGCAGACGATGACGCATTCCTGGCCCGAGACGCGGCCAATGCCAGTGATGATGCCGGCGGAAGGCGCCGCATCGACGCCTTTGGCGTCCTGGTACATGGCGTAGGCGGCCATCTGGGAAAACTCGAGGAAGGGCGTGCCGGGATCGAGCAGCATCTGCACGCGGTCGCGCGGCAGCAGTTTTCCGCGCGCCAGGTGCTTGGCGGCCGCCGCCTCGCCGCCACCGGCCGCGATTTTCTCGACCTTGTCGCGCAAATCGTCGACGATGGCTTGCATGGCCGCGGCATTAGCCTTGAAATCTTCACTGCGGGGATTGAGTTTGCTTTCGATGTGCGGCATTGCGGTTCCTTTTTATGATCGCCCGGTCTCTCGGGTCGCGCTATTCGGGAAAACTGCCGTCGAGATAAAACCAGCGCATGCCACCGTCACCAGCTTCGCGCACGAAGCGGCTCACTTCATGCAGGCGGTGCGCGCGGCCATTGACCTTGTAGCGGGCCACGAATTCCACGCTGTCGCGGTGTATCTCTTCGGCTTGATCTGCTGATTCTGCTTTACGTTGACGTAAACGTAAAGCAGATTTTACCTCAAGTCCCAGCCAGTGGACTTTTTCTTCGTCGGCAAATAAAGCGTCGGCAGGGCGGGTGCTGGCATGCCAGGTGGCGCGCAGGTATGGCTCATTGCGCAAGGTAAACGCCGTGTAGCGCGAGCGCATCAGGGCTTCGGCCGTGGGCGGCAAGGCGTCGCCCGTGATATACGGGCCGCAGCAACTGGCGTAGGAGGCGCCGCCACAGGGGCAGGCGGCAGATGTCGAGGGTGTGGGCATGCGCTGGCAATAAGGAACAGAAAAGAGGGATCAGGAAAGTTCCGCAATTATCCGCCATATCGGCAGCGGCGCGTGCGCGCCGTCTTGGCCTGCTATTTTTTCGGGCTGAGGAAGTCCAGCGCGAACGGTGGCGCCTTGCCGGCCATGACATCGGCGAGGATGCGCGCCGTGCCGGCGGCAAAGGTAAAGCCCAGCGGGCCATGGCCCACATTCAGCCACAAGTTCGCATATTTGCTGGCTCCCACCAGCGGTGCGCTGTTCGGCGTGGCAGGGCGCAGGCCGGCCCAGGCTGTGGCCTGCTCGTAATCGGCGCCGTGCGGCATGGCTTCGCGCGCCAGGCGCGTCAGGCCGGCGATGCGGCCCCAGTCTATGCTGTTGTCGGCGCCCACCATGTCGACCATGGCGGCCACGCGCAGGTCGCCACCGATGCGCGCATACAGCACCTTGCGCTCGAAATCCGTGATGCTGATCTCGGGCGCCTGGTCTTGCGCACGGATGGGGGCCGTCAGGCTGTAGCCTTTCAGCGGATACAGGGGCAGGTAAATGCCCGCCGTGGCGGCCAGGTCGCGGCTTTGGATGCCGGCCGCCAGCACATAGTGATCTGCCTGCAACAGGCCCAGGCTGGTGTCGATACCCGTGATCTTGCCCTTGTGCGTGACGAGGCGGCGCGCCTCGCCTTTTAATAGCAGTGAACAATTCGGGTGCTGCAGCAAGCGCGCTTCCAGCGCCAGGCAAAAGGCGTGGCAATCGGCCACCGCTTCACCTTCGGTAAAGATGCCGCCCGCCAGGGCGCCCTGCAAGGCGGCCAGCGCCGGTTCGCGCTGTACCGCTTCTGCGGGAGACAAGACGATGCGCGCCTCTTCCGATTCGGGCCGGGCCACGGCCCGCTGGAAGATGGCGGGCGAACGGTAGACGATGAGCTTGCCCGCATCGCGCCAGGCATACGCTTCCGGCGGGACCGTCAATTCCAGCTGCGCCATGCCGGTGCGGCTTAATTCTCCCAGTTGCAGCAGCTTGGCCGTCGTGCGGGCATTGCTGGCGCCGTTGCAATTGCGCAAGAAACTGGCCATCCAGCGCCATTGGCGCCAGTCCGCCTCGGGACGGAAGCGCAGCGGGCCATCTTTCTGCAGCAGCCATTGCAGGGCTTTGAAGGGCACGCCCGCGTCGGCCAGCGGCGCCACATAGCGATAGCTGAGCTGGCCGCCATTGCGGTAGCTGGCGGCAATGGCCACTTGTTCATTGCGTTCCAATACAGTGACCTTGTAGCCGGCCTCGGCCAGCCACCAGGCCGATGTCAGACCGACGACGCCGCCGCCGATGATGATGACTTGTTGCTGCATGTTGCCTCGCTGCGTTGCGCTCCCATGGTGCGGGAGCATTCGGGAAGAGCTTAGAGGCTGGCCGTTCAGGGAGCCAATGAAACATCATGGTGCAGCCATAACTTTCAGGAATGCACTGTTTCAGTGAGATCATTCATGCTTGTCAATCGCACCACGGTATAAGGTGGTGAGTATCAATTCCTCGCTGCGCCCCATGGCGGAATAGGTGCCCGGATAGCGTTCCGGGTCGCTGCCCGTGCCACCCACCAAGACCACCATGCCGTTGTTGTTCTTGAAATCGAGCACGAAGGCGGAGACGAGGCCGTACGCCTCACCCAGATGCCCCACGGCGGAGAAACTGGCGCCCTCGACCAGGCCGTTGCCCTGCCCCTCCACCGCATCGAATTGCTGGTTGCCCAGGCCCCAGGCGCGGTACAGGCCCCGCTCGCTGTCGCCATTGCTGCCATTGTCGCCATCGGGCGCCAGCTGCCATTGTCGGCCAAACATCAGCGCGAGGCTGGTCGGCTGCAGCAGTTGCTTGCCTTGATGGCGGCCACCGTCGAGCAGCATCTGCATGACGGTGCCCAGTCCCGCAGCGGAGATGCGCAAGCCGCCCGTGGGACTGAAGACGGTGGCGTTGCTGCCTATGACATAGTTGGCCAGGCCGGCAGGTGGGCGCTTGTAAAAATCATCGGCCTGGGCGATCCACGGCCCTTGCGGTTGCCATATTTCCGTCTCCAGCGTGCGCTTGCGGTACAGCGTGGCCGTATTCTCCACCTCGTCCGTGGAAAATGCCGCCGGATAATAACCGCCGCGCACATCGAGTGGATCGAGCAGCAGCCGCCGCATCAGCAGGTCGAAGCGTTCACCCGTGACTTTTTCCATCACGGTGCCGATCACGCCCCAGTTCAAGTTGGCATACGTAAAATAGCGGCACGGCGCGGTGTGCTTGTCCCACATGCTGTCGTTGCCAGCCGTAAACACGTCACGCAGCCTGCGTTCGGGGCCCCATGAGTAGCCGCCCGCGTCGCGCAGCGAGGACGTGTGGCTGAGCAAGCTGCGCAGGGTCACGGCTTGCTGGGGGAAATGCGGGTTGCGAAGGGAAAAGCCCAAATAGATGCCCACGTCCTGGTCCAGGCTCAGCTTGCCCTGCTCGACCAGCCGCATCAGGCCCAGCGCGGTCATCATCTTCGATACGGAGGCGATGCGAAACAGGGTGGCCGGCGTCACGGGCAAGCTGTCCGCTGGCGTAACGCCGATGTGCCGGTAGCCAAATTGTTGCTGATACGATACCTTGCCGTGGCGAATGGCCAGCACGGACAGGCTGGCCAGCGGGTGGGCCGGGTCATCGACAATGGCCGACAGCGCTGCATCGAGCGCCCGCTGCTGCCCGTCTTGTCGCATCGTGCTGGTGCTGGTGCTGTTGCCAAGCGGGGCGGCCAGCGCCGTCCAGGTCGTACCCAGCAGCAGCAAGCCCAGCAATCCCGTCATTTTGTTGATCATGCTTTCCCTATGTCATGGTGGATGGACGCCTTGCCAGCATAGGGTGGGATGGTTTGCTACGCTAATGAAAATTGCTTATTTATCTATAATGCAAAGCTATACCTACGGTAAAACATTGTTTTTTTAAGTGTATAACCGTTATTTATGGTCATTTTCCATTTATTCATGGGTGGACGGGCTACGCGCAAGCGCCATCGCTATTACACTAGGAGGACAAGGAGAACTGTATGAGCCAGACCAGCGTAGAACTCAAGGTCGATTTAAATGACAATTCGCCTTTATATATGCAGATCGCCCGCAAGCTGAGCGATGACGTACGCAACGGCCGCTACCAGGTAGACCAGGCCCTGCCCTCTGAACGTACCCTGTCCGAACTGCTTGACGTATCGCGCGTGACTGCCCGCAAGGCCATCGACCAGCTCGTCGAGCAAGGCCTCGTCGTGCGTCGCCGTGGTTCGGGCAACTATATTGCCCCGCGCATCGAGCAGCCGTTATCGAACTTGTCGAGCTTTTCCGAGCAACTGCAGCAGCGCGGCTATCGTCCCGGTTCGCGCTGGCTCAAGCGTGAAGTCGTCATCGCCAGCAGCGATGAACAGCTGAGCCTGGGCCTGGCGCAGAATACGAAAGTGGCGCGATTGGAGCGCTTGCGCCTGGCCGACGACGTGGTGATGGCGTATGAAGTGAGCGTGCTGCCCTTCAGCGTGGTGCCGGACCCGGGCGCCGTGGGCGATTCGCTGTACGAATACTTGAGCAGTATCAGGAAGGCCCCCGTGCGCGCCTTGCAGCACATCCGTGCCATGAATGCGACGGACGTGCTTGCCAAGCAGCTGGGCATCCCCGATGGCCAGGCCGTGCTGTTCATCACGCGCATCGCCTACCTGGATTCGGGCGAAGCGGTGGAGCTCACGCATTCGTATTGCCGCAGCGATCACTATGATTTTGTCGCCGAAATGCGCCGCGCCCCATAAATCTACTGCTGGAACAGGCGGATCATGGATTCCGCCACGCCGACGGACGACTCCCAGCTCATGCCGGTCACCAGCCGGCCATCGACCTCGACGTGACTCTTGCCGTTGGCGCCGTGCCTGAAGATGCCGCCATGGCGCTTGATACTGGCTTCTGCCGAAAAGGGATAGGCCTTGTATACCGGCGATTCCTTGTTGAGAAACGCATCGGGGAAGGAGGTAAGCACCTTGCCCTGGATGAGGAAAGTACCGTCACTGAGTTTCAGATTCTTGATGCCCTCGGTTCCATGGCAGATGGCCGCGATCACCCCGCCTTGTTGTTCGTAGATACGCAAGGCGATGTCCTGGAGCGGCTTGTTTTCCGGGATGCCGACGATGGCCGCGCCGCCGCCGACGAACGCCATGCCCGCATACTCGTCTGCCCTGGCCTCGGAGACAGGCTTGGTATGGGCCAGTGCCCACATGAAATCACTGTCGTACAGATGCCTTTTTAATAACTCGTCCGACGTGACGATCATTTCCAGCGGAATGGCGCCACCCTCGGGACTGACGAAGTCGACCGCGTACCCTGCTTTGCGAAAGACATCATAGGTATAGGCAAGCTCGGGAAAATTATTGCCTGCGTTAATTTTCGTGCCGGGATATTGATGGACATTCGACACGACCAGCAGCACCTTGCGTGCCTGGCGCGGGGCCGCTGGTTCGCGATGGGCCGACTTGCTGATGATCTTCCAGTTGCCGGCGATCTTTTTCAGCAGGAATACATCCACATAGCGGACCCCTTGCTGGGGAATGTGGATCTCGGCCTTGGCGGTGGCCACCTTGCCGCTCACATCCACCTTGATCAGTCGCCCGTGGCGTCCATTGAATTGCCCTATTTTCCCTTGGGAAAAGAGTTTGGCGTATTCCTGACCGCTCAACTCCCATTCCGCATCGTTTTTGCCGTCGAGGTAAAGGCGGGAAGTTGCATGGAAGGCCTGGTTGATCTCGTCCTGTACGTTGAAGCTGGTGCCATGCAGATACAAGCGCACGGTTTCCCGGATGGCATTGTCGTCCTGGTCTGCGGTTGCGGCGGTACCGATGGCGGTGATGCTTAGCAAGTAACAGGCGAGTACCGTGCGCAATAAAAACTGAATCATGACTTTACCCTGAGTGAAGAACTGCGTTTATCGGAGCAACGACTATTTCAGATCGTTGCTGGTCGATAAGTTATCGAAATGCAGGGGAATTGATGTCGCCAAACATGATTTCAGACTCCGGAATGGCGATTCCGGAGAGAATTTACGCGGAAATGGCCCTGGCCGCCTGGCCAGATTGGACCCGGAAGCTGGCGGGCGTCTGCCCGGCAACTTTCTTGAAGGTAGAGTAGAAGGTGGAACTGGAATTGAATCCGCAGCGCTCGGCAACGATATCCAGGTTCAGTTGCGGCTCGTCGGTCAATACCTGTTTCGCTTCGGCGATACGGTATTCGTTGACGTAGGTAGTGAAGCTCTTGCTCAGCTTGTCATTCAGCACCTGCGATACCTGCGCCTGCGTGCATCCCGCCCGCTTGGCCAGTTGGGCCAGGGTGAGGTTCGGATTCAGATAGGATTTCTGCCCGCTCATCTGCTGTTCCAGCGCAGCGAGCACGGCAAGCGCATCTTCGTGCGTCAGGCGGCTATTCTGGTACTTCTGCTTCGGGTCGGCAGACGTCGAGGTTTCCTTTCTCAGCAGAAAGACCATGACCGCGACATGCAGCGAGAAGGTGAACGACAAGGCGCCGACAATATAGGACGTGAACGGCGTGCTCGCGTACGCCGCCAGCATGACACAGCTGCCTGCAAAGACGCTCAGCGGGAGCACGCTGCTGGTGGCCATCCGCTGTCCGTCGTTCAGCCACGCATGGCGGCTTTGCCAGAGCAACTTGGCAGTTGCCAGCAGGTAGCATAGCCAGAACACATGAATGGCATGGCTCGACAGGTCCCACACGGGACGATACGCGGAATACGGAAAGGCAACGCCTATGCCTATCAGCAGGAAGGACAAGCCGAGATGCCAACGCCATTGTTGGCCGGCAGGCAACTGCGCCAGCCCGGCCAGGAAAGAGCGCACATAGAGATAGGTCAAGGGACCGATCAGCAGGCAGGCCGACAGGCCCAGCTGGCGGAATTCAATGGCGATCGCAGGGTT
The DNA here is from genome assembly GCF_051380905.1 of Janthinobacterium darwini. Taxonomy (NCBI): domain Bacteria; kingdom Pseudomonadati; phylum Pseudomonadota; class Betaproteobacteria; order Burkholderiales; family Oxalobacteraceae; genus Janthinobacterium; species Janthinobacterium darwini. The sequence goes on from NZ_JBNYXX010000004.1 coordinate 403,710, forward strand.
GAAGAAGAGGAAGGCGGATTTGGCGGTGCGCACCCCGACGGCAAGCAGCAATGCACCCAGCATGCAGTCGGCGAGGCAGCGAGGCCGGCGGCTGAAAAAATAGACGGCCAGGAAAATACCGTTGATGGCGCCAAGAGCGCTAAACAGGAACAGCAATTGGCGAGCGATCATGGGGCGTGTCGTGGATGTTGGCGTCGAGCTGAAGTATAGACACAAACGGGAGCGTATCGAAGTACAAGTAGCACCCCACCTTCCTGCACTAGCCATAAGCTCCCGTTATGCCCACCTGCCAAGCTTTCATGGTTGATGTCGCTGGTTGGTATTAAACTGGTTTCACCTTCAACCATGTTCTGAAATCATGTTGAAAACTGAAACCCCGAGCCGGCGGCATCCGGATCTGGATCTGTACCCGGTAGAGCAATTGGTGGCGGCCCTGGTCGATGATCAGTTCTGGGCCGTCGAAGCCGTGCGTCTGGCGTCGCCGCAAATCGGGGCCGCCATCACGGCCGCCCTGCCCCGCATCGCCGCTGGCGGACGCCTGCTGTATGTGGGTGCGGGCACATCGGGCCGCCTGGGCGTACTCGACAGTGTTGAACTCAATCCCACCTTTTCCTGGCCGCCCGAGCGGGCCGTCGCTATCCTGGCCGGCGGGGCGGGTGCCATGTTTGCGGCCGTCGAAGGGGCGGAAGATGATGTGGAGCAAGGCGAGCGGGATTTGCTGGCCCTGCAGCCGCAGGCCAATGATGTGGTGATCCTGCTGGCCGCCTCCGGCGCCACGCCGTATGTGCTGGGCGCGCTGCTGGCTGCGCGCACGGCGGGCGCCCTGACCATCGGCATTGCCAATAATGTGGATGCTCCCGTGGCGCACGAGGCGCAATGCGGCATCGTGCTCGACACGGGCATGGAAGTCATTTCCGGCAGTACGCGTTTGAAAGCGGGCACGGCACAAAAAATCACCCTGAACACGATTTCCAGCGCCCTGATGGTGGGTTTGCATAAAACTTACGGAAACTTGATGGTAGACTTGAAGCCGACCAACGCCAAGCTGATCTGGCGGGCGGTGCGTCTGACCATGCATGCCACCGGCGCCAGTGAGGCGCAGGCCAGGACCGTGCTCGAGCAATGCCACTATCACGTCAAGGTAGCGATTGTTGCCTTGATCAAAAAAATCAATACAAACCAGGCACAGGCATTGTTGGCCGGCGCGGACGGCAGTGTGCGGGCGGCACTGGCGGCCTGATCCGATGGCGCGGCATTCTTCTGTCTGGGAGACAAAGAAGGATGTATGGAGCTAGCGAAACAAACCGCCCCGGCGCGCACGAATAAGCCGTGGCTGTGGATCCCCTCCCTGTATTTCGGCCAGGGCATTCCCTATGTAGTGGTCATGACCTTGTCCGTGATCATGTACAAGAACTATGGTTTTTCCAATACGGATATCGCGCTGTATACCAGCTGGCTGTATTTGCCCTGGGTCATCAAGCCCCTGTGGTCGCCCTTCATCGACATGTACCGCACCAAGCGCTTCTGGATCGTCGGCTTGCAGCTGGTGATCGGCGCTGCGCTGGCGCTGGTGGCCCTGACGACGTCCCTGCCGCATTTTTTCCAGATCAGCCTAGCCATCTTCTGGCTGATGGCCTTCAGTTCCGCCACGCATGATATTGCCGCCGACGGCTTTTACATGCTGGGACTGGAAGAACACCAGCAAGCGGCCTTCGTCGGCGTGCGCAGCACGTTTTACCGTCTGGCGATGATTGCGGGCCAGGGTGGTCTCGTGTTTCTGGCCGGCTATCTGACGCATGCGACGGGCAATGTGCAGCTGGCCTGGTCCGTCGTGTTTGCGATTTTGGCCGGCCTGTTCATCGCCCTCTTCCTGTATCACTATTTTGTCTTGCCGAAACCGAAGGAGGACCGCCCCAGCATCCCGGGCGCCGGTATTTCTCCTATGCAAGAGTTCGTCGCCACCTTTGCCGCCTTCTTCAGGAAGAAGGATATTCTCGTCATCCTGGGCTTTTTGCTGCTGTTCCGCCTCGGCGAAGCGCAACTGTTGAAGTTGGCCGCACCCTTCCTGCTTGACCCCGTCGCCAAGGGGGGCCTGGGCCTCAGCACGGAACAGGTGGGCCTCGTCTACGGCACCATCGGCGTAATCGCCCTGACCCTGGGTGGCTTGCTGGGCGGTTACATCATTTCCCGCTTCGGCTTGAAACGCTGCCTGTGGATCATGGTGCTGTCCGTTCACTTGCCCGATCTGGTGTTTGTCTACCTGGCCAGCGCCTTGCCCAGCAGCATCTATGTGATCGCCAGTGGCATTGCGCTCGAGCAATTTGGCTATGGCTTCGGTTTCGCTTCCTATATGTTGTACATGATCATGGTTTCTGACGGCGCGCATAAAACGGCCCATTACGCCATTTGCACGGGTTTCATGGCCCTGGGCATGATGCTGCCAGGTATGGCGAGCGGCTGGATACAGCAAATGCTTGGCTACCAGCATTTCTTCATCTGGGTTTGCATCGCCACCATTCCTGCTTTCATCATGGCAGCGCTGGTCAAGATCGATCCCGAATTCGGCAAGAAGGCCGAGGCCTGATTCTTTTGAACCGTGCGCCCGCAAGGATGGCGGGCGCACAGTAAAATGCCCGCACCGATAGACCTGCGCTTCACCACTGCAAGGAATTGTTTTGTTGTCTACTTTCAAAAAACGCCTGGGCACCACGGCTGGCGTGCTGGCCGCGCTGGCCACCGCCACATTGCTTAGCAGCTGTACCAGCACCAGGCTGCCCTCCGCAGTGACGCCAGGCGAAGCGGGTTTGCCTGCCACGCCGCCCGTGCAGCACATCACGGGCGAAGTGCCGCCGCCGGCGCCGCGCGAATTCCGTGCCGCCTGGGTCTCGACGGTCGCCAATATCGACTGGCCCAGCCGCAACAATTTGCCGGTAGCCAAGCAGCAAGCCGAGGCGATTGCCATCCTCGATCGTGCCAAGTCCTTGAATCTGAACGCGATTGTGCTGCAGGTACGGCCCAGCGCGGACACGATTTACCCATCGCAACTGGAGCCATGGTCTGAATACCTGACCGGCAAGCAAGGCCAGCCACCACTGCCCCTGTATGATCCGCTGGCTTTCTGGGTGGCGCAGGCGCATGCGCGGGGCCTTGAATTGCACGCCTGGTTCAACCCCTACCGGGCCCGTCACGCGACAGCCAAGTCGCCGCTGGCACGCGACAGCTTCGCTTCCACCAATCCGGCGTCCGTCAAGCAATACGGCCGCTACCTGTGGATGGACCCGGGCGATGCCGCCGCCTCGAAACACACGACGGACGTGGTGCTCGACGTGGTGCGCCGCTACGATATTGATGGCGTGCACATCGACGATTACTTTTATCCGTATCCGATCGACGCGCCTGGCGCCGGCGCCGGTGCCGAGACGGCCGCTCTGGATGCGGGCAATGGCGGCGCCAAGCGCGAACTGCCGTTTCCCGATGAACCTTCCTGGCAGCAATATCTGCTGGCCGGTGGCCAGCTGGACCGCCCTTCCTGGCGCCGCCAGAACGTCAACCAGCTGATCGAAGCGTTATACACAGGCATCCACCGCGAAAAGAGCTGGGTGCGCTTCGGCATCAGTCCGTTCGGCATCGGCCGTCCCGACCGCCGCCCTGCCGGCATCGTCGGCTTCAGCCAGTACGACAAATTGTATGCGGATGCGGAACTGTGGCTGGCCAAGGGCTGGCTCGATTACCTGTCGCCGCAGCTGTACTGGCCCGTGGCGCAGGCGCCGCAAGCGTTTGGCGTGCTGCTCGACTATTGGCTGGCGCAAAACCCGTATGGCCGCCACGTGTGGCCGGGTTTATATACGAGCCGGATCGACAATTCCGCCAAGTCCTTCACGCCGCAAGAGATTATCAAGCAGATCGAAGTGACGCGCACGCGCCCCGGCGCGAATGGACAAGTGCATTTCAGCATGGTGCCGTTGATGCAGAACCGCAAGGGTGTCAGCGAGCAACTCAAAGCGACCGTGTATCAAAGCCCAGCCCTGATTCCCGCTACGCCGTGGCTGGGCAAGGAAGCACCGGGCACGCCTGTGCTGGCCTTGCGCCGCGATTCCAGCAGCCTGAACGTCAAATTGGCGGCCGGCGGCGGCAAACCCGTGGCCCAGTACGCCGTCTGGGCCCGCTACGGCGAAGACTGGCGCTTTACCGTGGTCACAGGCGTACAGGGCGAGCTGACCCTGGTCGATGACGCCACTGGTAAAGTCAACGCGGTGGTGGTCAGCGCCGTGGACCGTCTCGGCAATGAAAGCCCCCGCGTCACCGTGCGCGAACCGTTTACGGCCCCCGCCAAGTAATTGTTGCCGGCGCACCGGCAGTCCATAACCTGCAGGCATGAAACATGCGCAAGCTTTCATGCCTGCAAGCTTCGCTTGGCTTTACACTCATGCCATGATTTCCTTCCCTACAGCCAATAATGCAGTGCCCGTGCTGGGCCTGGGCATCGACGCGGGCGGCACGCAGACGCGCTGGGCTCTGGCCACCGTTGACGGCGCCATTGTGGCCGACGGCACAGTGGAAGGCTTGTCTGCCTTGCAAATGAGCAGCGATGCGGGCCGCTCAGCCGTGCACGCCACGTTTGCCCGGCTGTGCCAGGCCGTGCTGGCTGTTGGCCAGCCGCGCGCCGTGGTGGCTGGCTTGACGGGCTTTGGCGGCGACGATGTTGTCCTGGCGCAAATGCTGGCCACCCTGCTGGCGCTGGACGCCGCCCACGTCAGCGTGGGCAACGATATCGACATTGCTTATCGCGACAGTTTTGAACCGGGCGAAGGTTATCTGGTCTACGCTGGCACGGGTTCGATTGCCGCCTGGATCGATGCGGATGGCGGGTTTCATCGCGCGGGCGGGCGCGGCGTGTTGCTCGACGATGGCGGCGGCGGTTACTGGATCGCCCGCGAAGCCTTGCGCCATATCTGGCGCCGCGAAGACGAGGCGCCCGGCAGCTGGCAAAGTTCGCCCATGGCCCAAGCCGTGTTTGCGCAACTGGGCGGCAGCGACTGGTCATTGTCGCGCGCCTTCATGTATGGCCAGGACCGGGGCGCTATCGGCCGGCTGGCGCTCGCCGTGGCCGCCAGTGCGGAAAGCGACCCGTTCGCGCTGGAGATCTTGCAGTGCGCGGGGCGGGAACTGGCGCGCCTGGTGCTGGCCCTGACGGCGCGTTACGGCCCCCGTCCCGTGGTGCTGGCGGGGCGGGCGGCGCAATTGCACCCAGCCATCGCGGTTGCCATGCGCGCCGCTTTGCCGGTATCGTTGATGATGGAGCAAAAAGTTGCCCGTTCGCATGAGGCCGCAGCCAGGTTGGCAGCCAGGACGGCCAGCTTGTATGCCGGCAAAGACTGATTATTTTATTAACCCGACCATGGATCTTGCATGAAAAAAATCGCCCTCGCCCTGCTGGTGGCCCTGCTCTCCGCCTGTACCACGCCCGCGCCGCATCTCGACCATAGTTTGACGGCGCGCAGCCAGAGCCCGCGCGTGAAATTCATCGTCCTCCATTACACGGTCAGCGACTTGCCGCGTTCGATCAAGATCCTGACAGAACAAGTAGTCAGCAGCCATTATTTGTTGACCGACACGGACAAGCCGAAGTTTTACGTGCTGGTCGACGAATCGCGCCAGGCCAATCACGCGGGTGTGAGTAACTGGAAGACTTATACACAGTTGAATGTCAGCTCGATCGGCATCGAGATCGTCAACCCCGGCTACAAGGACACGCCGGAAGGCCGCCTCTGGTATCCCTTCCCGCAGGCACAGATTGATGAGTTGATTCCGTTGTTGAAAGATATCCAGGCACGCTACAACATCGCGCCGGAAAATATCCTCGGCCACAACGAAATCGCCCCGCAGCGCAAGCAGGATCCGGGCCCCCTGTTCCCATGGCGCCAGCTGGCCGATGCGGGCCTGATCGTCTGGCCCGATGCCAACCGTGTTGCCGCGCAGCGCCTTATTTTTGAGCAGCAAGTGCCGGACGCCGTCTGGTTCCAGAAGAAGCTGGCCCAGCACGGTTACGCGACGCCGAATACGGGTATCTTCGACGAAGCGACGCGCAATGTGCTGATCGCCTTCCAGATGAAATACCGCAACACATTGTTTGACGGCACGCCCGATGGCGAAACGGCGGCCTTGCTGGAAGTGCTGACGACGCCGGCGCCAGCTGTTGCAACAAAGTAGCACGGCCGTTCCAACCCATGACTTTTTCTTATATGCTGAACGTTGACGGCCCAAGTGGCCACGGCAAGGTAAAGGAATAGCTCATGCGGCTGCGTCATATCGAAGTGTTTCATGCCATCATGCAAGTTGGCACCATCAGCGGCGCGGCCCAGGTGCTGCATATTTCGCAGCCGGCCGTGACCAAGGTCTTGCAGCACTGTGAGTTGCAACTGGGCATGCCACTGTTCGAGCGCGTGCGGGGCAAGCTGTACCCGAAACCGGAGGCGCACCGCCTGTTTGTCGAGACGGAAAAGCTCAACCGCGATTTATTGGGCATCCGCCGCCTGGCGGCCAGCCTGAAGGGCCATGCGGTGGAAACCATCCGTTTGGTGTCCACGCCGACGCTCGCCATCAGCGTCTTGCCGTTTGCCATGACGGAGTGGCGCCGCGACTTTCCCCACACGCGTTGCCAACTGGCCACCCACCACACGGGCGAGATCGTCAATACCCTGCGCCTTGGTGAAGCGGACCTGGCCGTATCGCTGCAAGACCCGCGCCATCCGGGCATCGTGGCCGAACCGATTGCGCACGGTGTCATGACGGTGATTGCGCCGACCGGCACCTGGCAGGGGGCAGATTGCGGCACGCCGTTGACGGCGCATGGCCTGAATGGCGAGCTGATCGGCCATGCGGACAACGATCCGCTGGGTGAACTGGTGGTGGCCGCTTGCGAGGCGCAGGATATCCACCCTGTCTTCAGTACCGTGGTGCAAACCTATCAAATTGCCCGCTCCCTGGTGGAAGCGGGCGCCGGCATGGCCGTGGTCGACCCGTTTACGGCCGCCTCCGGCTCGCCCGATCGCCTGCAGCGCCGTCCTTGGGCGCCGAGCATCCCCATCCAACTGTATTTATTGACGGCGAGCCACTCGCCGCTGTCCCATGGCGCGCGGCGGCTGGCCGACAGCATTGGCGTGGCGGCGCGCAACTGCCTGGAAAGAGGAGTCTGATGTCTGTTGCAAGTTTGCAATTGGAGGCGGTCGGCAGCGATCCGCAATTTCGCCACCTGAGCAGTATTGACGGCATCGCCGTCGACTTGCGCTACGCTACGCCCGACAATTTTGTCGGCCGCGATTTATATAACCCCATCGATTGCGCCTGGCTGCATCGCGATGCGGCCGCGGCACTGGAACAGGCCGTGGCCTGGCTGGCCGCGCATCGCCCCGATCATCATTTATTGGTGCTCGACGCCCTGCGTCCGCAGCGGGTGCAGCAGCAACTGTGGGATGCGCTGCAGGGAACGGAGTTGCTCGGCTATATCGCTGAACCGTCGCGCGGCTCGATCCACTCGTTCGGCATGGCGCTCGACATCACCATCGTCGGACCTGACGGGCAGGAACTGGACATGGGCACGGGCTTTGATGACCTCAGTGAGCGCTCGCATCCAGCGCTGGAACTGGTTTTGCTGGAAAAAGGGGAAATTACGCAGGAGCAAGTAGAACACCGCCGCTTGTTGCGGGACGCCATGTTCCAGGCGGGCTTCTTTGGCATCAACAGCGAATGGTGGCATTTCGATTGCGGCGACCGGGTGCTGGTGCGCCAGACCTACACCCGGGTGCTCTAGTTACTGAAGCAGTTAGAAAACCTTCAAACCTTTCAGCATCACGATCAGGATCAGCACGGGCGAGACAAAGCGCAGCAGGAACAGCAGCACATGCGCCAGGGCCTTGTTCTGCAACTGTCCGTGATTGCCGATCGCATCGATGAAATGTTGCTTGCCCCAGGCCCAGCCTGTGAACAAGGCAATCGCGATCCCACCCACGGGCAGGAAGATATTCGACGAGACAAAGTCGAACAGATTAAACATATTCAAATTAAACAGCTTGAAGTCCGCCAGGGTGCTGTTACTCAGCGCGCATACGGAACCGAGCATGGCCAGCAGCAGCATGGTCACAACCGTAGCCTTGGCACGTGTCCAGCCAAAGCGTTCATGGAAGATCACCACGGGCACTTCCATCAGCGACAGCATCGCGCCCGTTGCGGCGACTGCGGCCAGGATGAAGAACACCACCATCAGAACTTGCCCCATGGGAATTTGTGAAAACACGGCGGGGATGGTGATGAACACCAGCGACGGTCCCGCGCTGGGGGCGAAGCCAAACGTGAACACGGCGGGGAAGATGGCGATGCCAGCCAGCATCGATACACCGAGGTCGGCAGCCATCACGCGCAAAGTCGTGACGGGGATATTCTGGTCATCGCGGAAATAGCTGCCGTAGGTCATCATCGTGCCCATGCCGACAGATAACTTGAAGAAGGCCAGGCCCATCGCGGTCAGCACGACGGAAGCCGTCAGCTTGCTGAAGTCCGGGCGGAACAAAAAGGCCAGGCCTTCGCCCGCTTTATCCAGCGACAGGCTGACCGCACATAGCAGCAGTAGTAACAGAAATAGCAGCGGCATCAGCTTCTTGGCGATCGCTTCGATGCCCTTGGTCACGCCCAGCATCAGGATGCCGCCGATAAACAGCAGCACGCCCCATTGCCACAACAGCGATTGCAAGGGATTGCTGATCAGTGAAGCGAAGGCCGCTTCCGTCACCAGCTTGTCGCTGCTGAGGATGGAGCCATCGATGGCCTTGGCGATATAGGCAAACACCCAGCCGACCACTTCCGAGTAGAACGCGACGATCAGGAAGGCTGCGACCATGCCGATCACGCCAACCAGCCACCAGGGCTTGCCCTTCGGTGCCAGCTGTTCCATGGTCGAGATGGGATTGACCTTGGCCCGGCGCCCCAGGGTAATTTCCGCGATCATCCCGGGCAATCCCACTAATAGGGTGGCGAGCAAATAGATGAGCAGGAAGCCGGCGCCCCCATTGGCGCCCGTCAGATAGGGGAATTTCCAGATGTTGCCGAGACCGACTGCGGAGCCGAGGGTGGCGGCGAGCACGCCGAAGCCAGTGGTAAAGCCAGCTCGTTTCAGGGTCAGGCCTGATCCTTGAGCTTGTTGTTTCATGGTGAATCTTCTATGGTTCTATATATAGGCAAGCGCCGTTTGGCGCGAAGGGGGCGAAATTGTAGCAGTTGCATGCAAAAGCTCCGGAAAAGCCTTGCTACTACTGGGGCGCTTTGCTATAGTTCGCCTCCCCGATGAGACGCACTAGTTTGCGGCACAAAAGGGACAGCCTTCAGGGGCTGGGCAGTAAAAGAAGGAGTTGACGGACGTAGCAAAATGCTTCATACTCTTCCTTCTTCGCAGCTGACAAACACAACGCTTTGTCGATAGCGCGAAAGCAGTAACCGAATACAGTTCTTTAACAATTAACAGTCGATAAGTGTGGGCATTTGATGTAAGTGCAGCGTCAATCTTCGGATTGGCGTCTAACTTAAAATATCAAATGTTCACAAGAAATAATGAAATAGGATACTTCTTCGGAAGTAGCCTGTCAGTTTTTTGAGTGAGCGACCCGTCGCAAGACG
>NZ_JBNYXX010000005.1:0-268676 GCF_051380905.1 Janthinobacterium darwini
CAAAACGACTTGCACCGGCGTGGAAATGTTCCGCAAACTGCTGGACCAAGGTCAAGCAGGCGACAACGTTGGTCTGCTGCTGCGCGGCACCAAGCGTGAAGACGTGCAACGTGGTCAAGTTCTGGCAAAGCCAGGCTCGATCAAGCCGCATGCTCACTTCACCGGCGAGATCTATGTTCTGTCGAAAGACGAAGGCGGCCGTCATACGCCATTCTTCAACAACTACCGTCCACAGTTCTACTTCCGCACGACGGACGTGACTGGTTCGATCGAGTTGCCAGCAGACAAAGAAATGGTTATGCCAGGCGATAACGTGTCGATCACCGTCAAGCTGATCAACCCGATCGCGATGGAAGAAGGTCTGCGCTTCGCTATCCGCGAAGGCGGTCGTACCGTCGGCGCTGGTGTTGTTGCAAAAATCCTGGCTTAATTCTTAAGCCTGCATAAAAGAAGACGCGTCGTCGCCCGGCGCCCTTCTTTTTATTCAACTGCCGGGGTTGGCAAGCATTTTGGTGCTATCATGTCGACCCTGACGGTTGTTGCGTCAGAAATTCCCGTATGACCTCATTGCCGTGCAGACTGCGCGGTTCGTTCTTTTAAGGAAATATCATGTCGGCACCAAACCAAAAAATCCGTATCCGCCTGAAGGCTTTCGATTACAAACTGATCGACCAGTCCGCTCTGGAAATCGTTGAAACCGCGAAGCGCACCGGCGCTGTCGTCAAAGGCCCAGTACCACTGCCTACCCGTATTCAACGTTTCGATGTGCTGCGTTCCCCGCACGTCAACAAAACTTCGCGCGATCAGTTCGAGATCCGTACGCACCAACGCCTGATGGACATCGTTGACCCAACGGACAAAACCGTTGACGCGCTGATGAAGCTGGACCTGCCAGCTGGTGTTGATGTTGAAATCAAACTGCAATAAGAGTTTCAAGGGCAGCTGACAATACCGTAGCATCAGGTGTTGACAGTTGTTCCAGGCTGGCGGGGTGTCCCGCTGCCTGATGATGGGGCCGGGCCTGCTCACAATCGTGAGTGCGCCCGGCCCCATTGCTATTGGTGCTAGGTCGACAATGGCTGCAAGGCCGTACGCGAGCAAAATTGCTTTACAGCGTTGCGGCCGCTCGATAAAGTTCCGGCATGCTCAATGCCCTCGATACCCACCTGTTAAATGCCGCGCCCCGTAACCGCTTGCGCGGCTGGCCGCGTTTCCTGACCGAATTCCTGTATTTTGGCATCAAGGAGGCGAGGTCGTGCCTGTTCGTGGGGCTGTTTTTTACTGCCGTGTTCCTGGTGCCGCGCGCCGGCCTGTTCGGCCTGCCGCGTTATGACGTGCTTCTGCTGGTCGCCCTGGCGATCCAGGGCGCGATGGTCTGGCGCGGGCTGGAAACATGGGATGAGTTGAAAGCCATCTGCCTGTTTCACGCGGTCGGCTTCGCGTTGGAGGTGTTCAAGGTATCGGGGTCGATCCAGTCATGGAGCTATCCTGATTTCGCCTACAGCAAGGTGTTCGGCGTCCCCCTGTTCTCCGGCTTCATGTATGCGGCCGTCGGTAGCTACATCATCCAGACCTGGCGCCTGCTCGACATGCGGATACGCCACCATCCGCCGTACTGGATGGCGGTGCTGATCGCGCTGCTGATCTATGCCAACTTCTTTACCCATCACTACATCGGCGACTATCGCTGGTATCTGGCCGCCTGCGCGCTGGGCTTGTACGCGCGCACCACTGTGGTGTTTCGTCCGCTCGACCGCGACCGCAGCATGCCCTTGCTGCTCGGTTTCGTGCTGGTTGGCTTTTTTATCTGGCTGGCCGAAAACATCAGCACCTTCTGGGGCGTGTGGCGCTATCCCAACCAGCTTGGCGCCTGGTCGGTGGTGCATGTCAGCAAATGGAGCTCATGGTCGCTGCTGGTGGTGATGACGTTCACCATCGTGGCCCACCTCAAGCACATCAAGGCCAGCATCCACGTCGCCCAGCCCTAGGCCGGGCCCTGGGGCCACTTATTGCAGGCTGGCCGCGACTGCTGCAAAGCGTACGGCCAGCGCTGCTTGCGGGCCGCCTTGCAGCTGCCTGGCGTACTGGCGCAGCACTTCCGCCGAATACGTGCGCGCAGCGGGCGACAGCTTCGGCAGCAGCGGTAGCACGCGTTCCAGATAGCCCGTGCCTTCCTGCCACTTCCCTTGCGCCGCCAGCGCCGACGCCAGTTCCACCGTGCGACGGCCGACACGTGCCTCGCTGCGTGGCTGCGCCGCTTCTTCCGTGGCCAGGGCTTGCCGGTACAGTTGCTCCGCTTCGGCATTCTTGCCCTGCAAGCGCTTGATGCGGCCCAGGTTGTACTGGCGCTGGGAGAGGATGTCTGCGCTGGCACCGGCCTGCTCGGCGCTGCGCAGCGCCTGTACGCAAGCCAGTTCCGCTTCGCCAAACTGTCCCTTGAGTTCGGCCGCGTTGCAGGCGTCGTGTTGTGCGTTGGAGGTGGTGAGTGTCGCTGGCGCCGCGCAGGCGGCCAGCAGGCTGACAGCGCATAGCAGGCTGATGGTATGGTTCTTCATAGTCTCCTCGGACGGGTGTTGGACACGGTGTATCAGTGGAGTCATGCTGCGATAAATATACTATAAGTTTTTTTGGCTCGGTGGCTTTTTGCCGGCGCACCGCAAAGCGCGCGATTGACGCCGCTTGCGTGCGTCGGGGATACTCCGGGTCTGTCCACTAATGCGTGCCGCCGCCATGTCCAAGACTGTCCTGATCGTGGAAGATGAACAGGCGATTGCCGACAGCATCGCCTATGCCCTGCGCACGGACGGCTTTACGCCGCGTCATGTGATGTTGGGCGAGCAAGCCCTGGCCGCGCTGCGCCCAACGCCCGGCGAAGCGGCGCAGATGCCCGTTCTGGTGGTGCTCGACGTGGGCTTGCCTGACATGAGCGGGCTGGAAGTGTGTCGCCGCCTGCGCCAGTTTTCCGAAGTGCCAGTGATCTTCCTGACGGCCCGCAGCGACGAGATCGACCGCATCGTCGGCCTGGAAATCGGCGCCGATGACTACGTCACCAAGCCGTTTTCGCCGCGCGAACTGGTGGCGCGCATCCGCGTCATCCTGCGCCGCGCAGGTGTCGCGCCAGCGCCCCGCGAGACTGGCATGGCGATAGCCGCTCCTGTCGCCGCGACCGCTCCGGCCCGCTTCGCGTTGCGCGCGCTGGAGGCGAAAGTACTGTTTCACGGCCAGCCGCTGGACCTGACCCGCTATGAATACCTGTTGCTGAAGACCTTGCTCGAGCATCCGGGCCACGTCCTGTCGCGCGCGCAGCTGATGGAGCGTGTGTGGAGCGGGGCGCCCGACACGCTAGAGCGCACCGTCGATGCGCACGTCAAATCGCTGCGCGCCAAGCTGCGCGCCATCGATGCGCAGGTCGATCCCATTCATACCCACCGTGGCCTCGGCTACAGCCTGAGCGGCGCATGAAGATCGGCCTGCGCATCCTGCTCGGCTACTTCCTGATCGTCGGCCTTGCCGCGTGGTTCCTGTTGAACGTCTTCATGGAGCAGGTCAAGCCTGGCGTGCGCTCGACCCTGGAAGACACCCTGGTCGATACCTCGCAACTGCTGGCTAACCTGGTGGCGCCCGACGTGGCGGCGGGCACGCTGGCACAGTCGCCCATAGCCGAACGCATGCAGGACTACGCGCGCCATGGCGTGGACGTCAATATCAATGGCGTGCGCAAGCGCACGCTCGATTACCGCATTACCATCACGGACCGGCACGGCATCGTGCTGTTCGATTCCAGCGGGCGCGACGTAGGGCGCGACTATTCGCGCTGGAATGACGTGTATCTCACCTTGCAGGGCAAGTATGGCGCGCGCAGCACGCGCAGCCGGCCAGACGACGAGATGTCGACGGTGATGCACGTGGCCGCGCCGATTCGCGACGGCAATGAAGTGATCGGCGTGCTGACGGTGGCCAAGCCGAATGCCAGCGTGCAAGCGTTTGTCGAACGCAGCCAGCGCAAGATATTGCAGCGTGGCGCCATCCTGTTGCTGCTGTCGCTGCTGATCGGCCTGGCATTCGCCTGGTGGTTGCACCATGCGCTGGGCAAGCTGATGCATTACATCGGCGACGTGGAAGCAGGGCGCAAGGTGGCGCTGCCGGCGCTGGGCAAGAACGAGATTGGCACCTTGGGCCGGGCGCTGGAGGCGATGCGCACGCGCCTGGAAGGCAAGGAATATGTGGAGCAGCTGATGCACACGCTGGCGCATGAGTTGAAAAGCCCGATCGCCGCCATCCAGGCCTCGGCGGAACTGCTGCAGGAAGACATGCCGCCGGCCGAGCGGCGCCAGTTCCTGGCCAGTATCCTGGAACAGAACGCGCGTCAGCGGCAGCTGATCGACAAGCTGCTGGCCCTGGTGCGCGTGGAAAAGCAGCAGCGGCTGGAGCATCCCGAGCGCATCGCACTGAGGCCGTTGCTGGCGCAAGTGGCGCAGGACGCGGCCGCCACCCTGGCGACACGCGGCGTGCGCCTGCAGATGCAGGCGGACGAGGCGAGCGTGGCCGGGGACGCCCTGCTGCTGCGCCAGGCCCTGGGTAACCTGCTCGACAACGCGGCCGGCTTTGCGCCGCCGGGCAGCTGCATCGATCTGACGGCGCATTGCCAGGGCAGCCAGGTGGAAATTGCCGTGCGAGACCAAGGCGCAGGCATCCCCGCGTATGCGCTCGAACGCGTCTTCGAGCGCTTTTATTCCTTGCCGCGCCCGAGCGCGGGCAAGAGTACTGGCCTGGGCCTGCCCTTCGTGCGCGAGGTCGCTTCCCTGCACGGCGGCGCGGTCGAGGTGCTCAATCATGCGGAGGGCGGCGCCTGCGCGCGCCTGTGCCTGCCGCTGGCCTAGGCTCAGCGCACTTTATTTGCCGGCTTCACACAGACTGCATCGTCAGCGCATACAACTTTTTTACACTGGCATTCTTTATTCAAGGATGCGCCATGCAAAAAACTCTATTCGTCAAAGCGTTGATGGTGTTCGGCCTGATGCTGGTGATCGGCCTGCCTTTGCTGATGATTCAGGAAACGATCAAGGAGCGGATGGAATTCCGCCAGGAAGCCGTCGACAGCATCGCCGCCGATTCGGTGCGCGAACAAACTATCATCGGCCCCATCCTGGTGATCCCCTACACGGAACAATATGAAGAGCGCGTGGAAGTGGGGAAGGGCGATGACAAGACACAGGCAGAGAGTGGGCCTGTGCGCACGGAGTTGCTGCGCCGTACGGTGCAGCGCCGCTTGCTCGTGTACCCGAACCTTTTGCTGCAGGTGGGAACCATTGAGACCGACCGCCGCTACCGTGGTATCCACCAGGTGCTGGTGTACAGCGGCCAGCATGCGTTCAAGGGCGACTTCACGGTGCCGAGTCTTGACCAACTGCCGCGCAAGACGCCGGACGCGCGTATTGCCGTTGGTCAGCCTTTCATTGCGCTATCGATCGAGGATGTGCGTGGCATTCACAATATCCCGAAAATCGATTGGGGCGGGCGCCAAATCGAGTTTGAACAGGGCACCGACCTGTTTGCCTTCCGCAGCGGGCTGCACGCGCCGCTGGGCGCCATGGCGCTGGCGCAAACGCAAGAGGTGAAATTCAGCTTTGACCTGGGACTGGACGGCATCGAACGCCAGCATTTCGTGCCGGTGGCGAAAAACAGCCAGATCAGCATCAAGTCGAATTGGCCTCATCCGCAGTTTGGCGGGCGCTTCCTGCCGTCGCCGAAATATCGCCAGATCAACGCCGATGGCTTTCAGACCGAGTGGAACATCTCGTCGCTGGCCAGCAATGCGCAAACGCAGCTGAGCACCATCGAGGGGGAATTCAAGGTGCTCGACAGTGCGCCGCTGGGCCGGGTGGATCGCTTCAGCGTCGGCTTCATCGAGCCGGTGAACGTGTACTCGCAATCGGACCGCGCCACCAAATATGGATTGCTGTTCGTGGCGCTGACCTTTGCCGCCTTCTTCATCTTTGAAATTTTGAAAAGCCTGCCGATCCATCCGGTGCAGTATTTGCTGGTGGGCCTGTCGCTGGTGATCTTCTTCCTGCTGCTGGTGGGCCTGGCCGAGCATATCGCCTTCCTCGCCGCCTATCTGATTGCCAGCGCCGCCTGTATCGTGCTGACCAGCTTTTACCTGACTTACGTACTCAGGAGCACCGGGCGTGCGATCGGCTTTGGCGTGGCCCTGATGGTGCTGTATGGCGCCTTGTACGGCTTGCTGAACTCGGAAAACAATGCGCTGGTGATGGGCAGCATTCTATTGTTTGCCGTGCTGGCGGCCATCATGGTGGTAACGCGCAAGGTGGACTGGTATCAAATTGGCAGAGGATCAGCGCAAGAGTAGGGCGGCGATATGTGCCCGGCTGCGGCATGGCATTGGCGAGTTGCAGATGATTCCGCGGCTCGCCATTTGTATGGCTGAAGGCGAGCGCGCCAAACGCATAAACTTATCTGGTTTCTACATAAATTGGTGTTTGGTTGGTATTGTTTACGGTATTCTATTGGTGTTACTTTTTTAGTAATGGCGGGCCGTCCGTAGTGTCGTGATGGCGTGGCGGTCCTGCCGGTTCTTCCATCATTTTGTAGATAACCCGAACGGAGACATACCATGATCAAGAAAACCACGGCCTTCCTGTTTGCGCTCGGCCTGAGCGCTTCGTATGCGTTTGCCGGCAATGACTGCACGCTGGAGTGTGCCATCCGGGCCAATGTGTGTTCGGGCGGCATGCCCGGCTCGGCCTCCAGTCCCATCTGTGAGATGATTTACAAGCATTGCATCGAGCAGTGCAAGGTCTGAAATGAGGTGCGCCCGCGGGTGCACCATGCGTGATTGACGAGGTGAAGAGGGCGCGTATGCTGTGTACGCGCCCTCGTTGTTTCTGTCGCTGCCAGCGTGTGCCGCGCGCGCTGTTCATCGCTTCAAGGCCGCATGCGGCCGCGCTTTGGGTGCTTTGCATTGCCTTGCGGCAGCGTTTTTCAAGCCCGCCGACAACTCCCGCAGGGGCGTCGCGCAACACTTTGACATACCTCGTGTTAACTTGTTGCGTCAAGGGTTTTTGTGCTATATACTAGCCGGCTTCGGTATGGATTCGTCTTTTTTGAGTCCTACGTTACTTTGTAGTTAAACAAGCCCCGCCCAATCGCAGGTGGGAATGGAGAAAAAATGAGCCTAGGCCTTCTCGGTCGCAAGGTTGGTATGATGCGCATTTTCACGGATGAAGGGGATTCGATCCCGGTCACCGTGTTGGACGTATCGAACAACCGTGTTGCGCAAATCAAAACCCCTGAAACAGATGGTTACTCCGCTGTTCAGGTCGCATTCGGTCAACGTCGCGCTTCCCGCGTGACCAAAGCTGTTGCTGGTCATCACGCTAAAGCTGGTGTTGAAGCCGGTACTCTGTTGAAAGAGTTCCGTGTCGACGCTGCTAAAGCCGCTGAACTGAAAGCTGGCGATGTTGTCGCTGCTTCCCTGTTCGAAGTCGGTCAAAAGATCGACGTGCAAGGCGTTACCATCGGTAAAGGCTATGCAGGCGTTATCAAACGTTACCACTTCGCTTCTGGCCGTGCAACGCACGGTAACTCGCGTTCGCATAACGTTCCAGGTTCCATCGGTATGGCACAAGATCCAGGTCGCGTTTTCCCTGGTAAGCGCATGACCGGTCATCTGGGTGACGTTAACCGTACGATCCAGAACCTCGTGATCGCCCGTATCGATGCCGACCGTCAGCTGTTGCTGGTCAAAGGCGCGATTCCAGGTGCGAAAAATGGCCAGGTAGTTGTCTCGCCAGCCATCAAAACCAAAGCCAAGAAGGGAGCTTAAACGATGGAACTCAAGCTTCTGAATGCGCAAGGTCAAGCCGCCTCGAACGTTGCTGCAGCCGATACGATTTTCGGCCGTGACTACAATGAAGCGCTGATCCACCAAGTCGTCATCGCTTATCAAGCGAATGCACGTAGTGGTAACCGCAAGCAAAAAGACCGTGAAGAAGTTCACCACACGACGAAAAAGCCATGGCGCCAAAAAGGTACCGGCCGCGCTCGTGCTGGTATGTCGTCGTCGCCACTGTGGCGCGGCGGTGGTCGGATTTTCCCGAACTCGCCTGACGAAAACTTCACCCACAAAGTGAACAAAAAAATGTATCGCGCAGGTATCTGCTCGATCCTGTCGCAGCTGGCTCGCGAAGAGCGCCTGATCGTCATCGACGATCTGACGATCGACGCGCCAAAAACCAAGCTGCTGTCGCAAAAATTGAGCGGCCTGGGCTTTGATTCGGTTCTGATCATCACCGACGTTCTGAACGAAAACCTGGAACTGGCATCGCGCAACCTGCCTAACGTACTCGTCGTTGAGCCACGTCACGCAGACCCGATGTCCCTGGTGTTCTACAAGAAGATCTTGGTCACCAAAGCTGCATTGGCTAAGATTGAGGAGATGCTGGCATGAGCGCGATTTTGAAACATAGCGAAGAACGCTTGATGAAGGTGCTGTTGGCGCCGGTCATTTCCGAAAAGGCCACCATGGTCGCGGAAAAGAACGAGCAAATTGTATTCCGCGTATTGCCGGATGCAACCAAGCCTGAAATCAAGGCAGCGGTCGAACTGCTGTTCAAGGTTGAAGTTCTGTCCGTGCAAACTGCAAACCGCGAAGGTAAGCAAAAGCGCACCGGCAAGTTCAACGGTCGTCGTAACCATACCAAGCGTGCTTTCGTGTGCCTGAAGCCTGGCCAGGAAATCAACTTCTCCGAGGAGGCTGCATAATGGCACTCGTTAAGATGAAACCAACCTCGCCAGGCCGTCGCGGCATGGTAAAGGTGGTGAACCCAGATCTGTACAAAGGTCGTCCGTTCGCTGCCCTGGTTGAAAAGAAATCCAAGACCGCTGGTCGTAACAACAACGGTCACATCACCACCCGTCATATCGGTGGTGGTCATAAGCAACACTATCGCTTGATCGACTTCAAGCGCACCAAAGATGGTATTCCAGCGAAAGTGGAACGTATCGAATACGATCCAAACCGCACCGCGAATATCGCTCTGCTGTGCTACGCCGACGGCGAACGTCACTACATCATCGCAACCAAAGGCATGGCCGTTGGCGACAGCGTGATGAACGGTTCGGAAGCACCGATCAAATCGGGTAACTGCTTGCCAATCCGTAACATCCCAGTCGGCACCGTGATGCATTGCGTCGAGATGCTGCCAGGTAAAGGTGCCCAAATGGCACGTACCGCTGGTGCTGGTGTTGTGCTGATGGCGCGTGAAGGTACCTACGCTCAAGTGCGTCTGCGCTCGGGTGAAGTACGTCGCGTGCACATCGAGTGCCGTGCAACGGTTGGTGAAGTCGGCAATGCCGAGCACAGCCTGCGTAAAATCGGTAAAGCTGGCGCGATGCGCTGGCGCGGTGTTCGTCCTACCGTTCGCGGTGTGGTCATGAACCCGGTCGATCACCCGCACGGTGGTGGTGAAGGTAAAACAGCAGCTGGTCGTCATCCAGTTTCGCCATGGGGCCAACAGACCAAGGGTAAGAAAACACGCAGCAACAAGCGTACGACTTCCATGATCGTCTCGCGCCGCGGCAAGAAATAAGGGGTAGCACATGACACGTTCATTGAAAAAAGGGCCGTTCTGTGACGCCCACCTGGTGAAAAAAGTTGAAGCCGCGCAAGCAGCCAAAGACAAAAAGCCAATCAAAACCTGGTCGCGTCGTTCGACAATCATGCCTGACTTCATCGGCCTGACGATCGCGGTTCATAACGGCAAGCTGCACGTGCCGGTTTATGTTTCCGAAAACATGGTTGGTCACAAGCTCGGCGAATTCGCACTGACCCGTACGTTCAAGGGCCATGCAGCTGACAAAAAGGCTAAGAAATAATGGAAACTAAAGCTATCCTCAAAGGTGTGCGCCTGTCGGACCAAAAGGGCCGCCTGGTTGCTGACCTGATCCGTGGCAAGAAAGTTGACGCTGCACTCAACATCTTGCAATTCAGCCCGAAAAAAGGTGCTGCGATCATCAAACGCGTTCTGGAATCCGCTATTGCGAATGCCGAGCACAATGATGGCGCGGACATCGACGAATTGTTCGTGAAAACGATCTACGTCGAAAAGGGCCCCGTCCTGAAGCGCTTCACCGCGCGTGCAAAAGGCCGTGGCGACCGTATTTCGAAACAATCCTGTCACGTTTACGTGACTGTCGGTAACTAAGGAGCCACGATGGGTCAGAAAATTCATCCAACCGGTTTCCGTCTGGCGGTCACCCGTAACTGGGCTTCGCGCTGGTATGCAGGCAACGGTAATTTCGCTGCCATGCTGAACGAAGACTTGAAAGCACGTGCTTACCTGAAAAAGAAACTGAAGAACGCTTCCGTTGGCCGCATCGTTATCGAGCGCCCAGCCAAGAACGCGCGCTTCACGATCTACAGCTCGCGTCCAGGCGTGGTCATTGGTAAAAAAGGCGAAGACATCGAAGTACTGAAGTCCGCGCTGACCAAGATCATGGGCGTACCTGTTCACGTGAACATCGAAGAAATTCGCAAGCCAGAAATCGACTCGCAACTGATCGCCGATTCGATCGCTCAGCAGCTGGAAAAACGGATCATGTTCCGCCGCGCCATGAAGCGTGCAATGCAAAATGCAATGCGCCTGGGTGCTCTCGGTATCAAGATCATGTCGTCCGGCCGTCTGAACGGTATCGAAATCGCGCGTAAAGAGTGGTACCGCGAAGGCCGCGTGCCTCTGCATACCCTGCGCGCCGATATCGACTACGGTACCAGCGAAGCGTCGACCACCTACGGCATCATCGGTGTCAAGGTGTGGGTATACAAAGGTGACCGCGCGCCTAACGGCGATGCACCAGTCATCGATACCCCAGCTGACGAGAAGAAAAGCCGCGGCCCACGCCGTGACGATGGCAAGCCAGCTGGCCGTCCACGTCCAGCCGGTGCCGGTGCGAAACCATCCACAGCACCAGGTGCACGTGTGCGTACCGCCGCTAAACCGGCCGCCGCAGCAGCACCAGCTGAGAAAGCAGGAGAATAATCATGCTGCAACCAGCACGCAGAAAGTATCGTAAAGAGCAGAAAGGCCGTAACACCGGTATTTCGCACAGCCGCGGCACCGCCGTGTCGTTTGGCGAATTCGGTCTGAAGGCAGTTGCGCGCGGTCGTATCACTGCGCGTCAAATTGAAGCGGCGCGTCGTGCAATGACGCGTCACATCAAGCGCGGTGGCCGTATCTGGATCCGTATTTTCCCGGACAAACCGATTTCGAACAAACCGGCTGAAGTCCGTATGGGTAACGGTAAAGGTAATCCTGAGTACTACGTCGCTGAAATTCAGCCAGGCAAAGTACTGTACGAAATGGATGGCGTTGATGAAGCGCTGGCACGGGAAGCATTCCGTCTTGCCGCCGCTAAACTGCCACTGGCGACGACGTTTGTCATCCGCCAAGTCGGCCAATAATTGGAGTTGTATATGAAAGCATCTGAACTCCGCGGCAAGGACCAGCCAGCTCTGCAAAAAGAGCTGAATGACCTGTTGAAGGCACAGTTCGGCCTGCGCATGCAAATCGCTACGCAGCAGCTGAGCAACACTTCGCAGCTCAAGAAGGTACGCCGCGATATCGCGCGTGTGAAGACGGTAATGAATCTGAAGGAAGCCAAATGAACGAACCAGTGAAACAGTCGCTCAAGCGCACGCTGATCGGTAAAGTGGTTTCGGACAAGATGGACAAGACCGTTACCGTTCTGATCGAGCGCCACGTAAAACATCCTTTGTATGGCAAGATCATCATGCGCTCGAACAAGTATCACGCGCATGACGAGACCAACCAAGTCAAGGCCGGTGATACGGTCGAGATCCAGGAAGGTCGCCCGATCTCCAAAACGAAGGCATGGACGGTGACACGTGTGGTTCAAGCCGCACCAACCGTTTAAATAAAAACCACCGTTTCGGCGGTGGGTTTTAATTAGTACTTGCAGGCCCGCAAATTGTATGTAATACTTGCGGGCTTCGTTCATGTAACGCCGCAAAGTGTCTGGCCACAGACAGTAGCATTCGCGGTCAGTTGATGTATGAAGGTCATGCACCCAAACAGTGAAGCCCAGCAGGGCGGCTCTGGCGGGACCAAGACTGACCGTGGGTCTACATTGTGTGGATTCTTCGGCTTAAGTTGGGAAAGAGAATACTATGATTCAAACTGAAAGCCGGCTCGAAGTGGCTGACAATACCGGTGCCAAAGAAGTAATGTGCATCAAGGTATTGGGCGGCTCCAAGCGCCGTTATGCTGGCATTGGCGATGTGATCAAGGTAACCGTTAAGGTTGCTGCGCCACGTGGCCGTGTCAAAAAAGGTGAAATTTATAACGCCGTGGTTGTGCGCACCGCTAAAGGTGTTCGCCGCCAAGACGGTTCCCTGGTGAAGTTCGACGGCAACGCCGCCGTTCTGTTGAACGCCAAGCTGGAACCGATCGGTACCCGTATTTTTGGACCTGTCACACGCGAACTGCGTACTGAGAAGTTCATGAAAATCGTGTCCCTGGCACCGGAAGTCCTGTAAGGAGTCGTAATGGATAAGATTCGTAAAAACGACGAAGTCATCGTTCTGACCGGGAAAGACAAGGGCAAACGTGGTGTGGTACAGCAGCGTATCGATGCTGAACATATCGTGGTTGATGGCATTAACATCGCTAAAAAAGCGACTAAGCCAAACCCGATGACTGGCGTAACTGGTGGTATCGTCGATAAGACCATGCCAATTCACGTGTCCAACGTTGCATTGTTTAATGCAGCGACTGGCAAGGCAGATCGCGTGGGTTTCAAAGAAGTGGACGGCAAGAAAGTCCGCATCTTTAAATCCTCCGGCGAAGTAGTGAAGGCTTAAGAAATCATGGCACGTCTCCAAGAATTCTATAAAGAAAAAGTCGTTGCCGACCTGACCAGCAAGTTTGGTTACAAGTCGGTAATGGAAGTTCCACGCCTGACCAAAATCACCCTGAACATGGGTGTTGGTGAGGCTATCGCGGATAAAAAAGTTCTCGAGCACGCAGTTGCTGACTTGACCAAGATCGCCGGCCAGAAGCCAGTGACCACCAAGTCCCGCAAAGCGATCGCAGGCTTCAAAATCCGTGAAGGTTACCCGATCGGTACGATGGTCACCCTGCGCGGCGCTCGCATGTACGAGTTCCTGGATCGCTTCATTACCGTGGCTCTGCCGCGCGTACGCGATTTCCGTGGTGTGAACGGCCGTGCATTTGATGGTCGTGGTAACTACAACATCGGTGTCAAGGAACAGATCATTTTCCCTGAAATCGAATACGACAAGATTGACGCGTTGCGCGGTATGAATATCAGCATCACGACAACCGCTAAGACCGATGACGAAGCCAAAGCTTTGCTCGCCGCCTTTAAATTCCCTTTCAGGAACTGATCATGGCCAAACTGTCACTGATTAATCGTGAGATCAAGCGTGCTGACCTGGTGGCGAAATTCGCCCCTAAGCGCGAAGCTCTCAAGGCCATCGTCGATGACCAATCGAAATCGGAAGAAGAGCGCTACGAAGCTCGCCTGAAATTGCAGGCGCTGCCACGTAACTCGAACCCGACGCGTCAACGTAATCGTTGCGCCATCACCGGTCGTCCGCGCGGCACATTCCGTAAATTCGGTCTGGGTCGTATCAAGCTCCGTGAATTCGCCATGCGTGGTGAAATTCCGGGTATGACAAAAGCAAGCTGGTAATAGGAGAATATGCAATGAGTATGAGCGATCCTATCGCCGATATGCTGACCCGCATTCGCAATGCACAAGGCGTGCAAAAGACGACCGTGGCCATGCCATCGTCGAAAGTCAAAATTGCGATTGCCAGCGTCCTGAAGGACGAGGGTTACATTGAAGATTTCGCTGTTGCCGAAGCTGGTGGCAAAGCGGAACTGAAAATCGGTTTGAAGTATTATGTTGGCCGTCCCGTTATTGAGCGCTTGGAGCGCGTGTCCCGTCCGGGTCTGCGCGTCTACAAGGGTAAAGACGAGATCCCTGTTGTGATGAATGGCTTGGGTGTGGCGATCGTGTCGACTCCGCAAGGCGTCATGACTGACCGCAAAGCACGCGCTACCGGTGTCGGCGGCGAAGTTATTTGCTACGTGGCTTAAGGAGTTACACATGTCTCGAGTAGCTAAAATGCCTATCGTAGTGCCAGCTGGCGCCGAAGTCGCCATCTCCGCACAAGCGATCACCGTAAAAGGCCCGCTGGGCGTACTTTCCCAGGCCCTTACCGGTCAGGTCAAAGTAGAAAACAATGCAGGAACCCTGAGTTTCGACGTGGCGAACGACAGCCGCGAAGCCAATGCCATGTCCGGCACGCTGCGCGCACTGGTCAACAACATGGTTGTTGGTGTCACCAAGGGTTTCGAGAAAAAGCTGAACCTGGTAGGCGTGGGTTACAAGGCGCAAGCTCAAGGCGACAAGTTGAATCTGTCCCTGGGTTTCTCGCACCCTGTAGTGCATGACATGCCAGCTGGCGTTACCTGCGCAACACCAACCCCGACCGAGATCCTGATTAAAGGTATCGACCGTCAACAGGTTGGCCAGGTAGCCGCTGAAGTTCGTGCTTACCGCGCTCCTGAGCCTTATAAAGGCAAGGGCGTTCGCTATGCGGACGAAGTGGTTAAGCTTAAAGAAACCAAGAAGAAGTAATTAGGGGCTGACGATGGATAAGAAAGAATCACGGCTTCGCCGCGGACGCCAAACCCGCATCAAGATTGCGGAATTGAAAGTAAATCGCTTGTCGGTGCATCGCACCAACCTGCACATTTACGCCAACCTGATCAGCCCGGATGCAAAAATCCTGGTTTCGGCCTCGACGGCTGAAGCGGAAGTTCGCGCTGAACTGGCAGGCCAATCCGGCAAAGGCGGCAATGCCGCTGCTGCAGCCTTGATCGGCAAGCGCGTCGCTGAAAAAGCGTTGAAAGCAGGGATTACCGAAGTTGCGTTTGACCGCTCCGGTTTCCGTTACCACGGCCGTGTGAAAGCGTTGGCAGAAGCCGCACGCGAAGCCGGTCTGAAGTTCTAAGGATCAATCATGGCAAAAATGCAAGCAAAAATGCAAAGCGACAAGCCGGATGATGGCATGCGCGAAAAAATGATCGCGATCAACCGCGTGACCAAAGTGGTCAAGGGTGGTCGTATCATGGGTTTCGCCGCGCTGACCGTAGTTGGTGATGGCGATGGCCGCGTCGGCATGGGCAAGGGCAAATCGAAAGAAGTGCCAGTTGGCGTGCAGAAGGCAATGGAAGAAGCCCGTCGCAATCTGATCAAAGTACCGCTCAAAAACGGTACCTTGCATCACACGGTTGTTGGTCGTCACGGCGCCTCCAAGGTCCTGATGAACCCAGCTAAGCCTGGTACTGGCGTTATCGCTGGTGGCGCAATGCGCGCTATCTTCGAAGTGATGGGCGTGACGGACGTGGTGGCGAAATCCACCGGTTCGAACAACCCATACAACCTGGTACGCGCTACGCTGGACGGCCTGTCGAAAATGAGCACTGCTTCCGATATCGCTGCCAAACGCGGCAAGTCGGTCGAAGACATTCTGGCTTAAGGTGGACAAAATGACAAACACAGTCAAAGTGCAATTGGTCAAGGGCTTGATCGGTACGCGCGAATCGCATCGCGCTACCGTGCGCGGTCTGGGTCTGCGTCGTGTAAATTCGGTTTCCGAATTGCAAGACACCCCATCCGTACGCGGCATGATCAATAAAGTATCGTATCTCGTTAAAGTTGTCGGGTAAGCCTTCGGGCTTACACGAACGGAGCAAATCATGGAATTGAATACTATTGCACCAGCCGAAGGCGCTAAGCACTACAAGCGTCGCGTCGGTCGCGGTATCGGCTCCGGCCTGGGTAAAACCTCGGGTCGTGGTCACAAAGGTCAGAAATCGCGTTCGGGCGGCTTTCATAAAGTCGGTTTCGAAGGCGGTCAGATGCCTCTGCAACGCCGTCTGCCTAAGCGCGGTTTCAAATCGATGCACGCAACCTTCAAAGCTGAAGTGCGCCTGTCCGATCTGAACAACCTGGCTGTTGGCGATGTCGACATTCTGGTCTTGAAGCAAGCTGGCGTTCTGGGCGTGTTGGCCCGTGACGTGCGCGTGATCTTGTCCGGCGAAATCACCAAAGCGGTGAATTTGAAGGGCTTGAAAGTGTCCGCTGGCGCGAAAGCAGCCATCGAAGCAGCCGGCGGCTCGGTAGCCTGAGTTGACCGCTAACAGCTTGATCGGAGCGAAAATTGGCGACTAATCCACAACTTGCTAAAAGTGCAGCGGCCGGTTTCCCTTGGGGACGGCTCTGGTTTTTGCTTGGCGCATTGGTGGTTTATCGTATCGGTGCTCACGTCCCGGTTCCCGGGATTGACCCGACACAATTAGCCTCGCTGTTCAAGGAGCACGAAGGCGGCGTCCTGGGCATGTTCAACATGTTCTCGGGCGGTGCCTTGTCTCGTTTTACAGTGTTTGCGCTGGGTATCATGCCTTATATCTCGGCCTCGATCATCATGCAGTTGCTGTCGATCGTGTCACCGCAGATGGAAGCGTTGAAAAAAGAAGGCGAAGCAGGTCGTCGCAAGATCACCCAGTACACCCGGTATTTCACGGTTGCCCTGGCACTGTTCCAAGCGTTGGGCATTGCAGTCGCACTGGAGTCGCAAGCTGGTCTCGTGTTGGAACCTGGTCTTGCATTCCGCTTCGTGACGGTCGTCACTTTGTTGACCGGTACAATGTTTTTGATGTGGTTGGGTGAGCAAATTACCGAGCGTGGTTTGGGTAATGGCATCTCGATCATCATTTTTGCCGGGATTGCAGCAGGTCTGCCGTCGGCGTTGGGTGGCTTGTTCACTCAGGTGTCGAATGGTTCGATCGGCAGCTTCAGCGCGATTTTCATCGTGATTCTGGTAGCACTGGTAACGTACTTCGTTGTATTCGTCGAACGTGGTCAGCGCAAAATATTGGTCAATTACGCGAAGCGCCAGGTAGGCAACAAGATTTATGGCGGTCAAACCAGCCATTTGCCGTTGAAGCTGAACATGGCCGGCGTGATCCCGCCGATCTTTGCTTCTTCGATCATCTTGTTTCCGGCCACTATCGTGGACTGGTTTTCGAAGGGCGCCGACAACGCTAACCCTGCGGTGCGGTTCTTGAAAGATTTGGCAGCATCGATGGGGCCTGGTGAGCCTATCCATGCGCTGTTGTACGCAGTGGCGATCGTGTTTTTCTGTTTCTTCTATACAGCGCTGGTGTTTAACAGCAAGGAAACAGCGGATAACTTGAAGAAAAGCGGTGCGTTCATTCCCGGGATCCGTCCAGGCGAGCAAACAGCCCGTTACATCGACAAGATCCTGACACGCTTGACACTTGCCGGCGCAGTCTACATCACCCTGGTGTGTTTATTGCCGGAATTTATGCAAGCCCAGTGGAAAGTACCATTCTATTTCGGCGGTACTTCTTTATTGATTATTGTAGTTGTCACCATGGATTTCATGGCGCAAGTACAGAACTACGTGATGTCGCAGCAATATGATTCGCTGCTGCGCAAAGCAAATTTCAAGGGCGGAATTCCGACGCGTTAAGCGCGGTAAACATACCGAATGGCAAAAGACGACGTCATACAGATGCAGGGCGAGATTCTTGAGAATCTCCCAAATGCAACATTTCGAGTGAAGCTGGAGAACGGACACGTGGTGCTCGGGCATATTTCAGGTAAAATGCGGATGAACTATATTCGCATTCTCCCTGGAGACAAGGTGACGGTGGAGTTAACGCCGTACGACCTGAGCCGAGCCCGCATTGTGTTCCGTACCAAGTAACACACTGAATCAAACCAAAGAAGCGAAAGAAAGAGCCCAAAAATGAAAGTTCTCGCATCAGTCAAGCGGATCTGCCGCAACTGCAAGATCATCAAGCGCAAAGGCGTAGTCCGCGTAATCTGCGTGGAACCACGTCACAAGCAGCGTCAAGGTTAATCGAGGAATAACAAATGGCACGTATTGCAGGGGTTAATATCCCAAATCATCAGCATACCGTTATCGGCCTGACGGCCATCTACGGTGTGGGCCGTCCACGCGCAGAGAAAATCTGTGCATCGACCGGTGTAGCAACCAACAAAAAGATCAAAGATCTGGATGACAGCGAACTGGAAAAACTGCGCGATGAAGTAGGTAAATTCATCGTCGAAGGCGATCTGCGTCGTGAACTGTCCATGAACATCAAGCGTTTGATGGATCTGGGTTGCTACCGCGGCATGCGTCATCGTAAGGGTCTGCCTTGCCGTGGCCAGCGTACGCGTACGAACGCACGTACCCGCAAGGGACCGCGTAAAGCCGCTCAATCGCTGAAAAAATAATCCGCTAGGGAATAATTATGGCTAAGTCGCAAAATAACGCCGCATCAGCACGCGTGCGTAAAAAAGTTAAAAAGAACGTCGCTGAAGGCATTGCACATGTCCACGCTTCGTTCAATAACACCATCATTACCATCACCGATCGTCAAGGCAATGCCTTGTCGTGGGCTACCTCCGGCGGTGCAGGCTTCAAGGGTTCGCGTAAATCGACCCCGTTCGCAGCGCAGGTCGCCGCGGAAGCCGCTGGTAAAGTGGCTGTTGAGTGTGGCGTCAAGAACCTGGAAGTACGTATCAAGGGCCCAGGTCCTGGTCGTGAGTCCGCCGTTCGCGCGCTGAACAACCTGGGCATCAAGATCACCGAGATCCAGGACGTGACGCCGGTACCGCACAACGGTTGCCGTCCACCGAAACGTCGTCGTATCTAAGATAGTGTTGCAGAGGGCGCTTCGGCGCCAGCTGCTTTGCTGTCTGTTGTAACTCAGTACAGTTGTGTGAAATCGCTGGAGCAGGGAGCCGGAAACGGTTATACTGCCCGGCTGTTCTTGCCTGTCAAATTCAATTTGACGGGTTTTTCGTTTTCAGCCACCGTCTGATTGAAACCAAATCAGACTAGCGCCTAACCGCATCAGTGTGTTTCATCATGCATGTGGCTGGGGCGTTATCATTAAAAAAAGGAAGTATCGTGGCACGTTATATCGGACCTAAAGCAAAACTCTCCCGCCGTGAAGGTACTGACCTGTTCCTGAAGAGCGCACGTCGCTCGCTGGACAGCAAGTGCAAACTGGATGTCAAACCAGGCCAGCACGGTGTCAAATCCGGCGCCCGCACCTCGGACTACGGTAACCAACTGCGCGAAAAGCAAAAAGTCAAGCGCATGTACGGCGTGCTGGAACGTCAATTCCGCCGCTACTTCGCTGAAGCAGACCGTCGTAAAGGCAACACCGGCGAAACGCTGTTGAAGTTGCTGGAAACGCGTCTGGACAACGTTTGCTACCGCATGGGCTTTGGCTCGACCCGCGCTGAAGCGCGTCAATTGGTCAGCCACAAAGCGTTCACCGTGAACGGTATCGTTGTCAACATCGCTTCATACGCTGTCAAAGTTGGCGACATCGTTGCTGTTCGTGAAAAATCGAAAAAGCAAGTGCGTATCGTTGAAGCACTGTCGCTGGCTGAACAAGTCGGCATGCCTAGCTGGGTTTCGGTTGATGCCAAGAAAATGGAAGGTACCTTCAAGTCCCTGCCAGAGCGTAACGAAATCGCTAACGACGTCAACGAATCGCTGATCGTCGAGCTGTACTCGCGTTAATAGTAGTTAGCACCATCACCGCCCACTCGATCGAGTGGGCGTTTTACTAATGCCATCAGCCTTATCGGTGTAATGAGCCGAGGGTATTGAAAAGGACATTTCATGCAAAACAGTTTGTTGAAGCCACGTATTATCGATGTTGAAGCTCTCGGTGCCGGTCACGCCAAAGTCGTGATGGAGCCGTTCGAGCGCGGCTATGGCCACACATTGGGTAACGCGTTGCGCCGCGTTCTGCTGTCGTCGATGGTAGGCTATGCGCCAACCGAAGTGACGATCGCTGGCGTCGTCCACGAATATTCCTCCCTCGATGGCGTGCAAGAAGACGTCGTCGATCTGTTGCTGAACTTGAAGGGTGTGGTTTTCAAAGTCCACAACCGCGATTCGGTAACCCTGACCCTGAAAAAAGAAGGCGAAGGCGCGATCCTGGCCTCCGACATCGACCTGCCGCATGACGTCGAACTGATCAACCCTGACCACGTGATCGCCCACCTGACCGCCGGTGGCAAGCTGGACATGCAGATCAAGGTTGAAAAAGGCCGCGGCTACGTTCCTGGTAACGTGCGTCGCCTGTCGGAAGACACGAACAAGACCATCGGTCGCATCATCCTGGACGCGTCGTTCTCGCCAGTGCGCCGTGTATCGTACTTCGTTGAATCGGCCCGCGTTGAACAGCGTACCGACCTGGACAAGCTGATCATCAACATCGAAACCAACGGCGTGATCTCGCCGGAAGAAGCGATCCGCCAGTCGGCCCGCGTTCTGGTGGACCAGTTGAATGTGTTCGCTGCCCTGGAAGGCACGGAAGCTGCCGCCGAAGCGCCATCGCGCGCTCCGCTGGTCGATCCTATCCTGTTGCGTCCAGTCGACGACCTGGAGTTGACCGTGCGTTCGGCGAACTGCCTGAAAGCGGAAAACATCTACTACATCGGCGACCTGATCCAACGTTCGGAAAACGAACTGCTGAAAACGCCAAATCTGGGTCGCAAGTCCCTGAACGAAATCAAGGAAGTGCTGGCATCGCGCGGCTTGACCTTGGGCATGAAGCTGGAAAACTGGCCGCCTGCAGGCCTGGAAAAGTAATTCGTAGTTGTAGCAAACTGCCTGGGACAGGTGTCCCAGGCTTTTATTTTTGAAGTAACAAACCGGCCCGCGATGTTGCACTAGCTTCATCGATCGAAGAGCTGGAATTTAAACACTCACCGAAAGGATTTATCATGCGTCACGGTCACGGCCTCCGTAAACTGAATCGTACCTCGTCCCACCGTCTGGCAATGCTGCGCAACATGACAGTATCGCTGCTGCGTCACGAAGCGATCAAAACCACCCTGCCAAAAGCAAAAGAACTGCGCCGCGTTGTCGAGCCAATTCTGACCCTGGGCAAAACTGACTGCCTGGCAAACAAGCGTCTGGCTTTCAACCGCCTGCGCGATCGTGAAATGGTCTTGAAGCTGTTCGCTGAACTGGGCCCACGTTACGCCAACCGTAACGGCGGCTATGTGCGTATCCTGAAAATGGGTTTCCGCGTCGGCGATAACGCTCCTATGGCGTTCGTTGAACTGATGG
This sequence comes from Janthinobacterium darwini, assembly GCF_051380905.1. Taxonomy (NCBI): domain Bacteria; kingdom Pseudomonadati; phylum Pseudomonadota; class Betaproteobacteria; order Burkholderiales; family Oxalobacteraceae; genus Janthinobacterium; species Janthinobacterium darwini. The sequence goes on from NZ_JBNYXX010000005.1 coordinate 21,272, forward strand.
ATCGTCCAGATACGACCGAAGCAGTTGAAATCGCTGGCGAGTAATCCCAGTAATTGCATCTAAGAAAGCCAGGCCTAGCCTGGCTTTTTTGTTTTCTGCTGCAGCTATCCTTTCAGCGGTGTACTATTCTCCTTTCGCGCCGGCCCGGCACATGCGCTGCCTGCTCCGCGCGTCCTCTGTCGAATGGTTGAAAAGGTAGTTCATGTCCCGTTTCCCCTCCAGCGCCACTGCGGGCGCCGCGCCGCGCCATCCTTTCCTCACCTGGTTTGCGGCCTGCCTCTTCCTGTTGATCGCCGTTTTTGGCGCCGGCCATGCCCGTGCCGACGATGAGTTCCTTGATCCCGAACTGGCTTTCAAATTTTCCGCCCGCATGCAGGACCCGGCCACCATCGCCGTCACCTATGTGATTGCCGATGGTTACTATATGTACCACGAGCGCTTCAAGTTCGACGCCGTGGGCGCCAAGCTGGGCACGCCCGTGTATCCGGCCGGCAAGGTCAAGTTTGACGACACTTTCCAGAAGAACGTGGAAACGTTCCGCAAGACACTCACCATCACCATTCCTGTCGAGGCGGCTGGTGCGTTTACTCTGAAGGCGACGGGACAGGGCTGTTCCGACAAGGGATTGTGCTATGCGCCGCAGGATGCTGCGGCCCAGCTGGTGGGTGGTGGCGGCGGCCAGAGCATGGCGCCCGGTGGCGTGGCATCGAAGTTCGCCTTGCCGGCCGCGCCGGCAGCCGACACGGCGGCCGTCAACGGCCCGCAGGCGCAAGCGTCGCCTGGCGTATCAGTGATAAGCATCGCCACCCCCGATATCACGGCCACGCCCGACCCGGTGGCGGTGGCTCCCGTGGCGGCAAACCCGGCGCCGGCGCAGAACGAGCTGGGCAAGATCGAATCGGCGCTGAAGGGAGGCAAGCTGCTGGTCATCTTGCCCCTGTTCATGTTGCTGGGCCTGGGGCTGGCGTTCACCCCGTGCGTGCTGCCGATGGTGCCGATCTTGTCGTCGATCATCATCGGCGATGGTGCCAAGGTCAGCCGCTCACGTGGCTTGCTGTTGTCGCTGACATACGCGCTGGGCATGGCCATCGTCTACACGGCGCTGGGCGTGGCAGCCGGCTTGGCGGGCGAAGGCCTCGCGGCCAAGCTGCAAAATCCGTGGGTGCTTGGCGTTTTCGCCTTGCTGATGGCGGGCCTGGCGCTGTCGATGTTCGGCTTGTATGAGTTGCAAGTGCCAGCTTTCCTGCAGGGCAAGCTGACATCCGTGTCGAACCAGCAGTCCTCGGGCCGCCTGGCGGGCGTATTTGTCATGGGCGCCATTTCCGCCCTGATTGTGGGGCCATGCGTGGCCGCGCCGCTGGCCGGCGCCTTGCTGTACATCAGCCAGACGCGCGACGTCGTCATCGGCGGCGGCGCCCTGTTCGCCATGGCCGTGGGCATGAGCGTGCCTTTGCTGTTGGTGGGTATTTCGGCCGGCACCTTGCTGCCCCGTGCCGGAGCCTGGATGGATGCCGTCAAGCGCTTCTTTGGTGTGCTGCAATTGGGCGTGGCTTGGTGGCTGGTCTCGCCCGTGCTACCGGGAGCCGTGCAGATGCTGGGCTGGACGGTGCTGTTCGTCGGTTACGGCATGTATCTGCTGGTGGGCAAGAGCGGTGCGAAGAACGCCTGGGTAGCCAAGGCCTTCGGCCTGGTGTTTGCCGTGTTGGGCGTGCTGCAACTGGTCGGCGTGGCCAGCGGTGGGCGCGACCCGCTGGCGCCGTTGGCCCACCTGGGCGGCGGACAGGTACATGCGCAGCCGTTTACGCGCGTGAAAACCGTGGCGCAGCTCGACGCGGCGCTGGCGCAGCTCAATGGCAAGCCAGCCTTGCTGGATTTTTATGCGGACTGGTGCGTGTCCTGCATTGAAATGGAAAAGCTGACCTTTGTCGACCCTGCCGTGCGCGAGAAGATGGGACAAGCCGTGCTGCTGCAAGTGGACGTGACGGCCAATGACGCCGACGACAAGGCCATGCTGAAGCGTTTCCAGTTGTTCGGCCCACCGGGGATCATCATGTTCAACCAGCAGGGGCAGGAAATCGCCCAGTCGCGCGTGATCGGTTTCCAAAATGCATCGACGTTCCTGACTTCCCTGCGCAAGCTCGAGGAGTAGGTCGGGTTAGCCCGTCAGGGCGTAACCCGACACCACCGTACACGCCAACAAAGTTGTTGGGTTACGGTCCTGCGGACCTAATCCTACTTATCCAGCTTTGGGATGCTCCTGCATGCCGTGGTGGCCACCACGATGGCCGCCATGCTTGCCGCCAGGCACGTTGTCATCAAATACTTTCTTTTGCTCCGGCGTCAGTACGGCATAGAAGGTTTTCAGCGAGGCCAAACGGCTTTCCTGGCCAGCGATGCGTTCCTTCGACATGGCAATCCATTGCTCCATACGTTCCGGCGCCGACAGCTTGGCCATCGCTTCGTGCCTGGCCTTCCAGTCGCCCATCGGCTTCTTCGGCGCGTTGGCGGCCGTGAAGGTGGTCCAGGCCGGTTCCTGTGCGGCTGTCAGTTTCAGCTTGTCGTGCAGGCGGGCCTGGTATTTGGCCATGCGTTCGGCGGGATTGCCACCACGGTGCTGGCCGCGCTGGCCGTCATGTTGCATCTTGGTACTGGCGGCAGGCGCACTGGCCGCCGCTTCCTGGGCGTGGACGGTCAGCGATGCCGCACCCATGCCGAGTACGCTCATGGCGATGATCAAGTTCTTGCGCAAGGTTGTCATTGAGGCGTTCATCTGGATTCCTTTGTAAAAGATGAGGGATGTACATGTTGCTGCACATGAATCCATGTTGGACGCGCCATGTTTCCCCGAAGTGTCCGCTGCCAGACAGTTTGTATCTATATGTTTCTTCGGGTCTCCTATATACAAGACGATACAAATGCGTTGTGCAAGGGCGGGGGAAGTGGGGATAATTCGTACCATGGAACCCACTTCTACAATTCTCATCGTCGATGATGACCGCGACATCCGCAGTTTGCTGGCGGACTACCTGGAAACGAACGCCTACCGCACCCTGGGCGCGGCAGATGGCACGGCCATGTGGAAAATCCTCGATGAAACGCGGCCCGACCTGATCGTGCTCGACTTGAACCTGCCGGGTGACGACGGCCTGACCTTGTGCCGCAAACTGCGTGCCCAATCGACGGTGCCGGTGATCATGCTGACGGCGCGCAATGAGCCGCTGGACCGCATCCTGGGCCTGGAAATGGGTGCCGACGATTATTTGCCGAAACCGTTCGAGCCGCGTGAATTGCTGGCGCGCATACGCAGCGTGCTGCGCCGCAGTCACGCCATGCCGTCGAATGCCCCGTCCGACAAGGCGCAGCAAATCCGCTTTTCCGGCTGGACCCTGGACTTGACGGCGCGCCACCTGCTCAATCCCACCGGCCTGGTGATCATGCTGTCGGGCGCCGAGTTCCGCCTGTTGCGCGTGTTCCTGGAACATCCGAACCGCGTGCTCAACCGTGACCAGCTGCTGAACCTGACGCAGGGGCGCGACGCCGACCCGTTCGACCGCTCCATCGATATCCAGATCAGCCGCTTGCGGCAAAAACTCGGTGAAGATGCCCGTTTGCCGCAAATCATCAAGACCGTACGCAACGGCGGCTATGTGCTGGCCGGGCAAGTCAACGTGGAGCCGCACGCGTGAAGGCCTTCCTGGGGTCGATGACGGGCCGTGTATTCATGTTTCTGCTGATCGGCATCGTCGCTTCGGCCGCGCTGACGCAGTGGCTGGCCGTGGGCGAACGCCAACGTGCCATTGAGCAATACCGCGACTATCACGCCGTCGAGCGGGCCGAGCAGCTGGTGATGGCGGCCGACGTGGTGCCGCTGGCTTCGCGCGCCGCCTACCTGAAAGTGGCCAACAAGGGCAGCGTGCGCCTGGAACTGCGTCCCGACACAAAACATGTGCCCGGGGCGCCGACGGAATTTTCCAGCGCCCTGCAAGCCAAGCTGGGCGAGGGCTTCAAGGTCAGCGCGCTGGCCGAACGTCCGGCTGCCTGTATCGAGCCACGCCAGTCGCCGGGCATGTTCGGTGCCAAACCATGGGGCGGTACCTGTGAAAACCTCGACGTGCGCATGCAGGACGGTCACGTGCTGCGTCTGATGGTCTTGCCGCCACGCCAGCAGCCACCGTTCAATGAACATAACGACTGGATGACCCTGCTGCCTTTCCTGATCAGCATCGCCATCCTCGCTTACCTGGTCACGCGCATGACCATGCGTCCGCTCAAACAGCTGGCGCAGGCGGCGAAAGACCTGGGCAACGACATCAACCATCCGCCGCTGACCCTGTCGGGCGCCAGCGAGATCCGGCAGGCCAGTGCCGCCTTCAATGCCATGCAGGCGCGCATACGCCAGCATATTTCCCAGCGTACACAAATGCTGGCCGCCATCACGCATGATTTGCAAACGCCGTTGACGCGCCTGCGCCTGCGCCTGGAAAAAGTGGCCGATACAGAGTTGTATGACCGTCTGGTAGGCGACCTGTCGGCCATGCAGAGCATGGTCAAGGAAGGGCTGGACCTGGCCCGCTCGATGGATAGCACAGAAGCAATGCAGGCGCTCGATCTCGATTCCCTGCTCGACAGCGTCTGCTCCGACGCGGCCGATGCCGGCCAGAATGTAACCCTGGCCGGGCAGGCCAGCATGGCCTTGATGGCCCGTCCCATCGCCATGCGGCGCTGCCTGGTGAACTTGATCGACAATGCCGTCAAATATGGCATATACGCGCAGGTCACCGTCGAGCGTATCGCCGGCGCGGCGCGCATCCGCATCCGCGACGGCGGGCCGGGTATTGCGCCAGATCAACTGGCCAAGGTATTCGAACCGTTTTACCGCATCGAGACATCGCGTTCGCGCGAATCGGGCGGAACGGGCCTGGGCCTGACCATCGCGCGCAACATCGCCGAGCAGCATGGCGCCACGGTCTTGCTGGCCAATCATGGTGACGGTGGACTGGAAGTCACCCTTATCGTGCCAGAGTATTACGCAGGAAAGTGAGCATTTCCGTGCGACAATATTGTGCTTTATGCCCCCCTGGCAACTACATTCAACCTGCAGCCCTGCGCTGCAACAGCGTGACAGAACAATGAAAAAGACTAGTCTGGCAATCCTCGTGGGTGCGGCCCTGTGTATCGGTGGCGGCATCTGGTATTTCAATCATCAGTCCGGCGCGTCGACCGGTGGGCACGATGGCAAAGGGGGCAAGGGCGCACAGGGACCGACCACCGTGAGCGTGGTTGCGCCGCTGCGCCAGGATGTGCCGATGGTGCTGCAAGCCAATGGCAGCGTGATGTCCATCAGCAGCGTCGATCTGCATCCACAGACGACCAGTACGATTACCAAGGTGCACATCCGCGAAGGCCAGTTCGTCAAACAGGGCGAGCTGATGTTCACGCTGGACGCCCGCAGCGAGCACGCGAATGTTGACAAGGCGCAAGCGCAGGTCTTGCGCGACCGCGCCTCGGTGCTGGATCTCGAACGCCAGCTCAAGCGCAGCCAGGATTTGCTGAGCAAGAACTTCATCGCCCAGGGCGCCGTGGACACCCTGCAAAGCCAGCTGGACGCGGCACGCGGCTTGCTGGCTGCCGACCAAGCCGCCTTGCGCGCCGCCCAGGTCGATTCCAGCTACACCGTCCTGCGCGCGCCGCAGGGGGGCCGTGTGGGCGCCATCAGTGTCTACGCGGGCAGCCTGGTGCAGCCGACCACTTCGCTCACAAGCATCACCCAGCTCGACCCGATCGATGTGGTGTTCACTTTGCCGGAAAGTAGCCTGTCGGGCTTGCTGACGGCGCAGAAGGCGGGCGAGGTAGCGGTCAAGGCGCTGCTGTCGGACGCGGGTGGCAAGCAGCTGGAAGGCAAACTGAACTTTATCGATAATGCCGTCGATCCCGCCACGGGCGTGATCAAGGTCAAGGCCCGCTTCAATAATGGCGGTACCGACTTGTGGCCCGGCCAGTATGTGAATACGCAGCTGACGGTGCGCACGCTCAAGGATGCGCTGGTCATCCCGCAAAACGCCATCATCACCAATACCACGGGCGTCTTCGTGTATTCGATGGAGCCAGATAACACCGCCAAGGTGCGCAAGATTGCGCGCGTGTATGCGTTTGGCCCGAATGCCGTCGTGACCGGATTGACCGGTGATGAAAAAATCATCGTCGATGGCAAGCAGAACCTGCGTCCGGGCGGCAAGGTGCGCCTGGCGGAAAAACACAAGGCAGCCGATGGCGCCGCCGCACCGCAAGGCAAGCCAGCATGAATCTGTCCGAACTGAGCATCCGCCGCCCCGTCATGGTGGTGCTGCTATCCCTCTCCATCATCCTGGCCGGCGTGCTGGCGTATGGCCACATTCCCGTGGCGGCCTTGCCGAGCTACAACACGCCCGTCATCAACGTCAGCGCCGACCTGGCAGGCGCCAGCCCCGATACCATGGCGTCGTCCGTGGCCTTGCCGTTGGAGAAGCAGTTTTCCACCATTGCCGGCCTGAGCCTGATCACCTCCACGAGTACCCTGGGCAATACATCGCTGACCCTGGAGTTTGACGCCAGCATCAATGTCAACGAGGCCGCCGTCGACGTGCAGGCGGCCCTGCTGCGCGCTCAGCGCCAGTTGCCGACGGAAATGACGGACTTGCCGTCCTACCGCAAAGTCAATCCGGCCGATGCGCCCGTGCTGTTCATCCAGATGACGTCGCCATCGCTGAACTTGTCGGATCTGAATGATTATGCGGAAAACCTGATCGCGCCCAGCCTGTCGACCTTGCCTGGCGTGGCCCAGGTCAGCGTGAATGGCCAGAAACGCTTTGCCGTGCGCGTGCGCGCCCGTGCCGACCTGATGAACGCGCGCAACCTGACCATGGACGAGCTGGCCACAGCGCTGCGCGCCTCGAACACGAATTCGCCGCTGGGCATCCTCGACGGCCCCAGCCAGACCTTGACCATCCAGGGCAACCCGCAGATGATGAAGGCGGCCGATTTTGCCGAACTCATCGTCGCCACGCGCAACGGCCAGCCTGTGCGCCTGAAGGAAGTGGCCGAGGTGGAAGACAGTTTCCAATCGACCAAGACGGCCGGCAGTTTCAATGGCGAGCGCTCGATCACCTTGCTGGTGCAGCGCCAACCGGATGCGAACACCGTGCAAGTGGTCGATGCCGTGCGCAAGCTCTTGCCGGGTTTCAAGGCACAATTGCCTGCTTCCATCCAGATCAGCCTGGTCAATGACCGTTCCGTCTCGATCCGTGAAGCCATTCACGACGTCAACCTGACCCTGGCCTTGACGGTGATCCTGGTGGTGCTGGTGATCTTTTTGTTCCTGCACCGTGCGGCGGCCACCTTCATTCCGGCCGTCACCATGCCCATTTCCCTGCTCGGTGCGCTGGCCCTGCTGTACTGGCTTGGCTACAGCCTCGACAACGTTTCCCTGCTGGGCATTACCCTGGCCGTGGGCCTGGTGGTCGACGATGCCATCGTGGTGCTCGAAAACATCGTGCGCCATATCGAGATGGGCAAGAAGCCGATCCAGGCGGCCCTCGTGGGCGCCAAGGAAATGGGGTTCACCATCATCTCGATTTCCGTCTCGCTGGTGGCCGTGTTCATCCCCATTTTCTTCATGCCGGGCGTGATCGGCTTGCTGTTCCACGAGTTTGCCGTCGTCGTCTCGCTGTCCATCCTCGTGTCGGCCATCGTGTCGCTGACCCTGGTGCCGATGCTGGCCAGTCGCTTCCTGCCGGCCGATACACGCGAACACAATGACAGCGATCCCACGCATGGCGAGAAGTCCTTCATCGGCCGCCATTTCGAAGCGGGTTTCACGAAATTGCGCAACGGCTATGTCCATTTGCTCGACAAGGCCCTGGCGCATCGTAACGTGGTGCTGTTCATCGCCGTGTGCACGTTTGCGCTGACGGTGCTGCTGTATGCGACCATTCCGAAAGGTTTCTTCCCCGAGGAAGACCTGGGCCAGATCCAGGTGAATACGGAAGCGTCGGAGGATATTTCCTCGGCGGCATTGCAGGACTTGCAAGCCCGCGTGGCGGCCGTGCTCAAGGCGGACCCCAGCGTGCAGGATGTGACCTCGTTCGTCGGCGGCGGCAACACGGGCCGCATGTTCATGGTATTAAAACCGCGCAGCGAGCGGCCGAAAATGCCCGTGGTGCTGGAAAACCTGCGCCGCGCGACGAGCACCGTGCCCGGCATGGCCGTGTATTTCCGCCCCGTGCAAAACTTGCAGTTGGGTGGGCGCCAGAGCAAGAGCCGCTACCAGTACACCTTGCAAAGCGTCAGTCCCGATGCCTTGAATGACTGGGCGGAAAAGTTTATTGCCGGCATGCGCGCCGATCCCGCCTTCCGCGACGTCACCAGCGATTCGCAGATCAAGGGCTTGCAGGCCTCCCTCAGGATCGACCGCGACAAGGCCAATCTGCTGGGCGTGCAAATGTCCGATATCCGCACGGCCCTGTACAGCGCCTTCGGCGAGCGGCAAGTATCGACCATCTATTCCTCGGCAGCGAGCTACTACGTGATCCTGGAAGCGGCCACGCAGGACCGCCAGTATGACGATGCGCTCACGCGCGTGTCCGTGCGCAGCAAGACGGGCGAGCTGGTGAAACTGTCGAGTATTGCCTACGTGGAACGCACCATCGGTCCCACGGCCGTGAATCACCAGGGGCAACTGCAGGCCGTCACGATCGCCTTCAACCTGGCGCCGGACGTGCCGCTGGGCATCGCCACGGGCAAGATCGATGTGATGGGCAAGGAAATGAGCTTGCCGGCCTCCATCATCACGCGTTACGGCGGCGATGCGGCCGTGTTCCAGGATTCGCAGTCCAGCCAGATCATCCTCATCATTGCCGCGCTGGCCGTCATCTATGTGCTGCTCGGCGTGCTGTATGAAAGTTATATCCACCCGCTGACCATCCTGGCCGGCTTGCCGTCGGCGGCCGTGGGCGCCTTGCTGACCCTGCGCCTGTTCGGCATGGATCTGACGATGATCGCCATTATCGGCATCTTGATGCTGATCGGTATCGTCAAGAAAAACGCCATCATGATGATCGACTTTGCCCTGCATGCGCAGCGCAACGAAGGCATGAGCCCGCCTGAAGCCATCCGCCAGGCTTGCATCTTGCGTTTCCGCCCCATCATGATGACATCGGCGGCGGCCCTGATGGGCGCCTTGCCCATCGCCCTGGGCCTGGGCGCCGGCGCCGAACTGCGCCAGCCGCTGGGCTTGGCAGTGGTCGGTGGATTGTTGTTTTCACAAGTGATTACCCTGTTCATCACCCCCGTCATCTATTTGTTCCTGGACAAGTACAGCGGCACGGGGCCGATGACGGACGAGCAACTGGTGCTACTCGACAACAAGGCTTGAGCGCGTGCGTGCCCCGTGGGCCCTTGACCGGCGCCCCATTCCTGCGTGAATGGGGCGCCGGTTTTGTATGGGCAGTGATACATACGGTAACAACCGTCAAGAGACGGCTCGGGTACTCTGTTTAGCGCTGCAAGGAATGTCTCTATCCTGTACGCTTCGGGTTGGAAAGGCCGAGGAAGTGTTCCCAAAAGCAAGGGACTCTGGCACTATGGCTGCCCTGTAATGTTATTTCTTCGCTACACAGAAAGCACGATTCATTTTGCATGACACGACCCATTTGTTGGCTGCCGATTCCGATGTTTGCCCCACTTGCGGGCAAGTAATCCAGCCACCACCGGCCTACGGGTCCAAGACCAGCACCACGCGCAAGGTTGCGCTCGGGGTGTCCGTCTTGCTGCACGTGCTGCTGGCGGCGTATGTCCTGTTGCGCAGCGACAAGATCGAAAAGATTCCGCCGCCGAAGAAGGAAAGCGCGATGGTCTACATCGCGCCGCTGAAGGACAAGCCGCAACCGAAGCCGCAGCCCAAGCCCACGCCGAAACCCAAAGACACGAAAGTGGCCAAGGTGAAACCGCCGCCGGCCCCGAGCAAGCGCGTGGTCACAAAAGACGTGCCGCGCGACAAGCCGAAACTGGAAACCTACACGCCGCCGCTGGTGTCGAAAGTGCCGTTGCCGCCGCCGCCGGCTGAAGACATGAGCTCGATGATCGAGCAGCGCCGCAAGCAGCGCGAGGCGCAGAACCCCACGCCACCGGCCGAGGAAAGCGAAAACGACCGCGCCATGCGCGTGGCCAAGGCGAATATCGCTGGCGCCCAGGGGCGTAATTCCGGTAGCGACCGCGAGGATTCGGGTGGCGTGTTTTCCATCGTCAACCAGACTTCGTTCAGCGCGGAAGTCAAGTTCAAGGGCTGGAATGGCAACTTCAAACGCAACTGGCTGAAGCAGGAAAAAGTCGAACTGGGCAATGAGCCCGATATCGAAACGGCCATCATCAAGAAGATGATCCAGCTGATCCGCGCCGAAAAACCTGGTGATTTCATCTGGGAATCGCGGCGCCTGGGGCGCAACGTCAACCTCAGCGCCAGAGTGGAAGACACGGCCGAGCTGAGCGCTTTCCTGCGCCAGGAATTCTTTTCGGAGAAGCGGCCAGGGCCGGGACGGCGCTAGGAACTCGCTGCAATAAAAAAGGCTGCACCGTGTGAACGGGCAGCCTTTTTTTACGTCGCGTTGATGTCGATCAAGCCGGTTTGTCCGACTCCGGCTCGACGTCGTCTTCCATGTCGATCAGTTCGACCATCTGGGCCGCACCGTCTTCGCTGATGCCGGCCAGTTCCATGATCTTGTCATTGGCTTCGTCGATGCCGACGCGTTTCAAGGCCGAGAACAGTTGCACGGTGAACGGGAAGCCGACGCCGTCTTCATCCACATAGCTGTCGAGCTTGGCTTTCGCCTGGCGCAGCGCGTTGACAGACTCATTGCGGTTGAGCTTATCGACCTTCGTCAGGATGCAGTGGATCGGCTTGCCCGTCGGGGCGAACCATTCCAGCATCTGGATGTCCAGGTCGGTGAACGGACGGCGCGAATCCATGATCAGGATCAAGCCGGCCAATTGTTCGCGGCGTTGCACGTAGTCGCCCAGCAGGCGCTGCCAGTGCAATTTGGCCGAGCCCGAAACTTCCGCGTAGCCGTAGCCAGGCAAGTCGACCAGCAGGCATTCGATCTCTTCGACGATGGTGGCATCCTTGCGGTGCTGCGCCACGTGGGCGCCGCCGATGGAGAAGTAGTTGATGTGCTGGGTACGGCCAGGTGTCTTGGAGGCGAACGCCAAGCCTTTCTGATTACACAAGATGTTGATGGCGGTCGATTTACCGGCATTGGAGCGGCCGGCAAAGGCGATTTCCGGCACCGTGGTATCGGGCAGGTCACGCAATTGGTTGACGGTCGTAAAGAAGCGGGCTTGCCAGAGTTTTGACATGGGAGTAGTAAAGCAACAAAAGAGAGCGATAAGGGAGCGATAACGCCAAGAAGCTATTGTACAATAAGGGGTTGTTTATTGTTGCCGGCGTAGCAGCGATGCGGCTTGCGGCCCTGAAAATAAAGCAAAAATCCACAGGGCGCGGCAATGTCCACCACTAATTTCTCACTGTCTCAGGGTGCCTGAATGAATCGTGCGTTTTCACCGTTGTTCAAATCCATGTTGCTCGCTTTGCTGGCTGTATCGGCAACTGCTTCCGCTGTCGAAGCACCGAAACCGGCCGTCAAGGCCGACGCTGCCAAGGGTGCTACCCTGTACGCCGATGGAGATGCGGCGCGCGGCTTGCCTGCCTGCGTATCCTGCCATGGTGCTGCCGGCAACTCGACCATCACGGTCAACCCGAAGCTGGCCGGCCAGCATGAAAGCTATATCTACAAGCAACTGGTCGATTTCACCACGCCGGAGCGCAACCAGCCCGTCATGACGACCTATGCCAAGATGCTCAGCGACGCCGACAAGAAGAATATCGCCGCTTACCTGGGCGCGCAGCTGTCCAAGCCGGGTGCCGCGAAAAACAAGGATACTATCGATTTGGGCAAGAAAATTTACCGTGGTGGCATTGCTTCCAAGCAAGTTGCTGCCTGCGCCAGCTGTCATGGCGCGACGGGCAATGGTCTTCCCGTTCAGTATCCACGCATCGCCGGCCAGCACCAGGACTACACAGTGGCCCAGCTGAGCATGTTCCGCAGCACCAAGGCTGATGCCCGCAAGAACAGCGCGCAAATGCACACCATTGCCGCCCGCATGTCGGATGACGAGATTGCCGCCGTAGCCGACTATATCGCCGGCCTGAAGTAAGTTTTCATATTGGCAAGAGATTGCCAGGCGCACCAGCGCGCATGAAGAGGGCGGCCGTCTCAACGGGCTGCCCTTTTTTATGGCAGGGGGCAAACAGGAGTATGCTGCCGCCTTGCGCGGAGAAACTATCTGCTCCATGCCACATTTTCTTGAAGATTGCATATCCCGTATGAGTATCCACGTATGAGCACAGGCACGACCGGAATCGAGTTAAAGACACAACGCCGCAGCCTGGCTGAATTCGTCGAGCTGGTCTCGTCGATGCGCTTTGCCATCAGCTTGCTGACCCTGATCGCTGTCGCCTCTATTATCGGCACCGTGCTCAAGCAGAACGAGCCCATGCCCAATTATGTGAACCAGTTCGGTCCGTTCTGGTTCGCCGTCTTTGACAAGCTGAGCCTGTATTCAGTGTATTCGGCCTGGTGGTTCCTGGTGATCATGGGTTTCCTCGTCGCCTCGACCTCGCTGTGCATCGTGCGCAATGCGCCGAAGATGCTCAAGGATATGCGCAGCTGGCGCGACAATGTGCGCGAGCAATCCTTGCGCAATTTCCATCACAAGATGGAATGGCAGGCGCCGCTGCCGCGTGCCGTGCTGGCGCAGCAAATGGTGATGCGCCTGAAAGACAGCGGCTATGCTGCCAAGGTGGTCGAGAAGGACAATGCCACCCTGGTGGCGGCCAAGCGGGGCGCCGCCAATAAATGGGGCTATATCTTTGCCCACGGCGCCATCGTCATTATCTGCGTGGGCGGCTTGCTCGATTCGGAAATGCCGATCCGCGTACAGCAATGGTTCTTTGGCAAGACGCCGTTTTCCGGCAGCGGCGTGATCGCCGACATTCCCGCCCAGCACCGTTTGAGCCTGTCAAATCCCACTTTCCGCGGTAACACCATGATCCCGGAAGGCTCGTCGAGCAACACGGCCATCATTCCCCAGGCCGATGGCGTGCTGATCCAGGATCTGCCGATCACGATTTTGCTGAAGAAATTCCATATCGATTTCTACAGCACGGGCATGCCCAAGCTGTTTGCCAGCGATGTCGTCATCACCGATCATGTAACGGGAGAAAGTTTTCCTGCCACCATCAAAGTCAACCAACCCTTGCTGTACAAGGGCCTGGCCCTGTACCAGTCCAGCTTTGAGGATGGCGGCAGCAAGCTCAAGTTGACGGGTTTTCCCATGACGGGCAAGACGACGAAACGTTTCGATATCGGCGGCGAAGTGGGCGGCAGTACGCCGCTCGAGCGCAGCGACGGCAATTCCTACACGGTGGAATGGTCGGGTTTCCGTCCGTTTAACGTGGAAAACCTCAGCGCCGGCCAGGATGTGCGCGCCGTCAGCAAGGCGGAGAGTTTCAACGATAAATTTGCCGTCGGCCTGGACAAGCGCCTCGGTTCGGCCGCGAAGAATGCCCATAACAAGGATCTCAAGAATGTGGGCCCCTCGGTGCAATACAAATTGCGCGACAAGACGGGCCAGGCACGCGAATACCAGAATTACATGCAGCCCGTCACCGTGGATGGCACGACGGTGTTCCTGGCCGGCATGCGCGTCAATCCCAGCGACCCGTTCAGCTATCTGCGCATTCCCGCCGATGACAATTACAGCGTAAGCGAGTGGATGCGTTTGCGTGCCGCACTGCAAGATCCCGCGCTGCGCCAGCAGGCTGCCACGCGCTATGCGGCGCGCGCCATGCCGCAAGCGGGGGCGGAAGCCTTGCGCGGCCAGTTGCAGGAATCGGCGGCGAAGAGCCTGGGTATTTTTGCCGGCAATGGGCAAGAGGGCGGTTTCCTGGCCATTTCGCGTTTCCTGGAGAAAATCCCCGCCGCCGAGCAGGAAAAAGCGGCCGATATCTTCATGAAGATCTTGAATGGCAGCCTGTGGGACTTGTGGCAGGCGGCGCGCGCCCAGGATGGCTTGAAAGCCATCGAGGCCGATGACAAGCACGGCCGTTTCCTGCAACTGGCAACGAATGCGCTGTCCGACAGCTTTTTCTATGGCGCACCCGTGTATTTGCAACTGGACGACTTCACGGAAATCAAGGCGTCCGTGCTGCAGGTGACGCGTTCGCCGGGCAAGAGCGTGGTGTACCTCGGTTGTCTGTTCCTCGTGATCGGCGTGTTTTCCATGTTTTATATCCGCGAGCGCCGCCTGTGGGTGTGGATCAAGGATGGAGAAGGCGGCAGCGAAGCCTTGATGGCCATGAGCACGCAACGCAAGACGCTGGATTTTGAAAAAGAATTTGAGACTTTGAAGGCAAAGCTGCCGCAATCGGCGTAAGCTGCGCTGTGTCCGGGACGCTTGCGCGTCGCCGGGAATGGAGAAAATGATGGAATTGGCAAACAAGCAAATATATACGCAGGAACCAGGATTTTTCAAGCGCCTGAGTCTGATCGATTGGCTGTATGGCGCCGGCTTGCTGGCGGCCTCGCTGTTCGGCTTGATGCGCTTTGGCGCCTTCATGGATATCTATGAAAAGGCCATCTTGCTGGCAGCGGCGCCCACGTTCGCGTGGCTAGGCTGGTACTGGAAGCCCGTGCGCTGGCTGATCCCCCTGGCGGCCGTGCTGTCGCTGTTCGCCATCGAGCTGTACTCGGGCCATCTGGAGATGGCGAATCAGAAATTCTTCCTGAAATATATCTTGTCGAGCCAGTCCGCCATCCTGTGGATGGGTACCCTGTTCGTGCTGTCGACGCTGTTCTACTGGATCGGCCTGGTAGCGCGCTCGGAATTCGGCTCGTCCGTCGGCTCCCTGCTGTGCTGGGCCGGCGTGGTGCTGGGCCTGACAGGCATGCTGGTGCGCTGGTACGAGTCTTACCTGATCGGCGCCGACGTGGGCCACATTCCCGTGTCGAACCTGTATGAAGTGTTCATCCTGTTCTCGCTGATCACGGCCATGTTCTACCTGTATTACGAGCAGCATTATGCGACGCGCCAACTGGGCGCCTTCGTCATGCTGGTCATTTCGGCGGCCGTGGTGTTCCTGATGTGGTACACGGTCACGCGCGACGCGGCGGAAATCCAGCCGCTGGTGCCGGCCTTGCAAAGCTGGTGGATGAAGATCCACGTGCCGGCCAACTTCATCGGCTACGGCACCTTTGCCCTGTCGGCCATGGTGGCGGCGGCGTATCTGCTCAAATCGAGCGGCTACCTGGTTGACCGCCTGCCGTCGCTGGAAGTGCTCGACGACGTCATGTACAAGGCCATTTCCGTGGGCTTCGCTTTCTTCACGGTAGCGACCATCCTGGGTGCGCTGTGGGCGGCCGAAGCATGGGGCGGCTACTGGTCGTGGGACCCGAAAGAAACCTGGGCGCTGATCGTCTGGCTCAACTATGCAGCCTGGCTGCACATGCGCCTGATGACGGGCTTGCGCGGCCGCGTCGCTTCGTGGTGGGCGCTGGTGGGCTTGCTGGTGACGACGTTTGCCTTCCTGGGCGTGAATATGTTCCTGTCCGGCCTGCATTCTTACGGTAAATTGTAAAAGCGCCCGAGAAAAAGCCCATGGCAGCCTTGCCTTGCCCTGAACTTTTTAGGACACTTTGCTAACGATTTTTTTCATGACAGAAGCGTCATGAACGGCCCGGGAAAACTGGTGTAAGGTATAAACAATCACCTTTTCCCGGAGCCGCCATGTTGATCAAGCGCAGTCCAAACGGCATCGAATTGCCGTATTCTTCCGAAATTACGCCGCGTGCCGTGTTTGAATCGCGCCGCAGCTTCATCAAGCAAGTAGCGCTGGGTTCGATATCCAGCGCGGCCTTGCTGGAAATGGCCAGCCGCGAAGCGTTCGCGCAAGGCACGAATCCCAAGCTGGCTGCCAAGCTCAATCCCGCCTATTCAGCGCTGGAAAAGCAGACGGCCTATAAAGACGCCACCAGCTACAACAATTTCTACGAATTCGGCACGGACAAGAGCGACCCTGCGCAAAACGCTGGCACCCTGCGCACGCGGCCGTGGACAGTCAGTATCGAAGGCGAAGTGAAAAAGCCGATGACCCTGGATCTCGATGCCTTGCTGAAGCTGGCGCCGCTGGAAGAGCGCGTGTACCGGCTGCGCTGCGTGGAAGGCTGGTCGATGGTCATCCCGTGGGTCGGTTATTCCTTCTCGGAAATCATCAAGAAGGTCGAGCCGACGGGCAATGCCAAGTACGTGGAATTCATCACCCTGGCCGACAAGAAGCAAATGCCGGGCGTGGGCAGCCGCGTGCTGCAGTGGCCCTATACGGAAGGCTTGCGCATCGATGAAGCGAACCATCCGCTGGCGCTGCTGACCCTGGGCATGTATGGCGAAACCTTGCCGAACCAGAACGGCGCGCCCGTGCGCATGGTCTTGCCGTGGAAATATGGTTTCAAGTCAGCCAAATCCATCGTCAAGATCCGTTTCGTCAAGGAACAGCCGCGCACCTCGTGGAACCTGTCGGCGCCGTCCGAATACGGTTTTTACTCGAATGTGAACCCGAACGTCGATCATCCGCGCTGGTCGCAAGCTTCCGAGCGGCGCATTGGCGAAGACGGTTTTCTCGCGCGCAAGCGCAAGACCCTGATGTTCAACGGCTACAACGATGTCGCTTCCTTGTATGCGGGCATGGATCTGAAGAAGTTTTTTTAAGGAAAGACCATGGCCATCAATCCCACGACCAGGCAGCTGTCACTGCTGAAAAGCCTGATTTTCTTGCTGGCGCTGCTGCCGTTTGCACGCATGGTCTGGCTGACGTACACGGGGCAACTGGTGGAACCGCTGGAATTCATCACGCGCGGCACGGGCGACTGGACCCTGTATTTCCTGTGTATCAGCCTGGCGGTCACGCCCTTGCGGCGCCTCACCCAATGGAATTGGCTGATCAAGCTGCGGCGCATGCTGGGCCTGTTCGCGTTTTTCTACGCGGCGCTGCATTTCACCACGTTCCTGTGGTTCGATCACTTTTTTGATGTGCAGGAAATGTGGAAGGATGTGCTCAAGCGTCCGTTCATCACGGTGGGCTTTATCGCCTTCGTCTTGCTCATCCCGCTGGCCGTGACGAGCACGAACGGCATGGTGAAACGCCTGGGCGGAAAGCGCTGGCAGTGGCTGCACCGCCTGATCTATGTCATCGCGCCCCTGGGCATCCTGCATTTCTGGTGGATGAAGGCGGGCAAGAATAATTTCGCGCAACCCATTCTTTTTGGCAGCATCGTCGCGCTACTTCTGCTAATTCGCGTTTATTTCGCCTGGAGTAAACGAGAGAAAAGCGCCAGGACGGCCAAAGCAGCCACCCCGGTGCGTTCCGTTTAAGTGGCTGGTACGATCACGGGCGGCGGCGGCACGGGTGCCGGTTCGACCGGCCCTTTGGCTGGTGCTCCCTTGGCCGCTGGCGGCTTGGGCAGGTACAGGGGGCCGGGCTGGCCGCAGCCGGCCAGGACGCTAGAGACCACAATGGCGATGCCGATATAAAACGCTGAGGATGACTTCACGATTAGAATCACGGTTTGATTAAGATCTTTGGAGTGTAGCATGAGCGAATCGGAATTCCTGGCCCTGGCCGAAGCCACCCTGACCCAGATCGAGGCGGCGCTGGACCGGCTGAACGATGAAGACGTGCTCGACGTCGAATGCAGCCGGAGCGGCAATGTGCTGGAAATCGAGTTCATCGACAACGGCACGAAAATCATCGTCAACAGCCAGGCCCCCATGCGCGAAATGTGGGTGGCTGCCCGTTCCGGCGGTTTCCACTACAAGCGCGTAGGCGACGAGTGGATCAACACGCGCGACAGCTCGGAACTGTTTGCGGCCCTGTCGGCCATGGCCAGCGAGCAGGCCGGTGCACCCGTGGTCCTGAAATAAGCTTTTCGCCGCGGCAATCAAAAAGGGCAGACTTTGCAGTCTGCCCTTTTTGCATCAAACGATCTTAGAACAGTTCGTTCTTGACGGCTTCCTTGGCTTTTTCTTCCTCCGGCGTGCCGCGTGCCGCGCCTTCCAGGCTGCCTACGCCCGTGCCCGGTGGATTTTCCGCATAGTAATACTCGTCGCCCACGTGGATCAGGCCTTCCGGTACCGCGCGTTCCTCGACGGGAATGCTTTTCAGGGCTTTTGCCATGTAGCTGATCCAGATCGGCAAGGCCAGGCCGCCGCCCGTTTCCCGGTTGCCCAGGTTGCGCGGCTGGTCGTAACCGATCCAGGCGATACCTACCAGCTTGGCCTGGTAACCGGCGAACCAGGCGTCGATGGAATCGTTGGTGGTGCCCGTCTTGCCGGCCAGGTCAGGGCGCTTCAAGGCCATGGCCTTGTTCGCCGTGCCGAAGCGCACGACGTCGTTGAGCATGCTATTCATCATGAAGGCATTGCGCTCGTCGATGACGCGGTTGGCTTCTTCGCCCGCCAGGTCCGGCTTGGCTTGCGACAGGATATTGCCATCGCTATCGGTCACCTTGGCGATCAGATACGGATTGATCTTGTAGCCACCGTTGGCAAACACGGCGTAGGCGCCCGCCATCTGCAGCGGCGTCACGTTGCCGGCGCCCAGGGCCAGGGTCAGGTACGGCGGGTTCTTGTCCGCGTCAAAGCCGAAGCGCGTCGCGTATTCCTGGCCATACTTGGCGCCGATCTTGTGCAGGATGCGGATGGAAATCATGTTCTTCGATTTCATCAAGCCCTTGCGCATGGTCATCGGACCATCGTATTTGCTGTCGTAGTTCTTCGGTTCCCACGCCTGGCCGCCCGTCTGGCCCGCGTCGAACGAGATCGGCGCATCGTTGATGATGGTGGCTGGCGACAGGCCGCGTTCCAGCGAAGCGGAATAGATGAAGGGCTTGAAGGCCGAACCTGGCTGGCGCCACGCCTGCGTGACATGGTTGAACTTGTTGCGGTTGTAGTCGAAGCCGCCCACCATGGCGCGGATGGCACCGTCGGTGGTGCTGGCCGAAACGAAGGCCGATTGGACTTCCGGCATCTGCGTCAAGACCCAGGTGTTGCCTTCCTGCATGACGCGGATCACGGCGCCGCGCTTGATACGGCGGTTCGGTGCCGCTTTTTCCGACAGCCAGGCCGCGCCGAATGTCAGGCCGGGGCCCGTAATGGTGATTTCTTCGCCGGCCGAAGTGACTGCCTGCAGCGATTTGGGCGAGGCTTGCAGCACCATGGCGGCGATGATGTCGTCGCTGTCCGGGTGGTCGGCCAGTTCTGTCTCGATGGCGTCATCCGCTTCTGCCTTGGTTTTCGGAATCTCGATGTAGGCTTCCGGACCGCGGTAGCCGTGGCGTTTCTCGTAATCCATCACGCCCTTGCGCAAGGCAATGTAGGCGGCGTCCTGATCGGCTTTGGTGATGGTGGTGTAGACGTTCAGGCCGCGCGTATACGTGTCTTCCTTGAATTGCTCGTAGACCAGCTGGCGCGCCATTTCCGACACGTATTCCGCGTGCACGCCGAAGGCGCTGCTGTCGGTTTTCACTTTCAGCTCTTCATTCTTGGCTTCCGTGTACTGCTCTGGCGTAATGTAGCCCAGCTGCGCCATGCGCTGCAGAATGTATTGCTGGCGCATGCGCGCGCGTTTCGGGTTGACGACTGGATTGTAGGCCGACGGCGCTTTCGGCAAGCCGGCCAGCATGGCCGCTTCGGCCACGGTGAGATCCTGGATATTCTTGCCGAAATAGATTTGCGCGGCCGAGGCGAAACCGTAGGCGCGCTGACCCAGATAAATCTGGTTCATATACACTTCGAGGATCTGGTCCTTGCTGAGGTTTTTCTCGATCTTCCACGCCAGCAAGACTTCATACGCCTTGCGCTTCAAGGTCTGTTCACTGGACAGGAAGAAATTGCGCGCCACCTGCTGCGTGATGGTCGAGGCGCCTTGCTTGGCGCCGCCCGTCAGGTTGTGCAGGGCCGCGCGGGTGATGCCCAGATAGTCGACACCGCCATGTTCATAGAAGCGGTCATCTTCGATGGCCAGCACGGCTTTCTTCATGACATCGGGAATATCCTTGATATGCACCATGTTGCGCCGTTCTTCACCGAACTCGCCGATCAGCACACTGTCGGACGTGAACACGCGCAGCGGCATTTTCGGCTTGTAATCGGTCAAGGTATCGAGCGCAGGCAGGTTCGGATAGGCCATGGCCAGGCCAAAAACCACCAGCAAGACGCCGACGATGCCCAGGCCCAGCAGCGATACCAGCGCCATCAGCAGAAAACGTTTGGGTTTGCTGCCCTTGGTGGGCGGCTTCGAGCCAGCGGAGCCAGCGGTGTTTGAAGATGTCATGCGTCGTATGTCTTTCGGTTAATTATGCCGGTCAATTATAAGCGAGCTTGCCGGGGTGGCAGCGCGCCGTGGCGCTTGCCGGGGGAAGTGTCGACACTTGTCGATACTCTATATAAGCGTGTATTGGCCCGCTGGCAACCAGGATTTGGTAACAATTATTCTGCGCCAGATCATAGCCGGGCCAGATAGGCGCCGCACGCCGCAGACACCAGCGTGAAATCCATTTACAAGCCAGCGCTGCCAGGACTAGGCTTTCGGATGGCAGGAACCCCTCCCACGCTGACGTTTCTCTATGAAAAACATGTCCATCCGCAGTTTTATTGGCATCGGTTTGCTGGGCGTCGACATGGCGGACGATGCCGTGCGCGTGGTCGAGTTAACACGCCGGCGGGGTAAATTGTCATGCAGGCATTGCGGCAGCGCCGCGCTGGCGGCAGGGGTGATGCTTGAGGGCAATGTCGAAGATGTGCAGGGCCTGGCCACCACCGTGCGTCTGGCTTGGCGCAACAGTGGCAGCGGCTGCACCCGCGTGGCGCTGGCCATGCCGACCACGGCCTTGATCACGCATGTGATACGCCTGCAGGCGGGCTTGCCGGAGGAGCAGCTCGAAATCCTGGTGGAACTGGAGGCGGCGCAATACATGCCGTTTGCGCTGGAAGACGCCAGCCTGGATTTTTACCAGCTCGGGCCGGCACCGCCGCTTGCCGGCCAGACGGAGCGGGAGATCGAAGTGCTGCTGGTGGCTGCACGACGCGCCAGCGTGCAGCGCCGCCTCGATGCGGCTACGGCGGCCGGCTTGACGCCCGTCGTCATGGATAGCGAAGCGCTGGCGCGCCAGGCGGCCGTTGCACAAGGGGGATGGCAAGCTTTGCCGGACAGCGGCCTGGCATTTCAGCTGGCCTGGGGGCTGGCTTTGCACCGGTACGCCCGATGAAGGCCGTGGCGCAAGTGCCATGTATCAACCTTTTGCCGCATCGGCAGGCGACACGGCGCCGGCGTATGCAGGTGCTGCTGTGGCAGCTGGCCGGCGGGGCGCTGCTGGGATTGCTGCTGGCCCTGGTTGCAGGCGCCTGGCTGCAGCAGCGGCTCGACGCGCAGCTGCACCGTCAGGAGGGCTGGCGCAATGCCATGCAGCAAGTCAATGCCATCCTTGTCACCGGCAAGCTGGTGCAGGGCGAGATGGCGGCGCTGTTGCTGCGCCAACAGGCCATTGCCAGTTTGCAAGAACAACGCAATGCCTGGGTGCGCATGCTGGACGTGCTGGCCCAGGCGATGCCGGCCGGCGTGGCCTTGCACAGTGTGCGCCAGGAAACGGCGATGGTGCGCTTGCAAGGGCATGCAGTCTCGCAGGACAAGGTCGCGTCAATGCTGTTGGCGCTGGAACAGGCAGCGCCCTGGTCCCGCCCGGAATTGTTGGAAGTGCGGCTGGAAGTGCGCGGTGCGGCAGATGGTGCGGTGGAATGGACGATACGGCTGGCGTTGGCTAGCGCTGGGCAATCTTAGTCGTGGAGGTTGATGATGCTGAGCTTGAAGACCGCATCGCTGTGGCCGCTACCCGTGCGTCTCGCTTGCGCTGCCCTGTCTGGCATGCTGGTGGCCGCCCTGCTGCACGCCGCATGGCTGGATGACATGATGGCTGCCGTGCAGGCGGCGCAAAGGGAAGAAGGCCGCTTGCGCGCCGAGTATGTGTCGGCGCAGGCCCGGGCGAAGCACTTGCCGCAGTGGCGTGCGCAGCAGCGCCAGGCTGGCGCCGAACTGGCCCTCCTGGAACAGCAGCTGCCCGACCAGCAAGCGATGGCGGTGCTGTTGACGGACATCAACGCCGCAGGCCAGTCGCGCGGTCTGCAATTTTCACTGTTCAAGCCGGGTGCGCCCCGGCCGCGAGCACCATATGTCGCCTTGCCGATCACCATACAGTTGCGCGGCAGCTATCACGCCATGGGGGCGCTGCTGGCAGACCTGGCGCGTCTGCCGCGCATCGTCACGGTGCATGAGCTCGCCTTGACTCTCGGCAAGGATCGCTTGCTGACGCTCGATGCCGTACTGCAGGCGTATCGCTTGCCCGAAGCGGGAGAACGGGCGGCGCAAGCTGCCTTGTCGTCCAAGGCGGGCCGCTCCGCAGCCGCGCCTGCATGGCATCCGCTTGCCACGGTCGCGCCATATCCCTACGAGGCCGCCGCCTTGGCCGACCCTTTTGGCGCATTGCCTACAGCGCCCGCGCCCGGCCAGCGGGGCAGCGTGGCGGGGCCCGACCCGCGCCGTGTGCGCGAACCGCTGGAAAGCGTGGCATTGCCGGCCATCAGCATGGTGGGCAGCGTGCAACAGGCCGGGCGCCTGAACGCGCTGCTGCTGGCGGGCCAGCGCGTGTACCGGGTGGCGGCAGGGCAGTATCTGGGGCCGGACCATGGCCTGGTCACGCAAATCAGCGAACAGGCGCTGCAGTACCGGGAGTTGCTGCAGGATGCGGGGGGCGGGTGGCGCGAACGGCATGGCAGCCTGTCCCTGCAAAAGCCGGGTGACACCAAGGCCAGCGTACCGGAGGCCACGCCATGAAGCCGTTTATGTGGATGTGCTCGATGTGTTGGCCACTGCTGCATGGCGTCGTTCTGGCCGGGGACGAGGCGGTGGTGCTGGTGACTGCGCCGCGCCTGTATGCCGGCGAGAAAATCTCCGTCGATTTCCAGAACGTGGGTGTGCGCGCGGCCCTGCACATCCTGGCCGACGCGTCGGGGCAAAACATCATCGCCAGCGACAGCGTGACGGGCAACCTGACCCTGCGCCTGCGTGACTTGCCGTGGGACCAGGCGCTCGACGTGTTGCTGCAGGCGAAGGGCCTGGACATGCGGCGCAATGGCAATGTGCTGTGGATCGCGCCGCGCGAGGAAATGCTGGCGCGCGAAAAACTGGAACTGGAGCAGCGCGCGCAGATCGCGGAACTCGAACCCTTGCAGTCGGCCATCTTCCAGCTCAATTACCAGAAAGCGGAAGCGTTCCGCACGGTGTTCGGCCTGGACGCGGGGGAAGGGCGCAGCCGGCTGTTGTCGCGCCGTGGCAGCGTGCTGATCGAGCCGCGCACGAATCAGCTGTTCGTGACCGACGTGCCGGCGCGCCTGGAGCAGATCCGTCAACTGATTGCCAAGACTGATATTGCTACGCGGCAAGTGATGATCGAGGCACGCATCGTCGAAGCGAACGACAGTTTCAGCCGCAACCTGGGCGCGCGCCTGGGTTTTACGGACCAGCGCCTGGCACAGGGCCAGCAGCCCGGTTTTTCTTTGGGCGGCAGTGGACGCCGCGCGGCCATCGGCGGCAGCTACCAGGGTGTGGGCGAGGCGACGGGGCAAACGGTGGCCGGCGCCGGCGCTTTTGTGCCGAACACGCAATTCGTCAACTTGCCGGCCGCCAGCATCAATGGCCTGCCGCCGGCCAGCTTCGCCCTGAGCCTGTTTTCGGCGGCCGCCAACCGCTTTTTGAACCTGGAACTGTCCGCGCTGGAAGCGGACGGCAGGGGCAAGATCATTTCCAGCCCCCGCGTGGTGACGGCCGACAAAGTGCTGGCGCTGATCGAACAGGGCATCGAATTGCCCTACCAGGTGGCCACCAGCAGCGGCGCCACGTCGATCACGTTCCGCAAGGCGAACCTGCGCCTGGAGGTAACGCCGCAGATCACACCGGACGGCAACGTGGTGCTGGAAGTGGACGTCAACAAGGACAGTGTGGGCCAGGAAACCCGTTCCGGCTTCGCCATCGACACCAAGCACGTGCGCACGCAGGTGATGGTGGAAGACGGCGGCACGGTGGTGCTGGGCGGTATTTATCAGCAGTCCGAACGGGGCACGGACAGCAAGGTGCCGATTCTTGGCGACATCCCCGTGTTGGGTGTTTTTTTCCGCAGTACGGGCCGCAGTCAAGAAAAAACGGAACTCATGGTGTTTATTACGCCGAAAATAGTGGCAGATCGCCCAGCAACACGTTAATGTCACATCTTTACGTTTAAGTAACAATGCAAACGAAAGCGGACTGATGACGACTATGCGGAATTTTTCTTTAGGCAATACTTCTTGGAGTGCGGTATCGAATTGGCTGACCTTGCTGTTGCTGGGTGCCTCGCTGGCCGCGTGTGGCGGTGGTGGCGGCGATCCGACCATCGATGGTGGCATCAGCGGCGGCACGACGGGTCCCGTGGCCGCGAAAGTCAGCGTGACCTTGTATAACGCGGCAGGCCAGTTCAGCATTGCATTGAGCAATACGACGCCATTGACGGTCAAGGCTTCCGTCGTAGACGCGAATGGCGCGCCTGTGAGCAATGCACTGGTGACATTTTCCACCGATAAGTCGCTCGCGACGCTTTCTACGACGAATAGCACGACGCTCACCGACGCCAAGGGGATCGCCAGCATTACTTTGGCAGCATTAAATTCGACGGTCACGGGGGCTGGCAAGGTGACCGCTACAGTGGCGGCAGGCCCCGCCAGCGTAAGCGGTGAGGTGAATTACGAGATAAAGACGGCCCAGGCATCGAGTGCCCAGCTGGCGCTGTCCTTGTTGCGCGGAACCAACGCCAGTCATGCACTGTCGAGTGCTACGCCGCTGACGGCAAGGGCACTGCTCAGTGACCTGAGTGGCACACCGGTCTCGGGGGACCGGCTGGTATTCTCGACTGACCATACTCTTGCGGACATATCCTCGTTGACCGGGATCGCGTTGACGGATGCCGCTGGCCAGGTCCATATGACTTTGCGGCCTTTGAGCCTGTCAGAGAGTGGCGGCGCCACCTTGCTTGTGACAGCAGCGGTCAGTGCCGCTATAGCCAGTAATCAAGGCAACTATTCTGGCGGCGCGACTGAACTTGCCTTGGCAATCTGAATTTGTTGCCCGCCAGCATACCTGCCTATGGCCCTTCCGTGATCTCTGTGAGTGTGCTCGCTGGCGGTGCCCTGTACACGGGCCAGAAAGGCAATGTGCGTTTCAGCTCCAGTTGTGAACGGCTGTTCTTGCACCAGTACGCCAGCCACGCCTGCGGCCACCATCATGGCCTTCCTGGGCGACCAGGCGGGCACCCCTGTTGCTGATGCTATGCCTGTCGTTTTCCAGAGCACCTTGGGCGCGGTCGGCTCCTGCGGCATGGGCGGCTGTACGACGACGAATGCACTCGATAGCGCTGTATCCGTATCACCAAGCCTCGTACAAAATGTTTTCCCGCCCCATGCACTCGGCGTGGCTGACCGGATGGGAAGCAACATTCAGGGTAACCAGGGAAGCTGGCATACCGTTACAATTAACAGCCTGACGCCAGCAAATTATGTGGTGGGAGTGGATAGTACGTTCTATGTGGCAAACACTACGCCGTGGGGCAATGTGACCAGTTACCCGTTTACGCTGAAGTTCTCTTGTTCTTGAGGCAAGGGAAAAACGGGCGGTGTTGAGTTTGAATGCGCGCCCGTTTATTTTCTGAATGATATAAAAGTGTCCGAAATTTCCAACAGCAATATTTTTCTTGTCGGCCTCATGGGCGCAGGCAAAACGACGATCGGGCGCATCCTGGCCCGCAAGCTGGGCTTGCGCTTTGTCGATTCCGACCATGAAATCGAGGCACGCACGGGAGCGACCATCCCGTGGATCTTTGAAATCGAGGGCGAGGCCAGCTTTCGCCGGCGCGAGGCCGAAGTCATCCGCGACCTGAGCGCCCAGGAAGGCATCGTCATGGCCACCGGCGGCGGCGCCATCCTCAACGCCGACAGCCGTGCCTACCTGAAGGAACGGGGCACGGTCGTGTACCTGCGCGCCAGCGTCAGCAACATCCTGGCGCGCACCAGCCACGACAAGAACCGCCCCCTGCTGCAGACGGCAGACCCGCGCCGCAAGCTGGAAGAATTGACATCACAGCGCGAGCCCCATTACATGGAAGTGGCCGACATTGTGATCGACACGGGCCGTCCTAACGTACAATCGATGGTTCAGACCATCCTGATGCAGCTGGCCAGCCTCGAATGCGAGGCGTCGCCCAACTGCGTCATTCATGCAGAGCCTTCGATGAACGAGCAATCCAAAATGTTGTTGAGCGTAGACCTCGACGAACGCAGTTATCCGATCGCCATCGGTCCCGGCCTGCTGGCCGACGCCGATGCGCTGCTGCGCCATATCAGCGGCCACAAGGTGGCCATTGTCACCAATACCACCGTCGCTCCCCTGTACCTTGGCCGTCTGCAGGCGGCACTGGCCAGCGATGGCCGCGAAGTGATCTGCATCGTCCTGCCGGACGGCGAAGAATATAAAAACTGGGCCAGCCTGATGCAGATCTTCGACGCGCTGCTGGCCAATAAATGCGACCGCAAGACCACACTGGTGGCGCTGGGTGGCGGCGTGATCGGCGACCTGACCGGCTATGCGGCCGCCAGCTACATGCGCGGCATCGGCTTCGTGCAAGTGCCGACCACCCTGCTGGCGCAGGTTGATTCCTCCGTCGGCGGCAAGACGGGCATCAACCACCCGCTGGGCAAGAACATGATCGGCGCCTTCTACCAGCCGCGCGCCGTGATCGCCGACACCTCGACCCTGGAAACCCTGCCGGCGCGTGAGCTGTCGGCGGGTCTGGCCGAAGTGATCAAGCATGGCGCCATCATCGATGCTGCCTTCTTCGACTGGATCGAGGCGAACATGGCCAAGCTGATGGCACGCGACAAGGGGGCTTTGGCGTATGCGATTGCCCGTTCGTGCGAAATCAAGGCTGACGTGGTGCGCCAGGACGAGCGCGAAGGCGGCTTGCGCGCCATCCTGAACTTCGGCCACACTTTCGGCCACGCCATCGAGGCGGGCCTGGGCTATGGCCACTGGCTGCATGGCGAAGCCGTCGGCTGCGGCATGGTGATGGCCGCCGACCTGTCCTGCCGCATGGGCTATATCGACCAGGCAGCCGTGGAGCGCGTGCGCAAGCTCGTCGCCGCCGCCGGCTTGCCGATCAAGGCGCCTGACCTGGGTGTCGATCGCTGGCTGGAACTGATGGAAGTGGACAAGAAGAACGAGGGCGGCGCCATCAAGTTCATCCTGTTGAAACCTCTGGGTAGCCCGTGCATCACGTCCGCGCCGCATGAACTGGTGCTGGCCACCCTGGCCGCCGGAGTACAGCAAGCATGACCCCCGAAGACTTCCTCGCCCCGTATGCGGCCCATTCGGCACAGGGGCAGGGACGTCGCTTTGCCGAAGCGGCACACGCCTCGCGCAGCCAGTTCCAGCGCGACCGCGACCGCATCATCCATTCATCGGCCTTCCGCCGCCTCGAATACAAGACCCAGGTTTTCCTCAACCACGAGGGAGACCTGTTCCGCACGCGCCTGACGCACAGCCTGGAAGTGGCGCAAGTGGGCCGCTCCATCGCGCGCAAC
Organism: Janthinobacterium darwini; assembly: GCF_051380905.1. Lineage (NCBI taxonomy): Bacteria > Pseudomonadati > Pseudomonadota > Betaproteobacteria > Burkholderiales > Oxalobacteraceae > Janthinobacterium > Janthinobacterium darwini. The sequence continues at coordinate 49,127 of NZ_JBNYXX010000005.1, forward strand.
CTGCGCCTGAACGAAGACCTGGTCGAGGCGATCGCGCTCGCGCATGACCTGGGCCACACGCCGTTCGGCCACGTGGGCCAGGACGTGCTCAATGAGTGCATGCAGGCGCACGGCGGCTTCGAGCACAACTTGCAAAGCCTGCGCGTGGTCGATACCCTGGAAGAGCACTACGGCGCCTTCGATGGCTTGAATCTGATGTTCGAGACGCGCGAAGGTATTCTGAAACACTGCTCGCTGGCGCATGCGCGTGAACTGGGTCCCGTGGCCCAGCGTTTCATCGACCGCACGCAGCCGACGCTGGAAGCGCAGCTGACCAACCTGGCCGATGAAATCGCTTACAACAGCCACGATATCGACGATGGCCTGCGCTCCGGCCTGATCACCATCGCCCAGCTGGAAGAGGTGGAATTTTTCGGCCGCCTGTGGCGCGACGTGCAGCAGGCGTTTCCCGGCCTGTCGGGCCGGCGCGCCATCTACGAGACCCTGCGCCGCCTGATCACGGCGCTGGCCGACGATTTGATCGTCACGTCAAATGCCTTGATCCTTGACGCGGCACCGCGCGACGTCAGCGAAGTGCGCGCCTGTGCGCCGCTGATCCGTTTTTCGGATGCCATGCGCACGGACGCGACGGAGCTGAAACGCTTCTTGCGGGTGAATCTGTACCGCCACTACCAGGTCAACCGCATGCGCGTGAAAGCGAGCCGCATCGTGCGCGAACTGTATGACAGCTTCATGGCCGAACCGGCCCTGCTGCCGCCCGACTATCAACTCAAGGATGGCGACGTCACGCAGCAGGCGCGCAAGATCGCCGACTACATCGCGGGCATGACGGACCGCTACGCGATTCGCGAGCACCGCCGGCTGTATTCTCTGGATGAATTGTAGGTCGGGTTAGCCGGAACGGCGTAACCCGACACCACCTCCATCCCTGCCAACAAGGTTGTCGGATGACGCGCTTGCGCGCTAATCCCATCTACTCCGCATTATCGATCCTGTCAATTGGCATGATCATCTAGGTCCCCACCCGATCACCCCAATACCCCCGCAGCACCTTCTTTTCTATCATGGCAGCAAGTCAACAAGGGCTTGCCGCCCATAGTCAAGGAGAGTGTCATGATTGAATCGCGCCGCAGTTTTTTGCGCGCCTTGCCAGCCGTCACCATCGGGGCGGCCATCGCGCCGCTGCCCGGCAAGGCTGCCACCAAGGGTGAAGGCGGTCAGCGCTGGGCGATGGTGGTCGATGTGCAGAAATGCATCGGCTGCCAGGCGTGCACGGTCTCCTGCATCATGGAAAACGCCGTGCCGGAAAACAGCTTCCGCACCGTTGTCTCGACCTATGAAGTGAAGGAAGAGAACCGCTGCGGCACCTACATGCTGCCGCGCCTGTGCAACCACTGCGCCAATCCTCCCTGCATTCCCGTCTGCCCCGTAGGCGCCACTTTCCAGCGCAAGGATGGCGTCGTCGTCGTCGATGGTGACCGCTGCGTGGGCTGCGCCTACTGCGTGCAAGCCTGCCCGTACGACGCGCGCTTCATCAACCACGAGACGGGCAAGGCCGACAAATGCACGTTCTGTGCGCACCGCGTGGACGAAGGCTTGCTGCCGGCCTGCGTGGAAACCTGCGTGGGTGGCGCGCGCATCTTCGGCGACCTGAATGATCCGGAAAGCATGGTGCACCAGCTGCTCACCGAGAACAAGGTGAAAGTGCTGAAACCCGAACAGGGTACCCAGCCCCACGTGTTCTATCTGGGATTGGACACGCGCTTCGCCGGCCACGTCGAGGGCGAAGCGACACTTTGGCAACCGAGCAAACACGGGAAATAAACCATGGACAGCCACATCACCGAAATTCTCAACGTCACGCGCGAAGCGGCATGGCTGCCGTGGGCGGTGCAGTATTTTTTCCTTATCGGCCTCAGTTACGGCAGCTTCATGCTGACCCTGCCGTACTTCGTCTTCGGCCGCAAGGCGTATGAACGCTTGGGGCGCATCGCGCTGCTGGCATCCCTCGTGTGCGGCATGACGGCGCCCGTGGCGCTGCTGGCCGACCTGCACGGGCCGGGCCGCTTCTATCACTTCTATATTTACTTCCAGCCGCAGTCGTGGATGTCGTGGGGCTCGTTCTTCATTCCCCTCTACCTGGGCTGTCTGATGCTGTATGCATGGCTGGCGCTGCGCGTGGACTTCGCCACGCGGGGACAGGGCCAGGACCGTTTGGCCTTCCTGTACCGCCTTGCCGGGCGCGGTGGCGCCGCTTCGCGCAAAGCCATCCGTATCGCCGCCGCCTTCACCTTGCTCGCCGCCTTTGTCGTGGGTCTGTACACGGGCATGGAAGTGATGGTGGTGCGCGCCCGTCCCCTGTGGTTCACGCCCTTCCTGCCGGCGCAATTCGCCGCCACAGCCTTTGTGGGGGCCGTTGGCCTGGCGCTGCTGTTCAACCGCTTCCTGCCGGGCCGCGACAAGGCACTGGAAGTGTCGCTGAACCGCGCGCTGGCCCTGTCGCTGGCGCTGGTGCTGGCGCTGGGCGGCGGCTGGCTGTTCGTCAGCCTGTCCGGCGTGAGTGCCAGCCACAGCATGGCGTTTACCCAGGTGGCCGGCATGCCGCAATGGCAGTTCACGGCTGTCTGGGCCGTGCTGTCGTCCATCGTGCCGATGGCCCTGGCCATCTGGCGCCCGGCCACGAGTGGCCTGGTCAATGGCCTGATCGCGCTGCATAGCGCCTGGATGATGCGCTGGACCATTTTCATCGGCGGCCAGACGATCCCGAAAACGGGCGCGGGCCTGTACGACTACCACCTGCCGATGGGGAACGACGGCTTGCTGGGGATCATCGGCACGGCCGGCCTGTGGATCGCGCTGCTGTTGCTGATGCTGGAATTTTTGCCATGGGCGGGACGCGCGATCGCTACCCGTAGCCGTCCTGCCATGGCCACGCACTGAGGAGTTAATGATGAACGATCAAGTACATAACAACGCAAACAACGGCGCCCCTGAAGACGAAAACGAAAAGCGCCGCAAGCTGCTGCGCTACGGCGCCATCGGCGGCGGCCTGGCCGCCTTTGCCGCCAGCTTTTCCACCACGGCAGGCCGCATGGTCGACCACGCGCTGGGCAAGGACAAGCCGGTGCAGAAACTGCACGGCAATTCCCTGCAACCCGAGTTTTCCGTCGATACCGCCACGGGAAAATTGACGCTCAATCCCGACCAGCAGGTCAGCTACACCATGTGCATGGGCTGCACCACGTTTTGCGGCGTGCGCGTGCGCCTCGACAAGAAAAGCGGCAAGGTGCTGCGCGTGGCGGGCAATCCCTACAGTCCCATGTCGGCCGACCCGGCGCTGCCATATCAAACCTCGATCCGCGACAGCTTTGTATCGCTTTCGCGTTTCCAGGAAAAGGGCCTGAAAGGCCGCTCGACCGCTTGTGGCCGGGGCAACGGCGTGCTGGAACAGATGGAGTCGCCGTTTCGCGTGCTGGCGCCCATGAAGCGCGTGGGACCGCGTGGCGGCGGCCAGTGGGAGCCGATCGCCTTCGATCAGCTGGTGAAGGAAGTGACGGAAGGCGGCGATCTGTTTGGCGAAGGTCACGTGCAGGGCTTGCGCGCCTTGCGCGAGCTGGAAAAACCCATCGATCCGGCGCAGCCGGAACTGGGCCCGCAAGTCAACCAGGTGGGCCTGATGTGCAGCACGGACGATGGCCGCCTGGCGTTTGGCACGCGCTTTTTCAAGCAGTCGTACGGCAGTCTGAACTTGGTCAACCATGGCTCGTATTGTGGCGGCGCTTACCGCAGCGGCTCCGGCGCCATGTTCGGCGACATGAAGAAAATGCCGCATGCGAAAGTGGACCTGGAAAACACGGAGTTCTGCATTTTTGTCGGCACGGCGCCGGGCAATGCGGGCAATCCATTCAAGCGCCAGGGCACGCTCATAGCGAAAGCCCGCTCGGGCAAACGTGATTTCAGCTATGTCGTCGTCGATCCGGTGCTGACGAATGCGGACAGCCTGGCAGCGGGCGACCGCAGCCGCTGGGTACCGATCAAGCCGGGTACGGATGGCGCGCTGGCCATGGCGATGATCCGCTGGATCATCGAGCAGGAGCGCTATGACCGTCATTTCCTCGCGCAGCCCAACCTGAAGGTGGCGGAAGCGGCGGGCGAGGCCGCCTGGTGCAATGCCACGCATTTGATCATCAACGAGAAAGGCCATCCGCGCGATGGACGCTACCTGCGCGCGTCCGACATCGGCGCGGTGGAGCTGGCGGAAGAGGAGCGCTACAAGGATGGCGACGCATTTTGCGTGATCGACGCTGCCACGCAAGCCATCTTGCCGCACAACGCCGCCAAGGGCGAGGGTCGCTTGTTCTTCGATGGTCCGCTGGAAGTGGCAGGCGCGCCGCTGCACCTGAAGACGGCAATGACGATGCTGAACGAGGAAGCGCAGCGCCACAGCATGGATGAATACGCAGCCGCCTGCGGCATCTCGCGCGACATCATCGAAGGGCTGGCGCAGGAACTCACCAGCCATGGCAAGCGCGCAGCCGTCAATGCGCATGGCGGCATGATGTCGGGCGCCGGTTTCTACAACGCGTATGCGCTGGTCATGCTCAATACCCTGATCGGCAATTTGAACCGCAAGGGCGGCACCCTGGTCAATGGCGGCAGCTTCAAGGATGCGGGCCCCGGTCCGCGCTATAACCTGGAGAGTTTCGACGGCGAGATCAAGGCGGCGGGCATGCCGATCGGGCGTAATGTGCCATATGAAAAAACCTCGGAATTCAAGCTGAAGAAGGAAGCCGGCAAGGCGTATCCGGCCAGGGCGCCGTGGTATCCGAACGCGCCGGCACTGGCGACCGAATGGCTCACCAGTGCCATGAATGGCTACCCGTACACCTTGAAGGCGCTGATACTGTGGAGCTGCAATCCTGTCTACGGCATCACGGGCTTGCGCGCGCAGATCGGCAAGGAGCTGGCCGATCCGAAGAAGATTCCGCTGATCGTCGCCATCGATCCCTTCATCAACGAAAGCTCGGCGTTTGCCGATTACCTGTTGCCCGATACCTTGCTGTATGAAAGCTGGGGCTGGGCCGGCGCCTGGGGCGGCATGCCCGTCAAAATGAGCACGGCGCGCTGGCCCGTGGTCGAACCGCGCGTGCAGAAAACGCCGGACGGCCAGACCATCTGCATGGAGTCGTTCTTCATTGCGCTGGCCAAAACGATGGCCTTGCCCGGCTTCGGCCCCGAGGCCTTGCAAGACATGGATGGCCAGCGCTTCCCCCTGCAGCGCGCGGAAGACTGGTATCTGCGCGGCGGTGCCAACATCGCCTGGCAGGGCAAGACAGCTGTGCCAGAGGCGAGCGACGACGATATCGAATTGTCCGGCGTGGCACGCATCCGCTCCGAACTTGAGCGCACACTGAAACCGGAAGAGTGGCGCAAGGTGGCCTTCATGCTGGCGCGGGGAGGACGCTACCAGAGCTATGGCGAGATGTTCGGCCTGCGCCTGCCGCCACCGGCGAATGCGAAGGCGCCCGTGGTTCCCGCTCCGCTGGTCGACGAGACGCCGTATCCGCAGGACTGGTCCACGCACCGCTATCTGAAGCCCATGATGCTGTACAACGAGGGCCTGGGCGTGAGCAAGAACAGCTTGAGCGGCAAACGCTTCCCCGGTACACCTGCCTGGAGAGTGGCGGCGTTTGCCGACGGCACGCCCGTGCGCAAGGCCTACCCGGCCAGCGAGTGGCCATTCGAGTTGATCAGTTTTAAATCAGCGCTGCAGAACTCCTACAGCATCGGCGCGCGGCGCTTGCGCGGCATCCATCCTGACAACCCGGTTGCCGTGCATCCCGACGATGCGGCCCGTTTGAAACTGGAAAATGGCGATGAAATTTACCTGGAAACGCCGGGCGGCAGGGCCAGGGCCACGGTGATGCTGCGCCATGGCGTGCAGCGGGGCGTGATCGCCGTCGAACACGGTTTCGGCCACAAGGAGCATGGCGCGCGGGCTCACCGCATCGGCAAGTCGCGCCAGCCAGACGAGCCGGCCATCGGCGCGGGCATCAACCTGAACGACCTGGGGTTGACGGACCCGAGCCGCGGCGACAAGAACGTGTTTGTCGATCCCGTCTCGGGCACGTCAGTGCGGCAGGGTCTTCCTGCGCGTATCGTGCGGGCTTAGATTTGCCCACCTGCCATCAGCAGCCGGGCTACCTCGGCTGCTGAATGCAGGCCCAGTTTTTCCATCGTGTTATGGCGGTGCACCTGCACCGTCTTGTCGCTGATGCCCAGCTCGCGGGCGATGACTTTCGAGGCTTTGCCTTCGGCCATCAGCAGCGCCACTTCGCGCTCGCGCGCGGTGAGCCTGGCCAGCGCCGTTTGCGCCGTATTCGCGCTGGCGGCGCTGCGGCTTTCTTCCACGCTGCGGGCCACGGCGCGCGAGACGGCGTCCAGCAGCACCTGGTCCTTGCACGGTTTTTCCAAGAAATCGCAGGCGCCGGCCTTCATCGTCTGCACGGCCATGGCCAGATCGCCGTGGCCACTGAGGAAAATCACGGGCAGCGAGATCGCATGGCGCGCCAGTTCCTGTTGCAGTTCCAGCCCGCTCATCAGGGGCATGCGCACGTCGAGCAGCAAACAGCCCGGCGCATGGCCATCATAGCGTTGAAGGAAATCGCGTGCCGATTCGAATGCCTCCACTTTCCAGCCGGCTGAATCGAACAGATAGGCCAGCGAGCGGCGCATTGCGGCGTCGTCGTCGACGACAAAAAGGATGGCATCGCTTTCATTCATGGTGTTTCCTTGTTTGCTTCCATGCCAGTATCTTCAGGCAGGCGGAACCAGACCGTCAAGCCCGGCGCATCGGCATTGGCGTGCGCCGACAGGCTGCCGCCGAACGATTCGATGATGCTTTTGCTGAGCGACATGCCCAGGCCCAGGCCTTCGGTCTTGGTCGTGAAAAAAGGCTCAAACAGGCGCGCCATCTGTGCCGCTTCCAGGCCGCAGCCGGCGTCGCGAACGGCCACCGTGCAGGCGCCGTTTTCCCGGTGCAGCAGCACGCCGATGGCGTGCCCGGGATTGTCGTTCTCCACCTGCGCGTCGAGCGCATTCTTGAGCAAATTCAGGAGCACCTGCTGTACTTGCTGCGGGTCGGCCAGCACGCGAGGGTCAGGACTGGCAGCGTCGTGGCGCCAGCTGATATTGGCTTGCGGATGGGCCGCGCAAAACAGGGCGACGGCTTGCTCCACGGCGAGGGCCAGGGCGAAGGGGGTGCTGTGCGCGGGCCGCTTTTGCGCCATCGCGCGAATGTGACGGATGATGGCGCCCGCGCGTTCGCTTTGCGTGGCGATTTCCTGCGCGCCGTCGAGCAGGGGCGCCGCGTCCAGCCGACCCGCCGCGATGCGGCGCGCCATGCCGCGCGCGAAATTGCCGATGGCCGCCAGCGGCTGGTTCAGTTCGTGCGCAATGGCGCTGGCCATCTCGCCCAGGATGGCCAGGCGCGCCGTGTGGTCGAGCGTGGCCTGGCGCTGGCGTGCCTGCTCCTCCAGTGCGCGCTGCTGGTGCTGGGCGGCGCGTAATTGCTCGGTACGCCGGCTGACCAGGTATTCCACGCGCACCGTGTGCACGGCCCAGGCCACCAGCAAGGCCAGCACCAGCAGCATCCAGCCCCAGTAGCGGCGCAGCGCCGTCTCGAATGTCAACTTGTTCAGGTAGGCGTAGGGGCCGATGCGCAATTCACGGAACAGCTCATCGACGATCTGGTAATCGCTTGGCACCGTCCAGCTGTAGCCCTCACTGGTGCGCGGCATGGCCAGCAAGGCCAGCGCCACTTTTTTCGCCAGCGCCGGCGGCGTCTGGCGCAGGGCCACGAAGGGCCAGTCCGGATACAGCCGCGACGAGCTGGCGCAGCGAAAACCGGGAATCGGACGCGTAGTGATCACGCGCAGTTCGTCAGCCTGCACTTCCCCGCGCGTCACCATCTGTTCCAGCAGGCAGGTGCGCACGATGCCGGCATCCATGCGTCCGGACCGCACGGCTTCGACGATCTGCTGCGACGGGAAACCGCTGTAGCGCAGGCTGGAAAAATCGTGCGCGGGATCGATACCCGCTTCCAGCAGCTCGCGTGCGGCGATCTGGTAACCGCCAAACGCATCGGGCGCCACCGCCATCACGTTCTTGCCCGCCAGGTCGGCCAGGTCGTGCAGCGGCGACGCATTGCGCACGACGATGGCCGAGCCGATGGCCTGGCGTGGCGAGTCGGTCCATGGCGATTCGAGCGTGGCGATGCGACTCGCGCCATCGCTGTGTTCCAGTGCCACGTAATGACCGCTGCTGGTGATGGCAAAGGCGATCGATTGCGACTGCACGGCGCGCGTCAGGCCCGCCTGGTCATAGTCGGCCAGTACAAAACGGATGCCGGGGACGCTGGCTTGCAGGTGGCGCGTCACGTACGACCAGTCCTGCTGCACGGCGTCGCTGCCCTTGTAGGCCAGCACGCCAATTCTCACCTCAGGTACTTCGGAACGCTCGTCCGCCGCTTGCGCGCCGTGCAGGCACAGCGCCGCCAGTGTCAATGCGACTAGCCTGCGCACTAGAACATGCTGCGCTGTGCTGCGCGCGCATCGCCGAACAGTTCCAGCAACAGTTTCTTGATGGGGGCGGGCAGCGGCGCGTTTGCAATTTTCGCGCTGTCGTACCAGACGTGGGTCGCTTCCCCGGCCAGTGCCAGGCGGCGCGCCAGGGTGATGCGGCAGGGGACGATGTGCAATTTGTAGTGGGTAAATACATGCACGATGGGCAGCAGCCGTTCCTGCGCCTCGATCTCGCCGAATGGCGCCACGGCGCATGCCAGCGCATGCTGGTCTATCTCTCGCGGTGAGTCTTCATCGGCCAGCACGTGGCCATTGAGTTCGGGCAGCGACAGCAAGCCGCCCCAGATGCCCGAGCCGGGACGCTGTTCCAGCAGCACCTGGCCATCGTCGATGATGAGCAGCATGACGGCGTGCTTTTCCGGGCTGGTTTTTTTCGGTTTGCGTACCGGCAGATCCTTGGTGCGGCCGGTGGCGTAAGCCACGCAGCGCGGCTGCAGCGGGCAGCGGCCGCAATCGGGACTGCTGCGCGTGCACAGGGTGGCGCCGAAGTCCATCAAGCCTTGCGTGTAGGCTTCGATGCCCGTTTCCGGCAGCAGCGCTTCTGCGCGGCGCCACATGGCTTCCTCGACCCGTTTTTCACCGGGATAGGCATCGATGCCGAAGGTGCGCGCGAAGACGCGCTTGACGTTGCCATCCATGATGGCTGCGCGCGTGCCGCTGGAAAACGCGGAGATGGCGGCGGCCGTCGAGCGGCCGATGCCGGGCAGGTCGGCCAGGAGGACCGGGTCGATGGGGAAGATGCCGCCGTATTCGGCGACCACGCGCTGCGCGCATTTGTGCAAGTTGCGCGCCCGCGTGTAGTAACCGAGACCGCTCCATTGCGCCATCACGTCTTCCACCGGTGCTTCCGCCAAATCGCGCAGGGTGGGGAAGCGTTCGAGGAAGCGCGCGTAGTAGCCCAGCACGGCCGTCACCTGCGTTTGCTGCAGCATGATTTCGGACAGCCAGATCAGGTAGGCGTCGCGCGTGTTTTGCCATGGCAGCGCGTGGCGGCCATGCTGCTTTTGCCAGGCGATGACGGTGGCGGAAAAAGTTGGGTCGACATAATTTTCAAGCGCGTTCTCAAACTGAGCTGCGCCCTGGGCGGGCGAGAGCGGATGCAGCAGACGTTTCATGCAGGGTTCCAGTGTTCGGTTGTTTTATGTTGCGCTGGCCGTGCGCAAGGCGGCAAGCAATTGTGCCAGCTGCGCCTTGTCGCGTTCGAGCGCTGCCAGGCTGGCTTCGAAGCCGGCGATCTTCTGTTCCAGGCTGCCGGTGGCGTCGTGGATGCGCTGGATCGAGGCAAAGCGCAGTTTCAGCTGTTCCTTGTACTCGACGATCTGTGCTTCGAGCGGCGCCATGATGACTTTCAGCCAGGCGCTGGCGTCGTCGTTGGCGTTGGTGAAACTGCGGCGCACGCGCGAGGCGATGGTGTCGAAGAATTTCTCCATCAGCACAACCCGGCTGGTGGTGAGCAGGGTCGCCGTGCCGAACTGCTTATGGTAGACGGCTTCGATATCGGCGATCTCCTGGCGGTAGCGGGCCAGCGAAAACGGCATCGGCAAGGCCAGCGCCAGGCCATGTTCGGTGGCGAACTTGCGGTACATTACATTCATCATCTCCGTGATCTCGGCTGTCTTGCCTTCCGAGCGGTCCAGGTTTTGGGCGATGCGTTCGAAATACTGGCGCACGGCTTCGCGCAGGCCCGTGAAAAAGCGGCTGCGCTGCATGGCGGCGCGCACGCTGTCGATATCGTCGCGCACGATGTCCATGCCCAGGCTCGTATAGAGTTCCGTCGACAGGCGGGTAAATACGGCGCGCGTCGCCTGCAGCTTGAACAGGCTGCTGTCGAATTCCTTCTTCTCGATATCGATGCGCCGCATCATGTGCGCGATCACGCTCTGGTTCTTGCCGCGCAGGCTGTGCAGCTCGTGCAGCTGCTCGGCGATGCCGCGCGCGCGGGCCGCCGCCTGCACCTGCTGCGCCGCTTCGATGGCGTCCAGATCGAACGCCAGCTGACGCCGGATGATGTCCTTGCGCGCGGGGATCAGTTCCTCGAAAAGGGCCGTCTCCAGCGGCAGCAGGCGGCTCTTTTCCAGCAGCGCCGCATCGTGGTTGATCTTGCCCACCAGGGCCTTTTGCGCCGACACGGGAAACACCTGGCCAGCGTCCAGGGCCAGGAGATGTGCCACGCTGGCCTGCTGGCGCTCGATCGCCTGCGCCACCTCCAGGTCGCCGCGCAATTCATCCCACATGCTGTCGATCTTGTTGAGCACCACCAGGCGGCCGGCGCCAGCGCCGATATGGTTGCGCCAAACCTCGATGTCGCTGCGCGTGACACCCGTGTCGGCGGCCAGGATGAACAGCACCGCGTGCGCATTCGGGATCAGGTTCAAGGTCAGTTCCGGTTCCGTGCCGATGGCGTTCAAGCCCGGCGTGTCGAGGATGACCAGGCCCTGTTTCAGCAGCGGATGGGGAAAGTTGATGATGGCGTGGCGCCACATGGAGATTTCCACATGGCCGTCCTCGTCGAGCATGGCGGGTGCATCCGCGTCGTCGGCATCGTACAGGCCGTAGCGCGCTGCTTCTTCCACGCTGACTTTTTTCGTCAGGCTGACCTGGCGGATGGCTTCCTGCATGTCGCCGCCCGCATCGATGTTCAGGGGCAGGACGGTCCAGGCGGCGGGCAGGTCGCGGTAGTCGCTGGTTGACAGGTTCTGTGCGCGCGTCTCGATGGGCAGCAGGCGGATCGATGGCTGCCATGCCGGGTCGTACAGCAGCTCGGTGGGACACATGGTGGTGCGGCCCGCGCCCGAGGGCAGGATGCGCTGGCCGTAGTCGGCAAAGAAGATGGCGTTGATCAGCTCGGATTTTCCGCGCGAGAATTCCGCCACGAAGGCCACGGACAGGCGGTCGTCAGTCAGGCGGGAAACGCAGCGGGCCAGGCGCAGCGCGGAAGCGCCGTCGACCAGGCCAGCCGCGCTGGCGGCTTGCCGGTATGCCTGCAAGGCCGCCAGCACATCCTGGCGCCATGCGCTGTATTGTTCCAAGTCCCTGACCATCTGGCTCCCTTTGCGAGTGACTTACTTTTGACAATTCACGCAGTAAAACGTGGAACGTTGTCCTTGCACGATTTGGCGGATCGGCGCGCCGCATACGCGACATGGCTTGCCCGCGCGGTTGTAGGTGAAATACGTCTGCTGGAAGTAGCCAGACTGGCCGTTTACGCCGATGAAGTCGCGCAAGGTGCTGCCGCCTTGCACGATGGCTTCGGCCAGCACGTCGCGTATCGCCTGCGCCAGTTTCTCATAGCGCGCCAGGCCGATGCGCCGGGCCGGCGTCTTCGGGTTGATCCCCGCGCGAAACAGGCTCTCGGAACAATAGATATTGCCCACGCCGACGACGATGTCGCCCGCCATCAGTACCTGCTTGATATTGGTGCCCTTGTTGCGTGTTTTTTCGAACAGCAGCTGGCCCGTGAAGCCGCCTTCCAGTGGTTCCGTACCCAGGCCGCGCAGCAGCGCGTGGCCGTCCAGCGGGCCGTCGGCCTCGTCGTGCCACAGCACGGCGCCGAAGCGGCGCGGGTCCGTCATGCGCAGCACCTGGCTGCCGCCGTCCGCATCTTCCACGACAAGGTCGAAATGATCGTGCTTTTGCGCCTCCGTCCCCGTTGGCAGCACGCGCAAATGGCCCGACATGCCCAGGTGGATAATCAGCGTGCCGTGGCGGAAGTGGATCAGCAGGTATTTGCCGCGCCGCCCCGTCAGGCCGATGGTTTGGCCCGACAATTGTTCGCCAAGGGCCGGAGGGAAGGGCCAGCGCAGGCCGTCGCGGCGGAGCACGACGGCGCGCACGGCGCGGCCCTCGATGTGGGGCGCGACACCGCGTCGTGTGACTTCGACTTCTGGCAATTCTGGCATAGGGCTCGAATGGTTGAAAAGCGGATAAAAACAGGCAGCTTGCCGGCGGATGGCTGGCCCGGGCACGCCATGCCGCCACGACGTATATATTTCGTTACATACGTGAAGTACGCGATAGCCGCGTTGGGCGTAGAATCAAACTTTGCCGTTTAGCCAGGATCAGCCTTTGAAAAACGCTTTCGCCATTGTAACCTTGTCCGCCCTGATGGCCACGCATGCCATGGCACAGACGCCTGTCGCCCCCGCTAATGCTGCGGCCGGCCCCTCTACGGCCGCGCCCGTCGCGCCACAGGAAGAGGGCGCCGAGTCCAAGGCGGGCGCCAAGGAGGACGCCAAGGCGGAGGGTTTGCCGAAGGTCGAATTGAGCAGCGACTTGCTGTACAAGCTGACCAAGGCCGAAATGGAATTCAAGAGCGGCCAGTGGCAAGGGCCGTACGTGACGATGATGGTGGCGGCGCAGCAGACGCGCGACCCGCGCCTGGCGCGCCGCGCTTCCGAAATGGCGCTGTCTGCCAAGCAGGGCGGCGAAGCGCTGGCCGCCATCCGCCTGTGGCGCGAGCTGGCGCCCGACTCGGACGAGGCGACGCAGTTCTTCCTCGGCTTCGTCGTGTTGACGGACAAAATCGAAGAAGCGGAACCGATTTTTGCCGAGCGCCTGGCCAATGCGCCGGCGGGCGCCCGCGGCGTGGCCCTGTTCCAGATGCAGCAGATCCTGTCGCGGTCGAATGACAAGCTATATGCCTACTCGATGGTGACGCGCCTGGTGCAGCCTTACCTGGACATGTTCGAGGCCCATCTGGTGCTGGCGCAGGGCGCCCTGTCGATCGGCGAGCGTGAGCGCGCCATCGGCGAAGCGAACAAGGCGCTGGCGATCAAGCCGAACTCCGAGCTGGCCGTGTTGACTCTGGCGCAGGTGACGGGCGAACCCGAGGCGGCAGGCAAGGTGCTTGCCACATTCCTGCAAAAGAATCCGGACGCCGTCGAAGTGCGCGGCGCGTATGCGCGCCTGCTGGTTGAGCAAAAACAACTGGAGCCGGCGCGCGATCAATTCCTGCTGCTGCTGAAAAGCCAGCCCGATAACGTGGGCGGCCTGTACGCGCTGGGTATCGTGGCGCTACAGCTGGAAGACACCAAGGGCGCCGAGCAGTACTTCAAGCGCTTCCTGGCCGTGCTCGAAAAGTCTCCTGGCGACACGCGCGATCCGTTCAAGGCCCTGATGATTTTGTCGCAGATCGCCGAGACGCGGGGCGACACGGCGGGCGCCATCGCCTGGCTGGACAAGGTCGACAACAGTGCATCAAGCGGCTACGTCGAGGCGCGCTTGCGCCGCGCCCAGCTGATCGCCCGTGGCGGCAATCTTGATGCGGCCCGCAAGGCGCTGACGGAAATCGAAACGGACGATCCGGCAAGCCAGGCACAGGTGCTGCTGGTCGACGCGCAATTCCTGCGCGACGCCGGCTATGTGCAAAGCGCCTATACGGTGCTGGAAAACGCCTTGCTGCGTTTCCCCGACAATCCCGAACTGCTGTACGACTACGCCTTGCTGGCCGAACGCCTGGATAAACTCGATTTGATGGAGGCCAGCCTGCGCCGCGTGATGGCGCTGGCACCCGACAACCAGCATGCGTATAACGCCCTGGGCTACTCGCTGGCCGAACGGGGCATCCGCCTGGAGGAGGCCCATGCGCTGATCGAGAAGGCGCTGCAGATGGCGCCGGGCGACCCGTTCATCATGGACAGCATGGGCTGGGTGCAGTTCCGCATGGGCAACCTGGCCGCGGCGGAAAACGCCTTGCGCCGTGCCTATGCCGTGCGCAGTGATCCGGAAATCGCCGTCCACCTGGGCGAAGTGCTGTGGCAGAAGGGCGACAAGGAAGAAGCGCAAAAACTGTGGCGCGATGCGCAAGGCAAGGACCCGAAAAACGAGGCCCTGAAAAGCACCCTGGCGCGCCTGAATGTCAGTTTGTAACGCAATGTTAACTAAAATCTGGGATCAGGCCCGACGGGTCTGACCCCAGCTTTACGCTGCTGGTTCTTTATTATTCCCATGCCCAAAAAACTCTTCACCCTCACGCTCGTCTGCCTGGCCCTGTCGGCCTGCTCGACCCTGACCTCTCCCTTTTCGTCCGGCGCCGCGCCATCGTCGCAGGCGGTGGCGCCTTACCGCGAGCAGCTGGAGCTGACGGGCCGCTTGAACGTGGTGTATCAGAAGGATGACAGGCCCGAATCGGCCACCGTCAATTTCAACTGGCAGCAGACGGCGCAGCGCACGGACGTGACACTGTATTCGCCCGTCGGCAGTACCCTGGCCACCATCGCCGTCTCGCCGCAGCAGGCCGTGTTGACGCAAAGCGGCAAGGCGCCGCGCAGCGCGCCCGATGTCGATACCTTGAGCGCGCAGATGCTGGGCTGGTCCTTGCCCGTGTCGGGCTTGCGCGACTGGCTGCAGGGCTATGCCGTGGGCGCCGATGGCAAGCGCTTTGTCGCTTCGCCGGCCAACGACAGCGTGACCACCAAGGATGGCTGGCGTTTGCGCTATGTGTCGTGGCAAGATGCTGCAGACAATACACCGGGCGCCTTGCCCCAACCGCGGCGTATCGATGCGGAACGTAATGCCAGCGCGCAGGCCGATGCCGTCTCGCTGCGCATCGTGCTCGATCCCGCCCCTTCCGCACCTGCACCATGACACTGACGACGCTGAACAATTGCCCGGCCCCGGCCAAGCTGAACTTATTTCTACACGTCAACGGCCGCCGCGCCGATGGCTACCACCTGCTGCAGACGGTGTTCCAATTGCTCGACCATGGCGACACCTTGCACTTCGCGCTGCGCGACGACACGGCGATTGTCCGCGTGACGGCCCTCGCCGGCGTGCCGGAGGAGCAGGACCTGATCATCCGTGCCGCCAGCTTGCTGCAAGCGGAAGTGCTGCGCCGCACGGGCGCCTTGCCGCGCGGCGTCGATATCGCCATCGACAAGGTGTTGCCCATGGGGGGAGGCCTCGGCGGCGGTTCGTCCGATGCGGCCACGGCCCTGATGGCATTGAACCGACTGTGGCAGGCGGGTTTGACGCGCGAGGAATTGATGGCGCTGGGCTTGCCGCTGGGTGCCGACATCCCGTTTTTCATCTTTGGTGAGAATGCCTTTGCCGAAGGCGTGGGCGAGGCACTGCAGCCCGTCACCACGCCCGAATGCTGGTATGTGGTGATCGAGCCGGGCGTGCAAGTGCCCACCGCGGCAATTTTTTGCGCGGAAGGCTTGACGAGAAATACCGAACCCGTCACAATAGCGGACTTTTCCAGGTACCTCGCAGAAGGAAACGATGCGGGCGGGTTTGGTAAGAATGATTTACAGCAAGTGGCATGCAGTCTTTTCAAGCCGGTAGCAGATGCGGTAGAATGGCTGGGTGCTTACGGTGAGGCCAGGATGACTGGTTCCGGTGCTTGTGTGTTTAGTGCGTTTGGCAGTCAGGAAGAAGCGGATGCGGTGCTCAGCAATGTGCCACCAGTCTGGATCGCCTGGAAGGCAAAAGCGCTGAGTCGCCACCCGATGCTCACGCTGTTGTAAAGCAAAGCAAAGCAAAGCAAAGCAAGCAGCAAAAAAAGATTTTGCTTAGCGTCAAATAGTCGGTATAATACTGGCCAACATGACGGCAAGCAGTCAGTAACGTAGGGGAATCGCCAAGCTGGTTAAGGCACTGGATTTTGATTCCAGCATGCGAAGGTTCGAATCCTTCTTCCCCTGCCACCATTTCACCGTAGTCTGTCGATGCGAAGTTAGCGTCCAGTGCGGGAAAAAGCAGATATGTCGCCACGCGGCATATTCTAAACAATGACTGACCGGGCCCATGCCCGGTTAGTGCTTTTCAAGACTTCTATATCACCTCTTGGGACTCCCATGGCTTACGAAAACCTGATGGTTTTTACCGGCAACGCGAATCCAGCGTTGGCAGAGGGGGTCGCAAAAAACCTCGGCATCCCTCTCGGTAAAGCAAACGTTTCGAAATTCTCCGACGGCGAAGTAATGGTCGAGATTAACGAAAACGTGCGCGGCAAGGATGTTTTTGTTTTGCAATCCACCTGTGCTCCAACCAACGACAGTCTGATGGAAATCATGCTGATGGTTGATGCCTTGAAACGTGCTTCCGCTGGCCGCATCACTGCCGCGATTCCGTACTTCGGCTACGCCCGCCAAGACCGTCGTCCACGCTCCGCGCGTGTGGCGATTTCGGCCAAGGTGGTGGCGAACATGCTGGAGGAAGCCGGTGTCGAGCGCGTCCTGATCATGGACTTGCACGCTGACCAAATTCAAGGTTTCTTCGATATCCCAGTCGACAATATCTACGCTTCGCCAATTTTGCTGGGTGACCTGCAAAAGAAAAACTACCAGGATCTGCTGGTCGTGTCGCCGGACGTCGGTGGTGTGGTACGTGCGCGCGCCCTGGCAAAACGCCTGGGCTGCGACCTGGCCATCATCGACAAACGCCGCCCAAAGGCGAACGTGTCCGAAGTGATGAACATCATCGGTGAAGTCGAAGGCCGCAACTGCGTGATCATGGATGACATGGTCGACACGGCAGGCACCCTGACCAAGGCTGCCGAAGTGCTTAAAGAGCGCGGCGCGAAAAAAGTCGTGGCGTATTGCACGCACGCGGTGCTGTCCGGCCCGGCGATCGACCGTATTTCGGCTTCGCCACTCGATGAGCTGGTCGTGACTGACACGATCCCCCTGTCCGAAGCGGCCCTGGCCTGCGGCAAGATCCGTCAATTGACGTGCGCGCCGCTGCTGGCCGAGACGTTCAAGCGCATCATCAAGGGTGATTCGGTTATTTCCCTCTTTATCGATTAATTCGGTAAGTAGAAACAGACGTAATGCCTGCGGCGCGACCGGCTTTTTGCCTGTTGCGCCGCAGTGTTTTAGTTTTCGGGGCGCGTATGCGCCCATTTCCGAGGATTCCTGGTCGCGGGAATCTTCATAACACAAGGCATCTGCCTTGTTCTTCTTGGAGTATCACATGAAAGTTATCGCATTTAAACGCGAATTGCAAGGTTCCGGAGCGAGCCGCCGCCTGCGCATTTCCGGCCAAACCCCTGGTATCGTCTACGGTGGCGCTGAAGCCCCGGTGCTGATCTCGCTGGATCACAACGCCCTGTACCACGCGTTGAAAAAAGAAGTGTTCCACTCGTCGATCCTGGATCTGGAAATCGACGGTGTTTCCCAGCAAGTTCTGTTGCGCGACTTCCAAGTCCACGCATACAAACAACTGGTTCTGCACGCTGACTTCCAGCGCGTTGACGCTAAGCAAGCTATCCACGTGAAAGTTGCTCTGCACTTCATCAACGCTGACGTTTCCCCAGCAGTCAAACTGCATGGCGCGACCATCAGCCACGTTGCCAACGAAATCGAAGTTTCGTGCCTGCCAGGCCAACTGCCAGAATTCATCAACGTTGACCTGTCGAACATCGACGTCGGTCACTCGTTGCACATCGGCGACCTGGTCCTGCCAGCTGGCGTGACCGCTGTCACCCACGGCGCCAACCTGACCATCGCTACCGCTTCGGTACCGGCTGGCCACGTTGCTGCTGAAGCTGAAGCAGCCGCTGCTGTTGACGCCGACAAGAAGTAATTTTGCCGCCGCAGTAATGCGGTAGTTGCAAGGAAAAACCCGCCAGGTTCGCCGCGCGGGTTTTTTTCTGCCTGTTTTCACCGATAATGTTTTCTTTTTCATTGCAGACACAGCCATGCCCATACGCCTGATCGTCGGCCTCGGCAACCCGGGACCCGAATACGAACAAACCCGTCACAATGCCGGTTTCTGGCTGCTGGACAATCTTGCCAACAGCTTGCCCGGCACGCGCTTGCAGCGCGATTCGCGCTATAACGCCATGCTGGCGAAAACGTCGATAGCCGGCAAGGAAGTCTGGCTGCTCGAACCGCTGACCTTCATGAACCGCTCGGGCCAGTCCGTGGGCGCGCTGGCGCGCTTCTTCAAGATCGCCGCCGATGAAGTGCTGGTGGTGCACGACGAGCTCGATCTGATGCCCGGCATTGCGCGCCTGAAGAAAGGCGGCTCGGCCGGCGGCCACAATGGCTTGAAAGACATCACGGCCGCGCTGGGCACGCAGGATTACTGGCGCTTGCGCCTGGGCATCGGCCACCCGCGCACCCTGAGCCTGCAGCAGCAAGTAGCCGATTTCGTGTTGCACCGTCCGCGCCGCGAAGACCAGGAGCTGATCGAGCAAGCCATCGAAAAATCCTTGCAGGTGATGCCGCAGATCGTCGAAGGCAAGTTCGAGGCGGCGACGATGAAGTTGCATACGGCCTGAGAGTAGGGCCTGATGGCGTCACGATACGGCTGTTTTGGCGTCATTTGCCCATCATCGGGCTTTTGAAGCGCGCCGGTCAGGGGTACAATTGACCCCCTGAAATGCAGCACACGCACTATCCCCCGGAAAATGGCGAACCATCGCTCCGTTTTCCCTAACAGCACGGCAAGCACGCCGATAGACGGCGCCATGTGCTTTGATTATTAAAGGTTTTCCATGAGTCTCCAATGCGGTATCGTCGGCTTGCCGAACGTCGGCAAGTCCACCCTGTTCAATGCACTGACGAAAGCCGGCATCCCGGCTGAAAACTATCCGTTCTGCACCATCGAGCCGAACGTCGGCGTCGTTGAAGTGCCGGATCCGCGCATGGATGCGCTGGCCGCCATCGTCAAGCCGGAACGCATGGTCAATGCCATCGTGGAATTCGTCGACATCGCCGGTCTGGTGGCTGGTGCATCGAAAGGCGAGGGCCTGGGCAACCAGTTCCTGTCGCACATCCGCGAAACGGACGCCATCGTCAACGTCGTGCGTTGCTTCGAAGATGACAACGTCATCCACGTGGCCGGCAAGATCAACCCGCTCGACGATATCGAAGTCATCCAGACCGAACTGGCGCTGGCCGACATGGGCACCGTGGAAAAAGCCATCCACCGCGAAAACAAGAAAGCCCGCTCGGGCGACAAGGACGCGGCCAAGCTGCTGGCCATCATGGAACGCATGATGCCTTACCTGAACGACGCCAAGCCGGTGCGCGCCATGGGCCTGGACGCCGACGAAATGGAACTGATCAAGCCTTTGTGCCTGATCACTGCCAAGCCAGCCATGTTCGTGGCCAATGTGTCGGACACGGGCTTTACCAACAACCCGCTGCTGGACCAGCTGACGGCCTACGCGCAATCGCAAAATGCCCCTATCGTCGCCATCTGCGCGGCGCTGGAAGCGGAAATCGCCGACCTGGACGATGCCGACAAGGGCGCTTTCCTGGCCGACATGGGCATGGAAGAGCCAGGCCTGGATCGCCTGATCCGCGGCGCCTACAAGCTGCTGGGCCTGCAAACCTACTTCACGGCGGGCGTGAAGGAAGTGCGCGCCTGGACCATCCATGTGGGCGACACGGCACCGCAAGCGGCCGGCGTGATCCATACCGACTTCGAACGCGGCTTCATCCGCGCGCAAACCATCGCCTATGACGACTTCATTGCCTACAAAGGCGAAGCCGGTGCCAAGGAAGCGGGCAAGATGCGCGCCGAGGGCAAGGAATACGTGGTCAAGGATGGCGACGTGCTGAACTTCCTGTTCAACGTCTAACTTCCTGCCCGGCCCCGGATGGGGCGACAGACAACCCTGCAAATCATTGATTTGCAGGGTTTTTTATTGCCCGGATAACCAGCATGGCTGCAATTGGACGGTTCTCTAGTCCTCGCGGCCGCGCGCCAGGCTATCCGAACGTTGCCATGTCCACATCAGACCGATGCCGGCAGAGGTGCCGCTGTTCTGGCGCAGCAGGGGGCTGGCGCGGTTGGCGGCGCCTGCGTAGTTGTCGTAGCGCAAAAATGCAAAGGCGCGCCAGTCCCGCTGCAGCCGGTACGAACCGCCCAGGCCCAGGCGTGTGAGCATCAGTCCGCTCTTCGCCGCATATGATGGGCGCTGACCGGTGGCAAACGCGGGGCTGACGCCATAAAAGTAATCGTTGATGGCGGCATTGCCCAGCACGGCGCCCAGGCTGGCATCGACATGCCACGCCTGCTGTTCGCCTTGCAGCGCATACACGAGGCGTGGCTCGAACGTGGCGCCCTGGCGGTGCAGGCCGCCGCGCGCTTCGATGACGGCGCGCAAGGGCAGCTCCAGGCCCAGACGGCTGTGTTGCGTCGGCTCGGCCAGCTTGATTTTCAGGCGCGGGCCAAATTCCACCAGGGTGCCCAGATCCGGCATGCCGCGCCGGGCCGGCACGTCGCTGGACCTGGCAGGCAAGGACAGGGCAAAGCCGATATCGACATCGAATCGCTCCGTGTCGAGCAGGCGCGCGCCCACGCCGGAGCGGTCGGCGCGTAATACTTTGCCACGGTAAATCAGATAGGGCAGGGCCAGGCTGCGCGTCGAGCGTTCGCTGGCGCCGGGATAGGCGGGCGTGACGGCTGTGCCGCCAAACACGCCCGCTTCCCATAATGGCAGCGGTGGTTCGATGGCGCGCGCCGGTGCCATGGCGGCGAAGACGGCGGAGGCGGCCAGCAAGGTGGGTGCGAGGTTCATCAAGGAACTCCGCAAGGCTTGCCCACCGGCAGCGATTCGAACTCAGCAACGAAGGCCATCAGCCCCCTCCCGTTCCAGCCCAGTTCATCGCGCACGGCTTCCGCTTCCGCCCTCTTGCCCTGGCGTTCATACTGGTCGATTAGCGCCCTGTAGCTGAGGGCGCTCGATTGTTTGCTGCGCTTTGCCAGCGCAATGGCTTCGCGGAAATGAAATTCGGCCGCGTCGTAGCGGCAGGCCGCGCTGGCGGCGCGTCCCGCCTGGTGATGCAGCCGCTCCTGCCAAGCGAGGTCGCCACGGCCCAGTTCTACATTTTCGACGGCTGCCTCGTAGCTGCGCATGGCTTGCGTCCAGTCGCCCTGGCTGGCCGCTTCCCGCGCGAACTGTTCCTGCTGCGCCGCCGTGCGCAGTTCGATCTGCGTGGAGCAGGCGTTGAGCGCCATTAAGACTAGCGGCAGGATGAGGCAAGAGCGGAGGGGGGGCAATGTGGACATGGCGCTACTGTAGCGCATGCGCATGCGCGCACGTTTGCGCGCTACGCATGAATTGGATATTTCCCCGGGCATGGATGACATATAATTTGCACACGACTTTGTTATTTTTGACAGTACACCTCACGGGAGCACCATGTTTTCACGCAAATTCCATTCTTGTGCACAGCTGATGCTGGCTACCTTGCTGATGGGCTTTATCGCCGCTTCCCCGGCGCGCGCGCAGCAAGCGGCCGTCAAATTGCCGAATGTGGTGATCCTGGCCACGGGCGGCACCATCGCCGGCAGCGGCGCCGACAGCACCACCACCGTGGGCTACACCTCGGCCACCGTGGGCGTCGAGCGCCTGATCGCGGCCGTGCCGGAACTGAAAAAAGTGGCGAATGTGAAAGGCGAGCAAGTGTTCCAGATCGCCAGCGAAAGCATGGGCAATGAACACTGGCTGACCCTTGCCAAGCGCATCAACGTGCTGCTGGCCTCGAACGATGTCGATGGCGTGGTCGTCACGCACGGCACCGACACCATCGAAGAAACGGCCTATTTCCTGAACCTGACCGTGAAAAGCCATAAACCGGTGGTGGTGGTGGGCGCCATGCGTCCGTCGACCGCCATCTCGGCTGACGGCCCCATCAACCTGTACAACGCCGTGATGCTGGCCGGCAGCAAGGAAGCCGTGGGCAAGGGCGTGCTGGTGGCATTGAATGACCAGATCAACGCCGCGCGCGAAGTCGCCAAAACGAACACCTCGACGACCGACACCTTCAAGTCGCCGGAACTGGGCATGCTCGGCTACATCCAGGGCAGCAAGGCCTTTTTCTACCGCCAGTCGACGCGCAAGCACACCCTGGAATCGGAATTTGACATCAGCAAGCTCGATGCCCTGCCGCAAGTGGACATCGTTTACGGCTACGCCAACATGAACCGTGTCGGCATGGACGCCTTCATTGCCGCCGGCGCCAAGGGCATCATCCATGCAGGCGTGGGCGATGGCAGCGTGGCCGCGCAAATGAAGCCGGCCCTGGTAGAGGCGCGCCAGAAGGGCGTGCTGATCGTGCGTTCGAGCCGTGTCGGCCAGGGCATCGTGGCACGCAATGGCGAAGCCAATGACGATGAACTCGACAGTGTTGTGTCGGATACCCTGAACCCACAAAAAGCCCGCATTTTGCTGATGCTGGCCTTGACCAAAACGAATAGCACGCAAGAAATCCAGCGCATTTTCTACACGTATTGATCCTTGTCGCGCCAGGCCAGCCTCATTGGCTGAGCCTGGCCGATTTACGCTTGCCCGCTTTGCTGCCATACTTCGTTTCTGAATAACTTTCTGGAAGAAGCAGCAACACTGTTCCTTGTCCCCTGTCCATGGCTATCCTGTCCGACATCATCCTGTATCCCATCAAATCGTGCGCCGGCATCCACTTGCAGGAGGCCGTGCTCACGCATTCCGGGCTGATGAGCGAGCACGTCTTCGACCGCGAATGGATGGTGGTGGATCCGCAGGGCCGCTTCCTGACCCAGCGCGAACATCCGCGCATGGCACTGATCGTGCCGTCCATCAAGGCCACCACGCTGGAATTGCGCGCGCCGGGCATGCTGTGCCTGGAAATCGAGCTGGGCTTGCCGCACCCGGAACTGGCTCCCATGCTGGAAGTGCAGGTGTGGGACGATACCGTGCGCGCCTACGATTGCGATGACGTCACGGCTACCTGGTTTTCCAACGCCATCGGCGTGCCGTGCCGCCTGGTGCGCTTTCACCCGGACGTGGTACGCGCCACCAGCACCGCCTGGACGGACGGCGTGGCCGCCTCGACCATGTTTGCCGATGGCTACCCGGTACTGATCGCGGGCAGTGCCTCGCTCGCCGATGTGAACGACAAGCTGCGCGCCGCCGGCCGCGAGGCGCTGCCGATGAATCGTTTCCGTCCCAACCTGGTCATCGGCGATATCGGCGCCTTCGAGGAAGACTACGCCGCGTTCCTGCAATTTGGCGCTACTGTGCTCAAGCCTGTCAAACCATGCTCGCGCTGTCCGATTCCGTCGGTGGACCAAGCCACGGGCGTGCCCGGACCGGACCCGCTCGACGTCATGCATGGCTATCGCGCCAAGCCCGAGCTCGATGGCGCCATCTGCTTTGGCATGAACGCCATCGTCACCGGCGGCGGCGACGAGCGTATCGTGGTAGGGCAGGACATCGGTTTCGAACTGGCATTTTAAGCATGGCGCCCGTACAGAAGGGTTTAAGGTTTCTATGAATCAAGCAATACCGCCGGACCCGCGCATTGCCAGCCTCGAAGCCGAAAACCAGGCCTTGCGCGCGCGCATGGCTTTCCTGCTGGAGCAGGTCGAGCGCAACCACGACATCATGTGTCGCCACCAGGCGTTTGACCTGGAAATCGTCAGCGCGTCCACGTTTCCCGAATTGATTGGCACCATCTTTCGCACCTTGCCCGTGATTTCCGACCTCGACGGCGTCACTCTGAGCCTGCTCGACGAGGATGACGATATCGTGCTGGTGATGGAAAAGCTGGGCGTCGATTTCAGCGCCTTTCCGCAGTTGCTGTTCGTGCATGCCGTGGCGGAGCTGGGTTTTGCTCCGCCGGCGCCCGTGGCCGAGGGAGAAGCGCCCTTGCCGGCGTCGCCGCTGCTGGGACAGTTCGATGCACGCGTGCATGGCCCGCGCTTTCCGCAGATCGACGCTCCCCTGCGCAGCGTGGCGCTGGTGCCCTTGCTGCGCAACAAGCGCCTGATCGGCAGCCTGAACCTGGCCAGCGTCGACGTGATGCGCTTTACGCCCTCGCTGGGCACGGATTTCATCAAGCACATGGCCTCCATCATCGCTATTTGCCTGGAAAACGTGATCAGCAATGAAATGCTGAAATACATCGGCTTGACCGATTCCCTGACGGGCGTCTACAACCGCCGCTATATCGACCGCCGGCTGCTGGAAGAAATCGCCCGCGCGCGGCGCCAGAATTATTGTATTTCATGCATGTATATCGACATCGACCATTTCAAGCTGGTCAATGATACCTATGGCCACCAGGGCGGCGATGAAGTGCTGCGCGAAGTGGCCACGCGCATCCGCACGGAGTTGCGCCGCTCCGATGCGCTGGGACGCTTTGGCGGCGAGGAATTCGTCGTCCTGCTGATCGACGCCGACCTCGACAGCGCGACGTTTGTTGCCGAACGCATCCGCGCCAGCATCGCCGGCACCATGTTTGACTTGCCGGGCAGCGCGCAAGCGTGGGTCAGCGTATCGATCGGCGTGGCCAGCCTTGAAGCGGGCGCGGCCCTGTTGCCGATCGAAACGGTGGCGCAGCAACTGGTGGCGCACGCCGACCAGGCCCTGTACCAGGCCAAGGCGGGTGGACGCAACATGGTCGTCAACTGGCAGCCGGAGGTCGGCTGACCAGGATCGCCTGATTATTTCAGTAGCAATGTTTCGGCTTTGGCCACGGCGTCGGCTGTGCCGCGCAGCACCACCACGTCGCCGCTGGCCAGTTGCGTTTCGGGCGTGACATCGAGGCGGTCGCGGCCGCGGCGGATGGCCGTCACAAATGCACCGCAGCCGGCTATGTCGATCATGCTTAAAGGCAAGCCCACGCACTGCGCGCCCTCGTTGACGGTGACCGTATGCAGGCGTTCCAGTTCGGCATCGTCGCCCGCGTCGCTGGAACCGTGGAAATAGCCGCGCAAGGAGGCGTAGCGCTCCTCGCGTGCCGCCTGCACCCGGTGCACCACGCGGCGCAGGGGCACGCCCATCATGATCAGCGCGTGCGAAGCGAGCATCAGGCTGCCTTCCATCAATTCCGGCACCACTTCGGCCGCGCCCGCGCTTTTCAGCTGGTCGAGGTCGGTGTCGTCGTGGCTGCGCACGATAACGGGCAACGTTGGCGCCATTTCTTTAAGTAAATGCAATAACTTCAGTGCCGAGGGGGTGTTGGCGTAGGTAATCACGACAGTGCTGGCCCGGTAGATGCCGGCCGCCACGAGGCTTTCGCGCCGGCCCGCGTCGCCATACGAGACGTGGGCGCCGGCCAGTTGCGCTTCCTGCACCCGTTCCGGGTCCAGGTCCAGCGCGTGGTATTCGATTTTTTCCTCTGCCAGCAGGGTGGCCAGGCTTTGCCCGCTGCGCCCGAAGCCGGCGATCAGCACGTGTTTCTGCGACGCCATGGTGCGCGTGGCGATCTTCGTGAGGGCCAGCGATTGCATCATCCAGTCGTTGGCGGCCAGTTTCATGACGATGGCATCGGACTTGGCGATGAGGAAGGGCGCCACCAGCATCGACAGCACCATCGAGGCCAGCACCACCTGCACGACGAACGGGTCCATCAACTTGATGCCGCCAGCCAGGTTCAGCAGCACGAAGCCGAACTCGCCCGCCTGCGCCAGTCCCAACCCCGTGCGCAGGGCCACGCCGTTGCTGGAACCAAACAGCCGGGCCAGCCCCGCGATCAGGGCGAATTTCAGCAGCACGGGGCCGCACAGCAGCAGCAAGACCAGCCACCAGTTGTCGAGCACCACGCGGATATTGAGCAGCATGCCGACGGTGATAAAGAACAGGCCCAGCAGCACGTCGCGGAAGGGTTTGATATCCTCTTCCACCTGATGCTTGAATTCCGTTTCGGAAATGAGCATGCCGGCAACAAACGCCCCCAGGGCCAGCGACAACCCGGCCCGTTCCGTGATCCAGGCCGCGCCCAGCGTGATCAGCAGCAGGTTGAGCATGAACAACTCCTGCGAGCGGCGCTTGGCGACGATAGTCAGCCAGCCCCGCACCAGCTTCTGGCCGATGAAGAGGAGCAAAATGAGGACAAGCAGGGCCTTGCCGCCGGCCCAGGCCAGGGTTTCGGCCAGATTGTCGGAATCGCGGGTGAGGGCGGGAATCAGGATCAGCAGGGGCACCACGGCCAGGTCCTGGAACAGCAGGATGCCGATGATCTTGCGGCCGTGTTCGCTTTCCAGTTCCAGCCGTTCCGTGAGCATTTTGGAGACGATGGCCGTTGACGACATGGCCAGCGCGCCGCCCAGGGCGAAGGCGGCTTGCCAGCTCAGGTGGATGTAGGCGGACAGGTAGCGGCCGACGAACCAGCCGAAGACGACGGTGGCGATGATGGTGGTGACCACCTGCGCCATGCCAAGGCCAAAGACGATGCGCCGCATGGCGAGAAATTTGGGAAGCGAGAATTCGAGTCCGATGGAAAACATCAGGAAGACGACGCCGAATTCGGCCAGGGTGTGGCTGGCCTCGTTTTCCGCCGCCAGCCCCAGCGCGTGGGGGCCGATGACGATGCCGACAGCCAGGTAGCCCAGCATGGGCGGCAAATGCAACATTCTGAAAGCGACCACGCCCAGCACGGCGCTGCCGAGTAACATCAGGGTCAGTTCAAGCGAGGAAAACATGGGTTGCCCGGTGCGGTCAATGGAAATCGTTGTTTGTTGTGACTGGCAAGTTTTTTGCTTTCCTAATTCGTTTATACTTTGGGCATGAGTGTAACCCATGAAAAAACAATGCTGAAAGCTTTTGATCGAATTGACATGCAAGCGACGACCGAGCGCGCCGTCGCGTTGGCCCGCACCACCTTGCAGATCGAGTCCGACGCCATCGTTGCGCTGCACGCGCGCCTGGCCACGGACGACAGCGTGGGCCGCGCCGTGGCGATGTTGCTGCAATGCAAGGGGCGTGTCGTCGTCTCCGGCATCGGCAAGTCCGGCCATATCGCACGCAAGATTGCCGCCACGCTCGCTTCCACCGGTACGCCGGCCCTGTTCGTGCATCCGGCCGAAGCGGCCCATGGCGACTTGGGCATGGTCACTTCGGAAGATGCTTTTATTGCCATATCGTACTCCGGAGAATCGTCGGAATTGATGGCCATCATGCCCGTCGTCAAGCGCATGGGCGGCGTGCTCATTTCCATGACGGGTAAACCGAACTCCAGCCTGGCTCAGCTGGCCGACGTGCACCTGGATATTTCTGTTGAGAAAGAAGCCTGTCCGCTGAACCTGGCGCCGACGGCCAGCACCACTGTGACCCTTGCCCTGGGCGATGCGATCGCCGTGGCCTTGCTGGACTTGCGCGGCTTCAAGGAAGAAGATTTTGCCCGCTCGCACCCGGGCGGCGCCCTGGGCCGTCGCCTGCTCACGCATGTGCATGACGTCATGCGCAGCGGTGAACGGGTGCCCAAGGTGGCCGTGGACGCTTCCTTGCTCCAGGCGCTGGAAGAAATGACGAAGAAGGGCATGGGCATGACGGCCGTCGTCGATGCGGATGACCGTCCCGTGGGCGTGTTCACCGATGGCGACTTGCGCCGCATGTTCGAGCGCGTGCAGGATTTCACGCAAGTGGCGATCCGCGACGTCATGCATGCGCAGCCGCGCAGCATCGCGCCCGAACGCCTGGCAGTGGACGCCGTGGCCGTGATGGAGCAGTTCCGCATCAACCAGATGCTGGTCGTCGATGCCGGCGGCAAACTGGTGGGCGCCCTGCATATCCATGATCTGACGCAAGCGAAGGTGATCTGATGGACAGCGTTGCGGACAACCTGGCGCGGGCGGCCAAGGTCAAACTGATGATTTTTGACGTCGATGGCGTGCTCACCGACGGCAGCCTGCATTTCGGCCCGGATGGCGAGATGATGAAAACGTTTAATGTGTATGATGGCCTGGGCATCAAGCTGCTGCAGGAATCGGGCGTGCAGACGGCCATCATCAGTGCGCGCCGCTCGGCCATCACGGCGCGCCGCGCGCAAGACCTGGGCATTACCCATGTGCACCAGGGCGGTCATGACAAGCTGACACCGTTTCGCGAATTGCTGGCGCTGACGGGCTTGACGGAAGAACAATGCGGCTATATCGGCGACGATGTCATCGATGCGCCCATCCTGCGCCGCGTTGGCTTTGCCGTCAGCGTGCCAGGCGGGCGTCCGGAAGCGCTGGGCCTGGCGCACCATGTGACGCAAGCCGGCGGCGGCCGCGGCGCGGTGCGCGAGATCTGTGAATTCGTGCTGCGCGCCCAGAACAACTATGCGCGCGTCATGGCGCCGTTCCTGGAATGAGGCGTACCGCCTCGCCGCCAGTGATATTTGAAAGAGTGAATTCCTATGCGTAAGCCAGGAGGCGCCCATCGCTGGCGCATGATTTTTACCGTGCTGGGGGCAGTCGTCTTTGCGCTGGGCAGCTTTTGGCTGCTGGAAGTGATGAACAAGAATGGCCTGGACATCACGGCCAGCAAGCATCAGGATGAGCCAGACTATTTCATCACCAATTTCAGCCTGGTGCGCATGGACTTGACGGGTAAGCCCAGCTATATCGTGTCGGGCACCAAGCTCACCCATTTTCCGCTGGACGATTCATCCGATATCGACCAGCCTTTCGTGCGCAAACTGTCGCCAGGCATGCCGCCGATGAACATGAATGCGGAACTGGCGCATATCGACCAGGACAATACCCGGCTGCAACTGCACCGCAATGTCGTGATCGACCGCGTGGCCAGTCCGAAGTCACAGAACCTGACGGTCAAGACGGAAGCGCTGACGGTGTTCCCGGATGAGGAAAGAATGGAGACGAACGTGCCTGTCGATATCTTGACGGGCGCCTCGCGCATCAATGGCGTGGGCATGAAGGCCAATAACGCCACCGGCGTGGTGGAAGTGCAGAATGCGCTGCGCATGGTCCTCCCGCCGAAACCGCGCCCGGCCGCGGCGGCAAAATGACAGAATGAAACAAGGAAACCATACTATGAAGAACATCTTGCTATTGACTCTATTCTCGACCATTTGCTCGCTGGGCATCGTGGGCACGGCACATGCCGAGAAAGCCGATTCCGAGAAGGAAGCCATCATCACGGCTCGTAGCGGCCACGTCGATGACGTCAAGCAGGTGCGTACCCTGACGGGCGATGTGGTGCTGGTGAAAGGGACTCTGACCATGAAGGCGGGCCGGGCCCTGATCACGGAAGACCCGCAAGGCTACCAGTTCATCACTTTCTGGGCCGATCCTGGCAAGCTGGCCACCTTCCGCCAGAAGCGCGATGGCGCAGGCGACCTGTGGGTGGAGGGCGAGGCGGAGCGCGTGGAATACAACAACAAGACGGAAGTCGTGAAACTGTTTTCCAAGGCCAAGTTGACGCGCCTGGAAGGCACGAAGCCGACCGACGTGGCCAACGGCGCCTTCATCTCGTATGACAGCCGCAAGGAGGAATTTGCGATGGAAAATTCCGATAGCGGCACCAGCACCCCCGATGGCGGCAGCGTGCGCATGGTGATCCAGCCGAAGCCCAAGGCACCGGCGGCGGAGAAAGCGCCGGCCACGCCCGCGTCAGGAAATAAATAATGGACAATACTCGTTGCGGCAGCACCCTGATCGTTCGCGGGCTGCAAAAAACCTATGGCAAGCGGCAAGTCGTGCATGATGTCTCGCTGCAAGTCGAATGCGGAGAAGTGGTCGGGCTATTGGGGCCGAACGGCGCCGGCAAGACCACCTCGTTCTATATGATCGTCGGCCTGGTGCCGTCGGACGGCGGCAGTATCGATATCAGCGGCGTGGATATTTCCCGCCTGCCGATCCACCGCCGCGCGCAGATGGGCCTGTCGTATCTGCCGCAGGAAGCGTCCGTGTTCCGCAAGCTGACGGTGGAAGACAATATCCGTGCCGTGCTGGAAATCCAGACCGTCGAAGGCCGTCCCTTGAAGAAGGCCGAGATCGAGGAGCGCCTGGATAAATTGCTGGCCGACTTGCAGATTGAAAAATTGCGCGAGAATCAGGCGCTGTCGCTGTCTGGCGGCGAGCGCCGCCGCGTGGAAATCGCCCGCGCGCTGGCCACCGACCCCCGTTTCGTCCTGCTCGACGAGCCGTTCGCCGGTGTCGACCCCATCGCCGTGATCGAGATCCAGCGTATCGTGCGCTTCTTGAAGGAGCGCAATATCGGCGTCCTGATCACCGATCATAATGTGCGCGAGACGCTGGGTATCTGCGACCGTGCCTACATCATCAACCAGGGCTCGGTGCTGGCGTCGGGACGCCCCGACGACATCATCGCGAACGAGTCGGTACGCCGGGTCTATCTGGGCGAACACTTCCGTATGTGAGCCAATGAAACAATCATTGCAGCTGCGCACTTCGCAGCACCTGGCACTGACGCCGCAGTTGCAGCAATCGATACGCCTGTTGCAATTGTCTACACTGGAATTGCACCAGGAGCTGGAGCAGTTGCTGACGGACAATCCCTTGCTCGAACGCCTCGACGATCCGCTCGACCGTTCGCTGCGCCTGCTGTCCGACGGCGCCTTGAGTTCCACGGCCGCGCCGGCCGAAGCACCGCCCCAGCCGCCAGGCCAGGAGGCACCCGCCGCGCCGGCCGAAGCGGAAACCTTTGATGGCGAGGCTGGCGACAGCCCTGCCGCAGCGGAGGGCGGCGACAGCGACTGGAGCGAGGCGAGCAGGGGCAAGGCGCCCGACGACGAAGATTCCCGTCCGCAACTTGAAGCCCACCACTGCACCTTGCGCGAACACCTGATGGAGCAGATGCGCGTGACGGTGCTCGAGTTGCGCGACCGCGCGCTCGTCGAGCTGATCATCGACGCGCTCGACGACAATGGCTACCTGGAAGAGTCGCTCGACGACATCCTGGCGCGTTTGCCGGAAGAGCTGGAAATCGACGCTGACGAGATGCGTACGGCCTTGTCCCTGTTGCAAAGTTTCGATCCGCCCGGCGTGGGCGCGCGCAACGCGTCCGAATGCCTGGCGCTGCAAATCAAGCGCTTGCCGCACATCGCCATGGTGACGCGGCGCATGGCCCTCGTCATTGTGGAAAAACACCTGGCCTGGTTTGCCCAGCGCGATTTTAACAAGCTGAAAAAAGCCCTCGATTGCGATGATGAAGACTTGCGCGAAGCGCAGACGGTGATTCGCCAGTGCAACCCGCATCCGGGTGCCGTGTTCGCCTCGGACGTGTCCGATTACGTGGTGCCCGACGTCGTCGTCAAGCGCGCGCGCAATGGCTGGCAAGTCACACTGAACAACGACGTCATGCCTCGCCTGCGCGTCAACGCCATGTACGCCAACTTGCTCAAGCAGGGCAAGGGCGAGGGTGCCATGGGCGCACAGTTGCAGGAAGCCAAGTGGCTGATCAAGAATATGCGCCAGCGCTTCGACACCATCCTGCGTGTAGCGCAAGCGATAGTAGAAAGACAAAAGAACTTTTTCTCGCATGGGGCCGTTGCCATGCGCCCCCTTGTGCTCCGTGAAATAGCTGATACACTGGGTTTACACGAGAGTACTATCTCGCGCGTAACAACTCAAAAGTACATGCTGACCCCGCACGGCATGTTCGAGTTGAAATATTTCTTTGGTAGCCACGTCGCCACCGAAGCGGGGGGCGAAGCGTCATCGACGGCGATACGGGCATTGATCGTGCAACTGACAGGAGCAGAAGACCCTAAAAATCCTTTATCCGACAGTAAGATTGCGGACATGCTGGGGGAACAAGGCATGGTGATTGCGCGACGTACTGTTGCCAAATACCGGGAAGCGTTGAAAATTCCGCCAGTGAGCCTGCGTAAGTGTTTGTAAGTTTTTTTCGGTTCCTCTGCGGGCCGGATACGATGGACCGCACGAACCCGATCATCTTTAGGAGTGTGTATGAATCTCACCATCAGCGGACATCATCTCGAAGTCACACCAGCCATCCGTGAATACGTACAAACGAAGCTGGAACGCGTGAAACGGCATTTCGATCAAGTCATCGATATCGCCGTGATTCTGACCGTGGATAACCTCAAAGAGAAAGAAAAACGTCAAAAGGCCGAAGTCAATTTGCGTCTGAGTGGCAAAACTGTCTATGTGGAAAGTCTGGCGCACGACCTGTATGCCGCCATCGATATCCTGATCGACAAGCTGGACAGGCAAGTGATGAAGTACAAAACCAAAGTGCAAGGGCACGGTAAAGAGGCGATCAAGCATCTGCCAGACAACTCGGAAGAAGAATTCGCCGCCGCCTAAGCGGCCTGCGACTTTCAACTGGTTGTGATCAACTAAGGGCGCACATTGCGCCCTTTTTTGCGCCCGTAGCTGTTGAGCGCTATGTTCCCCTCACAGGCGCTAGAATGTGCCCGTTCTCACTTCTATTTACTTTGCCATGAGCGACTTCGTCCAGACCTCCATCCGCAACCGCACGGGCCACATCGTGCTCGACCGCCCCAAAGCCCTGAATTCCCTGTCGCTGGAGATGGTGCGCGCTCTGAGTACCGTTTTGCTGGCCTGGCGCGACGATCCGCAGGTGGACGCCGTGGTGATCCGTTCCAGCAGTGAGAAAGCCCTGTGCGCCGGTGGCGACATCCGTTTCTTTTACGATGCAGGCCTTGCCACACCGCAGGGCGGCAGTGCGTTGCTGGAAGATTTCTTTACGGAAGAATATGCTTTAAATCATGTAATCCACTTCTATCCGAAACCGTATATCGCCGTGATGGATGGCGTGGTGATGGGCGGCGGCATGGGCGTGGCGCAGGCAGGGCCTGGCAACCGCCTGCGCATTGTGACGGGCCGCACGCGCATGGCCATGCCGGAAGTCAATATCGGCCTGTTTCCCGACGTGGGCGGCAGTTATTTCCTGTCTCGCCTGGCCGGTCAGCTGGGCTTGTACCTGGGCTTGACGGGCTTGACGATCAACGCGGCCGATGCCTTGTACACGGGCCTGGCCGATGTGTACCTGCCCGAGGCGCAGATGGGGGCGCTGCTGGCCCTGTTCGAATCGACGCCAGGCCAGGGCTTGCCGGTCGCCATCAAGGCCCTGGCAGCGCCGTTCCAGGCCCAGGTGGGCGTTTCTGCGCTGACCATGGCGCGCGCGGCGCTGGACCGCCATTTCGGCGCTGGCTCCGTCGCTGCCATCATGGCTTCGCTGGCGCAGGATGACAGCGCGTTTGCCAGCAAGGCGCTGGCGGCCATGCGCCAGCGTTCGCCGCTGATGATGTCGGTGACCCTGGAATTGTTGCAGCGGGGCGCCCAACTGGGCGTAGCCGATTGCCTGCGCATGGAGCGCACCGTGGTGCGCCACAATTTCGAGCATGGCGAAGTGCTGGAAGGCGTGCGCGCGCTGGTGGTCGACAAGGACAATGCTCCGCGTTGGAACCCTGCCAGCCTGGACGAGGTTGATGCGGCCATGGTGGCGCGCTTCTTTGCCCCCGTCTGGCCGGCGCAAGCGCATCCGCTGCGCCATCTGGATTAACAACGCCAAATAACACCGTAGCGAGCGGAAGGGAGGGGTGGTTGAGAAGCGGAACTGTGCTTTACGCACATGAGCATCGCAGACCACCTATACCGAAGCGCAGTAGATTTTAATGGCGTTCTAGCTACGTTCGCGGTGGCGTAGCACGACCCGTTCATTGGGGCCGAAATACTGCGCCAGCCGTTCTGCCATGTACACCGAGCGGTGCTGGCCGCCCGTGCAGCCCAGCGCCACCGTCAGGTAGCTGCGGTTGTCGGACTTGAATGATGGCAACCATTTCTCGATGAAGGCGCGGATGTCGGCCAGCAGTTCCAGCGCGCTGGGCTGCGCGTCGAGGAAGGCGATCACGGGTGCGTCGCGTCCGTCGAGCGGGCGCAGCGCCAAGTCGTAATAGGGATTGGGCAAGGCCCGCACGTCGAAGACGAAATCGGCGTCCAGCGGCACGCCCAGTTTAAAGGCGAAGGATTCAAAGAACAGGATCAGGGGCGCGCGTTCGGAGGCGACAATATCCTTGACCCAGGCGCGCAGTTTGTTGGCGCTCAGTTCCGAGGTATCGATTACATGACCCAGCTGTTCGATGGCCGACAGGCGTTCCCGTTCTTCCGAGATGCACTCGATCAGGGTACGGCGGCTGGCCGGATTCTGGTTCGGGCGCAATTCATGCGACAGGGGATGGCTGCGCCGCGTTTCCGAGAAGCGCGCCACCAGCGAATGCGTGGTGGCCGTGAGGAACATTACCTTGACGTCGTGCCCCTGGTCGCGCAGCAGCGCCACATTGTGCGGCAGGCTGGTCAGCGACTCGGCGCTGCGCGCATCGACGGCGACGGCCAGTTGCGGTGTACCTTCGTCGAGCAGCGTTTGCACCAGGCTGGGCAGGAGCGCCGGTGGCAGGTTGTCAACACAATAGTAACCGGTATCTTCCAGCACATTGAGCGCGACGGATTTACCGGAGCCGGATATTCCGGTGATAAGGACGATATGCATAGGCTGATCATACAATAAAGATCGGCACTGCGCTCCAAGGCAATGCTCTTTACAAATTATTGCAATTTTGATTGTGATGTTGGTGAAGCAAATGCTCGAGCACAGATAGTAGGTCGGCTTAGCGCAAAGCGCGTAAGCCGACGCTGCGGCATAGGCCAACATTGTTGTCGGATTACGCGGGGCCTTGCCCCGCTAATCCGACCTACGTTATTAATCGCCACTCATGGCGAGTCGTTGGTGAGCAGGGAATTCACGCAGTGTTGCTGCGTGCCTGCGTAACGGTTCGCCCTTGCAAGGGCGAACTCCTTGGCAACATTAATCGCCACTCATGGCGAGTCGTTGGTGAGCAGGGAATTCACGCAGCGTTGCTGCGTGCCTGCGTAACGGTTCGCCCTTGCAAGGGCGAACTCCTTGGCAACATTAATCGCCACTCATGGCGAGTCGTTGCCGTTCCATGAACTCTTGCAAGGTATCGATGCCGCGCAGCTGCAAGATGGTATTGCGCACGGCCGCTTCCAGCAGTACGGCGATGTTGCGGCCGGCAGCGACGGGGATGACGACCTTGCGCACGGGTAAGCCGAGCACGTCTTCCGTGGGGAACAGGAAGGGCAGGCGCTCGACTTCTTCTTCCAGCGCATTGCGGCGCACCAGATGCACGATCAGTTTCAAGCGCATCTTGCGGCGCACGGCCGTTTCGCCAAAGATGGCCTTGATGTCAAGCAAGCCCAGGCCCCGCACTTCCAGCAGATTTTGCAGAAGAGGCGGGCAGCGGCCTTCGATCATATTGGGCGCGATGCGCGAAAATTCCACGGCGTCGTCGGCCACCAGGCCGTGGCTGCGCGAAATCAGTTCCAGCCCCAGTTCGCTCTTGCCCAGGCCCGAATCGCCCGTGATCAGCACGCCGACGCCCAGCACGTCCATGAACACGCCATGCATGATGATGCGCTGCGCCAGCTTTTTCGACAGGTAGACGCGCAGGAAGTCGATCACTTGCGCTGCCGGCAGCGGGGTCGAGAACAGGGGAATGTTTTGCTCGTCGCAGATGGCGAGGATGTCGGGCGGCGTTTCCAGCCCTTGTGCGATGATGAGCGCGGGCGGGCCGCCGGCGATCAGTTCACCGATCACATGGGTGCGCGTATTGACCTTCAGGCGCTGATAGTAATTGATTTCCTGGTGACCAAAGACCTGGATGCGGCCCGGATGGATCAGGTTCAAGTGGCCCACCTGGTCGGCGGCCGACGAGACGTCGCCCGAGATCAGGCGTTCGCCGCCGGGGAAGCCGGCGAACCAGCCCAGTTGCAGACTTTCACGATTATCGTCGTACAGGCGTTGTATCGTCAGCGGCGTTTGCAACATGGCAGTCTTCTTCAGGAGTGGAGGAATACCTGAAGTTTAACCTGCCGCTTGCAGACTGGGTTGCCAATTGACGATGCGCGAATGCACGGATTTCGGTTCCGGATCCGTGGCCAGCGCCGTGCGGAACGCGTCGTCGGAAAACATTTCGGCGATTTCCGACAGGATTTCCAGATGTTGCTGGGTGACATGATCCGGAATCAGCAGGAAAAACAGCAGATTGACAGGCTTGCCATCGGGCGACTCGAAGGGAATCGGCTCGGCCAGGCGCACGAAGGCGCCCAGCGGCGCTTTCAGGGTCTTGCTGCCCTTGACCCTGCCATGCGGCACAGCCACGCCATGGCCCAGGCCAGTCGAGCCCAGGCGTTCGCGGGCAAACAGATTGTCCGAAACGGTAGAGCGGGCGATGCCGTAATTGTTTTCGAAGATCAGGCCGGCTTGCTCGAAAGCGCGCTTTTTACTGGAGACTTCCAGGTCCAGCAGGA
This sequence comes from Janthinobacterium darwini, assembly GCF_051380905.1. NCBI lineage: Bacteria > Pseudomonadati > Pseudomonadota > Betaproteobacteria > Burkholderiales > Oxalobacteraceae > Janthinobacterium > Janthinobacterium darwini. The sequence continues at coordinate 85,771 of NZ_JBNYXX010000005.1, forward strand.
CGTTTTCGAGAGATAATATTTTGCTAAGATTAGTCATGACACTCAATGAAATGGTGCAATGCGCAGAGGGCTTGCGAGCCGAATTATAGGCCTGTTTCCGCGGCCTGTAACGCCAATTCTCAACAGTATACGCCCGCTGCGGGCGCAGTGGGCGCTACAGCTCATGTCGCCATCATTTTAGCAAAAAACCAACGCTGGGGTGTATCGGCTATTTCTTGATTAAAAACACGTAGCGCACCGGTTTTTCCGCCGCCGAATGCCGATTTTCCGATTTTTCAGCGTCTTTGACATGCACTGGGGCACTACCGCAACGTTGTTTTAAAACACAGCCAATATTCCTGCTGGCATGATTTCAAGGTGTTGTGCGGTGTTACTGGCGCGCATTGCGCAGATTGCCCGGCATCGCGCCCGTGCTGTAGTTGCTGCGCCACGGATTGATATCGAGGCCCCCGCGGCGCGTATAGCGCGCATACACGGACAGTTTTTGCGGCTTGCACTGGCGCAAGATATCGACAAAGATGCGTTCCACGCATTGCTCGTGAAATTCATTGTGTTCGCGGAAGCCAATCAGATAGCGCAGCAGACTTTCCTGGTCGATCTGTGGCCCTGCATACTCGATCTGCACGCTGCCCCAGTCGGGCTGGCCCGTCACCAGGCAATTCGATTTCAACAGGTGCGAGACGAGTTTTTCTTCCACCGGTGCTGCGTCCAGCGCTGCCTTCAAGAGTTGCGGCGAAGGCGAGTACTGCGTGATTTCCAGGTCCAGGCGGTCCAGCAGCACGCCATCGAATTCACCCATTTTCAGCTTGCCGAAATCTTCCTGCAAGGTCAGTTCCACTTGCACAGGCGCGCCAAAACCATTCGACAAGTCTTGCTTGAGCAAGGTCAACAGGGCTTCCGGGCTATCCAGTTTGGTCTGGTTGTAGGAGTTCAGGTAGAGCTTGAACGATTTCGATTCGATGATGTTCGGCGAATCGGCCGGCGCGCTGATCTTGGCAATGGCCACCTGCGGCTTGCCGCGCTGGTTCAGCCACGACAGTTCGTAGGCATTCCAGATGTCGAGGCCAAAGAATGGCAGTGTGCCGTGCAGTTCCAGTTCATCGCGCTTGCCCTGGCGGGGAATCGGAAACAGCAGTTCCGGCGCGTAATCGGTGCGGTAGGCCGAGCTTTTGCCCAGGGGCGACAGTTCGGCGAGGTCGTTGGTGGTGGTCATGGTGGCGTGGCTACAAATTCTGTGAAGGGTGAATGGTAGCCTATTTCAACCCAACGGCAAGGACCGGGGTCAGGCCCTGAGGGGGAATGCGCCCCAGTGGGGCGCATTCGGATTCCGAAGGAACTGACCTTCTGGCTTACCCTAAAAACAGCTTGTACACAGGATTGCTGCTTTCATCCCAGTAACGATAGCCCAAGGTATCGAGGAAGCGGGCGAATTCTCCCATTTCATCGGGCGGCACTTGCAGGCCCACCAGGATGCGGCCCACGTCGCCGCCTTGGCTGCGGTAATGACACAGGGAAATATTCCAGTTCGGCGCCATGCTGTCGAGGAAGCGCATCAGCGCGCCCGGACGTTCGGGAAATTCAAAGCGGTACAGCAGCTCGTCCTGCGCCAGGCGGCTCTTGCCGCCCACCAGGTGGCGGATGTGCGACTTGGCCAGCTCGTCGTGCGTCAAGTCCAGCGTCTTGAATTCATGCTCTTCGAATTTCTTCGCCATCGCCCCGGATTCATGCCGGTCGGCGATCTGGATGCCGACGAACACGTGCGCGGCTTTTTCATCGCTGATGCGGTAATTAAATTCCGTCACATTGCGCGCGCCGATGAGCGAGCAGAAGCGCTTGAAGCTGCCCCGCTGTTCGCGCATGGTGACGGCAAACACGGCTTCGCGGAACTCGCCCAGCTCGGCACGCTCGGCGACGAAGCGCAGGCGGTCGAAATTCATGTTGGCGCCGCAGGCAATGGTGACCAGTGTCTGGTTGACGATAGGGTGCTTGCTCAGGCTGGCCCGCTCCACATAGGCCTTGGCGCCCGCGATGGCCAGTGCGCCGGCCGGTTCCAAAATGGAGCGCGTATCCGTAAACACATCCTTGATGGCGGCGCAGATGGCGTCCGTGTCGACGATGATGATGTCATCGACATATTGCTGCGCCAGGCGGAATGTTTCCTCGCCCACCAGGCGCACGGCCGTGCCGTCCGAAAACAGGCCCACGTCGGGCAGGGTGACGCGCGCGCCCGCTTTGAGCGAGCGCGCCATGGCGTCCGAATCGACCGTTTGCACGCCGATGATCTTGATGTCGGGGCGAATCTGTTTCACGTAGGCAGCTACGCCGGCGATCAGTCCGCCGCCGCCGATGGCCACGAAGATGGCGTGGATGGGACCGGAATGCTGGCGCAGGATTTCCATGCCTATCGTGCCCTGGCCGGCGATCACGTCCGGATCGTCGAACGGATGCACAAAGGTCAGCTTCTGTTCTTTTTCCAGGGTCAGCGCGTGGTTGTAGGCATCCGTGTAGGACTCGCCGTGCAGCACGATTTCCACATGCACGCCGCCGCGTGCCTTGACGGCGTCGATCTTGACGGGGGGCGTGGTGGTGGGCATGACGATGACGGCGCGGCAACCCATGCGCGCGGCCGACAGTGCTACGCCCTGGGCATGGTTGCCGGCCGAGGCGCAAATGACGCCGCGCTTGCGTTCCGCATCGCTGAGCTGGGCCATCTTGTTGTAGGCGCCGCGAATCTTGAAGCTGAACACGCTTTGCATGTCTTCGCGCTTGAAGTAAATCTGGTTGTTCAGGCGCTGCGACAGGGCAGGGGCCAGTTCCAGCGGCGTTTCGGTGGCGACGTCGTAGACGCGGGCGGTCAGGATTTTCTTGAGGTAGTCGATGTTCATAGTCTGCTAGCAAGTGATTCTGGGCCAGAAAGGTACTGGAGCGTGTCGGTCGATAGCGGCGGCGCCGCGGCGGATAGCCTGGCGACAATATTGCTCTGTGGAACTGCGGGCGGGTATGCCTTTGCCGGCCGGCGCGGATTGTGCGGCGCCCAGGCTGCTCTTCATTATAATGGAGAGCCTTACTGCATCGTGAAGTGTTCCATGATCGAATCCGCAATCGCCTGGCTGCTGCAGCTGATCGCAGCACCGGAAGTCGGGCTGACATCGGTCTTTCTGATCAGCTTTATTTCCGCCACCTTGTTGCCGCTCGGCTCGGAGCCGGCCGTCTTTGCCGTCATCAAGGCCAATCCCGCGCTGTTCTGGGCCGCCATCGGCGTCGCCACCCTGGGCAATACCCTGGGCGGTATCGTCGATTACTGGCTCGGGTACCGGGCCAAGCAGGCGTTTGCCAAGGAGCGCGACACGCGCTGGTTCCGCTGGCTGGCCCGCTATGGCGCCAAGACCATGCTGCTGGCCTGGCTGCCCGTCGTGGGCGACCCCCTGTGCACGCTGGCGGGTTGGCTCAAGCTGCCGTTCTGGCCCAGCGTGGCCTACATGGCCATCGGCAAGTGCGCGCGCTACCTGACCATGACGGCTTTGTTGCTGTACGTGCCCGATGGCGTATGGCACTGGATCGGGCAAATGCTGGCGTGATGGCGATGGCGATGGCGCATATTGCAACGCCTGTTTGCCCTATATTTGGGCAGCTTGATAGTTTGTAGCTGAGTCCGATTCTTGGCATCTTCACGTCAAAAAATCATGGAAACTAATTTTTTATTCATGCAGAAGTAGGCTTTTCCATATTTGCTATGGTGGCAGATGAGGTGCTTAAACCTTAGGCGGGCTAAGGCTGTTCCCGCATGGTGCGGCGCAATAAGATAAAATGGTCCTTTAGGGTCCAGTCCACATCGTCACCACACTCCATGAACGCTCCCGCACAACTCCAAGCTTTACTGGCAGAAACGCCAAATGGTCCCGCAGCAAGCCGCCTGCGCGAAATCCCCTATAACTACACGTCGTTTTCCGATCGCGAGATCGTCATACGCCTGTTGGGGGAGGACTCCTGGCGCCTGCTCGACGAGCTGCGAGGCGCTCGCCAGACGGGCCGTTCGGCCCGCATGCTGTACGAGGTGCTGGGCGATATCTGGGTCGTGCGCCGCAACCCCTACCTGCAGGATGACTTGCTCGATAACCCGAAGCGCCGCCAGGGCTTGATCGATGCCCTGCATCACCGCCTGGCCGAAGTCGACAAGCGCCGCTTGTCCATCGATGCGGCCGGCGGCGACGTGGCCGCCAGTGGCGAAACGCCGGAAGTGGCGCAGGCGCGCAGCAACAATGTCGAGCTGCTGCTGAAAGCGGCCAGCAAGGCCGTGGCCGACTTCGGCGACGAATTCCGCAAGACCTACGATTTGCGCAAGCGCACGGTCAAGGTGCTGGGCCGCTACACGGAAAAACACAATGTGCGCTTCGACGGCATGACGCGCGTGTCGCACGTGACGGATGCCACCGACTGGCGCGTGGAATACCCGTTCGTCGTGCTCACGCCTGACACGGAAGAGGAAATGGCCGGCCTGGTGAAAGGCTGCATCGAACTGGGGCTGACCATCATCCCGCGCGGCGGCGGCACCGGCTACACGGGCGGCGCGATTCCCCTGACGCCGATGTCGGCCGTCATCAACACGGAAAAACTCATTACCCTGGGCGCCGTCGAAATGACGGTCTTGCCGGGCCTGACGCATGAATACGCGACGATCAATTCGGGCGCGGGCGTGATCACGAACAAGGTATCGGAAGCGGCGGAAAAAGCCGGCTTCGTGTTTGCCGTCGACCCGACCTCGGCGCACGCCTCTTGCATCGGCGGCAACGTCGCCATGAATGCGGGCGGCAAAAAGGCCGTGCTGTGGGGCACGGCGCTGGACAACCTGGCTTCGTGGCGCATGGTCGACCCGAATGGCGACTGGCTCGACGTCACGCGTCTGGACCATAACCTGGGCAAGATTCACGATATCGCGCTGGCACGTTTCCAGCTGGAATGGCGTCACCCGAGCACGCGCGACGCGACCAAGCCGAACGCGCCATTCAAGACGGAAATTCTGGAAATTCCTGGCCGCAAGTTCCGCAAGGAGGGCTTGGGCAAGGACGTGACGGACAAATTCCTCGCCGGCTTGCCGGGCATCCAGAAAGAAGGCTGTGACGGTCTCATCACCTCGGCGCGCTGGATTCTGCACAAGATGCCGAAATTCGCCCGCACCGTCTGCCTGGAATTCTTTGGCCAGGCGCGCGACGCGATTCCGTCGATCGTGGAAATCAAGGATTACCTCGATGGCTTGCCAGCCAAGGGCGAGCAATACACGAGCATCCGCCTGGCGGGCCTGGAACACCTGGACGAGCGCTACCTGCGCGCCGTCGGCTACGCCACCAAGTCGAAGCGGGGCGTGTTGCCGAAGATGGCCCTGTTTGGCGACATCGTCGGCGACGATGAAAATGCCGTCGCCCAGGCGGCGTCGGAAGTTGTGCGCATCGCCAACACCCGCGTGGGTGAAGGTTTTGTGGCCGTCAGCCCCGAAGCGCGCAAGAAATTCTGGTTGGATCGCGCCCGCACGGCAGCGATCGCCAAGCATACCAATGCGTTCAAGATTAACGAAGACGTCGTGATCCCGCTCAACCGCATGGGCGAATACACGGATGGTATCGAACGCATCAATATCGAGCTGTCGATCAAGAACAAGCTGCAACTGGCCGACGCCTTGAGCGAATTCTTTGCCAAGGGTAATTTGCCAATTGGCAAGAGTGACGATGCGTCGGACGACCGGGTCGACGATGCGGAAATGCTGGGCGACCGCGCCGAGCAGGCACAGCAACTGCTGGCGCAAGTCACGGCACGCTGGACGTATCTGCTGGCCCAGCTGGACCGTCCGCTGGCGGACGTGAAGGGTGAGCTGGCCGAGCTGGGCATGGAGCGCTTGCTGCCCGTGTTCGATGCACGCCTGGAAACGCAGCCGACCGCCACCCTGTTCGATGTGGTGCAGGACCGCACCGTGCGCATTACCTGGAAGCAAGAGATCCGCGCGCAGCTGCGCCAGATCTTCAATGGCGCTGCGTTCAAGCTGATCCTTGACGAGGCGACAGCCATCCACGCGCGCATCTTGCGTAGCCGCGTATTTGTCGCGCTGCACATGCATGCGGGCGATGGCAATGTGCATACAAACTTGCCCGTCAACTCGGACAATTACGAAATGCTGCAGGACGCCCACCAAGCCGTGGGCCGCATCATGATACTGGCCCGCTCACTGAATGGCGTCATTTCCGGTGAACACGGTATCGGCATCACCAAGCTGGAGTTTTTGACGGAAGAAGAGATCGGCGAATTCCGCAGCTACAAGCAGCGCATCGATCCGGAAGGCCGTTTCAACAAGGGCAAATTGCTGAACCTGCCGGGCATGGGCGCCGACTTGCGCAATGCCTACACGCCATCGTTCGGCCTGATGGGCCACGAATCGCTGATCATGCAGCAAAGCGATATCGGCGCCATCGCTGACAGCGTCAAGGATTGCTTGCGCTGTGGCAAGTGCAAGCCCGTCTGCTCGACCCACGTGCCGCGCGCCAATCTGCTGTACTCGCCGCGCGATAAAATCCTGGCGACCTCGTCCCTGATCGAAGCCTTCCTGTACGAAGAGCAGACGCGGCGCGGTATTTCCATCAAGCATTGGGAAGAGTTTGAAGACGTGGCTGACCACTGCACGGTGTGCCATAAATGCGTCACGCCTTGCCCGGTCAACATCGACTTCGGCGACGTGTCGATGAATATGCGCAATTTGCTGCGCAAGATGGACAAGAAGAGCTTCAATCCGGGCACCAAGGCGACGATGCTGTTCCTCAACGCCACCGATCCCGTGACCATCAACGCCACGCGCAAGGTCATGATCGGCTGGGGTTACAAGGCGCAGCGCCTGGGCCACGATCTGTTGAAGAAGTTTGCCAAGAAGCAAACCAAGGCGCCGCCGCCATCGACGGGCAAGCCGCCTGTCAAGGCGCAGGTGATTCACTTCATTAACAAGAAGATGCCGGGTAACCTGCCGAAGAAAACGGCGCGCGCGCTGCTCGACATTGAGGACGATAAAGTCATTCCGATCATCCGCAATCCGAAGACGACCACGGCCGATACGGAAGCCGTGTTTTACTTCCCCGGTTGCGGTTCGGAGCGCTTGTTCTCACAAGTGGGCCTGGCGACGCAAGCGATGCTGTGGGAAGTGGGCGTGCAGACGGTCTTGCCGCCTGGCTACCTGTGCTGCGGTTATCCGCAGCGGGGCGCGGGCGAGTTCGACAAGGCCGAGAAGATGATGACGGATAACCGCGTCCTGTTCCACCGCATGGCCAACACGCTCAATTACCTGGACATCAAGACGGTGCTCGTGTCGTGCGGCACTTGCTATGACCAACTGGCAACGTATCAGTTTGAAAAGATTTTCCCAGGCTGCCGCATCATGGATATCCATGAGTATTTGCTGGAGAAAAACGTCAAGCTGGAAGGCGTCAACGGCACGCGCTATATGTACCACGAACCTTGCCACAATCCGATGAAGTTGCAGGAATCGGGCAAGACCATCAATTCCTTGATCAGCACGGTAGACAACGTGAAGATCGAGAAAAATGATCGTTGCTGCGGCGAATCGGGTTCCTTGGCCGTCACGCGTCCCGACATTTCCACGCAAGTGCGTTTCCGCAAGGAAGAAGAGATGGTCAAGGGCGCCGACAAGCTGCGCGGCGACGGGTTTACCGGCGACGTGAAAATCCTCACCAGCTGCCCGTCGTGCCTGCAAGGCCTGTCGCGCTACAATGACGATTCGGGCACGACGGCCGACTACATCGTCGTCGAGATCGCCAAACACTTGCTGGGAGAGAACTGGATGCCGGATTACGTGAAACGCGCCAATGACGGCGGCATTGAACGGGTGCTGGTGTGACCTGCGATTTATGTCAGTTGCTCGATAGCTTCGCCAACAAGCAGGGTTGTGAAACCTTGCTGTGGCGTAGCGAGCGCCTGTCCGTGGTGGCCGTCGATGATCCGGCCTATCCCGGCTTTTGCCGCGTGATCTGGAACAAACACGTGAAGGAAATGACGGATTTGACGCCGGGCGAGCGCAATTACGTCATGGAAGTCGTGTGGCAAGTCGAGCTGGCCGTGCGTGAAGTGATGCAGCCGGAAAAGGTCAATGTGGCCAGTTTCGGCAACATGACGCCGCATGTGCACTGGCACGTGATTCCCCGCTACCGCGACGACGCGCATTTCCCCAATCCAAGCTGGGCCGTGGTGCAGCGCGAGACGGCGCCCGAGGTGCTGGCGGCACGCCGCGCCCTGTTGCCGGCACTGCGCGCCGCCATCATTCAACGTTTATCCGCATAAAGTATTGTCATGACTGAAAAAGCAGCAACACCCCAACCGACCGGTTTGACCGTGCACAACCAGTCGCGCGTGCTCGACGTGGCTTTCGACGATGGCAGCGAATTTGTGCTGCCGGTCGAATACCTGCGCGTGTACTCGCCTTCGGCCGAAGTGCAGGGCCATGGCAAGGGCCAGGAAACCTTGCAGTTAGGAAAGCGCCTGGTGGGCATCACCAGCCTGGAACCCGTCGGCAACTACGCCGTGCAACCGACCTTCAGCGATGGCCACAATTCCGGTCTGTACACCTGGGCCTACCTGTACAAGCTGGGCGCGGAGCAAGCTACCTTGTGGCAAGCCTACCTGGACCAACTGACGGCAGCCGGCTACCCCGGTGACAGCGGCCGCGACGCCAAGGCCGACATGACGGTCAAGCAATCTTCCGGTCACGTTCACGGCCCGAGCTGCGGGCATAAACACTAAGGTGAAAAAATAGTGCGGTAATCTTGTCGGATTGCTGCTGGTTCGTTCGTCGTATGAATGCCCGCGCTTGCGGGCATTTTTCTTTTGGAGAAGAGACTATGGAATACCTGATCCTGATCTACGCCGACGAGGCGCGCTATGCCGCAATGCCTGAAGGGCAGATGGCCAGCCTGATGGCGGACTTTGCCAGTTACACGCAGGACCTGGAAGCAGCCGGCGTGCTGCGCGGCGGGGCCGAGCTGGCGCCTGTGGACAACGCCACCAGCGTACGTGTGCGCAATGGCAAGCCTGTCATCACGGATGGGCCGTTTGCGGAAACCAAGGAGCAGCTGGGCGGCTACTATCTGCTCGCCTGCGCCAACCTGGACGAGGCGCTGGCCTGGGCTGCGCGTTGCCCGGTAGCTTCCCTGGGCACCATCGAAGTGCGGCCGGTGACGGCCTGAGCATGGCTGGCGACGCCATCGCGGCCGTCGAGCACGTCTTTCGCCAGGAGAGGGGCAGGGTATTGGCCGGCCTGATGCGGCGTTTCGGCGACCTGGGCCTGGCGGAAGATATGTTGCAGGAAGCATGCCGCAAGGCGCTGGAACTGTGGCCGCGCACGGGCATTCCCGATAGTCCCGCCGCCTGGCTCAGTGCCGTGGCGCGCAATGCCGGCCTCGATCAGGTGCGCCGCGCGGGCAAGAGCGTCGTCGATGCCGAGGCCGTGCTGTCGAGCCTGCCGGCATCTGCGATGGAAGAAATGCACGCCATCGACGATGACCGCCTGCGCCTGCTGTTCATCTGCTGTCATCCCGCGCTGGCGCCCGAGGCGCAGGTAGCGCTGGCCCTGCGTACCCTGTGTGGCTTGTCCACGGGCGAGATCGCGCGCGCCTTCGGCCTGGCAGAAGCGGCCCTGTCGCAGCGGCTATTGCGCGCGAGGCGCAAGATCGCCGAAGCGCGCATCCCTTTCGAGTTGCCGCGGACGCAAGACTGGGCACACCGGCTGGCGCAAGTACAGCATGTCATCTATCTGGTATTCAGTGAAGGCTATTGTGCCAGCGGGGGCGATAGCCTGGTGCGCGCGGACTTGTGCGCGGAGGCGCTGCGCCTGGGGCGGCTGCTCGACAGCCTGCTGCCCTGCCAGCCGGAAGTGCAGGGTTTATTGGCCCTGATGCTGCTGCAGGCATCGCGCGGCCCGGCCCGTCTCTCGCCCGGCGGTGAACTGCTGACCCTGGAAGAGCAGGACCGGCGCCTGTGGCAGCGTGACTTGATCGCCGAGGGACAGGCCATGCTGGCGCTGGCTTTGCCGGCGCGTTCGCCGGGACCGTATCAGTTGCAGGCCGCCATTGCCGCCTTGCACGCCACGGCGGCTGCGGCCAGCCAGACGGATTGGCGCCAGATCAGCGTCCTGTATGGCGCCTTGCTGCGGCACAAGCCGGAACCCTTGATTTTGCTCAATGCGGTGATTGCCTGTGCGATGGCGCATGGCGCCGAGCACGGCCTGGCGTGGCTGGCGCGGCTGGAAACCGTGCCCAGCCTGGCGCAATCGCATTATCTGCATGCGGCCAGGGCCGACTTGCTGCGCCGCCAGGGCGACCGGCGGGGGGCACTGGCGGCGTATGCGCAGGCGGCAAAGCTGGCGTCGAATGCAGTGGAAAGGCAATACCTTCTCCGGCGTCAGGGGGAAATGCGCCTGCCGCTTGTATAATGCGTGCAAGTTCAAACAGACTGCCTACCATGACCAATACGACCCATTTCGGATACAAAACAGTTGCAGAAGACGACAAAGTGCGCGAAGTCGCCAAGGTGTTCCATTCCGTCGCTGCCAAATACGACGTGATGAACGACTTGATGTCGGGCGGGCTGCACCGTCTGTGGAAGACGTTCACCATTGCCAACGCGGGCGTGCGTCCCGGCTTCAAGGTGCTCGACATCGCCGGCGGCACGGGCGACCTGTCGAAGGCGTTTGCCAAGCAGGCGGGTCCTACCGGCGAAGTCTGGTTGACCGATATCAATGAATCGATGTTGCGCGTGGGCCGCGACCGCCTCTTGAATCGCGGCTTGCTCACCCCCACCTTGTTGTGTGACGCGGAAAAACTGCCGTTCCCCGATAACTATTTTGACCGTGTCAGCGTGGCCTTCGGCCTGCGCAACATGACGCACAAGGATGTGGCGCTGGCGGAAATGCGCCGCGTGCTGAAGCCGGGCGGCAAGCTGCTGGTGCTGGAATTTTCCAAGGTGGCCGCACCGCTGCAAAAGCCGTATGACCTGTATTCGTTCTCGGTCTTGCCATGGTTCGGACAGAAAATCGCCGGCGACGCGGAAAGCTATCGCTACCTGGCAGAATCGATCCGCATGCACCCGGACCAGGAAACGCTGAAGACCATGATGGAAACGGCGGGCCTGGAGCGCGTGCAGTACTACAATTTGACGGCAGGCATTGCCGCTTTGCATACCGGCATCAAGATGTAGTTCACCCTTGCCGGTGATTTTAGGAGATGGAATGAAACTGAAGAAATTGATGGTTGGCATGATGCTGGCCGCGACCACGGTATCCATGCTGGGCGAGGCGCTGGCCCGTCCGATGGGCGGTGGCCGTTCGTTTGGCCGCCAGTCGCAAAACGTGGGCCGCCAGGCGCCCGCACCAGCACCGACCCCGGCACCGGCTGCCACGCCACGCCAGGCGCAACCTGCGCCAGCCCCCGCACCGGCACCTGCCGCCAAGGCACCGAGCCGCTGGAAGGGCTTGCTGGGCGGCGCCTTGCTGGGCCTGGGTTTGGGCGCGCTGCTGTCGCATTTCGGCCTGGGCGGCGCCCTGGCCAGCATGATCAGCACCCTGCTGATGGTGGCTTTGCTGGCCGGTGTGGCCTTCTTCATCTATCGCATGGTGCGCGGCAAGCGTGACAACAATACCAGCGGCAATGCGCCGTTCGCGGGCTTTGGCGGCAACCAGCCTGCGCCGGCCGGCAACGTGCCCGACATCGGCTCGCGCATTCCACCGCTGCCGCCGCTGCAGCCCGTTTCGTCCGGCGTCGGCCTGGACAAGCCGGCACCGGCTGCTGCGCCATGGGGCGTGCCTGCCGATTTCGACAAGGATGCCTTCCTGCGCCACGCGAAGAGCAATTTCATTCGCCTGCAAGCGGCCTGGGACAAGGCGGACGTCAACGATATCCGTGAATTCACGTCGCCGGAAGTGTATGCGGAACTGCGCATGCAAATCCAGGAACGGGGCGCGCAGCCAGACTTTACCGATGTCGTCACCATCGATGCCGAACTGCTGGGCATCGAGACGAGCGTCAACGATTACCTGGCCAGCGTGAAGTTTACGGGCCTGATCCGTTCGGCGCCGGGCGCCGCGGCCGAGCCGTTCGCGGAAGTATGGAATATGTCGAAACCCGTCAGCGGCAATAGCGGCTGGGTCTTGGCAGGCATCCAGCAATTGAATTAATTGTCAAAACTTGCTGAATCATGGCTTAAGTCCATGCGGAATGCATGATGCTTGACAGATATTTCCTGCTGAACTGGTAAGATCGAAACCGCCCACGTTGTTTTACGGGCGGTTTTTTCTTTTTTGGGGCGCGCGCGGCGCGCGGTATAGACATGTCACCACTTTCCGATCTCTCCCTGATGACGCCCGTCATCGCGACCATCAACCATTTGCTGGCGCAGGAGCCGTGGGCGCGCCAGCAGTTGGCACTGCACGCGGGCAAGCTGGCCTGCATCGACACGGGGGCAGTGGCTTTGCGCCTGCGGGTAGACAGCGCAGGCATGCTGGAAGCGGCGCCGGCCGATATGCCGGCTAACGTCACCATCCGCGTGAAATTGTCCGATGTGCCGCTGATCCTGCAAAACCGCGAACGGGCGTTTTCCTACGTCAAGATTGAAGGCGATGCCGAGTTTGCCAATGCGATTTCGCAATTGAGCAAAGGCTTGCGCTGGGAAGCCGAGCATGACCTGGAAAAGGTATTCGGTCCCATGCTGGCCACGCGCCTTGTTTCCGGGGCGAAAGATGCGGCCGCTTTTGTGCGCACGGGCCAGCAGAAGCTGGCCGAAAGCGTGGCTGAATATTTTCTCGACGAAGAGCCCATGCTGATCCGTCCTTCTACCTTGCAAGAGTATTCCGCGGGCGTGACGCGCGTGCGCGATGACGTCGAACGCCTGGCCAAGCGCCTTGCCCGGCTGGAAAAGGCGGCAGCCGCCGCCCAGCCTTTGTCTCCCACACCGGATTTGTCTACATGATATTGAAATTCCTGCGCCTGTTTAAAATCATCCGTGTTTCCATCAAGTACGGTCTGGATGAGATAGCGATTTCTGGTCTGCAAGTTCCCCGCACCGCCAAATTGATCGACACCCTGATTTTCTGGCGCGACCTGTCGTCGCCACGGGGTTTGCGCCTGCGCCTGGCGCTGGAAGAGCTGGGTCCCATTTTCGTGAAATTCGGCCAGGTGCTGTCGACCCGGCGCGACCTGATGCCGCTCGACATCGCCGAAGAACTGGCGCGCCTGCAAGACCGCGTGCCGCCCTTTGATTCCGACCTGGCCATCGCGCAAATCACCAAGTCGCTCGGTGCGCACCCGGACCAGCTGTTTGCCAGCTTCGAGCGCGAGCCGGTGGCTTCGGCCTCGATTGCCCAGGTGCACTTCGCCACCCTGAAAGATGGACGCGAAGTGGCCGTGAAGGTCTTGCGTCCAGGCATGAAAAAGCTGATCGACGAAGACGTGGCCCTGATGCACATCGCCGCCGACTGGACCAGCCGCCTGTGGGCCGACAGCAAGCGCCTCAAGCCGAAAGAGGTGGTGGGCGAGTTCGACAAATACCTGCACGACGAGCTGGACCTGATGCGCGAGGCAGCCAATGCCAGCCAGCTGCGCCGCAACTTCGCCAACTCGGACTTGCTGCTGGTGCCGGAAATGCACTGGGATTATTGCTCCAGCAGCGTCATCGTGATGGAACGCATGGTTGGCATTCCCGTGTCGCAGATCGACCGCCTGGCGGCGGCCGGGGTGGACTTGCGCAAGCTCTCCAGCGATGGCGTGGAGATTTTCTTCACGCAAGTGTTCCGCGACGGCTTTTTCCATGCGGATATGCACCCGGGTAATATTCTCGTATCGATCGCGCCCGAATCGTTCGGCCGCTACATCGCCCTGGACTTTGGCATCGTGGGCACCCTGAACGACTACGACAAGGATTATCTGTCGCAAAACTTCCTCGCCTTCTTCCGCCGCGACTACAAGCGCGTGGCCGAGGCGCACATCGAATCGGGCTGGGCGCCGAAGGATACGCGCGTCGATGAGCTGGAAGCGGCCGTGCGCGCCTGCTGCGAGCCGATCTTCGACCGCCCGCTGAAAGATATTTCTTTTGGACAAGTTTTGCTGCGCCTGTTCCAGACCTCGCGCCGCTTTAACGTGGAAGTGCAGCCGCAACTGGTGCTGCTGCAAAAGACCCTGCTCAACATCGAAGGCCTGGGCCGCCAGCTCGATCCGGAACTGGACCTGTGGCAAACGGCCAAGCCTTATCTGGAAAAATGGATGAGCAACCAAGTGGGGCCGCAAGGCTTCATGGAGCGCCTGCGCGCCGAGGCGCCCCGTTATGCGCATATCTTCCCGCAACTGCCGCGTTTGCTGCACCAGGCCTTGACGGTGCATGGCGAACCGCGCGAAAACGACGTGGAATTGATGAAAACCTTGCTGGCAGAGCAACGCCAGACGAATCGACTGCTGAGCTTTATCGTGTACTTCGTGGGTGCCTTTGCCCTCGGTGCGCTGGGCTTGCAAGTGTTCATGCGCTGGCATCAACTGCCGTTTTAACTGGCTGAGGACGTAAGTGATGGCTGACTTTCAAACCCGCGATCCGCTCTCGCCCGCCTTCTGGGACGAGCGTTTCGAGAAGCAATTTACGCCCTGGGACCAGGGCGGCGTGCCCGCGCGCCTGCGCAGTTTCGTTGCCGGCAGTCCCGCGCCGCTGCGCTGCCTGATTCCCGGCTGCGGCTCGGCCTATGAACTGGTCTTCATGCTCGATCACGGCTGGCATGCCACGGCCATCGACTTTTCACCGGCCGCCGTGGCCGCCGCGCGCGCTGTCGTCGGTGCGCAGGCAGGGCAGGTGATGGAAGCCGATTTCTTTGCCTGGCAGCCAGAAGCGCCTCTGGACCTGATCTATGAGCGGGCTTTCCTGTGTGCCATGCCGCGCGCCATGTGGCCGCAAGTGGCGGCCCGCTGGGCGCAGCTGCTGGCGCCGGGCGCCATGCTGGCCGGTTACTTTTTCTTCGACGACAATGCCAAGGGGCCGCCATTTGGTATTTCGGGTGAGCAATTGCAGGCCTTGCTGGGGCCGCATTTCGACTGCCTGGCCGACGAAGCCGTGGACGATTCCATTGCCGTCTTCGCAGGCAAGGAGCGCTGGATGTGTTGGCGCCGCCGGGCGGACTGAGCCTGGCAGGCCGAGCGAGCGGGCATTTTCCGCTGGGAAGGGCGGAAAAGCTTTATAATTCAGGGTTTTTGATGATTTTCTCGGAGTAGAGATGCCGATTTACGCTTACCGTTGTGACGAGTGTGGTTTTGCCAAGGATGTCTTGCAAAAGATCTCCGATCCAGTACTGACGGTGTGCCTGTCGTGCGGCAAGCCCAGTTTCAAGAAACAATTGACGGCCGCCGGTTTCCAATTGAAGGGCACTGGCTGGTACGCGACCGATTTCCGCGGCGGCACGGCGCCCACCACGGCTATTCCGACCGGCCCGGCCGATAACGCCAAGCCCGCCCCAGCCGCCGAGAGCGCGCCTGCCGCGGCGCCTGCGTCCACCCCGGCTGCTGCTGCGCCGAAAGCGGATTGAAAAAGCGCGCCGCGCCGATACGATCCATTACCGAGAAACCGATGCGTAAATACTTTATTACCGGATTACTGATTTTGGTTCCCCTGGCCATTACCGCCTGGGTCTTGAATCTGGTCATCAGCACAATGGACCAGTCGCTGTTGCTGGTGCCCGGCAGTACGCAGCCCAGCGTATGGTTCGGTCACAAGGTTCCCGCGCTGAGCACCATTCCCGGCCTGGGGACGGTATTGACGGTACTGATCGTTTTCTTCACGGGCTTGCTGACGAATAACCTGGTCGGCAATTACGTGGTGAAACTGTGGGAAAAATTGCTGCAACGCATACCCATCGTCAATTCCCTGTATTCAAGCGTCAAGCAAGTGTCCGATACCTTGTTTTCCCCGTCGGGCAATGCCTTCCGCAAGGCTGTGCTGGTGCCGTATCCGCACCAGAACTCCTGGACCATCGCCTTCCTGACCGGCGTGCCGGGCGGCGATGCGGCGAACCACCTGGTGGGCGACTATGTCAGCGTGTATGTGCCGACGACGCCCAACCCGACGTCAGGCTTTTTCCTGATGATGAAGCGTAGCGATGTTGTCGAACTCGACATGAGCGTCGATGCGGCGCTCAAATATATCGTCTCGATGGGCGTGGTAGCGCCTGCGGAAGTTGTTGCTGTACCGGCCCCGGCAGCCAAAGAATAAAGGCAGGCGTCCCACGAGGGACGTGGCCGGATTGAACACTCACTAACCTGAACTGAGAATTTTATGTCTATGCGTACTGAATACTGCGGCCTCGTTACCGAAGCCATGCTGGGACAAACCGTCAGCCTGTGCGGCTGGGTACATCGCCGCCGCGACCACGGCAGTCTGATTTTCATCGACTTGCGCGACCGTGAAGGCCTGGTGCAAATCGTCTGCAACCCGGAGCAAGCGGAGATGTTCAAGGTCGCCGAAGCCGTGCGCAACGAATTCTGCCTGCGCGTGACGGGCGTCGTGACCAGCCGTATCGACGGCACCATCAACAACAACCTGAAATCGGGCAAGATCGAAGTGGTCTGCTCGGAACTGGAAGTGCTGAACCCTTCCGTACCCGTGCCGTTCCAGCTCGATGACGACAACCTGTCGGAAACGACGCGTCTGACGCACCGCGTGCTGGACCTGCGCCGCCCGCAAATGCAAAACAACCTGCGCCTGCGCTACAAGGTGACGATGGAAGTGCGCAAGTACCTCGACGCGCTGGGCTTCATCGACATCGAAACGCCGATGCTGACCAAGTCCACGCCAGAAGGCGCGCGCGATTACCTGGTGCCGTCGCGCGTGAACGCGGGCAGCTTCTTCGCCTTGCCGCAATCGCCACAGTTGTTCAAGCAACTGCTGATGGTCGCCAACTTCGACCGTTACTACCAGATCACCAAGTGCTTCCGCGACGAAGACTTGCGCGCTGATCGCCAGCCTGAATTCACGCAGATCGATTGCGAGACCTCGTTCCTGACGGAACAGGAAATCCGCGACCTGTTCGAAGACATGATCCGTGTCGTCTTCAAGAACACCTTGAACATCGACTTGCCGAACCCGTTCCCGGTGATGGATTTCGCCGAAGCGATGGGCCTGTACGGTTCCGACAAGCCGGACATGCGCGTCAAGCTGGCGTTCACGGACTTGACCGAAGTCATGAAGACGGTCGAATTCAAGGTCTTCAACGGCGCCGCCAACATGAAGGGCGGCCGCGTGGTGGCCCTGCGCGTGCCGCAAGGCGGCAGCATGCCCCGTTCGGAAATCGACGCATACACGCAATTTGTCGCCATTTACGGTGCCAAGGGCCTGGCTTACATCAAGGTCAACGAGAAAGCCAAGGGTCCTGAAGGCTTGCAGTCGCCGATCGTCAAGTTCCTGCCTGCCGACGTGCTGGCCACGATTCTCGAGCAGACGGGCGCGCAAGACGGCGACTTGATCTTCTTTGGCGCGGACAAGGCCAAGGTTGTCAATGACGCCATCGGCGCACTGCGCGTAAAAATCGGTCACAGCGAGTTCGGCAAGAAAGCCGGCCTGTTCGAGGACGTCTGGAAGCCATTGTGGGTGGTCGACTTCCCAATGTTCGAACACGACGAAGAAGCGGACCGCTGGACGGCGACCCACCATCCGTTCACGGCACCGAAAGACGGCCATGAAGACATGCTGGAAACCAATCCGGGCGCCTGCATCGCCAAGGCCTACGACATGGTCTTGAACGGCTGGGAACTGGGTGGCGGCTCGATCCGTATCCACCGCGAAGAAGTGCAAAGCAAGGTCTTCCGCGCATTGAAAATCGATGCCGAAGAAGCGCAGCTGAAGTTCGGCTTCCTGCTTGACGCCCTGCAATACGGCGCGCCACCGCATGGCGGCCTGGCATTCGGCCTGGACCGTATCGTGACCATGATGACGGGTTCCGATTCGATCCGCGACGTAATCGCCTTCCCGAAAACCCAACGCGCCCAGTGTCTGCTGACACAAGCGCCGTCGGAAGTGGACGAGAAGCAATTGCGCGAACTGCACATCCGTTTGCGTGGCGCCGAGCCTAAAGTAGCGTAATGCAGCATGCGGCCGCTGCGGCGGCCGCTGTTTGATAATGCTATGCAAAAAGAGGCGCTGACGAGGCGCCTTTTTCATTGTTGATATGAACCATAAAATTCCCGTTTCCGTCCTGGTCGTCATTCATACGATTGATCTGGACGTCTTGCTGATCGAACGCGCGGGCCAGCCTGGTTTCTGGCAATCGGTGACCGGTTCCGTCGACGCCGTCGACGAGCCGCTGCTGCAGACGGCCGCGCGCGAATTGTGCGAGGAGACCGGTATCGTCGTCGATGGACACGACATCGTGCTGCGCGACTGGAACTTGTCGAATGTGTACGAGATCTATCCGATCTGGCGCCACCGCTACGCCCCCGGCGTGACGCGCAACACGGAACACGTGTTCAGCGTGCAAGTGCCGCGAGATACACGCATTACGCTGAGTCCCCGCGAACACCTGCAATACGCGTGGCTGCCCTATCTGGCGGCGGCCGACCGCTGTTTCTCGTCGTCCAACGCGGAAGCGATTTTGCAATTGCCGGCCATGACGGGCCTGGCGCGTCCTGCCTGATTTCCCTAGAAAGCCTTCCATGTTGAACTGGTTTAATCTCTCGCTGCAACAAAAACTGGCTGGCACATTCTGCCTGGCGCTGTGCCTGGTCGTGATTCTGGCGGCCAGTCTGTACACGCCGCCCGAACGCACGCCGCCGGTCGGCTTGCCGCTGATGGCGATCGGCTGGCTGCTGCATCCGGGCGCCTTTGCCAAGGGCAAGCGCACCGTGGCCTGGCGCGGCGCACCGTTGCTGGTCAAGGTAGTGTGGGCCGCCGGGATCGCGGCGGCCGGCGTCAGCGTCGCCAGCGGCCTGGCGCGCATGTTTGCCTGAGCCTGGCGGCGCCGATGGCGAGCCAATCCAGGAATTAGGTGCGCACGCGCACCTACGCTGGCGCCGCGCGGGGCCCGTCTGGGAGTAGAATCAAGGCATGAAAATCCGCGTAGCAACTTATAATATACACAAGGGCGTCTCCTCCGTTCGTGGCTTGCCCAGAGTGCATGCCTTGAAGCAGGCAATCGCTCTGTTCAATGCCGATGTCGTCTTTTTGCAGGAAGTGCAAGGCAAGCATGACCGCAATGCGGCCCGCTATGGCGCCGAGAAGAATGGTCACAAGCATTGGCCGGAAGCGTCGCAGCATGAATTCTTTGCCGGCGCCGAACACCATTCCGCGTATGGCATGAATGCCGTGTATGACCATGGCCATCATGGCAACGCCTTGCTGAGCAAGTTTCCCATCGCCTCGCAAACCAACCACGACGTGTCCGACCATGCCTACGAGCAGCGCGGCATCCTGCATTGCGTGCTCAAGACGCCGCAGGCGGACGTGCATTGCTATGTCGTCCACCTGGGCCTGTTCGAATCGGGACGGGGCCGCCAGACGCAGGCGCTGATCGACGCCGTCATGGAATCGGCGCCGAATGGCGAGCCCGTCATCATCGCCGGAGACTTCAACGACTGGCGCAATACGCTCAGCGACAAGCTGCGCAATGCGCTGGGCGTGGTGGAAGTATTCGACCAGCGCGCGTCGAACTCGGCTCTGGGCGACCTCGTGCGCACCCTGGCGCGGCGCCAGACGAAAACACCCGTGCCCGTGCCGGCGCGCACCTTTCCCGCCGCCTTGCCTTGGTTCCGCCTGGACCGCATCTATGTGCGCGGTTTCCACGTGGAAGGCGCGCAAGTGATGCACGGCACCTTGTGGGCAAAATTGTCGGACCACGCGCCGATCGTTGCTGCTTTAAAACTCGCGTAGACTGCCGGCATGCGCACAGTCAATTTCATCGCCCACAACGACATCCAGCTGCTGTATTGCGGCACCGATTACTTTCCTGCATTGATAGCCGCCATCGACGGCGCACGCTCGGAAGTGTATTTCGAAACGTATATCTTTGCCGACGACGCCACGGGCACCCTGGTGCTCGATGCGCTCAAGCGTGCTGCCGCGCGCGGCGTGCTGGTGTGCATGATCACGGACTGGTTCGGCACCGGCAACCGCCGCGTGAAAGCCATGCATGCGCAGCTGGAAGCGGCCGGCGTGCACCACCGCATCTTCAACCCGTGGTTCCGGCGCGGCATCACGCGCACCCACCGCAAGATCTGCGTTGCCGATGGCGAGATCGCCCTGGTGGGCGGCATCAATATCAACGATGACATGTTTTGCGACTACGACCACAATATCAGCCTGGAAGCGCCGCGCTGGGATTTTGCCGTGCAGGTGAAGGGCCCGCTGGTGGATGCCATCCATGAGGAAGTGCAGGCCCAGTGGGCGCGCTTGGGCAAGATGAACCTGGTGCGGCGTATCAAGCTGTATCGCAAGATGCGGGTCGTCAGCAAGGAGCTGGCGAAGAACCCCGTCGTGGCCGGCTTCGTCGTGCGCGACAACTTGCGCAACCGCCGCACCATCCAGCGCGCCTACTTGCAGGCGCTGGGCCAGGCGCGAAAAAGCGTGATGCTGGCCAATCCGTATTTCGCGCCCGGGCACAAGCTGCGCCACGCCCTGGCGCAGGCGGCTCAGCGGGGCGTCGACGTGGTCTTGCTGATCGGCGTGGGAGAGTTCCGCATGCAAGATGCCGTGGCGCACTCGTTTTACCCGAAACTGCTGGCTGCCGGCGTGAAAATCGTTGAATACCGCAAGACGCAGCTGCACGCCAAGGTGGCCGTCGTCGACGATGATTGGGCGACGGTCGGTTCCAGCAATATTGACGCGCTGAGCCTGTTCCTGAACCAGGAAGCCAACGTGGTCATCAAGGACGTGGCCTTCGCGCAAAGCTTGCGCCAGCATATCGAGCAGGGCGTGGCGGACGGCATCGTGATTCACCAGGATGATTTCAAGCACATCGGCCGTTTCCGGCGCATCGGCTACGAAGCAGCCTTCCTCCTGTACCGGCTGGTGATGCGCATTTTTTCAGTAGGCAAGTACGCATGAACGAGATGACAACGGTAAGGCTGGACAAATGGTTGTGGGCGGCGCGCTTCTTCAAGACGCGCTCGCTGGCCAGCGAGGCCGTCGACACGGGCAAGGTGAAAGTGGGCGGCGAACGCGTGAAACCGGCGCGCAGCCTGCGCGTGGGCGACGAGCTGGCCATCGACAATGGTGCGGAGACATGGGAAGTGGCCGTGCTGGGCCTGTCCGACAAGCGCGGTGCAGCACCCGTGGCGCGCCTGCTGTACGGGGAAACGCCGGCCAGCATTGCCCGCCGCGAGCAGCTGGCCGAGGAGCGCAAGCTGTTCCGCGAGCCAGGTACCACCATCAAAGGGCGGCCGACCAAGCGCGACCGCCGTCAACTGAGCAAGGCAGGCGACCTTTCCTGAGGCGCTGCTGTTGTTGTAAGGCAATGGCGCGCAACGCTTTTGTCCTCGTGAAATTGCTATAAACACTTAGCCAAAAAATGCTGCGCTGCACCAATAGAACGCCGGCTCTAAAGTTCCCGTTTGACTTTTACGTGGTAGTGGATAATAGTACGAGCGTTCGGATTTTTTCGGAGCGTGCTTTTTTTTACTCGCGTTCCCATCCGCCAGACCGGCAATATCACTTTTAGAACGGACCTCTTGAATACTTCAGTCAAATTCATGCGCAAGGGCGAACTGACCCGTGCAGCCATCCTCGACGTGGCGCTGGACCTGTCCAGCCGCGACGGCCTGGAAGGCCTGACCATTGGGCTGCTTGCGGACAAAATGAACATGAGCAAGTCGGGCGTGTTTGCCCACTTTGGCTCGCGCGAAGACTTGCAGATGGAAGTGCTGAAGCTCTACCACTATCGTTTCGAGCAAGAAGTCTTTTTCCCCAGCATGAAAGAACCACGCGGCATCCAGCGCCTGCAATCGATGTTTGCGCGCTGGGTCAAGCGGGTCAGCGTGGAAATCGCTTCCGGCTGCATCTATATCAGCGGCGCCGTCGAGTATGACGACCGTCCCGGCCCCATCCGCGAGGCCCTGGTGGCCATGGTGCGGGCCTGGCAGGGTGCGCTGCTGCGCTGTGTCGAGCAATCGATTGCCACGGGCGACCTGAAAGCGGACACGGACGCCCAGCAACTGGTGTACGAGATGTATGGCCTGATCCTGGCCCTGCATCACGACGCGCGCTTCTTGCGCGTGCCAGGCAGCATCGAACGGGCGCAAGCGGGCTTTATCCGCCTGCTGGCGTCGTACCAGAATTCCGTCACAAGCAAATAAGCCGTCAGGCAGTATCCGCAGCAACGCACACGCAGTTCACAAGTACAACACTTTAGCTAAACGCCTTCAGGAGAAAATTATGGGTCAATACGTCGCGCCAATCCGGGATATGCAATTCGTTCTGCATGAGTTCCTGCAAGTGGAAGAAGAACTGAAGCAAATGCCGTCGTACGCCGACGTCGACGCCGACATCATCAACCAGGTACTGGAAGAGGGCGGCAAGTTCACTTCCGAGGTATTGTTCCCCCTGAATCACTCCGGCGACCGCGAAGGCTGTCACCACGATCCTGTCACGAAAAGCGTGACCACGCCTAAAGGTTTCAAGGAAGCGTATAAACAGTACGTCGAAGGCGGCTGGGCGGCCTTGGCTTGCGATCCGGAATACGGCGGCCAGGGCTTGCCGGTCGTGCTGAACAATTCGTTCTATGAAATGCTGAACTCGTCGAACCAGGCCTGGTCCATGTACCCTGGCCTGTCGCACGGCGCCTACGAGTGCCTGAAGGAGCACGGCACCGACCACCAGAAGGAAGTGTATCTGCCGAAACTGGTGTCGGGCGAATGGACGGGTACCATGTGCCTGACGGAGCCGCATTGCGGTACCGACCTGGGCCTGCTGCGCTCGAAGGCATTGCCTGAAGCGGACGGTTCCTGGACCATCACCGGCAACAAGATCTTCATCTCGGCCGGCGAGCATGACATGGCGGAAAACATCCTGCATCTGGTGCTGGCCCGCGTGCCGGACGCGCCGGAAGGCTCGAAAGGCATCTCGCTGTTCCTGGTGCCGAAATTCCTGCCGAATGCGGATGGCACGGTCGGTGAGCGCAACCCGATCACCTGTGGCGCCATCGAAGAAAAAATGGGTATCCATGGCAATTCGACCTGCCAGATGAACCTGGACGGCGCAAAAGGCTGGATCATCGGCCAGCCGAACAAGGGTCTCAACGCCATGTTCGTCTTCATGAACGCGGCCCGCCTGGGCGTAGGTATGCAGTCGCTGGGCCTGACGGAAATCGCCTACCAGAACGCGCTGATCTACGCCAAGGACCGCACGCAAATGCGTTCGCTGTCCGGCATCAAGAACCCGGAACTGCCGGCCGACCGCATCATCGTGCACCCTGACGTACGCCGCATGCTGTTGACGGGCAAAGCCTATGCCGAAGGCGCGCGCGCTTTCACTTCCTACGTGGCGCTGCAGATTGACCGCGAACTGCACCATCCGGACGCCGATGTGCGCAAGGAAGCGGCCGACGAAGTGGCACTGCTGACCCCTGTCATCAAGGCTTTCATCACCGACAATGCCTGGATCGCCACCTCGGACGCGATGCAAGTGTTCGGTGGCCACGGCTACATCTCGGAATGGGGCATGGAACAGTATGTGCGTGACGCGCGCATCAACATGATCTACGAAGGTACGAACACGATCCAGTCGCTGGACCTGCTGGGCCGCAAGATCCTGGGCGACAACGGCGCCAAGCTGCGCAAGTTCGGCGAGAAGATCAAGGCTTTCGTCGAGGACAACGGCACCGATGAAGCGATGAGCGAATTCGTCACACCACTGGGCGACCTGGGCGACAAAGTCACCAAGCTGACCATGGAAATCGGCATGAAGGCATTCCAGAATCCTGACGAAGTGGGCGCGGCATGCGTGCCTTACCTGCGCGTCGTCGGCCACATGATCTACAGCTACCTGTTCGCGCAGATGGCCAAGATCGCCCTCGAAAAAGAATCCAGCGGCGACAAGTTCTATACCGCCAAACTGGCTACCGCACGTTTCTACTTCGCCCGCTTGCAGCCTGAGACGGCAACCCTGATCCGTCAGGCACGTTCCGGTTCGGCCAACCTGATGGCACTCGACGCAGACCTGTTCTAAGACTTGAGGAAAATATGACCAATTTCATCGTTAAAAAAGTAGCCGTCCTCGGCGCCGGCGTGATGGGCGCGCAGATTGCCGCCCATTGCATCAACGCGAAAGTGCCGGTCGTGCTGTTCGACCTGCCGGCCAAGGAAGGCCCGAAGAATGGCATCGTGCTGCGCGCCATCGAGAACCTGAAAAAGCTGTCGCCTGCGCCGCTGGGCAACAAGGATGACGCCGCGCTGATCCAGGTGGCCAACTACGAAGACAACCTGGACCTGCTGGCCGGTTGCGACCTGATCATCGAAGCCATCGCCGAGCGCATGGACTGGAAACACGACCTGTATCAAAAGGTCGCGCCGCACATCGGCCCGAACGCGATCTTCGCCTCGAACACTTCGGGTCTGTCGATCACCAAGCTGGCCGAAGGCTTCGACGCCGACCTGAAAGCGCGCTACTGCGGCGTGCACTTCTTCAACCCGCCGCGCTATATGCATTTGGTCGAGATCATCCCGACCGCGTTTACCAAGCCTGAAATCGCCGACCAGCTGGAAGGCTTCCTGACCACCACCCTGGGCAAGGGCGTGGTACGCGCCAAGGATACGCCGAACTTCATCGCCAACCGCGTTGGCGTGTTCGGCATCCTGGCCATCGTGCACGAAGCCGAGAAATTCGGCCTGTCCGTGGACGTCGTCGATGACCTGACGGGCTCCAAGCTGGGCCGTGCCAAGTCGGGCACCTTCCGCACCGCGGACGTGGTCGGCCTGGACACCATGGGCCATGTGATCAAGACCATGCAGGACTACTTGCCGAACGATCCGTTCGCTGCCGTCTACAAGACGCCAGCCGTGCTGGCGCAACTGGTGGAAAAAGGCGCGCTGGGCCAGAAGAGCGGCGCGGGCTTCTACAAGAAAGTCGGCAAGGAGATTCAGCGCCTGGACTTCGCCACCGGTGAATACGTCGCCGGCGGCGCCAAGGCTGCCGACATCATCGCCCGCATCCTGAAGGAAAAGGATCCGGTCAAGAAGATGAAGGCGCTGCGCGAATCGACGAATCCGCAAGGCCAGTTCCTGTGGGCGATCTTCCGCGACGCTTTCCACTACATCGCCATCCACCTGGACACCGTGGCCGACAATGCGCGCGATATCGACTTCGCCATGCGCTGGGGCTTCGGCTGGAACGTCGGTCCGTTTGAAACGTGGCAGGCATCGAACTGGCTGCAAGTGGCCAACTGGGTCAAGGAAGACATCGACGCCGGCCACGCACTGTGCAACGCACCGCTGCCAGCCTGGGTCTTCGAAGGTCCGGTCGCTGAAAAAGGCGGCGTGCATACGCCGGAAGGTTCCTACTCCGCCGTGTCGAACAGCTTCGTGCCCCGTTCGACCCTGTCCGTGTATGACCGCCAGCCATTCCGCGCGCCAGTACTGGGCAGCGGCGCCATCGACGGCAAGACCGCCGGCACCACCGTCTTCGAAGACGAATCCGTGCGCGTCTGGCATACGGGCGACGATGTCTTGATCATCTCGTTCAAGACCAAGATGCACGTGATCGGTGAAGGCGTGATCAATGGCCTGAAACTGGCCCTGGCCGAAGCCGAAAAGAATTTCAAAGGTTTGGTGATCTGGCACGCCGACGCAGCCGAAGGCGGTGCCTTCTCGGCCGGCGCCGACCTGCAATCGGCCCTGCCAGCGTTCATGCAAGGCGGCGTGAAAGCCGTCGATCCGATCATCGCCGAACTGCAGAATACCTTCATGTCGCTGAAATACGCGAACGTGCCGGTGATCGCCGCAGTCGCTGGCCTGGCCCTGGGCGGCGGTTGCGAACTGGCGCTGCACGCGTCGAAGCGCGTGGCCTCGATCGAGTCCTACATCGGCCTGGTGGAAGTGGGCGTGGGCCTGATTCCTGCCGGTGGCGGCTTGAAGGAAGCGGCGCAGCGCGCCTACAAGGAAGCCAAGGGTAACGACATCCTGCAATTCCTGAAAACGGGCTTCACCAATGCGGCCACCGCCAACGTGTCGAAATCGGCGCTGGAAGCCAAAAAAATGGGCTACCTGAAGGAAGACGACGTGATCGTGTTCAACGCCTACGAGCTGCTGCACGTGGCCAAGGTCGAAGCGCGCGCCATGTTCGACGCGGGCTTCCGTCCGCAACTGCCGTCGCTGATCCAGGTCACGGGCCGCTACGGCTGGGGCACCATCAAGGCGCAGCTGGTCAATATGCGCGACGGCGGCTTCATTTCGGCGCACGATTTCAAGCTGGGCGAGATGATCGCCGAGATCGTATCGGGCGGCGACGTGGACCAGGGCAGTTTCGTCAGCGAACAGTGGCTGCTGGATATGGAACGCAAGGCATTCCTGGAGCTGTTGAACCATCCGAAAACCCAGGAACGGATCATGGGCATGATGCAGACCGGTAAGCCGGTACGCAACTAAGCCCATCGTCGATGAAGATCCTGTCGTTGGTATTTAAAGTATTACTGCGCGTGAGGCCAAGCATGGTGTATGACCGTATCAAACAACAGATGATGGACACCTTGCCCTTCGTGCGGCTGCTGGGGATCAGCATCGACGACATCGGCGCCGGCACCTCCAGGGTGTCGATGCCGGAAGATCCAAAACTGAATAATCACCTGGGCACGCAGCATGCGGGCGCCTTGTTTACCCTGGCCGAAACGGCTTCCGGCGCGGCCATGGCTGGCGGCTTCGCCGAGCTGATACTGGGCTTGCGCCCGGTGGCCAAGGAGTCGCGTATCGCTTACCAGAAGCTGGCCCGGGGCGCGACGCGCGCCGAAGGCCGGGTACCGGGCGACCTGGCTGCCTTGAAGGCGCAGCTGGCACAGGACGGCAAGGTGGCGTTTCCCGTGGAAGTCGATATCTTCGACTCGGAAGGCACGCTGGCGGCACAGGTGACGGTGGACTGGTATTTGTCGCAGAAGCGATAGACCAGCATCCCGGACATTCGACAGAACACGAACCTCGTTCAACATCTTTGAAAGAATAAAATGAGCAAACAACTTCAAGACGCTTACATCGTCTCTGCAACCCGCACCCCGATCGGCAAGGCGCCGCGCGGCATGTTCAGAAACACCCGCCCGGACGACCTGCTGGTGCGCGTGCTGCAATCGGCCTTGGCGCAAGCACCTGGCCTCGACCCGGCGCTGATCACCGACGCCATCATCGGCTGCTCGTTCCCGGAAGCGGAGCAGGGCTTCAATATCGCCCGTAACTCGGTGCTGCTGGCCGGCTTGCCGAAAACCGTGGGCGGCGTGACCGTCAACCGTTACTGCGCTTCGGGCATCACGGCCATTGCCATGGCGGCCGACCGCATCCGCGTGGGCGAGGCCGACGTCATGATTGCCGGCGGCATCGAATCGATGTCGATGGTGCCGATGATGGGCCACCACCCATCGATGAACCTGGACATGTTCAGCGATGAAAACATCGGCATGGCCTACGGCATGGGTCTGACGGCCGAAAAAGTGGCGCAACAATGGAAAGTGTCGCGCGAACAGCAGGACGCGTTCTCGGTCGAGTCGCACCGCCGCGCCATCGCCGCGCAGCAAGCCGGCTTCTTCAAGGCCGAAACGACGCCCGTGGAGATCATCACGCGCACGCCGAACCTGGCTACCGGCCAGGTCGATGTGACGCGCCGCACGGTCGACACCGACGAAGGCGCGCGCGCCGATTCGACGATGGAGTCGCTGGGCAAACTCAAACCCGTGTTTGCCGCCAAGGGTACCGTCACGGCCGCAAACAGCTCGCAGATGTCCGATGGCGCTGGCGCGCTGTTGATCGTCAGCGAAAAGATTTTGCGCGAGCATAACCTGACCCCGCTGGCGAAATTCTCTTCGTTCGCCGTGCGCGGCGTGCCGCCGGAAATCATGGGCATCGGTCCGAAATTCGCGATTCCTGCAGCGTGCGCCGCCGCCGGCATCACACAAGACCAGCTGGACTGGATCGAACTGAACGAAGCATTTGCCGCACAGGCGCTGGCAGTCATCGGCGACCTGGGCCTGGACCCATCGAAGGTCAACCCGATGGGCGGCGCTATCGCCCTGGGTCACCCGCTGGGCGCCACAGGCGCCATCCGCGCGGCCACCGTGATCCACGCACTGCAGCGCACCAAGCAGAAGTACGGCATGGTCACGATGTGCGTCGGTGCCGGCATGGGCGCCGCCGGAATCTTTGAGCGCGTATAAGCTTGACGGGCTGAAGCAATAAAACAGGGCGCTGCGGGATTACCCCGGCGCCCTTTATATTTTTGGAGACGACATGGATATTTTGTGCAGCAAGAGCGAGGGCATCCTCACCCTGGAATTCAACCGCCTGGAACGCAAGAATGCGATCACGGGCGCCATGTACCAGACCCTGGCCGATGCGCTGGTGGCTGCCGAGACGGACAACGACGTGCGCGCCATCCTGATCTGCGGCAAGCGCGAGATTTTCACGGCTGGCAACGACCTCGATGACTTCATGAAGACGGCGCGGCCGAAGGATGGCTCGCTCGACCATGACCGTCCCGTGTTCCAGTTCATGCGCGCCCTGTACGGCAGCAGCAAGCCCGTGGTGGCAGCGGTCTCCGGCCCCGCCATCGGCATCGGCACGACGCTGTTGATGCATTGCGACCTGGTCTACGCGGCCGACAATGCCAGCTTCTCGATGCCGTTCACGCAGCTGGGCCTGTGCCCGGAATTCGGCTCCAGCCTGTTGCTTACGCAACTGGCCGGTTACCCGCGCGCGGCGGAAAAACTGATGCTGGGCGAGTCGTTCCCGGCACAGGAAGCGCTGGAGATGGGCTTGGTCTCGAAAGTCGTGCCCCTGTACGAATTGATGACGTACGCGCAAGGCCAGGCCGCCAAGCTGGTGGCCCTGCCAGCCGCATCCATCCGCGCCACCAAGCGCCTGATGAAACAAAGCCGCATGGAACCGGTGAAGGCGGCCATCGCGGAAGAAAACAAACTGTTCAGCGCCATGCTGGGCGGCGCCGAAGCGAAGGAAGCGTTTACGGCCTTCTTTGAAAAGCGCAAGCCGGACTTCAAGAAGTTTGCCTAGGCTGGATGCCGACCATCTGCTGCACCTGGACGCAGACTGGGATAGCATCCCAGCTGCTCCAAGATGCTGGTGATAACGTCGAAGGCAATTCGGCAAGCGTCCAGTCAGGGATGCGTATCGGTACTGCCGCATTCGCAAAGTGCCGATGGATGCGCATTCAGATTTTTAGTGTAGTGTGACGAGGCGATTGCTCTAATGTGGCGTTGCTGAACAGCTCAATAGTCCAGTCGGTGAACGCTCGCATCGCCGGGGACAGAAAGCGGTGATGGGGGTAGAGTAGTGATACCGGCACCGGCGCTGGCCGCCTGTCGGCCAGCACCTCGACCAAATCCCCGGCTTGCAAATGGTCGGTCACCAGGATCTCGGCCAGCTGCATCAAGCCGTGGCCGTCGAGGCCCAGCTTGATGTACAGCCCGGTCTCGTTGACCGCTACCGTGCCCGGCACCGGGACGGCAATGCTGATGCCCTCGTCGACGAAATGCAGATCGCTCCCCCGCCGCGCGGTGCTGGAAAAATAATGGACCGCCCGGTGTCGTTGCACATCCTCCAGGACCTCGGGAACACCCAGCTCGGCCAGGTAGGAAGGGGCTGCGCAGGTGATCCAGCGCAGTTCGCCCAGGCGGCGCGCGACCAGCGTCGAGTCATCGAGGCTACCGGTGCGGATGACGCAATCGACTCCCTCCTGTATCAAGTCCACCTGGCGATCATTGACGCCGATCATCAGGTAAATATCCGGGTAGCGCTGCTGGAATTGCCGTAACTGCGGCAGGATTAGGGCATGGGCAATGCCGCCAGGCATATCGACGCGCAATCGTCCTTGCGGGCGCTCGTTTGAGCCTTGCAGGCTGGCTTCGGTGTCGGCGATCAGGTCGAGTATTTCGCGGCAGCGGTGGAAGTAGCGCTCACCTTCCGGTGTCAGGCTGAGGTTTCTGGTGGAACGATTCAGCAAGCGCGTCTGCAAATGTTTTTCCAGCCGCTTGATGACGCCGGTGACCGACGATGCCGGCAAGCCCAGGGTCTCTGCTGCGCGCACAAAACTCCTGCTCTCGACCACGCGAAGGAATACCTGCATTGCTTGTACGCGATCCATGGCTTGTCCGTATGGCGGTAAAGGAAACGGCACTATAACCCAACATTGTTCGGATTTTCTGCATGGTGAAAACCTCCATGCCTACTTTTTCTGCATGCTTGCCTGCACTAGACTGGGTGCAACTCATTACCTATGGCAGGAATCAATCATGCTTGAACAAACCCCTCAATTGCAGGCTCTGCTTGCGCCGCTGGCCGCAGTCCCACACAAGATGCTGATTCGAGGCGCAACGATCATCAGCATGGATGGCAATGTTGGCAATTTGCCCAAGGGCGATATCCTGATTGCCGATGGCGCCATTGCCGCCATCGGCTTGCACCTGGAGGCTGATGGTGCCGAAGTGATCGATGCCGCGGAGATGATTGCCATTCCGGGCATGGTCGATACGCATCGCCATTCCTGGGAAGGCCAGCTGCGCCGCATCAACCCGAATGCGGCAACGCTTGAGGACTATTGCAACGCCACGCATTTCTCGTTTGCCAAATACTACCGGCCGCGCGACATCTACGTGGGCAACCTGCTCACGGCCTTGGGCTGCATCGATGCCGGCATCACGACCGTGATCGACAACTCCCACAACAGCCGCACAGGGGCGCACTCCGACGCGGCAGTCGAAGCACTGCTCGATACGGGCATCCGCGCGGTGCACGCCTCCGGAGCACCCGTATCGGGTGTCTGGGATGAGGCGCACTGGCCTGGCAACCTCGCGCGCCTGCAGGCCAAGTATTTCAGCAATCCTGACAGCCTGGTGACACTGGCCATGATGGCGCAGCTGGAACCTGAGCAGTGGGCCGTCGCGCGAGCACTGGGTATTCCCATCGTGACCGAGTTTTTTGGCGGTGGCATGGCAGCCGAGCTCGAAGGCTTGCACCAGCAGGGGCTGCTTGGCAGCGACAACATCTTCAACCACTGCACCTGCCTGCCGGAATCGGGCTGGAAAATATTGCGCGAGGCAGGTGTGCGCGTCAATGTATGCCCGCGTTCGGATGCCCACTACGGTATCGAGGATGGCATGAACGCCTGGCAGGCCGCGTTCCAGCACGGCATACGCCCCGGTCTGAGTGTCGACAACGAGACTTCATATAGTGGCGACATGTTCATGGAAATGCGCGTGGCGTTCTACCTGCAAAGGGTCATGGGACATAGCCAGCGCCTCCATGGTCATCACCATGTGGCGGCGCCCACCGATGCGTTTCGCTTGCTGGAGGCTGCCACGATTGACGGCGCCGCTTGTGCGGGGCTGGAACAACGCATCGGCAGCTTGAGCCCAGGCAAGCAGGCCGACCTGGTACTGATACGCACCAGTGACCTCAACCTGTACCCGGTCAACAACGCCATCGGTACCGTAGTGCACGCGGCGGAGCGCAGCAATATCGATACCGTCATCATCAAGGGGCGCGTGCGCAAACGCGGTGGCGTCGTGCTGGGCGTGGATCAGGCAAAGCTGCGCGCCGCCATCGACGAGTCCTGTGCCCATCTGTTCAATGCCGCCGGTTACCAGCCCGATCTGTTTGGGGTATCGTTCGCACCGATCCACCATGCGTAAGCGGTGCCTGATGAATGCGATACTGTTAACGTGTTTTCTACCAGCCGCGCCAATGCCCGTTCATTCATGGCAAGAAGGTCAGCCCATAGACGAAGGGGCGTGCGATCACAGGGATAGGCGATGAGGGTATCGGGGAGGCGCCTGATTTTCGGATGGTTGGACAGTGGCAAGTGTAGACGACTGGTCTAATTGTGCTATCATGCAGCGCATGAAAGCTGAATACACCGACGTGCGCCAGCACATTATCGACCAGGGCAAGGCCATCATCACGCGCAAGGGCTTTGCCGGCGTGGGGCTGAACGAGATTTTGTCGGCCGCCGACGTGCCCAAGGGTTCGTTCTACCATTACTTCAAGTCCAAGGAATTGTTTGGTGAAGCGATGCTGGAAGATTACGTCACCGGCTACCTGGCCGGGATGGAAGACGTGCTGGGCCAGCCGGGCCAGAGCGCGGCGCAGTCGCTGATGGCGTATTGGGCCAGCTGGACCAGCGAGAGCCTCGATGGCAGCGGTTGCGACTGCCGCTGCCTGGTGGTCAAGCTCAGCAGCGAAGTGGCGGACATGTCCGAACCGATGCGCGTGGCGCTGCTGGACGGCACCCACCGCATCATCGCCAGGCTGGCCCAGGCCATCGCACGGGGCAGGGCGGACGATTCGCTGCCATCGGTGGCCGATCCGGCGCAGATGGCCGCCACTTTGTACCAGCTGTGGCTGGGCGCGGCCCTGCTGACCAAGCTGCGGCGCGACGCCAGCGCCTTGCAAACGGCCTGGCAGGCGACCCTGGACATGTTGCAGCTGTCGCCGGACAGCTACCGATAGCCAGCAAGCAAGCGGACGCGCCACGTCCGCGTTTTTTTGAGTGAATCGTAGACGACCAGTCTAATAATAAGGAGCGACAGCATGAAAAATTTTGAATTCCATAACCCGACCCGCATCGTGTTCGGTGCCGACACTGTCACCAAATTGTCTACTCTGGTGCCGCACGATGCGCGCGTGCTGATTTTGTACGGCGGCGCCAGCGCGGAAAAGACGGGCACCCTGGCCGAAGTGCGAACTGCTCTTGCGCTGGGCCAGCGCAGCGTGCAGGAGTTTGGCGGCATCGAACCCAATCCCAGCTATGAAACCCTGATGCGCGCCGTGGCGCAGGTGCGTGGCGCCAAGCTGGACTTCCTGCTGGCCGTCGGTGGCGGCTCTGTCATCGACGGCACCAAGTTCGTCGCCGCTGCCGCCCTGTACGACGGCGAGCCATGGGAAATCGCCGAACGCGGCGGCGCCAATGTACGTCAAGCCCTGCCTTTTGGCACGGTGCTGACCTTGCCGGCCACGGGTTCGGAAATGAACAGCGGCGGCGTGGTGACGAAAAAAGCCACGCATGACAAGCTGAGTTTTCGCAGTCCCTTGCTGTACCCGCAATTTTCCGTGCTCGATCCGAGCAAGACTTTTACGTTGCCGGCCAGACAGGTGGCCAATGGCCTGGTCGACGCCTTTGTCCACACCACGGAGCAGTATTTGACCTATCCGGTGCAAGCGAAGGTGCAGGACCGCTTTGCCGAAGGCTTGCTGCAGACCCTGGTCGAGATCGCTCCGCAAGCGGTGGCCGCGCCCGATGATTATGCCACCCGTGCCAACCTGATGTGGACGGCCACCCTGGCCCTGAATGGCCTGATCGGCGCGGGCGTGCCGCAGGACTGGGCCACCCACATGATCGGCCACGAATTGACAGCCCTGTACGACATCGACCACGCACGCACCCTGGCCCTGGTGCTGCCGGCACTGCTGGACGTACAGCGCGAGCAGAAGCGCGGCAAATTGCTACAGTATGGCGAGCGTGTCTGGAACATTACCGTTGGCAGTGAAGACGAGCGCATCAGCGCCGCCATCGCCAGCACCCGCGCCTTCTTTGAAGGCCTGGGCATTCCGACCCGTTTGTCCGCTTACCAGCTGGGGCAGGAAGCGGTGGAAGCGGTCTTGACGCAACTGGAAGCACATGGCATGACCTCCCTCGGCGAACACCGCGATATTGACCTCGCGCGTAGCCGCCGTATCCTCGAAGCAGCACTGTAACCCTGACATAAAAGGACACAATATGAACATCCTGATGGTACTGACCTCGCACGATCAACTCGGCGACACTGGCAAGAAAACCGGCTTCTGGCTGGAAGAATTCGCCGCGCCTTACTATGTCTTGCAGGAAGCGGGCGCCAAGCTGACGGTCGTTTCGCCCAACGGCGGCCAGCCGCCGCTGGACCCGAAAAGCGACGAGCCCGATTCGCAAACGGATGCCACGCGCCGTTTCAAGCTGGACGCCGATGCACAAGCCGTGCTGGCCAACACGGGCAAGCTGTCCGAGGTGAAGGCGGCCGACTTCGACGCCGTGTTTTACCCGGGCGGCCATGGCCCGCTGTGGGACCTGGCCGAAGACCCGCACTCGATCGCCCTGATCGAGCAGATGATTGCCGCCGGTAAGCCGGTCGCCGCCGTCTGCCACGCGCCCGGCGTGCTGCGCCACGTGAAGGCAGCCGACGGCACGCCGCTGGTGCGCGGCAAGCAGGTGACGGGCTTTACGAATACCGAGGAAGACGCCGTCGGCTTGACGGCCATCGTGCCTTTCCTGGTCGAGGATATGCTCAAGCAAAACGGCGGCGTCTACTCCAAGCTGGGCGACTGGCAGCCGTACGCCGTCACCGATGGCTTGCTGGTCACGGGCCAGAACCCGGCATCGTCGGAAGCGGCCGCCCAGGCGCTGCTCAAGCTGCTGGCTTGATGGCCGATGTCCGGCTGTGCGTTCGTCGAGGAAGCCGGGCTTGAATGCTTTATGCCCCGGCGGCCATGCCAGCAAGGATCAGGCCGACCGAGGCGTGCCATTGCGTCTCGCTGGTCGGCCTGCCCGCCAGCGCATAGCCGTGCAGGAAATCGACAAGCGCATCGCGCCCGCGCAGCCGGATTTTTTTCTCCAGCGAGAGACCGTCGACGGCCAGCTCGAACAGCGCCGTAAACCGCTCGGCCACGTCGTCTTGCGTCACCAGCCCGCGCGCCATCAGGCGCACGAAGTAGGGCGTGGCGCTGATCAGTTCCAGGTACAGCGCGCACAGCGCGAGCAGGCGCCGCAGGGGCGTCTGGCGCCGCGTAAACGGCGGCTGGCGCGGATCGAGCGCGGCAAAACGATGCACCATCAATGCCAGCAATAACTCCTCTTTTCCTGCGTAGTAGTGATACAGGGCCATGGCATCGACGCCCAGGCCTTGCGCCAGCGCGCGCATGGAAAACGCCTCGCCTTGTTCTTCCAGCAGGGCCAGGGCAGCGTGCAGGATGCTGGCGCTGTCCAGTGCGGGTGCGGCGCGGCACGGACGCCCCGCGCGGCGCACGGGAGATTCTATGGCTTGAAGTTTTGGGGTTTTCATGGGCATAATTCTACACTGTAGAATTAATTGAGGGAGCACCATGCAAAAAACTTCTGTCAGCGTTTTTCTCGGCATCAGCATCGATGGCTGCATCGCCGGAGAGAACGGCGACCTGTCCTGGCTGGCCGAACTGGCCCCCGACTCGCCCGACGCCACCGGCTACACGGCCTTGATGGATCAAGTCGATACCCTGCTGATCGGCCGTACCACCTATGAGGCCGTGCTGGGGTTCGAGCCGTGGCCGTATGCGGGCAAGCGCGTGGTGGTATTGAGTCACCGCGACTTCGCGCCACGGCATGGCGAACAGCGCCGCGAAGGCAGCGTGCGGGAAGTGCTGGAGGGGCTGGCAGAGGAGGGTTGCCGCCACGTGTATCTCGATGGCGGCGCCACCATCCGCGCCGGCTTGCGCGAGGGCGTCATCGACAGCCTGACCTTGTCCGTGCTGCCCGTGGTGCTGGGCAAAGGCGTGCGCCTGTTCGATGACGCGCTGCCGCGCAGCGACTGGCGCCTGGAAGATACGCGCCCGCTACCGAGCGGCGTGGTGCAGCTGCGCTATCGAAAAAATTAAACCGTGCTGGCGATGTCGACGATGAAGCCGGTGTCAAAGCGTTCGTTTTCGGGCGTGCCGTCCGGCTTCTTGTAGCCGCAGGGGTTGCACACGACGCGGCACTCGCCTATCTGGTAGTCGAGCGATGCGTGCATGTGGCCATGCACCCACAGGTCAGCTTGCGTCACCAGCGCGTCCAGCTGCGAGGCGAATGCGGGCGAGCCCAGGTTCGTCGCGTATTGCTCTTCCACCGACAGCATCGATGGCGCCATGTGCGTGATGACTACGGTTTTCCCGGTGAACGGCTGCGTC
The DNA here is from genome assembly GCF_051380905.1 of Janthinobacterium darwini. NCBI lineage: Bacteria > Pseudomonadati > Pseudomonadota > Betaproteobacteria > Burkholderiales > Oxalobacteraceae > Janthinobacterium > Janthinobacterium darwini. The sequence goes on from NZ_JBNYXX010000005.1 coordinate 121,914, forward strand.
AGTTGCTTTTCCAGCCAGCAGCGGTGCTGGGCGTGCAGCTGCGCCGTGTCGCTGGCGCACAAGAGGCGCGGCGTCTCGCCACCCGTACTGATGTGCTTGTAGTCGGGCATGTAGGCTTGTGCCGCGTTAAGCGCTTCTTCCTGGCGCTCGGCACCGAACAGCAGAAAATCCGTCCACAGCGTGATGCCGAGGAAGCGTACTCCACCGATTGTCACGGCGTCGCCGTCGAGCAGGCGGATGTTGGCGCCGTGCGCATTCGCGCTGGCGCAGGCATCGCGCACTGCGTCCTGCATGTGTTCGAGCTGGTGGCCATAGCCTTCGTGGTTGCCGTGCACGTACAGCACGGGCAGGGCGCCGAAGGTGCGCGCGGCCCAGGCGATGGCATGGTTACCTGTAGCGATGTCGCCGGCCAGGATCACCACGTCGGGGCGGCTGGCGGCAAGGTTGATGGCGGGTGTGTCTTCACCCCAGACTTCCAGGTGCAGGTCGGACAGGATCAGCAAACGCATGGCAGTGGGCGCGGCAAGGCGCACGGCAGGTCTATGGGCCTCTATCGTAGCGCAAGTCGCAGCGCCCGTCTGCTTGACCGCGCCAGGCTGGCGACGTTACCCTATGGCATCGATTACCACACACTCATTCCTGGAGCCGCATGCCGCCTTTCTTCATTCCCAAGACCTTGCTGAACATCGCGCTGGCCGCCATGGCGCTACCGTTGACGGCGCATGCCGCCACGCCCGCCGTCGATCCTCTGACGCAGCCGATTGCCTCACCCTATGCGGCGCAGTGGAACCGCCCGCAGCAACCGGCGCGCATCCATGGCGACACCTATTACGTGGGCGTGGGCGGCTTGAGCGTGGTGCTGATAGACACGCGTGCAGGCTTGATCCTGATCGACGGCGCGTTGCCGCAATCGGTGGCCGCCATCAAGGAGCATATCCTCGAGCTGGGCTTTCGCCTGGAAGACATCAAGTTCATCCTGAATACGGAAGCGCATTTCGACCATTCGGGCGGCATCGCCGCCCTGGCCCGCGACAGCGGCGCGCAAGTGGTCGCCAGCCCGCTGGGAGCGGAGGCGCTGCGCGCGGGAGCGGTGCTCGCCGCAGATCCGCAAGCGGGCGAAATCGATCCCATGCCGGCCGTGGAAAACGTGCGCGAGATCGCCGATGGCGAAACCCTGCAACTGGGCGACGTGACCATCACGGCGCGCTACACGCCTGGCCATACGCCGGGCAGCACCAGCTGGACCTGGGTTTCATGCGAGGATGCAGAGCGTCAGGAATGCCTGAACGTGGTGTTCGGCGCCAGCCTCACGCCGGTGGCGGCCGACGATTTTCACTACCTGGCCGATGAGCGCCATGCGGACCTGACGCCGGCCTTCCGCCGCGTCATGCAGGACTTTGCCAGGCTGCCGTGCGACATCCTGATCTCGGCCCATCCTGACCACTCCGGCGGCGACAGCAAGCTGACGCAGTTGCTGGAAGGCGTCACACCGAATCCCTTCATCGATACGCAAGCGTGCAGCAACTACGCTGCCAAAAATGAAGCCAAGCTCGATGCCCGCATTGCGAAAGAAAAAACAGATGCGAAAAAATAGCAAGCTTGGAGCATGCGCCATGAAAGGTGGTTGACGCACTGCAGCATACGGTGCAGAATCAGCGTCCGTAGTGCAGATTAAACAAACTAAAGAAAGGAAACCCATGTTCGAGCAGGCTGGCAGCAAGTTGACTTAGCACTAGCCCCGCGCATGACGCTCGGGGCCATCGGCAGCATTGCCGATCCCGAGCCGGTGTCCTTCAAACCCCGGTGAGGAAACTCGCCGGGGTTTTTTTGTTTTGGGCGACCCCGGCATAAGGACAGGAAATACCGTGATGCCGATGCATCAAGGGTTGAAAGGAGACACCATGAAAATCAAAGTGAAAGCCACGCCCAAGCCGCGCAATCCGCTGGTGGCGGCCGCCAGGTTGCGCGGCGGCGCCGGTGCGCACCAGTCGGAGTCCTCGCCGCGCGCGGCGCGCCGGGCCGGCAAGCACCGCCTGCAGCAATGGCTGGCGGGCCGGCTCAAACCTGACGATTAGCGGGCCGGCAGCTCGACGATGAAGTTCGGATCAAAATCGGGATTTTGCGGCGTGCCGCTGCGCGTCTTGTAGCCGCAGGGGTTGCTCACCACGCGGCACGGGCCGATCCGGTAGTCGCGTGAAGCATGGATGTGCCCATGCACCCACAGGTCCGCCTGCGCTGCCAGGTCGTCCAGGCGCGAAGCGTAAGCGGGCGAACACGCCTCGCTGCCATACGCGCCGTCGATGGATTGCAGCGACGGCGCCATGTGGCTGATGACGACGGTCGCGCCATCGAAGGGTTGCGCCAGTTCGCGCGACAGCCAGGCTTTTTGCTGCGCGTGGAACATGGCCGTGTCGGCCGCGCGCAGCTTGCGAAAGCCCATGTTGGCCAGGCGGATGCGCTTGTAGTCATTCATGGCGGCTTCCGCGTCGCGCATGGCCGACTGGCGCGTATCGTCGCCCAGCAGGCGGAAATCCGTCCATAGAGTGGCGCCCAGGAAGCGCACGGCGTTGCCAGCCTGGTCGGCGATGACGTGGCTATCGGCGTCGAGAAAATGCACGTTGTCCGTGGCGGCGCAGGCGCTGCGCAGCTCCTGGCGCACCTTGTCCAGATGGTGGCCATAGCCTTCGTGGTTGCCATGCACGTACAGCACCGGCAGTCCCGGGAATGCGCTGGCGGCCCAGGCGACGGCGCGGCCGCCCGTGTCGATGTCGCCGGCCAGGATGACGGCGTCGGGGCAGCTGAGCGCTAGGTCGCCTTGCGGCGCTTCGTCGCGCCATAACTCATGGTGCAGGTCCGACAAAATCAGTAAACGCATGCGGTATCCAGGCGATTGGAGAGTACGCCATCGTACCTGAAAACCCTCACTCTTCCTCCAGCGCGGCGAAGCTGTGCGCCAGGTAGTCGATCAGCGCGCGCACGGCCGGCAGCAGGCCGCGCCGTGAAGGAAACACGGCGTGGATGATTTCGCGCTGCGGCCGCCATTGTTCCATCAGCGGCAGCAGGCTGCCATTGGCCACCTGCTCGGTGATCATCATGGTCGGCAACTGGACCACGCCCACGCCGGCCACGGCCGCGTCGCGCAGGGTCAGTATGTCGCCCGTGACGAAGCGCGGCGTGTGGCGCAACTGGGCGCGCGCGCCATCGGGGCCGTACAAATCCCACTGGTAGTGTTGTTGCTGCATGCCCAGGGCCAGGCTGGGCCAGTCGGCCAGGTCGGCCGGCGCCTTCGGCACGGGCGCGCCGGCGAACAGCAGCGGGCTGCCTACCATGCACTGGCTGCGTTCGGCCAGCACGCGCAGCACCAGATCGCTGTCGGGCAGCGGCGGCGGACGCACGCGGATGGCCACGTCGATGCCCTCGGCCACCAGGTCGACACGGCGGTTGCTTGCTTCGAGCAGCAGGGTCACTTGCGGATGCGCGCGCATGAAGCCGGCCAGCATGGGCGCGACCAGGGAGTGCAGCAGGGCGATGGGGCAGGACAGGCGCACCGTGCCGCGCGGCGCGGCCCGCGTCAGTTCGATCGCTTCCTGCGCCGCCTCCGCTTCCACCAGCATCGCCTTGCAATGCTCGTAAAACGTCTGGCCCACGTCGGTGACGGAAAAATGCCGCGTCGTGCGCTGCAGCAGGCGCGCGCCGAGGCGCTCTTCCAGCAGCGCGATGCGCCGGCTCAGTTTTGATTTCGGCATGCCCAGCGCGCGCCCGGCCGGCGCGAAGCCGCCATGGTCGACCACTTGCACAAAGTAATACAAGTCATTCAAGTCCTGCATGCCACCTCCTTGATCGTTCTATTTTTAGAACGCTGATGGCATATTTTACCGTCTACCCGCTTCATCGTTGCAAGCGTATTCTGTCTCCATCGTCATGCACACCCCACAGGAGATCGAGATGAACACAGTCACAGGTATCTACAGCGCACCGCGCCAGCACTGGGTAGGCGACGGTTTTCCCGTGCGCTCGATGTTTTCGTATAACGGCCATGGCAAGCAGCTGAGCCCCTTCCTGCTGCTCGACTATGCCGGCCCTGCCGAGTTTGCGCCCGGCACCCATCCGCCCGGCGTCGGTTCGCACCCGCACCGCGGCTTTGAAACGGTGACCATCGTCTACAAGGGCGAAGTGGCGCACCGCGATTCGACGGGCCAGGGCGGCGTGATCGGCCCCGGCGACGTGCAGTGGATGACGGCCGGTGCCGGCATCCTGCATGAAGAGTTTCACTCGCCTGCCTTCACGCAGTCCGGCGGCACCCTGGAAATGGTGCAGCTGTGGGTGAACCTGCCGGCCAAGAACAAGATGACGGCACCGGGCTACCAGGCCATCACCAGCGACACCATTCCCACCGTGGCGCTGCCCGATGCCGCCGGTTCGGTACGCGTGATCGCCGGCACCTTCGATGGCCAGCATGGCCCGGCCCGCACGTTCTCGACTATGCAGGTGTGGGACCTGCGCCTGGCCCAGGGCAAGCTGACGGAACTGCCCGTACACGCCGGCTGGAGCACGGCGCTGATCGTCCTGCATGGCACGGTGCTGGTGAATGGCGAGAGTGTGGTGCGCGAAGCGCAGATGGCGCTGTTCGAACGCGATGGCGACAGCATCACCGTCGAGGCGAACAGCGATGCCGTGGTACTGCTGCTGAGCGGCGAACCGATCGATGAACCCATCGTCGGCCATGGCCCCTTCGTCATGAATACCGAAGCGGAAATCGCGCAGGCGTTCGAGGATTTCAACAGAGGCCGCTTTGCCCGCATCGCGACGTAATGCCGGCCATGCTCAAGGGTATCGAGCATGGCCGTGAAACCAGGCTGGTGATACTGGAGACGGCTGGCAAGATGCCGCTTCAGCGTTCCAGCATCTGACAAAACTGTAGCGAGTGGCAGTGAGTTGTTGCCGGGAAGTGGGGCAGTGCGCATGCACAGTGAGCATTGCAAGCCGCATTTTTGCGGCGCGCAGCAGGTTGGATGGATGTTCTACGGTGCTTCATAGCGGGCGCGTATCGCCGCCAACACGCCGCGCTGTTCCAGGTGCGTGATGGCGGCGTTCAGGCGCGCCAGGTCGTCGGCGCTGGTCGTGCGCACGTTGAGCATCAGGTGCACGGGTGCGCGCAGGACCAGGAAGGGCAGGCTGCTCAAGGCGACGCCCTGCAGGTGCGCTTCGTGGCGTACGGCCAGCACGTCGCCCAGCAGCAGGTCGGCGCGGCCCGCGTCGAGCATGAGGATGCCCTGCCGGAAGTTGCCGAAGGTATTCAGGCGGCCGGCCTTTTCCAGCGCCGGCCGGGCCGCCGCATACTGCGCGCCATACCAGCCCACCTTGGGCGCCAGCAAGGTTGACTTGCCGCGGGCCAGCTGGCCAAAGCTGCCGACATGGCGCTGCGCGGCGGGCGTGCCGGCCTTGCCGAAGATGCCCACGGTTTCGTCGCGGTAGCTCACGGTGAAACGCGCATACGCATGGCGTTCGGACGTGTCGGAGGCGGCGGGCAGCAAGTCCAGTTCGCCTTTCTGGAACAGCAACTGGCGCCGCGCCGTGGGCAGCTCCGGCACGCTCAGCAAGGTACAGCGCGCTTCCTTGAAGATGGCGCGCAGCAGCTCCAGGTCCAGCCCCGTGTAGTTGCCTTGTGCATCGCGATACAGGTAGGGCGGCCATTGCTCGAGCGCCATCGTCATGCGGCAGGCCTGGGCGGGCAGGACGCTGCCGAGCAGCGTTGCCGCAAGCAGTACGTGGCGCAAGCGCATGGAACATCTCCGCAGTGGTTCTTGGGTACTATTACCCAATTTGCCAGAATGGCCAGGGAAGTCAAGCAGTGCGTGGCTGGTTTCGGATATCAAATGGGCTATAGTGGCGGCGTGCCTTCATTCAAAGGAATCCGCTTGACTCCCCCGCTCGAGATCGCCGCCAATGTCTTGATGACTGTTTCCATCATCCTGGCCGGACGCAATAATATTCATTCCTGGTGGATAGGCATCGTCGGCTGCGTGCTGTTTGCCGTGCTGTTTTTCCAGGTTAATCTGTATGCTGACGTGATGCTGCAGCTGTTTTTCATCGTCACCTGCGTCATCGGCTGGCTGCAATGGCGGCGCGGTGCCAGCGGCAAGCCGTTGCCGATCACGCGCACGGGCTGGCGCAGCCTGGCCTGGGTGGTGCCGGCAGGCATCGCCTCCGTGGTCATCTACGGCATGCTGCTGCACCGGTTTACGAATGCCTACGCGCCCTTCATCGATTCGGCAGTGTTGGTATTTAGCATCATCGCGCAATTTTTGCTGATGAGCCGCCGCATCGAAACCTGGGCCTTCTGGCTGTTGGTCAACACCGTGGCCGTGCCGCTCTACTACAGCCGCGGCCTGCACCTGACGGCCGTGCTGTATGCGGCCTACTGGGTCAATGCCCTGATTTCCTGGTACTGGTGGGGCGTGCAGGCACGCCGCGCGGCGCTGGCGCCCGCAGCGCCTTCCACGGCGATCGCCGACGCCTGATGTTGCCAAATGCCAAGTCCTTAGATTCAAATCATATATACAATCAATTTTTAATTCGTTCACGCCATAAATACACCGGGATATAGTGGTCTTTCCCCGCTTACCGGTGTCTTTTATGTTGCGCTTTAGTCTTTCTACCTATTTTTACGCCGCCCGGCACCTACTGACCATGCAATGCATGGCGCAGTGGATGCCGATGCGTGCCCGTCCACGCATCCCCTAAGTCATTCCCATTCATTTCGTTGTCGTTTGCCCGCTGGCCCACCCGGTCCGCGTGCCCCTGCTCGGCCTTTTTTATCGGAAAAAGGCTGCAATCCCAATAAGAGGAAACCATGTTCAAACCACTCGCCATCAGTCTTGCCATCGCCGCCGCCTTTCCCGCTTTCCCCACCCTTGCCCACGCCGGGGACGACATGCTGCGTGTTAACGTCACCGGATCGAATATCCGCGTCAGCGAAAAGGAGGGCGCCAGCGCCGTGCAAGTCATCACGGCCAAGGAATTGAAAGCCAGCGGCAAGACCAGCGTGTCGGACGTGCTGCGCGCCATCTCCGCCAACAGCGGCAACAGCTACAACGAACAATATACGGGCAGCTTCTCGGCCGGTACTTCGGGCCTGTCGCTGCGTGGTATCGGCCAGAAAAATACCTTGATCCTGGTCAATGGCAAGCGCGTGGCCAGCTATGCGACGGCGCAAAACCTGCAGGAAACCTTTGTCGACCTGAATAGCTTGCCGATGGCGGCCGTGCAGCGCATCGAGGTGCTCAAGGATGGCGCCTCGTCCGTCTACGGTTCCGACGCCGTGGCCGGCGTGGTCAACATCATCCTCTACAAGGAATTCACGGGCACGGACATCACGGCGCAATGGGGTGGCTCGACCGAAGGCACGGGCCAGCATGAAAAGAGCGCGGCGCTGCAAACGGGTTTTGGCAAGCTGGAGGAAGACGGCTACAGCCTGGTCTTCTCGATCGATGCACAGCAGCGCGACAAGCTGCAGCAGAGCGACGTGGAGTGGATGCGCGATGCGGACTTCCGCAACCAGCAGCGCGGTAGTCTGGGCTGGGCCATCACCAACTATGCGGGCACCGACCCGACCAGGACCTTGGGCGGCGTGCGGGGACCATTGCAGCTGGTCAATTATGGCGACATCACGCCCGGCAAGACGGGACAAGTGCTGGCCTACAACCCATCGCCGTACAAAACCCTGATTCCCGGCATCCAGCGCGTGCACACGGCCGCGCGCGCCACCGTCAAGCTGAACGCGGACACGGAAGCGTATGTCGATTTGCTGCACAGTTATTCGCGCGCCGACCAGACATTCAGCGCGCCGTTGACGGTGAACAATGCCACGCGCGTGTGGAACAACGCCACCCAGGCACTCGACACCATCCCCGTCGTGCTGCCCGTGGGCCATCCGAACAATCCGGGTACCGCGCCCCTGCCGTTCACGGCCACCCTGTTCGACCTGGGGCCGCGCCTGAAGCAGGACAAGGTCACGTTCTACCGTGCGCTGGCCGGCGTCAAAGGCACGCTGGCGGGCTGGGACTGGGATGCAGCCGTGGGCCACTCCAGCAGCAAGCTGGAAGAAACGGTGCAGAACTTCGTCAACCGCTATGAATTCCAGAAAGTGCTGGCCGATGGCAGCTACAATTTCTTTGATCAGTCGCAAAACAGCGAAGCCGTGCGTAACCGCCTGCGCCTGTCGACCCTGCGTCCGGCCGAATCGACGCTCGACACGCTCGACTTCTCGGCGGCCAAGGATATCTGGGACTTGCCCGCCGGCCCGCTGGGCTTTGCCGCCGGCGCACAGTGGCGCCGCGAAAAGATGGATTCGCAAACCTCGACTGCCGTGCTGTCGGGTACGGAGCTGCGCCCGGCCATCAACATCATCAACGGTACGCGCAGCGTCTCGGCCCTGTTTGCCGAATTCAACGTACCTGTAGTGAAAGACCTGTCTGTCAACCTGGCGGGCCGCGCCGACCATTACAGCGATTTCGGCAATGCATTTTCGCCGAAAGCCAGCGCCCGTTACCAGGCGGCGCCGTGGCTGCTGGTGCGCGGCACCGTGTCGCGCGGCTTCCGCGCGCCATCGCTGCCGGAAATCACGCAAAGCACGGCCGTCAGCTATGTCAGCGTGCTCGATCCGCGCGACCCGATCACGCCGACGCAGACGCGTGGCGTGACGGCCATTACCATCGCCAATACGGCGCTGCGTCCCGAGCGCTCGAATAACCTGAACCTGGGCGTGGTGGTCTCGCCGACCAGCAGTTCGAGCATCGGCCTCGATTACTACCGCATCAAGCAGGAGGGTGTGATCGGCACGGAAAGCGCCACCACCACCATCGCCAACGAAGCGACGGCGCCGCAAAAGGTCACGCGCGACGCCGATGGCCGCATCACGACCTTGTACCGCCAGTACCGCAACCAGGGCCAGCGCGAAGTGTCGGGCATCGATATCGACCTGCGCCAGCGCTTCGTCGACAAGGGCTGGGGCAAGCTGACCCTGGCCGGCCAGCTGAGCCGGGTGCTGCGCTTCGCCGAACCGCTGTCGGACGGCGCGCTGCTCACGGATGGCGCCGGCACCAATTACTTCGGTTCCATCCCGAAATGGCGCGGCGTCAGCTCGGCCACCTGGGAGCAGGGCAAGTGGTCGTCCACGCTCACATGGAATTACGTGGGCAGCTATGCGCAAAACACGCATCTCGATGAATCGGTGGCCGCCTTCAGCACCTTTGACGTGACCAGCAGCTGGCAGGTGACACCAAAGGCGAACGTCACGTTCATCGTGCAAAACCTGGCCAACAAACGTGCGCCCTGGGACTATGCGTCCACCGGCTTTGACTTTACCCAGGCCGATCCGCGCGGACGCGTTGCGGCGCTCAAGCTGAACTACAAGTTCTAGTAGCCGCCCGCCGCCTGCCGCTGTCCTGTCTGCTCCTGCAGGCGCTGGCGGTAGGCGCTGGGCGTGACGCCCATGCGTTCTCGGAAGGCCGTGGCGAAGTTGCCCGCGTTGTGAAAGCCGATCAGCAGGGCGATATCCTGCACGTCGATTTCCGTCTGCTGCAGCAGTTCCACGCCGCGGGCGATGCGCGCTTCGCGGATGAAGGCGAAGACCGTCATGCCCGTCTGCTCGCGGAACATCAGGGTCAGCTTTTCGCGGTAGGTGCCCACGCTGCGGGCGATGTCGGACAGGTTGGGCAGGCTGCCCAGGTTGTCGAGGATGAGCTGTTTGACGGCATTGACGAACACCAGGTCGGGATGCTGCAGCTTGTCGCGGATCAGCGTCGTGGCTGGCAAGGTGCTGTTGCTTTTACGCATCAACCCCAGGTGGATATGGATGCGTGCGGCCAGTTCTTCCGGCGTGAACGGCTTCGAAATGTAGTCGACGCCCCCCACCTGCAAGCCCATGATGCGTTCCTTGGCGGAATCGGCGCCGCTGAGAAAGATCACGGGTATCTCTTCCGTTTCGGGATTGGCCTTGAGCAAACGGCAGGCCGTGTAGCCATCCATCTCTGGCATGCGCACGTCGAGCAGGATCAGGTCGGGATGCGTGGCCAGTGCCAGCTGGTAGCCCTGGTAGCCGTTGAACGCGATGCTGAAACGGTAGGGCTGCTCGCCGAGCAGCTCCATCAGCATGCGCTGCTCGAACGCGGAATCGTCCACGATCAAGATGTTTTTTTTGATGGTTTCGCTGGTCAATGGCATGGCATGGATGACTTAACCAAATAGCAAGTAGTGGCTTATTATGCCTCGCTTTTTCTTTTTTTTCTGCTTTTCTCGTGTTTCAAAAGAGGTTTCTCCGCCAGAAGAAGCGCGGATTTTCCAGATCGCCAATAATTCATTCATGCATTGATTTTAAGCAATGTCGATTGCCAAAAAATCTGTTTTGCCAATGCTGCAAAAAGTGCCGGAGTCCCCGGGTTCCTGACTCTCGGCACAGGTATTTTGTCGTCCTGGTTTGCGTGCCCCAAAAAACGCCGGCAATACCGTGACTATCCTCGATGCCCTTCATATTGGCGGGCTCATTAATGATGTTCCATCATCAGGAGGTATCATGTTGCGAGTCATTTTCCCCCGCCTTGCCGTTGCCGCCAGCGTGGCTTTTGCCAGCACGGCGCTCATGCCTCGCGTCGCCGACGCAGCCGTGTATCTGAACGGCAGCAACACCGCAACCTTTGATGTCACCCTGAAAATCATCGCCAATTGCACCATTGCGGCGGCCGGTCTCGACTTTGGCCAAAGTCAGGGTGTACTGGCTACTGCCGTGAACGTCAATACGACCGTGAATGTCACCTGTACCAGTACCACCCCGTATAACGTGGGCCTGACGGCGGGCACGGGCACGGGGTCGAGCGGCACCACGCGCTACCTGAGCGGCACCGGCGGCAACGTGGGGACGGTGCAATTCAACCTGTACCAGACCGCTGGCAGCACCTTGTGGGGCGATACGCAGGGAACGAATACCGTCAGCGGCACCGGCAATGGCGCATCGCAGCCGATCACGGTGTACGGCAATATTCCGCCGCAAGCGACACCGGCGCCCGATACCTACAAGTCGACCATCACAGCCACCGTTTACTTTTGAGCGGGGGGCTGCGTGAAGGCCGGTTTCGCTTCCCTGATGAAAAACATGCTGGCGCTGCTGGCCTGCTGCGCGGCGGGCGTGCACGGCGCCAACTTGCAGATTTCGCCGGTGACGCTCAATTTGCGCGCCCCACAGAGTGCGGCCGGAATCAACCTGCAAAACCTCGGTGATCAGCCCATGTACGGGCAGGTGCGGGTGTTCGCCTGGGAGCAGCGCGACGGCGATGAGGTACTGGCACCGACGCAGGAACTGGTGGCCAGTCCGCCGATCGTCGAAATCGCCGCCAACAGCCGGCAGACCATCCGCCTGGTGCGTGCCCAAGGCGGCCCCGTCGCGCAGGAAAAGACGTATCGCGTACTCATCGATGAAGTCGGCCGCGACGATGATCCGGGCCGCAGCGGCGTCGATATCCGCCTGCGCTACTCGGTGCCTGTGTTCGTGCTGCCGGCCGGTGCGCCGGGCAAGGAAATTCTCGACTGGCAAGTCTTTCGCGAGCAGGGTGCATGGATGTTGCGTATCAAGAACAGCGGCAACGTCCATGCGCAGATCGGTGCGATGACATTCACGAATCAGGCGGGCAAGGTGTTTGTCATCAGCAAGGGGCTGTTTGGTTATGTCCTGGCGGCACGCATGCGCGTATGGCGCCTGCCCGTCGCCGGGGAGGCTGAACTGGATGGGCCGTTGAGTATTGCGGTGCATGTGAATGCAAAGGCGCTCGTTGCCACGAATTCGACACCTTGAACATGGCCACCATGACGGGCGAGCTTCTCGCGCGCCTTCGGCATGGGCGCAACCGGCTTAAACCATGAGACGCGTACTGACATGGCGGATTTGCTGGACCTTGCTGCTGCTGGCCATGGCGGCACTGGCCAGGGCCGATGGATCGGCCGCCGTGACGGGCGCCGACCCGGGGCCGGCCAGCTTGCCCAGCGATCCGATGGCCCCGAATGAACTGTATCTGGAGGTGAGTGTGAATGCTGTATCAACCGGGTTGATCTTGCGTTTTACCCAGGTGGGTAAAGGCTTGCTCAGCAGTGTGGCGAACTTGCAGCAGCTTGGGCTGGACCCGGCGCGCCTGGGTGCGCCCGCTTGGGCTGACGTGGCGCTCGATGCGATTCCCGGGCTCAGCTATGATTATGATGCGGCGCGCCAGAGCTTGTCGCTGCAGGTCGCGGACGACTTGCGCTCACCGTTCCGCATCAACGCGCGCCTGGCGGCGCAGGCGCCGCCGTCGCGCGTCACGCCCGGCGCCGTCCTAAATTACGAAGCCTATGCGGAACTGGGGCAAACGCGGCGCGCCGCCATCTTCAACGACTTGCGCTATTTCAATGACAGCGGCGTCTTCAGCAATACAGGCACCGTGAACCTGGGGTCGGACCAGCACAAGTACATGCGCTTTGACACTTTCTGGAGCAACGCCGACCCCGAGACCCTGCAAACGTGGCAAGTGGGCGACCTGATTTCCTCCTCGCTCAGCTGGAGCCGCGCCGTGCGCGTCGGCGGTGTGCAGTGGCGCAAGAATTTCCAGCTGCGTCCCGACCTGCTGACCTTTCCCGTCGCCTCCGTCGATGGCACGGCGCTCGTACCCTCGTCGCTGAGCCTGTATGTCAATGGCGTGCAGCAATATGCTGCCAGTGTGCCCAGCGGTCCGTTTGTGCTGAACCAGGTGGCGGGCATCAATGGTGCCGGGCAAGCCACCATCGTCACGCGCGATGCTCTGGGGCGTAGCGTGACGACCGTGCTGCCCCTGTATGTCGATACGCGCATGCTGGCCAGCGGCTTGAGCGATTACTCGGTCGAGGCGGGTGCCATGCGGCGCGGCTATGGCCGACGCCTGTTCGGCTATGAGCGGCAACTGGTCGCCAGCGCTTCCGGCCGCCATGGCGTCAACGACAGCGTTACCCTCGAAGGCCACGCGGAACTGGCTGCCGGCCTGTATCAGGCGGGCGCGGGCGTGCTGGTGCGCCTGGGCCAGGCGGGCGTACTGAACGGTTCGCTGTCGGCCAGCGGGGGACAGCGCCGCGGCGCGCAGCTGGGCGCCGGCTACCAGTACATGGGGCCAAGCTTCAGCGTCGATGTGCAAAGCGTGCGCGCCAGCGCCGCGTTTGGCGACCTGGCCTCGCGCGACGGCAGTGCCGTGGTGCGCGCGGCGGACAGATTCACCGTCAGCCTGCCACTGCCGGCAGGAAGCAGCATCAGCAGCAGCTACATCAGTTACCGCACGCCCGGCGCACCGCCATCGAAGCTGGCCACCGTGGGCTATTCGGCCACCCTGTTTCACGGCTTGTTCCTGAATGCCAGCCTGTTCCAGGACTTGCGCCAACGCGAGAAGCGGGGGTTTTACTTCGGCCTGAGCATGGCCTTCGACAACAATCTGGCCATCAGCACGACCAGCAGCCGGCAAAACGGCGAGAGCGGCCGCAGCGTCAGCGCGCAGCGCCCGCCGGACTTTGGCGGCGGCTTCGGCTGGAATTTGCAGGCTGGCACGGTGGGCGGCAACACCTACCGGCAGGCGCAAGTGGAATACCTGGGCAATGGCGGCCGCGTGAGCGCGCGCACGCAAAGCAGCGGCATGGGCAATGTTTCCTCGCTGGGCGCGGCTGGTGCGCTGGTGCTGATGGATGGTCATGTCGAGGCGGCACGCCAGGTGGGCAACGGTTTTGCGCTGGTGTCCACTGGGGGCGTGGGCAATATTCCTGTGTTGCATGAGAACCGCCAGATTGGCGTGACGGGTAGTAGCGGTTATCTGCTCGTGCCGAATTTGAATCCTTATGGCAATAACCAGATCAGCATCGCCACGGAGGAACTCGACGTCGATGCGCGGGTGCCCGTGACGAATATCAATGTCGTGCCGCGACACCTGGCCGGTGCGCTGGCCGCTTTTCCCATCGAACGCTACAGCGCGGCCACCGTCATCGTGCAGGGCGCCGATGGCAAGCCGCTGACGACGGGCTTGCCCGTACTGCACGTGCAAAGCGGCAAGCGGACGGTGGTGGGATTTGACGGCATCGTTTTCGTCGATGATCTGCTGGAGCAGAATCAGTTGCAAGTCGGCGAGGGCGACAGCGTGTGCACGGTGCGTTTTGCCTATGCGCGTCCGGCGGCGGGCGGCTTGCCCGTGATCGGCCCGCTACGCTGCGCTGCCGCTGCCGTTGGCGCCGGGGGAGGCCGCTGATGCGCCGCCTGCTGCTATGGCTGACCCTGCTGCTAGGCTGTGCCTGGGGCGGTACGGCGCAGGCCGATACCTGCTCGGTCAGCATGACGAATATCGATTTCGGCGCTGTCAGCCCGATTTCCGGCACCGATCACGTAGCGCAGGCAACGGGCACCTTCAGTTGCGTGTTTTCCTCGCTGAACCTGGGGCAGTTGCTCACGCCGAATGCGCAAGTGTGCATCTCGCTGGGGCTGGGCACGAATTCCACCTCGGCCTTGCCGCGCAAGCTGGGTAATGGCAGCAATCGCATGGAGTACAACGTGTATGTGGACAGTTCCTATGCCACGGCGAAGATATGGGGCGGCGCCGGCGTGACTGGCGCGCCAGCGACCTTAGGCATGACTTTGTCGGCCGGCTTGCTGGCGCCGCCCGGCACGTATTCGACGACGTTTACCGTGTACGCGAAGATCCCTGCCGGCGCCACCCTGGCGGCCGTGCCCACGGTGGGTAACGCCAATACCGTGTATACCTCGAGCTTTGCCGGGCAGGGAACGTATACCTACACCACGTATGGCCTCGTCAACTTGTTTGGCTGCACGGTCAACAGCGGCAGCTTCGGTTTTACGGTGAATGCCACGGCCGTCAACGATTGCACCATCACCGCCACGCCGATGGCGTTTGCGAACGCCACCATCCTGACGGGCAACTTGCGCAGCACCAGCACCTTGTCGGTGCGCTGCGTCAATAACAATGCCTATCAGATTGCCCTGAACGGCGGCAGCGTGGCACTCAATGTGGCCAACCGGCAAATGAAGAATACGGTGACGACGGAGAAGGTCAGTTACCTGTTGTCCGCCACCCTCGATGGTGCGCCATGGGGCGATGGCACGGCAGGCACGAGCATGGTGACGGGTACGGGCACGGGCGCGAGCGTGCCGCTGACGATCTACGGCCGCGTGCCGGCGCAGGTGTCGCCGCGCCCCGGTGACTACAAGGATACGGTGACGGCAACGATTTATTTTTAGAACGTGACGGTGACGAGGCCGGCGCCTGATGGCGTTGCCTGCTGGAGCAGCAGATACGGTGTGTTGTGCTGGCAGCGCACCCGGGCGCTGCTGCGCTGCGAGACGATGGTGCACGCTTCGTTGATGACGAAGGTGGCCTGGAGCGTCGCGGAAGACATGGTGCCGGCGGTGGTGGTCTGGCAAAGGGACAGGGCGAGCAGGGCAGGCAGTACGGCAAGCTTCAAAGGGGTCATCGTGAACGCAGTGAGTGAAAACGGGCGTGGGCAGCAGCGCTGGAAGGCGTGGCTGGCACCGTTTTTCGCACCGGGATTGGGAGAACAGAACCAGCCATGATTGTACTTGAAGTAGGAAAGTGTGAGTTTTCGCGTATTTTCAGGCCGTCGGCATGGTGGGCAGGTGACTTTGCTTTTGATAGTAACTGATGTTTCCGTGTTGCAACTGAGATATTTTTCGATTGTTGTGTTGAATCAACGTGAGGAGATGGTCATGAAACATACCAACTTTAATAATTTGCCCTGCCCGATCGCTCGCAGCCTGGGCAAGGTGGGCGAATGGTGGAGCATCCTCATCCTGCGCGAGGCGTTTTATGGCAAGACGCGCTTCGACGAATTTGAAAAAAGCCTCAAGATCGCGCCCACCATCCTGACGCGCCGCCTGGCCGATCTGGTGGAAGGCGGCTTGATGACGCGCCGCCTATATTGCGCCAAGCCGCCCCGCTACGACTATGTGCTGAGCAAGTCCGGGCGCGCCTTCAAGCCGGTCTTGCTGGCCTTTATTGCCTGGGGAAATGAAAACTTTGCGCCGGAAGGTGCCAGTCTCGTCATCGCCAGCCGCGACACGGGCCTGGCCGCCGACCCCGTGCTGGTCGACGCCATGACGGGCTTGCCCATCAATGACGAGTATTACGCCTTCGCGCCAGGGCCGGCCGCCAGCGACAGCATGCGCAGCATCATCCTCGATGCGGAAAAAAGCAGCGGCATCGCGCCCAAACCGAAGGCCGCGCCCGCCAATCGGGGCTGGGTGGCAGAAGGTCACCTGGCCTGAAGACGGGCCGGCAGGCGAGCAGCAAGTTTGGCGAAAAGCAAAGCGGACAAGGCGGCATGGCCTTACAGTCGCACTATGCAACACCAGAGTGGCGCAAGCCCGGTTGTGCGGGGCCGGGCGCCCTTCGTGACCCGCTGTCCGCTGTCCGTTACTGTCCGTTGAAGGAGACCTGCGATGAGCACATTGCAACAACACCTGCGCCGCGCCGCCACCGTGCTGGCGCTGGCAGCCCTGCTGGGCGCCTGTTCCCATGGTCCGCATCATCCGGGCGGCCATGACGTCACCTTGACGGGCGCGCAGGAGGTGCCGGCCAACACCAGCACGGCCAGTGGCAGCAGTACTATCCGCGTCGCCCAAGACCGCAGTGTCAGCGGCGGCGTGCGCTACACGGGCATGCTGGCGACCGTCGCGCATATCCACGAAGCGCCGACCGGCGCCAACGGCCCTGTCATCTTGCCGCTGGTGAAAACCGCCGAAGGCATGTTTTCCGTGCCGGACGGCACCCTGCTCACGCCGCCCCAGTATGCGAGCTACCAGGCCGGCAAGCTGTACGTCAACGTGCACAGTGCCGCCTACCCGGCGGGCGAGATCCGCGCCCAGCTCACGCCATAGCCTGCCAGCGGCGCTTTCCCCCGAAACCTCCTTGGGCCGCGTGAGCGGCCTTTTTTTTACGTCCGGCGGCCAGCCAGAGCAGCGCGCTACAATGGCGCTCCATGCTGACCATCCTTGCCATCACCTTTCCCTTCTTCGCCCTGGTGCTGTGCGGCTATCTGGCCGTGCGGCGCAAGCTGCTGCCGCTGGCCGCCATCGGCGGCTTGAACAGTTTTGTCCTGTATTTCGCGCTGCCATGCATGCTGTACCGTTTCGGCGCCGCCACGCCCATCGCGCAGCTGCTCGACGCCAGCGTATTTGGCGTCTATCTGCTGTGCGCCCTGATCATGGTGGGCGTCACCATGGCCATGACCCTGAGCCACCGCATCGACTGGAACAACGCCGCCTTCGGCGCGCTGGTGGCCGCCTTCCCGAACACGGGCTTCATGGGCGTGCCCTTGCTGTTGACCTTGCTCGGACCCCGTTCTTCGGGACCCGTCATCGTCACCATCGTCGTCGACATGCTGATTACCAGCTCGCTGTGCATTGCCCTGTCACGCATCGGCAGCGGCGGCGCGCACGGCAGCCGCGCCGCCGTCGGCAACGCCTTGAAGGGCATGGCGGGCAATCCCATGCCGTGGGCGATCGTGCTCGGCGCCCTGTCGTCGTGGCTGGAACTGGCCTTGCCCAAGCCTTTGACGCAGACGGTGGGCTTGCTGGCCGACGCCGCCTCTCCGGTCGCCCTGTTTACCATCGGCGCCGTGCTGGCCCGTTCGCAGATGAGCACGGCCGACCCGGCGCCGCTGGGGGAGTATGTGCCGGTGGCGCTGAAAAAACTGCTGCTGCATCCGCTGCTGGTGTGGTCCATCGGCCACGCGGCCATCGCGCTGGGTGCGCCGCTCGATCCGTTCGCGCTGACCTGCATGGTACTGGTGGCTTGCCTGCCCAGCGCCAGCAATGTGTCGCTGCTGTCCGAGCGCTTCGGTGCAAACACGGCGCGCATCGCCCGCATCATCCTCGTGTCGACGGCGCTGTCGTTCTTGACGTTTTCGGCGGCTGTCAGCTGGCTGGCGTGACGTTGGCGGCGATCAGTGCGCCCAGCGCCCGGGCCGCGCCGGCTTGAGTGTCCAGCGCCAGGCCATGCGCCATGCTGGCCTGGTCTTGCATGCTGCGGTTCTGCCCCAGCTTCCATTTTCCCGTGATGCGCGTGAGGGGGATTTCGATGCCGACGATGGCTTTGAGCATCTTGTCGATGTAGTCGGCCGGCGCATCGCTCACCCGCCATGGTGCGGCTTGATTTGCCTCATGGCGCGCCGTCAGCCGCTCCAGCAAGTCCATCAGCCACGCCGCGTCATCGATGGCGCGCAAGGGGCCGTGCGCGTGCACGACCGCATAATTGAAGGTCGGTACTACCTTGCCGCTGCCCTGCTTTTCCGCATACCAGGCGGGCGTGATGTAGGCGTGCGGCCCCTGGAAAATCACCATGCAGTCATCGTCCCCGCCGGCGCGCCACAGCGGGTTGGCACGCGCCACGTGGGCGCGCAGGATGCCGAACGGGGCCTCGGGCGTGGGCGCGGCGATCTCGAACGGCACATGGTCGGCGCATAAGCCATCGGCGCCGTGGCGTACCAGCGCGCCCAGGGGATGGGCCTGGATCAGGCCATGCAGCACGTCGAGGCGTTCTTCGCGAAAACTGGCGGGCGTGTACATCTAGGGCGCTCCTTCCACGACCACATCGGCCGTGAGCGAATTGGCGATGTAGCAGCGTTCGTGCGCGTCGTGGTGCAGGGCGGCCAAGGCCTCTGGCGAGGGTGCCGCGCCGGAAAACACGATGCGTGGGCGCAGCACGATGCGCGTCATGGCCAGCCGCCCCGCAGCGTTTTTTCCCAGCTCGCCAACGGCGTCGTCGCGGTAGTCGTCGATGACGTAGCCGCGCTGCGCTGCCAGCGACAGGAAGAACAGCATGTGGCAGCTCGACGTGGCGGCCACCAGCGCTTCTTCCGGGTCGATATTTTCCGCCACCGACATGGGCAGCGGCACGGACAAGGGAGACGACGAGGCGGGTACGCGCAGGCCGCCGTCGAACTGCCATTCATGGCCGCGGCTGTAGCGCTGGCCGGCGAAATCCTGGCCGTCGCGCTGCCAGGCTACGGTGGCGAAAAACTGATGCATGGGTGCTCCGCAAGAGTAGAAAGGGATGCGCCATCTTAGCGCTTGTTTTGGCTATTTAAAACAGCCAATAAGTGCTATCTTGAAGCAACCAATTCAAGAGCCATTGCGCCATGCCAGCTTCCCACCTGAATCAGATCATCGCCGCCTTGCCGCTGCAACGCGGCGCCAGCGAGCCGCTATTTCGCCAATTGTATGCGGCCATCAAGGCAGCCATCCTCGATGGCCGCATGAGTCCCGGCATGCAGTTGCCACCCACGCGCGACTTTTGCCATCTGCTGGCCGTGTCGCGCCAGACGGTGCTCAATGCCTATGCGCTGCTGACGGCGGAAGGTTATCTCGATGGTGCCGTGGGACGCGGCACTTTTGTCAGCGTCGACGTGCCTGTGGCCGCGTCGGCTGGCAAGACCGAGGCGCCGGGTCTGCTACGGCCCCTGTCAGCGCGCGGGCAGGGCGTGGTGACGGCCATGCGCCAGGTGGCATACCACCGTGGCCCATTGCGCGCTTTCCGCGTCGGCATGCCGCGCATCGACCATTTTCCGTTTGACGTGTGGAACCGCCTGGAAGCGCGGCGCTGGCGTCGCCCCGACCACCAGTTCGGCTACAGCGATCCGGCCGGCTACCTGCCACTGCGCGAGCTGCTGTGCGTGTACCTGAAGGCGTCGCGCGGCGTGCATTGCACGCCGCAGCAGATCGTGATTACCTCGGGCTCGCAGCAGGCGCTGTTCTTGCTGTCGACCATCCTGCTCGCGCCGGGCGATGCGGCCTGGATGGAGTCGCCCGGCTACCGGGGCGCCAGCGGCCCGCTGCGCGCCGCTGGCGCGCGCGTGTTTCCCGTTCCCGTCGATGCGCAGGGACTGGATGTGGCATATGGCGTGGCGCACTGTCCGCAGGCGAAACTGGCCTACGTGACGCCATCGCACCAGTTGCCACTGGGCGTGAGCATGAGTTTGCCCCGCCGCCTGGCCTTGCTGGCCTGGGCCGCACAGAACAAGGCCTGGCTGGTGGAAGACGATTACGACAGCGAATACCGCTACACGGGCGCGCCGCTGGCCTCCCTGCAAAGCCTGGACCGGGCCGGCTGCGTGGTGTACGTGGGCACCCTGTCAAAAGTGATGTTCCCCGGCCTGCGCCTGGGCTATATGGTGGCGCCGCCCGCGCTGGCCGAAGCGCTGGTGCAAGCCAAGGCCGTGATGGACCGCCACACGGCCATCGTGCCGCAGATGGCGCTGGCTGACTTCATCGCCGAGGGCCATTTTGGCCGGCATATCCGCCGCACGCGCGACAGCAATGCCGAGCGGCGCGACCTGCTGGTGCGCGGTATCGCGCGCGAACTCGACGACCAGCTCGCATGCGGGCCGGCCGACAGCGGCCTGGAATTGTGCGCGTATTTTCGCGGCGACCACGATGAAGAAACGGTCTCGCGCGAGGGGCTGGCACGGGGCATCGAATTGCGCCCGCTGGGGCACTATGCCGACCCTGACGCCGGGGCCGCCTGCGCCACCCCGCCAGGACTGCTGCTGGGCTTTGCGGCGATTCCCCCGGCCGAGATGGCGCACGGTTTGCTGGAACTGGGGCACATCCTGCGCGGCCGATAAACTATACTGGCGTTTGCCCGCACATGAAGAACACGACCATGACCACCATCCGCTGCTCCTGGGCCAATCCGGCCAATCCCCGCTATCTCGCGTATCACGACACGGAGTGGGGCGTGCCCTGCCACGACGAGCGCCGGCTGTTCGAGATGCTGAACCTGGAAGGTGCGCAGGCGGGACTGAGCTGGGAAACCATCCTCAACAAGCGCGACACTTACCGCGCAGCCTTTGACGGCTGGGACGCGGAAAAGATCGCCGCCTATGGCCCGGAGAAGGTGGCGCAGCTGCTGGCCGACCCCGGCATCGTGCGCAACCGCCTGAAGGTGGCGGCAGCCATCACGAATGCGCAAGCCTATTTGCGCCTGCGCGCGGAAGGCCAGACCCTGGACAGCTTTCTGTGGGCCTACGTCGATGGCCAGCCCATCGTCAACAGCTGGCAGCCCGGCGACTTCCCGTCCAAGACGGCCTTGTCGGACAGGCTCTCGAAAGACCTGCTCAAGCGGGGCTTCAAATTTGTCGGCTCGACCATCATCTACGCCTACATGCAGGGCATCGGCATGGTCAACGACCACGCGCCTTCCTGTTTCTGCCGCGCGGGGCGCTGATGGCCCACGTGCTCGTCGTACTCGACACGGATTTCGACGGCGCGCGCTTTGGCGCCGCCTGTGGCGCCCATGGCGGGCGGCGCCTGCACTACATCGCGCTGGCGCCGCGTCCCGTCGATGCCAGCCATTTGCCGCAGGAATGGCGCGTGCAATGGCCGCCCTGCGTGCCTGGCCAGCACCGCATGGTCTCGCGCGATGGCCTCGTCACGCTCGATGTGCTGATCGGCCAGCCCGATGCCTGCCTGGCGCAATTGGCGGCGCGTGTCGATGAAGTGCACCTGGCCTGGGTGCCGGCAGCCATGCCGGTGCTGGCGCGCCTGATGGTCGATGGCGCGCGCCTGCAGGCCGTGCACCTGGACGAGGCGCAGCGCGCGGAGTTGCAAAAAAACGGCTTTGTTTTTGACGAGAGCCGATTGCGTGCCGTGTTTTATGCGCGTCGCGGCGAGCACGCAGCCTTCACCGCGCCCGAGCGTCGCGCCATCGTCATCGGCGCGGGCGTGGCCGGCGCGGCCGCCTGCGAACGGCTGGCCGCGCGCGGCTGGAAGGTGACCCTGGTCGAGCGCCACGCGCAGCCTGCCAGCGAAGCGTCTGGCAACCTGGCCGGCATCTTCATGCCGCTGATGTCCAAGGATGACAATATCGCCACGCGCTTGGTGCGCGCCGCCTACCTGTATTCGCTGGGCCGCTGGAAAGACCTGGGCGGCATCGGCGCCGCCATAGAGGGTGTGCAAAGCGGCGTGCTGCACCTGGCGCGCGACGGCACGCATGCGCAGGTGCAGCGCCAGATCGCCGCCAGCGGCTTGTATCCGCGCGAATTCGCCCGCTGGCTCGAAGCGCCCGAGGCGACCGCCATGCTGGGCGCACCGGCGCCCGATGGCGCCTGGTGGTTCGAACAGGGCGGTTGGGCGCGCCCGTCTTCCATCTGCGCGGCCATGCTCGATGCCTGCGGCGCCTTGCTCACGCGGCGCTTTTCCAGCAGCGCCCTGCGCCTGGAGCGTGGCGATGAGGAATGGCTGGTGCGCGATGCCGAAGGCGGCTTGATCGCTGCGGCGCCCACCGTCATCCTGGCGGCGGGCACGGGAGCGGTCGATTTCGCGCAAGCGGCGCACCTGCCGCTGGACGCCGTGCGCGGCCAGGTCACGCACCTTGCCGAAGGCAGTCTGCCATCCTTGCCGTTTGTCGTCTGCCGCGAAGCCTACATGACGCCGGCGCACCAGGGCATCGTGTGCGTGGGCGCCAGCTACGATGCGGACGCGGATGCCGAGGTACGCGCATCGAGCCAGCACGAGAATATCCACAAGATCGCCGCTATCCTCGATGTGCCGGCGTTTGACGCGCCGCTGGCCGGGCGCACGGGCTTTCGCTGCATGGCGCCGGACCGCCTTCCGCTGGCGGGCGCCTTGCCCGACCCGGGCGTGCCGGGCCGCTGTGAACGCTTGCGCGACGTGCCCCGCTGGCCAGGCCTGTTTGGCTTGCTCGGTTACGCCTCGCGCGGCCTGATCTGGGCGCCGCTGGCGGCCGAGTTGCTGGCTTGCCAGCTGGAGGGCGAGCCGCTGCCGCTGGAGAGTCAATTGGCCGCTGCGCTTGACCCAGCGCGCTTTTTATTACGAGAGCGCCGTAGAGCATATTGATTCTGGTCTTTTTCTAATTCACCCCCCAAACAAGTTCCGGGGTCAGACGCGGCGGGTCTGACCCCGGCTTTACGCTGCAATATCTCCATATACGTTTTTCAGCTTTCCAAACTCTTTTTAATTTGTTTTCCGAACAACATAAGTTCGCTACAGTGGACGTGTGCTGGTTTTTGACGACGGAATAAAGAGGTGGAACGATGGCTGCTGCAGAACTGATTTTCGACCCTCGTGCCGCGCACGGCGAGGCGGCCTTTGATGAAGTGCTCCATCTCGCGCGTGTCCAGGCGCAGGCCCAGGGCTTGCCGTATGCGGGCATCGTCAGCGCGCAGGATGCATGGCAGCTGGTGCAGGCTGGCAAAGCCGTACTGGTCGATGTGCGCACCAACGAGGAACGCACTTTTGTCGGCTACGTGCCCGCCTCGCTGCACGTGGCGTGGGCGACCGGTACGTCCATGAACCGCAATCCCCGCTTTGTGCGCGAACTGGAAGCGAAGGTGGGTGGCAAGGATGCCGTCGTGGTGCTGCTGTGCCGCAGCGGCAAGCGCTCTGCCGCAGCAGCCGAAGCGGCGGCCAAGGCGGGTTTCACGCACGTCTTTAATATCGCGCAAGGCTTCGAGGGCGATCTCGACGCGCAGCAGCAGCGTGGCCACAGCGGCGGCTGGCGCTGGCATGCGCTGCCCTGGCTGCAAGATTAAACCTCTTCCCGGGACCACCATGAACCAGCGAGCCCTTCCCCCTGCCTCCCTTGCCGCGCAGCCGCAATGGGAACTGCACCAGATCGTCGATGAATTGCGCGCCGTGCGCGCGCAGTGGCGCCTGGGGCTGGCCAGCAGCCAGGAGTGCGGCGCGCGCGAATTCCCGTCGCGCCAGCACTTGCGCGATATCGTCGGCGCCCTTTGCGCGGCCCTGTTTCCCATGCGCCTGGGCCCCCTCGACCTGCAGCAGGAGAGCGAAGATTTCTTCGTCGGCCATACGCTCGACACGACCTTGACGGGCCTGCACGAACAGGTTCGGCGCGAACTCAGTTACCACGCGCGCCAGCACGGCTTGCAGCAGACGGTCTCCATCGAACAGCAGGCGCTGGCCATCGTGCAGCGCTTCGCCCGCGCGCTGCCGCGCATCCGCGCCCAGCTCGACACGGACGTGGCGGCTGCCTTCCATGGCGACCCGGCCGCGCACAGCGTCGATGAAGTGCTGCTGTGCTATCCGGGCATCCTGGCCATCATCCACTACCGCCTGGCCCATACCTTGTACGCACTGGGTGCGCCTCTGGTGGCGCGCATCATCGCCGAAGTGGCCCATTCGCAGACGGGCATCGACATCCATCCTGGCGCCATTATCGGCAGCAGTTTTTTCATCGACCATGGCACGGGCGTGGTGATTGGCGAGACGGCCATCATCGGCGAAAGGGTGCGCATTTATCAAGCGGTCACCCTGGGCGCCAAGCGCTTTCCCGCCGGCGCTGACGGCGTGCTGAAGAAGGGACTGGCGCGCCACCCCATCGTGCAGGACGACGTGGTCATCTATGCGGGCGCGACGATCCTGGGACGGGTGACCATCGGTCAGGGCTCCGTCATCGGCGGCAATGTCTGGCTGACCCGCAGCGTGGCACCGGGCAGCCATGTCACGCAAGCGCACAACCAGCAGGAGGCACCGGACTTGTCGGCGCCATCCCAACCCGCTTTTGCCCACCACCCATGAGGACAGCATGTTGATCAAACAGTTTGGACTGGCCGTGCGCCAGTTGCGCGAAGGGCAAGGCTGGTCGCAGGAACGCCTGGCCGAAGCGGCCGACTTGAACCGCTCCTTCATCGGCGAAATCGAACGTGGCGCCGCCACGCCGTCGCTGCTGACGGTGGAAAAACTGGCCGGCGCCTTGGGCATCGGCCTGGCGGGATTGATGGCCCGCTGCGAACCGGAGCTGGTGGATTAAAAACAGGTAAAACGCATAACAAAACCGTAGCGAGCGGCAGTGAGTTGTGGCCGAGAAGCGCAGCTGTGCAAATGTACGGGGCCGCCGAGGCAGTGAGCATCGCAGGCTGCAAATCGCGACGCGCAGTAGGTTTGGTTAAGCGTGTTTTGATGGCGATAGCATGTTGAGAGAAAAGGGGAGACGTCCGATACTTTATTCGTTTTTCAGATAAGCATATTCACTTTTCTCATCAGGAGTAGTCATGGCAGAAGCAACAGAGAGCCAGTTTGCGCTGGGCGATAACGCCGCGCGCCAGCTGGCCAATGCAAGCAAGAGCGTCCCCCAGTTATCCACAATCACGCCGCGCTGGCTGGTGCACCTGCTGCAATGGTTGCCCGTGGAAGCGGGTATCTACCGCCTGAACCGCGTGAAAAACCCGAAGGATGTGCGCGTGGCCTGCTCGCAGCGCGACGAGTCGGAATTGCCGCAAACCTTCGTCGACTACGACGACCAGCCGCGCGAATATTTTCTCAATGCCGTCAGCACGGTGCTCGACGTGCACACCCGCGTATCGGACCTGTACAGCAGCCCGCACGACCAGATCAAGGAGCAACTGCGCCTGACCATCGAAACGATCAAGGAGCGCCAGGAAAGCGAATTGATCAACAATCCCGACTACGGCCTGCTGGCCAGCGTGCATGACGACCAGCGCCTCTTCACCCTGACGGGCGCGCCCACGCCGGATGACCTCGACGAACTGCTGACGAAAGTGTGGAAGGAACCGGGCTTTTTCCTCGCCCACCCGCTGGCCATTGCCGCTTTTGGGCGAGAATGCACGCGCCGCGGCGTGCCGCCTCCCACCGTCAGCCTGTTCGGTTCCCAGTTCCTCACGTGGCGCGGCGTGCCTCTGGTGCCGTCCGACAAACTGCCCATCGAAGACGGCAAGACGAAGATCATTTTGCTGCGTGGGGGCGAACAGCGCCAGGGCGTGATCGGCTTGTTCCAGCCTGGCCTGGCGGGCGAGCAAAGCCCGGGCCTGTCCGTGCGCTTCATGGGCATCAACCGCCACGCGATTTCGTCCTACCTGATTTCGCTGTATTGCTCGCTGGCCGTGCTGACCGACGATGCGCTGGCCGTACTGGAAGACGTGGAGATCGGTAAATACCATGACTACCCAGACACCTACAAGTGATGGCGCGGCGGGCTTGCCTGCCGTCCCGTTTTTACCCGATGAAGCGACCCTGAACCGGCTGGCGGGCGAGTTTTTCGCGCGTTTGCCGGGGGTGCCCCCTGCGTTGGACAAGTCTCCCAGTCTCGGTGGCTCCGGCAGCGTGCTCGATGCGGCGCCCCGCTATGCGAACCGTCCGCCGCCGCAGCCCGGCCCTTCGTTCGCCGCCATCGCCCCCGGCGTGGCGACGGCGCAAGTGCCGCCCGTGACGGCGCCCCTGGAGTCGCCGATTGCACCGGCGCCTGCTTCCGTGCCGACGCCACGCTTGTCCGCCCTCGGTGCACCGTCGCCCTACTATTTTGTCGGCGGCGCGCATGGCTATCCCGTGTCGAACGGCAAGCTCGATGGCCTGGCACAGCAGGGGTTGGGACAGGCTGCTCCCGACGATTTGCGGGGACTGTTTGCCACGCCGCAACAGGCGCCTGCGCGCCAGCTGCCGGTATCGCCGGCTAACAGCCAGCCCGTGTTTTATTTCCAGACCGAGCTGCCTTCAGCGACGAAACCGGGCCAACACCAGGCGCCGGCACCGTTCGACGTGCATGCCGTACGGCGCGACTTTCCCGTGCTGGCCGAACGGGTCAACGGCAAGCCGCTGGCCTGGTTCGACAATGCGGCCACCACGCACAAGCCGCAGTCGGTGATCGACCGGGTGTCGTATTTCTATGCGCACGAGAATTCGAACATCCACCGCGCCGCCCACGCATTGGCAGCGCGCGCCAGCGATGCGTACGAGGCGGCGCGCGCCAAGGTGGCGAACTTCTTGGGCGCCGCCTCGGCCAATGAAATCATTTTTGTCCGTGGCGCCACCGAGGGCATCAACCTGATCGCCAATACCTTTGGCCGCAAGGTCATCGGCAGCGGCGACGAAATCATCGTCTCGCAGCTCGAGCATCACGCCAATATCGTGCCATGGCAGCAGCTGGCGGCGGAAAAGGGCGCGATCCTGCGCGTGATTCCTGTCGATGACAGCGGGCAAATCATCCTCGATGAATTCCGCAAGCTGCTCAATGGGCGCACCAGGCTGGTGTCCGTGACGCAGGTGTCGAATGCGCTGGGGACGGTGACGCCCGTGGCTCAGATCATCGCGCTGGCGCATGCGGCCGGCGTGCGCGTGCTGGTCGATGGGGCGCAAGCCGTGTCGCACCTGCGCGTGGACGTGCAGGCGCTGGGCGCCGATTTTTACGTGTTTTCTGGCCATAAAGTGTTCGGCCCGACGGGCATAGGCGCCGTATATGGCAAGGCGGACTTGCTGGAGCAGCTGCCGCCATGGCAGGGCGGCGGCAACATGATCGCCGACGTCACGTTCGAGCGTACCGTCTACCAGGGCGTGCCGAACCGTTTCGAGGCGGGCACGGGCAATATCGCCGATGCCGTGGGCCTGGGTGCGGCCATCGATTACGTGCAGCGCATCGGCCTGGACAACATTGCCGCCTATGAGCACGCGCTGCTGGAATACGCGACGCACCAGCTGCAGGCCATTCCCGGCGTGCGCCTGATCGGCACGGCGCTCGAGAAGGCCAGCGTGGCCTCGTTCGTGCTGGCCGGCTACGAGCCGGCGGAAGTGGGGCGCGCTCTGAACGACGAGGGCATCGCCGTGCGCTCGGGCCACCACTGCGCCCAGCCGATTTTGCGCCGCTTCGGCGTGGAAGCGACCGTGCGGCCATCTTTCGCCTTCTACAATACGTATGAGGAAATCGACCGGCTCATCGCGGTAGTGCGCCGCCTGGCGGGTGCGCGCCGCTGATCTTGTCGGCTTATCAAGACTATGCCGCCCTTGCGCAAGCGGGGGCGGCATTGTTGCGTCAGCTCACGGTCTTTGCGCGCGGCTGGCTGGCGCCGGCATGCTGGCGGTATAATTTATCCTTGGCAATAATCAAGCTGCGGCCCCAAGGAGATATCCGGTGGAAGATCAACACAGCTCGCCCGAGCTTTTCCTGTTCCTGGCGTCGACCGTGCACGACATGAAAAACTCGATCAGCGTGGTCAGCGGCACCCTGGAATCCTTGCTGGCGGCCGAGCAGGCCAAGCCCGCGCCCCAGGCCGACCCCGCCTATCTGCAAATGGCGCAAATGCTATACCAGACCAAGCGCCTGAACGATAACCTGATCCAGCTGCTGGCCCTGTACAAGGAAGTGGGCAAGCCCGGCTACCCCTTCGACGTGCAGCCGCAACTGGTGAGCCAGGTAGTCGACCAGGTGGTGGACCAGGAAAAGATCCTGCTGGCTTCGAAAGGCATCCGCCTGGAGACAGTCTGCCCGCCGGAGCTGATCTGGACCCTGGATGAAGACCTGGTCATCGGCGTGCTGGCGCATGCCATCAACAACGCCATCCGCTACACGAAAGATACGATCCGCCTGTCGGTGCGCCAGGCGGACGCCTTGCTGGAGCTGCGCGTGGAAGACAATGGCGACGGCTACTCGCAGGCGCTGCTCGATGCGGGCAGCGCGGCCATGGATGGCATGGCGGCCGGCGTGAACTTTTCCACCAACAGCACGGGCCTGGGCCTGTATTTTTCCAGTGTGGTGGCGAAGATGCACAAGCACCGGGGCAATAGCGGCAGCATCGCCCTGGAAAATGGCGGCGTGCTGGGTGGCGGCTGTTTCATCCTGCGCCTGCCCTGAACGAGGAATTCATGACAACAGACAGCCACGCCACCGCCGCCGAAGCGGGCAGCACCGACTGGGCCGACAAGCATTATCTGCTGGTCGATGACTTCATCGGCATTCGCATCCTGCTGCGCGAATCGCTGCGCAACCTGGGCGCGCGCCATATCGACCAGGCGGCTAGCGGTGGCGAAGCCATGAAGCTGCTGGCCAAGACGCGCTATGACGTGGTGCTGTGCGACTACAACCTGGGTGAAGGAAAGAATGGCCAGCAGGTGCTGGAAGAGACGCGCGTGCGCAACCTGACGGCGCCATCGAGCGTGTGGCTGATGGTGTCGGCCGAGAAAAGCGTGGAATCGGTGATGGGTGCTGCCGAGCACCAGCCCGATGCCTACCTGATCAAACCCATCACGGAAGGCGTGCTGCTGACGCGGCTGAACCGCGTGTGGCACAAGAAGCAGGTATTCCGCGAAATCGACCAGGCCTGCATGGAAAAGGATTATTTGCGCGCGGCCAAGCTGTGCGACGCGCAGATCGAGCTCAACAAGCTGCACGCGCTGGAACTGCTGCGCATGAAGGCATCCCTGCTGCTGAAAAGCGGCGAGCCGGAAAAGGCCCGCGCCGTGTACGAAAAAGTGCTGGCCGAGCGCGATTACAGCTGGGCCAGGGCAGGATTGGGCAAGATTCGCATGAATAACGGCGAACACGAGGCGGCGCGGCAGATCTTCCAGGGCGTGATCGTCGAAAACAAGTATTACATCGACGCCTACGACCAGATGGCCGTGGCTTACCAGCTGATGGGCCAGCACGAGGAAGCGTGCGGGGTACTGGAAAAGGCGGCGCGCCTGTCGCCCAATTCCGTGCCGCGCCAGCGCAACCTGGGACTGGCCGCCTTGAAAGTCGGCAATGTCAGCATGGCGGAAAAGGCTTTTCGCAAATGTATTGCCATCGGTGAATTTTCCGTCATGAAGACGCCTGACGCGTATCTGGGGCTGGCGCGCGTGTGCGGCCTGAAGAAGGATGCCAAGGAGGCGCTGCAATGGCTGCTGCTGGCGCAGCGCGAATTTCCGCCCGAGAAAATTGGTTTGCGCGCGAAGATCACGGAAGGCATGGTGCACCACGAAACGGGCGATTACCGGCGTGCGCGCAAGTGTGGCGACGAACTGGAAGTCATGCTGCTTGACGACCCGGCGCGGCCCGAGAAAAGCATTTGCATGGAACTGGCTACCTTGCTGTTCGCCGTCGGCGTCAAAGATGCACCGTCCAGCCTGCTGTGCTATGTGGTGAAGAACAACCACGACAACCAGGTGGTACAGGACGAGGTGCAAAAAATCTTCGACAAGGCGAAGATGGGCGACGAGGGCACCAGCCTGATCATCGCTTCGCGCAAGGAAGCATCGGATTTGATGAACAAGGGCGTGCTGCTGTGGAAGACGGACAAGCTTAACGAGGCGGTCGCCTGGATGCGCGCGGCGCGCGAAAAGCTGCCGAACAACCTGCGCATTCTGTTCAACTCCGCGCAGATCATCGTGTCTTTCCTGGAGCAGCGCGGTTACCAGGCGGAATTGGCGGCCGAAGCCATGGAAGTGTTGTTGTATGTAGACAAAATTGCACCAGGACAGCAGCGCTTCGCGCAATTGATGGAGCAACTGGTGCAGCTGACGCCGCCGCCCGGGCCGGAAGTGGCCGTCGAGGTGCCGGATAAAACGCCGCCGGCGCCGGAAAAAGGGGGAAAATCCGTGCGCGAGCGTGCCGGATGATAAACTAGGGGCCAGCGTGGGTTCGCCCGTGCTTGAGTTGCTTTACAACAATAAGGAAGAAACTATGCGTGATGTGGTCAATGAAGTGTACAAAAAAATGAAGGTCGGCAGTATTGCCTGGGTACGCCCGGTCGCCGCCAAGGGAGACACGCTGGAAACATTCCAGTCTTCGTATGAGCACGCCAAGGCGCTGGCCGACGAAGGCCTGATCACGATCGGTGACGTAAAACGCCAGGCCGACAACATGATCGAGGCGATCCGCATTCATCGTATCGCCTGATCATATCGCCGGCTTGTGTATCAGGCCTTGCCTGGTGCTTTGGACTTGGGCGCTGCGCGTTTTGCGGGCGCCTTGCGCAGCGGGGCCTTGGCCTTGGCTGCCGTGCCTGCTTCCGCAGGCTTGCCAGCGGCAGGTTTTGCCTTGCTGCCCTGGCCAAAGCTGGCTGCTGCTGCACCGGCGGCGTCGGGCGACATGGCTGTCGATACCGCCTGCTTGAACTGATCTTGTAACAAATTCCACCAAGCACTTGGATTGGCCAGCTGGGCTGCTGCCTGGCTGCCGGCATCGTCGGGCGCCGCCGCAGCGGGTTCTGGCGCGGGTGCCGGTGCCGGTTTCGGCGCAGGCGCGGGTGCAGCAGGCGCTGCCTGCTGGAAAAACGCGGAAGCGTAGGGCACCGATTCAAATACGGTTTTCTCGCTGGCGCCGGGCTGGGTGATGGCCGCCGCCAGCGAAGCACCCATCGATTTCAGGGTGGCGATGGTGCCGCGCTGTACTTCCAGCGCCTGGATACTGCCGCGCAGCATGCTGGTATTGAGGTTCAGCCATGCTTCGACGGCTTTCAGGTCGCTGATCTTCTTGTCCAGCTCTTCCACCGACATGGTGGGCGCCGTGATGCCGGGCATGCCCATGCCGGGCACGCTCATGCTGCCCCACAGGTTCTTGACGAAGTCGAGGGTATCGGTCACAACTGCTGCGCCCGGCATTTGGGGCATTTGCGGGTTTGCCATACGAAATCTCCTGGTAGGTGGATGTCCCTAGCGTAGCAGATATCAGCTTGCAACTGACGCAAGCTCACCAACATTTTCTTACATAAAACATCAGGAGTTGAGCACGGGCAAGAAGCGGGAAGCGGGGCGGAGGCGTTACACTACGGCCTATGATGCCCGATTCCTTCTTTTCGCGCCCGCGCCGCCGTACCGTCATTTTTGTCGCGGTCATCGGCGCACTGCATTACATGGCGCTGGAATGGCTCACCTCGCGTGCCAGCATGGTGGCGCTGGGGCAGGATCATGGGCAGGTGGTCAGCATGGCATTGATCGCCGAAGCACCCAAACCCCAGCCGGTGCTGGCGCCGCTTCCGCCGCCCAAGCTGCGGCCCGTTCCCGAGCCCCGCCTGCCGCCACCGCCGCCGCCGACGGACCTGCCGTCGAGCGAGATAGCCCAGTGGACGGCGCCCGCCAGTGACGTGCCGGAAGGTCCGGTTACGTCCGAGCCGGCTGCTGTGGCCGCCCCCGCCATCACGGCGCCTGCGCCCGCCGTGGCCGCCGTGCCCGCACCGGCCAGCGCGCCGCCGCCAGCCGTCGAGCAGGCACGGCACTACAAGACGAATGTGCCTGCCTCGGCCCAATTCGACCTGCACGTGGACCGGCGCGATGCCGACGGCACCAAGTGGCAGGGCGTGGCGGCCATGGCGTGGGAAAACAGGGGCGATACCTACCAGCTGAAACTGGAAGTGGGCTTGAGCATGCTGATCACGCGCATCAACCTTCTGGTGCTGACCAGCGAGGGCGTGATCGATGCCAGCGGTATCGTGCCCGTCACGGCCACGGAGAAGCGCAAGGGCCGCGCGCAAACGGCCACGCATTTCAACCGCGACGCCAAGGCCATCACGTTTTCGGCCGTGACAGCCACAGCGCCGTGGCAAGAGGGGGCGCAAGACAAGGCCAGCGTGCCGTTCCAGCTGGCCGCCATCGGCCGCGCCGACGTCAACCAGCTGGCGGGCAACATCGATATCCTCGTCGGCGAGGAAAAGGAAGCGACCGTGTTCCGCTTCCAGCTGGTGGGCGAGGAAGAGCTCGATACCAAAATGGGGCGCCTGGTGACCTGGCATGTGCGCCGGCCACCGAAGCCCGGCACCTATTCGTCGCAGCTCGACATCTGGCTGGCGCCGTCCATGCAATGGTATCCGGTACAAATACGCAATACCGAGGCGAGCGGGGCGCTCACCACGCAAACCGTAACCCAAATTCGCGTCAATGACGCTACAGGAAAATAAATGACTACTTTGACCACGTTGAAACGCGTTGTGCTCGCCAGTTTGCTGGCCGCCACCCTGACCCCGGCCATGGCCGACGCGCCCTTGGAGCATCCCGTCATCAAGCGCCCGTACAAGCTGGTGCCATCGGCTGACCTCGTCTACTCGATCAAGGCCCGGCAGCGCGGCATCGGCTTGTCCGGCGAATCGGTCAGCAACTGGCGCGTGGGCGACGGCAAGTATTCGCTGCTGGCCGAAACCAAGGCTGCCCTGTTCGGCAAGATCCTGGAACAGCGCAGCGAAGGCACGGTCGACGATTTCGGCCTGGCGCCCTTCCAATTCGTGGAAAAGCGCTTCCGCAAGGATGCCGTCACGACGACCTTCAAGCGCGACAGCAAGACCATCGTCTTTGGCGAAGGCGACGAGACCTATCCGCTGAAAGGCGGCGAACAGGACCGCAACAGCGCCGTCTGGCAACTTGCCAGCGTGGCGCGTGCCGCGCCAGAGAAGTTCGTCCCCGGCTCGGAATGGGCGTTCTTCGTGGCCGGCGCGCATGATGCCGAACCGTGGACCTTCAAGGTCGTCAAGGAAGAGCCTGTTTCCACAGGCATGGGGGAAGTGGCAGCCATCCACCTGGTCAAGGCGCCGCCGCCGGACAAGAAGGGCCAGCAAGTGGACCTGTGGCTGGCACCATCGCTGGAATGGTATCCCGTGAAGGTGACGTTCGCCGATGCGGATGGCGGCGATTATGTCGAGCAAACCTTGCAGAAGATCGTAAAAAAGTAAGTGCTTGCTGTCATATCAAATATCGTTTTTCTCTATTTTTCACCCCTAACGGCAAATGCCGGGGTCAGACCCGTCGGGTCTGACCCCGGATTTTCACTGTTGCTTGTTTTGCTGATGCAACACTCGACTTGTCGACAGCGCCATCCCCCTCTTCCACAAGTCGAATTGCATGTCAGAACTGATATACTGACGCCCCCGCCCCGCAGCGCCGCGTTAGCCCGCTGCGCCGCCCGCTGAACACTCATCCGGAAAAGAATGATTGATATAATGGCAAGTGCAGCCGTGGCTACGGATGCAAATCAGACAGAGCAAGAGCATCACGATTCCTTGCAGGCGCATTTCCAGCCCAATATTTCGGCCGATGAAATTGAGCAAGTTTTTCACTTGAAGCGGGCGCAGCCCTTGCTGCAAGTGTTTACGGCCCTGTTCCATGGCGGTTTCGATGGCGTGCTGGTGCGTCTGCTGGTGTTGCGCGAGCTGGCGTCCGATGCGGCCACGTCCGCCTATACGCGCGCCGATATCAACACCAAGCTGGCTTATTTATTGCCGGAAAGCCTGGAAACGGTCTTGCTGCGCCTGCGCTCGAACCAGTTGCTGGCCTGGGATGCGCAGCAGGGCGTGTACCGCGTTACGCCCATGGCGCGCAATGTGCTGTCCGCCATCGACAGCTTGCTGGGCCTGGGCCAGACGGAAGACGAAGCGGAAATGGGTTTCCTGTTGTCACAGGTGGCGGGTGCGCAAGCCGTGGGCGGCGTGTCGGTCGAGCAACTTCAGCATTTGCTGGGCCGCCTGGTGGACTTGACGGAAGAATTCTCCGACGCCATCGCCTCCGGTTCCGAATTCCGTTTGCGCACGGCGCAGGCGAAGTGGAACATGGCGTGCGACTGGGTTGAGAAGGGTTCCGAGATTCTGGTGGCCATCACTTCCGATGAAAACGCGGACAGCGCCACGCACAAGGCGGCGCAGGCGATCGGCCGCGCGCAAAGTAAATTGTTGAACATGCAAGGCATGTTTTCGCGCGCGCTGAACCAGATCGAGCGCCAGCGCGTGCACCTGGGCCAGTCGGGCCTGTCGACCACCGACATCAAGCGCTGGCTCTTGCTGCATGAAGACCTGGCCAGCCTGGCCGAGGGCGCCATCGACCAGCCTGTCGTGCCCCTGTTCTCCACGCCGGCCGAGATGATCGACGTGGCCGAAACGGAACTGCTGTCCGAACGGGCGGCGGGTGTCATCAACACGGGCCTGCCCAGCGGAGAGGACGCGCCCACTACCATCAGCGACGGTCCCGCCATGCAACTCGAACTCGATGACTTGCTCGAACGCCTGTCGAACTTCGCCAGCCTGGGCAATTTCCCCAGCATCGGCGAAGAAGGGCCGAAGTCCGTACCGGTGCAGGACTCGCTGCTGCCGGCCAGTTTTGCCGTGGCGTCCTACCGCGCCTCGATGCTGCCGCTCCTGGGCGATGTGTCCGAAGCGAGCTTGCAAGGCTCGACGGCCGAACTGGCGCGTTTGCCGATCACCTTTACACCGACCGACGAGATGGTCCAACTGACCGACCCCCACGTGGCGGCCATGTCGATCGCCTCGCTTTCACTGAATGTTTCACTTGATTTAGATAGCGGCACAGCCGATGAATGACGATTCCCAAATCCTGATTGCGCGCCTGCTCACGCATCAAACCCTGCGCCGCGACGACAAGCTCGTCAAGCGTGTGCTATCCGACGAGCTGTTCCGCGCCGAAATCGATGCGCGCCTGCTGGCCTGCGGCTTGAAATTGCTCGACAACGTGTACGCCGACCATGTCACCCTGGCCCTGACGCGCACCATCGAACCGAAGATTTTCGGCGCGCGCGACGTGTGGCAAAACAATAATTTTGGCCTGGCACGCGATGGCGTGGCCTTGCTGGTGGTGCTGTGGGCGCAGATCATCCTGCCCAAGCGCGAACGCCAGGAAACGCACCAGCATGCGGATGATGACCAGAACGATATGTTTGGCACGGAAAAGCCCCTGCCGCGCGCGGAAGACGCATCGATCGGCATTTCCTACAAGGCGCTGCTGTCCGACTTCGGCGACAAGCTGGGCAAGAAGACGCGCATGGACATGAATCTGGGTACCCTGGCCAAGCTGGGCTTCATCGAGCGGCGCGGCGACTTTATCCTGGAAGGTCCGCTGCTGGACTTGATGATGGATACGGACGTCCTGAAAGAGCGCATCATCAACGGCGCCCTGGCCGACGTGTTCAAGCGGGCGCCTGCGCGCCTGGTGGCTGTCGACCCCGATGCCGACCTGGCAGACGACCTGTCCGCCGACATCGGCGACTTGCCCGACGCCGGCGACGAGCCCGTGTCCGACCTTCCTCACTGAAAGCACCCATGTTTCATATCAAATCACTTGAACTGGTGCACTGGGATTACTGGCAGCGCATCAAGAATATTCCGCTCGACGCGAAGATCATCACCATCGCGGGGCAGAACGGCTCGGGCAAGACCACCTTGCTCGACGCCTTGCGCACCTTGTTCGGCCTCGACTGTTCGATGGGGCGCACCTATAAACACTATGCGCGCCACTCGGGCCAGCAAACGGCATGGCTGCGCGCCGTGGTCGACAACAAGAACGTGGGCAAGCAGCTGTCGAACCGTCCGTTCCGCAGTTCCGGCTTCTTCAGCGACGATGAAGTGACCCTGTTTTGCCAGATCCAGAAGAATGGCGGCGACTGGAAGCGTCAGTATCTGATGCGTCCGGGCAATGTGCAGATCGAAGACATCACGGATGCCAACGACTGGCTGGGCGTGGAAAACTACCGCAAGCGCCTGGCCAATGCCGGCCTGTCGCCCGCCATGTCGAAAGTGCTTGCGCTGGAGCAGGGCGAAACGGACAAATTGTGCGAATACGCGCCGCGCCAGCTGCTCGACCTGGTGTTCCAGGTGTTCGGCGACAAGGAAGTGCTGGATGCCTACGATGAAGCCAAGCGCCACCAGCGCGATACGGAAGTGGAGCTGAAGCGCTTCGAGACGGAACTGGAAGCGTCCAAGACCAACCTGGAAGGCTTGCGCCTGCGTGTGGCCAATTACCACCAGTGGGAAAGTCTGCACAAAGAGCGCCGCAACTTGCTGGAAGAAGTGCTGCCCAGCCTGCAATACCACGAGGCGCGCGAAAAGGCGGCCACGGCCAGCCGGCAATTGCGCGATGCGCGCAAACCGATGGCGCAGGCGGATCAGCAGCTGACCGACAAGCGCAATGCGCTGGCCGCGCAAGCGAAGGCCCTGTCCGACGCGCAAATGAACGAAACCCTGCTGGAGCAGGAATCCATAGGCCTGCAGAGTCGCCTTTCACTGATCAATGCAAAACTGAAACCGCTGGACAGCCTGCTGGAACAGAAAGACCGTTTGCAGAAGCTGGCGGCCGACTCGGGCAGCGATATCGCTGAAGTGGCGGCCCAGCTGGAACAGAAGGAAGCGCAATTGCTGCAGCAGCGCCAGCAGCGCGACGCCTTGTCCGCCCGCATCGCGGGTGAGCAGGCGACGATTGCCGCGCTGCAAGGCAAGACGGCCATGCCGGAGCCGGACAATGTGCGCGGCATGCGCCGCGCGCTGCGCGATGCGGGCATTGCACATGCGATGTTGTCGGACATCGTCGAAGTGACGGACAGCCGCTGGCAGGGTGCCGTCGAAGGCGTGCTGGGCGGTTACGCCTCGGTCGTCCTGCTCGATAAAGCCAAGGATGCGGCCGCTGCCTACCGCCTGGCCGAGAAAGAACGCTATCGCCACTTCATCGTGCCGGAGCTGGTCACGGCACCTGTCGCCAACGACGAAAGCCTGCTGGCCGTGGTGAAATTCTCCGCGCCCGTGCCTAGCTGGTTGATCGAGCAACTGTCGCGCATTGCGCGCGTCGATTCCGTCGAAGCGGGCTTCAAGCTGGGCAACCACGAAGAGTGGATCACACCCGAGGCGTATCACCGCGAACGCCGGGGTGGACGCTCCCTGTTCGTGGAAGCATCGCGCTACCGCTTCGGCCAGGCAGGCCGCAGCGGCCGCCTGGAAGCGCTGCTGCGTTCCTTGCCGGGCCTGGAAGGGCAGGAAGACACGCTCACCCTGGCGATCTCGAAGCTGGCGGCGGAAGTGGGCGCTTTAAAAGCGCGCATCGCCGGCGTCGACGCGGCCAAGGAACTCAGTGCGCGCCAGGAAGAATTCGCCGAAGCGCTGCGCAATTCGAAACCGCTCAAGGAAGAGCGCCTGGAAGTCGGCGGCCGCCTGGGCGAGCTGCAGAATCTGACCAAGAACGCCACCGTGGCGCGCACGCGCGCCGATACCGTGTGGCAAAACGCGCGCCTGGCCCTCTCGGAAGCGGAAGCCGGTTCGCGCCTGGGCTACAAGAAACAAATTGAACAGCGCGCCGAGCACGCGCGCGCCTTGCTGGCTTTGCGCCATGCGTGGCGCCATCTGCCGAAAAGCTGGCGCCGTCCCGCGCGCCGCGCGGCCCTCGTGGCCGAACACCAGAATGCGCACCAGGTCGACTTGCGCGTGGCCAGCCTGCAAAACAGCCTGGCGCGCGACGACTGGGAACTCGACGCCACCGTCATCGACCAGCACCACCGCCTGTCGGACCAGTTGCATGGCCGCCAGTCGGAAACGGACGAGCGCCGCTACCAGAACAACCGCGCCATCGAAGCGACGGGCAATGCGCGCGGCGCCTACATGGAGCGCTTGCGCTACACCATCAAGACTTATAGCAAGAACATCAAGGAGCTGGGCGAGCTGGCCGGCATCGAAGTGCATGCCGACCCTGTGCGCCTGGAAAATGACGACGTGCAACTGTCGCAGGCGGGCTTGCACGTGCGATTCAAGTTTGACGGCAAGGGCGTGATCGGCATGAACGATGGCGAAGCGTCGGGCGGCCAGCAGGTGATGAAGTCGCTGGTGCTGCTGATCGGCTTGCTGAAATCGGAAGACGGTTCCGGCGGCTTCGTCTTCATCGATGAACCGTTTGCCCACCTCGATATCCGCAACATCCAGCTGGTGGGCGAGTTCCTGAAAAACACGGAAGCGCAATACCTGATGACGACGCCGTTGACGCACAACACGGATGTCTACGATCCATCGGAGCTGACGCTGATCACCAGCAAGAAGAAAAAGGATACGCAATGGGCGCAACCGATTTTCGTTCTGCAGCGCAGAGTCGAACCCGTACCGGGCAAGGCCGCGTGATGGCCGTGCGCAAGCTCGTTCTGGCCGCTGCCCTGTCGCTGGCCTTGGCCGGCACGGCCGTGGCCAACGACGGCATCGGTTCCGTGAGCGCGGGCGGCATCCTGTTCGGCAAGACCGATGCCGTGGCCATGAAAAAGGAAGTGCTCAGCGTGAGCACGGACTTGATCAAGGTCGAATACGAATTCCTCAATGAATCGGCGAAGGATGTGGAAGAGACGATTTTCTTCCCCTTGCCAGAATACGCGGCCGGCTACCATGGCTCGCCCACGTATTATGGCCAGCCGCAGCAGTTTACTGTCGACGTGGACGGCAAGCGCAAGGACTATAAAACCACCTTCGTCGCCAAGCTCGACAGCAACGATGTGACGGCCCGCTTGCGCCAGTTGGGCTTGTCGGACGCGCAGATCGCCTATTTCCCCTCGCACACGCCGTTCGACAGGAAAGTGGCGCCGCTGACGGCCGCGCAGAGCAAGATCATGATCGGCGAAGGCTTGCTGGCGCAGTTGTATGACGAAGAATGGGTGCCTGCCTGGACCGTGAAAGTCATCTACCTGTGGCAGCAGAAATTTCCCGCCGGCAAAGTCGTGCGCGTGCGCCATCAATATGCGCCATTCGTCGCGGCCGGGCCCGGCGCTTCCTACCTGGGCGATGGCAATGCATTTGAAAAGAAATACTGCGGCGACCAAGCCTTCTACAAGACGTGGAACCGCCTGGCGGCCAAGCAGGGCGAAAGCGGCTTCGTCAATGCTGTCTGGGTATCGTATATTTTGACGACGGGCAACACCTGGAAGAATGGCATCGAAGACTTCACCTTGAACCTGATCAAGGGCAAGCCGGATGAGCTGATCAGCCTGTGCTTCCCTGGCACGTTCACCAAAATTAACCCCACCACCTTGCAAGTCAAGCTGCGCAACTTCCATCCGAAGCAAGACTTGGATGTGTACTTCGGCAATGTCGAAGGGACGGTTAGCCACGACGGCGTGGCGCCGCAGATCCGGCCATAGCAGAATGAGCACATGAGTGGGCAGGAGGCACTGGCGGCGCGCCTGCGCGCCATCGCCCGCGCCACGCCGTGGTGTATGCAAGCCCTGCAGGCCGTGCAGCAGTTGGGCTTGCCCCACTGCTGCATCGGCGCCGGTGCCGTGCGCACGCTCGTGTGGGATGCCTTGCACGGCTACGCAGAAGCGTCGGCACTGAGCGACGTCGACGTGGCGTATTTCGATGCGCACGATGTGCAAGCCCGGCGCGAGGTGGAACTGCGCCAGCGCCTGGAAACCCTGCTACCCGGCGTGCCGTGGGAAGTGTGCAACCAGGCCAGGGTGCATCTGTGGTTTGAAGACGCGTTCGGCTATGTCGTGCCGCCATTGCTGTCGCTGGACGACGCCATCGCTTCCTGGCCCGAGTTTGCAACGGCCGTCGGCATTTATCTGCAGCCTGATGGCGAGATCGGCATCATCGCGCCGCACGGCCTCGATGAGCTGTTCGCCATGGTGGTGCGGCGCAACCCGGCGCGCATCAGCCTGGATGGATATGCGCAGCGGCTGGCCAGTAAAAACTATGCGGCGCACTGGCCGCGCGTCACCATCATCGCCCCGTAAGATGATGGTGTAAAACACAATTAAATGCATCGTGGATACATTTTTCATATAATTGCCAATTATCCAATAGTGCTTTCAGCATCCTCATCCAATGTCCTTATCGATTTCCACGCCGCTGCGCCGCATCGGCCAGCTGTTCTTCCTTTCTTCCGCCTTCGTGGTGCCCGCCGCCTGGGCCGACAGCTACGGCGATTTCCAGCAAGCCAGCGGCCAGCTGGAAGCGCTGATGGCCAAGGCGACGACGCACAGCGGCTTGCCGCGCCTGGGCGACCCTGACGTGGCAGCGTTGTTTGCCCGGATTACCGATGCGCCGCGCCTGTTCCAGGCGCCCGTCGCCGCGTTGCAGGACATGAATCAGAGCGTGGCCCTGTGCGAGCGGGCGACCAAGCTCGGCAAGGCGTATTACGCGTTTGACTTGGAGCGGCCGTTGCCGCTGTCGGGGGCGGAATTGCAGCAGGCGCGCGCGGACCAGGTAAGGCAGAACCTGGCCAATTATGGCGATGAAATGAGTACTTTTTTTGCCTTTGGCATGCATTGCCATGGTCATTTGATTCAGCTGATGGAGCAGGAATTCAGTGCCCTGCCCGCCGATGCGGTGAGCGGGACCGAGCGTCTGCGCGCGCGCGCCTTCAGCAAGGGCTCGACCACCATGTATGTTGGCGTGGTGCAATTCGTGCAAGTGCCGTACTGGAACGTGGCGCAAAAGAAGCGGATGCTGGAAGCGGCGGCACAGCACGCCACGGCGAATGTTGCGTTGATGCCGCCGCCGTTGCGCGAGCGTTTGCTGGGTACTCTTGCGCAGGCGGATCAGGACCTCGATCCAACCCTGGCGCCGGCGCTGGCGACGATACGCCAGGCGCTGTCCGTGACGACGTGCGAAGGCCTGTGCCAGTTCTATTGAGCTAGGGCGGACTTACTCGGGTGCCTGCAAAGGCTTGTTGCGCTTGCGCCAGCGCAGCAAGCCCCAGGCGTAGACGGCGTAGTAGCCGATGACCAGGCCGTAGGCGGCCATGGTCAGCGTGCTCTGGCCGAACGGCGGCGGCGGCACGGGCACGTCCAGGCGCGTGTTCAGGTAGATTTCCATGCCACGGTACAGCAAGCGGGCGATGAACAGCATCGTGATGGCCAGGCCCAGGTAGCGGTGCTGGGTAAAAAAGAAATCTTTTCCTACTTGCTCGAAGCGGGTCAGCTTCAAGCCCAGCACGCCCAGCCAGCCACCGGCCAGCGCGCCTGCGCCCAGGCTGGACAGGGGCAGGACCTCGAATTTCGTCGTCGTCGCCAGGAACAGCAGCAGCGCGGGAAACGCGACCGCCACGCTCCAGTGCCGCCACAGCTGCGACTTCTGGCGCGCCACCAGTTTCTTCAGGCGCGAATAAATGCGCCAGACCAGCAGCGGGACCAGGAACAGCAGGGCGAGGGTAGTGGTTTCCATGTAGGCATTCGGGTGCGGGTAAAACAGCGATTGTAAGCGAGATGGGGGCGGCCGGCGATGCTTGTCAAACAGTAAAAGTTGCTGGTTGACATTTACATGGCATGAACGCACTATGCCTTGTCACAAAGCGCCGCCATGAGCGGTGCCGTGCGCTCGCTGCCTGTCACCACCTTCATACACTGGAGTCCCATGTCTACTCGTTTGCCTTTGCTGCCTCTCACTGTTGGCCTGATGGCCTCGTCTTCCCTGGCCATGGCGCAAGATGGCGCTTATCAAGCCCCGCCGGCGCCCCTGCAAGCCATCGTCGATGCGCCGCGCGCGCCGACCCTGAGCCTGAGCCCGAAACGCAACCTGGCCGCCGTGCTGCCCACGCCATCCTTGCCCAGCATTAGCGAAGTGGCGCAGCCAGAACTGAAGCTGGCGGGCTTGCGCATCAATCCGCGCACGTATTCGGCCAGCCGTTTCAGTTTTCACACGGGACTGGGCTTGCTCGACATCGATACGCAGAAGGAAATCAAGGTCAGCGGCTTGCCCGCCTCACCCCGCATCGCCGATCTGGCCTGGTCGCCCGACCAGCGATACCTGGCGTTTACGCACATCGCCTTTGCCGATCCCGCCAGGGGCGTGAAGGAGTCCGGCGTGGAGCTGTGGCTGCTCGACGTGCAGACGAAAGCGGCGCGCAAGCTGGGCAATCAATCGCTGTCGGCCGTTTATGGTCGCGGCTTTTCCTGGATGCCCGACAGCAAGACCTTGCTGGTCCAGCTGAAACCGGCCAAGCTGGGAGCGGCGCCCGTGGCGAGCGGCATTCCGACGGGCCCATCCATCCAGGACAGCGTGCCGGGCAGCGGCGTCAAGCAATTGCGCACCTATCCCGACTTGCTGAAAAACGAACAGGATGCGCAGCTGTTCGAACACTACATTACCGTCCAACTGGCCTTGCTGGACGTGGCGGGCAAGCAGCGTCTGGTTGGCCAGCCGGGCCAGTTCTCGCGCGTGTCGGCCTCGCCCGATGGCAAGCACCTGCTGACGACCAGCATCGTGCGTCCGTATTCCTATATCGTGCCGGCGCATGACTTCGGCCATAAAATCGACGTGCGCGACCTGAATGGCAAGGTGGTGCATGCGGTGGCGGCCCTGCCGCTGGAAGAAGGGCTGCCGCCAGGCAATGATGCCGTGTCCGCCGGCGTGCGCTCCGTCAGCTGGCGCGTCGATGCGCCCGCCACCCTGGTGTGGGCTGAAGCGCAGGATGGCGGCGACCCGGCCAAGGCGGTCGAGATCCGCGACATCGTCTATACGCAGGCGTCACCGTTCACCAACAAGCCGGCCGTGCTGGCCAAGCTCGGCTCGCGCTATGCGGGCGTGGCCTGGGGCCGCGGCGACCTGGCCCTGCTCAGCGAAGCGTGGTACAAGACGCGCGCCGTCAAGCAATGGCGCATCCAGCCGGATCAGCCGTCCGCCGTGGCGGGCACGCCTGGCGACCTCGTGTATGCCGGTTCCTTCGAAGACCGCTACAACGATCCGGGCCAGCCCGTCATGCGCGCGGACGCTGCCGGCTTGCCGCGCCTGCTCATCGCCGCCGATGGTTCCATCCTGCTTGACGGCCAGGGCGCTTCGAAGGAAGGCGACCGTCCCTTCATCGACCGCCTGAACCTGGCGACGAAACAGAAGGAGCGGCTGTTCCAGAGCGCCGCACCGTATTATGAAAATGTGGTGGCCGTGCTGGACGAGGATGGCAGCCGTTTGCTGTCGACGCGCGAATCGCCGACCGAGCAGCCGAATTTCTTCGTGCGCAACCTGAAACAGCAGGGCGCCGCGCAATTGACGGCCCTCACGCATTTCCCCCATCCGTTGCCGCAACTGAAGGACGTGCAGAAAGAGCTGATCCGCTACAAGCGCGCCGATGGCGTGGACTTGACGGCCACCCTGATGCTGCCGCCAAACTACGACGCCCGCCGCGACGGTCCGCTGCCGACCCTGATGTGGGCGTATCCGCAGGAATTCAAGACGGCCAGCGCGGCCAGCCAGACCAAGGGTTCGCCGTACAAATTCAATGCCGTCAGTTACTGGGGCCCGGCCGCCTTCCTGTCCATGGGCTACGCCGTGCTTGACAATCCATCGTTCCCCATCGTCGGCAATGGCGAGCAGGAGCCGAACGACACCTACCTGCCGCAGCTGGTGGCTGACGCCGAAGCTGCCGTCGACGAGGTGGTGCGCCGTGGCGTGTCCGACCGCAACCGCATCGCCATCGGCGGCCACTCGTATGGCGCCTTCATGACGGGCAATTTGCTCGCGCACACGCGGCTATTCCGCGCCGGCATCGCCCGCAGCGGCGCCTATAACCGCACCTTGACGCCGTTCGGCTTCCAGGCGGAAGAGCGCTCGTTCTGGCAGGCGCCGGCCGTCTACCAGGCCATGTCGCCGTTTAATTATGCGGACAAGATAAAGGATGCGCTGCTGATGATCCATGGCGAGCAGGACAACAACTCGGGCACTTTCCCCATCCAGAGCGAGCGCATGTTCCAGGCCGTCAAGGGACTGGGCGGCACGGCGCGCCTGGTGATGCTGCCGAACGAAAGCCACGGCTACCGCGCGCGCGAATCGATCATGCAGATGCTGTATGAAAGCAACAACTGGCTGGAGAAATATGTGAAGAACGCGGCGCCGCCGGCCGCCGACGTCAAGCCGGCAGGCAAATAAGGGCAGCGGCACGCATCTCGTGGTATGGTCTTCCTTTGTCTGCAGGGAGGCCAGCCATGTCAGTCATCAACGCCCACCGCGCGCCTGACCCGGCGCCAGTCGATGAACCCATGCCGGCGCCGGAGCCGCAAGAAGCACCCGGGCGCCAGCCGGGGCCCGTGCATCCGGTGCCGCAGGACGATCCTGTGCCGCACCCGCATCCCAGTTAATCTCGTCAAGAAAGGCTGTTTTAGATGGCAATTGTCAAGGAAGTCTACACACGCAAAGTCAGCGGAGAATCGTTCGACTATGAACTCGATTACACCCAGGGCGCGGACGTGGCCTGGATTGCGCGCGTGTACCACGACGGCGTGCTGAAAGGCTCGCCGCACGGCGCGCTGACGGCCAACGTGCTGTCCGGCCCCGCGCTGGAACAATATCTGC
Source organism: Janthinobacterium darwini (assembly GCF_051380905.1). Lineage (NCBI taxonomy): Bacteria > Pseudomonadati > Pseudomonadota > Betaproteobacteria > Burkholderiales > Oxalobacteraceae > Janthinobacterium > Janthinobacterium darwini. Next base: position 166,731 of record NZ_JBNYXX010000005.1, read on the forward strand.
GCGCCTACGTCGAAGGCATGATCGAGCGGGGGCTTGACGTGGCCGAATAAACTGTTTGTGGTAGAGCAAAGAAAAGGGCGCCGAGGCGCCCTTTGTTGTTTCTGGTGGTGTCGGATTACGCGGCTGCGCCGCTAATCCGACCTACGCACTTTGTTGTTTCGTGGCGTCGGATTAGCGCGGCAACGCCACGCGTAATCCGACAACATTGTTGGCCGCCACTCTAGTCAAACGCCCACGTGTACAACACGTCCAGTGCATTGTTCGTGCCCGTCTGGAATTGCAGGGTAATGCGGCGGTTCAGCTTGTAGCGCAGCTTGACCAGGCTCGTCGCCGTGCTCGTGCCTTGTTCGAACGTCAGGTAGGCGCGCGACGACAGGCGCTTGCCGACGGTGACGACCGTGCTTTCCAGCCCTTGCGCCTGCGACAGGCCCACTTCGTCGAGGCCCAGCGAATTGGCCAGCTTGCCCTGCAAGCCGCCGCCGGAGCCGCCGAAGAGGGCGCCTGCGGCCGTCGTCAGCAGGGCCATTTCATCGCCGGCCGCCGTTTCCGCGCCGTGGCCGAGGATCAGCCAGGCCAGCTTGTCGCTGTCCGACACGCTCGGCGTGGAGACCAGCTTGGCCGTCGGCGACTGCGCCGTGCCGCGTACTTCCACGCCCGCTTCCACATTCGTTTCCGACAGCGCTTCGCCCTCGGGCCGCTTGCGCACGGCCAGGATGTTCAGGGACGGGTTGTCGTAGGCGCCCGTGAAGGCGATCAAGCCCCGTTCGATCGACAACTTTTGCCCATAGGCCGCGTACTGGCCGTTGCTGACTTTGATGCTGCCCGTCACGCGCGGCGCGGCGCGGTTGATGACGCGGGCGCGTATATTGCCCGCCAGGTCGGCGTCGAGGCCCATGCCGCGCAAGTGGAAGGCATTGCCCAGGTCGAACTCGAGGTCGATATTCAGGGGCAGCGAAGGCGCTTCCTTGCTGCCCTTGACTTCCTTGCCCAGCACCACCACGTCGCTGCTTTGCGTGGGGGTATCTTGCGGCGCCAGTTCGATCAGCGCACGGTTGGCCTTGAACTTGCCCTCGAAGCTGAAGCGCTTGTCGTTGCGCACCAGGGTGCTGTTGCCCGACAGGATCAAGGTGCGGTCGGGACGCGACAGTGCCTGCAGGCGGTCGGCCATCAGTTTCAATTCCAGGCTCGCTTCGCCATTCGCAAAGCGCACCCAGCCATCAGCCTGCACCTTGCCATCGCCGCCGTCAAAGCTCAGGCGCTGCAATTGCAACTGATCGCCGGCCAGCTTGGCTTGCAGCACGCCATTGCGCAACTTCAAGCCCTGGTCGGCCCAGTTCACCAGCAGCTTGCTGCCATTGATGTCGCCATTCAATTGCGGCGCGCCGATGCTGCCGCTGCCGGCCAGCGCGATTTTCAGGGCGCCGCCCAGCTCCAGGCCTGGCTGGCCCGTCAGCGGCGCCAGCCAGGCCAGTGTATCGACGTTGGTGGTGGCCGTCAGCGAGAGGGCACTGTCGTTGCTGATGCGTCCACCCAGCATTTGCACGGTGGCATTGATATCGCTCTGGCCCGCGCGCGCGCCATCGAGTTTCACGGCCAGGCGCAGTTGCTGGTTCGCTACATCCACGCGGGCATCGAAGGTGCGCAAGCCCAGCGCCAGCGGCTGTTCCACGCCCACCGTCACGTCGCCTTTTTCGCGATAGATGTGCAGCATGCCGGCCAAAGACGGATCTTTCTGCTTGGCCGTCGGTACTTGCATGTCGAGCGACCATTGCGCGCCCAGGGTCAGGTCGCTGCGCGCATTGGCTTGCAGCGAAGGAATCACTTGCGCCAGATAGGTCAGCGCCACGCCGGCCGCCTGGCCGGAACTGGTCCAGCGGGGGCCGTTCTTGACCAGGCTTTGCATGGTGATGCTGCCTGCCGGTAATTTGATGACGGTGTTGCCCACGCTGATCTGTTCAGGCTGGCCCAGGCCCGCCACGCCGCTGCCGGCGGGACCGGCCACTTTCACGGGCACGGGCGCTTGCAGCACCAGCGCATAACGGCCCTTGTTTTGCAGGCTGTCGATCGTGCCTGTCCAGTTGGCACCGCTCTGGCTGCCCCGGATTTGCACGGTGGCATCGAAATCGTCATTGCGCGCCGTCAAACTGACCGTATGGCTGCCGCGCGTGCCCGTCGTGCCCAGGCGGGCGCTGGCCAGCTTGAAGGTGGGCGTGCTGTAGCCCGTGATGTCCAGGCTGCTGACCATGGGGTCGAGCGCGCCCTGGCCGGCGCCCACGCTGGCGCTGCCTTTGATGGCTTTCAATTGCTGGTCGCCAAAGAAGGTCAGGTCACGGCCATCGAGCGTCAGTTGCGCGGCCGGCGCATCCATCTTGCCGCTCACGGAACCGGCTGCCTGCAGCACGCCGGCAAAGCGGGGACCCAGGGTCGACAGTTGCGGCGCGTCGAGTTTCCACGCCAGCTTGTCCGTGGCGCCGCCCAGCGCGCCCTTGGCCTGCAGGCTGTTCGGCCCCAGGCGCAGTTCCGCATCCACGCTGTCGACGCGTTTCGCGTTGGCCGACAGCCTGGCATAGCCGGCCAGCGGCGCGTTTTGCAGCGTCGATTCGCGCAAACCGAGGTTCAGGGCCACTTGCCAGTCGCCGCTCAGGCGGCCGCTGCCGTTGAAATCCGCATTGACGTTGCCGTTGGGCAGTGATGCGCCAAACGCGGCCGGGTTGATCTTTTGCAAGGAACCCGTCATCTTCAATTCCGCTTCCTTCTTCGGTCCCGTCAAGCCCACGTCGCCGCTGGCGTGGATGGCGCTGTCTGGCGCGGGGCGCTTGCCGCTGGTGAGGCCCAGTCCTTTTGCATCGGCAACAAAGCTCGTGCGCGGTTGCTGCAGGGTGCCCTGCACCACGCCGCTGGCCAGCACGCTGCCCAGCAAGTCGCCCTGCAGGGCGGAAAGTTGCCGTGCATCGACGTTCCAGTTGAGCTTTTCGCCGGCGCCGCCAAAGTTGCCCTTGGCCGTGAGATTATTCTTGCCCAGTGCCAATTGCACGTCGATGCCGCTGAAATGAGCCGCATCGGCCGTCAGCTTGCCCTTGCCGGACAGGGGTTGGTCGAGCAGCTTGCTGGGGCGCACGGTGAAGTCCGCATTGGCCAGCCATTGTGGCGCCACGTGGCCGCTGGCGCGCACGTCGAGGTTCAGGTCGGCCACGGGGAAGGCGCCGAAGTCTGCGGGATTGAGGCGGCTGGTATTGGCCACGGCCTTGAATGGCTGTTCATCCTTCAGGCTGATCTGGCCCGTCGCGTTGACGCTGCTTTTGCCTGCTTGCAAGGTTGCCTTGCGTAGTTGCACCAGGGAATCTGCCAGGGTGGCTTCCACGTCCAGGCGCAACTTGGCTTCACCGAGCCTGGCGCGCAGGGTTTGCGTCTTGCCGTCGCTGTCGAGCACGATATCGCCGACGATCTTCGTGCTATTGATGCTGCTGTAAATATGCTGCAAGTCGATCTTGTCCGTGTGCAAGGTCAGCTGCGCAGTGCCGATGGGAGCATCGGCCGCATCGCGGTTGAGTTTGCCACTGCCCGTGAATTTGCCCGCGTTGCCGAAATCGATGATGGCCGACTCCAGGGTGGTGGCTGTCAGGGTGCCGCCCAGGCGCGCTTCGAACTGGCGCAGCGGCAGCTTTTGCTGGTCGATGGGGCCGGGCGGGGCGTGGTTGAGGATGGCCAGCTTGCCCGACACGGTTTGCGCATTGGGCCGCGTGTCGATGGCGGCATCGAGCTCCAGGCTCAGGTCCGCCTGCGGCAGGGTCGCGTCGAACTTGCCCGGATTGATGTTGCGGCCTTTGATGCTGGCCGAGCGCAGGATGATGACGGGGTCGAACGGTACCAGCGCCAACTGGGCGTCGGCCGTAGCAGCACCCGCGCTGCCCTTGGCTGTCACGTTCAGCACGTTCAAGTCGCCGCCCAGCTGCAGGGTCAGGGCGGCTGGTTTTTCACCGGCAGCGGCATTGAGCTGCGTCAAGCCCGCCTTGCCGCTGAGCTTGAACGGCTGCGTGGCGGCAATCGTCGCGCTGGCCGTGGCCTGGCCGAACGGCGTCAAGGCCGAGGCGTCTTCCAGCTGCCATTGGGTCTTGTCGCCCGACAAGGTGAAATGAATTTTTTCAAATACCGTGTTGCCGCCCGCGCTGATGAGGGTGACCTTGTCCAGGCGCGCGTCGGAAATGCCGATCTTGAACGGCGACGCCAGGCTGGCGGGCATGGTCGACGGTTCATCGGAGGGCGCCGTACTCTCCACGGACAGGCTGGCCACATGCAGTTCGCTGATGGCGATGCCTTCCGAAAAGAATTGGAAGGGTGACCAGTTGATATCGATATTGTCGGCCGTGATGTGCTGCGTCTTGCTGCGGTAGCTGACGTGGCCCAGGTGCATGCGATTGTAGAGCGAGCCGGACACGCCCGACACTTCGATTTCGCCGCCGCTGGCACTGGCCACTTTTTGCACCAGCATCTGCAAGGTCGATTCGCGGCCCAGGAACCAGAAGGCACCACCCAGCAGCACGGCCAGGCTGGCAACGGCGATCAGGAGGTAGCGCAGCGCCCGGCGCGGTTTTTTCGCCGGCGGTGGCGGCGCGGTGTCGTGGGACTCGGTAGTAATATCAGACATCAGAAAGTGAATCCCAGAGAGAAGTGCAAACGGTATTTTTGGACGGCATGGCCATATGCCACGTCGACATTGATGGGGCCGACGGGGCTCTTGTAGCGCCCGCCCAGGCCGTAGCCCGATTTCGGCGTCATGGCCGCTTTCACGGTATCGGCCGCGTTACCGGCGTCATAGAAGGCGGCAATCGCCCATTTCGGCTTGAACCAGTATTGGTATTCGGCGCTGCCGGTCAGCATGTAGCGTCCGCCGACGGTGGCGTCGCCTTCCTTGACGCCCAGTTCCTGGTAGCCATAGCCGCGCACCGACTGGTCGCCGCCCGCGCGGAACAGGTAGACGGCCGGCACGCCGCGCTTTTCCTTCGAACCCAGCGCGCCCATTTCGCCACGCACGATCAGCTCGCCTTTTTCGCCCAGCGGACGGTAATACACGGCCTTGCCGGCCACACGCACGAAGCGCTCGTCCGTCAGCACGGGCAGCAGGGCGCCGCCCACCTGGGCATTGATGACATAGCCCTTGGTGGGGAACAGCAGGCTGTCGAGGCTGCGCTTGGTGATGGCATAGGTCAGGGGCAAGCTCTTGCTGCGCGTCTGTTCCAGGCCCACGACGGTCTTGTCTTCGCTGAGGAACTCGAACGTCAGGCTGCGTTCGAGGTTGGTGCCGCCCCAGTTACGCTTGGCCGAGATGGTGGTGACGGCCGTGATTTCATTGGAAATGTCGCTGCGTTCGAACGAAGCGCCCGCGCTGTCGTTGTAGCCGCGTTCGGTCGTCGGAAAGTAAAAATTGGCGTGCGCCGCCTGTTTCTTCGTTTCCATGGTGAGGGCGCTCTTGAAGCGCGTGCCCCACACGTTCAGGTTGTCATAGTTGAGCTGGGCGCGATTGCCCGTATTCGTACTGAAACCAAGGCCGGCGCTGACGTTCTGCTGCTTGTTTTCCGTCACGCGCACCACCAGCGGCAGCTGCGGCGCGGGGCCGCGGTTGACGGGCCTGGCTTCGGGGACGGCGCCGGAGGCCTCGGCTTGCTGGCTTTCCTGGCCCGCCTCAATCTGCTCGCCCAGGATGCTGCTCATGTCGGCGCTCACCTCCACGCTGGCAAAGTAGCCCGTGTCCTGCAGGCGAGCCTGCAACGATTGCAACGCCGATTCGCTGTAATAGTCACCCGGGCGTATCTTGTCGAGGTTGCGGATGATGGCTTCCGGGTAGCGTTTCAGGCCTTCGATGCGCAGTTCGCCAAAGCGTAGTTCAGGGCCGCTGTCGAGCACCACCAGCAAGGATACCTTGTGCGTTTCCGGGTCGACCACGGCTTGCGTATCGACCAGTTGGGCGCGCGGATAACGCGTCTGCACCACTTCGCGCAGCAGCGCGCGCTTGGCCGATTCCCAGTCGGCCTGGCGAAACACGCTGCCTGCCTTCAGCGGCCAGCTGCGCTTGAGCGCTTCCGTATCATATGGTTCGGATGCGGCCAGCGGCGGCGTGGGATCGAAGCCGCGCAATTCCAGCTCGACCTTGTCAATGGTCACCGGTGCACCCGGCTCGACGTCGACGATGACGACAGGTTTGGCGCCCGTCGTATCGACGCGCACCGTGACGACGGGCGTATAGTAGCCAGCCGTGGCGACGAGGTTCCTGGCTTGCTCAGGCGTATCACGCACGAGGCGCTGCAATTGCACACGGTCCATGCGCGGGTTGCCGCGGAAGCGTTCCAGGTCCAGGTTTTTTTCCAGCAAGTCATCGAGGTCACCGGGCGCGTTGACCTTGACCTCGTACTGCAGCGGGGCGGGAGCCGCTTCCGTGCTGACGGGGCCGTCTGCAACGGCGTCTTGCGGACGCTCTTGCGTGCGCTCCTGTGTTCCGTCCTGCGCGCGGGCCTGGGCGATCGGGCATATCAAGATGACACTACCAGCGGCCGCCAGTGTCAGTTGACCCATTACTTTTGTCACTACTTGTGCCAAAATTCGTGGTCGTATCGCCTTGCCGGCAGCCGTATGCCGTATGGGTCGTGCAGAAAACATGGTGCTCCAGATGAGTAAATGCTGACTGCATGTTACCGGAATCGGTAAACTGATGGCGGACGAATAAGTATTTTTTGCGCAGGGAATCATGTTTCCCCGCGCACGATTGCAACAGAGTAAAACTGAAAAGAAAGAAATTATGCTAGCAACTGATTCCGCACTGGTGCTCTTTAGCGGTGGGCAAGATTCCACCACCTGCCTGGCCTGGGCCCTCAAGCACTATAGCCGCGTGGAAACCATCGGCTTTGACTATGGACAGCGCCATGCGATCGAGCTGACCGTGCGTCCGGGCGTGCTCGAGCAGATGCGCCAGCAATCGCCCGAGTGGGACAGCCGCCTGGGCCAGGATCACATGATAGACCTGTCCCTGATTTCCGCCATTTCCGATACGGCCATGACGCAGAACGTCGAGATCGTCATGCAGGAAAACGGCTTGCCGAACACCTTCGTTCCTGGGCGCAACTTGCTGTTCATGACGGTGGCCGCCACCGTGGCGTACCGCCGCGGCTTGACGGTCCTGGTAGGCGGCATGTGCGAGACGGATTTTTCCGGCTATCCGGATTGCCGCGACGACACGATGAAGGCCCTGCAAGTGGCGCTGAACCTGGGCATGAACACGCGTTTGAAACTGGAAACGCCGCTGATGTGGCTGGACAAGGCGCAAAGCTGGGACCTAGCGGAAGACCTGGGCGGCCAGCCGCTGGTCGACCTGATCCGCAGCGGCACCCACACCTGCTATCTGGGTGAGCGGGGCGAGCTGCACGACTGGGGCTATGGTTGCGGCACTTGCCCCGCCTGCGCCCTGCGCGCCAACGGCTACCAGCAGTACGCTGCGCGCAAAGCCCTGAAGTAAGCAAGTTGTAACTAAGTTGCGTCGTTTCTTCAAGCGGCGCGGCAGGGTTGACGGTCATGCTGTGGTTTTTGCCACAGGAGCGTCTTGCCATGAAATCTCTCTTCGCCGCGCTGTACGGCCCCGTCTTCTGGGCCGGCTTCATCGGCGCCGCCGCCTGCCTGGTGGCGGCTTGCCATTTTTCGCTCTGGGTCTTGCCGCCCTTGTTGCTGCTGGCCCTGCTCACTTCCTTGTTTGCCGAACGCTATCTGCCGTATGACGGCGCGTGGAACCGCGATCATGGCGACGGCTGGCGCGACAGCCTGCATGCGCTCGTCAACGAAGCGCTGTACCTGCTGGGCCTGGCGGCTTTCCCCTTGCTGGCTGGCCATCTGGCGCTGGGTCCACTCTGGCCCGGCCAGTTGCCATTCTGGCTGCAACTGCTGCTGGCCATCCTGATCGCCGATTGCGGCATTACCTTGGTGCATTACCTGAGCCACCGTTATTACTTTCTGTGGAAATTGCATGCAGTACACCACAGCGTGCAGCGCCTGTATGGTTTTAATGGCTGGATGAAACACCCGCTGCATTTGCTGCTGGAAGCGGCGGGCGGCATGCTGCCGCTGTTGCTGTTGGGCATACCGGAAGCTGTCATGGCCGTGCTGGCGTTTGCCGTGGCGGTGCAATTGTTGTTGCAGCACGCGAATGTCGACATGCGCATGGGGCCGCTGCGCCACGTGTTTGCCTGGGCGCCATTACACCGTTTCCACCACATGAAATACGGCACGGCGGGCGACGTGAATTTCGGCCTGTTCTTTACCTGCTGGGATCGCCTGCTGGGCACAGCCTTCGACGCGCCCGGCTACCGCATGCGGGGCGAGGACCTGGGCATCGGCAGCCGTCCCGACTATCCCGTGGCCTACCTGCGGCAATTGATCGAACCGTTCCGCGCGGAAGAGGGCGTGCGCGCACCCGAGCTGCCGGCCGGCTTGCGCCACGGGCCTCAATCGACAAGTTAATCAAGCAGCTTGACGTTGAGCTGGCGCAAGCTGCGGTCGGCGCGCACGCCGAACAGGGTGCGCATGGTGCGCGAAAAATGCGCTGCATCGGCAAAGCCGGCGCCGTGGGCTGCCTCCGTCAGGGTGCTGCCGAGCAAGATGAAACGGATGGCCAGGCGCAAGCGGCGCCACAGCACGAGACGCCGCACGGGCAAGCCCAGCTGGGCGCTGAACAGGCGTTCCAGCTGGCTCAGCGACAAATGCGCCGCCTCGGCCACGGCCGCCGCGCTGACCTTGCCGGACAACAAGACATCGACCTGGTCCAGCGCGCGCTGAACGCGTGCGTCGGCCAGGATTTCGCGCGGCTGTGCCTGCAGCGCGGCTGCCAGGCTGTCCAGGCTGGGCGCGCCTGCGCTGCCGGCGGCCGCCAGCAAGGCCGCGCCGCCCAGGCGCTGCGGTTCCGCATAGATGGTCAGCACGGGTGACGGTGCAGCAACGATGGCGTGCGGGTGCAGGCTCTCGACCAGTAAGTGCTGCGCCGTATGGACGATGCCGTCGAGCTCGGCCGTGAAGGGCGCCCCGGTGCTCAGCATCAGCTGGTGCGCGTAATGGGCGTGGCTATCCGTGGCGCCCGCTGCGCCATGCAAGATGGCAAAGTCCGGCGCCAGCCATAATGTTCCCTGCCAGCTATCGTGCTGCAAACGCGGCTCCTTGGTGATGATTGCGGGGCGATCATACCAGCCGCTGGGGATGGTTTTCACGGCATCGAATTTTCCTGGAGTACGCATCATTGCATTGACGAAATATGTGATCTTTTTAATACAATATTCAGTATTGCAAGGGCGCCCGCTGTAACGTACTATCATTCTCATCGACTACCGATGGTAATCGTGCAGCCCGCTGCCAGCCATGCTGCTGAGCGTGTAGCGGTTTGAGGTCCGTTCTGCTTGTCCGCCTGTCATGCCTACACGCGCGCCTACGTCGTGGTTTGCTCGCTCAGTGTCGCACTGGGTGGGGCCGCGCGTGCTGGCTGCGCTGGTACTGGCACTGTGCCTGGGACTGACGTACGGCGCCTGGCGCAATGCCCGCGACGCCAGCGAACAGCAGGTACTGGCCGATTTTGACTTCCGCGTGCGCGAACTGGTGGGCAACATCGTTGTCCGCATGCAGACCTATATCCAGGTGCTGCACGGGGTGCAGGGACTGTATGCCAGTTCGCAGGACGTCGCGCGCCGCGAATTCCAGGCCTATCTGGCGGTGCAGCAGGTGGACCGCCACTTTCCCGGCATTCACGGCATCGGCTACCTGCCCCTGTTGCCGGTTGCCGGGCTGGCGCGGCACGAAGCCGGCGTGCGCGCGGAAGGCTATCCCGGCTATGCCGTGCGTCCGCCCGGCCAGCGCGCCTGGTACGCGCCCATTACCTATCTGGAACCTTCAAGCGAGAGCAACCTGCTGGCCATCGGCTACGACATCGGGTCCGAAGCCGTGCGCCGCGCCGCGCTCGAGCAGGCACGCGACACGGGCCAGGCCGCCATGACGGGCAAGATCCACCTGGTGCAGGATGGCGGCAGCACGCAGGCGCATGGCTTCCTGGTCGTGTTGCCCGTCTATGACAATGGCTTGCCGCATGCCAGCCTGGCGCAGCGGCGTGCCGCCTTGCGCGCCTGGGTGTTTGCGCCGTTCCGCATGGGCGACCTGATGGCGGGCGTGGGTGGCGAGGGGGCGCGCCAGCTGGACCTGGAAATCTATGATGGCGCGCAACTGACCGAGGCGGCCCTGATGTATGACAGCTTGCCGGGCGCGCAGTCGTCTGCCGCGTCGGACAGCCTGGTGTCGCAGCAGGCGATCAGCATCGCCGGCCATGCCTGGACCTTGCGCATGCGCGCCATGCCGGGCTTCGATGGCGAGCTGCTTGCGCGGCCCCGCCTGGTGGCCTGGGCCGGCTTGCTGGCCAGCGTCGTGCTGGCGCTGGCGGCCTGGCTGCTGGCGGCGGGCCGTGCCCGCGCCCAGGCGGCGCTGGCGCGCTCGAGCGAGCTGACTGGCCAGCTGGAGCAGGGGCAGGCGAGCGTGCTGGCGATGGCCGAGGCAGCGCAGCGTAGCCAGGCCATGCTGCGCAGCATCCTCGATTCGACCATCGACGGCATCCTGGTCGATAACGTCGATGGTCGCATCTTCACCTCGAACCGGCGCTTTCGCGACCTGTGGCAAGTGCCCGATGCACTCGACTGGCAGGCCGATGGCGCGGCGCTGGTGCGCCATGTGGAATGCCAGCTGGAGCAGGCGGCGCCTTTCCTGGGAGCACGCGCCCACGCGCCGCATGGCCACCGCGAGCGGCGCGACGTGCTGCATCTGCGCGATGGCCGGGTGGTCGAGCAGTACGTGCGCAGCATGCAGCTGGGCAATGAACAGGCGCGCTTGTGGACCTTCCGCGATATCAGCGAGCGCAGCCAGATGGAGCGGCGCGAGCACACGCGGCGGCAGGTGCTGGAAATGCTGGCCACGGGCGCACCGCTGGAACGGGTGCTGGAAAGCGTGGTGCTGAGCGTGCAAGCCGACCATCCTGCCATGCTGTGCAGCATCTTGCTGCTCGATGAAAGTCGCCACCGCCTGGTGCTGGGCGCGGCGCCGAGCTTGCCCGCGTTTTTCAACCTGGCCAGCCATGGCCATGACCTCGACACCCTGCAGGGCGTGCATGGCATCGCGGTGCAGGCCTTGCGCGACGGCCAGCGCGTGATCGTGGGCGACCTGCATGCCGCTGCCGATGCGCAAGAGACGATGGAACTTGCGTGGCGAGCCCAACTGCAATCGTGCTGGGCCGAGCCCGTACGGGGCGGCTCGGGCAAGCTGCTGGGCGTGATGATGGCGTATCACCGCCAGCCCACGCTACCGGGCGCGGCACATCTGGCGCGGCTCAGCGAGGCCGCGCATCTGGCCGGCATGGCCATCGAACAGGCGCAGGTGGCGCTGGCCCTGCGCGCCGGCGAAGCGCGTTTCCGCAGCCTGTACGACCATGCACCCGTGGCCCTGTGGGAACAGGACTGGTCGGCCGTGCGCGCTGCGCTCGATGCGCTCGAGCAAGCGGGCGTGCGCGACCTGGGTGCCTACTTCCACGCCAATCCGGACGCGCTGCAGCGGCTGGCGGGGCTGGTGCGCATTATCGATGCGAATGGCGCCGCGCTGGCGCAGGTGCGCGCCAACGAGGATGACCAGCGGCGCGGCGCACTGGGCCTGGCGCAGAATTTCGATGATAGTGCCTTGCCCTGTTTTGGCGATGCGCTGCTGGCGCTGGCTGGCGGCGCCCACCTGTACGAGTGCGAGAGCAGTTTTGTGCGTCTCGATGGTGCGGCGCGGCAAAATGAATTGAGCTTGCTGGTGATGCCCGGCCATGCGGACAGCCTGGACTTTGTCATGGTGTCTACACTCGATATCACCGAGCGCAAGCGCATGAACGCGGAATTGCTGCAACTGGCCACCACCGATTTCCTGACTGGATTGCCGAACCGACGCCACTTCATGGCGGCGTTGGAAAACGAGCATGCACGGCTGCAGCGCGAACTGGCCAGGTGCGCCAGCGTGCTGATGCTTGACATCGATCATTTCAAGCGTGTCAACGACGAGTATGGCCATGCGGTGGGCGATGCCGTGCTGCGCCACTTGGGCGCGCTGATGTGCCAGGCGCTGCGCAAGGTCGATGTGCCGGGCCGCGTGGGCGGCGAAGAATTCGCCATCTTGCTGCCGGGCACGGACCTGGCGGCGGCAGCCGTGTTTGCCGAACGGCTGCGCCGGCGGGTGGCGGAAAGTTCGCTGACCACCGATGGCGGCATCCTGATCACCATTACGGTGAGCATCGGCATGGCCGCCATGGCCGGCACCGATGCCGATTGCGACGCCGTGCTGGCGCGCGCCGACGAGGCGCTGTACCGGGCCAAGCGGGGCGGGCGCAACCGCATCGAACAGAATGATGGCGGCAGCGACGGCGTGCTCAGCAAGTTCATGGCGCAGTGATTACAGGCTGTGCTGACGCGCTTGCGCTTGCTTGTGCTTGCGGCTGAGGATCAGCCAGATGATGGCGACGGGTATCAGCAGCGGCAGCAGCACGGGCGTGCTCAGCGCCAGTACCAGCACCACGCACAAGGCCACCACGGCGATCAGCACCACGCCCACGCCAGCCAGGACGACCCCTGTCACGACGGCGGCACACACCAGCGCAATGGCGGCGATCAGCAAGCCGCCACCGGCAAACACCAGGCCGAACAGCCATTCCAGAGGACCGTCGACATCGTCGCCGTTGAACTGCATGTGCATGTCGCTGCCGCTTATCTTGTCGAGGAACAGGCAGGCGAGCATGACGATGAGGACGAAGGTGAGCAATTTTTTCATGGTAAGCCTCAGTGGGTGGGTGATGGGGTGTTGCATGGTCACACTGTAGGGGGGCGCCGGGCTGGCCGCCAGCAGTGTGCGACAGGCGGTTGTTTTCACGGTATGGGAGGTCTGTACGGGCAGAAAACGCTGATCTGGAACAAGATTTCTTTTCTTGTAAAACGCGCAAGCCGTCCTATACTGAACACCTCAGTCTCGCAAGGAGGGCAACATGCTTTTGTTTGCAGATACCGGGGATCAATCGCTATCCCTTTCCCACCATCGAACCACGCGCCAGCCTGGCGCCACGCAGTCCTGCGCCGAGCCCGTCGGCGCGCCATCGGCGATACCGCCGATCATCATCAACCCCTTTAATTACCACGCGCCGCTGCCAGCCATCGACCCGCGCTGGGTGCCGCCCGGTCCGCCGCTGACCTGGCCCAACCGGCCTGCCATGTCCATGTGTTGATCGCCGCCGTGGCGGCAGGCTGGGCCGTGCTGTGTGACGTTCCGTCGCCATTGCGGCAAGGCGGCACGGGAGGGCGTTTTCGACTATCATGCTAGCCCCGACCCTCCATCACGAGCACCGCCATGAGTACCGATTTTCCCGACTTTTCCGACGAAGCAGCCGAGCAAGACAATGACGCCCCGATCCAGGAGCCGCGCCTGTGGGTAGGCAATGGCTGGACGGCGCGTGTGATCAAGAACGAGGAAGATGAAGGTTGGGCCGTGGCCATGATCAAGGATGGCGAACCGGAGCCGGCGCTGGTGGGCCCGTGGACCATGGGCCGCGACAAGAAAAACCCGAAGCCGCTCGACGTCAACGCGTTTAATACGCTGGTCAAGACAGCTTCGGAAGTGCTGCGCCGTCACGAGCAGCAGCTGCATGCACAATTGCACAAGAACCTGTTTGTCGCCACCGACGAGGGTCAAATCAAGGTGATGTTCGACATCGTGCCTGATGAAGACCACCCGTACGCGGAACTGAGCGCCTACGACGCGGACGGCGAACAGATCGCCAAGGTACGCACCTCGGCGGCCTTCAAGTTCAATGCCACTGCAGCAGCGAACTGGATCGAAGGCGGCTACCGCCGCCCATAATCGGACGCCACCACCGGCGCCAACAATGTGTCGGATTACGCATGCCCTTCGGCCACGCTAATCCGACCTACTTCTTCCTCCTCCACCTCCTCTTCCTTGCGGTACGCCAGCCGGTACAACAGCGGCAGCACCAGCAGGGTCAAGGCTGTCGAAGACAGGATGCCACCGATCACCACGGTGGCCAGCGGGCGCTGCACTTCGGCGCCCGTGCCCGTGGCAATGGCCATCGGCACGAAGCCCAGCGATGCCACCAGCGCCGTCATCAGCACGGGCCGCAGGCGGGTAATGGCGCCTGCACGTATCGCTTCCTGCAGCGGCATGCCCTGTTCGCGCAGCTGGCGGATGTAGGCGATCATCACCAGACCATTGAGTACGGCTACGCCGGACAGGGCGATGAAGCCCACTGCTGCCGAGATCGACATGGGAATGTCGCGCAGCCACAGGGCGACGATGCCGCCCGTCAAGGCGAACGGGATGCCGCTGAACACCAGTAGCCCATCCTTCACGTTGCCGAACATGGCGAACAGCAGCACGAAGACGAGCGCCAGCGCCACGGGCACCACCAGTTCCAGGCGTTTCGTGGCCGACTGCAATTGCTCGAACTGGCCGCCCCAGCTGGTCCAGTAGCCGGGAGGGATGGCCACCTGCGATTGCAGCTGCTGCGTGGCGTCGGCCACGAAGGAACCGATATCGCGTCCGCGCACGTTGGCGCTGACGACGATGCGGCGCTTGCCGTCTTCGCGGCTGATCTGGTTCGGCCCCGGCGCCACTTGCAGGCTGGCGACTTCACCGAGCGGGATGAAGCGCGCGCGGCCTTCCGCCGCCGCCCCCACAGGCAGGGCGATGGGCAGGCGCTTCAATTGCTCCAGGTCGCTGCGCAGACTGTCGGGCAGGCGCACGACGATGTCGAAGCGGCGGTCGCCCTGGAACAGAGTGCCTGCCTCTTGCCCTCCGATGGCCGTGGCTATTGCCGATTGCACGTCAGCAATGTTGAGGCCGTAGCGGGCCGTCTGCTCGCGGTCTATCTGCACCGTCAGCATGGGCAAGCCCGTCGTTTGTTCCACTTTCACTTCGGTGGCACCCGGAATCTTGCCCAGTACGCCCGCGATCTTCGCCGCCGTGCTGTCGAGCACGGCCATATCGTCGCCGAACAGTTTCACGGCCACGTCGCTGCGCACGCCGGAAATGAGTTCATTGAAGCGCAGCTGGATCGGTTGCGAAAACTCATAGTTATTGCCCGGCAAGCTCGTGGCCGTCGCTTCGATTTCCGCCAGCAGTTGCTCGCGCGATTTTGTCGGCTGCGGCCATGCGTCGCGGGGCTTGAGCATGATGTAGCCGTCGGAAATGTTCGGCGGCATGGGGTCCGACGCGATCTCGGCCGTTCCCGTGCGGGCGAACACGCGCGCGATTTCCTTGTGGTTTGCCATCAGCTTGCTTTCCAGTTGCTGCTGCATGGCCAGCGATTGCGTCAAGCTGGTGCCGGGGATGCGCAAGGCCTGGATGGCGATGTCGCCCTCGTTCAGGCTGGGCACGAATTCGCTGCCCATGCGCGTGGCCAGCAAGCCTGACAGCAGTACGGCCACCGCCGCGCCCGTCAGCACCACGGGCGTATTGCGCATCACCTTGCCCAGCAGCGGCGCATACCAGCGCTTGGCGGCGCGCATGATGGCGTTTTCCTTCTCCGCCACCTTGTCGCCAATAAACAGCGCCACGGCGGCAGGGATGAAGGTGATCGACAGCAGCATGGCGCCCAGCAGGGCGATCACCACCGTCAGGGCCATCGGCGTAAACATGCGGCCTTCCACGCCCGTCAGCGCGAAGATGGGCAGGTACACGACCATGATGATCAGCTGGCCATACAGCAAGGGCCGGCGCGCTTCTTGCGATGCCGCAAACACTTCATGAAAACGCTCCTGCAAGGTCAGCGGCCGTCCCAGTTTTTGCTGCGCATGGGCCAGGCGGCGCACGCAGTTTTCCACGATCACCACGGCGCCATCGATGATGATGCCGAAGTCCAGCGCCCCCAAACTCATCAGGTTGGCGCTCACATGGTATTGCACCATGCCCGTAAACGTGAACAGCATGGCCAGCGGAATCACCATGGCCGTGATGAGGGCCGCGCGGATATTGCCGAGGAACAGGAACAGGATGGCGATCACCAGCACGGCGCCTTCCAGCAGGTTTTTCTTTACCGTATTGATGGCCTTGTCGACGAGGACCGTGCGGTCATACACGGTGACGGCGTGCACGCCTTTCGGCAGGCTGCGGTTGATTTCCACCATCTTCTTGTCGACGGCTTGCGAGACGGCGCGGCTGTTTTGCCCGATCAGCATGAACACCGTGCCCAGCACCACTTCGCGGCCGTTTTCCGTGGCCGCGCCCGTGCGCAGCTCGCGCCCCAGCACCACATCGGCCACGTCGCGGATGCGGATGGCCACGCCCTGCACATTGGCGACGACGATGTTGCCGATGTCGCTTTTTGAGGCCACCTGACCCGGCGCGCGTATCAGCAGCTGCTCGCCCTGTCTTTCGATATAGCCGGCGCCCACGTTGCTGTTGTTGCGCTCGAGCGCAGTCACCACGTCTTGCAGGCTGATGCCGTAGGCGGCCAGTTTTTCCGGGTAGGGCGCTACCTGGTATTGCTTGGCGTAGCCGCCGATGGCATTGATCTCCGTGACGCCCGTGACGTTGCGCAATTGCGGTTTGATGATCCAGTCCTGGATTTCGCGCAAGTCCGTGGGCGTGTACGGCGTGCCATCGGGCTTCTTCGCGCCGTCTTGCGTCTCCACCGTCCACAGGTAGATTTCGCCGAGGCCCGTGGAGACGGGCCCCATCTTTGGCGTGATGCCAGCGGGCAAACTTTCCTTGGCTTCCTGCAAGCGCTCGTTGATCATCTGGCGCGCAAAATAGATGTCCGTGCCATCCTTGAAGATCACGGTCACCTGCGACAGGCCATAGCGCGACAGCGAGCGCGTCTGCTCCAGGTTCGGCAAGCCGGCCATGGCCGTCTCGATGGGGAAGGTGACCCTCTGCTCGGTTTCCAGCGGCGAATAGCCCGCGGACTGGGTATTGATTTGCACCTGCACATTGGTGATATCGGGCACGGCGTCGATGGGCAGCTTCTGGTAGCTGTAGATGCCCAGGCCGGCCATGGCGGCTACAGCCAGCATCACCAGCCAGCGCTGGTCGATGGCGAAGCGGATCAAGCGTTCAAACATGATGGTTTCCTTAGCTTTGACGTGATCAATGTTCGTGGCCGGCGGAATCTTTGCCCAGCTCGGACTTCAGCACAAAGCTGCCTTGCGCCGCGTACGGCGTGCCGGCGGCCAGGCCCTGCTTGATGTGCGTCAACTTGCCATCGCTACGCCCCAGCACCACGGGCGTGGCCTGGTAACCCTCCTTGACTTGCACGAAGACGACGGGCTTGTCTTCCACCGTCTGGATGGCCGTGCTGTGTACGGTGACGGGCGCGTCGGCTTCGCCGGACACCACTTCCACCGTGACGAACAGGCCCGGGCGCCAGGCCATGTCGGGGTTTTGCAAGCTGATACGTGCCTTGGCCGTGCGCGTCTGCTCGCCCAGCAGAGCGCCCACGTAGGTGATCGTGCCTTGCGCGCTGGCATCAAAAGCGCTGGCTTTCACTTCCGCCTTGCCCCCCATGCGCACGGTGGCCAGGTCTTTCGCTGGCACGGCGATTTCCGCCCACACGGTCGAGAGGTCGGAAATGACGAAGATGTTCGCGTCTTCCTTGACGGCCTCGCCCAGGGTGATGTGTTTTTCCAGCACCATGCCGTCGAACGGCGCGCGGATGTCGTAGCGGTTCAGCGGCCCTTTGCCGGAAGCACCGGCGCCCAGCGCGCTGAGCTTTTGCTGCGCATTATGAACGGCGATTTCCGCCTCGCGCCACGTTTGCTGCGCCTGCAGATAATCTTGCTCCGCCGAAATTTTCTCGCGCCACAGTTTTTCTTCGCGTTCATACGTGGAGCGGGCCAGGGATAAACGCCGCTGCGCCGACAGCAATGCGCTGCGCTGTTCCGACAGTTCCGTGCTGGCGATGACGGCCAGGATCTGCCCCTTTTTCACCAGCTGGCCCAAGTCAGCCTGTACGGCTTCCACCACGCCTGCCAGGCGCGGCACGACGTGGGCCGTGCGGTCTTCATTGAAACGGATTTCGCCGGGCAGGGCGATTGTCGTCTTGATGCGCCCTGGCGCGGCCGTGGCGATGACGACGCCGGCCGCGCGGCTTTGCGCAGCCGTCAATTCCAGCCTGCCTTCCACTTCCTCGTGGCCATGTTCGTCTTTCTTTTCCGCATGTGCTTCCGCCTTGACGGCAGGCGGCGGCGTCTTGGATGTGCCCGTGCCGAGGATGAGAATGGCCAGGACGATGCCGGCGGCCGCGATGGAAGCGATGGCAATCGCCTGCTTTTTGTTCAGTGTGATATCCATGGATGGTGTTCCTTACAGGGAGGCGGGGGCGCCCAGCAGGCGCTCGATCTCGGCAGCGGCGTGCTGCGCTTCGGTCAGCGCGCGCAGGTATTGGTTTTTGGCTTGCAGCAAGGTGCGCTGGGCATCGAGCACGTCGAGGAAGGCGAACTTGCCGAACTCAAAGCCCTTGCTGGCCGCGTCGTAGGCGCTTTGTGCGCCAGGCAAGATGTCCTGGCGCAAGCTTTCCACGTCGAGCCGGGCCGTGGCCAGACGTTCGCTGGCGGCGGCCACGTCGGTCTGCACGGCGATGCGGGCGGCGGCCAGCTCGTCGCTGGCCTTGTCGCTGCGGCGCAGGGCGTCGAGCCTGTTGCCGGCATTGCGGTCGAACAGGGGCAGCGGCAAGGCCAGGCCGATGATGGCCTGGTTGCGGCCCAGCTCTTCCGAGCGCTTCATGCCGATGCTGACCGTGACGTCGGGCGTGGCGCGCCGCTGTTCCACGTCCAGCATGGCTTGCCGCTGGGCCAGCGCGCTGTGCGCCTGGCGCACGGCCGGGGCCTGGTCCAGGCGTGCCGCCAGTTCGCTGGCGGATGGCAGCTCCGGCAAGGTTTCCAGGCGTCCTTCCGCGACGCTGAAGCGCGGCGTGGCATTGCCCCACAGGGCGGCCAGGCGCTTGCGGGCGCTGGCCAGGGTACTGCGGGCCAGGTTCAGCTCCAGCCGCACGCTCGCTTCGGCAACCTTGGCACGCGTTTCTTCGACAGGGGACGCCTTGCCGGCCGTGACCCGGCGCGCCGTGATGTCGCTGGCGCGCGCGGCCAGCGTCTGCGCGCTGTCGGCCAGGCGCAAGCCTTCCTGGGCGGCCAGCACGTCGACAAAGGCGGTGGTGACGGCGGCGCGCGTGTCGGCTTGCTGCAGGAACAGGCCCGCTTGCGCCAGGTCTTCGCCGCGCTGGGCGACGACCGTGCGGGCACCGCGCTTGCCGCCCAGTTCTATGAGCTGGTTGAGCTGCACGGTGGTGCTGCGCGTGGCGCGCCGCGTGTCTTCCAGCACGGTTTGCAGTTCCGGATTGGGCAGGGAGCGCGCCTGTTGCAGGGCGCCCCCTTGCGCCGCCAGTTCATGGCGGGCGGCCGACAGGGTGGCGTTGCCGCCTTCGGCGAGCAGCAGCGCGGCGGGCAAGGTCAGGGGTCCGGCGGGCTCCGCAGGTGTTTGCGCATGGGCAAGATTGCCGGCCAGCAGGCCGGCGGAGAGCAATAACAGATGAATGGATCGGTACATCGAATTCTCCAAAAGCATGGAAAAGAATTCGACGGGACGCGCAGGCTGGCGCCCAGGTCAATCAGGCGCGTGTATTGCGATCAGTGGAATGAAATGTCCCGTCGGCCTAAATGGCCGACGACCAGTCAGGGCGCTTGGGAGCGTCCGGGATGTGAGACGCGTAAAAGAAGGGGGAAGTGTCCGCGTTGACGGAGGCCATGTCGCCGACCGGCAGGCTGGAGCCGGCCGGTAGCCACGCATGGCCGATGCCATGGCAGACGTTGCAATCGCTGTGCGGCTGGCCTTTTTTCTGCTGGTCAGCTTTGTCAGCCACGGGTTTTTTGTCCGCATCGGCCTTGTGCTGGTGGCTGTGGTGGCCCAGGTGCTGCGCCGCCTTGCCTTCCTCGTGCAGGCAATACGCGCTCGCCGCAGCCCAGGACATCTGGAGCGGAAGCACGAACAGCAGCAAAATGAGGAAGAATCGTCGCATGGTGACGGCTATTGTACAGAAAGGCGGGCGGCCGTGCCCATGTTAGCGCGGCTGGGCACGCCACGCCTTCAAATGTGCGGCGATGGCCTTGCCCTGGAACATTTGCGGCTCGGAATGCTCTTCCGCCTCCATGCCGCCTTCGCGGAAGTCGGCCGCCTCGCGCGCCTGCACCAGCACCCTGGCCTGGTCGAACGCTTCCGTGAAGCTGGCGCTCTTCGGCAAGGCTTCCTTGAAATACGCTTCGCTGAAATACGTGAAATCGTTCTGGTCGTCACAGCCGAACGAGGTGCGGTCGCTGCGCGCGGCCGTGATGACCAGCGTCTGTTCATCCTTCAATGCATCGATGAAACCTCCTGCATAGCAGGCCGAGATCACGATGACTTTCCAGCGGATGCCGCTATGCTTGAGCATGGTGGCCAGCTCTTGCGCGGGCAGGCTGTGCAAGTCCATGCCGTTTTGCGCCAGCGCCAGTTCGTGCTCGGGCGAGCCGTGGCTGGTGAGGAACAGGAACAGGATGTCGTTCTGCTTGTCCATCTTTGTGCCCAGCGCATCGAGGCTGGCGGCTATGCTGGTACGCGTGGCCATCGGCTGCTGCGCCACCGTGTTGCGGCTATTGACCAGCATCAGGGAGCGCCCCACGGTGCCGAAATCGCGGTCGAACTGGCGCTGGACGAAGGCCGTTTCGCGGTGAAACACTTCCTGCGCGCCATCGCCCGCCACGCCCAGCAGGTACAGATTGATTTTTTTCGCCGCATCGCGCGGTGCGATGCGCGCCAGGGCGCCGTCGAGCAGGGTACGTTGGTTGTACAAGGCCAGTTCGATATTGTCGCGCGTGAGCTTATCTGCGGCCGGGTCGTCCAGCTGGCCTTCCGTCCAGTTGCCGCTGTCTTCGCGCCGGCCGTCCGCCTGCGCCACGGCGTAGCGCAGCACGCCCTTGCCGTCGAACTGGCCATTCTTGAAGCCGCCCCGGTATTCGTCGCCCTCGGCCGTGCGCAGCACGCCTGCACCCTCGAATTTCCAGTCTTTCAGTTCGCCTTCGTAGTGGATGCCGTCGCTGGTGCTGACCTTGGCCTTGCCCTGCAGCTGGCCCTGGACGAATTCGCCTTCGAAGACGGTGCCGTCCGTGTCGGTCAGCTTGCCGGCGCCGTGCGGGCGCCAGTGTTTGAAATGGCCTTCGAAGGTGGCGCCATCGGCGCCCTGGAAGCGGCCTTGTCCTTCGAAGCTGCCCTTGACGAAGTCGCCCGCATAGATCTCGCCCTTGGGCGAGGTGTAGCGGCCGATGCCATCGAAGGCACCCTGGCGGAAGGCGCCCGTGTATTCGACGCCGGACGCCTGGCGCAGCGTGCCCTGGCCGGAAAACACGCCGCGCGCGAAGCCCCCTTCGTAAAACGCACCGCTCGCGTACTCGAGCCGGCCCTGTCCGTGCATCTTGCCCGCGACGAGGGGGCCAAAATAGCGTCCGCCATCGGCCGTTTCCGCTGCCGGCGCCTTGGCTGGCGCGGCGCACAGCGGCGGCATGCCCAGCGCGGCAAAGGCCAGCAGGCCAGCGAGGGTATAGGGGCGAAGCGAGGCGCGTAGCGTGGCAGTCATGAGGACGGTCTGGTCTGTAGGAAGGGGCCTAGTCTGCCACTGTATCGCCAGCGTGGCAAATGCCGGCGTTGCGTGTGTTGCTCTGCCTTAAGGCAAGATTGTGCGTTTTATGCCGTGCCAAGGCTGGGCTGAACTGATAATATTAATTTTCAGAACATTATATGTACACAAGGCACACAGTTACCCATGGAAAGCCGTCTTAGCCGCCTGGAAGCCGTCCAGACCGTGTTGCTGGAAATCGGGCAGCGCTCGAGCACCTGCAGCGATATCAGCGAATTCCTGCAGGCGGTGCATGCGGCGCTGGGGCGCATCATGTATGCGGCCAATTTTTATGTGGCCCTGAGCGACCGTGACGACGGCCTGGTGCGCTTTCCCTATTTTGTCGATGAATTCGATGCGGCGCCCGACCCGGACATCGGCGTGCGCCTGGCCAGCGCCGCGCAATCGCCCACGGCGTGGGTCATCGTCAACCGCAAGCAACTGGTGATGACGGCCGACGACGACGCCATGCGCGCCATCGGTGGCGGCGCCTGGGGCGGCGGCACGGCGGCCGAGCACTGGATCGGCTGTCCGCTGCTGGACCAGCAGCACCAGGTACTGGGTGCCATCGTCATCCAGAGCTATGACGCGCAGCACCGCTTCAGCCTGGAAGACCAGGCCCTGTTCGCGCTGATCGCCACGCACGTGTCGAGCGCCCTGCAAGGCATGCAAAGCATGGACCGGCTGGAAAAGGCGGTGCAGGAGCGCACGGCCCTGCTGGCGCACGAGGTGGCCGAGCGGCGCCGCGCGGAAAACCTGCAGCATGCGCTATATGAAATCGCCAACCTGTCGGCGCAGGCGTCCGATGCGACGACCCTGTATGCGCGGCTGCACGCCATCATCAGCGAGCTGGTGACGGCGAAGAACTTCCTCATCGCCCTGTACCATCCGGACAACAAGGACATCACGATCCCGTATTTTGTCGATGAAAAGGATGCGCAGGCGCCCGTGAAGCGCTTTCATTACGGCATCGGCATGAGTTCGTACGTGCTGGCGCGCCGCCAGGCCTGCCTGCTCGATGCGGATAGCTATGCGGCGCTGGTGGACAGTGGCGAGATGGACGAGCCGCTGGGCAATGTGGGCATCGCCAGCTGGATGGGTGCGCCCATGCTGCTGGGCGAGCGGAAATATGGCGTGATCATCGTGCAAAGCTACGATACTTCCGTCGTGTATGGGCAGGCGGAACTGGACGTGCTGGCCTTCATGGCCAGCCATGTGGCCGTGGCGATGGCCCGCATCCAGGCCGACAGCGCCATGCGCCAGGCCAAGGAAGCGCTGGAAGAGCAGAACGCGGCCCTGAACAGCGCCCTGAGCGCCTTGCAGGAGGCGCAGTCGGAACTGGTACGCCAGGAAAAGCTCGCCTCGCTGGGCCGCCTGGTGGCGGGCGTGGCGCATGAAATCAATACGCCGCTGGGCATTTGCGTCACGGCCACCAGTCACCTGGTGCAGGAATTGAAGCTGACGCGCGAAGACCTGGACGGCGGCCAGCTCGATGAAGACGGTTTGCGGCAGTTTTTCGACATCATCGACCAGACCCTGCGCATCATGACGACGAATACGCAGCGTGCCGCGGCGCTGGTGCGCAGCTTCAAGCAGGTGGCCGTGGACCAGTCGTCGGACGAGTTGCGCAGCTTTAATTTGCGCAAATATCTCGATGAAATCCTGCTCTCTCTGCAGCCCAAGCTGAAGGGCAAGCCGATCAAGGTAGACATCGATTGCGCGCCCGAGGTGCAGCTGCGCAGCTATCCTGGCGCCGTCTCGCAGATCGTCACGAATATGGTGGTCAATTCACTGGTGCACGGCTTTGTCGAAGGCGAGCCGGGCAAGATCAGGATCAGCGTGCGGACAGCCGGCGAGATGCTGGAACTCGACTACAGCGATGACGGCATGGGCATGGATAACGCCACCCTGGGCCAGCTGTTTGATCCCTTCTTCACGACGAAGCGGGGCTCGGGCGGCAGCGGCCTCGGTGCGCACATCCTGTACAACCTGGTGACGGGGCCGCTGGGCGGCACGGTGAAGGTGGTCAGCGCGCCGGGCATGGGGCTGCATTACAAAATCCGTTTCCCGCTGGAGCCACGTAGCTCGGATTAGCGGCAAGGCCGCGTAATCCGACGCCGGCGGCGGTTTCAATGATGTGTCCTTGAAAACCTAAAACGGCGGGCCGGAGACGCGGGCCTGAGAAAATGCCGATGGCGGCGTTGCAGCTCCTTGCCGTACATGCGTACTGTCTGCGTCGCTGTGCCTTGCCCTCGACATTTTTCAGGCCCGCTTGGCCCGGAACGCCCGTATTGGGGGCTAGTGCTTAAGCGTGTTTTGCCGGCGTGCGTATCGCTCTGGGGCACTTGGCTTTTTGATGAACCGCGTAATCCGACCTACTAATCAGGGAAACGCTGGTTCAAGGCAAGGGCCTCATCCAGATTCGCAATCAGCAACTCCACATACTGCGGGTCGAGGTGGCTGCCGCTCACTTCGCGCAGGTAGCTGACCACGCGCTCCAGGGGCCAGGCGTCCTTGTAGCAGCGCTTGTGCATGAGGGCGTCGAAGACATCGGCGACGGCGGCGATGCGCGCGTATTTGTGGATGTTTTCGCCGACCAGGCCTTGCGGATAGCCGCTGCCGTCGTACTTTTCATGGTGCTGGTGGGCGATCACGGCCGCTGCTTTGAGCAGCGGGCGCTGCGAGCCGTCGAGGATGGACATGCCCACCGTCGGATGCTGCTTCATGATTTCCCATTCGGCCGCGTCGAGCTTGCCCGGTTTGAGCAGCACGGCGTCAGGCGTGGAAATCTTGCCGATATCATGCATGGGCGCCGCGTGGCGCAGCACCATGGTTTCCTCTTCCGACATGCCGGACGCCTGCGCCAGCAGCTGGCACACTTCGGCCATGCGGCGCACGTGGTTGCCGCCTTCGTGCGAGCGTGATTCGACCACGTCGCCCAGGCGCAGGATCAGTTCGGCCTGGGTATCGGTGATTTCCTGCGTCAGCAGGATGTTGTCGAAGGCGATCGCCACGCCGGAGCAGAATACTTCCAGCAATTGCGCATCGAGGTCGGAAATCTCTTCCACGCCTTTGAGTACCAGCAAGGATGCCTTGCCGCTGCTGTTCGGAAAATAGCCGACATAGGTGTCGCCGTGCAGGCGCGAGATTTTATTGCTCTTGGCATGGTCCAGCTGCGACAGCAGGGACGGGCTGAGGATGCCGCCATCGGCTTCATGGTCGCCGATCTGCGCAAGGATTTCATAATCCTGTTCGCCCGTGATGGCGCTGGCGCCGCGCAGGCGCAGCAGCATGCTCGTTTCCAGGCGCAGCAGGGCGACGACTTGCTGCAGCAGGCCGCTGGCGAAGTCGCGCAGGTTGCGCTGCTTGAAGATATGCGCCGACGCCGCGATGACTCTTTCCAGGCCTTCGCGATAGTGCAGCTGGGCCAGGCGCGCCTCTTCCACCTTCATGATGTCGCGGTAGGCGCGCAGGGCGGCAAAGGTGGTGGTGAACAGCTTGGTGCGGTCCAGTTCCGTCTTTTCCTTATAGTCGTTGATGTCGTAATTGACGATCACCCGTTCTTCCGGCGCCTGTCCCGGCTGTCCCGTGCGCAGCACGATGCGCGTAAACTGGTTGCCCAGGTCTTCGCGCATCCAGCGCGCCACCTCCAGGCCGCTGTCTTCGCGTTCCATCACCACGTCGAGGAAGACTAGCGCGATGCCTTCTTCGCGCGCCAGCACCTGCTTGGCTTCGGCGCCGCTATACGCATGCACGAAGCTCAGGGCGCGGCCCTCGAGGCGGAAACGGCTCAGTGTCAGTTTGGTGATGTCGTGGATGTCGGGTTCATCATCGACGAGCAAGACTTTCCAGGGGAGTAACTTGGGTGAGGCTGAAGACAAAAATGACATAAGGGCGAGTTCCGCTAAAAGGCATAACTGACGCAATGCTGAGACGCCCGCGCCAGGCTAGCCTGTGCGCCACGACTGGCGTTGCGCGTTTTTTGGGCGCATTTTATCGATTGTAGACTGACGGCCAAGTATTAACAATAAGCAAGAAAAATTGACCAACAACATGCAACACAGCTGCTAAAAAAACACTTTAAATGCCTGCTGCTGACACTATCTATACTTTATCGCTTAGGCAACTATATTTTCAAGACAATACTTTGTTTTAATTAATATTGCCAATGAATCTGCAAAAAAATACGCCGTTCCGCCTTTCTCACGGAAAATCAAAAAAGTAACAAGGTATGAATTTCGCGTCAGAATGGGGTGGAGCGCGCTATATTGAATAGGCATAAGAAGTGGCCCCATGCCACTCACTTTTCCTGAAAGGGTACATCATGCAAAAGCAAACGACGCGCGCCCTGATCGCCGGCCTGGCCTTGCTCGCCAGCAGTGCGGCCTGGGCAGGAACCGAGGTGCATTTCAGCAAACCGGATCAATTCACGGATGTCCCGTTCAATCCGCACGAACGGGAAGAGGCGTTAAAGGAACTGAGTCGGCATTTCGCGAAGCTGGGCGCATCGCTGCCACCCGGGCAGACCTTGAAAATCGACGTCACGGACGTGGATCTGGCGGGACGTGAAGATCCCGCGCTGCGTGCCGGCCAGGATATCCGCGTCATGAATGGCCGGGTCGACTGGCCGCGCATGCGCCTGCACTATGTGCTGGAACAGGATGGCAAGGTCATTCGCAGTGGCGATGCAGCCTTGTCCGACATGTCGTACCTGACCCGCATCAATCATTACTTCAGCAATGAAAAGCTGCGCTATGAGAAGCTGATGATCGATGACTGGTATGGTGACACCTTCGGCATCAAGGTGAAGCGCCAGGCGCGCAAGTAAGCGAGCATGCATCGCTATGTCAGCGCAGGTACGCCCCTTCGATGCGTGCCAGCTGGCCGTTCTGCCGCATGGCAAGCAGGGCCGCATTCATCTTGTTGATGAAGTCGGCCTTGTAGGCGGGCGTATTGCGCGCGCTGTAGGCAATGTAGGTGGCTTCGGATGACAGTTCCAGCACTTCGTGCAATTGAAAGGCGTATCTGTCCAGTTCGCCTTGCAGCTGGCGCGCCGTGTGGCGTGCCGCGCCGCGGTCGCTGGCGTAGCAATCGATGCGCCGCAGTGCCAGTTTCTTCAGATTGGCTTCATTGCCCTTGGCCGCTTCCAGGTGCAGCAATCCCTGGCGGGCCGGCGCCATCAATTTTTCCGACAGCAAAAAACCCGTGTTGACGCCTATGGTCAGGCCGGCGAAATCGGCAGGAAAATGCGTGCGCGGCGTGCGCATCACGGCATCATGGCAAAACAACACCACCGATTCGCGGTACAACATGGTCGAATACGGTTGCACGTACGGCCGTTCCGTCTTGTACCCGGGCGGGAACAGACCGAATACCTGGCCTTTTTCCAGCGCATCGAGACCCCGTTTCCAGGGACGCGGCTGCAGTTCCAGCCGGTAGTCGGGCATCGTGCTGGCTGCCAGGCGCAGGATATCGATGTACATGCCCTTGAAGACGCCGTTTTCCACATAGCTGTACGGGGCATAGTCGTCGTCGCCGTACAAAATGACGGTTTGCGGCGCGGCCAGGGCGGTCGTCGGCCACAGGCCCGGCAAGGCCAGGGCCAGGCATAGTCTTGCCGTTATCGCTGCTTGCATGCCGCTCCAGTGTTAATGTCTTCCTGGCAAGCATACAGCATGGCGGCAAGGCGACCCGCTTAATCCAGCCCTTAATCGATCCAGTTCACCTGCGGGAACTTGCTACCGAACTCTTCCGGCATCGGCACGACCTGGCTGCGCTTGTAGTTGAAAAACACAAAGCCGGACTTTGCCATCGCGATCAGGGTGTTGTCGCGAGGACGCGTGATGCGGAAGGTGATGTCGCCCCCATATTTATTAAAATCCATGACGCCCACTTCGAACAGCAGCTGGTCGCGCGCATGGGCTTCGGCACGGTAGGTAGTGGCCAGGTCGGTGACGATGATGCCGGTGCCGTCCGCTTCGATGTCGCGCACGCCGAACTCGAACAGGAAGCGGGCGCGGGCCTCGGAAATCATGGAAATCATGGAATCGTTGCCGAGATGGTTGCCGGCATTGATGTCCGTGGTGCGTACCGTCAGTTGCGAGGAATAGCAGTACTGGTCTTCGGGAAATTCAAGTTTCAAACGGGCCATGGTGTTCTCTTGGGCTGATGCGCAGGGCGCGGCGTAAAAAAACCATTTTAGCCGGTTCCCCGCGCCCCGTCGAAAAACGCCTTCAGCCGCGTGCGGTCCGTTTCACTGGCGCACGCTCATTTGCGTACGCTTATTTACGGACGATCTGGTAGACCTTGCCCGTGCCGCTCAGCATGTACAGCTCGTTTTGCGCATCCTGGCCAAACGACAGGATATTGCCCACGTTAGTGATGCCCCAATCTGTCACGGCGGAAGCCGTGCCATTGCCGTAGCTGAAGCTTTTTAGCCAGCCGCTGCAGTAGTCCGAATACAGGTACTGCCCCGCCAGTTCCGGCAGGGCCGAGCCCCGGTACACATAGCCGCCCGTGACCGAGCAACCGCCGGCAGCATCGTGGCTGTATTCGATGGCGGGCAGGACCAGAGCCGCCTGCGTGCAACTGCTGCTGTTGTAGCAGTGCGCGCCTTCCATGATGTTCCAGCCGTAATTGTTGCCCGCCTGGCCCATGGGGCGCACATCGACCTCCTCCCAATTGGCCTGGCCCACGTCGGCGATGTACAGCAGCTGGGCCGGCATGTCGAAGGCGTAGCGCCACGGGTTGCGCAAGCCATACGCCCAGATTTCACCGCGTGCGCCGGGCATGCCGGCAAACGGATTGCCAGGTGGAATGGCGTACGGCTGGGCCACCGTGCTGGCGTTGACGTCCAGGCGCAGCAGTTTTCCCAGCAGGACGTTCGTATTTTGCGCATTGCCGGACGGATCGCCCGCGCTGCCGCCGTCACCCGTGCCCGCATACAGGTAGCCATCCGGGCCAAAGCTGAGCAAGCCGCCATAGTGGTTGCTGAATGTGGGGTGGGGAATGGTGAGGATGGTCAGGGCGGCCAGGGGATCGGCCACGTTGGCGTTGCCCGCGGACACTTGTCGGCGCTCGATGACGATATCGCCGGCCAGGTTGGTGTAGTACAGGAAGAAATAGCCGTTGCTGGCATATTGCGGATGGAAGGCCATGGATAACAAGCCCCGTTCGCCGCTGGTGCTGGTCAGGCTGCTGATGTCGAGGAAGGGCGTGGCCAGCAGGCCGCCGTTCTGTACTACGCGGATGCGGCCGGGGCGTTCGAGAATGAAGAGGCGGCTGTCGCCGGGCGGCGCCGTCAGGAAGATGGGCGCGCTCAAGCCGCTGGCCACTTCTTGCAGGGCCAGGGCCAGCGGTGCCGTGGCTGCATAGGTGACGCCGGCGCTGACCGTGGCGTCCGCATTGATTTGCACCTGCTGCGTGACGGGCGTGGGGGCCAGCGTTACCGTGCCTTGCGCAACGCTGGCGGCGCTGAGCATGTAGGCGCCGGGCGCCAGCTTGGTGAGCGTGGTGCTCGCCGTCAGCAGCTTGCTGTAGGACGCGGGCCCCGTGACCGTGACGGCGCCCGCCACGCCGGCCGGCAAGCCGCCGATGGTGACTGCCAGGCTGCCGGTGGTGGCGCCGGGTGTGGGGTGGTCTTGGCCGCCGCCACAGGCGGCCAGCAGGGCCAGGCAGCATGCCAGCAGCAGCGCTGGCCAGGTGATAGGCAGTCGGAATAGCGAGTTGCGCATGTCAGTCTCCTGCGGGAACGATGAAATGGCGAGTCAGTGAGATGCATCAAGGGAATGCTGTTACGTCAAGAATGCACGTTTTTGTGCCCGCAAGATTGAGCTTGCGCAAGCGTACGCCTGTCATACACCGCGCTTCCGTGCGCTGCTGCACGGTACGGCGGCATCGGACAAATGCGCCGCGTTTTCAGACAAGCACGGGGCCAGCTGCCCCATCGCGTCCGCCGGCGCCCGATAATGGCGAATCTGAAACCGAGCAGGAAGAATCCCCATGAAAACCAAAGCCGCGATTGCCTGGAAGGCGGGTGCCCCGCTGACCATTGAAGAAGTCGACCTGGCCGGCCCGCGCGCCGGCGAAGTGCTGGTCGAGCTGAAAGCCACTGGCATTTGCCATACCGATTACTACACCCTGTCGGGCGCCGACCCGGAAGGTATCTTCCCGGCCATCCTGGGCCACGAAGGCGCCGGCGTCGTCGTCGACGTGGGTCCGGGCGTGACGACCCTGAAAAAGGATGACCACGTTATCCCCCTGTACACGCCGGAATGTCGCCAGTGCAAGTTCTGCCTGTCGCAAAAGACGAATTTGTGCCAGGCCATCCGCTCCACGCAGGGCCGCGGCCTGATGCCCGATGCCACCAGCCGCTTTTCGCTGAATGGCCAGCCGCTGTTCCACTACATGGGCACCTCGACCTTTTCCAATTACATCGTCGTGCCGGAAATCGCTCTCGCCAAGATCCGCGAAGATGCGCCGTTCGACAAGGTCTGCTACATCGGCTGCGGCGTGACGACGGGCGTGGGCGCGGTATTGTTCTCGGCCAAGGTGGAAGCGGGCGCGAATGTGGCCGTATTTGGCCTGGGCGGCATCGGCCTGAACGTGATCCAGGCGGCGAAAATGGTCGGCGCCGATAAAATCATCGGCATCGATATCAACCCGGCGCGCCAGGCCATCGCGCGCAAGTTTGGCATGACGCATTTCATCAATCCTAACGAGGTGGAAAACGTCGTCGATGCCATCGTGCAATTGACCGATGGCGGTGCCGATTATTCATTTGAATGCGTCGGCAACACGACGCTGATGCGCCAGGCGCTCGAGTGCACGCACAAGGGCTGGGGCAAGTCCTTCATCATCGGCGTGGCGGCAGCGGGCCAGGAAATTTCCACGCGGCCATTCCAGCTGGTGACGGGGCGTGAATGGCGCGGTTCGGCCTTCGGCGGCGCACGGGGCCGCACGGACGTGCCGAAGATCGTCGACTGGTACATGGAAGGCAAGCTCAATATTGACGACCTGATCACGCACCGCTTGCCGCTCGAACGCATCAATGAGGGTTTCGACCTGATGAAGAGCGGAGAATCGATCCGTTCCGTGGTGCTGTATTAATCTTCTTGTATTAATCTTCCTGTATTGATCGCATCGTAATGTACTCAATGCGCAACACTTGACGGACGGGGCAGGGCGGCAGGCTGTACTTCGCTGCCTGCGCCTGCTAGTGTGAAGGCATCCGCCTTGCTTTGGGAGCCGTTCATGTTTGCCACTGCCTACCTCGCCACGTTGCGCCGCATGCTGCCCATCTTCCTCGGCGCGGCCCTATCCTCCCTGCTGGCCTTGTGGTGGAGCAATGCCGCCATCCTCGCCTCGCCCGCCATCTGGCTGGCGCTGCTGGCCACCTATCTGCTGTGCGCGCTGATGTTTACGCCGCTGGCCTGGCACCGCCAGCAGTTGGCCACGCGCCACGTGCGTACCAAGAAGTCGCGCTGATTCTCGCTGCGCCTAACGCGCCGTGCTGGAAAAGCGTTCGCGGTAGTCGCGTGGCGTGATGGCGAGTTTCTTTTGAAACAGGCGGCGCAGCCTTTCCTCGCTGTGCAAGCCTGCCTGCACTGCCACCTGTTTTAAGGAGGACACATTGTCTTCCAGCAAGCGGCGCGCCACTTCAAAGCGGGCCGTTTCGATGAATTCCGTGGGGCTGCTACCCGTTTCGCGCTGGAACACGCGCGTAAAATTGCGCTCGCTCATGGCCAGCCTGGCCGCCAGCAGCGGTATGCCGAGTTCTTCGTCCAGGTGTTCCATGATCCAGCCCTGCAACTGGCGGATGGTTGGGTGCGTGGTCATCTGGCTCGACAGGTGCACGGAAAACTGCGACTGGCCGCCGGGCCGTTTCAGGTACACCACCAGGTCGCGCGCCACTTCCAGCGCGATATCGCGGCCGAAATCGTCTTCCACCAGGGCCAGGGCCAGGTCGATACCTGCCGTCACGCCGGCCGACGTCCAGAATTTCCCCTCTCGCACGAAAATCGCATCGGCATTGACCTGTATCAAGGGATAGCGCTGACGCAGGCTGTCCACGGCGCTCCAGTGCGTGGCGGCGCTCTTGCCGTCGAGCACGCCCGCTTCGGCCAGGAAGAAGCAGCCCGTGCACAGGGCCGCCAGGGTCGTGATGCGCGGCGCCGCCTCGGCCACCCAGGCGGCGAGGGCGGGGAGGTCCTGCAAGACTTGCTCGACATGGTGGCAGCCGACGATGACGGCCAGGTCGGGAAGGCGGCTGGCATCGAGCGCCTTGCTGGCGTGCAGCGACATCAGGGTGTCGGACTCGACGGGGCCGATGGCCGTCGACGCGATGCGCACGTCGTAGCCACCGGGCAGATTGCGCAGGCGCAAATGGGTGTTGGCGTAGTCAAACACTTTCATGGCGCCGATGGCTTCGAGCGCCTTGAAGCCTGGATAGACGATGATGTCGACGGTGCGCAGGGGGAATTCTTTGGGGCTTTGCTTGATCATGCGAAGTACGTGTGGGTGGAAAACACTGCCATAATGCAACACCTGCGATGGTACAGCTTAGCATGAGATAGTTAATGTGCCGCCCGCCACCTCCCATTTATCCGATTTCTGAACATCGTGCGCATACACATTTTTTCCCTTGGTTTGTTCTTCTTGTTATCGACCGGCATGGCCCAGGCGGCCACCCTTAATTTCGATGGCGGCGCTGTCGCTGGCTGCAACGTGAACGAAGCCAGGACAGAGTATACCTGCGCGTCCCTGGCGATGGATTGGAACGACGCCGTCGTTATTGCCACTGGCATCAGCGTTGTAGTCAACAGCCCTGTGACCATAACGTATAACCAAGGCTTGACGATGAGAGGCACAGCTACCCTGACGGCCAAGGGAGATATCAATGTCAGCGACAACCCGCCATCGAGTTTGAAAATAAGTGGCGGTACCATTATCGCCAATGGCGGCACTTTCATCGCAGGCGGGCAGAACGGGCAAAACATAGTCGCCAATATCATAGCGTCGTCGATCAAGCTGGGTGGTAGTCCGATCAGCGTGACAGGCAATCTTAATACAACGGGTGCCGTCACTATCTCTGCCCGTTCGACCGTGAATGGCGCTATCCAGGGCGGCTCCGTAGCCATCGAGGCTGATTCCAAGGTCACAAACGGTATTAGCTCGACAGGGCCAATAAATCTCGCATCGAGAGTGAATGTCACGGGGGCTATTACCGGTACCACCATCGTTACCGCTTCCGCTGTCGTTATTGATGGCAGCATCACCGCCAGCACCTCGCTCTTGATCGAGTCTGCAAGCAAGGTGACGGGCAACCTGACTGCCCCTTCCATCCAACTCAAGTCGACGGACCTGGTTGTGACGGGCGATGTCAAGGCATCCCAGACGCTGGTCGTTGAGAACAAAGCTACCATCAAGGGCAATGTAGAAGGTGGAAACGTGACCCTTGGGAATTCCGATGCGACCATCACCGGCAACGCCTTGGTCGATCACATTACATTGGGATATCACGGCCGGGTGCAGCAGACCATCACCTGCAAGGCCTACACGCCGTCCAATCCGTGCAGCTGCGTGACGAACAACAGCGGCTGGGCCTTCAATGAACCGATGGGGCCGAAGTGCGGCCCTGGCACCCAGGCGGGGCCCCACCATTTTCAGATCGACCATTCAGGCACGGCCCTGACGTGCACGCCGCAGACGGTAACAGTGACGGCGTGCGCGGATGCCGCCTGCAGCGCGAAGTACACGAACGGCGCGAATGTCACCGTCAGCCCTGGCGGCACGGCGACGCAGATAGGCAGCAGCGGCGTGGCAACGGCCAGCGTGCGCCAGTACACGGCCGGCACGGCCACCTTGAGCCTGACGAGCGTGACCGGCACCACGGGTGCGCTCGTGTGCAAGCGCAGCTCGGACAATAGCAATAGCTGCGACATGGCGTTCGCGGCAACAGGTTTGATTGTCACTCCCGTCAACCACGTCTCTGCCAAACAACAGGCGTTTGGCATCAGCGCCGTGCAGGCCAGCGGAGACCAGCAAGCCTGCGTGCCCCTGTTTGCGAATAAAAACAAGGACTTGACGCTCACTTGCGGCTACAGCAATCCCGCCAGCGGCAGCTTGCCCGTCTTCGTCAAAGGCACGGGTGGCTTCATCGCCCTGGCGGCGGATAACAGCAGTGCTTGCAGTGCCTTGGGGAAGACCGTCAACCTGGCGTTCAATGGCCAGGGCGTCGCCACGGCCACTATGTCCTACGCGGATGTGGGGCAGCTGAATTTGAAGGCCACCTATGCGGGGTCGGCCACTACGGGCGACGCCGGCTTGAGCATGACGGGCAGCGGTAGCGTCATCGTCGTGCCGGCCAAGTTCGGCCCCGTTACCATCGCTACTCTCCAACGCGCGGGCGCGCCCGTGACGGTCAGCATGAGCGCGCTCAATAACGTGGACCAGTTGACGCCGAATTTCGGCAATGAAAAGATAGCAGAGACGGCGCTGCCTACGCTGGCCAGCCTGGTCAGGCCGACGGCGATCGAAATGAGCAAACCAGCCAAGCCGGACATTCAGGGTGGCTTGGTTTTCCAGAATGGTAACGTTGCCAGCAGCGACATGAGCTGGCCGGAAGTGGGAACGATCACCATCGCCTTCAAATTGGCCAATCGCAACGGCTACCTGGATGCCAACGCTACGGTGCCGGACTTGCCCTTGGCATCGAGCGTGAGCAAGGCGGTGCAGTTCATCCCGCACCACTTCATCACCGAACTGATCAGGACCGGCGCTGCCGACAGCATCGCCACGCCATGCGCCGCGCCGCTCACCTGTGCCGACGATGGGGAAAAAGGCCGCTACGCCTACTCGGGGCAGGCCATAGGCGTGCGCGTGACGGCGCGCGCCCTTGGGGAGACGACGACCCAAAATTATGATGAGCTCAATCCGAGCGCCCTGGCGCCCGTGTTGCTCGAAGGCTGGGATGCGGCCACGGGCACGATTTCCTTTCCGCCGAGCACTCCTGATGGCAGCAGCCGCCTCACCGACGGCAAGAAGGAGCAAAATACCGTCACCGGCGTGGCGCCCGCGAAATTCACCCTCGGCGTCGCCTCGCCCATGGTCGCCTACCGATTTCCGGGCAAGGCAGGCGTGCCGGTGAAGGTGGCGCCTACCGACGTGCGCTGGCGCGCCAGCAGCACGTATCCCGGCGGTACCGTCGTCAGTTCAAAGTCGGCATTGATACAGAACGAGGCACGGATGACTGTGCTGTCGGGGCAATGGCAGGTAGCTCATGGCTATGGCTCGGAGTTGCTGCCAGTCCGGCTGGCCGTGCAAGTCCAGTACTGGAATGGCAAGAAATGGACGACGAATCTGCTTGACAGCATCAGTGCGTTCTACAAGTCGCACGTGGTGCTGGCCAATTGCAAGAAAACCCTGGATTGCGCTGCGCTGGTCGCAGATGACCGGACCTATGCCGTCGTGCAAGGTGCACTGCCGCAGTTCAATCGCCTGACCTTGCTGGCGCCTGGTGCTGGCAAGGCCGGCAGCGTGGACGTTTCCGTGGGCAACCATCCCTACCAGGGTAGCACGGTGGGCGTCGTCGTCTTTGGCATCCTCAGATCGGGCCCCGTGATTTACCTGCGCGAGATGTATTGAGCCTGGACAATGGGCGGGCGCAGACAGGGGAAAAAACCAGTAACATGCCTGGCTGTGGCATTCCCCTCAACCTCAGACTGGAGTTTCTATGAGCACAACTTCGCAGTGGATCGATATCGCCGGCCCGGACGGCAGCTTCCAGGCTTATCTGGCCGTGCCGCATGTGGGCAAGGGCCCCGCCATCATCCTGTTGCAGGAAATTTTCGGCGTCAACGAGCACATCCGCGCCGTGGCCGATCAGTACGCGGCCGATGGCTACGTGGTGCTGGTACCCGACCTGTTCTGGCGCGCTGGCGCGCACATCGAGCTGGGCTATGACGCGGACGGCTGGAAGCGCGCTGTGGAATTGATGCAGGCCACCGACAATCCGCATGCCGACGCCGATATCGCCGCCACCGTTGCCGTCTTGCGCGCGCGCCCGGAAGTGACGGGCAAGCTGGCCTCGGTCGGCTACTGCTTCGGCGGCCGTTTGTCGTTTCAAACGGCTGCGGCCGGCCTGGTCGACGCGGCCATCGCTTATTACGGCGGCGGCATCCAGAACAAGCTGGACCTGGCCGACCGGATCAAGGTGCCGCTGCTCATGCATTTCGGCGACCAGGACAGCCACATCCCGCTTGACGCCGTGCAAAAGATCGCCGAACGCTTCGACGACCGGCAAGACGTGGAAATCCATATCTACCCGGGCGCCGAGCACGGTTTCAATTGCACCCACCGCGACAGCTACCAGCAGCGCGCCGCCGCCCACGCGCACGGCAATTCCTTGATTTTCCTGGCGGAAAACTTGTAAGACTTCCTCGCCAGGCTGGCCAGCCGCTATTGTCTAGCCCAACGCGCGCTCAGCAGCAAAGCCGCATGGGCGCTAAAATAGCGGCTGTGCCGGGCAACTCCGGCCGGCCGGGCGGAGTTGCCCGGCAAACCTGGATGAGGAACCGAATTAAAGATGGCCCAAGTAATTGTTTCTGTAACATTGGCGGCAAGCGCCGAACGCGTGTGGGATTTTATCGGCGGCTTCCAGTCGCTGGCTGAATGGTCGAGCTCGATCAAAACCAGCCTGTCCGAGCATGGCGGCCGCGTGCGCCGCCTGAAAACCACGGACGGCGCCATCATCGCCGAACGCCTGCAAAGCTACAGCGAGGCGGACAAGAGCTACAGCTACACCATCGTCTCGGGCCCGATTCCCGTCAAGAACTACCGTTCCACCCTGCGCGTCACGGGCGAGCCGGGCGCGAATGAGTGCGTGGCGGAATGGTCGAGCGAGTTCGACGCGGCCGAGGGTGTGGAAGAGGTCATGGTGGGCGCGTTTCAACATTTGTATGAAACGGCGTTCATCGACTTGAAACGCATCATGGCGATTTGAATCAACCAGTGTAGGTCGGATTAGCGGCTACGCCGCGTAATCCGACACCACCACCGGCGCTAACAATGTTGTCGGATTACGCGGGGCGATGCCCCACCTCGGCGGCCCCGCTAATCCGACCTACGCTAGACGTTACCGCTTCACCTTTCCAAACGCCTCGCCCTTGTTCCAAGTAGGCAAATTCTTGTCGTTTGCCACTTCATAGCCGAGGTTCAGGGTGAATTGCGCCTGCTGCACCATGCCCGACAAGTCCCACGACGGGTGGTATTCATCCGTTACCTGATGGTAATCCTTTTTAAACGCGACCAGGCGCTCGCCGGAGGCTTTCGGCTCCTGCACGAAGTCGAACGAGCCGTCGCCGGAAAACACGGCCGAGCCCACGTTGAAGGCGGGCACGCCAGCCTTGGCGAAGGCAAAATGGTCGGCCCGGTAAAAGGCGCCGGACAGGTCGGGTATCGTCGGTGCCAGGTGCAGGCCCATGCGCTTGGCTACCTTGGCGGCGCTCGCGTACAGGCTGCTGCGCTCGGCGCCGGCCACGCCGATGTCGTGCGTCTTGCCGACGAAATTCATGCTGTCGAGGTTCAGGTCGGCGGCCGTCTTGGCCAGCGGCCACAGGGGCGCGCGCGTGTAGGCCGTGCTGCCCAGCATGCCCGTTTCCTCGCCGGCCGGCCACAGGAAGATCTGCGTGCGGCGCGCCGGCTGTTTCACGGCCACCTGCGCCATGGCCAGCAGGGCCGCCGCGCCCGAGGCGTTGTCGATGGCGCCGTTGTAGATATGGTCACTCTGGCCGCTGCGGCCGTTGCCTTCGTCATCCTTGCCCAGGTGGTCCCAGTGGGCCGAGTAAATGACGGCTTCGTCCTTCAGTTTCGGGTCCGTGCCTGGCACGATGCCGGCCACGTTGAATTGCTCGATGCTGCGGATCTGGCTGTCGACTTGCACTTTGACCGTGGCATTCAAGGCCACGGGGCGGAACTCGCGCGTTTCCGCCTGTGCGCGCAAGGCGTCCAGATCCTGTCCGCCCGCCTGGAACAGGGCGCGCGCCGTGTCTTCCTGCAGCCAGCCTTCCATGGCATTGCCCGCGCCAGCCAGGCTGAAGCGCTCGTGGCCGAAGCCATTGGCGGGCACCGACCACGGATACGAAGCGGACTCGGTCGTATGGATCAGCAAGACGCCGGCGGCGCCCTGGCGCAGCGCTTCCTCGTACTTGTAGACCCAGCGGCCGTAATATGTGAGGGACTTGCCGGCAAAGCGCTTCGGCTCGGCAGCGGTCGGCTGCGGATCGTTGACCATCATGATGAGCAACTTTCCTTTTAAATCTACACCCTTGAAATCGTCCCAGCGCTCTTCGGGAGCACGGATACCGTAGCCGGCAAACACGACGGGCGCGTCGAATGCCACCTTGTCCTTGCCATTGGCGGCACCAAAGACGATGTCCTTGCCGAATGCGGGAGCGAGGGTCTTGCCGCCGGCGCTGAACGTCACCTTGCTCGATGGCAAGGCCTTGCTGCCGACGATGCTCAGCGCCTGGCGGTACGTGCCATCCTTCAATGGCTGCAAGCCGGCCACGGCCGCCTGGGTTTCCAGGTAGCGCACGGCCAGGTCGCCGCCGCGCTGGCCCGTGCCGCGTCCTTCGAGCAAATCGTCGGCCAGGAAGGACAGATGGGCGCGCAGGGGCGCTTCGGCAACGAGCGGTTGGGCGAGGGCGGCCGTGCTGAACAGGCTGGCGGCGAGGACGTAGGGAAAACGCATGACAACTCCAAAAGTGAATACGGGAAAGCAAAGCAGCGGCAATCTTACTCTACCGCAATGCCCAGCGTAGCGCGCGGCGTGTGCGCGACATTGCGGCCACAATGGCAGTTGGCCCACCGACAAGGAGCGTTTCATGACTGCCACTGACTTGCAATCGAGCAATACCCTGCGTACCGCCGACGGCACCCTGATCTACTACAAGGACTGGGGCAGCGGTCCGCCCGTCGTCTTCAGCCACGGCTGGCCGCTGTCGTCCGACGCCTGGGAAGACCAGATGTTTTATCTGGCCTCGCATGGCTACCGCGTCATCGCGCACGACCGGCGCGGCCATGGCCGCTCCAGCCAGCCCTTCGACGGCAACGATATGGATACTTATGCCGATGACCTGGCCGCCCTGATCGAGGCGCTGGACTTGACGGGCGCCACCCTGGTCGGTCACTCGACGGGTGGCGGCGAGGTGGCGCGCTACATCGGCCGCCATGGTACGGACCGCCTGGCGGGCGCGGTGCTGGTAGGCGCCGTGCCGCCCCTGATGCTGCAGACACCGGACAACCCGACAGGCTTGCCGCTGTCCACCTTTGACGCCATTCGCGCGGGCGTGCAGGCCGACCGCAGCCAATTCTTCCGCGACTTGAGCGAGGCCTTCTATGGCTACAACCGGCCCGATGCAAAGCCGTCGCAGGGCGTGCGCGACAGTTTCTGGCGTCAAGGCATGCAGGCCGGCATGCCGGCATCCTATCTGTGCATCAAGCAATTTTCAGAAACGGATTTCACCGGCGACCTGGCCAGGTTCGACGTGCCGACTTTGGTGATCCATGGCGACGACGATCAGATCGTGCCCATCGCCGCCTCCGCGCGGCGCACGGCTGAGCTCGTCATCGGCAGCAAATTGCTCGTGTATGCGGGCGCGCCGCACGGCCTGGCGACAACGCACAAGGACCGCCTGAATGAAGACTTGCTGGAGTTCCTGCGCACCTGAAAAGGGGCGGGCGCCTTAGTCGCGAGGCGCCCGCCGTTGCCGTTGCTGCGCAGAACAGGCGCAGGCGGCACATTGTTGTGTATCGTTTAATGTTGGCAAAAGTTAGCTAAATCACGCGCCAATTGCGTGCGGATCACCGATTTTTCTGCCTTTTTTCGGTCCATATGCCGCAAAAAACGGCGTTCTGCGGCATGCAGCCACCCGGTAAGGTCCAGTAAAGAGTAAACTAGCAGATACACTCTTTCGCATTGGGCGATTCGAGCGAACTTGTGAGTGATTTCATGTCTGATACACCAATTTCCTTATTTTCCGACCTCAACCTGAGCGAGCCGCTGATTCGCGCGCTCAAGGATGTCGGTTACGAAACACCGTCGCCTATCCAGGCGGCCACGATTCCATTGTTGCTCGCTAACCGCGACGTGCTGGGCCAGGCGCAAACAGGCACGGGTAAGACCGCCGCCTTCGCCTTGCCTATCCTGTCGCGCATTGATCTGAAACAAAGCTCACCCCAAGCCCTGGTCCTGGCACCGACGCGCGAACTGGCCATCCAGGTCGCCGAAGCGTTCCAGGTGTACGCTGCCCACATCCCCGGCTTCCATGTGCTGCCGATCTACGGCGGCCAAAGCTACGGTCCGCAACTGTCGGCCTTGCGCCGCGGTGTGCACGTCATCGTTGGCACCCCTGGCCGCGTCATCGATCACCTGGACAAGGGTTCGCTCGACCTGTCCAAGCTGAAAACGCTGGTGCTCGACGAAGCCGATGAAATGCTGCGCATGGGCTTTATCGACGATGTCGAACGTATCTTGAAAGAAACGCCGGATGGCCATCAAACGGCCCTGTTCTCGGCCACCATGCCTTCCGTCATCAAACGCATTGCCACGACGTACCTGGTGAACCCGGCCGAAGTGACGGTCGCCGCCAAGACGGGCACGGCCGACAACATCCGCCAGCGCTACTGGCTGGTGTCGGGCATGCACAAGCTCGACGCGTTGACCCGCATCCTGGAAGCGGAAGCGTTTGACGGCATGATCATCTTCGCCCGCACCAAGCTGGGCACGGAAGAGCTGGCTGGCAAACTGCAAGCCCGCGGCTTCTCGGCTGCCGCCATCAATGGCGACATCCAGCAAGCGCAGCGCGAGCGCACGATCCAGCAGTTGAAAGACGGCAAGATCGACATCCTCGTGGCAACCGACGTGGCCGCCCGCGGCCTGGACGTCGAGCGCATCAGCCACGTCGTCAACTACGACGTGCCGCACGATCCGGAAAGCTATACCCACCGCATCGGCCGCACTGGCCGCGCTGGCCGCAGCGGCGAAGCGATTCTGTTCATCACCCCGCGTGAAAAGAACTTGCTGAAAGCCATCGAACGCTCGACTCGCCAGCCGATCAGCATGCTGGAACTGCCAACGATCCAGGCCGTCAACGACGTGCGTATCGCCAAGTTCAAGGAACAGATCAGCGAAACCCTGGCCCTGGGCGAACTGGAGCAGTTCCAGTCGCTGATCGAAGATCTTGAACGCGAAAAGAACATTCCCGCCATCGAAATCGCCGCCGCCCTGGCGAAGATGGCGCGTGGCAATGTGCCTTTGTTGCTGGACAAGAACAAGGCGCGCGAGCAAGCCACGTGGCAAGACGACCGTCCTGTGCGCCAGGACCGTTTCGAGCGCAACGATCGTCCGGAACGGGGCGACCGCTTCGAGCGTAACGAGCGCAGCGAGCGTGGCGAACGCCCGGCCTTCCCGAAAAAGGAACGCATTCAACGTCCAGCCGACGCCGGCATGCAAACTTTCCGTATTGAGGTAGGTCATCAGCATGGCGTGAAACCGGGCAATATCGTGGGCGCCATCGCCAACGAAGCGGGCATCGATTCTAAAAATATCGGCCGCATCGAAATCTATGACGATTACAGCGTCCTGGACTTGCCAGACAGCATGCCGAAAGAATTGCTGGACCAGCTGAAAACCGTGTGGGTAGCGGGCCAGCAGCTGCGCATCAGCCGCGACGGCGATGCACCTGACCTGGCGCCGCCAGCCGCGCCGCGCAAGCCGTTTGCCGCCAAGTCCGCGCCAGCGTTCAAGGATGCCCCGGCCGACGCGGGCGACGCAGCACCAGCGCCGCGCGCGCCGAAGAAGGAACGTCCACGCCCGGGCGTGACGGCTTACCGTATCGAAGTGGGCCGTGAGCACGCCGTGACGCCAAGCAACATCGTCGGCGCCATCGCCAACGAAGCGAACCTGGAAGCCAAGCATATCGGCCGCATCGATATCTTTGACAACTACAGCGTGCTGGACCTGCCGGAAGGCATGCCGCCGGAAATCCTCGACCACCTGAAATCGGTCGTGGTCTCGGGCCAGAAATTGCGCATCAGCCTCGATGACGGCACGACGGAACGCAAGCCTGCGGCTCCGCGTCCGAAGTCGCCACCGCGTAAGACATTCAAGTAAGCCATCCCCACGGGCGCTCCGGCGCCTGTGTCGCGGATTGGAGACATATCCCCCACTGGCGCGTTCGCGCCAGTTTTTTATTTTCCCTCAGTAAATGTTCATGATGGCTAAGTCATGCCTGCCGGCAGGCGTCGCCAAGTGCCGCCAGTGATTGCAATGCTTCCACGTCTTTTTATCGGCATACACACCATATTTATTGTCTGCCGCATCGTTACATAAATTTTTATTAATTATTGTGTGTGCACGCAATTTGAATATCGCATTTCAATAAAATCAATTAAGTTGAATCAAAGTAAATTGTAAAACATAAATAAATTAACTTTTATTAAATTGTTTGACCAGCATCACTGTCGCCTTGGCGATATCTTGCCGGTGCTTGATGTGGTATATTGTTTTTATGTTTTTGTTATGCTAGTTGAAAAAAATAGAGGAGCGACGATGCGGGTCAATACGCCAATCACGCAAAATGAATACGTATTAAATGAAGGCATGACGATTGTTTCCACCACGGATTTAAAGGGAAACATCAATTACGCCAATCAGTATTTCATTGAAGTCAGCGGTTTTTCAGAAATGGAACTGCTGGGTGCGCCACAGAATATCCTGCGTCATCCCGATATGCCGGCCGAAGCCTTTGCCGACCTGTGGGATACCATCAAGACGGGCATGCCATGGACTGGCATGGTCAAGAACCGCTGCAAGAATGGCGATTTTTATTGGGTCTTCGCCAATATCACCCCCGTCATTGAAAACGGCCGTCCGATCGGCTATATGTCCGTGCGTACCAAGCCCACGCGCGAGCAGATCAATGAAGCGGCAGCCCTGTATAAAAGTTTTAAAGATGGCAATACCGCCAGGCTGGCGATTCGCAAGGGCCGCGTCGTGCGCCAGGGCTGGGCCGCCAAGCTGGCCGAATGGCGCAAGCTGAGCCTGTCGCAAGACCTGGCCCTGCATTGCATCGTCTTTGGCGTGGTGCTGGCCATCCTCGGCTGCGCCGTGTGGAATATCGATGGCGATACGAGCACGGCCACGCGCAGCTGGCTCAGTGGCGCGGCCGCCGCGGCTGTCGCGCTGATGCTGTATTTCTGGGCCCATCTGCACAATTCGCTGGTCGCGCCGCTGGGCGACGCCATCACGGTGGCGCGCAAGATGGCAGGTGGCGACCTGACGGGCGTGATCGACAAGGTGCGTGATGATGATATGGGTCAATTGATGGCGGCCTTGCGCCAGACCAACATCAACTTGCACAGCATCATCGGCGACGTGCGTGCCAACTTCGAGGATATCCGCGTCACTACGGCGGAAATTGCCACCGGCAATATGGACTTGTCCAGCCGCACGGAATCGCAGGCTTCCAGCCTGGAGCAGACGGCGGCCAGCATGGAGGAATTGACGTCCACGGTGCAAAACAGCGCCGACCACGTTGCCACGGCCAACGACCTGGCGGTGCAGGCATCGACCGTCGCGGCCAAGGGCGGCACCATCGTCAGTGAAGTGGTCACCACGATGAATGAAATCAGCACTTCGTCGCGCAAGATTCTCGACATCATCGGCCTGATCGACGGCATCGCTTTCCAGACGAATATCCTGGCCTTGAACGCGGCCGTGGAAGCGGCGCGCGCGGGAGAGCATGGCCGCGGCTTCGCCGTCGTGGCCGGTGAAGTGCGCAGCCTGGCGCAGCGCTCGGCGACGGCGGCCAAGGAAGTCAAGAATCTGATCGACCATTCGATCGCCACCGTGAATGCGGGCAGCGTGCTGACCAGCAATGCGGGCGCCACCATGGCGGAAGTGATTGCCTCGGTGGCCCGCGTGACGGAAGTGATGGACGAGATTTCTTCCACCACGCGCGAGCAGAACCAGGGCATCGGTCAAGTCAACCAGGCCGTTATCCACATGGACGGCATCACGCAGCAGAATGCGGCGCTGGTGGAGCAGGCCGCTGCGGCTGCCACCAACCTGGCGCGGCGCACCGACAGCGTGGCCCAGTCGATCGGTATCTTTAAATTGAAGGCATCGCCCAAGCGCAAGGCTGCCGGCGTGGGCCGCAGCGTGGGTGCGGGCGTGACGGCAAGGGCACTGTTAAAGGCGAGGTAGCAAAATGCCGGGGTCAGTCACTGCGTGATCGGTATGCTCC
The DNA here is from genome assembly GCF_051380905.1 of Janthinobacterium darwini. Lineage (NCBI taxonomy): Bacteria > Pseudomonadati > Pseudomonadota > Betaproteobacteria > Burkholderiales > Oxalobacteraceae > Janthinobacterium > Janthinobacterium darwini. The sequence goes on from NZ_JBNYXX010000005.1 coordinate 210,771, forward strand.
CCATTGGGGCGCATACCCCCCGTCGGGTCTGCCCCCAATTTACCCGCCTTCAGCTACGCGCTACAGTCATTACCTCTTTACCCGATACACTTCCCCGCTGCGCACCTTCTGCACCACCCCATCCCCGCCAAACAAAATCACATATTCTCCCTGCGCGCCCGCAGCGGCGGGGTAGTTGTACATCCACACTTCATTGCCGCTGTCGAAACGGATGGACGTGCTGACGCCTAGCGCCGTGCGCACCTGTTCGCGCGTGCTGCTGCCCGGCTGCACCGTCTGCTCCAGGGTGGCGTAAGGCACAGTCTTGCTTGCCTGTAATGCGCGCGTGCCGGAGCAGGCGGCCAGCGTTGTCAAGATGATCAGTGACAGCCATTTCATGGCGCCACCTCGTCCATGTAAGTAAATTCCAGCAAGGTATCGTCGGGCCAGCTGGCGTCCCACAGGGGTGCGTAATACGTGCGGTCGAGCAAGACCTGGCAATCGCAATAGGGCAGCGAGGCGGGCGTTTGCTCGCCGCCCGCGTACAGCATGCTGAACGGCAGAGCAAGGCGGCGCTCGCCATGCACGAGGGTTACGCCAAACAGGGGACGGTCCGTGAAAAACAAATAATTGCCGTCCGCTTCGGAACACACCTTGTCGGTGCTGTAGAGCATGCTGGACAGCCAGGCGATGATTTGCGGGTCGTTTGAAATCAGGCCCGAATCCATGCCGGCGCGGCATTCCAGGCGCAAGTCGCCCAGGCGCCGCGTGCCGGGCGGCAAGCCGGGCGTGATGACCTGCGCGCGCCAGCTCATGGTGGAAGCCCTGCGGTTGGCGATCAGGATAGCATCCTCGCGCGCGGCTTGCGCGTTGCGCACGGGGGCAAAGCTGTTGTCCTCCGCCAAGGGCAGAGGAATGCTGATGGTGTCGCCGGCGATGCGCAGCTGCACGCCTCTCATGTCCACGCCAGGCTGGCGCGGCAGCAAACGGAAGCGCAGTGTCGCCTGCGGCGCCAGCGCATGGTCGCGCTCGAAGCGGTCCACGCCCTGCAGCATCTTGCGGTAGGATTTGTCGACGGGGTCGCGCGTGGCGTCCACTTTCACTTGCGGCACGGACGCGGTTTGTGCCAGCGCAGCAGCGCTGGACAGTGAACCAGCGAGCAAGCCAGCAAGCAGCAGGGAGAGAGGGATGCGCATGGCTTGATGCTACGCCTTTTTGCGCGGCAGCCACGCACGCATGGTTGTCAGTATTGCGTCGATTTGCGCGCGTCGCCGCGGACCTGCTGCGCCGGGTACTTCTGTGCGTTGAGCAGCATCTTTTCCAGCACGGCCGCATGCAGGTCGACGCCGCTCTTGTCGGCCAGGCGCACCAGGTACATCAGCACGTCGGCCAGTTCGTGGCGGATGCCCGTACGCGTCGCTTCGTCCAGCTCGCTGTCCGCACCCGTGGGCAGCCACTGGTAGTGCTCTGCCAGTTCCGCCACTTCCACGGACAGGGCCATGGCCAGGTTTTTTGGCGTGTGGAACTTGTCCCAGTCGCGCTCGGCGGCAAAGGCGCGCAGGCGCGCGCGGATGTCGAGCAGGCTGTCGGATGGCGCATTCATGCGGCCACCTGCAGCGGTTTTTCCATGAAGACACTGAACGGATCGTCGGGGTAGTCGCCGTACGGTCCGCGCTGTTGATAGCCGTGGCGCGCGTACAGGGCGATGGCTGCAGGCTGGTGGATGCCCGTCTCCAAGGTCAACAAACGGCAGCCGCGCGCCAGCGCCTGTTCTTCCAGCAGGGCCAGCAGACGCCTGCCCAGGCCCAGGCCGCGGCTGTCCGGGTGCACATACATGCGCTTGACTTCGCCGAAATCGGGCGTGACGACGATGGCGCCGCAGGCGCGCGCCGTGCCTTCTGCATCGCGGGCAACGGCAAACAGCAGGCTGTCCGGCGGCACGGACGCCAGGTCCAGCGAGTACACGCATTCGGCCGGATACAGGGTTTGTTGATAGGCATCAAGCTCGGCGATCAGGAGCTGCACATCGGCTTGCTGCGGCGATTCCAGGCGGATTGTCATGGGGAATTCAAGTAGATGAGATGTTCCCCATGGTATCACTGTGGTCGCGCCAGGCGCATGGACAGGCCGATGGGCGACATCACAAAGCCCATCAGTTCCTGTGCCTCGCCGCCATCGGGCGTATCGACGCCGGCGATGTCGAAGCTGCCCAGCAGCATGGCCATGGCGATCTTGATTTCCAGCAAGGCCAGATAGCGGCCGGGGCAGGTGCGTAGCCCGGCGCCGAACGGCATGGCGGCGCGCTTGTCGTTGGCTTCTTCATTGCCGGCCAGCCAGCGCTCGGGCCGGAAAGCCTGGGCGTCGGGAAAGTGCGCATCGGACACGCTGTCATGGCGCATCACGCACCACAGCATGCTGCCGGCGGGGACGGCCACGTCCCCCACCACCGTGTCGCGCAGCGCTTCGAGCGGGATGTAGGGCGCCACCGGCTTCAGACGCATGGCCTCGCTGGCGCAGGCGCCAAGATAGTCGAGGCTGTCCATTTGCGCCAGGCTGAAGTGCGCCACGTCGGGCGCCAGACGCCGCACTTCCTCGCGCGCCTTGGCCAGGGTGTGCGGATGGCGTTGCAGCAGGTAAATCATCCAGGACAGCGTGTTGGCCGTCGTGTCTTCGCCCGCCAGCAGCATGGTCAGCACATTGCCGGCCACGGCGCGGTCGTCCACGCCACTGTCGGCTTCGTCGGCGGCGGCGATCATGGCTTCGAGCAGGTTGGGCGGGCGCACGCGCCGCGCGGGATCGTGCTCCAGGCGGGCCCGCGCTTGCCGCACCAGGTCGGCCACGGCCACGTCCAGCGCCGCCACGTCGCGGTCCAGGCGCCGGTCGACGGGTAGTTTGACATAGCGCCAGTACGGCAGCATCGACAGGCTGCGCCGCGCCACGGCAGGCAGGATCGAATCGAGGTGGCGCTGGATCACGTCCTCGCCCGATTCGAGCGTATTGACTGCCGTGCCGAAGGCCAGGCCGGCGATGATGTCGACCGTGTAGCGTTTCAGGTCGCCATCGAGGCTGATCGTCTGGCCTTGCGTGGCGGCAATGTGCCAGCGTCGCTGCAGGCGCTGCGCCACCGTCACCAGCGCCGGGAAGTAGGCCTTGATGGCGCCCGGCGCCAGGCCGGCCATGACCATGCGGCGCTGGTTGCGCCATTGCGTGCCCTCGGCCAGGAACAGGCCCGGGTTGCCGCCCATTTCCACCGAAACCGTATAGCTCGACAAGGGGCGCCGGAAGCCATCCGGGCGGTCGCGCAGCACGGCAGCCACGACTTCGCTGTCGGCCACCACCAGCACCAGGGTGCGGCCGAACCAGGCGCGCACGTAGGGGCCATAGCGCCGGACCCAGCCTTCCACGTCGCGGTGGATACGCGGCAGTTTCACTTGCAGCGCGTTGCCGATGATGGGCAGGGCAAACGGCCCCGGCAATTGGCGGATCTGCCGCAGGGGCGGAGTGGTGGCGGGCGCGGCGGCGTGGTCGAGTGGTGGCATGACAAGCTCCTGTTTCAGTGGGAACGATGACATGACTGTAGCGCGCTTGCGTTCGCGCGTCTTGAACGAATACGACATCGCGCGGCGCCCGCAATTGCCGGTACAATCGTCGCCATGCCTGCCGCCCAGACGCCCCCACCGCCCCTGACCCGCCTGATCGCGCCGCGCACCGCGCTCGCTTCCTGCGTGCGCGCCTTCCTCGTGCGCGACACCACCGGCTGTGCGCTCTTGCCGCCGGCGCAGCGCCTGAACCGTTTCCCCGCCACGCCCATGTGCTGCCTGCTGTGGACCGTCGCGGGCGAGGTCGAGGCGGCGGCACCTGGCCCCGACCTGCTGCATGTGCGCATGCCGCCAGCCCTGTTCAGTGGCCCGCGCGGCTATCCGCTGGTCAGCTACAACCCCGGCCCCGTGCACTCGTTCATGGTGATGCTGTATCCGGCCGCCCTGCACGCGCTGACGGGCATCGACATGGCAGTTATGTTCGACCAGGTGCGCCCGCTCGAACCGCTGTTCGATGCCGACTGGCTGGCGCTGTCCGATGCCGTGCTGGCCGCACCCGACGACGCGGCACGCATCGCGCTGGTGGAGGCCTTCCTGGCGCCGCGCTGGGCGGTGGCGCGCGGAAATGGCGACCATCCGGCCGGCGCCATGCAGGACTGGGTGCGCCGCCTGGGTGTGCAAGCGGCATCGACGGGCCTGGCCAGCGGCGTGCGCAATATCGAGCGCCGCATCAAGGCCTGGGCCGGCCAGCCCATGCGCACCTTGCGCCGCATGCGCCGCGCGGAGCAGTCGTTTCTCGACGCGCGCGAGGCCATGCTGCAAGGCAATGCTTCATGGAGCGATATCGCCGCCGAGGGCGGCTACGCCGACCAAGCCCATCTGTGCCGCGAGGTGCGCGCCATCACGGGCTTGAGCCCCACCGAACTGGCGCGCGCCAGCCGCGATGATGAAAGTTACTGGGTCTACCGAGTGTGGGCGTAGGTCGGATGAGGTCCGAAGGACCGTCATCCGACAACGTCGTTGGCGAGGCCGGTGGTGGTGTCGGATTACGCGGCGTTGCCGCTAATCCGACCTACCGTTCGCTGTACACTTTTCCCTTGGATAGGGTGACTTCATGGTGGCCCGCGCCGGGCGCCATCATGGGGAAGCAGTTTTCTGCGCCATGCACGCGCACGTCGAGGAAGCAGGGGCCTTCGGATGCCAGGCAGGCGGCCAACGCTGCATCGAGTTCCTCGCGCCGGCTCACCGTGTGCGCTTGCCAGCCAAACGCACGCGCCAGGGCGACGAAATCGGGCAGCGCTTCCGTGTAGCTGTGGCTGTAGCGCTCGCCGTGGTGCAGCTCCTGCCACTGGCGCACCATGCCCATATAGCCATTGTTCGACAATACCACTTTGACGGGCAGGCGGTGCTGCACTGCCGTCGCCAGTTCCTGGATATTCATCAAAATCGAGGCGTCGCCGCTGACACACACGACGCGCTTGCCGGGATGGGCGACCTGCGCGCCGATGGCGGCCGGCAAGCCATAACCCATGGTGCCGGCGCCGCCCGAGGTGAGCCAGCGGCGCGGCTGCTCGAAACGCAAGTGCTGCGCCGCCCACATCTGGTGCTGGCCCACGTCGGTGGATACGATGGCGTCCTGTCCGTCCAGGGCCGCCTGCAGCCGCTGCATCAGCGCCTGCGGCGCGATCACTTCCGGCATGTCGTCGAAGGCCAGCGAATCCTGCGCGCGCCAGCCATCGATGCGCCGCCACCACGGCTGGCGGTCCGCGAGCAAGCGTCCGCGCAGCTGCACCAGCAGGGCGGTGAGCACGGGCGCGCAGTCGCCGCGCAGGGCCACGTCGGCGCGCACCACCTTGTCTATCGACGCCGGGTCGATATCGACGTGGATGATCTTTGCGCCAGGACAAAAGGCATCCAGGCGGCCCGTGACCCTGTCGTCGAAGCGGGCGCCGACGCAGACGATCAGGTCCGCATGGTGCATGGCCAGGTTCGCTTCCAGCGTGCCATGCATGCCCAGCATGCCCAGGAAGGCGGGGTGCGAGGCGGGAAAGGCGCCCAGGCCCAGCAGGGTCAGGGTACAGGGCGCGGCAGCCAGTTTCACCAACTGCCCGAAGGCGGCGCAGGCATCCAGGCCGGAATTGATGAGACCCCCGCCGCCATAGAACACGGGCTGGCGCGCGCCCGCGATCAGGCTGGCGGCCCGTTCCAGGTCGGCGCTGGCGGGCAGGGGAACCCGGGCGGCGGCGGGTGGCAGCGGCGTGCTTGCCGCGACCTGCGCCAACTGCATATCCTTGGGAAAATCGATCAGCACGGGGCCGGGACGGCCTTGCGTGGCTTGCGCGTACGCTTGCTGCACCACGGCCGCCGTTTCTTCTGCCGTGCGGATTTGCCGGTTCCACTTGGTGACGGGGCGCGAAATGCCCAGCGCATCGCATTCCTGGAAGGCGTTTGTACCGATGCTGGTGGTGGCCACCTGGCCGCTGATGCAGATGACGGGAATCGAATCGCACAGGGCGTCGAGCAAGCCCGTGGTGGTGTTGCTCATGCCGGGGCCGGAGGTGACGAAGACGACGCCGGGCCGGCCCGTGCTGCGCGCATAACCTTCGGCCGCGTGCATGGCTGCCTGTTCGTGGCGCACCAGCACGTGGCGCAAACGGGGCTGGGCGTGCAGCGCGTCGTACAGGGGCAGCACGGCGCCGCCCGGGTAGCCGAAGACGGTGTCGACGCCCAGGGCGAGCAGGGTGTCGATCAGGGTGCTGGCGCCGTTGCGCGGCGCAAGATCGTGGGCGGGAGCGAGGAGGGGGGCGGGATCGGGTTTCATGGGTCTATTTTCTGCTTGCCCTGGCAGAAAAGGCTGCTGGTTTTCTCGTATAGAATGCGATACTCAGTAAAATTTGCTGTGAAATAAGGGTATGACAGAATGAAACTGGACAAATTCGACCTCGCCATCCTGACGGCCTTGCAGCAGGATGCCCGCATCAGCCTGCACGAGCTGAGCGCCAGGGTGGGCCTGACCTCGTCACCATGCTGGGCGCGCATCAAGCGCATGGAAGACGATGGCGTCATCGAGGGCTATACGGTGAACGTCAACGCTGCCAAGGTGGGGCTGGCCGACACCGTCATCGTGCAAGTCACGCTGGACGACCATTCGGACCAGGCCCTGTTCGAATTCGGCCACGCCCTGGCCATGATCCCGGAAGTGCTGGAAGCGTTTCTCGTCTCCGGCGACTACGATTACTACCTGCGCATCGCCGTCAGCGACACGCGCGACTACGAACGCCTGCTGCGCGAGCGTTTATATAAAATCCCTGGCATCCGCCACAGCAAATCGAGCTTTGTCTTGCGCCAGCTCAAACAGAGTTATTTACCCTTGCAGCGTTAGCTTCCCGCACGGCGGGAGTTTTTCCCTAGCTCATCCCTGGTGGCTGTCCGATACTGGACAGTAATAAAACCACTATAAAAACGGGGATACGCATGAAACTGACTTTATTCGCTGCCGCCGCCATGGCGCTGTGCCAGGCGCAGGCCGCCGACCTTGCCGTTGACGCCAGCACGATCATCGCCGTCGACTTGCCCACCGTCATCATCACGGGCAGCATGCCGCTGCCTACCGTGGATCAGCCGCGCGATACCTTGGCCGCACCCGTGCAGACGGCCAGCGCGCAGCAGATCGCCCGCAGCGATGCGCTCGACATTTCAGCCTTCTTGCGCCGCAACCTGGGCAGCGTGGTGGTGAACGAGGTGCAAAACAACCCGTTCCAGCCCGACGTCAGCTACCGCGGCTACACGGCTTCGCCCTTGCTGGGCACGCCGCAAGGCCTGTCCGTGTATCTGGACGGCATGCGGCTGAACCAGCCCTTTGGCGATGTCGTCAGCTGGGACTTGATCCCGCGCATGGCGATAGCCTCGCTGACCCTGATGCCCGGCTCGAATCCCCTGTTCGGCCTCAACACCCTGGGCGGCGCGCTGGCCCTGCAAACCAAGGATGGCAAGAGCAGTCCCGGCACCGCCATCGAAGCGCGCCTGGGCTCGAACCAGCGGCGCGCCGTCGAGTTCGAGCATGGCGGCAGCAATGCGCAGGGCTGGCACTGGTATGTGACGGGCAACCGTTTCAAGGAAGATGGCTGGCGCGACGATTCACCGTCCGACGTGCGCCAGGTGTTCGGCAAGCTGGGCTGGAGCGATGCACGCACGGACATTGCCGCCACCGTGGCGCACGCGGACAATGCGCTGACGGGCAATGGCTTGCAGGAACAGCGCCTGCTGGCGCGCGACTACCGCAGCGTGTACACCAAGCCCGATTTGACGCAGAACAAGTCGACCCTGCTGAACCTGACGGGCAAGCACCAGGCCAGCGATGCCTTGCTATTGTCCGGCAATGTGTACTACCGCAAGATCGATACGCACACCTTCAATGGCGACTTGAACGACGAGTCGCTCGACCAGTCCGTCTACCAGACTGGTGCGGCCGAGCGGGCGGCGCTGGCGGCGGCCGGCTACACGGGTTTTCCCGCCAGCGGGGCGAATGCAAGCAATACGCCTTTCCCCAAGTGGCGCTGCATCGGCAATGTGCTGCTGAACGATGAGCCAGCCGAAAAATGCAACGGCATGATCAACCGCAGCCACACGCAGCAGGAAAACTATGGTTTTTCGGGCCAGTTCACCGTGCTGGCCGACGTGGCCGGCGCGCGCCATGCCGTCACGGCCGGCGCCGCCTTTGATGCGAGCCACGCTACGTTCCGCCAGAGCAGCCAGTTCGGCTATCTGAATCCGGACCGCAGCATCACGCCCGTCGCGTTCTTTGCCGACGGCACGGAAATCGATGACGACGGCACGCCCGTGGACAACCGGGTCGACTTGAGCGGGCGCATGCGCACCTGGAGCGTGTATGCGAGCGATAGCATTACGCTCAATCAAGATTTAACGTTGACCGTTTCCGGCCGCTACAACCGCAGCACGGTGCGCAACCGCGATGCCATCACGCCCGGCGGCGGCAGCGGTTCGCTCGATGGCGACCACCGTTTCAGCCGCTTCAATCCCGCCATCGGCCTGGCTTATGCGCCGGCCGCCGGCATCGGCGCCTACTTCGGTTACAACGAAGGCAGCCGCACGCCGACGGCCATCGAACTCGGTTGCGCCGATCCGGAAAACCCATGCCGTTTGCCCAACGCCATGGCCGGCGACCCGCCATTAAAACAGGTGGTGACGAAGACGTGGGAAGCGGGTGTGCGCGGCAAGCTCTCCAGCGTGGCCCGCTGGAGCGCGGGCGTGTTCCGCGCGGAAAACCACGACGATATCCTGTTCGTGGCCGATAACCAGGCCGGCTTTGGCTACTTCAAGAATTTCGGCAAGACGCGCCACCAGGGCGTCGAGCTGGCGGTCGATGGCAAGGCGGGCGCGCTGGATTTCGGCGTCAATTACACGTGGTTGCAGGCGACGTATCAAAGCCGCGAGCTTGTCAACGGCAGCGCCAACAGCAGCAGCGACGCGCAAGCGCCCGGCCTCGAAGGCAATATTGTCATCACGCCGGGCAACCGGATTCCCCTGACGCCCAGCCATATCTTCAAGGCGCACGTGGATGTCCAGGGCGGACGCGACTGGACGGTGGGCCTGGCCATGACGACCGTCTCCAGCGCCTATGCGCGCGGCAATGAAAACAACCAGCACCAGGCAGGCGGACCAGCGTATCTGGGATCGGGCAAGAGCGGCGGCTATGCCGTGGTCGAGCTGAATGGCAAATACCAGCTGACGCCGCGGCTCAGCATATTTGCCCAGGTGAATAACCTGCTCGACCGGAAATATGCGACGGCGGCCCAACTGGGCGCGACGGGTTTCGATGCCAGCGGCAATTTCAGTGCCCGGCCGCTGCCCGCCGTGAACGGCGCGTATCCGATGGTCAACGCGACCTTCTATGCGGCCGGGGCGCCGCGCAGCGTGAATGCGGGCTTGCGCTATGTATTTAATTAGGTTTTCTTGACACTCAAGATGCCTGACAAAACCGTAGCGAGCGGATGGGATTTGTGGCTAAGAAGCGCAACCGTACTCTAGTATGGTGAGCATCGCAGGCCGCAAAGCGTGCCGCGCAGTAGGTTTGGTCAGGCATTCGGCAGAACGTGTTCGATGACCCCGTTGCGTAAGGCCAGGTGGACCAAGGCGGCGGGGCCGGGCACGTCGAGCTTTTCCTTGATGCAGGTCTGGTGGTTGGCCACCGTCTTGCTGCTCACGTGCAGCAGGCGGGCGCAGTCGGCGGCGCTGCGGCCTTCGGCCAGCAGGCGGAAGATTTCGAATTCGCGCTGGCTCAGACTGCTCAAACGCTGCGCTTCCATGCGGGCCGTACCCTGTAGCATGGCGGGGGCGCTACGCGGGTCGAGGTAGCGCCGGCCTGCGTGGGCGGCGCGCACGGCATCTACCAGGTGCTCCGGGTCGGCTTGCTTGCTGACGAAGCCGCAGGCACCACCATCGAGTGCGCGCGCGATCAGCTGCGGCGTGTCGTGCATGCTGAATACCAGCACGCGCGCGTCGGCATCGCGGGCCAGCAGCTTGCGCAGCAATTCCAGGCCGCCGATGCCGGGCATGGACAAATCCGTCACGCACACATCGGGGGCCTGCTCCAGATACAGGGCATACGCCGTTTCGCCATTTCCCGCCTCGGCCACGACGGCGATGTCGCCGCCCTGTTCCAGCAGGCGCCGGTAGCCCGTGCGCACCACCGGGTGGTCGTCCACCAGCATCACGCGGATCGCTTGCAGGGCGCTGTTCATGGCGTTCATGCCGCGCACCGTGCCGCCAGGGCCACTTCGATGCGCAAGCCGTTGCCCAGCGCGCTGATCCAGCGGATATGGCCGCGCAGGCCCGCCACTCTTTCACGCATGCCCAGCATGCCGAAGCCATCTGCTGGCGTTTTTTCCTGGGGCAAACCCTGGCCATTGTCTTCGATGGCCAGGTGCAGCAAGCCGTGCGCATCGGCGCGCAATTCCACCGTGGCCTGGTCGGCGCCCGCGTGGCGCGCCACATTCGTCAATCCTTCCTGCACCAGGCGGTAGATGGCCGTGGCGATGCTGTCGTCTAGGCTGGCGGGAATGGCGTGCGGCGCAAAACGGCAGGCGATGCCGTGCTGCTGTGCCCAGCTGTCGCACAGCGTCTGCAGGGCCGCTTCCAGGCCCAGGCTGTCGAGTACGGGCGGGCGCAATCGGCGCAGCATGGTGCGCACCATCGCATGCAGCGTTTCCGCCGAGCGGGCGATACTGGCGGCGCAGGCTTGCACGTTCGCCTGGTCGCCATCGCGCGCGCGCAGGATGTAGCTGGCGGCGGCGCGGATGGCCGTGCAGTCTTGTCCCACTTCATCGTGCAGCTCGCGCGCCAGCGCGCAGCGCTCCTCCTCCTGCGCGCGCAGCAGGCGCTGCGTGAGGGCACGGTTTTGCGCCAGCAGCAGGGTCACCTGCCGCCCGCGCCGCACGGCAAAGGCAGCCATCGCCAGCACCAGCAGCAGCAGGCTCAGGGCCAATTCGTCGAGTTGCCAGTGTTCCTGGCGCCAGAGGGCGTGCGTCAGCCGTTCGGCCAGGTCCAGCCTGGCGGCCAGCAGGAAAAAAGCCAGTGCCAGCGCGCAGCACACGATGCTGCGCCGGACCGGCCGCGTGCCTGAGCGGCCGCTGCCGGCCAGTTGGTAGTGTTCCATGATGCGGCTCCCTGAGCACGGTCTATCCCCTTGTTGTGCAAGCTTCATGCCATCGGCACAGGAGGGGGCTGGGGCGCAAGTGGTGCGTCTGGCGGAGCGCCGGCGGACCAATACCTGTTCCAGGATGGAACAGGTGTACCGCGATGTGACGGTGCGGCAAGCGCGGCATTTCAGGCGCGAGCGCAAGGCACGCCCCCGGGCACGCTTTTTTCTATTCAAACACCCCCGTCCGGGAGGAATAGCACTTGCATGGCGCTAAGGCCCCCGGTATCTTGTCGGATAGCCATGGCTTTGTGCCCTGGCATTCTTGGGGAGTCGCGCGTGACCAGTTTCCGCACTAATACCGACCGCCTGCTGGAAGTGCGCCTGCAGGATGAAAAAGTGCTGGCGATTGCCGGCGCCATGGTCGCCTATACGGGCAGCATCAAATTTGAAAAATCCTTGCTCGGTGGCGAGGGCATCTTCGGCGCGCTCAAGCGCAAGGTGACGAACGAAGGCATGCAGGTGATGCAGGCCGCCGGCACGGGCACCGTGTTTTTTGCGCAGAATGCGGCCGAGATCACCGTCATGGCGCTGGCCGGCGAAAAGCTGACCATCGAAAGCAGCAGCCTTCTGGCCTACGACACGAGCCTGAAGACGGGCACCAGCTTTGCCGGCCTGCGCGGCGCCAGTTCGGGCCAGGGCCTGTTTTCCACCACCGTCGAAGGTCACGGCAACCTGGCCGTCATTTCGCGCGGCAACCTGATCATGCTGGAAGTGACCCCCGCGCACCCGCTGCGCGTGGACCCGGACGCCTTCGTCGGCTTCAAGGGCGATATTCGCCAGGAATTCGTCTTCGACGTCAACTGGCGCACCATGATCGGCCAGAGCTCGGGCGAATCGTACCAGCATAAATTCACAGGCCAGGGCGTGGTGTTCATCCAGCCCGCCGAACGCTAGGAGCCGCCATGCCTGTCTATCAGCAAATCAATGAAAAGATGCTTGAGGTCAAACTCGGCAATGAGGAAGTGTTCGCGCGCAAGGGCGCCATGGTGTCTTACCAGGGCGACGTGGCGTTTAGCCGCTCCTTCCTGGCGGGCCAGGGCGTGCAAAGCCTGGCCATGCGCGCCGTCACGAATGAGGGTTATGCCCTGATGTCGGCGCGTGGCACGGGCAGCGTGTTTTATGCGCAGGGAGGCCTGTTCGTCAGCATCGTGCCCGTGCGCGGTGAAACGTTTTATGTGGAAAGCGATTCCCTGCTGGCCTTCGATGCGCGCCTGACGGCCGGCACCATGTTTCTGGGCAACCAGGGCGGCGTGCAGGGCGTGGTGCGCGGCATGGCCTCCGGCCAGGGCTTGTTTACCACCACCTTGCAAGGCACGGGCGAAGTGGCGATTTTGTCGGATGGCAATGCCATCGGCTTGCCCGTCACGCCGGACGTGCCCGTGTTTGTCGATCCGCAAGCGTATATCGGCCACACGGGGCAGCTGAGTTCAAGCATCGTCACGGACCTTAACTGGAAAACCTTTGTCGGCCAGGCGTCGGGCGAGTCGTACCAGGTGAAGTTCACTGGCCAGGGTACGGTCTACATCCAAGCGAGCGAAAGGTAAGCCATGACGATTTACAATCCCGATACCTTGCCAAAGAACGATAATCTGAACCGCTTTTCGTATGTCATCGACGTCAAGGAACAGATCTTCATCCGCAAGGGCAAGATGATCGCCTTCTATGGCGAGTTGCGCTTCGAATCCATGGGCAGCAGCGTGCTCGACTTGATCGTGCGCAATGCCTTCAATGCGCCCAAGTACGTGCATCACTTTGTCGTGGCGCAAGGCCAGGGCCAATTGATTTTGGGCGACAACGGCAATGACCTGGCGTGCTACGACCTTGACAGCGCCAACATGACCATCCGCGCGAAAAACCTGCTGGGCTTTACCAAGGATGTGATTTGCCAGGAATCGACCCTGCCCGGCTATCTGACCATGATAGGCACGGGTAAAGTCATCGCCTCGTCGAACGGTCCCGTGCACTTCCTGGAGTTGCCTTGCCGTGTGGATGAGCAGGCCGTGCTGGGCTGGGCCGACTGCCCCAGCCCTTCGTATCACTACGACTATGCCCACGTTCAGGGCTGGGCCTCGGCCGCCGGCGCGCTCACGGGTTTTACCCTGTCGGGCGAGGAAAAGCAGATCGACTTCACGGGCGTCGGCACGGTGCTGGTGCAGTCGTCCGAGCTGGACGTGACGGGCAGCTCGGCCCTGATGCAGCTGCTGGCGCAATTGCCGCTGCTGGGCAAGGAAGACCTGGGAACCTTGAGTCTTTCCGTCCAGCAGCAGATGAAGCAAGAGCGTTAAACTACTTTACGGCCGCGCCCAGCTGGGCGGCCGTTTCTCCAGGAAGGCGGCGACGCCTTCCTCCGCATCCTCTTCCATCATGTTGCGCGCCATCACGTCGCCCGCATACGCATACGCGTCGTCCAGCGGCAGCTGGCGCTGCCGGTAGAACATGGCTTTGCCATAGCGGATGGCTGTCGGGCTTTTCGCCATGATTTGCTGTGCCAGGCGCGCCACGGCTTCGTCGAGCGCCGCGTCGGCCACCGTTTCATTGATCAGGCCCCAGTCGACGGCCGTGTCGGCGTCGATGAAGCGGCCCGTCACCAGCATGTCGAAGGCCCGCTTGGGCGAGACATTGCGCGACAGGGCCACGGACGGCGTGGCGCAGAACAGACCCACGTTGATGCCGGACACGGCGAAGCGGGCGGACGCGCCCGCCACGGCCAGGTCGCAGCTGGCCACCAGCTGGCAGCCGGCCGCCGTGGCGATGCCATGCACGCGGGCAATCACGGGCACGGGCAAGGACTGGATGGCTTGCATCACGCGCGAGCATTGCGCGAACAGGGTTTGATAATACTCAAGCTCACGCGTGGCTTGCATCTGGCGCAAATCGTGGCCCGCGCAAAAGGCCTTGCCTTCGGCGGCCAGCACCACACAGCGCACCTGCGGTTGCTGCGCGATGCTATCGAACGCCTCTTGCAACGCCGCCAGCATGGCGACGGACAGGGCGTTGAATTGCAGCGGGCGGTTCAGGCGCAGGGTGACGAGGCCATCGTGCTCCTCGCGCAGCACCAGCGGTGCGTCGGTATCTTGGGTATCGGGTGTTGCGGTCATGGGGTCTCCAGTGGCCTGATGGCTTTGTCAGGAAGTCTTACTTGGCGGCGTTGACGCTGCCGATGCCGGCGATCGATTTGTGCACGATCTTCGGCTTGCCGTAATACGTCAGTTCGCCCATGCCGCGCACCACGGCGTTCAGTTCGCCCGAGGAATACACCTTGACGGAGCCGATGCCGTCGAAATTGACATCGACGTTTTTCGCCAGCAAGGCTTTCGTATCGACTTCGCCCACGCCTTGCGCCTTCAAGCGCAGCCAGTCGACCTGGCCTTCGGCGGTCAGGCGGCCCGCGCCCTTGTAGCTGATGTCGACCCTGGGGCCATTGAGCTTGGTCAAGATCTTCTCGCCTGCGCCTTCCGCGATCAGCTTGCGCAAGGCGGGCATGGTGATGATGACCCGCGGGTCGCCCTCGGTCTTCTTGATATCCTTGTCTTTCATGGAAATTTTCAACTCGCCATCGACCACCTCCGTGATCACGCCGCTGAGGAACTTCTGGTCGCCGCGCAGCAGCAGGCTTTGCTCCTTGCCCGATTCCACCTCGATGCTGATGGGGCCACGGATGTCGATGGCGTTGAAGGCGGCGACCGTGCGGCTTTGCTCGTCGGCATGCGCGAGGGTGGAGAGGCAAGCGAGGGACAGGACTGACAACAGGAACAGAGGACGCATGGCGGTTTCCTTGAGTAGTTGATCAGTGTATTCTAGGGCGCAAGTTCTCCGAGAGGGAGAAATTTGCGATGAACTGCACAAATCTCGGCGCGGATGGCACTGCGCCTCCATCGGCCAGGCGCGCGCCCGCCGAGGCGCCATTGGTCTATGCTATGGCGTACCGCGTCCTGGAGAGCAGATGAAAAATTACCACAAAGAAGATTATCCCGTCGCCGATATCCGGCGCTTCCTCGAGCCCGGGCCGGTGGTGCTGGTCAGCTCCACCTGGAAGGGCGAGAGCGACGTCATGACCATGGCCTGGCACATGCTGATGGAATTGTCGCCATCGTTGCTGGGCTGCTTCATTTCTGACGCGAATCACAGCTATGAAATGATCAAGCGCAGCATGGAATGCGTGATCAACCTGCCCACGGCCGACATGGTCGACCAGGTGGTGGCCATCGGCAATTGCAGTGGCGAAGACACGGACAAGTTCACGGCCTTCGGCCTGACGCCGCAGCCGGCCGAACGGGTGGGCGCGCCCCTGATCGCCGAGTGCTACGCCAACTTCGAATGCAAGCTGGCGCAGGTGGCGGGTAATCCGAAGGGCGGCTTTTTCATTTTCGAGTGCGTGAAGGCCCACGTGGCCACCTCGCCCAAGCTGCCCGAAACCCTGCACTACCGCGGCAACGGCGAGTTCATGGTGTCGGGCCGCACCATCAGCCGCAAGAGCCTGATGAAGCCTGAAATGTTGTAGGTCGGCGTAGGTCGGATTAGGCGCAAGGCGCCGTAATCCGACAACACCGTTGGCCGATGATTAAATCACCCCTTGCGCCAGCATCGCATCGGCCACTTTGACAAAACCGGCGATATTGGCGCCATCCACATAGCTGACGGTGCCGTCAGGACGCGTGCCGTACTGCTTGCACGCCGCATGGATGCCTTGCATGATCTGCAGCAAACGCGCGTCGACTTCTTCGCGCGGCCACGCCATGCGGGCCGCGTTCTGGCTCATTTCCAGGCCCGACGTGGCCACGCCGCCCGCATTGCTGGCCTTGCCCGGCGCATACAGCACGCCGGCCGCCTCGAACGCCTTGGCCGCCTCGATGGTGGTGGGCATGTTGGCGCCCTCGGCCACGCACTGTACGCCATTGGCGATGAGAAGGCGCGCGTCGTCGATGTTTAATTCATTCTGCGTGGCGCAGGGCAGGGCGATGTCGACCGGCACGTGCCATGGCGACACGCCCGCCTCGAAGCGCACCCCCGTGCGCTCGGCGTAATCGCTGACGCGGCCATACAGGTGGTTCTTGATTTCCATCAGGATGGCCAGCTTTTCCGGCGTAAAGCCGTCTTCGTCGATGACGGTGCCGCTGGAATCGGAGACGGTGATGACTTTCGCGCCCATTGCCATGGCTTTCTCCACCGCGTACTGCGCCACGTTGCCCGACCCGGAAACGGACACGCGCATGCCTTCGAACGAGCGGCCCTGCGTTTTCAGCATTTCTTCGGCGAAATAGACGGTGCCGTAGCCCGTCGCTTCAGGCCGCATCAGCGAGCCGCCAAAGCTGGCGCCCTTGCCCGTAAACACGCAGTCGGCGCGGTTGCTGAGCTTTTTCATCATGCCGGCCATATAGCCCACTTCGCGGCCGCCCACGCCGATGTCGCCAGCCGGCACATCCGTGTCCGAACCCACATGGCGGAACAGTTCACTGACGAAGGCTTGGCAAAAGCGCATCACTTCGCCCGGGCTCTTGCCCTTCGGATCGAAATCGGCGCCGCCCTTGCCGCCGCCCATCGGCAAGGTCGTCAGGGCATTCTTGAACGTTTGCTCGAAGGCGAGGAATTTCAGCACCGACAGGGTGACGGACGGATGGAAGCGGATGCCGCCCTTGTACGGCCCGATGGCCATGCTGTGCTGGATGCGGTAGCCGCGATTGACTTGCACTTGCCCATGGTCATCGACCCACGACACGCGGAACATCACCACGCGTTCCGGCTCGATCAAGCGTTCCAGCAAGCCTTGTTCCGCGTATTTCGGGTGCTGCTCGAGGAACGGCCACAAGCTCTCCATGACTTCGGTGACGGCTTGCAGAAACTCGGGCTGACCTGGATTGCGTGCGGCGACATGCTGGACATACTCGTGAGCAGATGCGTATTTCATCAGAATTCCATGGAGGTGATCGGTTATTTGGGCAACTATCATCGCAGATTTTGCACGAAAATAGTGCAAAAATTTGGTTTTGAGGGGTTTCTGCTACATTTTGGGGATTTTTGGGAGGCTCTCAGGCCGAAGCAAGGGCGAATGCCTTATTGCGAAAAAACAAGTGACGAGGCGGTTTCAGCGGCATGCCAGGCCCACAAACGACAACGCCAGCCCTAAGGCTGGCGTCGTTGTCATGGCCGGGTGAATCACCCCGCCATGGCGCGCAATATCAAACCCGTGATGTAAGCGCCATAGGTGCCCAGCGCGTAGCCGAGCACGGCCAGCAGCACGCCGACGGGGGCCAGGGCCGGGTGGAAGGCGCTGGCGATGACGGGGGCGGAGGCGGCGCCGCCGATGTTCGCTTGCGATCCCACGGCCATGAAGAACAGCGGCGCACGTATCAGCTTGGCGACGAGCAGCATCAGGCCGCCGTGCACGGCGATCCAGATCAGGCCCAGCAGGAACAGGAATGGCTTGTCGAACAGGGCTTTCAAGTCCATGTGCATGCCGATGGTGGCCACCAGCACGTACAGCATGGCCGAGCCGATGGTCGAGGCGCCCGCGCCTTCCAGGCTGCGCGCCCGGGTAAAACTGAGCAGCAGGCCGAAGGTAGTGGCGAGCACGACGATCCAGAAGAAGTTCGACGTCAGGCTGTAGTCCTGCAGGCGCCATTCGGCGGGCAGGGTATTGATCCAGCTGATGATGGGGCCGGCCAGGAAGTGCGACAGGCCCGTCACGCCCAGGCCCACGCCGAGGATGATCATGATGTCGGTCAGGCTGGCAACGCGCGCGTGCTGGGCCCGGTAGCTCTCGATGCTGTCCTTGAGCGCATTGATGGCTGTCAAGTCGGCGCCCGTCCAGCGATCGAAGGCGCCCGCGCGGCCGGCCAGGAACAGCAGCACGGCCGTCCAGACGTTGGCCACCAGCACGTCGACGGCGACGAACTGGCCGAACAGGGTGGCGTCCACTTCAAACACTTCCTTCATGGCCGCCTGGTTGGCGCCGCCGCCTATCCACGAGCCGGCCACGGTGGTCATGCCGCGCCAGGTGTCGCCCGCCACCGTTTCCGGGTGGATCAAACGCAAGGCTTCGAACGAGACAAGGGCGCCCAGCATGACGCCAAGCGTGCCAGTGAGAAACATGATGATGGCTTTGGGCCCCAGGCGGATGATGCCGCCGAAATCGATGGCCACGCACAGCAGGACCAGCGCGCTGGGCAGCAGATAGTCGCGCGCCACGGCGTACAGGCCGGACGTGTTGCCATCGATGATGCCGAAGGTGTTGAGCAGCGCCGGGATCAGGTAGCACATCAGCAGCGACGGGATATACGTGTAAAACTTTTTCCAGAAGCCGTTCGTTCGGGAAGCGGTCCAGAAAACGGCCCCCAGGGTCATGGCGAGCAGGCCGAGGACGACGGCGTCATTGGTGATCAGGGCAGGTGTGGCAGGTGGCATCGGGGATTCCGGTGAACGTGTCAGGAACGCCCGGGATGCCGATAAGGCTCCCGGACGCAGGGTGGCCGTATCGTATAGTAATGTTGAGGCTTAAACAAATTGTTTAAGCGGTGCCGTGTGGATTTTTACTTGTCAAATCAAACACTTAGAAACTGCTCGCCACAGCACGCACTAGACTGGTGGTTACAAATAGCGGGCCAGCAAAGCCTTGTCGAGGGCACCGTCGAGTTCGATGCGCACGAAGTGGCCGCTGCCGGGCGCGACCTGGATTTCCTTGCCGTCATCGCTGAGCATGCGTGCTAGGGTGAAATCGCGGTTGCCGCCCGGATGCAGGGCCTCGATGCGGTCGCCCACGGCGAAGCGGTTTTTCACTTCCACCCTGGCCCAGCCGTCCGCCACGCCCAGCACGTCGCCCACGTACTGGCTGCGGTCCGCTTCCGAGGCGCCGCGCATGTAGTTCTGATGTGTTTGCGTGTGGTGGCGCTGGTAAAAACCATCCGTGTAGCCGCGGTTGGCCAGGCCTTGCAGCTGGCCCAGCAGGCTGATGTCGAAAGGACGGCCCGCCACGGCGTCATCGATGGCCTGGCGGTAGACTTGCGCCGTGCGCGCCGCGTAGTACAGCGATTTGGTGCGGCCCTCGACCTTCAGCGAATCGACGCCGATCTTGACCAGGCGTTCGATATGCTCGACAGCGCGCAAGTCCTTCGAGTTCATGATGTAGGTGCCGTGCTCGTCTTCGAGTATCGGCATCAGCTGGCCAGGGCGCTGTGCTTCTTCAATGAAATAGGGCTGGTCGGCCAGCGGGTGGCGCGGCTGCTGGTGCAGGGCCGAAAACGCGTTGTTGTCGGCCTCGGCCAGCGCCTGGTGAAATTCCAGCGGCACCACCTGCATGCCGCCCAGATCGCCGCTGGCGTCTTCCGAAGCATTTTTCACCTTGTAATCCCAGCGGCAGGAATTCGTGCACGTGCCCTGGTTCGGGTCGCGGTGGTTGAAATAGCCGGACAGCAGGCAGCGGCCAGAGTAGGCGATGCACAGGGC
Source organism: Janthinobacterium darwini (assembly GCF_051380905.1). Classification (NCBI taxonomy): domain Bacteria; kingdom Pseudomonadati; phylum Pseudomonadota; class Betaproteobacteria; order Burkholderiales; family Oxalobacteraceae; genus Janthinobacterium; species Janthinobacterium darwini. The sequence continues at coordinate 230,448 of NZ_JBNYXX010000005.1, forward strand.
GCCGTGGACGAACACTTCCAGTTCCATCTCCGGGCAGCGCTGGCGGATTTCCTCGATCTCGTCGAGCGACAGTTCGCGCGACAGAATCACGCGCGTCAGGCCCATGCGGTGCCAGAATTTTACATCCGCCCAGTTCACGGCATTCGCCTGCACGGACAGGTGGACGGGGACGTCCGGCCACTTGTCGCGCACCATCATGATCAAGCCCGGGTCGGCCATGATCAGGGCGTCGGGACGCATGGCGATCACAGGTTCCATGTCGCGCAGATAGGTTTTCAGCTTGGCATTGTGGGCGAAGATATTGCTGGCGACAAAGAACTGCTTGCCACGCGCATGGGCGCCATCAATTCCCTCCTGCAAGGCTTGCAAGGTTGAAAAATCGTTATTGCGCACGCGCAAACTGTAGCGCGGCTGGCCCGCGTAGACGGCATCGGCGCCATAGTCGAAGGCGGCGTGCATCTTGGCCAGGGAGCCGGCAGGAAGGAGGAGTTCGGGAGCGTGGCGCATGGAGGAGGAGCAAAGCCGGCGATTGTAGGCGGCTTGGCGCCAGATTGCCTTGCCTTGGGTCAAGGGATTGACAGCCGGCACCAAGGCGCTCAGGCGTAAGGCGAGCCCGCCAGCGCCGCGTTCAAGCCGATATGTCCCTGGTCCAGCAGCGCGAGAAAGCTGGCCTTGGCCTGCCGCGCGTCGCCATGCTGGCGAAAGTGCCGGTGCGCTTCGATGAGGGCGGTGCTCCAGGTTGCCAGCAGCAGGCTGGCCGCCAGTTGTGCCAGAGGATCGTGCGCGTCGCGCCCGGTGCTCTCGGTCAGTGCCTGCGCCACCACGTGCGCCAGCTCGTCGCGTATCGCCCGCGCCCGCGCTTTCAGGGTATCGCTGGCCTCGATGGTGGCAATGAAACCCTGGCCGGCGGCGGAAAATGTGATGTAGGGACTGTCCTCCAGTACCAGCCGGTGCGCCAGCAGGCGCAGGGTGTCGATAGGCGCGATGGCGGGATCGCGCTGGCGCAAGGCGGCACGCAGCAGTTCGCGTCCCTCTTCCTCGCGGTCGAAGAACATGTCTTCCTTGCGCGGGAAGTGGTTGAACACCGTCATGCGTCCCACGCTGGCGGCCGCTGCGATCTCGTCCACCGTCACTTGCTCGAAGCCGCGTACGAAGAACAGGCGCGTGGCGGCATTCGAGATGGCTTGCCGGGTGGCAAGGCGTTTGCGGGAGCGGAGGTCGGCAGGAATCGTCATGTTGCCGCAATCATACACCAGGTGTACTGAGTACAGATAAGGCTTGATGACACAGTCAGGCGGGGCGTATTATTTATATACTGAGTATATATTTGGATTGAGTATATGAAGCCATCCGTTCCGGCGACAGCGCTGTCTGTCATCTTCGCCACGGTCGTGCTCGATGCCGTCGGCATCGGCCTGATCTTCCCCATCCTGCCTGCACTGCTGCGGGATGTCACGCATGCCGCCAACGTGGCGCCGTATATCGGCATCATGACGGCCTTGTACGCGCTGATGCAGTTCATCTTTGCGCCCGTGCTGGGAGCGCTGAGCGACCGCCTGGGGCGGCGCCCCGTGCTGCTGGTTTCGCTGGCGGGCGCCGCCGTCAACTACCTGTTCCTGGCGTTTGCGCCCAGCCTGTGGATGCTGTTGCTGGGGCGCGCCATCGCGGGGCTGACGAGCGCCAACGTCTCCGTGGCCACGGCTTACATCACCGATATTTCGGCCGAGAAGCAGCGGGCGCGCCGCTTCGGCTTGCTCAACGCCATGTTCGGCGCAGGCTTCATCATCGGCCCCGTGCTGGGCGGTGCGCTGGGCGATTACGGGCTGCGCCTGCCGTTCATGGCGGCGGCCATCTTGAATACCGGCAACCTGTTGTTGACGTTTCTTACCTTGCCCGAGTCACGTCCCCCCATGCGCCAGCCCACGCGCGCGAAAATTGACCTGGCGGCATTGAATCCCTTGTGTCCGCTGCGCTGGGTTTTCTCGCAGAAAACCTTGCTGCCGATCACCGTCATCTTTTTTACCTTCAGCGCGGCCGGTGAAGTGTATGGCGTGTGCTGGGCCTTGTGGGGCCACGATGCGTTCGAGTGGAACGGGCTGTGGATCGGCCTGTCGCTGGGCGCCTTTGGCCTGTGCCAGGCGCTGGCACAGGCCTTCTTGCCCGGCCCGGCCGTGAAACTGCTGGGCGAGCGCGCCACCATCCTGACCGGGGTGGCCTGCGCCTGCCTGGCGCTGGTCGTCATGGCCTTTGCCAGCCGCAGCTGGATGATCTTCGCCATCATGCCTGTGTTCGCCTTGGGCGGCATCGGCGCGCCGGCCCTGCAGTCGCTGGCCACGCGGCAAGTCGCCGACGACCGGCAAGGCCAGTTCCAGGGCGTGCTGGCCTCGTCCGTGAGCCTGGCGTCCGTGCTCTGCCCGCTGGTGTTTTCCAGCCTGTATTTTGTGTTCAAGGAACACTGGCCCGGCGCCATCTGGCTGTCGGTGATCGTCGTGTACGCGGCGCTCGTGCCGCTCGTACTGGGTCTGGACATCAGGACGCCAGCCAGCAAGCTGGCATCCTGAACTAGCAAGCCGGCGTGGCCGGCACGGACTTAATGTGTGTGCGTGTGCGCGGCGCTGCTGCTGCCGGCCTGCCCCGCCATGGGCAGGTGTTCAGGCGGCATGCCGTCCTTGAACAATTGACGCAGCTGCTGGCGCAGCTCCGGCGTGTCGTGGTGATGGTGTACCGAAACCGCGTGTTCCACAGCAATTCCCAATAGCTCTTCCTCGCTGTCGGCCGAGATGGCCACCGAGCAACGCGTGTCGCTTGGAAATTCCCGGCAATCGATGAATTTGCGTGTCATGATCGACTCCTTTCTGCCAAGAGCGGGTACCGTACCCGCTCCTTTTAGTATAGGCCGCAATCTGGCCTAGGCCACGCGGCTGCTGGCATTCGTCCTGTGCGCAGGCAAGTGTCTGGGCTGTGCCGTATCGGCGGGGAAATCGTTGACCTGTATCAAGCCATCGACCAGGCGCGCATATTCCAGCAAGGTATTGTGCTCCTGGCAGCTGACCAAGTTTGCTGGCTTGGCCGCAGCCAGCCACTGTTGCATGGCAGACAGGCTTTGCGGCAGGCGCCTGAGGGACGCCCCTTCGGGCGTGTCTTTCAGGCGTTTTTCGATGTGCAGCACGTCGGGCAGCAAGGCCAGCGCCCGTTCGGCGCAAGCCAGCGTATCGTCGGTGTCGCTGGCGACATGGCCGTCGGCCAGCAGGCGCTCGCGGTCGGCGCCCGGCGTTTGCAGGGCCAGCGCCACCTCGCTGCCCAGTTCGTCGGACGGCGGAAGATGGGGCAGGCCGAAGGGCAAGAGCAGCATGCGCAGCAACACTGCCAGCACGCGCGCGGGAAAATTGTCCAGTACGCCCGTCAAGCCCTGCTGCGCCTTGACCAGCGCATCTTGCAGCGACCAGTGCACGTAGGGCAGGTCGGCGGCGAAACGGCCATCGTCCTCGTAACGCTTCAGCACGGACGACGCCAGGTACAGTTGCGCCAGCACGTCGCCCAGGCGGGCGGACAGCCGCTCGCGGCGCTTGAGCTCGCCACCGAGCACGAACATCGACATATCCGTCATGACGGCAAAGGCCGTCGACATGCGCGTCAGCGCGCGGTAATAGGGAGCCAGTACGGGTGCGCTGGCGTCGGGCACGGCCACCAGGCGCGCGCCGCCCAGTGCGTACCACAATCCCCTGGCCAGGTTGCCCAGCACAAAGCCTACGTGGCCAAAGAAGGCTGCATCGAAATCGCGCACGGCTTTGCGGCCATCGCTTTCGCTGACGGCCGCCATTTCCCGGAGTACATATGGATGCGCGCGGATGGCGCCCTGGCCAAAGATGATCAGGCTGCGCGTGAGGATGTTGGCACCCTCAACGGTAATCGCGATGGGGATTTGCTGGTAGGCGCTGGCGAGGAAATTGTCCGGCCCCACGCAGATGCCCTTGCCGCCCAGGATGTCCATGCCGTCATTGACGAGCGCGCGTCCCCGTTCCGTGACGTGGTATTTGACGATGGCGGAAATGACGGCCGGCTTTTCGCCCAGGTCGACGGCGTGCGCAGCCAGGGTGCGGGCCGCGTCCATCAGGTACAGATTGGCGCCCATGCGGGCCAGCGCTTCCTGCACCCCCTCGAATTTGCCGATAGCCATGTTGAACTGGCGCCGCACGGCCGCATATGCGCCGGTGCCGCGCACGGCCATCTTGCCCATGCCCACGCTGGACGAGGGCAGGGAAATGGCGCGCCCGGCCGCCAGGCATTCCATCAGCATGCGCCAACCTTTACCCACTTGCGCCTGGCCGCCGATGACCCAGTCGATGGGAATGAAGACATCGTTCCCGGACGTGGGGCCGTTCTGGAACGCGGCGTTCAAGGGGTGATGGCGGCGGCCGATCACCACGCCGTCGTGGCTGGCGGGGATCAGGGCGCAGGTGATGCCCGGCGCATCGTTGTCGGAGAGCAAATGATCGGGGTCGCTGGTCTGGAATGCCAGCCCCAGCAAGGTCGCCACGGGTGCCAGGGTGATGTAGCGCTTGTTCCAGCTGAGGCGGAAACCCACAGTGGCGCGCCCTTCATGCATGCCCATGCACACGATGCCAAGGTCGGGAATGGCAGCCGCATCGGAACCCGCATACGGGCTGGTCAGTGCAAAGCAGGGAATCTCTGTGCCGGAAGCCAATCGCGGCAGGTAATAATCCTTTTGTTCTTCGGTGCCGTAGTGCAGCAGCAGTTCGGCCGGTCCCAGCGAATTGGGCACCATCACGGTCACGGCCAGCGCCGAGCAGCGGCTCGACAATTTCATGACAACTTGCGAGTGCATGTAGGCGGAGAATTGCTTGCCGCCGTATTGTTTCGGGATGATCATGCCGAGGAAACCTTGCGCCTTCATGTAGGCCCAGGCTTGCGGCGGCAAATCCTGCGCCTGCTGCGTTTCCCAGTCGTTGACCAGTTCGCACAGCCGCTCGACGTCGTGGTCAAGAAAATGGCGCTCGTCGGCAGTGAGCGAGGCGCGGCCATAAGCCAGCAGCCTGGACCAGTCGGGCCGGCCGGAAAACAGCTGGGCATCCCACCAGGTGGTGCCCGCCTCAAGGGCGTCGCGTTCCGTGTCGGACATGCTCGGCAAGATGCGCTTGAACAGGGCCAGCAAGTGTGGGGTAATCAGGGCGCGGCGCACGGGGCCGGGCGCGAACAGTGCAAGCAGGCCCAGCAGGGCCACCATCAGTACGATCGTCAGCATGCGATATCTCCCTGTGTAATAAGTACAGGGTAGGCCGATATGGACGATGTTACTGTGCGGTACTGCGCATACGCACAACGCCAACCGGATGGGTTGGCGTTGTGGTGTGTGGCGTGAGGCGTATTAGCGTTGTGGAACGACAATCACCGTGTCGCCTGTCTTGCCCTTGGCACCGTCGTCGCCCTTGGCACCGTCGTTGCCTTGGACACCATCGTTGCCTTGAACACCATCGTTGCCTTTTGCGCCAGTGGCGCCCTTGGCGCCATCATATCCGGCGGCGCCGCTGTCGCCGGTCTGGCCAGTGGCGCCGGTCGCACCGGTTGCGCCGGCAGGAGCTTCGGCACCCGTGGCACCCGTTGCGCCGGCTGGACCAGGCGCGCCGGCAGGGCCGGGGACGACTTGCACGACGGGTGGCGCTTCGCGCTGGCAAGCGGTCAAGGCGAGGGTAGAGGCGAGCGCGAGCAATATCAGGGTTGTTTTCATGATGCATCCTTTGGAGTGTGCCGTTATGTACGGAACGGCTCGACGGCGTCGGGCGCGAGTTTCGCATGGCGGGGAGAGATGACCAGTTGACCCGTCTGCCGTGTTGCGCATGGCGCGGACGGCGGGAAGGGAATTAGTGGTCTGCCTGCAGCATGTGCTCCTGGACGGCTGCAGTCCGTACGTTTGCGTACACAGCGGTGGGCGCGATGGTGGTTTTGTGCAAAGACAAACAAAAACGCCACCCGAAGGTGGCGTTTTTGATAAGTTCTGCTGAATTCTTGGTGGCCCGGGGCGGAATCGAACCACCGACACAAGGATTTTCAATCCTCTGCTCTACCGACTGAGCTACCAGGCCAAGGCGGCGAATTATAGCAGAAAGACTTTCCACCTGACCAGAGCTAGCTGTGTTCAAATGCAACAGATGGCCAAAACATAGTGTTTTGGCATCGATATGCGACATAAGGATGCGACGATGCAGCGACGTATTGGAGTGCAAGGCTTGGCGGTGGCGGGCTTGTTCAGTTTGTTTTGCAGTACGGCGCGGGCCGACGGGCTGGCCGATTTGAATGCGGCGCTGGCGCGCTTGCAGGGGCAGATGCCTATCAAGGCACAGGTGGAATCGAAAACCTGGCGCCGCGAGGGCGAAGGCAAGGCGGCGGAAGAGGATAGCGGTCAGGCCATGGTGACTGTCGACGGCGGGTCGGCGGGCTTGCAGGTGCTCTACGGCAAGGATTTGCTGGCGAAAGTGGAAGCCGAGCAGCGCGCCAAGGTGAAGGATCCCAAGGTCAAGACGCCGATCGGTTTTGCGCTGGGGGAAATGAAGGCGACGGAGCTGCGTTCCATGGTGTCGGCGGCGGACGCCCTGTCGCGCGAGATCGAGGAAGCCGTGTTCAGCGGCGAAAAAATGGATAGCTACAAGGGCAAGCCGGCGCGCCTGCTCAGCTTTACCCTGTCGCTCGACAAGGTGCCTGAGAAAGACCGCAAGTATGTGAAAAAGTTCGAAGGCGGCATCGAGGTGTGGATCGCTGCAGACGGCACGCCGCTGGCCAGCCATTTCCACGTGGATGTGAGCGGACGCGCCTTTGTCGTCATCAGCTTTACGCAAAAGACGGATGAGACGCGCCAGTATGGCGTCAGCGGTGACCATTTATTGTTGCTGCGCAAGGAAAGCAAGAACGCCACCTCGGGTGCGGGCGAGAAGGTGGAAAGCAAAATTATCAAGACCTTGCAGCTGCAATCCTGAAGCGTTGCAAAACCTCCCAAGCCGCTGATCCAGTGGCTTTTTTTACATCGCCGAGCTGCCGCCCATGACGCTCTTTTGCAGTACGCAGCGTCCCGCTTCGCAGGTGGCGCCCGGGTCCGTGACGATGGAGCAGGTCGACATCATGCCATCCGCCTGCTGCTGCTTGCGGCTGGCCTCGGCTTGCGCCTGGGCCAGTGCCTTGAGTGTCTTGCCGTCATAGTCCTTGCTGGACCAGGCCAGGTAGCGCTCGGGTCCGCCGCAGGCCTTGGCGCCGATGGCGATGGTGTGGCATTGCTGGGTGGAGTCGCAGGCGGCGGCGCCCACTTCCGCCTGGATTTGCGCCAGCAAGCCGGCATTGCCGGGGGCGGGCGGCGCATCCTGTGCGGGGGCGCTGCCACAGGCACTGGCGGCCAGCAGCACGATGGAGGAGCACGCGGCGCGCAGCAGTGGTAACAGGATGGGGGAGGTAGGTATATGCATGCCTTCATCATGTGCCACGCTTGCCCGAATGGCAAGCGCGATTCGCACGCTGGACGCACATGCTGTTGCCGATCCTGCCGCCATCGAGCGACACGACGCCGCGGCCCCTGCCGTTTGACTGACGTCAAGATGCCGTACATAAAAATGCCCGCATGAAAGCGGGCAGTTAAACTTACTTCAGCGTACGCTGGAACAGCTGATAAATCCTGCGGTACTCGTCATACCACGCTTCGGGCTGCACGAAGCCGTGGCGCTCCATGGGGTAGCTGGCCATTTCCCAGTTATCCTTTTTGAGCTCGATCAAACGCTGCGACAGGCGCACGGAATCCTGGTAAAACACGTTGTCGTCGATCATGCCATGGGCAATCAAGAGGTTGCCCGTCAGTTTGTCAGCGTATTCGATCGGCGAGGAGATTTTGTACGCTTGCGGATCGATGTCCGGCGTGTTCAGGATATTGGCCGTGTACTCGTGGTTGTAGGCAGTCCAGTCCGTCACGGGACGCAGCGCTGCGCCGGACTTGAACACGTCCGGCGCGCGCATCAGGGCCATCAGGCTCATGAAGCCGCCATAGCTGCCGCCATAGATGCCCACGTTCTTGATGTCCCCCTGGTGCTGCTGTGCCAGCCAGTTGGCGCCGTCGAGGAAATCTTCCAGTTCCGGGTGGCCCATCTGGCGGTAGATGGCCGTGCGCCACGCGCTGCCGTAGCCCATCGAGGCGCGGTAGTCGACGTCGAGCACGATATAGCCTTGCTCCACCAGCAGGTTGTGGAACATCTGTTCGCGGAAGTACACAGGGTAGCGCTCGGTCACGTTCTGCAGGTAGCCGGCGCCGTGCGCGAACATGACGATGGGATAGCGCTTGCCCGCTTCCAGTTGCGCAGGGCGGTACAGCTTGGCCCAGATGGGCGCCGCGCCATGCGTGGATGGCACTTGCACCAGTTCCGGCATGACCCAGCTGCGCGCCTTGAAGGCCTCGCTGCGCGTATCGGTCAGGATAGTCGCCTTGCCGCCTGCAACGGAAATCGTCGCCAGCTGGGCCGGCAGGTAGCTGTTCGAGTAGCGCAGCAGCAGCTTGCCGTTATCCGGCGACAGGCCGAAGTTTTCCACGCCTTTCAAATTTGTCACTTCGCGCACGCCGCCCTCCCTGGCCGTGCTGGCGCACACTTCATAGGTGCCGGGCGCCTGCGGGTTGCACATAAAGTAGGCGGTCTTGCCGTCGCGGCTCCACTCGACGGCGCTCACTTCCCATTTGCCTTGCGTCAACGCGCGCGCCGGAGCCGCGCCCGTTTTTGTGTACAGGTGGGCGTAGCCGCTTTCCTCGGACAAATACCACAAGGTGGCGTTGTCGGGCAGCCAGCCGAATTCGTCGGCGCGGCGGTTCACCCAAGCCGTGTCGCTCATGCGGTGTACGGGCAGGAGGGCGCCATTGGCCAGGTCGACGTTGGCGATCCAGCGGTCCTTGTTGTCGATGGCGCGCACGCGCACGGCCACGCGCGAACCGTCATCGGTCCAGGCGATGCCGTCGCGCTGGGCGTCGATGCGCACGGGACGGTTGCCTTTCAGTGGCGGCAGCTTCTGTTCGGCGCGCAAGGCCCCCAGCGGATCGGTGGCGATGCCGGGCAGGCTGTCGAAAGCGATCTCGCGCACCTGGCCCGTGCGCAGGTCGGCCAGTTTCAGGCTTTGCGCGATGGGCATGTTGCGGCCCACGCGCGTACGCTCGTCATCCGCTTCCGGGTAGCCTGTTTCCGTGACGTAGCGGGCCAGTTTGCCCAGCTTGCCTTTTTCGGCGGCCTTGTCTTGCGTGACGAACAGCAGCCAGCGGCCATCCGGCGACAGGGCGCTGCCCGATATCGTCACTTTTTCGCCCAGGTAAATCGGTTCCGGCGCGCGCGTGGCGTCCAGGCGGCGCTCTTCGTGGCGGCGCTCGCGGCTTGCGTCGCGATCTTCCTTCTGGCGCGCCAGGTTGACGATCAGGCGCAGTTGCAGCTCGCGCAGGGCGTCCGCTTCCGGCTTGGCGTCCGGGTCCTTGGCTGTGCGCAGCAGGGCGACGGGCGCGCTCAGGCGGTCAACGCGGCTCCAGCTGAACCAGTCGCTGCCGCTACGGTACTGCACCGCGCTGCCGTCGGCGGAGTATTGCGGGTCGCTGATGGCCGAGACGCCGCGCGTGATCTGGATCAAGGCGCCGTTTTTCAGGTCGCGCTCGAACAAGTCGCCATTGCGCAGCAGGATGGCGCGCGTGCCGGCCCGGTTGACGACCATCTGCTGGCCATCGAGGTTCGCCAGTTGCGCATCGGCAACCTTCTTGCCGCTATTGAGCTTGGCGTTCGCGCCTGGCAATTGATAGGTGTCGCGCAGAGGCGAACCAAGGCGTTTTTGCTTGTAATACAGCTGCCCATTCCAGCCCCACCACGCCGCTTCGACGGGTGTGCCGATCCAGTCGGGATCGGCCATGGCCTGGTCCAGGGTGATGGACGTGGGTGCTGCGGTAGTGGATGGGGCCGCATGCGCGGCGGGCAGGGCGGTGGCCAGCAGAGACAGTAGCAGAGGTGTCAGCAGGGGTTGGGCCAACAGGGGAAGAACCAGACGCATCGGGGATCGCTTTATTTGACGAGATTATAAAAGGGGATGGTGAAGGTACAGGCCATGAGGCCGGTATTCTAGCGGAGGAGTTTCGTGCAGGAAATGTCGGAAAGCTAAGCTTGATGTTGGGCCAGCCAGGCGAGAAAGTCATCGAGCGGCATGGGCCGCGCATACAGGTAGCCCTGCAAGCCATCGCAATCGTGGGCGACCAGGAAGTCGGCCTGCTCCTGCGTTTCCACGCCTTCGGCCACGACGCGCAAGCTCAGATGGCGCGCCATGGCCAATATCGCTTGCACGATGGCCGTATCGCGCGCATCGCGCGGCGTGTCGTCGATGAAGCGCTTGTCGATTTTAAGTTCGTACAGCGGCATCGAGGTCAGGTAGGCGAGGCTGGAATAGCCGGTGCCGAAATCGTCGATGGAAAAGCGGATGCCCAGTGCCGCCAGTTCGCGCATGCGCGCCAGCGAGGCGTCGCGCTGGTCGATCAGCAAGCCTTCCGTCAATTCCAGGATCAGGGCGCCGGCCGGCGTGCCGTACTCGGCCAGCGCCGCCTGCACGCGGGCGGCGAAATCAGGCTGGCGAAATTGGGCCGGACTCACGTTTACCGACAGCGCCACGGGCGATCCCGCCTGCGCCAGCAGGCTGGCGGCGCGGCACGCTTCGCGCAGGGCCCAGTGCCCCAGCCTGACGATCAGTCCCGATTCCTCGGCGATGGGGATGAAGACACCCGGCCCGATATGCGTGCCGTCCGCCTGTGGCCAGCGCATCAGCAGCTCGGCCCCCGTCACCCGGCCTTGGCGGTCGACCTGCGGCTGCACGTGCATGCATAATTCATGCTCATCGAGGGCGCGCGCCAGCGCCCGTTCCAGGGTCAGGCGCCGTTCCACGCCTGCCTGCATGGCCGCTTCAAAGAAGGCGATGCCGTTGCGCCCTTCCGCTTTGGAGCGGTACATGGCGATGTCGGCTTCGCGCAGCAGGTCGTGCGCCTGTTGGCCCGTTTTTGGCAGCAGGGTCACGCCGATGCTGGCGCTGCAATGATAGGACTGCCCCTCGATATCGAAGTCGCGCGCGATGGCGGCGCGGATTTTCTCGGCCACCTGGGCTGCCGCGCGGGCGGCGCAGTCCAGGTCATTGGCCAGGTGCGCCAGCAGCACGACGAATTCGTCACCGCCGATGCGCGCCACCGTGTCGGCTTTGCGCATCAGCTGCGCCAGTCGTTCACCGGCCAGGCGCAGCAGCGCGTCGCCGGTGGCGTGGCCGCGCGCGTCGTTGATGTGTTTGAAGTGGTCGAGGTCGATGAACATCAGCGCGCTGATTTTATTGTCGCGCGGCGCGGCGGCCAGCAGGTGGGCGATGCGGTCCATCAGCAGGCGCCGGTTGGGAAGGCCCGTCAGCACGTCGTAGAAGGCCAGGCGGTGGATGTCCGCTTCCGATTTCTTGCGCTCGTCAATTTCGCGCTCGACAGCCACCCAGTGCGTCTGCCTGCCGTCCGCATCCGTAAACGGCACCAGTTCCGCTTCGACCCAGTACGCCTTGCCGGCCTTGTTGTAGTTCAGTAACTCCGCCCTGGCCGGCTGGGCGCTGGCCATGGCGGCGGCGACGCGGGCCAGTTCGTGCGCATCGGTGGCGGGGCCCTGCTGGAACAGCAGGCTGCGGCCCAGCACCTCGGCACGCGTATAGCCGCTGCTGCGCGTGAAGGCGTCGTTGACGAAGATGATGCGCGTGGCCGGCACCGCGCCGGGGCCGGGCGGGCCGTCCAGCACTTCGGCGATCATCACCATGTCATTCAGGCGGGCCAGCGCCGTGGCCGTCAAGCGCAGCTCGGCGTTGCGTTGCGACAGGGCCTTGCTGCTGTCTTCCAGGTGGCGCAGCAGGAAGGCGCAGGACAGGGTCAGCACGGCGGCGATGAACAGGAAATTCAGGGCCACGATCAGCGCGCGCAGCGCGGGAGAATCAGGCGTGCCCGGCAAATGCAGGGCGACGTCGGGATACAGGCCCAGGAAAAAGATGGTCAGAGACGTCAGGGCCAAGGTTGACAGGGCTGGCCGCATGCCCAGCAGCAGTGCCGCCAGTACGGGCATGAGCATCATGTAGATCTGGCTGACGGGGCCGATTTTCAGCAGCAGGCCCACGCCCACCAGGTAGGCGACGATCAGGAACTGCCACACGCGCCAGCGGTAGGACATGGCGCGCAGATGCCAGATGACGCCGACCCAGCCGATGGCCAGCAGGTCGAGGGCGACAATGGACCAGATGGATTCGCTCGCGGCCAGCAGCGCGCTGGGAATGGCCGTCACGAAGCCAAGCAGCAGAACCACCTGCAGCAGGCGCTTAAAGACCTGGCCGCGCCAATGCGCGAGATCGTTCGACGCCACCACGCTGCCGTCCTTTCTCCAGAATGCCATGTAACCGTACTGAGCAGTAGGTTGATTAAATACTACGCGCTATCTTTCCTCATGTCATCTTGATCATTCATCATGATTGCCGGCGTTCAGCGTTCAGCGTTGTCGACGGATTCATTGATCCATTGGTAGGGCATGATGACCTTGCTGGCGACGGGCTTGCCGTCCAGCGTTTCAGGCTGGAAGACGCACTTGCCCAGCGCATCGCGGGCCGCCTGGTCGAGAGCGGGATAGCCGCTGGAGCGGATGACAGCCGCTTTGCTGACCTTGCCGTCTGCTTCTACCGTGAAGTGCAAGGTCACTCTGCCTTGGGCGCCGCGACGTTTCTCGCCCGGGGGCCAGGCTGGCTGGGTGCAAGCGGCCGGCATGCTGGCTGGCACGCGCACGGCCGGTGTCGAAATGGGCGCCGGCGTGCTTGTGTGACAGCCTGGCAAGAGAATGGCGAGGCAGGTGGCGGCCAGCAGGCTGCCGGCAGTGGAAGGGGACAGGCGATAGGGCAAGAGGGAACTCCAGGCGTTGGGAACAAAAAAAAGCCAGCCTTTCGGCTGGCGCTGTGGGGTGAAGCGCACACTGGCGCTTCGAACCGGCGCTTATTTCTTGGGTGCGCTCAGGCATTCTTTCATGAAAGCCTTGCGCGCGTCGCCCTTCATGTCCTTGGCGTCGGCATTGCACGTTTTCATCTTGGTTTGCTGCGTCATGGCCGGCGCCGGCTTGGCGCTCAGGCATTCCTTCATGAAGGATTTACGCTCATCGCCTTTCTTGCCTGCGGCATCGGCATTGCAGGTGGTCATTTTCGACTGTTGCGCCGTCTTGGCGGCGGGGGCCGCTTCCGGTGCGGCGGCAAAGGCGGTGCTGGCAAACGCGGCAGCGATGCAGAGGGCGATTAATTGTTTCATGGCAAATCCTTGTAGACGCAGACGATGGAAGGGGACAGGCAATCGGCAGCTCACTGCCGATATACAGAACGTAACTAACTATATGACATTTATCAACAAAATTTCCAATCGAGTGTGTCTTTTTGTTACTGCCGGGCGCCAGGCGTCGACTGGCAGGCCCGGCCAGTCATTCTGCGGCGGCAGCGGCCCTGTTTTTTGCTATGCTAACGTCTTTCCACCGGCCGATGCCGCAGTCTCGGCTGGCGCACCCTCAATACGGAGTAGTTATGGTCTCGTTGCAAGAGCAGTTTTTAAAGGCCGGCCTGGTCGACAAGAAGAAGGTCAAGCTGGCCAACCAGGACAAGAGCAAGCAAAAAAAGGACGAGCGCAAGAGCGGCACGCAAAGTGTCGACGAGGTGCGCCTGGCCGCGCTCGAGACGCAGCGCAAGAACGCGGAACGCGCGCGTGAACTGAACGCCCAGCGCGACGCGGCCGCCAACCAGAAGGCCATCGTGGCGCAGATCGCGCAAATGGTGCAAAAGAACCGCCAAAGCAAGGGCAACCACGGCGAGCTGCCGTACAACTTTACTTTTAACAACAAAATCGAGCGCATCTATGTGACGGCTGCCGTGCAAGCCCACCTGGTGGCGGGCCGCCTGGTGATCGTCTGCCTGGGCGGTGCCGTGGAGCTGGTGCCGCGCATCATCGCCGACAAGATCGCCGAACGCGATCCGGCCATCGTCGTACGTGTAAAACAGGCCAGCACCGAAGTGGACGAGGACGATCCGTATGCGGCGTTCCAGATTCCTGATGATTTGATGTGGTAAAGCGGATTGCCCGGCGCCAGGTGCGTCGGCTGATGTAGCGAGCAGGCCGGAAATGGCTCGTTCAGGACGGCGCTTATAACAGCGCCAGATCCGTTTTTTGCGTAAGATTGTGGCACCGCCAGAATGTGGCATCCTCGATCGTGCTGGCCGTCAGGCCGCCCAGTGGCGGCCGGTTTCTGCTTCGGTTGCCTCCTGTGACACCCTACGTCCTTCGTCCTTCGTTCTACGTTAGCCAGAGTGATCAACATGCGTATGCGAAAAAAATCTGACCTTCCGACCAAACGCTGTCAGCAATGCCAGTTGTCGTTTGCATGGCGTAAAAAATGGGAAAAGGTCTGGGACGAGGTGAAATACTGTTCAGATCGCTGTCGCCAGGATAGCAAGCGTCAGACATGAATACCGACCCCGCCGCAAGGTCGGCACAAACGCATATTTACTGGTTCCGCAATGATTTGCGGCTCGAGGATAATCCGGCTTTGCGCCAGGCCTGCCAACGCGCCGGCCATCTGTTGTTTGTGTATTGCCATCGCAGCGCGCCGGTCGCGACGCGCTGGAATGTGCCGCGCACCAGCCCGCATCGCCAGCATTTTCTCCGCTCGGGCCTGGCGGACTTGGCGACGCAGCTGGGGGCGTACGGCAGTCAGTTGCTGGAGGTCGAGGGCGACCCCGCCCAGGTGTTGTTGGCACTGGCGCACTCCATCGGCGCGACGACTATCCATTGCGAGGAGATTGCCGCGCCAGAAGAGCAGGGCGACCTTGCCGCACTGCGTGCTGCAGGCCTGACAGTTGAAGCGCTGTGGCAATCGAGCTTGCTCGATCCGGTCGCGCTGCCGTTTCCGTGCGCTGCCTTGCCTGAGGTATTCACCAACTTCCGCATACTCGTAGAGCGAGAGCAGGTGGCGCCGTCGGCCCCGCTCGCGCGGCCGACGACGATTCCGCCCTTGCCGCCGGACTTCGAAGCACTGGCTGAAACCTGGGCTGTGGTGCCGGACGTGCTCCAGGACGCGCATCTTGCCACCGCACGGTCGTCGTTCCCGTACGCGCTACCGGCTTTTTACGGTGGCCCGAGTGCCGCCGCTGCACATCTGCGCCAGTATTTCGGTGGCGAGCTGGCGCACACCTACAAGCTCACACGCAATGGTTTGACCGGCGTGGACTACTCCACCAAATTTTCTCCATGGCTAGCCTGCGGCGCACTATCCGCGCGCGTGGTGTGCGCCGCGCTCAGGCAATTTGAAGCAGAGCACGGCGCCAACGACAGCACATACTGGATCTGGTTTGAATTGATGTGGCGCGACTATTTCCGCTTTCTGCATCTGCAGCATGGGGGCGCGCTGTACCGGGCGCAAGGCTTGAGCAGCCTGGGCCAGCCCAGTCACGATGCGCATCGATTCGAAGCATGGTGCCAAGCCCGCACCAGTGAGCCGCTTGTCAATGCGGGCATGGCCGAGCTCAGTGCCACCGGTTATCTCTCCAACCGGCTGCGTCAAATTGTTGCCAGTTACCTGGTGCACGATCTGGGCTGCGATTGGCGCGCCGGCGCTGCCTGGTTTGAAGCGCAACTGATCGACTACGACGTTTACAGCAATCAGGGTAACTGGCTGTACGTTGCCGGCCGAGGAGCCGACCCGCGCAATGGGCGACGGTTCAACCTGCAAAAGCAAATGCTTGACCATGATCCAGACGGGGCCTATCGGCGCCTCTGGGCGACGCAAGGCACGGCGCAGGTCGAGCTGAAGTGAGGGATGTCAACGGGGCGCAGCTTTTGCGCCGGAAATGAACCGGCGCCAAGGACTGCACACCCCGGAAACGACAACGCCCACTAACATGAGTGGGCGTTGCGTGAACGAATTCTTGGTGGCCCGGGGCGGAATCGAACCACCGACACAAGGATTTTCAATCCTCTGCTCTACCGACTGAGCTACCAGGCCAAGGTGGCGAATTATAGCAGACCAAAACGGGAATGCAAGAGCCGGCTGTGACTTTTCCCGGATTTCTTGCAGCGGCAGGTCTTTACTTGCCTGTGGATCAAATATTATTTGAGGTAAGCGGTATTTTTCTCAACAAAAGAACGGTGCATAGTGTGCTCATCGTTACTGATTTGAGAGGACTACCGCATGAACGCCACTACCAATCGCACCGCCATCCCCGCCATCGGCCTGGGCACTTTCCGCCTGCAGGGGCAGGTCGTCATCGATTCCGTCGCCACGGGCCTGGATGTCGGCTACCGCCATATCGATACGGCGCAAATCTACGGCAATGAAGCCGAAGTGGGCCAGGCGATTGCCGCCAGTCCCGTCCCGCGCGACGAACTGTTCGTCACCACCAAGATATGGATCGACAATCTGCAGCGCGACAAACTCATTCCAAGTTTAAAAGACAGCCTGCACAAGCTGCAACTGGAGCAGCTGGACCTGACCCTGATCCATTGGCCGTCGCCGCAGGACGCGATTCCCGTCGCCGACTACATGGCGGCGCTGCTGGAAGCCAAGGCGCAAGGGCTGACCAGGGCCATCGGCGTATCGAATTTCACCAACGCGCAGCTGCGGCAAGCCATCGCTACCGTGGGCGCCGGGCAAATCGCCACGCAGCAGGTCGAGATCCACCCGTTTCTGCAAAACCGCACCGTCATCGATTTCGCGCGCAGCCAGGGCATCCACATGACGGCCTATATGCCGCTTGCGTATGGCAAGGTGGTGATGGACCCCGTGATTGCGGCCATCGCCGCCAAACACGGCGTGACGCCAGCGCAAGTGGCACTGAGCTGGTCGCTGCAGCAGGGCTTTGCCGTGATCCCGTCGTCGACCAAACGCGCCAACCTGGAAGCAAACCTGCATTTCCAGCGCATTACCCTGTCGCCGGACGAGATGGCGCAGATGGCAACCCTGGAGCGTGGCGAGCGCCTGGCCAACCCTGACGGCCTGGCGCCGCAGTGGGATTGAGGAGAAGATGATGACTGCGATGAACAAGCTGGGGCAGGGCGGCGGATTGAGTATCGGCCTGGAACTGCCGCTTGATAATGACTGGTCGTCCACGGGGCGCCAGGCGAATGCGGCGTCCGTCCGCGTGCCGGGCGAGCCTGACATGAAGCAGCACGCGGCGCTGGCGCAGCTGGCCGACCGCCTGGGTTTCAGGGCCCTGTGGCTGCGCGACGTGCCCCTGTATGACCCCTCGTTCGGCGACGCGGCCCAGGTCTTCGAGGTGTTTACCTACCTCGGCTACCTGGCTGGCATCACCGAGAACATCTTGCTGGGCACGGCCGCCGTGGTGTTGCCGCTGCGCGAACCCGTATTGACCTTGAAGGCGGCGGCCAGCGTCGACCAGTTGAGCGGCGGGCGCCTGCTGTTGGGCGTGGCCAGCGGCGACCGGCCCGTCGAGTATCCCGTGTTTGGCCGCAACTTCGACCAGCGCGGCGCCGCCTTCCGCGAGCAGGTGGCCATGCTGCGCGACTGGGGCGTAACGCGCCTGCCGTCCGGCATCCGCCTGTTGCCTAGGCCAGCCGCGCGCTTGCCGCTGCTGGTGGCAGGGCTGGCGCAGCAGTCGCCCGCCTGGATCGGTGAACAAATGGATGGCTGGCTCGCCTATCCGGGGACGCCCGACGACCATGCGCGCCGTTCGGCACAATGGCGCGCCGTGGCCGGTGGCGACAAGCCGTATGTCAGCTTCATCCACCTGGACCTGGACGAAGATCCCGCCATGCCGCTGCAGCGTTTCCGCTTTGGCGGGCGCACGGGGCGTGATGGCCTGATCGCGGAGCTGCACGCGATGCGCGAGGCCGGCGTGCGGCATATCGGCCTGCAACTGCGGCAGAACCGCCGCCCGCTGGCCGAGACCTTGCAGGAGATCGCGGACCACGTGCTGCCTGTATTTCATCGAGCCGCTTGATCTGGGGCACGCGTCCTGTACTTCCGGACTATCTGAAAAGGGTGGGGCAAACGCTATAATGGCCGTATGAACAGTCCCACTCCCCCCACCATGCGGCGCTTCATGCATAGCCACAGCGACGTTTGCATCGTCGGCGACGGCGCCATCGCGAAAACCACGGCGCTGGCGTTTGCCCAGGCAGGACAAAGCGTCACCCTATTATCCCCGGTGAGCCCTCCGGCACCCACCGTCAAGCCGGTCGAAGCCAGCTGGGATGTACGCGTGTATGCGCTCAATCACACGGCGCACCAGTTGTTGTCGTCGCTGAAGGTGTGGGGCGCTTTGGCGGCCGACAGGGTGGCGCCCATCGATGCCATGCTGGTCAACGGCGACGGTGCGCAGGCGGGCGGACTCGGTTTCGACGCTTACGGCGCCCATGTGGGCACGCTGGCGTGGATCGTCGAGGACCGCAACCTGGGCCAGGCGCTGGACGCCGCGCTGAAATTCGCACCTAACGTTAATGTGGTGCAGGGCCGCGCCAGCCGCCTGGAATGGACGAATGATACGGCCATCGTGCACCTCGATGGCGGCGACACCATCACCTGCGCGCTGGTGGTGGGCGCGGACGGCGCCCAATCGTGGGTGCGGGGCCAGTGCGACATCGGTCTCGATTACCGCTCGTATGGCCAGCGCGGCGTGGTCAGCAACTTCGCCTGCGAAAAGCCGCACCATGGCGCGGCCCACCAATGGTTTACCGGCAGCGAAGGCATCGTCGCGCTGCTGCCGCTGCCGGGGGACCGCGTTTCGCTGGTCTGGTCGGCGCCCGATGCGCTGGCCGATACCTTGATGAGCGAATCGGCCGACGCCCTGGCCGAGCGCCTGGCCGCGTATTGCCACGACAAGCTGGGCAAGCTGATACCTTTGCAGCCGGAACTGGTGCGCGCGTTTCCACTGACCCTTATGCGCCCGCACGCCATGGTGGCGCCACGCGTGGCCCTGGTAGGCGATGCCGCCCACGTGGTGCACCCGATGGCCGGCCACGGCATGAACCTTGGCTTTGCCGACGTGGCGCAGCTGGTCACGACGATCAGCGAACGCGAGGCGCACCGCGGCATCGGCGACGAGCGCGTGCTGGCCCGCTATGCCCGCGCGCGCAAGGAAGACGTGCTGCTGATGCAGCTGGCGACCGATGGCCTGGCGCGTTTGTTCGGCGCCGATCTTGAGCCGTTGCGCGTGGTTCGCAATTTGGGATTAAACTTGCTGGATAAATTACCTGCCCTGAAGCGAAAAATGATTTCTCACGCGTTGGGACATCATTAAGTCTTAAGATATCGCTGGATAATGGAAGCAGTGAAAATTCAAGGTCGCCGCAGCTGGTCTGCGGCGCTCGTTTTGTTAAGAAGATAGTTGCGCCAGGCCAGAGGCCAGTTCCGCCAGGCGTTTCAAGTGGAGAAGTGATAGTGATAAAAATGAGTAGAATCGCATTAGTGCTGGCCTCGGGCCTGATGATGTCGTGCGCCGGCGCGGAAACGCCTACGGAAGCGAGCATTAAAAAGCTGATCGAACCGCGCCTGGGCGAAGGCGCCAAGGTTGATTCGGTCAAGGAAACCCCGTATGGAGGCCTGTACGAAGTGCGCACGGGTGGCGATATCCTGTACACGGACAAAGCCGCGCAATACCTGTTTGTAGGCCACGTCTTCGACGCCAAGACATCGCAAGACCTGACCAAGGTGCGCCTGGACGAAGTCAACCGCATCAAGTTCTCCGACCTGCCGCTCGATTCGGCCATGAAATCCGTCAAGGGCAATGGCAAGCGCGTGATCGCCGTGTTCGAAGATCCGAACTGTGGTTATTGCAAGCGTTTCCGCCAGAACGCGCTGAAGGAAATCGACAACGTCACCGTCTACACCTTCATGTACAACATCCTGTCACCGGACTCCATCGTCAAGTCGCGCAACGTGTGGTGCGCGCCGGACCGCAACAAGGCCTGGGACGACTGGATGCTGAACGGCAAGGCGCCAGCCACGGTCGCTGCCAATTGCGCCAACCCGCATGAGAAAATCCTGGCCCTGGGCCAGCAATTGCGCGTCTCGGGCACGCCTGCCATCTTCTTTGCCGACGGCAGCCGCATTCCGGGCGCAGTCGATGCGAAAACGCTGGAACAGAAATTCTCGACCATTAAGTAATCCGGGCTGTCGCCAGGAAGGCTGGACGGCGCGCCCTCGCAAGGCGCGCTTTTTTTTGCACTTTTTTCCGCTGTCGTATTATCAAGTGTTGTTTGTAGACGCCATAACAATCCAAAAAAGGGGAAGCAGCAGATGATTACCTTGAATATCAACGGACGAGACACGCAGGTCGATGCCGATCCTTCCACGCCCATTCTGTGGGCGCTGCGCGATAACCTGAACATGACGGGCACCAAATTCGGTTGCGGCGCGGCCCTGTGCGGCGCCTGCACGGTGCACCTTGACGGCCAGCCTATCCGCTCGTGTATCACGCCGATTTCCTCGGTCGGCGCGCAAAAGATCACTACCATCGAAGCGATGGAAAACGACCAGGTGGGCAAAGCGGTGCAGGCGGCGTGGGTGCGCCACGACGTGCCGCAATGCGGCTACTGTCAAAGCGGCCAGGTGATGAGCGCCACAGCGCTGCTGCGCACCAACAAGGCACCCAGCGATGCCGACATTGACGGCGCCATGAGCGGCAATATCTGCCGCTGCGGCACCTATCAACGGATCCGCGCAGCCATCAAGGACGCGGCCAAGACCCTGGCCTGAGGAGAGAGACATGCGTATCGAATGGTTGAATCAGGAAGCATTGCAGCATGGCGGGGTGACCCTGGGCGCGGCGCTGGCATCGGCCCCGGTGGCGCTTGCAGATGGTGTGTCGCGGCGTGGTTTCATGAAAGCCGGCGCGGTGGCGGGCGGCGGCTTGATGCTGGGCTTTTTCCTGCCCGGCGCAGGGAAACTGGCACAGGCGGCCGATGCTGCATCCGCCAAGCCCGCGTACGCGCCGAACGCCTTTTTGCACATCGCCCCCGATAATATGGTGACAGTACAGGTGAACCGCCTGGAATTTGGCCAGGGCGTGCAAACGAGCTTGCCCATGCTGATCGCCGAGGAACTCGACGCCGACTGGAGCCTGGTGCATGGCGCGCTGGCGCCAGCCGGCGAACAGTACAAGGATGCCGCCTACGGCATGCAGATGACGGGAGGCTCCGGCAGCATCGCCCATTCGTTCACGCAGTACCGCGAAATTGGCGCCAAGGCGCGCGCCATGCTGGTAGGCGCCGCCGCCGCACAGTGGAAAGTCAGTCCCGACCAGGTGCGTGCCGCGAAAGGCGTGCTGTATGGCCCCGGCGGGCAAAAGGCGACATATGGCGAGTTTGCCGACGCGGCCATGCGCCAACCCGTACCTGCCAGCGTCATGCTGAAGGACCCGCGCGACTTTTCCATCATCGGCAAACCCGTGAAACGGCTCGACGCGGCTGCCAAGTCCACAGGAAAGCAGCAGTTCGGCATCGACTTCAAGCCGCCTGGCGCGAAAGTGGCCATGGTGGCCCGCCCGCCCGTGTTTGGCGCGAAAGTGGCGAAATTTGACGCCAGCAAGGCCAAAGCCATCAAGGGCGTGCTGGAAGTACTGGAAGTAAAGACCGACCGTGGAGGTAGCGGCGTGGCCGTCATCGCCGACGGCTACTGGCCCGCCAAACAAGGGCGCGACGCGCTGGTGATCGAGTGGGATTCGAGCGCCGTGGAAAAAGTCAGCAGCGTCCAGCAACTGGCGGCCTTCAAGGCGCTGGCCAAAACGCCGGGTACTGTCGCCAAACCTGCCGACATGGGCAAGTTGGCCTCCGCGCCGAAAAAGATCGAGGCCGTCTATGAATTCCCTTACCTGGCACATGCGCCGATGGAACCGCTCAATTGCGTCGTCGACCTGCAGGCCGACAAATGCACGATGTGGGTGGGCTCGCAATTCCAGACGGGCGACCAGGCGGCGATTGCTGCCACCTCTGGCCTGAAACCGGAGCAGGTGACCTTGCACACGATGATGGCGGGCGGCGGCTTCGGCCGGCGTGCCGTGCCATCTTCCGATTACGTGGTCGAAGCCGTCAACGTCGCCAAGGCTTATCGCGCGGCGGGCAAGAGCGGTCCATTGAAGCTGATGTGGAGCCGCGAGGACGACATCAAGGGCGGCTACTACCGGCCGTCGCATGTGCACCGCGCGCAGATCGGCCTCGACGCCAAAGGCAAGATACTCGCCTGGGACCACACCATCGTGGGCCAGTCCATCATGGCCGGCACGCCGTTCGAAGCCTTCATGGTGAAAAATGGCGTCGACGGCACCATGGTCGAAGGCATGGGCGAACCGTACACCCTGCCGATGAAGCTGTCCGTGCACACGGCCAAGGCGAACGTGCCCGTGCTGTGGTGGCGTTCCGTCGGCTCGACGCATACGGCCTTTGTCATGGAAACGCTGATCGATGAAGCGGCGCACGTGGCGAAGATGGACCCCGTCGCCTACCGCAAGCAGCTGATCGACGCCAAGCATACGCGCCACATCGCCGCGCTGGACCTGGCCGTAGCCAAGTCCGGTTATGGCAGGAAGAGGCTGCCGAAGGGACAGGCCTGGGGCGTGGCCATGCATGAATCGTTCAATTCCGTGGTCGCCTACGTGGTGACGGCGTCGGTGGTCGAGGGCGCGCCCAAGCTGCACCAGGTATGGGCGGGCGTGCATTGCAACCTGGCCGTCAACCCCCTGACGATCGAGGCGCAAGTGCAGGGTGCCGCGCTGATGGCGCTGGGCATGACCATTCCCGGCGCGGCCATCACGCTCAAGGATGGCTTGGTGGAGCAGCAGAACTTCGGCGACTATCCGGTGCCGCGCATGCCCGACATGCCGGTGATCGAGGTGCATCTGGTACCGTCGGGCGACGCGCCGACGGGCATGGGTGAACCCGGCGTGCCGCCGCTGGCGCCCGCTTTCGCCAATGCGTTGTTCGCCCTGACGGGCAAGCGCCTGCGCAAGCTGCCGTTTGATCTGGCGGCCGCATGACGGTAGCAGTTTTTTGAGTACGGTCGGCATCCTGCTGGCAGCCGGAAGGGGGCGCAGGTTCGACCCTTCCGGCGCACAGAACAAATTATTGCAGCCTTTGACGGAAGGCCCGCATGCTGGCTTGCCGGTGGTGGTGGCGGCCGCAAAGTCCATGCTGGCGGCCTTGCCGCGCGTGCTGGCCGTGGTGCGCGCCGACGACACGCAGGTGGCGCGCGCACTTGGTGCGCTGGGCTGCGAGGTGCGCGTTTGCCATGATGCCGACACGGGCATGGCGGCCTCGCTCACCTGCGCCATCGATTACGTGCGCGGCGCGCCGGGTTGGCTGATCGCCCTGGGCGACATGCCTGGTGTGGAAGCGGCTACAATCGCCGCCTTGTCGCAAGCCATCGGCGATGGCGCACACATCGCCGTGCCCGTCTTTCAGGGGCGGCGCGGCAATCCTGTCGCGTTCAGTGCCTTTCACTTGCCGCTGCTGCTGGCGCTCGATGGCGACCAGGGCGCGCGCAGCATCGTCAACAGCCATGCCGTATGCGAAGTGACAGTGGACGACAGCGGCATCTTGCGCGATATTGATACACCTGACGATTTGTAAGGCGGGGCAGTGGCGCTCCCGGGAAGACAAGCCAGACACGAGGAAAACATGAAAAAAGCTCCAATTAAAAAAAGCATCGCCAAGGCAGGAGCCAAGGCGAGCGGCAAAGCCACAAGCAAAGCCGCGGCGAAAACCGCAGTGAAAACCACACCGGCCGCCGGCATCATCTACAGCATCGCCGCCCTTGATCTGGCGGGCCACATGTTCAAAGTGACGTTGACAGTCAAGTCACCGGCCGCCATCGGCCAGGTCTTGTCCCTGCCGGCCTGGATCCCGGGCAGCTACATGATCCGCGAATTTTCGCGCAACATCGTCAGCATCCGCGCCGAGTCCGGGGGCAAGGCAGTCGCGCTGACCAAGCTGGACAAGCACTCGTGGCAAGCCGCGCCTTGCCAGGGCGCCCTGACGGTCGAATATGACGTCTACGCTTGGGATTTGTCCGTGCGCGCCGCTCACCTGGACCAGAATCATGGCTTCTTCAACGGTACCAGCGTGTTCCTGCGCGTGCTGGGCCAGGAATCCGACGCCCATGAAGTGCACATCGTGCAGCCGAAGGATGCGGCCTGCAAGACCTGGAGAGTCGCCACCACCCTGCCGGAACTCAAAGCGAAACGCTATGGCTTCGGCAGCTACCAGGCGGCCAACTACGATGAGCTGATCGACCACCCGGTGGAGATGGGCGACTTCGCGCTGGCCACCTTCAACGCGCATGGGGTGCCCCACGATATCGTCGTCACGGGCAAGGTGCCGAACCTGGACCTGGACCGTCTGTGCCGCGACCTGAAAGCCATCTGCGAAACGCAGATCGCCTTCTTCGAGCCGAAAACCAAAAAAGCGCCGATGGACCGCTATGTGTTCATGACCATGGCCGTCGGCGACGGTTACGGCGGCCTGGAACATCGCGCCTCGACGGCGCTGATCTGCGCACGCGCCGACCTGCCGACGACGGCTTCAAACAGCACCGAGATCGGCGACGGCTACCTGAAATTCCTGGGCCTGTGCAGCCACGAGTACTTCCATACCTGGAACGTCAAGCGCATCAAGCCGGCTGCCTTTGCGCCGTATAACCTGCAGGCGGAGAGCTACTCGCCGCTGCTGTGGCTCTTCGAGGGTTTCACCAGTTATTACGATGACCTGATGCTGGTGCGCGCGGGCCTGATCGACGAGGCAGCCTATTTCAAATTGCTCGGGAAAACCGTCAACAGCGTGCTGCGCGGCAGCGGCCGCACCAAGCAAAGCGTGGCCGATTCCAGCTTCGACGCCTGGGGCAAGTACTACCGCCAGGATGAAAACGCGCCGAACGCCATCGTCAGCTACTACACCAAGGGTTCGCTGATCGCGCTGGCATTCGACCTGACGATCCGCGCCAAGACGAACGGCGAAAAATCGCTGGACGACGTGATGCAGGCACTGTGGCAGCGCTATGGCCGCGATTTCTACAAGGGCAAAGCGCGCGGCGTGACGCCGGCTGAAGTCGAAGCCCTGTTCGATGAGGTTTCCGGCACGCGCATGAAACCGTTCTTCGAGCGCTACATCCGCGGCACGGACGACGTGCCACTGGCGCGCCTGCTGGCGCCATTCGGCGTGAAATACAGCGACGCGCGCAAGGCCGAAAAAGCCAGCCTGGACGTCAACCTGGGCCGCGACGGCAACGATGCCAGGCTGGCGCAGGTGCACCAGGGCGGTGCCGCCCACCTGGCTGGTCTGTCTGCCGGCGACGTGCTGGTGGCTGTCGATGGCTTGCGCGTGACGGGCAACCCGGCCAACCTGGACACTTTGCTGGGTCGTTATGCCGTCGGTGCCAGGGTGGCGATCCACGCTTTCCGCCGCGACGAGCTGATGACGTTTGCGGCCGTGCTGCAAGGCGACCGCGTGCCGGGTGTCAGCCTGGCGTTGCTGCCGGCGCCAAAGAAAGCCACGGGACCGAAGCGTCCTAGCGCGGCATGATGGTGTTTGTCGTGCAGTAAGACAGAAAACCGGCCTTTACTGGCCGGTTTTTTCTTTCAGGATATATTTCCTCAAATGTAATTCACCTGCCGACACTGCCGGGTTGCCATCATATTTCCTGCAAATGAACTAATTTTTCTTTAACTAAACTAAAATTGCCGCACTGTCTCTTTTAGATCGCGCCCAACGTGCAAACCCTCGATCCACGAACGATTATGTTGATGACGACCCTGATGTGCGGGGCGATGTGCATCGTCATGTTCTCGGTCTATCACAGCTTCCGGCGCGAGGTGCATGGCCTTGGGCATTGGGCGGCCGGTTTGCTGTTGCTGGTGTGCGCGTCCCTGCTGTTCGGCACCCGCGAGGTGCTGCCGCCTGAATTGTCCATGATCGCGGCCAATGCGGCGCTGGTGGCCGGCATCGGCCTGTCGATGCTGGGCACGGAGAAATTCTTTGGCCTGGCGCCCAGCCGCCGCGCTTATTGGCTGATACTTGCCCTGGCCATCGCCGGCAATAGCTGGTGGCTGCTGGCGCGCCCCGATTTCTCGGCGCGCGTGGCGGTCTTCTCCCTGCTGGTCTTCCTGTTTTATGCGCGCCAGGTGCAACTGGTGTGGCACCATGGCGAGCGCCATTTCTCAAGTTTTTTCTTTGGGGCGCTGATGCTGCTGCAAGCTGTCGTGGTGCTGGCGCGCGGCGTGTCGGCGTTGCTGCATGGCGGCGCCAGCGTGAACCTGGCGGTGGCAAGCACACCGGCCGGCATCTATCTGGCGGTCGCCAATTTCATGGCGCTGCTGCTGACGGTGGGCTTCATGACGGTGGCGACGCGCCGTCTGCAGCAGATACTGGAGCGCCGCTCGACCCACGATCCATTGACGCAGGTGCTGAACCGGCGCGGTTTTGGCGATGCCTATGCCCGCGAGATAGGCAATCTGCGCCGCCGCCGTTTACCGCTGACACTGCTCAGCATCGACCTCGATTACTTCAAATCGATCAATGACCGCTACGGTCACGCGGTGGGTGACCAGGTGCTGGCGCATGTGGCCACCGTCATCGGAGGCGCCCTGCGCGAATCGGATTGCGTGGCGCGTTTCGGCGGCGAGGAGTTCGTCGTGCTGATGCCGGATATGCCTGTGCATAATGCCTTGGGCGTGGCCGAACGCATTCGCACCTTGCTGCGCGAGTCCAGTCATGCGGGACTGCCTTCGTGTACCGTCAGCATTGGCGTCGCTTGCCAGGCATCGGTGGTGGAGGGGCTGGAAGGATTGCTGTCGCGCGCCGATGCGGCCCTGTACCTGGCCAAGGAGCGGGGACGCGACCGCATCGAGCTCGATGCTGCCGCGTTTACTGAGGACCGGACAATGTCCGCAGCTGGAATCGGTACTGCTCGTTGAACAGGAAGGTTTCGGAAAAATCGAAGGTTTTGGCGCGGCTGTGCATCAGGTGTGCGGCCGGCGGAAGGAGGGTTTGCACGCGCCGCACGGCGGCCAGCGCCACGGCCGATGCTTCGCTGTCGCGTGAACGGTGTACATGCACGCTTTTCAGCGCGCCGTCTGGGCCAACGCTCAGGTCGAGCACGACGATGGCCGGCAACATGGGCGGCAGGCGCCCGCTGAATGTGTATTCCACATTGGCCGCCATGATCTGCTGGGCCACCAGCGACTTGTAGGCGTCGATGTTGGCGGCAAGCTGTATCGCGGCTGGCGTGCCAGGGGGCGTGCGCTCCAATGGCGAGGGCCTGCGCTCCCCTGGAGGGGATGCAGTCTGGCAAGCCGACAGCAGGACAGTGGCGGCAAGGGCGATGATCGCGTGTCTCATGGCTGCCAGACTAGCATGTTTTAACTAAACAGGCGTTCCAGCTCCACGCCGGGGTCTGGCGCGCGCATGAACGCTTCGCCCACGAGGAAGCTGTGGATGTGCGCATCGCGCATGCGTTTCACGTCGGCCGTGCTGTGGATGCCCGATTCCGTGATGATCAATTTGTCTTGCGGGATGCGCGGCAAGAGATTGATGGTCGTGTCGAGCGAGGTCTCAAACGTGCGCAGGTTGCGGTTGTTGATGCCGATCAGCGCGCTCTTGAGCTTGAGCGCTGCCGTCAGTTCTTCGCCGTCGTGGCTTTCGATCAGCACGCCCATGCCCAGTTCGTGGGCGCACGATTCCATTTCGGCCATCAGACCGTGGTCGAGCGCGGCCACGATCAGCAGGATGCAGTCCGCACCCATGGCCCGCGCTTCATAGATCTGGTACATGTCGACCATGAAATCCTTGCGCAGCACGGGGATGGCGCAGGCGGCGCGCGCTTGCTGCAGATAGTCCACGGCCCCCTGGAAGAACTGCTCGTCTGTCAGCACGGACAGGCAAGCCGCGCCATGCGCCGCATAGCTGGCGGCGATGTCGGCCGGGCGGAAGTCCGCGCGGATCACGCCTTTCGATGGCGACGCCTTTTTTACTTCGGCGATGATGCCGGGCTTGCCGGCGGCGATGTGCTGGCGCAGGCTCGCTTCAAAGCCGCGCAGGCCGGCGCGCAGAGCACTGTCGCTTTCCACGTCGCCGCGCAGGCTGGCCAGGCTGCGGTGGGCTTTGGCCTTGGCCACTTCGTCGGCCTTCACGGCCAGGATTTTATCGAGTATGTCGGACATGATGGTCGCTATTCTAAAAAGGAGGGCGGGGAGCTTACGCCTGCGCCGGGGTGCCCAGTTGCTGCGTCACCTGCACGAACTGATCGAGTTTCGCCAGCGCGGCGCCCGAGCTGACGGCCTTGCGCGCATGGGCCAGGCCGTCTTCGATCGAACTGGCTACGCCGGCCGCGTACAGCGCCGTGCCCGCATTCAGGGCGACGATGTCAGCTGCCGCACCGGGTTCGCCGCGCAGCGCTTCCATCATCTTGGCCTTCGATTCGATGGAATCAGCCACTTTCAGGTTGCGGCTGGCGATCATCGACATGCCGAAATCTTCGGGATGGATTTCATATTCACGGATTTCGCCGTTGATCAATTCGCCCACCATGGTGGCTGCGCCCAGCGACACTTCATCCATATTGTCGCGGCCATACACGACGATGGCATGCTGCGCGCCCAGGCGCTGCAGCACGCGTACCTGGATGCCGACCAGGTCGGCGTGGAACACGCCCATCAGAATGTTCGGCGCGCCGGCCGGGTTCGTCAGAGGCCCCAGGATATTGAAAATCGTGCGCACGCCCAGTTCCTTGCGCACGGGCGCCGCATGCTTCATGGCCGCGTGGTGGTTCGGTGCGTACATGAAGCCGATGCCCGTCTGCGCGATCGACTGGGCGATCTGCTCGGGCTGCAGGTTGATGTTGACGCCCAGGGAGTCCAGCACGTCGGCGCTGCCGGACGAGGACGAGACGCTGCGTCCGCCATGCTTGGCCACGCGCGCGCCGGCTGCCGCCGCCACGAACATCGAGGCGGTGGAGATATTAAAAGTGTGCGCGCCGTCGCCGCCCGTGCCGACGATGTCGAGCAGGTTGGTGGTGTCGGCCATGGGCACCTTGGTGGAAAACTCGCGCATCACTTGCGCGGCGGCGGCGATTTCGCCGATGGTTTCCTTTTTCACGCGCAAGCCCATGGTGAGCGCCGCGATCATGGTGGGCGACATTTCGCCGGACATGATCTGGCGGAACAGGTAGAGCATTTCGTCGTGAAAGATTTCGCGGTGTTCGATGCAGCGCAGCAGGGCTTCTTGTGGGGTGATCGGCATGATGCTTCCTTCTTCAATGATGGCGCAGGAGGACACTGATGGCACGCCGTGGCGTGCGCATGGAATCAGCGCTCGAGGAAATTCTTCAGCAGGGCGTGGCCGTGCTCCGAGAGGATCGATTCGGGGTGGAACTGCACCCCCTCGATATCGTATTCCCGGTGGCGCACGCCCATGATTTCGCCGTCGTCCGTCCACGCCGTCACTTCCAGGCAGGAAGGCAGCGAGGCGCGTTCGATCGCCAAAGAGTGGTAGCGGATCACTGTGAAGGGGCTGGGGATGTCCTTGAAGACACCCACACCCGTATGCGCGATGACGGAAGTCTTGCCATGCATGACCTGCTTGGCGCGGATGACCTTGCCACCAAATGCTTCGCCGATGGCCTGATGCCCCAGACAGACGCCCAGTATCGGTTTCTTGCCGGCGAAGTGCTTGAGCACTTCCACCGAAATACCCGCCTGCTTTGGAGCTTTCGGGCCGGGCGAGATGCAGATGCGGTCCGGGTTCAGCGCTTCGATCTGTTCGATCGTGATTTCATCGTTGCGGTAGACCCGCACGTCTTCGCCCAACTCGCCGAAATACTGCACGATGTTGTAGGTGAAGGAGTCATAGTTGTCGATCATCAGCAGCATCTTAAAACTCCCCATCCAGGCCATCTTGCACTTGTTCGGCGGCGCGCAATACGGCGCGCGCCTTGTTTTCGGTTTCCTGCCATTCCATTTCGGGGATGGAGTCGGCCACGATGCCGGCCGCAGCCTGCACGTACAGCATGCCGTCCTTGATCACGCCCGTGCGGATGGCGATCGCCACGTCCATTTCGCCGCCAAACGACAGGTAGCCGCATGCGCCGCCATAGATGCCGCGTTTGGTGATTTCCAGCTCGTCGATCACTTCCATGGCGCGCACTTTCGGCGCGCCCGTCAGGGTGCCGGCCGGGAAGGTGGCGCGCAGCACGTCCAGGTTCGACAGGCCGTCTTTCAAAGTGCCTTCCACGTTCGAGACGATGTGCTGCACGTGCGAGTATTTTTCGATGACCATGCGGTCGGTGACTTGCACGCTGCCCGTTTCGGCGATGCGGCCGATGTCGTTGCGGGCCAGGTCGATCAGCATCACGTGTTCGGCGATCTCTTTCGGATCGGCCAGCAGTTCAGCCGACAGCTCGGCGTCGCGCTCTGGCGTGGCGCCGCGAGGACGGGTGCCGGCGATGGGGCGCAAGGTGACTTTCTTGCCGCCGTCCGCCAGCTTCTCGTTGCGCACCAAAATCTCGGGCGAGGCGCCGATGATCTGCATGTCGCCGAAATTATAGAAGTACATGTACGGCGACGGATTGAGCGACCGCAGGGCGCGGTACAGGGTCAGCGGAGAATCGACATACGGTTTGCGGATGCGCTGGCCGATCTGTACCTGCATCAAGTCTCCGGCCATCACGTATTCGTGCGCCTTGGCCACCGCCTTCAAATAGTCTTCCTTGGAAAAATCGCGGATGGTTTCCGTACGCACGGAGGCGCTGGTAACGGGCGCATCGACGCCGCGGCGCAACATCATGCGCAAGTCTTTCAGGCGCTGGCGAGCCTTGCTGAACGACTCGGGCTGCGTGGTGTCGGCGTAGACGATCAGGTACAGTTTGCCGGACAGGTTGTCGATGACCGCCAGTTCCTCCGTCACCATCAACTGGATGTCGGGCAGGTTCAAGTCGTCTTTCGGCGCGCCCCCTGCCAGTTTTTTCTCGATGTGGCGTACGGTGTCGTAGCCGAAGTAGCCAGCCAGGCCGCCACAGAAACGCGGCATGCCAGGGCGCAGGGCCACCTTGAAGCGAGACTGGTACTGTTCGATGAAGTCGAGCGGATTGCCTTCGTGCTCTTCGATCACGGCACCGTTCTTGACGATCTCGGTGCGGTTGCCATGGCTGCGCAAGACGGTCGTGGCGGGCAAGCCGATGAAGGAATAGCGGCCGAAGCGTTCGCCGCCGACGACGGATTCGAGCAGGAAGGTGTTCTTGCCGCCTTGCTGGGTTTGCGCCAGTTTCAGGTACAGCGTGAGCGGGGTTTCCAGGTCGGCAAAAGCTTCAGCGATCAGGGGGATGCGGTTGTAGCCTTGTTGGGCCAGCGATTTGAATTCGAGTTCGGTCATGTGTCTCTCCATGCCGCCAGGGTACGCGTGTGCGTCGTGCTTATAAAACACAAACCCTGCGGTGGGTTATCAAAAAACCTGCCGGTGCGCGCGCGCAGCCGACAGCAATCTTACACGGCTCGGCCCTTAGGCCTGCCAGGATTGCCAGCGTCGCCAAAGCCAGGCCTCAATCGAGCCGGTTTGGGTGACATTGTGTTTTTTGATGAGAAACGTGTTCACGATGTGGTGTTGGTCAGTATGCTGGTCTGTTGTGCATGCTTATAAAATGCGCTGCTTCGAGCAGCGTATTTACTATACCATCGGAATCGGTGTCGTGTATAGAGTGTCCGTGGTTGTAACCATACGGTACGGTCAAGACGGGGCAAGCCGCAGCCCGTGCCGCTTGCGCGTCATTCGAGGAGTCGCCGATGGCCACCACTTTGGCGGGCGCCAGATCGAAGTCCGCGCACACTTGCAGCAGTGGCATGGGGTGTGGTTTTTTCTTCGGCAGCGAATCGCCCCCGTAGACGATCTCGAAATACTGTGCCAGGTTTTTCTGCTTCAGCAGGGGCAGGGCGAAGGCGATCGGCTTGTTGGTGACGCAGGCCAGGCGCAGGCCCGCCGCCTTCATTGCCGCCAGCCCTGCTTCCACGTCCGGATACAGGGTGCTGAACTGGCCATTGATGGCCAGGTAGTGGCGCTGGTAAGCCTCCATTGCCTGCTCGAAACGCTGTTCCACGCCGGCCGCATCGAAGTCGAGCGCCAGCACGGTGCGGATCAGGTTTTCCGAGCCCTTGCCCACCATCAGTTTGATGGCGTCGGCGCTGATGGGCGCCAGATCCAGTTCCGCGCGCATGCCATTGATGGCGACATGAAAATCGGGCACGGTGTCGAGCATCGTGCCATCGAGGTCGATGATGGCGGCGCGCACGCCGGCCAGTACGTGGTCTTTCACCGTGCCTGCTTGCATCAGGCGCCCTTCACTTTTGCCAATTCGGCACGCATGGCGTCGATGACTGCCTTGTAGTCAGGCTTGCCGAAGATGGCCGAACCAGCGACGAAGGTGTCGGCGCCGGCAGCGGCGGCCGCGGCGATGTTGTCGATCTTGATGCCGCCATCGACTTCCAGCATGATGTCACGTCCGGATTCGTCGATCATGCGGCGTGCTTCTGCGATTTTCTTCAGCGCTTGTGGAATGAAGGACTGGCCGCCGAAGCCGGGGTTGACCGACATGATCAGGATGATGTCGATCTTGTCCATCACGTGTTCCAGGTAGTGCAGCGGCGTGCCCGGGTTGAAAACCAGGCCCGATTTGCAGCCATTGTCGCGGATCAGCTGCAAGGAACGGTCAACGTGATCCGACGCTTCCGGATGGAAGGTGATGATGTTCGCGCCAGCCTTGGCGAAATCCGGGATAATGCGATCGACAGGCTTCACCATCAGGTGCACATCGATGGGTACTTGCACGTGCGGGCGGATAGCCTCGCACACCAGCGGGCCGATGGTCAGGTTCGGCACATAATGGTTATCCATCACGTCGAAGTGGATGATGTCGGCGCCGGCGGTAACGACGTTGCGCACTTCTTCGCCCAGACGGGCAAAGTCGGCGGACAGGATGCTGGGAGCGATACGGAATGTTGTCATGGTGGCTAAGGGCTTAGAGTAGAAAATGCGAAGATGCGCTATTTTACGCTTGGCGCCGTTACCATGCTTCATTGAAGTACAGTGAAACACAGAATACGCATCGCGCGATGGCCAATGCGGCGCGCGCGACACACAATACACGACTGGCAATGTCTGAATAGGAATGACGATGGCGACTTATGAATTTACGGTAACGGTCAAGACGCAATATCTGCCCGAGCAATCGGCACCGGACCAGGGGCGGCACGTGTTCAGCTACACGATACGCGTCGTCAACACGGGCACAGCTGGCGCGCAGCTGATTTCGCGCCACTGGGTCATCACGGATGCGAACAACAAGGTGGAAGAGGTGCGCGGCCTGGGCGCCGTCGGCCACCAGCCGTTGCTGCAGCCGGGCGAGCAGTTCGAATACACGAGCGGTACCATGCTGGGTACGCCGCAAGGCTCGATGCACGGCGAATACTTTTGCGTGGCCGAGGATGGCCATCAATTCGAAGCGCCGATTCCCGAGTTCGTGCTGTCGGTGCCGCGCACCCTGCATTAACGAGTGACGTGGGGCTCGCGCCCCTTATTTCAGTTTTTCGGTGCGGTCCTGTTCTTCGCTGAGCTGCTTGCGTGCAGGTGGCGCGGGTTTTTTACCCGAATACATGGTCCACCAGACTATAAATGCCAGCAAGAAGAACGCCACCAGCGCCTCTATCATCAAGATCCACATACGCACCCCTATGTTATTTACCCGCAGCTTAGTATTTACCCGCCGTCTACTGACACGCGGTAGTCTACCCGTTTCAATGGGCGCCGTCGCGCTTGCTTTGTCCGCATGCACCACGCCGCCCACGCCGTCCGCTGCCTCCAGCGGCAAGGCGCCCGCCATTGCTCCGACCGTCGTCAAGCCTGTACCTGCCAAACCGGCGGATGCCAAGGATGCCACGGATGTGGCGGCGCCCACTTTCGTGCCCGCCAAGTTTGCCGCCTTGCCAGGTTGGGCCCGCGACGACATGCGCGCCGCCTGGCCAGCGTTCATGGCTTCGTGCGGGGTGCTGGTGAAACGCCCGGACTGGAAGGAGTCGTGCACGATCGCGCGCCAGGTGAATGCGGATAGCGACAAGGCCATCCGCCTGTTCTTCGAGACCTTCTTTGTGCCCAATCAAGTCGTCACCGCCGATGGCGCCAGTACCGGTTTGGTGACCGGCTATTACGAACCGCTGCTGCACGGGGCGCGCAAGCGCGGCGGTCCATATCAGACACCGCTGTACAAGGTGCCCGACGATCTGGTCTCGGTCGATTTGTCCGGCGTATATCCGGAATTGAAGAATATGCGCTTGCGCGGCAAGCTGGTCGGCAAGAAGGTGATACCGTATGCGACCCGTGCCGACATCGAGCGCGCCACGTCCGTCACGGGTAAGGAATTGCTGTGGGTGGATGACGAAGTCGAAGCGTTCTTCCTGCAGGTGCAGGGTTCCGGGCGCGTGCAGCTGACCGATACGCAGGAAACCGTGCGCGTGGCGTACGCGGACCAGAACGGTCACCCGTACAAATCGATCGGACGTTACCTGGTCGACAAGGGCGAGCTGACGCTGAGCCAGGCGTCAGCGCAGGGCATCAAGGCGTGGATCGCCGGCCATCCCACGCGCAAAGATGAATTGTTCAACGCTAACCCGAGCTATGTCTTTTTCAAGGAAGAGCGCCTGCCCGATCCCAAAGTGGGACCGAAGGGCGCATTGGGCGTGCCGTTGACGCCGCAGCGTTCGGTCGCCATCGATTCGCGCTTCCTGCCGCTGGGTGCGCCCGTGTTCCTGTCCACCACGCAATCCAATAGCGAGATTCCCATGCAGCGCCTGGTGATGGCGCAGGATACGGGCGGCGCCATTCGCGGGCCCATCCGGGTCGATTACTTCTTTGGTTTCGGTGCGGAAGCGGCGGAGAATGCGGGCCGCATGAAGCAGAGCGGCGCCGTGTGGGTGTTGTTGCCGAAGCAGGCGCCGGCGCGCTGAGTTTGTCGCGGCGCCGGACGGGGATTGCGCTAGCGCAAGGTTAGCGCAGGACCATGACTGGCAGCTGTGTATGCGCCAGTACTTTTTGCGTTTCGCTGCCCACGAACAGCTTGTTCAAGCCTTTGCGGCCATGCGAGGCCATCAGGATGATGTCGCAATGGTAGGTTTGCGCCGCATTGACGATTTCCTCGTGTGGGCTTGGCGAGACGACGACTACGCCTTCGAAGGGCACGCCGACAGCGCGTGCCGCTTCGCCGATCTTGTCAACGGCGCGTTGCGATGATTCCTGCATTTGTTGCTCGTACAAACCGGCGTCGAGCACGATGCCGCCATCGGCCATCGGCGAGAACGGGAAGGGCTGCACCACGCTGATGGTAACCAGCTTGGCCTTGTTCAATTGAGCGAAGGCGAGGGCCGTCTCGGCGGCTTTGTCGGACAGCGGCGAACCGTCGGTGGGAAATAAGATGGTGTTAAACATGACGTGCTCCTAGAGTGATGTAAGACAGCTTATGGATTTACATCAATGAAAACCTTGATGTAAATCAAACCTCATAGGCTTTGGCATGAATAGTGTCGCCAAGGCAATCTTTCAGCAGTGTATGCCCGTTCGTCGCTTCAGGTGCGCACGCTACGCAGCGGCGTGCCCCACACCATGGCGATGGTCAGTGCAATGCCGCCTGCCGCGATGCACGCCAGGCCATTGCGCACGCCAAAGTGTTGCGCTACCCAGCCGGCAGCCAGCGCGCCCAGCGGCGCCGTCGCCACCGTCAGGAAACGCATGGTCGAGGTCATGCGGCCCAGCATGGGGTCGGGCGTGACCTTCTGGCGCAAGCCCAGGTAGGGAATAAAGAACAGCATCACGCCGCAATCAAAAAAGAACATCAGCACGGCATATGCCACGGCGCTGGCGGCTGTGCTGCCGAACAAGGCGGCGGGGATGGTGGGCGTCAGGGCAAAGCACACGGAGGTGGAAGCGAGTCCGATCAGGATGGTTCTGCCGGCGCCATAGCGGCGCGTCAGCGGCTTGACGATAAAGGCGCTAAGCAGTACGCCGGCGCCACCGAGCATCTGCGTCATGCCCAGCACGCCAGGACTCATGCCCAGGTCGCGCGTGGCGAACAGCACCGTCAAAGCCATGCTGGCGTAAAACAGGAAGTGCCAGATGCCGGCGCCCCAGGCCAGCGCGCGCAGCAGTGGTTCACGCCAGACAAACAGCAAGCCGTCAGCGATGTCGCGCAGGGCGTGCTTGTCGGACGGCGCGGGACGCGGGTCGCGCACGCTCATGGCGCGCAGGTTGCAGACCGAAACTAAATAGCCACAAGCCGTGCACAGGATGGCGACGGGCGCCGACAAGACCTGAACCAGCACGCCGGCCAGGCCGGGACCGATCAGGCGCGAAGCCGATTCGGTGGCGGCAAATTTCGACTGCGCATCGATCAAGCCATCGCGGCCCACCAAAAAGGTCAGGAAAACCTGTTCGGCGCCGCCACCGACAACAAAGCCCGTGCCGATGATGAATCCCACTATATATAACCACGGCATCGACAGCACGCCGCACCAGTAGGCGACCGCCACGCTGGCCAGGGCCAGGCCCGACATGCTTTCGCTGAGCAGCATGATGGGGTGCTTGCTGCGCCGGTCCAGCAGTACGCCGACGGGCAAGCCGAAGAGGGCGAACGGCAGCGCCTGCAGGGCGACCAGCACCCCCATCTGTTCCGGCGTCGCATGCAGTAGCAGCACCGCGCACAGGGGCAGGGCCAGCGAGGTGATCTGGGCGCCGAAGCAATTGAGGCCGTTGCTGAACCATAGGCGGCGAAAATTGACGCTGGCGACGCTGCCGTCGCCGCGCAGGTAGCGGGCGCAGTACTGGAAGAGGGAGGTGAAAATACGCTGCTCGGTAAAGGTGATCGGGCTCACAATAATAGCAGTGCGCCTGTCGCACCGCTGCCGTTAGCCGCTACAATCGTCACACCGTTCATCGAGAGGAGACACTATGCAATACGAAGACCTGATCATCGACATCCAGGACAAAGTGGCGGTCATCCGCCTGAATCGCCCGAAGGCGCTCAACGCCTTGAACGACAACATGATGAATGAGCTGGGCGACGCCCTGTTGAAGTTCGACGCGGATGACAATATCGGCTGTATCGTGCTCACGGGCAGCGAAAAGGCGTTTGCCGCTGGCGCCGACATCGCCGCCATGGCCGATTACACCTATCCGGACACCTTCACCCAGGGTTATATCAGCCGCAATTGGGAGCATATCTTGCGGGTGCGCAAACCCGTAGTGGGCGCCGTAGCGGGTTACGCACTCGGTGGCGGCTGCGAACTGGCCATGATGTGCGACTTCCTGATCGCTGCCGACAGCGCCAAATTTGGCCAGCCGGAAATCAAGGTGGGGGTCACGCCAGGTGCTGGCGGCACGCAGCGTCTGCCGCGCGCCATCGGCAAGGCCAAGGCCATGGATCTGCTGCTGACGGCACGCACCATCGATGCAGTGGAAGCGGAACGCATCGGCCTGGTATCGCGCGTGGTACCGGCCGATAAATTGCTGGAAGAAGCGCTGGCCGCTGCCAAGACCATCGCCGCCATGCCCACCTCGGTCGCCATGATGATCAAGGATTGCGTCAACCGCGCCTTTGAAACCACCCTGACCGATGGCGTTGCCTACGAGCGTCGCTTGTTCCAGGCCGCCTTTGGTACGCCCGCGCAAAAAGAAGGCATGCACGCTTTCTTGGAAAAGCGCTTGCCAAACTTCGGCGGTCTTTGATATGATTCGCCTCCCCGATGAGACGCACTAGTTTGCGGCGCAAAGGGGACAGCCTTCCGGGGCTGGATAGTAAAAAGTTTTTAAGCGCAATGCGCTGAAAAACGGGGGTTGACGGACGTAGCAAAATGCTTCATAATCTTCCTTCTTCGCAGCTGACAAACACAACGCTTTGTCGATAGCGCGAAAGCAGTACCGAATACCGTTCTTTAACAATTAACAGTCGATAAGTGTGGGCATTTGATGTAAGTGCAGCAGTGATCTTCGGATCGCTGTAAAACTTAAAATATCAAATGTTCACAAGAAATAATGAAATAGGATACTTCTTCGGAAGTAGCCTGTCAGTTTTTTGAGTGAGCGACCCGTCGCAAGACGGTGCCAATAAAATGGCAAAG
>NZ_JBNYXX010000006.1:0-263164 GCF_051380905.1 Janthinobacterium darwini
CATTTTATTGGCACCGTCTTGCGACGGGTCGCTCACTCAAAAAACTGACAGGCTACTTCCGAAGAAGTATCCTATTTCATTATTTCTTGTGAACATTTGATATTTTAAGTTTTACAGTGATCCGAAGATCACTGCTGCACTTACATCAAATGCCCACACTTATCGACTGTTAATTGTTAAAGAACTGTGATCGGTACTGCTTTCGCGCTATCGACAAAGCGTTGTGTTTGTCAGCTGCGAAGAAGGAAGAGTATGAAGCGTTTCGGCCATTTCGTCAACCCCGTTTTTCAGCGCATTGCACTTAAAAACTTTTCTCACTTTACTCGGCATTTGCATGCGTCGTTCAGCGAGGGGGCGAATTATAGCCCTGCCCCGCACGCCCCGCAAGGGCTATTTTGCAGCTGAGCAAATATTGCTGTGTGATATCGTAGCGCCGGAAATACCCTGCCACATCCACCTTGACTGCCATGCCTATCCCACACATCACCCCCACCGCCAATCCCGTACTGGCCAGCGCACTCGAACACGCCATCAATAGCAAGACCAAGCCGCTGGGCAGTCTGGGCCTATTGGAAACCCTGGCCCGCCAGATCGGCCTGATCCAGCAAAGCGCGCAACTAGCATTGCGCCAGCCTGCCATCATCGTTTTCGCGGCCGACCATGGCGTGGTCGCCGAAGGCATTTCCGCCTATCCACAAAGCGTGACCTGGCAAATGGTGGAAAACTTCCTCGGCAATGGCGCAGCCATTAACGTCTTTGCCCGCCAGTCCGATTGCGCCCTCTATATAGTTGATGCTGGCGTGAACCATGATTTCGGCCCGCGCGACGGCTTGCTTGATCGCAAGCAGGGTCCCGGCACCCGCAACTTTGCCAACGAACCCGCCATGAGCCAAGAACAATGCATGGCCGCCATGCAGGCCGGGATGGACCTGGTCGCCACGCTCGACGGCAATGTGCTGGGCTTTGGCGAGATGGGCATCGGCAACACCACCGCTGCTGCCGCCCTGATGCACAAGCTTACGCAAACGCCTGTCACCGAGTGCGTGGGCGCCGGTACCGGCCTGTCAAAGGAAGGCATACTACACAAACAGCATGTGATCGAAGCTGCCATCGCGCATCACGCGGCAGTCAATGAGCCACTCGACGTACTGGCCACCTTCGGTGGTTTCGAAATCGCCATGATGGCCGGCGCCATGCTCAAAGCAGCCGAGCGGCGCATGATTTTGCTGATAGATGGATTCATCGTCAGCAGCGCCCTGCTGGTGGCGGCGCGGCTGCAGCCTGCCATCCTCGATTACTGCGTGTTTTCGCACTGCTCCGATGAAAACGGCCACCGCCAGCTGCTGGCCAGCCTGGGCGCGCGTCCGCTGCTGCACCTCGATTTACGCCTCGGTGAAGGCACGGGTTCGGCCCTGGCCTTGCCGCTGCTGCACGCAGCCGTCAACTTCATGCGCGAGATGGCGACCTTCGCCTCGGCCCAGGTCAGCGAAAAGTCCACGCCAGACTAAGATCATGACCAATCCCGTTTCCGCCGCAGTCCACCAGTGCCGCCTGTTCTTCATTGCGCTGCAGTTCTTCACGCGTCTGCCCATCCCGCGCTGGGTGGGTTTCGAGCCGGACTGGCTGCAGCACGCCTCGCGCTACTTCCCCCTGGTGGGCGTGGTGGTGGCAGCTATCAGTGGCGCCGTGTATCTGGTAGCCAGCTCGCTCCTGCCAGCACCAGTGGCCGTGCTGCTGGCCGTCGCCGCGGGCATTTATCTGACGGGCGCCTTCCATGAAGACGGCTTCGCTGACATGTGCGATGGCTTTGGCGGCGGCATGACGCGCGAACGGGTGCTGGAAATCATGAAGGATTCGCGCATCGGCGCGTATGGCGCCATCGGCATTCTCAGCCTGCTGGCCATCAAGTGTGCGGCCCTCGCATCGCTGCCACCTGCCACGGTGGTGGCGACCTTATTCATCGCCCATCCACTTTCACGACTGGCCGCCGTTTCCCTGATCTGGCTCATGGACTATGCGCGCGACGAAGGCAAGTCCAAGCCAATGGCGCAAGAGATGAGCACCAGTGAATTCGTCATTGCCGCTACCTGCGGCCTGCTGCCCGCCATCGTCTGCGGCGCCTTGGGGATATTTTACTGGGCCGCGCTGGCCTTTGCCGTCGTGGCGGCGGCAGCTGCCGCTTTCTGGCTGGGCCGAAAGTGCCAGCACCGCCTGCAAGGCTATACGGGCGACTGCCTTGGCGCCGTGCAGCAATTGGCGGAAGTGGCGGTCTATCTGGCCATCCTGTCCAGCTTCCAACCACCCACACGCTTCTATTAACAGCATGCGCCTGATCCTCGTCCGCCACCCCACGCCGCAAGTGACCAGCAGCACCTGCTATGGCTGCAGCGATGTGGCGGTGGCACCGCAAGAAATAACCACGGTGCGCGCCAGTCTGCAAGCCACTTTGCCGACCGGCGTCCCGCTCTACGCCAGTCCGCTGCGCCGCTGCGCCGACCTGGCGGCAGCCTTGGCGCAAGACTTGCTTGCCAGCGCCCTGCACTTCGACGCGCGGCTGGCGGAGATGGATTTCGGTGCCTGGGAAATGCAGCCCTGGCACGCGATTGCGCGCGCGGACATCGATGCCTGGGCTGCCGACCTGGCCCACTACCGCCCCGGCGGCGGCGAGAATGTGCTGGCGATGGCCACCCGCGTCGATGCGTTTTTAGGCGATCTGTTGCGCGAAAAACACGAAACAGCCGTCATCATCTGCCATGCGGGCACCATCCGCCTGCTGTCAGCATTGCAAGCCCGGCTGCCATTGGAAGAAACTGCCCTTCTGGCCGCTCATTCGGCCCACAAAATCGCCTATGGTGCGACGGTCGTCGTCGATTTCTGATATCGAATCGTCCAGCCAGACATTTCAGTCTACGCCCACTGCACGTATAATGACCGGGTTTTGGTGCTCGCGCTCATGTCCATGAGCGCAGTTAAACGGGAAACACGATGCCGCAACCGCGGCGAACGTGTGCTGCCCCCGCAACGGTAAGCAAGTGTCGCCACTCCCGACAGGAAGCGGTCGACTAGCTATCTCTGACAACCACTGTGCCGCAATTATCAAGCATGGGAAGGTGGGATAGCCGTACTTGCCAGCCCGGATACCGGCCAGGACAGGTGGAAGTGTGCGAACGGGGATGTTCGCGATCCGAATGGCTGCTAGCCATCTTCGATCGTCATCGTCAGTTCCCACTTCTGTTCAATCTGGCCTACGGGGACGTCGGCTGGTTGCATATTACTAACTGAAAATTATCATGACCCATGCTGTTTCCCGCCACGCGGCGCTCACGTCGCTCGCGCTAGCTATTGCCGCACCAGCCGCTTTCGCTCAATCCACGCCGGACACCTTCGACCCCATCGTCGTCACCGCCAACCGCTATCCACAGCACCTGAGCGAAGTGTTGAGCGATACGCAGACCATCAGCGCGGAAGACATCGCGCGTTCTGGTGCTGGCTCGCTGGTCGACCTGCTGCAAAAGCAGCGCGGTATTGAAGTGAGCCGCAACGGCGGCGCAGGCACCTCGGCCAGCGTGTTCATCCGCGGCGCGAACAGCAATCAGAATATCGTCCTGGTCGACGGCGTGCGCATCGGTTCGTCCACCCTGGGCACGGCCAACTGGAGCGCTCTGCCCCTGTCGAGCATCGACCGTGTTGAAATCGTCTATGGTCCATTAAGCACCATGTATGGCGCCGATGCCATCGGGGGCGTCATACAGATCTTCACCAAGAAAGGCGACGGCGCCACGCGCTTTTCCGCTTTCGCTGGTTACGGCAGCAACAACACGCGCCAGGCTGAAGCCAGCGTTGCCGGCTCGACGGGTGGAGTGAACAGCTTCAGCTACGCACTGGCAGCAGGCAAGGAAAAATCGGATGGCTACTCCGCTTCCAAGCTGGGCGCCTCTTCGTTCACCTACAACCCGGACAAGGACGGCTACGAAAAGGAAAGCGTCAGCGGCCAATTCGGCTATCAGATGGCCAAAGGCCATGAAGTCGGCCTGGTATTCCTGAATAGCGAACTGAAAGCCCAGTACGACGCCGGCCCAGGTTACGATGCGCGCAGCAACCAGAAACTGCAAAACGTCTCCGTCTTCACGAAGAACGAATTCCTGCCCAACTGGACCAGCGAATTGCGCTACGCGGAAGCACGCGACAAGTCGGGCGATGACAGCAGCGCGGCATCGTATGGCAAAAGCCAGATCGACACCAGGCAGACCGACATCACCTGGCAGAACGACATCCGTATCGGCCGCGACAATCTGCAACTGCTGGCCAGCTACCGCGATGAAGACGTCATGTCGAGCAGCACGCCGGAAGTGACGGGCGCACGCAATACCAAGTCCTACGCAGCGGCATACAACATGGTGCGCGGCGCGCACCTGTTTAATATCAGCGGCCGCCGCGACGACAACTCGGCATTCGGCTCGCACAACACGGGCAGCATCGCCTACGGCTACCGCATCAGCAATGCGCTGCGCGCAAACGCCAGCTATGGCACCAGCTTCCGCGCACCGACCTTCAATGAGCTGTACTACCCCGGCTACGGCCTGGCATCGAACAAGCCGGAAACTGGCCGCAATGCGGAATTTGGCCTGCACTACAACGACGGCGTATCGCAAGCCAGCGCGACCTACTACCATAACAAGGTCACAGACCTGCTGGTCAACACCACGCCATGCCCGGACCCGCTGTTCAACGGCAGCTATGGTTGCGCCTACAACGTCAACAAAGCCCTGCTCGAAGGCGTGACCCTGGCAGCCAGCCGCAAGTTCGGCGCCTTCAATGTCAGCGGCAACATAGACCTGCAAGACCCACGCGACGAAACCAAGGACAAGCAGCTGCAGCGCCGTGCCAAGCAGCACGCCAACTTCGCTGTTGACTACACGCTGGGCGCGCTGACCTCGGGCGCCGAATGGCAGCTGTCTGGCAAACGCTACGACGATGCCGCCAACAAGAATGTCCTGGGCGGCTATGGCCTGGTCAATCTGTACGCCACCTACCAGTTCGCCCGCGACTGGTCGATGCTGGCACGCTGGAACAACATCGCCAATAAAGACTATGAACTGGCCCGCTTCTACGCGACACCAGGTTCGAAAGTCTTCGTCGGCATACGCTACGGCATGAAATAAGCACATGGCTATGATGTAAACTGCGGGCGATGGCATCGTGGTCACCGCCCGCAGTTGCAGTTCTGCAGTTCCCGATTTTAAGGCAGTACATGCACCCATTTTTCCGCAACATGCGCCACCGCGCCACCGTGATCCTCACGGTGCTGGTCGTGTGCGCCGTTGCCAGCCTGATTTTCTCCGGCATGATCGGTTCGATCGCGATTCCGCTCGCCGACCTGCCTTCCGCCCTGTTCCATGTAATACAGGGCAAGACCGATACCCTCGCCGCCACCCTGCTCGACCTGCGCCTTGGCCGCGCGCTGACCGCCTTTGTCACGGGCGCGGCACTGTCGCTGGCGGGCCTGATGATGCAGGCCCTGCTGCGCAATCCCCTGGCCGACCCGTATGTGCTGGGCATTTCCGCTGGCGCCTCCGTGGGCGCGCTGGCCGCGCTGCTGTTCATGTGCGCGCTGTGGGTGGTCGACGCGGCCGCCTTTGCAGGCGCCGTCGGCGTGTCCATGCTGCTGTATCTGTTTGCCCGCCGCGACCTGCGCGGCGGCACGGCGGCCGAAGGCGGCGCCTCGCTCTTGCTGCTGACGGGCGTGATCCTGGCCTCGGCCTGCATGGCCATCGTCACCCTGATGCTTTCCATCGCCCCGGAAAGCCGCTTGCGCAGCATGGTGTTCTGGATGATCGGCGACCTGTCTGGCGCCCCCGCGCGGCTGATGCCCTGGCTGATGCTGGCCGGCGCCATGGTCTTTGCAC
Source organism: Janthinobacterium darwini (assembly GCF_051380905.1). Lineage (NCBI taxonomy): Bacteria > Pseudomonadati > Pseudomonadota > Betaproteobacteria > Burkholderiales > Oxalobacteraceae > Janthinobacterium > Janthinobacterium darwini. The sequence continues at coordinate 5,907 of NZ_JBNYXX010000006.1, forward strand.
TGCGCTGCGCACGTTCGCTGAACGTCATGGCCCTGCACGCGGAAGCAGCCAGCACACTGGGCGTGCGCGTGGGCGCGCTGCGCAAGGGCCTGTTCTTCTGTTCCGGCCTGCTCACGGCCAGCGCCGTCACCAGCGCCGGCAGCGTGGGTTTTGTCGGCCTGATCGTGCCGCATGCGCTGCGCTTTGCCTGCGGCCCCGATCATCGCCTGCTGATACCGGCGGCCGCACTGGCCGGCGGTACCTTCCTGGTATTGGCCGATACCTTGGCGCGCACCGTGCTGGCGCCCTTGCAGTTGCCCGTCGGCGTGGTGACAGCCATGATCGGTGCGCCCGTCTTCCTGTACCAACTGCACCGATTACGCCGCACATGATACGTACTTACCAACTCGGCCTGAAGGCAGGCACACGCTCGCTCGTGGAAAACCTCACCTGGCACATCAAGGATGGCGAGTGCTGGAGCGTGATCGGCCGCAATGGCGCGGGTAAAAGCACCTTGCTGCGCACCCTGGCAGGCTTGCGCGAACCGGATGCGGGCCATGTGACGATACAGGGCCGCGCCCTGATCGACTGGCCGCTCGATGAGCTAGCGCGCGAACGAGCCTTCCTGGCGCAAGCGCGGCATGACGCGTTCTCGTACCGCGTCATCGAAACCGTGCTGTCGGCGCGCCACCCGTATCACGACAACCATTACTGGGAAGGCAGCGACGACCAGCGCATCGCCCTGGCTGCGCTGGCCTCGATGGAAGTGGAGCAGCTGGCCGAACGCGACGTGCGCAGCCTGTCCGGCGGCGAACGCCAGCGCGTGGCGATTGCCGCCATGCTGGCGCAGGATACGCCCCTGCTGCTGCTAGACGAACCAGCCAATGCACTGGACCTGGCGCACCAGGTCAGCGTCATGGGCCTGCTGTCGAAACTGTGCCGCGAACAGAATAAAACCGTGGTGATGGTGGGGCATGATCTGAACCTGGCGCACAGCGTCTCGACCCATGCGCTGCTGCTGATGGGCGACGGCGGCTGGCTGGCCGGCCCCGTGGCCGAGGTGATGCAGGCATCCATCCTGAGCGACTACCTGGGCCACCCGATCGAGATCATCGCCCACGGCAAACGCAAGATATTCATACCGAAAGAGGATTAAACATGAGCGACAACACACCCGTCGATGCGCAAACCGCAGCCAACACCGCAGCCATCAACGAACGCCACCGCGTGCGCATGGAGAGAAAAAAGGCCATCATCGACGCAGCCATTGCCAAGGCCGACAAGGAAATCGGCATCATCATCGTCAACACGGGCAATGGCAAGGGCAAGAGTTCGAGCGGCTTCGGCATGGCCATCCGTGCCATGGGCCACGGGATGAAAGTGGGCGTGGTGCAGTTCATCAAGGGCGCCATGTCGACTGGCGAGGAAAAATTCCTGCGCCGCTTCCCCGACGAAATCAGTTTTCATGCGATGGGCGAAGGCTATACCTGGGAAACGCAGAACCGCGAACGCGACATCGAAAAGGCCGAACTGGCATGGGAGCAGGCGAAGACCTTCCTGGCCGACCCCAGCTACGGCCTGGTGCTGTTCGACGAACTCAATATCGCCCTCAAATACAACTACCTCGACGTGCACAAGGTCATTGCCGACCTGCTGGAACGCCCGGCCATGCAGCACGTGGTCATCACGGGCCGCGGCGCACCGGACGAACTGATCGCCATCGCCGACACCGTCACCGAGATGGCCGTCGTCAAACATGCGTACGCGGCCGGCATCGGCGCACAAATCGGCACCGAGTGGTAACAGTGCCATGACGCGCATCCTGGTCTTCGGCGGCGCCCGTTCCGGCAAGAGCGCCTATGCGGAAAAGCTGGCCCGCGAGTCGGGCAAGGAAGTCGTCTATATCGCCACCGCGCAGGCGGGCGACGGCGAAATGGCCACGCGCATCGCGCATCACCGGGTACAGCGTCCGGCCGAGTGGGCCACCCAGGAAGAACCGCTGCGCCTGGGCGACGCCATCCTGCGGGAAGCACGGCCCGGCCGCCTGCTGCTGGTTGACTGCCTGACCCTGTGGCTGACGAATCTGATGTTTTCCACCGGCGAGACGTATCCGGACGTGGGCGACATCGCCCTGCCCGAACTGTTCCACAGCGAGCGCGCGCACCTGCTGCACGCGCTGGCCGAAATCGGCGATACCGGCTGCGACATCGTGCTGGTATCGAACGAAGTGGGCATGGGCATCGTGCCCTACGGCGCCATCTCGCGCTGCTTCACCGATGAAGCGGGCCGTCTGAACCAGGCCGTAGCGGCCATCTGCGACAGGGCCGCGTTTGTCGCCGCCGGCCTGCCGCTGTACCTGAAAGGCGCCCCATGCTGAGTGGCTTGTCGCTGTCCATGCTGGCAGGCCTGATGACGGCCGGCGTACTGCTCGATCTGATCCTGGGCGAGACGCGCCGCTGGCATCCGCTGGTGGGCTTTGGCCGCCTCGCCAGCGCGCTCGAATGCCTGCTGAACCGGGGCCATGGTCGTTTCCTGCGCGGCGCGCTGGCGTGGCTGCTGGCCGTGCTGCCGATCAGCTATGCCGCCTACTGGCTGTGCGGCCTGGCCGGTGCGGCCCTGCATGTCTTCCTGCTGTATCTGTGCCTGGGCTTGCGCAGCCTGCGCGACCACAATCGACCGATCGCCGATGCCCTGGCCATCGATGACCTGGACAACGCGCGCCTGCTGACGGCGCGCATCGTCAGCCGCGACACGGCCAACGCCGACGCGGCCAGCCTGGCCAAGGCCAGCACGGAATCCTTGCTGGAAAACGGCAACGACGCCGTCTTCGGCACCCTGTTCTGGTTTGCCGTGGCGGGCGGCCCCGGCGCCGTGCTGTTCCGCCTGGCGAATACGCTCGACGCCATGTGGGGCTACCGCACTGCGCGCTATGACTGGTTCGGCTGCTGCGCTGCGCGCATCGACGATATCCTCAATTACCTGCCGGCGCGCCTGACGGCTCTGTCCTATGTCTTGCTGGGCAAGACCATGGCGGACAAGCAGCGCGCCTGGCACTGCTGGCGCAGCCAGGCCCCCGACTGGGGCAGTCCAAACGCGGGGCCCGTGATGGCCAGCGGCGCCGGCGCCCTCGGCCTGGCCTTGGGTGGCGACGCCATCTACGACGGCAAGCTGGAACGCCGCCCGCCGCTGGGTGCCGGGCGTCCCGCCGAAGCGCGCGATATCGACCGCGCCTGGCGCCTGGTGGCCGAAACGGCCGTGCTGTGGCTAATCTGGGTGGCGCTGCTGGCCGGTCTGTACTACCTGCGGGGGAAATACCTTGCTTGAACATGGCGGCAATCTGCGCGACGCCGCGCGCGAGTATGGACGACCAATCGCCGACTGGATCGACCTGTCAACCGGTATCAACCCGCACTGGTATGTAGCGCCAGCGCCTGACGCCAATGCCTGGCATCGGCTGCCGGAAGCCGATCCCGCGCTGGCGGCCGCCGCCTGCGCATATTACGACGCGCCAGCCATGCTGCCGGTTGCCGGCACGCAGGCTGCCATCCAGGCCCTGCCCCGGCTGCGACCACCGTCACGCGTGGTGGTGGCCGCACCATCGTATGCGGAACATGCGCACCACTGGGGCCAGCACGGCCACGCATTACGCCAAGTGCCGTATGCGCAGCTGGCCGATGCCGTCGACCACTGCGACGTGCTGGTCATCTGTAACCCGAACAACCCCACGGGCGAGCGCATCGCGCCCGAAATATTGCTGGACTGGGCCGCCAAGCTGGCTGCGCGCGGCGGCTGGCTGGTTGTCGATGAAGCGTTTGGCGACACGGAAATGCAAGCCACCCTGGGTCCGCATACGCATCGACCAGGCCTGATCGTGCTGCGCTCCATCGGCAAATTCTTTGGCCTGGCGGGACTGCGCCTGGGCTTTGTCGCCGCCCATGCTGCGCTGCTGGCCCAGCTGGCCGACATGCTGGGACCGTGGAGTGTCAGCGGCCCGGCACAACACGTGGCGCTGGCAGCCTTGAGCGATACGCACTGGCAGGCGGAAATGCGAGAACGCCTGCGCGGCGAAGGCGCCCGCCTGCGCCAGCTATTGGTCGCGCACAGTATCCCCAGCAGCGGCACGGCGCTGTTTCAGTGGTGGCCAGAAGAGCGCGCCGAGACATTCTGGCGCCACATGGCAGAATCAGGCATCTGGGTGCGCCTGTTCCGCCACGCCGCTCATGGCATCCGCCTGGGCCTGCCCCCCGACGAACACGCCTGGCTGCGCCTGCAGCAGACCCTCACCACATGGAATCACACATGAACCACTTGAAAACCACATTGCTGCTGGCCGGACTGATCTCGCTGCAGGCGCATGCCGCCATCACCGTGCGCGACGACGACGGCAATACCGTCACCGTGGAAAAACCGGCGCAGCGCATCCTGGCGCTGGCGCCGCATGTGACGGAACTGCTGTTCGCGGCCGGTGGCGGCGACAGGATCACCGGTGTCGTCAGCTATAGCGACTACCCGGAAGCGGCAAAGAAGATCACGCAAGTGGGCGACAACCGCCAGTACGACATGGAGCGCATCATCGCCATGAAACCGGACCTGATCGTCGTCTGGATGCATGGCAGCGCCGAGCGCCAGATCGCCATGCTGCGCCAGCTGAAGGTGCCCATCTATCACAGCGAGCCGCGCAAATTGGCCGACATCCCCGACAGCATGGAGCGCCTGGGCCAGCTGATGGGCACGGAAAAAACGGCCAAACCGGCCGCCGCCCTGCTGCGCGCCAAGCTGGCCAGCCTGACGGCGCAATACGCGCAGCGTCCGCCCGTGCGCGTGTTTTACCAGGTGTGGGATAAACCCTTGTACACCTTGAGCGGCGCGAGCATCATCAGCGACTCCATGCGCGTGTGCGGCGGCCAGAATGTGTTTGCAGGGATGAAGGTGGTGGCACCCGTCGTCACGCCGGAGGGCGTGCTGCAGGAAGACCCGGAAGTCATTTTCGGCACCAGCGAAAAAAGCGATCCGCGCAGCGAAGGCGGCCTGAGCATGTGGCGTGCCTTCCCCTCCATGACTGCCGTGCGCAAGAATAACCTGTTCCGCCTGAATGGCGACCTGCTGAACCGCGCCGGCCCGCGCATGATCGAAGGTACGGTCGCCATGTGCGAGCAGCTGGAAGTGGCCCGCCAGCGCCGTACCAAAGCTGCTCAATGAGTCACTACCAACGCATCGCCTGCCTGTCGACGGAAGCCGTGGAGACACTGTATGCGCTGGGTGCGGAAGACGTCATCGCGGGCATTTCCGGCTTCACCGTGCGTCCGCCACGGGCGCGCGAGGAAAAAATCAAGATCAGCGGCTTTTCGTCCGCGAACCTGGAACGCATCCTGGCCATCCGGCCCGACCTGGTGATCGGCTTTTGCGACATGCAGGCTGATATCTGCCGTGACCTCGTCAAGGCCGGCATCGAAGTCCATCAGTTCAACCAGCGCTCGGTGGAGGGCATCCTGCGCATGATCGCCGTACTGGCCGCGCTGGTGCAGCGCGAGGAAGCGGGCCGTATACTGATCGCCAGCCTGCGCGCCGAGATCGCCGCCGTCCAAGCCCGCGCCGCCTCCTGGGTGCGCAAGCCGGTGATTTACTTTGAAGAGTGGAACGATCCCCTGATGAGCGGCATCGGCTGGGTAGCGGAATTGATCGGCATCGCTGGCGGAACTGACGCCTTCCCGGAATTGTCCGCGCATGCTGGCGCCAGGGAGCGCATCATCGCCGATCCTTTGGCCGTGGTGCGGCGCGCGCCCGACATCGTCATCGCCAGCTGGTGCGGCAAGAAATTCCAAGCCGCGCAACTGGCGGCACGCCCTGGCTGGGACGCGATTCCCGCCGTACAGAACCAGATGCTGTTCGAAATCAAGTCGCCCGACATTCTTTCTCCCGGTCCGGCCGCCATCACAGAGGGCTTACGCCAGATCAGCGATATCGTCGCGCAGTGGCAGGAGCGACAACCATGAAAAGCCCCTTCCCCGCCCTGATGGTGCAAGGCACGACGTCCGACGCGGGCAAGAGCACCGTCGTCGCGGCCCTGTGCCGACTATTGAAGCGCCGTGGCGTGACTGTCGCGCCGTTCAAGCCGCAAAACATGGCATTGAATAGCGCCGTGACGGCGGACGGCGGAGAAATCGGCCGCGCCCAGGCTTTGCAGGCACTGGCCTGCGGCATTGCGCCGCACACGGACATGAATCCGGTGCTGCTGAAGCCTTCGTCGAACACGGGCGCGCAGGTGATCATCCATGGCAGGGTGCGCGCCGAGATGGATGCGCGCGACTACCAGCAATACAAGACCATCGCCATGGGTGCCGTGCTGGAGTCGTACGCGCGACTGCGCCAGCAGTACGACGCTGTCGTCGTCGAAGGCGCGGGCAGCCCCGCCGAAGTCAACCTGCGCGCGCGCGACATTGCCAACATGGGCTTTGCCGAAGCCGTCGACTGCCCCGTGATCCTGGTGGCCGACATCGACCGGGGCGGCGTCTTCGCCCACATCATCGGCACCCTGGCCTGTCTGTCCGACAGCGAGCGCGCGCGCATCCTCGGCTTTGTCATCAACCGCTTCCGCGGCGACATCTCGCTGCTGCAACCCGGCATCGACTGGCTGGAGCAGCAGACGGGCAAGCCCGTGCTGGCCGTGCTGCCCTATCTGCAAGGCCTGTTCCTAGACGCGGAAGATGCCGTGGAAGCGATGCAGGCAGAACGCGGCGCCTTCAAGGTGGTGGTGCCGCAACTGCCGCGCATCAGCAACCACACGGATGTCGATGCGCTGCGCGCCCACCCCGGCATCGACCTGCAATTCATCCAGCAAGGACAGCCGATTCCGCCTGCCGACCTGGTGATTCTGCCCGGCAGCAAGAACACGCGCGGTGACCTGGCCTGGCTGCAGCAGCAGGGCTGGCCCGCCTATCTGGCGAAGCACCTGCGCTACGGCGGCAAGGTGCTGGGTATCTGCGGCGGCTTCCAGATGCTGGGGCAGTCCGTACACGACCCGCTGGGAGTGGAAGGCGCAGCGGGAGAGTCAACGGCGCTGGGATTGCTCGACATGATGACTGAACTGACGGCGGAAAAACGCCTGCAACAGGTGGCGGGGCACTGCGTCTTTGCCGGCGCGGCCGGCGCACCCGTAGCCGGCTACGAAATCCACATGGGCGTCTCGCAGGGCGCCGCCCTGCGGCAGCCGGCGTTCATGATCGATGGACGACCGGAAGGGGCCGTATCGGGCGACGGGCAAATCCTGGGCAGCTATTTGCACGGCATGTTCGATACGCCCGCCGCATGTTCGGCGCTACTGCGCTGGGCGGGGCTGGACTCCGGCCACACGGTAGACACCGCCGCCCTGCGCGAAGCCAGCCTGGAGCGCATCGCCGACGCGGCGCTGCCGCTGCTGGCCGCCCTGGAGCAAATCAGACGCTAGTGACTACTTTTTCAGGCACATGCCCATGTACGAACGGTCGGTCGAAAACTCGATTGTCAAGCTCGACGACACGGGCATGAACATCGAATAGTCGGCTGGCACATCGGCAGGGTCCTTGAACACGGCGATGCCATCGAAATCGACGGCTTGCGCGCCCAGGCCCAGCTTGTTGACGGTGATGGTTTCCGCATGCGCCTTGCCGGTGGTGTTGTTCGTCAGGGTGGCTGTGCTGCCGGCAACGACGATGTTCGCGCTGATGCCCTGCGCCGCACAAGCGTAGTTGCCATTGATTTCCGTGCCGATCTTCTGTTGTTTCGCAGCCACGATGGTGCCCACGCGCATGACGTTTTCCTGGTTCCGGCTATAGCGGTCGATGAACAGCGCCAGCCCCCGGTCCCCCGCATGCACATGCACGATGCCGAAGTCCTGGCCACCCTGGCGGGCGACGAGCAAGCCATTGTTTGCATCCTTGACCAGAGTCAGGCTGGCGTTTTCCGCTTCCAGTTGCGGCGATACTGCAGAGCACACGCCTTGCGCATTAAACACGCCGCCATTGCACAATTGGGCCGCTCCGTCGGCTGCAATCTTGAGACTGCCTTTCGGATTGAAACGGTCAGCGCCGTTCGATGCATTGCGCATGGCACCGAGGAAAATATAGCTGCCGGCCAGCTTGGCCACATCACCGACCGCATAGCCGCTGCCGCTGACGGTTGAGACCATGCTACCCAATTTGATATTGCCCGACAGTAGACGCGTGCGTGCATCGACAGTAACGCTGAAATCTGTCGCCGTGTAGGTGGTCAAATTGCCGGTGGTAGTAGCGCTGAACGTGCCGCTGCGGTCGCTCAAGCCGAACTGCGTCGACAACACGCGGATGGCATAGGTTTTCTTGACGCTGTCAAACGTGATGCGCCAGGTGTCGCCGATATCGGCGGCCACGTCATAGACGCTTTCGTCAGCGCTGGCACCGGCAATGACATTCAGGCCAGCCTCTTTCGCCACGGCTGCCGATGCCACCGTCACGCTGTCGGCAGGGATGACGGGAGGCGTCACCACGATGGGTGGCTTGGCGGGTGCTTCCGGCGTGCCGCCATCGCTGCCGCCACCGCATGCGGACAGGGCCGCGCCCAGGACAAGGAAGGTAAGTGCATTTTTCATGTATGTGACTTTCGGGAAAGGAGGAGGCCGGAGCTGCCAGAAAACACATGCTAGCCTTGCCCGCAATCTATTGCCATGGAACAAATGTTCCATGGACTCTGCCACCGGCACGCTGTCAAAATGGATGGCGCGGGCGGCACGCCTGCGCCATTTATGTGACAATTCATCGTACTGTCGGCTCCGTTTCTCCTCCTCAGGCTCGCATCCATGACAAGTTCCCCCGTTAAAAGCTACCTTCCCTGGGTGGTTGCCACCGCCCTATTCATGGAGCAACTCGACTCCACCATCGTCAACACCGCCATCCCCGCCATGGCCGCCAGCCTGCATGTGACGCCGCTCAGTCTCAAGGCTGTCGTCACCAGCTACATCCTGAGCCTGGCCGTGTGCATTCCCATCAGCGGCTGGATGGCCGACCGCTTCGGTACGCGGCGCGTGTTTTCCGCCGCCGTTGCCATCTTCACCATCGCCTCCATCCTGTGCGGTCTGTCCGTGAATGCGCCCATGCTGGTGGCCGCGCGCCTGCTGCAAGGGGTGGGCGCGGCCATGATGATGCCGGTGGGCAGGCTCACCATCATCCGCACGTTTCCCAAGTCGCAATTACTGGCGGCCATGAATTTCGTCATCATCCCCGCCTTGATCGGGCCCCTGCTGGGCCCCACGGTGGGTGGTTTGATCGTGCACTGGCTGTCGTGGCGCGAGATTTTCTTCGTCAACGTCCCCGTCGGCCTGGCGGCGCTGTACCTGGCGCACCGCTACATGCCCGATTACTACGGCGACAAACCCCGTCCGCTGGACCTGATCGGCCTGGTGCTGTTCGGCACGGGCATCGCGCTGCTGTCCTGGCTGCTGGAAATCTTTGGCGAGCACAAGATCGACCCTACCTCGGCGGCCGTACTGCTGTTCATTTCCATCAGCCTGCTCGCCGCGTACGCCTGGCATTCGAGCGAAGTGCTGCACCCGCTGCTGCGCCTGACCCTGTTCAAGATCCGCACCTTCCGCGTCTCAGTGGTAGGCGGCTTCGTCACCCGCCTGGGCGTGGGCGGCCTACCCTTTCTCTTGCCGCTGCTTTACCAGCTGGGTCTGGGCTTGCCCGCCTGGCAGTCGGGCTTGCTGATGATGCCGTCGGCCGCTGCCGCCATGGGCATGAAATTCATTTCCGCGCGCGTGCTGGCCCGCTTCGGCTACCGCCAGGTATTGATCGTCAATACTGTGCTGATCGGCATCACCATCGCCATGTTTTCGCAAGTAGGCGCGGGTACACCGCTGTACGTGATCGTCGCTATCAGCCTGTGCATGGGCTTTTTCAATTCGCTGCAATTTTCCAGCATGAACACCATCGCGTATGCCGACGTCGACAAGGCCGACTCCAGCATGGCCAGCACCATCGCCAGCTCGATGCAGCAACTGTCGATGAGCTTTGGCCTGGCCTTCGGTTCGCTGATCACGGGCTGGTACCTTGGCGACATGCCGCAGTCGGACCGCGCCATGCTCAGCACGGCCCTGCACCACGCCTTCCTCACCCTCGCTGCCCTGACGGTGCTGTCCTCGCTGACGTTCTGGACCTTGCGCCGCGACGATGGCGAAAGCATCAGCAAGGGCACGGACAGCGACGAGGAAGAAGCGGCCGACGTGAAAGCCCAGGCCCTTGTGCAAACGGAAGTACAAACCACAAAAAGCTGAGCCAGATCAAGCTTGCCGCCAGCGCGGCTGGTGCTTTTGCCTGACGCTGCTACCGTGATGGCAGGAGGTGCGCATGGTGGTCGAGCGGCGGTTTGCATGGAAGGGCACCGACCGCCATGGCAAGGCGGTCGATGGCATCTTGCGCGCCGCCGATGCCACCGCAGCCGGCATGGCCTTGCGGCGCCAGGGCATCCTCGCCACCAGGGTACAGGCTGCTCGCGCCGCGCCAGGCAAGGCCATCACGCATAAGGATATTGCACTGTTCACGCGCCAGCTGTCGACCATGATGGCGGCCGGCGTGCCACTGCTGCACGCCTTCGACATCGCCGGCAAGGGCCATGCCAAACCCGCCGTCACCGAGCTGATGCGAGACTTGCGCCACGACATCGAAGCGGGCAGCAGCCTGCAGCAGGCCTTCCGCCAGTTTCCGTTACTGTTTGACGAGCTGTATTGCAACCTGCTGGCGGCCGGCGAACAGGCGGGCATCGTGCAGAACTTGCTGGCGCGCCTGGCCACGCACCAGGAAAAATCCATCGTGCTGCGGCGGCAAGTACGCGGCGCACTGATGTATCCGCTGGCCATCGTACTCGTCGCCATCGTCGTCACGGCCATCATCATGAGCGTGGTCGTGCCCGCCTTCCGCCAGGTATTCGACAGCTTCGGTGCGCCATTGCCCCTGCCCACCCTGGTCGTCATGGGCTTGTCGGCCTTTCTCGTGCGCTACTGGCTGGCCTTGCTCGCGACGCTGCTGCTGGCCTGCCTGTTATCGCACCTGGCCTGGCGCCGCTGGCCCGCCTTGCGGCGCAACGTGCAACTGCGGGCATTGCGCCTGCCCGTGTTCGGCCCACTGTTGCGCAAGGCGGCGATTGCCCGCTGGACGCGCACCCTGGCCGCCATGTTTGCCGCCGGCGTGCCACTGCTCGACTCGCTCGGCCTGGTGGGCGCCGCCTCCGGCCACGCGCTGTACCAGGAGGCAACGATGCGCATCGAGCGTGAAATCCGCGCCGGCGGCAGCCTGGCCTTGGCCATGGAGCACAGCGCCGTGTTTCCCCCGCTGCTGACGCAACTTGCCCTGATCGGCGAGCAATCGGGTGCCCTCGACGCCATGCTGTCGCGCGCTGCCGAGATCATCGAGGCGGACATCGACGCCACGGTGGCCACCCTTTCCGCGCTGCTGGAACCGGCGCTGATAGTGGTGCTGGGCGTGCTGGTCGGTTCACTCGTGATTGCCCTGTATTTGCCGATTTTCAAGCTGGGCGCCGTGATTTGACATCGCGCCCCGCGCAAAACGTCCCCACGTGCTGGCAGATGTTTTACACTACGGCAATGCCAGGCAATGTTTGCGCGGCAACGATCTTCACCTCAGACAAATCCACCATGCTGCAAGATACCCTGCTGTTCGCTGCGCCCGGCACCCTGCCCGTCGCCCTTGTCGCCGCCCTGTTCGGCCTGATCGTCGGCAGCTTCCTGAATGTGGTGATCCACCGCGTGCCAAAAATGATGCAGCGTGAATCCGATAATTACGTGGCGGAAGAAAGCGGCTTGCCCTTGCCGCATACGGACCGCTACAACCTGATGCTACCGCATTCGAACTGCACCGCTTGCGGCCACCGCATCACCGCCATGGAAAATATCCCCGTCATCAGCTACCTGCTGCTGCGCGGCAAGTGCAGCGCCTGCCAGGCGCCCATCTCCGTGCGCTATCCGCTGGTGGAACTGCTGACGGCTGCACTGTCGGCCATCTTGATCTGGCACTTCGGCAGCGGCTGGACGGGCCTGGCCACCCTCGTGTTTGCCTGGCTGCTGATCGCCATGACCTTCATCGATGCCGACACGCAAATGCTGCCGGACGACCTGACCTTTCCCTTGCTGTGGGCGGGTCTGCTGGTCAATATCAATGGCACCTTCGTGCCCCTGCAGGATGCCGTCATCGGCGCCGCCGCCGGCTATCTGACCCTGTGGGCCGTCTATTGGGCCTTCAAGCTGGCGACAGGCAAGGAGGGAATGGGCTATGGTGACTTCAAATTGCTGGCGGCGCTCGGTGCGTGGCTCGGCTGGACCATGCTGCCGACGATCATATTATTGTCGTCGCTGGTCGGTGCCGTGGTTGGCATCGGCCTGATCGTGTTTGCCAAGCGGGGACGCGACAAACCGATTCCATTCGGCCCCTACCTGGCGGCGGCAGGCCTGATTGCGCTGCTGTACGGCACGCCCCTATCGCGCCTCACGCTCGGGCTGACCAGCTGACCCGCACGGCGCTGCACACCCTATGGATAAACACATGCAACGACAAGACGCCCCTTATTTCAGCGTGGGACTCACCGGCGGCATCGGTTGCGGCAAGAGCACGGTGGCCGACCTGTTCGCCGCGCGCGGCGCCACCATTGTTGACACCGACCTGATCGCGCACAGCCTGACGGCGCCCAATGGCGCGGCCATGCCAGCCCTGGTGGCGGAATTTGGTCCCGACTACGCCGATGCGCGCGGGGCCCTCGACCGTACCAGGATGCGCAAGCTCGTGTTTTCCGACGCCGCCGCCAAGGCAAGACTGGAAGCCATCCTGCATCCGCGCATCCGCCAGGCCACCCTGGCGGCCGCCGCCGCAGCGACGGGCAGCTATGTGATCTTTGCCGTGCCCTTGCTCGTCGAGTCCGGCGGATGGGTGGAGCGTGTCAACCGCGTGCTGGTCATCGATTGCCTGGAAAGCCTGCAAGTGTCGCGCGTGATGGCGCGCAATGGTTTATCGGAAGAACAAGTCAACGCCATCATGGCGACGCAAGCCACGCGCGCCATGCGCCTGGCGGCGGCGGACGATGTGATCGACAATAACGGCGATTTGGCCGCCCTGGAGCCGCAGATTGCCCAGTTGCACGATTTATATCTGGCATTTTCAAAAAGAATGGCCGGAATCGGGCCGCAACGTTTGTAATTTGTCGACGCTTGGTTCAAAATCACGGGATTGTTTGCAGGTCCTTACTTAAGGGAATTATTTTGATTGTCTACGAATACCCTTTCAACGAACGCATACGTACCTTGTTGCGGCTGGAAGACCTGTACGACAAATTCAAGTTCTTCATCCAGCAAGAGCACGCAATGCAGCATCATGTTGCCTTGGCAACTATTTTCGACATGCTCGAAGTGGCCGGCCGCGCCGACCTGAAGTCCGACCTGTTGCAGGAACTCGAGCGCCAGCGCCAGAGCCTGCTGGGCTACCGCAGCAATCCGAATGTGGAGCCGGAAACCCTGGACGCCATCCTTGGTGAACTCGACAGTGTCAGCGGCGCCCTGGTGGCGGCGCAAGGCAAGACGGGCCAGAATATCCGCGACAATGAATGGCTGATGAGCATCCGCGGCCGTACCATCATCCCGGGCGGCGCCTGCGAATTTGACTTGCCGTCCTACTTTGCCTGGCAAAAACGCAGTTCCGAGCAACGCCTGACCGACATCCACGCCTGGTTTGCCCCGCTGGCACCGCTGTTCGATGCACTGGCCCTGGTATTGCGCCTGCTGCGCGATTCCGGCGGACCCGTTAAACTGATCGCCAATGGCGGCAGCTACCAGCAGATGCTGCAAGGCAAGGTGTATCAGATGCTGCGCTTGAGCCTGGATGAAAACAGCGGCGCCATCCCGGAAATTTCCGCCAACAAATATATGCTGTGGGTACGCTTCACCACCCAGGGCGGCGACCTGAAGCCCAAGCCGCTGGAAGAAGATATCCCGTTCGAGCTCACGCTCTGTAATTTTTAACTGTTATTACCATGACCGTCGTAAACTGCCCTACCTGTGCCGCCAAAGTCGAATGGACTGAGGCCAACAAATTCCGCCCCTTCTGCTCGGAGCGCTGCAAGCAGATCGACCTGGGCGCCTGGGCCGAAGAAAAATACACGATCCCCGCCGCCGATCCATTCGAAGATCCGCTGGCTGACGAAGACAACAAACCGCAGTAATTCTCAGCGGAACGGATTTTCCAGGCGCAAACCCTTCGCCCTGAAACCGTCGAGCCTGCCACTAAGCACCGTCAAGCCATAGGCAATACCCATCGCAGCAATCTGTCCATCCACGCCGTGCGCGTGGCCGCGACCATGCACGCGCGAGCACACAAGCGCGCAATCGAGGTCGAATTCCAGCAGCCGCGGCGCGTACTCTGCCAGCACGGCTTGCAGCCAGCCTTCCAGTGCCAGTGCCTCCAGCGCCGCTTCGCGCCGCCAGCTGCGCTGTATGCCTGCGCGCAATTGCGCAATCACCTGCACCGGCACATAGCGCGCTTCAGGCGGCACCCTTTCGAAAAAAGTGACCACGCCTGCCGGCGCAGCGCCGCCCTTGCGCGCCGCGATGATCACATCCGTATCGATCAGGTAGGCGGGCATGGCGGCTCAGGAGCGGCGTTCGAAATCCGTGTCGGGTCCCACGTCGGGCATGCTGCGCAAAATATCGTCGAGCGGGCGCTTCGGCAGGGGCCGCAAGGCGCTGCGCAAGATGTCGCGGTGCTCATCTTCGATGCTGCGCCCATGCGCACGGGCACGCTTGTGCAACGCGGCGATCAGCAATTCATCGGTATCGGTAAAGGTCAGTGTCAGCGGCATGCGAAACTCCCCGGTGCTTGATGCAAGTACTGTAGCGCAAAGCGCGCACGATACAAGGAAAGCAAGGGGAAAGTTTGCGCCAGCGCGCAGCATGGCGCTGCCCGCTGGCACAAGTAGACATTGACAACCCCTAACAAAACCGTAGCTAGCGGAAGTGAGAAGTGGCCAAGAAGCGCAACCGTATGAAGGTACGGGGGCGCCGAGCCGGTGAGCATCGCAGGCCGCCTATACCGACGCGCAGCAGGTTTTGATAGGTGTACTAAGCAGGCGCCAGGGATTCCCGGCGCACCTCATCGAGCCATTCCAGCAGGGGAATGGTGGCCGGCAGCAAGGGCTCCACACCGACTGTGCCCTGCCAGGCGAACGCCTGCCCTTCCAGGCTTTGCGGCTCGCCCCGCCAATCGCGGCTGATATAGAAATGCAGGCGCACATGGGCGTGAGGATACACATATTCTATGCCGCACCAGGCCTCTGCACTGTCGATATACAGCCCCAACTCTTCGACAAACTCGCGTTTCAAGGCATCGAGGATGGCCTCGCCCGGCTCGACTTTGCCGCCAGGAAATTCCCAATAGCCGTCATACGGCTTGCCTGCCGGGCGCTGGCCCAGCAGCACATCGCCATTCGGCTTCATCAGGATGCCAACGGCCACATCAACAGGCTGGACTTTATCCTTCAAGCTCACTTCGCTCATTGCGGCAGCTTTCCCGCGTAATCGCGCGCGAATTGCCAGGCCACTCGCCCCGAGCGCGAACCGCGCTGCAAGGCCCAGCGCAGGGCGTCGCCGCGCGCTTGCGCGATCTGTTCCGGCGTGCAGCCAAACGAGGCCAGCCAGTGCGCTGCGATATCGAGATAGTCGTCCTGCTTGAACGGGTAGAACGACAGCCACAGACCGAAGCGCTCGGACAGCGAGATTTTCTCTTCCACCGTCTCGCCCGGATGCAAATCGCCATCGTCGTCCGTCTTGTAGCTGGTGTTGTCCGACATGCGTTCCGGCATCAGGTGACGGCGATTCGACGTGGCGTAGATCAGCACATTGTCCGATTGTGCGGCGATGCTGCCGTCGAGCGCCACTTTCAGCGCCTTGTAGCCACTTTCGCCCTCTTCGAACGACAGGTCGTCGCAAAAGATGATGAAGCGCTCAGGACGCGCCGCCACCAGGTCGACGATGTCGGGCAAGTCGGCCAGGTCGGCCTTGTCCACCTCGATCAGGCGCAGGCCCTGGCCAGCGAACTGGTTCAGGCACGCCTTGATCAAGGAAGACTTGCCCGTACCCCGCGCACCCGTCAGCAGCACGTTGTTGGCCGGGCGGCTGGCAACGAACTGGCGCGTGTTCTGTTCAATTTGCGCTTTTTGCGGGCCGATATTGTGCAAGTCGTCCAAAGCGATGGACGACACGTGGGCCACGGCCTGCAGATACGCTGCTGCGCCCTGCCGCCGGCGCCAGCGGAAGGCAAAGCTGCTCCAGTCCGGCGCGGGCATCGGCTGCGGCAAGATCGCTTCCACCCTCGCCAGCAAGGCTTCGGCACGGATCAGGAATAGATCGAGACTGGTCATGAGCGATAGTCGGCGTTGATCGACACGTAGTCATGCGACAGGTCGCATGTCCACAGGGTCGCCTTGGCTTCGCCGCGAGCCAGCTTCACGCGAATGGTGATTTCGCTTTGCTGCATCACGCGCTGGCCATCCTGTTCCTGGTAGTCCGGGTTGCGGCCGCCATTCTTGGCCACCCACACGTCGTCAAGGTACAGGTTCAACTGGCCCACGTCCAGGTCGTCCACGCCCGCGTAGCCGATGGCGGCCAGGATGCGGCCCAGGTTCGGGTCGGAGGCGAAGAAGGCCGTTTTCACCAATGGCGAATGGGCGATGGAATAGGCGATCTTGCGGCATTCTTCCACGTTGCGGCCGTCTTCCACGGTCACGGTCATGAACTTGGTGGCGCCTTCGCCGTCGCGCACGATGGCTTGCGCCAGGAAGGTCGACAATTCGGTGACGGCAGCGGCCAGTTCCGCATAGTGTGGCGAATCGATCGAATCGATGACCAGGCTGCCGGCGCCCGTGGCGACCAGCATGAACGAGTCATTGGTGGACGTGTCGCCGTCGATGGTGATGCAGTTGAACGATTTGTCGGCCGCCTGCTTCACCAGCTGGTCGAGCACGGGCTGGGCCACGGTGGCGTCAAACGCCAAAAAGCCCAGCATGGTGGCCATGTTCGGCTTGATCATGCCGGCGCCCTTGCTGATGCCCGTCAAGGTGACCGTGTGGCCACCGATGGTGACCGTGCGCGAACCCGCTTTTGGCTGCGTGTCAGTGGTCATGATGGCTTCGGCGGCCGAGAACCAGTTGTCCGACGTCAGCGCGGCCACGGCTTGCGGCAAGCCGGCGACCAGGCGCTGCACGGGCAGGGGTTCGAGGATCACGCCGGTGGAAAACGGCAGAATTTGCTGCGGCGCACAGCCCAGCAGCTCGGCCAGCGCCGCGCAGCTGGCCTGCGCATCGGCCAGGCCCGATTCGCCCGTGCCCGCATTCGCGTTGCCCGTGTTGACCAGCAGCGCGCGGATCGGCGCGGCGCCAGCCGTCACGGCGGCCAGGTTGGCTTTCGAGATTTGCACGGGCGCAGCGCAGAAGCGGTTCAGGGTGAACACGCCAGCCACGGTGGCCGTCGGTGCCAGTTTCAATACCAGCAAATCCTTGCGGTTGGGTTTTTTGATGCCGGCTTCGGCAACACCGATTTCAATGCCGGCGACGGCTTTCAAGTCGGCGGCGACGGGCTTGGGAGAATTGACGGCCATAGGAGTTCTTCTGCGAGGGAAAATGGAAGCGCTATTGTAGCGCCTTCGCGGCGCCGTTGAACATGCACGCCCGTAAATTGAAACGGCATAAAAAAACGGAGACCGCGGTCTCCGTTCTTGTTCAAGCTGCCAAACCGGCTTTACGCCAATTTTCCATGACAGGCTTTGTACTTCTTGCCGCTGCCGCAAGGACATGGGTCGTTGCGGCCCACTTTGACGCCCATGCTCACGCTCATGTCGTCAACGTTGTCCGTGTTGCCGCCAGCCGTAGGCGCCAGCAGTTCTTCCGGCGCCGCGTTCGGGTCGAATTCGGCGTGCTGGTAGTGCACGTTTTCCACATGCGACTGCTGCAGCGCCTGTTCGGCCGCATCGACTTCTTCGCGCGACTGGATACGCACCGTCATCACGTGCTTCGTGACGTCGTTCTTGATCATGTCGAGCATCTGGCCAAACAGTTCAAACGCTTCGCGCTTGTATTCCTGTTTCGGGTTCTTCTGCGCATAACCGCGCAGATGAATACCCTGGCGCAGGTGATCGAGCGCCGCCAGATGTTCGCGCCAGTGGCTGTCCACGCTTTGCAACATGACATTGCGCTCGAAGCCGCCAAACGATTCCTTGCCGACGATATCGATCTTCGACTGGTACACGGCATCGGCTGCGACCAGCACTTTTTCCAGGATCTCTTCGTCCGTCAGGCTCGAATCGGCTTCCAGCATGGAACGCAGCGGCAAGTCGAGCTGCCACTCGCTGGACAGGGTGTTTTCCAGGCCCTTGATATCCCACTGCTCTTCCACCGATTCGTGCGGCACGTACTCGTGCACCAGGTCGGTGAACACGCCGTGGCGCAGCGAGCCGATCATTTCCGAAATGTCGGTCGTTTCCAGCAGCTCGTTACGCTGCTGGTAAATCACCTTGCGCTGGTCATTGGCGACGTCATCGTATTCCAGCAATTGCTTGCGGATGTCGAAGTTGCGCGCTTCAACCTTGCGCTGGGCCGATTCGATCGAACGCGAGACAATGCCTGCCTCGATCGGTTCGCCTTCCGGCATTTTCAGGCGGTCCATCACGGCGCGCACGCGGTCGCCGGCGAAGATGCGCAGCAGCGCGTCGTCGAGCGACAGGTAGAAGCGCGACGAACCCGGATCGCCCTGGCGACCGGCACGGCCACGCAGCTGATTGTCGACGCGGCGCGATTCATGGCGTTCGGTGCCGATGATGTGCAAGCCGCCAGCATTGACCACATGGTCATGCAGCGATTGCCATTCATCGCGCAGGGTCTGCGACTGGGCGACCTTGTTGGCATCGTTCAGTTCAGGATTGGCTTCGATGAACTTGATCTGGTTCTCGACGTTGCCGCCCAGCACGATGTCCGTACCGCGACCGGCCATGTTGGTGGCGATGGTGATGGCTTTCGGACGGCCTGCCTGAGCGATGATTTCCGCTTCGCGGGCATGCTGTTTTGCGTTCAGCACGTTGTGCGGCAAACCGGCCTTGGTCAGGATGCCCGACAGCAGTTCCGAGTTCTCGATCGAGGTCGTACCCACCAGCACGGGCTGGCCGCGCTCGTAGCAGTCACGGATGTCGTTCAACATCGCGTTGTATTTTTCCGCCGACGATTTGTAGACCTGATCCTGGCGGTCCTTGCGCTGCAGCGGACGGTTCTGCGGGATCACGACCGTTTCCAGGCCGTAGATTTCCTGGAACTCGTACGCTTCGGTATCTGCCGTACCGGTCATGCCGGCCAGCTTGGCGTACATGCGGAAGTAGTTCTGGAAGGTGATCGAGGCCAGGGTCTGGTTCTCGTTCTGGATCTTGACGCCTTCTTTCGCTTCGACGGCCTGGTGCAAGCCATCGGACCAGCGGCGGCCCGTCATCAGACGACCCGTGAATTCATCGACGATGACGACTTCACTGTTCTGCACCACGTAGTGCTGATCCTTGAAGTACAGCGCGTGTGCGCGCAGGGCCGCGTACAGGTGGTGCACGAGGGTGATGTTGGCCGAATCGTACAGCGAGGCGCCTTCCGGCAGCAGGCCCATTTCCATCAGGATGCGCTCGGCCTTTTCATGGCCCGCTTCCGTCAGCAGCACCTGGTGCGCCTTTTCATCCTTGGTGTAGTCGCCCGGCACGTCAACCTTGCCTTTGCCATCGGGCGTTTCTTCGCCGATCTGCAAAGTCAACAGCGCAGGCACTTCATTGATCTTGTAATACAGGTCCGTGTGGTTCTCGGCCTGGCCCGAAATGATCAAAGGCGTACGCGCTTCATCGATCAGGATCGAGTCGACTTCATCGACGATGCCGAAGTTCAGGCTGCGCTGCACTCTTTCGCGCGCTTCATAGACCATGTTGTCGCGCAAGAAGTCGAAACCGAATTCATTATTCGTGCCATACGTGATGTCGGAGTTGTACGCCTGCTGCTTGGCGCTGTGCTCCATCTGCGACATGTTCACGCCTGTCGACAGGCCCAGCCATGCATACAGGCGGCCCATGGTCTCGGCATCGCGCTGCGCCAGGTAATCATTGACGGTAACGATATGCACGCCCTTGCCCGACAAGGCATTCAGGTAGGCCGGCAAGGTTGCCATCAGGGTCTTGCCCTCGCCCGTGCCCATCTCCGCAATCTTGCCAAAGTGCAAGACCATGCCGCCGATCATCTGCACATCGAAGTGGCGCATGCGCAGGACGCGCTTGCTGGCCTCTCGGCAGACGGCAAATGCTTCCGGCAACAAGGCATCAAGCGATTCGCCAGCGGCGATGCGTTCCTTGAAGGCAGGCGTCTTCGCTTGCAGCTCGGCATCCGACAGCTTTTCGATGGCCGGCTCGAGCGCATTGATCTCGCGTACCGTTTTTTGGTATTGCTTGAGCAGCCGCTGGTTGCGGCTACCGAAAATCTGGGTCAGTAATGACATGCTTGAATTCTTGAAAAAACGCCGTTAAAAAAAGCTCGGTAGGTAACAACGAGGTAACAATCGCGTGACCGCACGGAGTTCGACTATGGCAAAAGACGATGATTTTATCATGCGTCCCGCCAAGGTTGGGCTAATGCACCATATAACAATAGCTTAATGACAAACAAATGGCAGAAATTGCGGACATTTTCCATACTGTAAAGCAATACGACCAACCAGCTTGCTCCGTACCTGTCGCCGCACTCGTCATGCGCGGGCGAGTGTGCTATGTTTCGGCCATGCGAACTCCCACTTACTCGAAGGCAGAACGCCGCGGCTACGGCTTTGCCCGTTCGGGCCCGGCCGTCACGGGCGCAACCGATTTTCTGCGTGGCAACGCGACGATGGCCTCCCTGATGCCCACCGTCACGCGCCTGGCCGCCCTGCAAAAAGATTGCGCCAAGGCATTGCCGGCGATGTTCGAGCATTGCGACATCCTGCAATTCGAAGGCGGCCAACTGGTGCTGGCGACGCCGAATGCGGCGCTGGCGGCCAAGCTCAAACAGCAATTGCCGAAACTGCAAGGGGAACTGGAAAGGAAAGGCTGGCAGATTTCAGGCATCAAGCTGAAAGTGCAAGTGATCAAGAGCATCGCGCCCATCGTGCATACACGCGCGCTGGTCTTGCCGGAAAAGGCCATGTCGGCCCTGGAAGAACTGAGCACGGCCCTGCCCGCGTCGAAACAGAACGAGCAGTTGATCGCGGCGCTGCGCAACATGGTCCGCCACCACCGCGAACCTAAAGATTAAGACTGCCCGGCAACATTTTGACACCTCAGAAAACCGTAGCGAGCGGAAGGGAGAGGTGGCTAAGTAGCGCAACCGTACGAAGGTACGGTGAGCATCGCAGGCCGCCTATACCGACGCGCAGTAGGTTTAATGAGGTGTCGCTCAGATCAGGTCAACGACCACTCGCGCTCCATCTGGCGCAGGTAGGATTGCGGCGCCGCCTCGTTGGTATCGAACGAGACAATTTCATACGCTTCCGGCTGCTCCAGCAGCGCCAGCAGCAGCTGGTTGTTCAGTGCGTGGCCCGACTTGTGCGCCGTGTAATACGCCAGCAAGGGGTGGCCCACCAGATACAGGTCGCCGATGGCGTCGAGGATCTTGTGGCGCACGAACTCGTCTTCATAGCGCAAGCCATCGGCATTCAAGATACGGTATTCATCCATGACGATGGCGTTTTCCAGCGAACCGCCACGGGCCAGGCCCATGCCGCGCAAGCTTTCCACGTCCTGCATGAAGCCAAAGGTGCGCGCGCGCGCCACGTCGTGCACGTACGACACGTCGCCAAAGTCGACGGAGGCGCGCTGCATCGTGCCATCGACGGCCGGATGATTGAATTCGATAAAGAAATCGAGCTTGAAGCCGTCGTACGGCGACAAGCGCGCCCATTTCTCCGCATCGCCCTTGCCGTGACGCACTTCCACCGGCTTGATGACCTTGATGAATTTCTTCGGCGCCTGCTGCTCTTCCACGCCAGCCTGCTGCAGCAGATAGACGAAGGACGAGGCGGAACCATCCATGATGGGAATTTCTTCTGCATTCACGTCGATGACCATATTGTCGACGCCCAGGCCGGCCGCAGCCGACATCAGGTGTTCCACGGTGGACACCCTGGCGCCATCCTTGATCAGCACGGAAGCCATGCGCGTATCGCCCACAGCCATGGCGCTGGCGGGGAACTCCACGATGGGATCGAGGTCGATGCGGCGAAACACGATGCCCGTGTCGATGGCGGCAGGGCGCAAGATCAGCTCGACCTTGGTGCCAGAGTGCAAACCGACACCGATGGTGCGGACCTGTTGTTTGATAGTGCGTTGTTTTAACATCTGTCGATTATATCTATTTGCCGGATTTTCGTTGCGGCGCGGCATGGCTCACGCCAGAAATACCACAACCGTTACTTATGGATGCTCGCTCTCGGCATGGACAGCCTCCCTGCGCACGAGGTAAATGCCGCTGCCGATGATGATGGCCGCGCCGATCAGGGTGTATTCGTCGGGCAAGGCGCGCCACAGCATCCAGTCCAGGGCCATGCCCCAGGCCAGGGCCGAGTATTCGAACGGCGCCACGCTGGACGCCTTGCCAAAGCGAAATGCCTCCGTAATGGCCAGCTGGCCCAGGAAACCGCTCAGTGACAGGCCAGCCAGCAGCCACCAGTCTTCGCGCCGGATGCTCACCCATTCATGCGCCGACAGGGCCACGCCACCGATGGCCATCATCACCATCAGCCAGAAGACCATGCTTTCGCTGGCGTCCGTGCGGCTCAGGATGCGCCCCGTGACGGCTGAAATGGCGTAACAGGCGGCAGAACCCAGCACGGCCAGTCCGGCCAGCGAAAAGAAACCCGAACCGTCGGGACGCAGCGCCACCAGCACGCCCAGCAACCCCACGGCGATGGCGCACCAGCGCGCGAAGTCAACTTTTTCCTTCAGGATAAACACCGACAAGACCGTAATCAGCAAGGGCGCGACGAAGAACAACGCATACGTCTCGGCCAGCGACATGCGCTTCAAGCCGTAGGCGAACAGCGTAATCATCAGCACGCCCAGCGCGCCGCGCAGCAAGTGCAGCGGCCAGCGCACCTTCAGCAAGTTCTTGAAGGCGCCACGGTACAGCAGGTACAGGCACACGAGCGGCAGGGACGACAGGGCACGCAAGGCCGTCACCTGCATCGGCGGATAATGGGCGGACAGCAGCTTCATGGCCGTGTCCATCAAAGAAAACATGGCGACGGCGACCAGCATCACATAGATGCTGCGCAGGTTTTGGTTGCGGGGTAGCAGGACAGACTCCTGGCGAAAGAGCGGGACCGTCATCATGGCGACGGCCGGAGCCAGGACAGCATGGTTTGGAAAGGCAGGGCCAGGCGGTCGGCCAGATTATAGCAAGCCCGGCTGTTTTCCCTTATGACACAGGCAACAACATCACCAGTTTCAATTCATGCTGGCGCGCCAGGTGCAGGGTTACCTGGTGATAGCCGAGCAAGCCCTGCTGCGGATGCTGGAAGCGGCGCAAGCCGCCATCGCGGCCCTGCACCTGCTGCGCGCCCCACCACTGGCGAAATTCAAGGCTGGCCTCAGTCAGTTCGCCGATCAGGCCGGCCAGCGGCGCCTGGTCCGCCTGTCGGCCGATATCGGCACGGAACTCCGCCACCAGGCGCTGCGCCCGCTCGGGCCAGCCGACGATCAGCTCACGCGCTCCAGGGGCCAGGAACATGAAGCGCAGCTGGTTCGGTGCGGCAGCTTCGCCATGCAGCCAGCCCGTGAACAGAGCGGACGCCGCCCCGTTCCACGCCACGGCGTTCCATTCCCGGTCCAGTATGTACGCGGGCGCGTCGATGGCGGCGACGATGGCGGCCAGCTCGGCGGCGGCTGGCCCCTCGCCTTCGCCTGTACCGTGGCTGGGGTCATGCTTGTCAGCCACTTCGAACAGATAGGCGCGCTCTGCCGCGCTCAGCTGCAGCACCTGCGCCAGGCGGGCCAGCATCTTGGCCGACGCCGACACGGGCCGCCCCTGCTCCAGCCAGGTCAGCCAGGTAGGGCTGACATTGCACAGCTGCGCCAGCTCTTCGCGCCGCAAGCCCGGCGTGCGCCGCCGCCCGCCACCGGGCAAGCCAGCCATGGCGGGGGTGACGGCTTCGCGCCGGGCGCGGATGAATTCAGCGAGTTTGTTCGACATGGCAGGGATGCATGGTAGTGGATATACCAGTATAAGTTATGGTCTTGTTACAGGATAATTTTATCCCTATTCTGCAGGAACTCACCCATCAACAGGAGAAAACCATGCAGCAGCACGATGTTGTCACCGAACAGTTTGGCAAGACGGCCAACGCCTACCTGAGCAGCGCGGTGCACGCGCAAGGCGCCGACCTGGTGCTGATGCAGGAATGTGCGCGCCGCCATGGCAAGCCAGTCGTCCTGGACCTGGGCTGCGGCGCCGGCCACGCCAGCTTCGCCGTCGCTCCCGTGGCCAAGTCAGTCGTCGCCTACGACCTGGCGCAGCCGATGCTCGACGTGGTGGACTACGCCAAGGCGCAGCGCGGCTTGCACAACATCTGCACGCAAGTGGGCGATGTGGCCCGCCTGCCGTTTGCCGACGCCAGCTTCGACATGGTCGTCACGCGCTTTTCCGCCCACCACTGGAACGACGTGGCAGGCGCACTGGCGGAAGCCTGGCGCGTGCTGCGTCCCAACGGCACCTTATTAGTGGTCGACATCGTGGCGCCCAAGACGGCCCTCTACGACAGCACCCTGCAGGCGGTGGAAATGCTGCGCGACGCCTCGCACGTACGCGACTACCGTACGTGCGAATGGGGCGCCAAGTTCGACCATGCAGGATTCACGCACAGCTTGCGCAGTGTGTGGAAACTGAGCATGCAGTTTGACGAGTGGGTGGCGCGCATGCGCACTCCCGCCGAACGCGTAGCGGCCATCCGTAATCTGTTCGATGGCACGCCCGATGAAGCGCGGCGATATTTTGCGCTGCAGGACGATTATTCGTTCAGTATCGATGCGGCCATGTTCGAGGCGACGAAACCTCAGGTGCAATAAAAAAACGGCGCCGATGGCGCCGTTTTTTGAAGGGGTCAGACCCGCCGGGTCTGACCCCATATAACTTAAGCCAGTTGGCCCAGCAGCGTCTCGGCATTCGATACTTCAAACTTGCCGCCCTGCTCGATGTTCAATTGCGTCACGACGCCATTGTCGACCAGCATCGAGTAGCGCTGCGAGCGCGTACCCATGCCGTGCTTGGAGAAATCAGCATCCAGGCCCAGGGCCTTGCTGTAGGCGGCATTGCCGTCAGCCATCATGCGCACGACGCCGGTGGCTTTCTGATCACGGCCCCAGGCGCCCATCACGAACGCGTCGTTGACGGAGATGCACCAGATTTCATCGACGCCCGCAGCTTTCAGGTCGGCAGCGTGCTGCACGTAGCCTGGCACGTGCTGTGCGGAGCAGGTTGGGGTGTAGGCGCCGGGCAGGCCGAAGATGGCGATCTTCTTGCCCTTGACCAGGTCTTGTACGTTGAACGTGTTCGGGCCCAGTGCGCAACCTTCGGTTTCGCTTTCGATGAATTCGGCCAGGGTGCCTTCTGGCAGGGTGTCGCCGATCTTGATGGTCATGTTGACTCCTTGTGTACTGTCGGTTATGGACGCCGCCCGTTCCGTGGAGCGGACAGCGCCCGGGATCTGGTTCTGCCGGCATGATGCCGACACTGCGCGATAGTATGCCTGACTTGCCGTATTTGCGCAGAAAGTGGCCGGAAAGGCAAACGCAAAAGTCAAAACCCGGCAAAAAAAAACGGCGGCCCTCAGGCCGCCGTCATCTTTGCTGACATCAGATCACCTTAGCTCATCTTAATCCGCTTGTTTACGCAGGAAGGCTGGAATGTCATACGTCTCCATGCCATTCTTTTCCATCGCGCGCACTTGCTCGGAAGCCGATTCGCGACGCCATACTGCCGGCGCCTTCATGCCGTCGAAACCGGCAGCCGGCGTGGCCACACCCACGGTGGTCGTCGCTGCCTGCGCGCCGCCCATCGCCGCTGACGGGGTCAGCGGGCTGTTGTGGGTGCCGGTGCGCAGCACTTGCTGCGGTACCAGCTGGATGTTCTTCTTCGCGCGGCCCAGGCCAGTGGCCACCACGGTAACGCGGATATCGTCGCCCATGGCGTCGTCGTAGGCGATACCTTGGGCGATGGACGCGTCCGGTGCGGCAAAGGCGCGCACGGCAGCCATGACTTCCTTGATCTCTTTACCCTTCAAGCCACGGCTGGCCGTGACGTTGACCAGCACGCCGCGCGCGCCGGACAGGTCGATGCCATCCAACAGCGGCGAAGCGACAGCCTGTTCGGCGGCGATGCGCGCGCGGTCAACGCCGGAAGCGGTCGCCGTGCCCATCATGGCCTTGCCCTGCTCGCCCATGATGGTTTTCACGTCGTTGAAGTCGACATTGATATGACCCGGCACGTTGATGATCTCGGCAATGCCGGCCACCGCGTTATTGAGCACATCATCGGCGTGCTGCATCCATTCCAGCATGCTTTCGTCTTCGTAGATCTCTTCCAGTTTTTCATTGAGGATGATGATCAGCGAATCGACGTGCAGGGACAGCTGCTCCAGGCCTTCGTCGGCGATGTCCATGCACTTCTGGCCTTCGTACGAGAATGGCTTCGATACCACGGCCACCGTCAGCGCGCCCAGTTCCTTGGCCACTTCGGCGACGATAGGAGCGGCGCCCGTGCCCGTGCCGCCGCCCATGCCGGCAGCGATGAAAACCATGTGCGCGCCGCGCAGCGCATCGGCGATGCGCGCGCGCGATTCTTCGGCCAGCTGGCGGCCGACGGCAGGCTTCATGCCGGCGCCCAGACCGGTATCGCCGATCTGGATGATGTTGTGCGCCTTCGATGTCGACAGGGCCTGTGCGTCGGTGTTGGCGGCAATGAACTCCACACCCGACATGCCTTTGTTGATCATGTGTTGGACTGCATTGCCACCCGCACCGCCGACGCCGACGACCTTGATGACGGTACCTATAGCTGTGTTATCGACCATATCGAACTCCATGATGTGCTCCTATCAGATGCGGTTTCCAAGCGCCAGGCCTCATATTGGTAGGAGAACTGGAGATTGAAAACTGCGGTTAAATATAAAATAAAGTTATGTGTGTGTACCTGCGATGCTGCCAAAAAACCTGTGCTGCCGGGCCTGAAATACGCCCTTAAAAATTCCCTAAAAACCATTCCTTCATGCGCTGCCAGACTGCCTTCACCGAGCCGTCCTGACGCGTCACAATGTGGCCGCGCAGGTATTGCTTCTTCGCTTCCAGCAGCAGGCCCAATACCGTGGCATAGCGCGGACTGCGCACCACGTCGGCCAGCTGGCCCCGATACTCGGGCGTGCCCAGGCGCGCCGGTTTCAGGAAAATGTCTTCCGCCATTTCCACCATGCCGGGCATGATGGAAGTGCCGCCCGTGAGCACGATGCCCGACGACAGCACGCCTTCATAACCGGATTCGCGCACCACCTGGTGCACCATCGCGAACAGCTCCTCGACGCGCGGCTCGATCACTGCCGCCAGCGCCTGGCGCGACAGGTTGCGCGGGCCACGGTCGCCCAGGCCTGGCACTTCCAGCGATTCGCCGGGGTCGGCCAGGACCTGCTTGGCTACGCCATAGCGGATCTTGATTTCTTCCGCTTCCGCGGTCGGGGTACGCAAGGCCATGGCGATGTCGTTGGTGATCTGGTCGCCGGCGATGGGAATGACTGCCGTATGGCGGATCGCGCCATCGGAGAATACCGCCACATCGGTCGTGCCGCCGCCGATGTCGATCAACACGACGCCCAGTTCCTTCTCATCGGGCGTGAGCACCGCATCGGCAGACGCCATCGGCTGCAGGATCAGGTCCGACACTTCCAGGCCGCAACGGCGCACGCACTTGACGATGTTCTGCACCGCCGACACGGCGCCGGTGACAATATGCACCTTCACCTCCAGGCGGATGCCGCTCATGCCGATAGGCTCGCGCACATCTTCCTGGCTGTCGACGATAAACTCTTGCGGCACCGTGTGCAGCAATTGCTGATCGGTCGGAATGTTAACCGCTTTTGCCGTCTCGATGACGCGCGCCACGTCGGTCGCCGTCACTTCCTTGTCCTTGATGGCCACCATGCCGCTGGAATTGAAGCTGCGGATATGGCTGCCGGCAATGCCAGCATAGACATTGCGGATCTTGCAGTCAGCCATCAGCTCGGCCTCTTCCAGCGCGCGCTGGATGGACTCCACCGTGGCCTCGATATTGACCACCACGCCTTTTTTCAGGCCCTTCGATTCGTGCTGGCCCAGCCCGATCACTTCGTGGCGCCCGTCGGACATCACTTCGGCTACCACCGCCACCACTTTCGAGGTGCCGATGTCGAGGCCGACGATCAGGTTTTTCGCGTCTTTTGTCATTTCTGTCGCCTAGTTTTTTGGGCTATTGTTAAATTGATTATTCGGTTAAGTCGGTTTTTTAATCGGACTGCCATTTTTCTTCTTGATCGCTGGCGCCGGCCTGCCATCCTTGCCTTCGGCCGGTATCACCAGGCCGGCGGAACTGAGCGCCAGGCCATTCTGGTAACGCATATCGATCGTGTCGATATTCTCCAGCCGGCTCGCCAGCTGCGGGTAGATGCCCACCAGCCGGTCGACCCGCGCCTTCAGGGTCGTATGATTCTGCTCGCGCCCCAGCGCCACGCTCATGCCGTTGTTCAGTTTCACGGTCCACGCATAGCGGCTCGACAGCGACAGCGATTCAGGCACCATTTTCAGGGGCGAAAACCACTTTGCCAGCTGCACGTAGGTCGCCAGAACTTCCTTTTCGCTGCCATCGGGGCCGGCGAAGGCAGGCAATTCATGGTCGTCTTCGGCTTCGGCCACATTGGCCGTAAACACGTCGCCCTTGACCGACAGCAGGCGTCCATCCTCGCCCCAGGTACCCAGCGCCTCGTGTTCTTCCAGCGCCACGATCAGCTGGTTAGGCCACTCGCGCCGCACACTGGCACGGCGCACCCAGGGCACCGATTCGAACACCCCGCGTACGCTTTCCAGATTGGTCGTAAAGAAATTGCCCTTGATGCGCCCCAGGGTGCCGCTGCGCAGGGTCAGGTAATTCACGTGGCGCAGGCCCTTGTCGTCCGCGCTTTCCACCTTGATCGTGCGCAGGTCGAACATGGGACGCTGCGACACCCACCAGACGCCGGCCGCCACGCACACGACCAGAACCGCGGCCAGCAAGCCGTTGGCAGTCGTATTGAGGCTTTTAGCGTCATGCCACATATCAGCGCTGTCCCTTGTGCATTTTCAGGCTTGCGCCGGAAACGATTTCCAGGCACAGGTCTTCATAGCTGGTGCCTTCCGCGCGCGCCGCCATCGGTACGAGCGAGTGACCGGTCATGCCCGGCGAGGTATTGACCTCCAGCAGGAACAGCTTGCTGTCGGCAGCGCGCATCAGCACATCCACACGTCCCCAGCCTTCGCAGCCGAGCGCGCGGTACGCTTCCAGCGCGATGCGCTCCATTTCGGCCACGATCGCCGGGTCTAGCTGCGGCGGGCAGAAGTACTTGGTGTCGTCCGTGAAGTACTTGTTCTGATAGTCGTAATTACCTTGCGGGGCGACGATTTCAATCGGCGGCAGCGCGCGCGCCGTGGCGCCCTTGCCCAGGATCGCCACAGTAAATTCGCGGCCCTTGATGAATTCCTCGGCCAGCACCGAATCATCGAGACCGGCGGCGATGTCGTAGGCTGCCTGGAAGGCCGACGCTTCGTTGACCGTCGTAATGCCGATGCTCGACCCCTCATGCGGCGGCTTGACGATCAGCGGCAAGCCCAGTTCGGAGGCCACTTTGGCGAGGTCCGATCTGCCATCGAGCACCGCGTATTTTGGCGTCGGCAGATGGTGCATCAGCCAGATCATCTTGGTGTAAACCTTGTCCATACCCACCGAACACGCCATCACGCCGCTGCCCGTGTAGGGAATGCCCAGCTGCTCCAGCGCGCCCTGAAGGCTGCCGTCTTCGCCGAAGCGGCCGTGCAGCGCGATGAAGACGCGATCAAATTTCTCAGCGGCCAGTTCGGCCAGGCTGCGTTCGCCCGTATCGAAGCCATGCGCATCCACGCCATGACTTTTCAAAGCGGCTAGCACGCCGGCACCGGACATCAGCGACACTTCGCGCTCGGCCGAGCGGCCGCCGAACAGGACGCCGACTTTGCCCAATTGTTTAACGTCGATAGCTGAAGCTTGGTTCACGTCAGGCCTTTACAGTGTGAGATTGATACGTTGTCAGTTGTTGCGGGATGCCGCTGATCGAGCCAGCTCCCATGGTCAGCACGACGTCTCCGTCGCGCGCCACGCTCATGATGGTGTCGGCCATGTCCGTCATGGACTCGACGAAAATCGGTTCGATCTTGCCGCGCGCGCGCAGCGCATGCGCCAGGGCGCGGCCGTCGGCGGCGACGATAGGCGCTTCGCCTGCCGCATACACTTCGGACAAGAGCAGCACGTCGGGTGCACCCAGCACCTTGACGAAATCCTCGAACAGGTCGCGCGTGCGGCTGTAGCGGTGCGGCTGGAACGCCAGCACCAGGCGGCGGCCAGGATAGGCAGCGCGCGCGGCAGCCAGGGTCACTTCCGTTTCCACCGGATGATGGCCGAAATCGTCGACCAGGGAGAAGCTGCCGCCATTTGGCAGCGCCACGTCGCCATAGCGCGTGAAGCGCCGGCCCACGCCGGAAAACTCGGCCAGGCCCTGCTGCGTGGCGCTGTCGGCGATGCCGATTTCGCGCGCGATGGCGATCGCCGAGCAGGCATTTTGCACGTTGTGCATGCCGGGCTGGTTCAGCACCACGTCGAGGTCGGGATAGCCTTCCTGCAGCACCGTAAAATGCATTTCCAGGCCGACGGCGCGCGCGTTGATGGCGCGCACTTGCGCGTCTTCAGCGAAACCGTAGGTGGTGACCGGCTTGGTGACGGACGGGATGATGGCGCGTACGTGCGGATCGTCGATGCACAGCATGGCGCGGCCATAGAAAGGCAGACGGTGTGTGAACTGCACGAACGCCTGCTTGAGCTTTTCGAAATCGTGCTCATAGGTGTCCATGTGATCGGCATCGATATTCGTGATCACTTCGATCATCGGCGTCAGGTTCAGGAACGAGGCGTCCGACTCATCGGCTTCGGCCACCAGGTAGTCGCCGGAACCGAGCTTGGCGTTCGCGCCGGCGCTGGTCAGGCGTCCGCCGATCACAAAAGTAGGATCAAGGCCGCCCTGCGCCAGCACGGACGCGACCAGGCTGGTCGTCGTCGTCTTGCCGTGCGTGCCGGCGATGGCGATGCCGCGCTTCAAACGCATCAATTCACCAAGCATCACGGCGCGCGGCACCAGCGGGATCTTGCGCGCGCGCGCAGCCGCAACTTCCGGATTGTCTTGCGGGACGGCGCCCGAGGTCACCACCGCATCGGCGTCGCCGATGTTCTCGGCCGCGTGGCCGAGCATGACGGTCGCACCAAGGCTCGCCAGTCGCTGCGTCGCCGCATTGCTGCCCAGGTCGGAGCCCGACACCTTGTAGCCCAGGTTGACCAGCACTTCGGCGATGCCGCTCATGCCGCTGCCGCCAATGCCGACAAAGTGGATATTGTTTACTTTATGCTTCACAGAGCTAACCTCATGCCAATTTTTCCAATACGTGTGCGATCGCCTCATTGGCGTCGCGCTTGCCTGCTGCCAGTGCCGCTTGCGCCATCTGCTGGCAGGTATCGCGGCTCAGCGACGCCAGCAAGGCGCTCAGCGACGCCGCACTCATTTCCGTCTGCGGCAGATGAATCGCCGCGCCCTGCTTCGCCATCCATTGCGCGTTGTCGCGCTGGTGGCTGGTGGTTGACGCTACCAGCGGCACAAGCACGCTGGCCACGCCGGCCGCCGTCAGTTCCGACAGGGTGATGGCGCCAGCACGGCAAATCACCAGGTCGGCCTCGGTATAGGCCTTGGCCATGTCGTCGATGAAGTCGACCACATCGGCCTGCACGCCCGCCTGCGCATACGCTGCATGCAGGGCGTCGATATTCTTCTTGCCCGACTGGTGCGTCACCAGCGGACGTTCGCCCTCCGGCATCAAGGCCAGCGCGGCGGGCAGATTGTCGTTCAGCGCTTTCGCGCCCAGGCTGCCGCCCACCACCAGGATACGCAGCGGCCCGCTGCGGCCCGCAAAGCGGGACGCCGGCGGCGCCATGGCGAGAATCTCCGCGCGCACGGGATTGCCCGTGACGACGGCCTTGCCCGCAGCGCTGCCGAAATCGGCGGGAAAACCGAAACAGACCTTTTGCGCCAGCGGCACCAGCGTCTTGTTCGACAGCAGCAGCGCCGCGTCGGCATTGACCAGCACCAGCGGCACGCCCTTCAGGCGCGCCATCAGGCCGCCCGGCACGGTCACGTAGCCGCCCATGCCCATCACCACGTCCGGCTTGCGGCTGGCGATAAAACGGCGAATGGCAAAGAAGCTCGCCAGCATCTTGAAACCGCCTTTGACCGTATGCGCCAGGCCCTTGCCACGCATGCCTGAGAACGCGATGGCATCCATGGGAATGCCGCTTTTCGGCACCAGTTCCTGTTCCATGCCGTGGGTCGTGCCCAGCCAGCTCACTTCCCAGCCGCGCGCGCGCATCGTCTGCGCAATCGCCAGGCCCGGGAAAATATGGCCGCCAGTACCGGCCGCCATGATCATCAGTCTTTTCGTCGTTTTCAAGTTCGTCACATTGTTCATAGCCGGCCTCCGCGCATCAGGATCCGGTTTTCGTAATCGATGCGCAGCAAAATCGCCAGGCCGATACAGTTAATCAGTACGCCCGTGCCGCCATAACTCATCAGGGGCAAAGTCAGCCCCTTGGTCGGCAGCAGGCCAAGGTTCACGCCCATGTTGATGAAGGTCTGCACGCCGATCCAGATGGCGATGCCTTTCGCCGTCAATCCGGCGAAGGTCTGGTCGATGGCGATCGCCTGCCGGCCGATGTCGAAGGCCCGCTTGATAATCCAGTAAAACATGCCGATCACGATCAGCACGCCCACCAGGCCCAGTTCCTCGCCGATCACGGCCAGCAAGAAGTCCGTATGCGCTTCGGGCAGGTAGTGCAGTTTTTCCACGCTGCCGCCCAGTCCCACGCCAAACAGTTCGCCGCGCCCGAAGGCGATCAGCGAGTGCGTCAGCTGGTAGGCCTTGTTGAGCGCATTATCTTCCTGCCACGGATCGAGATACGCAAAAAACCGCTCGCGGCGGAATTTCGACAAGGCGATGATGGTGACGAAGATCGCCGTCAGCATGGCGCCGATGCCGCCGAACCAGATGGCGTTGACGCCGCCCAAAAACAGAATGCCCATGGCGATGCAGACGATCACGCCGAAAGCGCCCAGGTCGGGTTCCATCAGCAGCAGCAGGCCGACGAAGCTGACGGCCAGCGCCATCGGCATGAAGCCCTTGGTCAATTTGTGCATGTACTCCTGCTTGCGCACGGTGTAGTCGGCGGCGTACAGCACCATCACTACCTTCATCAGTTCGGACGGCTGCGGACGCAGGCCCGGCAAGTTCAGCCAGCGGCGCCCGCCATTGACCGACACGCCCAGGCCAGGTATCAAGACCATTACCAGCAGCACCAGCGTGCCGATGAACAGCCACGGCGCGATCTTTTGCCAGGTGGCGATGCGGATGCGGAACACCATTGCGGCGACGATGATCGATACGCCGATGAACAGCGCCTGACGCACAACGAAATAATTGTTGGTGTAGGCGGCGAACTTGCGCGCGTCCGACAGCGAAATCGATGCCGAATACACCATCACCATGCCCAGCAACATGAGCAACAGGACCACCCACACCAGCGGCTTGTCATAGTCCATCATCTTCGACTGCCGCGCGCGGCTATCCAGCGGCTTGGCAGCCGAGCCGGAACCAAAGCTGAAGGGCAGTTGGAAGGCCATCAGATATCCTGTCCGTTTTCCAGCGCGATGTCGCGCACGGCGTCGACAAACACCTGCGCGCGGTGCGCATAGTTCTTGAACATGTCCAGGCTGGCGCAAGCGGGCGACAGCAGCACGGCATCGCCGGCCAGCGCCAGGCTGCTGGCGCGCTTGACGGCTTCCGGCAAGGTGGTGCAGTCGACGATGTCCACGCCGGCCGGCTCAAGGGCCGTGCGCAGCGCCGGCGCGTCGCGGCCGATCAGCACCACGGCACGCACATAGCGCGACACGGGTTCAGCCAGCGGCGAGAAATCCTGGCCCTTGCCATCGCCGCCGGCGATCAGCACCAGGCGCTGTTCCGCACCGCCAAACGCCTTGCCCAGGCCGAACAACGCAGCCACTGTCGCGCCCACGTTGGTGCCCTTGCTATCGTCGTAGTATTCGACTTCATTGACGGCCGTGATCAGTTCCACCCTATGCGGCTCCCCCTGGTACTCGCGCAAGCCGTGCAGCAGTGGCGCGAACGGCAGGCCGATGGCGCGGCACAGGGCAAGCGCCGCCAGCGCATTCGAGGCATTGTGCTGGCCACGGATTTTCAGCGCATCGGCCGGCATCAGTTTCTTGGCCATCGTCGGCACCGGTTCCGGTGCCGGATCGTTCTTCCTGCGTTTCTTCTCGATGACCTCTTCGCTGGGCACGGCTTGCGCCAGCCAGAAAATACCCCGTTCATTGACCAGGCCAAAGCTGTCCACCTCCGCCGGCTCGCCCGTGCCGAAGGTAACGGTCTCGGTCAGCGGATCGGCCATGTGCATCACGGCGGCATCGTCGCGGTTCAGGATGCGCACGGTCTGGTCGCCGAAGATGCGCGCCTTGTCTTTGGCATACGCAGCCATATCGCCATGCCAGTCCAGGTGGTCCTGCGACAGATTCAGGACCGTGGCCGCATCGGCCTGCAGGCTGAAGGTCGTGTGCAACTGGAAGCTGGACAACTCCAAAATCCACGCCTGCGGCAAGGTGCTGGCGACAGCTTCCGCCACGTCAGCTTCCGCATCCACCGGCTGCGGCGCAGGCTCGGCATCGAGCACTTCGCGCAGCACATCCAGCGCCGCCGGGCTGATATTGCCGGCCACGCGCGTGGCCAGGCCCGCGCGTTCGCACAGCAAGCCTACCAGGCTGGTCACCGTCGTCTTGCCGTTGGTGCCCGTGATGGCGATGACTTTCGGCGCATAGCCGCGTTCCGCCTTGAGCGCGGCCAGCGCTTGCGCGAACAGTTCGATCTCGCCCCATACGGGGATATTTTTCTCGGCAGCGGCAGGTGCAATCTGCGCCAGTTCGCGGCCCGGCGCCAGGCCGGGGCTGACCGCGACGAAGTCGACGCCATCGAGCAATTCGGCCGTGAAGGCGCCAGCGATGAAGCGCGCCTGCGGCACGGCACTCTGCAACGCGGCCAGACGCTCTGGCGCCTCGCGCGTATCGGCCACGCGCACGGCCGCACCGCTGCGGGCCAGCCACAGGGCCATGGCCAGGCCCGACTCCCCGAGGCCCAGTACCAGTGCGGTTTTAGCGTCGTACATCATTAGCGCAGCTTCAAGGTGGTCAGGCCGAGCAGCACCAGCATCATGGTGATGATCCAGAAACGCACGACAACCTGCGTCTCTTTCCAGCCTTTTTGTTCAAAATGGTGATGCAGTGGCGCCATCAGGAAAACGCGGCGGCCCGTTCCGTAGCGCTTCTTGGTGTACTTGAACCAGACGACCTGGATGATCACGGACAGTGTTTCGACGACGAAGATGCCGCCCATGATGAACAGGACGATTTCCTGGCGCACGATGACGGCCACGGTGCCCAGTGCGCCGCCCAGTGCCAGCGCGCCCACGTCGCCCATGAACACTTTCGCAGGGTGCGTGTTATACCAGAGGAAGGCCAGGCCGGAACCGGCCAGCGCGCCGCAGAAAATTACCAGTTCGCCGGCGCCCGGAATATGCGGGATGAACAGGTAGCGCGCATACGTGGCGTTGCCCGTCAGGTAGGCGAACAGGCCCAGGGCCGTACCCACCATCACGGTCGGCATGATGGCCAGGCCATCGAGACCATCGGTAAAGTTGACGGCGTTGCTGGTGCCGACGATGACGCAATACGTTAGCGCGATAAAGCCCCACACGCCCAGCGGATAGCTGATGGTCTTGAAGAACGGGACGATCAGGTCGGCCTTGGGCGGCAAGTCCATGGCGAAGCCGGACTGCACCCAGGCGTAGATCAGATTCCACACCTGGCCAGCATTGGGCTCGGAGATGGACACGGAAAACGCCAGGTAAAACGCGGCGGCGATGCCAATCAGCGACTGCCAGAAGTATTTTTCGCGCGAGCGCATGCCTTCCGGGTCCTGGTGCACCACCTTGCGGTAGTCATCAGCCCAGCCGACGGCGCCAAAGCCCAGGGTGACGATCAGCACTGGCCAGATGAAGCGGTTCGACAAGTCGGCCCACAGCAAGGTGGAAATGCCGATGGCAATGAGGATCAGCACGCCGCCCATGGTCGGGGTGCCGTGTTTTTTCAGATGCGTTTGCGGGCCGTCCGTACGCACGGCCTGGCCGACCTTCATGCGCGTGAGCATGCGGATCACGGCGGGACCGGCGCACAGGCCGATCAGGATCGCGGTCAGGGTCGCGAAGACGGCGCGGAAAGTGATGAAGTTAAAGACCCGCAGTGGGCCAATGTCGTCCTGGAAATAATGAGCGAGCCAGAGCAGCATGATTAGTGAGCTTCCTTGTTTTTGTTGTTTGAACCAATCAAATGCTGCACGGCCCGTTCCATTTTCATGGAGCGGGAGCCCTTGATTAATACTGTTGCATCCGAGCGGCCGGACAGATGCGCATCGAGCGCTGCCAGCAAGCCGTCGAACTGTTCGAAATACTCCACGACCGTGCCCGATTCCTGGCTGGCGGCAGCCTGCGCCGCATTCACCAGATGGCGCGCCAGGCCGCCCGTCGCCAGCACGTGTTCGATGCCTTTGGCGGCGGCGTAGGCGCCGATCTCTTCGTGGAACTGCTGCCCCTGCGTGCCAACTTCCGCCATCTCGCCCAGCACCAGAATGCGCGGTGCCGCGGCCTGCGCCAGCACGTCGATGGCCGCCCTCACCGAATCCGGATTGGCGTTATACGTGTCGTCGATGATGGTGGCGCCGTTGAGGGCACGTTTTTTCTGCAGGCGACCGTTCACGGGCGCGAACGCCTCCAGGCCCTGCTTGATATGCTCGATGGCGATACCGGCGCCAATGGCGCATGCCGCCGCAGCCAGCGCATTGCGCACATTGTGCTCGCCCGCCGCCTGCAAGCCGACGAAGAACTGGCGCAAGCTGCCATCCTGCGCGCGCACGCTGACGAACATGTCGCTGCCAAAATCCTCGGCCACGCGATGCGTGCAGCTTACGTCGGCATCCTTCGACAGCCCGAAGGTGATGACGGCGCGCGCGCCGGCCAGTTCGCGCCACAGGGGCGTGAATTCGTCGCCGTGCGGGAACACAGCCACGCCGTCGTCGGCCAATGCAGCCAGCGCGGCGCCGTTTTCACGCGCCACCGCTACCACCGTGTGCATGAATTCCTGGTGCTCGCGCTGCGCGTTGTTAACCATCGCCAGCGTCGGCGCGGCGATTGCCGCAAGGCGCGCGATTTCGCCCGGATGGTTCATGCCCATCTCGATCACGGCCGCCTTGTGCTGATCGCTGAGGCGGAACAGGGTCAATGGCACGCCGATTTCATTATTCAGGTTGCCGCGCGTGGCCAGGCGGCCTTCTTCGCCAAAGGCCGTCGCCAAGATGGACGAAATCATCTCCTTGACGGTGGTCTTGCCATTGCTGCCGGTAACGCCAATGACGGGCAGGTTGAAACGGCCGCGCCAGTAATTGGCGATGCGGCCCAGCGCGACCAGGGTATCAGCGACCACGATGGCCGGCACCTTGCTGCTATCCCAGCCTGCGGGCAGGCGCTCGACCACCACGGCGGCAACGCCACTGGCGGCCACCTGGTCGAGGAAGTCATGGGCGTCGAAACTTTCGCCGCGCAAGGCGACGAAGAGCGAGCCGGCTGGCGCGCTGCGGCTATCGGTTGATACACCGTCAAAAACGGTGTCGCCCGTCATCTGCGCGCCATGCAGGGCAGGCATCAGTTCGGCCAGGGTCGCGTGCATGAGGCGGTCCATCAGTTCGTCCTCATCATGGTCAGGCGCGCGGACAGGGCCAGCTGCGCATGATCGGCATCGGAGAACGGCAGTTTCTTGCCCTTGATTTCCTGGTACGGCTCATGGCCCTTGCCCGCCAGCAGGATCACGTCCGGCTTGGCGGCATGCTTGATGGCCGACAGGATGGCTGCGGCGCGGTCTTCGATAGCCTGCGGCTGCGGTCCGTCTGTGCGCATACCGGCGACGATCTGCGCGATGATGGCGTGCGGGTCTTCGCTGCGCGGATTGTCGCTGGTAACCAGCACGTGATCGGCCAGCTGCGCGATGGCGCCCATCTGCGGACGCTTGCCCGGATCGCGGTCGCCACCGCAGCCGAACACGCACCACAGCTGGCCGCCCCGTTCCTGCGCCACCTGGCGCAAGGCGGCCAGGGTTTTTTCCAGCGCGTCCGGCGTATGCGCGTAATCGATGACGACCATCGGCGCTTCCTGTCCACCCACCTGCTGCATGCGGCCGGGAGCCGGCTGCAGCGATTCGATGCCGTCGATGGCGGCGCGCAGGCCGGTGCCGTGCGCCAGCAAGGCGCCCAGCACGGCCAGCGCGTTGCTGATATTGAAGTGACCCACCAGTTGCGTTTTGACCAGCGCCACGCCCAGCGCACATTCCAGATGGAAGTCGGTGCCGGCATTGCGGCTGCGGAACTGGCTGGCACGCAGCATCAGCACGCCCGGCAGGTCGGGCAAGGCCGCCGCATCCTGCAAGGTGTAACCGATGACCGGATACTCGCCCGCCAGCTTGCCGTCCACGTGGCGCGCCAGGCGCAAGCCCATGGGGTCGTCCAGGTTGATGACGGCCGTCTTCAGGCCGGGCCAGTCGAACAGCTTGACTTTGGCCGCCTCGTAAGTGGCCATGTCGCCATGGTAATCGAGGTGGTCGCGCGTCAAATTGGTGAACATGGCGACATCGAAATGCATGCCGGTCGCCCGGTCCTGATCCAGGCCAATCGACGACACTTCGATGGCAACAGCCTTGGCGCCAGCGTCGCGCATGGCGGCGAGTTTACGCGCCAGCAGCACGGCGTCGGGCGTGGTGTAGCCGGTGACGTCGAATTCGATGGCGCCGCGCGGCTTGCACAGGCCCACGCCCAAGGTACCGATGACGGACGATGTTTCGCCCAGGCGCGCCAAGGCCTGCGCCAGCCACAAGGCGCACGAGGTCTTGCCATTCGTGCCCGTCACGCCGGCGCTGAACATGGCACTGTCGGGCATGTCGTAAACAGCATGTGCCACGGGGCCAGCCAGGCGCTTCAGGTCGCCGACCAGCAGATGCGGCACATTCCATGCGGCGTTCCATTCCACGGCGTCATGCACGATGGCGGCGGCGCCCTGCTCGATAGCGGCGTCGATGAAATGAGTGGCGCCAGCGTAGGCGAAAAACACGTCGCCGCGCTGCACGCGCCGCGAATCGGACGTCAGCTGCCCGGACGGGGCAGCCGCTTTGATCCACAAACTGATGTCTTGTATGGTCATGAGTGACTTCACATGGCCTCCGGGCCGGCATTGGCCGGGACCACGATTTCGGTAACGGAGGAATCGGGCGGTACGTTCATCGCGCGCAGCGCGTTGGTCGCAATCGCCGCGAAAGCGGGAGCGGCAACCTGGCCGCCATAGTGGGCGGGGCCGGTCGGTTCATCGATCATCACGGCAATGATGAAGCGCGGCGCCGACATCGGCACCATGCCCACGAAAGAGCCAATGTATTTGCGCGGCATCGCATAACGGCCGTTTTCCACCTTGTAGGCGGTACCCGTCTTGCCGCCGACGCGGTAACCGGCGACCTGGGCGCGCTTGGCCGAGCCGTGCGCGCCGGAGACCACCAGTTCCAGCATGGCGCGCATTTCGGCGGCCGTCTTCGGCTTGATCACCTGCTGGCCCACAGGCAGCTCATTGACCTTCTGGAACGATAATGGAATCGTGTCGCCATCACGGGCGAACATCATGTAAGAGCGCGCCAGCTGGATCAGCGACACGGAAATGCCGTTACCGTAGCTCATGGTGGCCTGTTCCACCGGGCGCCACGATTTATATGGACGCACGCGGCCGGCCACAGCGCCGGGGAAGCCCCATTTCGGCTGCTGGCCGAAGCCTACCTTGGTAAACATTTCCCACATTTCCTGCGACGGCATGCCCAGCGCGATTTTCGAGGTGCCGATGTTCGACGACATCTCGATGATTTCAGAGACATTGATCACGCCGTGCGGCTTGGTATCGGTAATGGTTCGGTCGGCGATGGTGTAGCGGCCCGGCCCCGTGTCGATCAGGGTGGTCGGCTTGACGCGTCCCGTATCGAGCGCCAGCGAGACGGTGATCGGTTTCAGGGTCGAACCGGGCTCAAAGGTGTCGGTCATGACGCGGTTGCGCAGCTGCTGGCCCGTGAGCTTGCGGCGGTCGTTCGGGTCATAGCTGGGGTAGTTGGCCAGGGCCAGCACTTCACCCGTGTGCACGTCGAGCACCACGGCGCCGCCAGCCTTGGCATTAAATTTTTCCACCGCTTCCTTCAACTGCGTGAAGGCGATGTACTGGATCTTGCTGTCCACGGACAGGGTCAGGTCCTTGCCGTCATGCGGTTCGTGGATGAAGCCGATATCTTCGACAATGTGGCCCAGGCGGTCCTTGATCACGCGGCGGCTGCCGGTGGTGCCGACGAGGGTTTTCTGCTGCGCCAGTTCCATGCTTTCCTGGCCCACGTCTTCCACATTGGTAAAACCGACCACGTGGGTCATCACTTCGCCCTGTGGATAAAAGCGCTTGTATTCCTTGCGCTCGTCGATGCCGTCGATGCCCAGCTTGGAAATTTTGTCGGCCACGTCCATCTCGACCTGGCGTTTCAGGTAAACGAAGCTGCGGTCCGAATCGAGCTTCTTGCGCAATTCGTTGACATTCATTTCCAGCAAGCCGGCCAACGCGTTGATTTTCTCGGGTGACGCCTGCAGCACGTCGTCGGGAATGGCCCAGATGGCTTTCACGGGCACGGACGAGGCCAACACCTGGCCGTTGCGGTCGGTGATCTTGCCGCGCGTGGCCGGCAGTTCCAGCGTGCGTTCGTAGCGTGCCTTGCCCTGCTTTTGCAAAAACTGCGTCGACACGCCCTGCAGCCACAGGGCGCGCACGCCCAGGCCGGCGAAAGCGAAGAACAGCAGGAACAGCACGACGCGCGAACGCCAGACGGGCAGTCGCACCGCCAGTACGGGGTTCTTCGAGAATGGCACGCCTTTCGATGCCGCAACCCTGCCGTTGCTGTTACCGCCCAACTTCATTATTCGCCCTCCGTCAGGTACTGCGTACGCGCCGCCGTCAGCGGCGTCATGCTCAGGTCACGCCGAGCAATCGATTCAATGCGCTCATGCTTGCCCAGGGTCGACTGGTCCAGCTGCAGCTGCGCCCAGTCGATGTCGAGCTGGCGGGACAGCGCTTGCGCGCGCTCCAGGTCGATCAGCAGGTGGCGCGACTGGTACTGCGCGTTCACCAGCGACAGGCCACAGCACACCAGCAGGGCCGACAGCACGACACACAGCTTGCCAGTCATCGGGAGCCGCCATTCGCAGGGGCGACCAGCGGCAGGCGCTGCGCCACGCGCATCACGGCCGAACGCGAACGGGGATTCCCCTCGATCTCGGCATCGGACGGCTTCATCTTCAAGATCAGCTTCATTTCCGGCTGCGGCAAGTCGACCGCGCGGATCGGCAGGCGGCGGTCAGGCTGCTCCACGTTCGCCTTCGAGGCGAAGAAGCGCTTGACCATGCGGTCTTCCAGCGAATGAAAACTGATCACGGCCATGCGCGCGCCGGGCGCCAGGCATGCATACGCCTGGCTCAGCCCGATCTCGAGATCCTCGAGCTCTTTGTTAATGAAAATGCGTATGGCCTGAAAGGTGCGGGTAGCGGGGTCCTTACCCTTCTCGCGGGTCTTGACGGCGCCTGCCACGATGCTGGCAAGCTGTCGTGTGCTTGAAATTGGCTGGACTGCCCGGCCAGCAACAATCGCCTTTGCAATCTGAAAAGCAAACCGTTCTTCCCCATAATCGCGTATCACTTTCTCTAAATTCTGC
The DNA here is from genome assembly GCF_051380905.1 of Janthinobacterium darwini. Classification (NCBI taxonomy): domain Bacteria; kingdom Pseudomonadati; phylum Pseudomonadota; class Betaproteobacteria; order Burkholderiales; family Oxalobacteraceae; genus Janthinobacterium; species Janthinobacterium darwini. The sequence continues at coordinate 48,262 of NZ_JBNYXX010000006.1, forward strand.
TCGGTTTCCACCGCCAGCCATTCGGCCGCGGAGATACCGCGCGTGGTATCCATGCGCATATCCAGCGGTCCGTCGTTGCGGAAACTGAAACCGCGCGCCGCATCGTCGACCTGCGGCGACGAGATGCCCAGGTCGAGCAAGATGCCGTCCACCTGCCGAACGCCACGCGCGGCCAGGCTGGCCGTCATGGTGGCAAAGCTGTCATGGACAATTTCAAAGCGGGGGTCGCCGATCTGTTCGGCCGTGGCGATGGCTTGCAAATCCTTGTCGAAGCCGATCAGGCGCGCATCAGCGGCCAGGCGCGACAAAATCAATCGGCTATGCCCGCCGCGGCCAAACGTGCCATCGACGTAAATGCCGTGCGCGCGGTCGCCCGTGAGGTCGAGCGCATCGACCGCTTCATCGAGCAGCACCGTGCGATGCTGAAATTCCGGCACCGTGAGTTGTGTCATTACGGAGCCTTAGAAAGAAAAATTGGAAAGTACATCGGGGGTGCCGGCATCGATCGCCTGCTGTTCTTTGTCAGCCAACTTGACGGCATCCCATATTTCAAAGTGACTGCCCATGCCGATCATCATGACTTCGCGCGACAGCCCCACGGCGTTGCGCAATTCGGGCGAGATCAGCACGCGGCCAGCCGAGTCCAGCTCGACGTCAACGGCGTTGCCGAGGAAGATGCGCTGCCAGGCGCGCGCCGACATGGGCCAGGCGGCGATTTGCTGGCGGTGGCTTTCCCACACGGGACGGGGGAAAAACAGCAGGCAGCCATCGGGGTGTTTGGTCAGGGTCAAACGGCCTTCGCATTGAATCGCCAGCGCGTCACGGTGCTTGGCAGGGATAGACATCCTGCCTTTGGCATCGAGATTGATTGCGGACGCGCCTTGAAACACGGAAGACCTTTTTTGAGCTTGGGTTGCGACGCTTGCGCATCACGATGAAAAGGGAAAATTTCCCACAAAAACACACTTTTTCACACAGTTGCCCACTTTAGAGTAAGCAAAGATAGTGGTCAAGCGGTTTCCGATTGGTAAAACAGGAATTTTATTAATGAAATTAAGGACTTAGCGCATATCGTTGAAGCAGTCTCAAATAAAAATATATCGATAAATTAGATACTTATGAAAGATAGTGAATGTGCTACCTCATCTACACACATGTGTTTTCCTACCGTAAACATCGAAAAAGACGAAATCGAAAAATTGAATTTTTTACAGTTAGTTGACACATGACAATACTTTCGTCATCCAGGCACAACAGCAAGCAGCCACAGCAAAAGACTTGGTTTAAGGCAAAAAAAATTCGCCCATGACGCGTTCCCGCCCGGTTTTCCGGGGCTAGCCTGATGCAGGCAAACTATTTTTGCAATGCAGCAATTAATTGAAAAGAAGAAACTTTAACCAATTGTTCATTTTTAGTTGTATATACAACTTTATCTTAACTGCTATATTTTTAGAAACAAAAAAAGCCCCTTTGCGGGGGCTTTTTGATGGCGCGCAGCAGGCAAGCCGCTGTGACCGATACACTCCCCGGCAGACCAGGGAACACAAATTCAAGTGAAGCAGGCCGATAGGCCGGATTTTGTTACGGCGCCTTCCCTTGCAGGTTGGCGCTATGACAGTCATTCCTCTAGGCGCCAGATTACTCGGGCGCTCAAGCTTTCTACCCGCACGCTCCGCGAGCAGCATCATCGCGTGCCTATTTGAAATTGCACCAGGTGGAGGTTACCGCGTTTCACCGTAACTTAATACGCTCGTCTCTGTGGCCCTATTCCTCGCCTTATACCTTGCGGCTTTCAGCGGACGGCCGTTAACCGTCACCCCGCTCTATGGAGTCCGGACCTTCCTCCCGCCAGTGCATTGCTGCACCAGCCAGCGACTGTCTGGCCTGCTTCACCCGCCATTGTACCGCGCCGCAGCATGTTTCTGCAAAAAGGCCTGTGCAGGCGCGAAACCGCTCGCCGGCCCCCTCGTCGGGCCCCGGCCCGGGGGATTGTGTAATTCGGTGTCGCCATTTCAAAAGCCGGGCCAAATCGGCTCACATAGAATGAGGCAAGCTGCTTGCATGCAAGCGCATGCGCACCGCTTGCCCCACTTCTTTGCCACCCACTAGAATATAAAGAGCCGAACATGACGCAACAATCCCGTACCGGCGGCCAGATCCTGGTCGATGCCCTGCAGATCCATGGTGTCGACACCGCTTTTGGCGTGCCTGGCGAAAGCTACCTGGACGTGCTCGACGCACTGCACGATTCGGGCATCCGCTTCATCATCAACCGCCAGGAAGGCGGCGCCGCCTTTATGGCCGAAGCCTACGGCAAGCTGACGGGCAAGCCGGGCATCTGCTTCGTCACACGCGGACCGGGCGCCACCAATGCCTCGATCGGCGTGCACACGGCGTATCAGGATTCCACCCCGATGATCCTGTTCATCGGCCAGGTCGGCAATGATTTTGTCGACCGCGAAGCGTTCCAGGAAATCGACTACCGCCGCATGTACGGCCAGATGGCCAAGTGGGTGGCGCAGATCGACCGCGCCGAGCGCATTCCCGAATACCTGGCACGTGCCTTCCAGGTGGCCACCAGCGGCCGCCCCGGCCCCGTGGTGCTGGCCCTGCCGGAAGACATGCTCATTTCCATGGCGACTGTCGCAGACACGCGCGCCTACCAGCCCGTGCAGGCTGCGCCATCAGACGCGCAGCTGCAGCAGCTGCGCGCCATGCTGGCCACGGCGAAACAGCCGCTGGTCTTGCTGGGCGGCACCACCTGGACGCCGCAGGCGTGCGCCGACCTGCAACAGTTCGCCGAAGCGAATCACTTGCCCGTCGCCTGCGCCTTCCGTTTCCAGGACTTGCTCGACAATGCCCACCCGAACTATATCGGCGACGTCGGCATCGGCATCAACCCGAAACTGGCAGCGCGCGTGAAAAATGCCGACCTCGTCATCGCCATCGGCCCGCGCCTGGGTGAAATGACGACGGGCGGCTACACCCTGTTCGACTCGCCCGTGCCGCGCCAGCGTCTGGTGCACATCCACACGGACGCCGAAGAGCTGGGCAGCGTTTACCAGGCTGAGCTGATGATCAACAGCGGCATGCCGCAGGTCTGCGCCATGCTGGCCGCCATGCCCCCCGTGGACGCTTCCGCATGGAAACAGTCGCCGGCCGAAGCCAAGGCCGAGCTGGCAGCCTACCAAGAGCAGCCGCCCATCTTCCAGGATGGCCAGGCGCCGCTGGACCTGTGGCAAGTGACGCAGGAAATCATGGCACAGGTACCCCCCGACACCATCCTGACGAACGGCGCCGGCAATTACGCCTCGTGGGCGCACCGCTTCTACCGCTATGGCGGCATGCGCACGCAACTGGCACCGACGAATGGCGCCATGGGCTACGGCGTGCCGTCCGGCGTGGCGGCAAAGATCGTGCATCCGGAGCGCACCGTGATCACCTTTGCCGGCGATGGCGAATACATGATGAATGGCCAGGAACTGGCCACCGCCGTGCAATACCAGGCGGGCGTGGTCATCATCGTCTTCAATAACCAGATGTTCGGCACCATCCGCATGCACCAGGAGCGCGACTACCCGGGCCGCGTCTCTGGCACGACCTTGCACAATCCCGATTTCGCGGCGCTGGCGCAAGCGTATGGCGCGCATGGCGCAGTGGTGAATACGACAGAAGAATTCGCCCCTGCCCTGCAACGGGCGCTGGCGCACGCCAGGACGCACAGCTTGCCGGCCCTGATCGAGCTGCGCTACGACGGCAACCTGATCACGCCGAATGCCACCCTGGCCACCATCCGTGCCACGGCAGAAAAGGCGCAGGCGGCAAAATAAGCCCCTTGCAAGGCGAGAAATAACAAAGGCCCGGTCGATACCGGGCCTTTTTCTTTTTGACAGAGGCAATCGCTCAGGCAGCGGGCACGGGCGCACTTTCCTCGGCAGGCACGGCCTCCGCCGGCGCTTCCGGCATCGGTGGGCATGGCGTGCAATTTTTCAGGGGACGGCCGAAATCGCGCACGCGGCTCAGTTTCATGGGCATGCGCACATTGCCGCCGCAGTAATCACCTTCCAGTGTCAGGGTTTGCCCATCTTTGGAAAACTTGCCGACGATGGTGCGCTCTTCATTGTCGGCGCCCGCGATGGTGAAATCGAAGGCGCCCGTGGCGGTGTCCAGGTTGACGTCGTTGGCCACGATAGGCCAGCTCAGGGCACCCGCCGTGAATTCGTAGATGACGGAATCAGCCTCGGCGAAGCGGTGCAGGGTCACGCGCTGGCCGCCGATCTCGCCGCTATCCTTTTGCAGACATAGATCCGAGTAGACGGCCACGCCATAGCGCTCCAGTCCAACCGGCTTCTTGCCCTTGACTGCGGCGAAGGCGGCACCGGTGGCGCTGGCGAGCAGCAGCGCGGCCAGCATGGCAGCCAGACGCGGCGAGGTGTATGAATTCATGGCATTCCTTTACTTGAGTAACGGCGCCATTATAACTGGCGCCGCACATGCAAAAACGCGCCGCCAGGCCGAAGCCAGACAGCGCGTTTCTTTGCTTGCAGCATCCCCGAGGGGATGCCTTGGCGGTACTAAGCTTCGCTTGCGCGAATATTAGAACGAGTGACGAACACCAACGTTGAAGGCTTTGTCGCCCGTACCAACATTGCTGTTGTTACCAACGGTGTAGTTAGCGCCGTTTTTGTTCTTGATCTTGGCGTACGAAGCGTAGGTGCTCGTGCGCTTCGACAGAGCGTAGGAGTAACCCAGTGCCCATTGATCAGCATCAGCGTTAGCAGCGGTTTTGTCGTTCGTACGGATGAACGAAGCCATTACGGTGCCAGCTGGGCCGACTGGTACGGTTGCGCCGACCAAGATGTTGTTGCTGTCGGTGCTCAGAGCAGCAGGAGCGTAGTTGTAGTTCTGTACGTTACCGTTGTTCAGGTTGGCGCTTTGTGCACCTTTGTTCACGCCGTATGCGACGTAAGCTTTAGCAACTGCGAAGTCGTAGTTAGCTGCAGCCAACCAGTTGCGGCCGCTACCTTGTTCGATGGTCGCGGTGTCGTTGCTGGTGTTGTTGTAAGCCAGACGTGCATTCAGAGGACCATTCGAGTAGCCAACCGACGCGCCGATTTTGCGGCCGATTTTGTTCGAATCAGCGTTTTCGCCGAAGGTGTACGCTACGTCGCCGTCAAAACCGTTGAAGTTTGGCGAGGTGTACAGCACGGTGTTGCTGGTGCGGGTGTTCGCTGGGAACAAGTTTTTAGCGGAACCAGCGTAGCCAGCTGCGAATGGATCAGCAACTTTCGACAGGGTGTTGTACCAAGGGGTGTATTGACGACCCAGGGTCAGGGTACCGGTCGTTTTGCTGCTCAGACCAACGTAAGCTTGACGGTTGAACAAGGTACCTGCAACGTCTTGTTGACCGTTGTCAACGCTGAAGCCCGATTCCAACAGGAACAGAGCCGACAGGCCGCTGCCCAGATCTTCGGTGCCTTTGAAGCCCAGACGGGAAGCCGAAGCAACGCCGCTGTCCAGCTTGTTTACATTGCCTTTAACGCCGCCGCGCTCGCTGACGAAACCAGCGTCAACGGTACCGTAGATAACAACGCTCGATTGAGCTTGAGCTACGCCAGTGGCTGCTGCCAGAACTGCCAGGGTGATCAGAGTTTTTTTCATTGCAATTTCCTTTAATTTTTGAAGCAAAAAGTAATACAGCCTATGCATCTCGAGCTGCGCTCTAGCAGAGCGCTTTTTATGAGTGAGGGCAAGGTCTCCACCTGCCACATTGCTGTTCCGGTCAGGGGAACATTCATATCGGTATCGGCACGCTATTGCACCGATAAGCTTGAAGGCTGCATAACGACCGTCATTCGTGCGCCGGTTCGGTGCTCAAAGGGCACCGGAAGCGGCACTATAACGACCGTTTCACATTCCATCAAGTTCCAACATGTTACTTCCGGTACCAGGCCAGGGGCTTTTTCAGGCATCCCGACCATCGCCAACCGTACTACGCGACAGAGCCAGTGCCCCTTGCCAACCAATGCATTGGCCTGATTGACCATTCCATCATAGCGCATGGCATGCTGGCACCCGTTGTATTAGTGCAACAGTATCAGGCGAGTGATTAAAACGTCAACATGCTTTACCCGTCATTTGCCCTCAAAGATTTACGCGACAAAGCGCACAATTTGTCAGGCGATAATGGATAAACGGGACGAAGCATACACGGCATCGCCGATGTTTGCTGCCGAATGCCCAAAAACGGGAAATAATGCGCGCTTTTTTGGTGCGTTGCCGCATTATTCAGGGGCGTAGGCACAAATTTTCACGTCGACGTAGGCCCCCAAAAAATAGCCAGAGTGACAATGAAATTACTGACTTTCCGGTAATTTAAATTGCTCACATAGAAATGTTTTCCCTGTTTACCAGCGCATGCGCCAGCGACCCGAGCGAAGCGGATGAGGACGACTCTTGCTTGCAAATTGCGCATCAATTGAAACAATTTCTTACAATGTTGCCTTCTAAATATTTTGACAAATTTGTGTCAAAAAAACGACACTTTGAGCGAAATCAAGTTTTTACGCGCCCGAATCCGCACAATTTACTTTTTCTTTTTCGCATTTTTTGCTTAAAGCATGAAGAAACAATACTAGCGCTGGCTGGCCCGCCGGAGCAGGCGCATGAGGCCGCCCAGCAACGGCAATTTTTCATACAATTCTTCCGCCGCATCCCAATAATCGCGGTGCATAAGCACCCGTCCCTGCGCATCGAAGCGCACATGGGTTGCGCCACGAATACATTGATCGCCAGAGACCAGTCGTTTCATGCGGAAGCGAAACTCCCACGTCAGGAACGCCTGCTGCCCCTGCCCCAGGCTTTCCAGCACGACAAACCGGGGCGCGTCGACTTGCACGAACATGTGCTCGAAGATGGCCAGGATAGCGGCATGCCCCACCACCTCGTTGAAAGGATCCTTGAAATGGGCGTCCGGCGCATAGACGGCGCCCAGTTGCGCCAGGTTTTCGAGGCTCAGGTGCTCATAAAACGCCACCAGGCGCGCCAACGCCTCCTCCACGCGCTCCGTCTCCGGCATGCTTGCGCTCATACACCCGTCACTTTGCGGATCAGCCAAAAATAGGCGCGGTACGGCAACAGCCGCGCCAGGCGCAGGGTATTCGTAAAGCGTTTGGGAAAGTGGATGTGAAACTGGCCCCGCTCGATGCCGTCGAGCATGGCGGCGGCGGCATCGTGCGCCGTCATCAGGGCGGGCATCTTGAAATCATTGTCCGCCGTCAGGGGCGTGGCGACAAAACCCGGGTTGATTTGATACACATCAATCCCGCGTGGATGCAAATCCAGATACAGCGACTCCGTCAGGTTGATCAGCGCCGCCTTGCTGGCGCCATACGCGAGCGCCTTGGGCAAGCCGCCATAGCCGGCCACCGAGGCGACGATGCCGATGCCGCCGCTACCCTGGCGCAACAACCACGGCAAGGCCTGCTCCAGGCAATTGAAGACGCCGCCCACATTCAAGGCCAGCAAGCTCTGGGCAGCCTCAAGATCGAAACTATCGGCGCGCATGGCCTGATAGCCGCCGGCCACCACCAGTATCAGGTCGATATGCGTCCACTGCAGCTGCAGCTGCGCGCAGACGCCCCGTAGCTGCGCGGGCTGGGTGATATCGAGCGGCAATGCCTGCGCCAGCGGCTGTCCCTGGCACAGCTGTTCCAGGCTGGCGCGATGGCGGGCCGACAAGGCTACGCACGCGCCCTGCTCCAGCAGCAAGGTGGCGCACGCGGCGCCGATGCCGCTGGACGCGCCGATGATCCACACGCGCTTGCCGGCCCAGCTGGTGATCTTGCGATTCATGGGACCGCCTGTGGACGCTTGCTGAACGATAAAGTGACGGCGCCCAGGCTGAAGCCGAATTTGCTCATGGCAGCGCGGTTGAGCATGACCTTGTCATCCATCAGGAACATCCAGTCCTCGAAGTCGACGTGGTAGACCGTGCCATCGACGGGCAGCGCCAGCACGTATTGCCAGCGCAGCGCATTACCGGCCACTTCGCCGATGGCCTCGCCGACCACGTCGGGCGCCGTGCCGATGAAGCGCCCGGGCGCCGTCTTGCGCAGGGTCCACACGCGCCGCTGGCGGCTGCCGTCCGAATACGTGAAATCCTCGTCCAGGGTGCCCGTCTCGCCCGCCCAGCTGGCCCGCATCACCACCGTGAAGCGCTTGACCACCTTGCCCGACCGGTCCTGGAAGATGCCGTGGGCATCGAGCGTGCCATTGAAGTACTGTTGCAGATCCAGCACGGGCAGTTCCTGCGCGTACATGGCCGGTGTGGGTGGCGTGGAACAGGCGGCCAGTGCCAGCAGCAAGGCCGTCGCCGTGATGCCGCGTTGGCAGGATCTCATGAGGTGCATAGTCGCTACTCCCTGTTTTCACTATATATATGTTGTAAAGGCGCGCGCCACAGCAGCAGCGCCGCCAGCAGTTTCAGGGCGCAGGGCAGCAAGGCGTAGGCTGCCGACAAGGCTGGCAAGCCGCTGCTGCTGCCCGGCACATAACCAAGCCAGGCCAGCAGGGGCAAGGCAATGCCGGCCGCCAGCGCCAGGCTCATCTGCACGCCCCAGTTCCACCAGCCGAAATACGCCGCCTCATGCCGCCCGGCGTGGCCCGCCGCGCCGATCAACCCTGCCAGCAGGGCCGGCGGCAAGGCCAGGTCGGCACCCAGCGCCAAGCCCGAAAGCAAGCAGATGCTGGCAAAGCCCCAGGCGGCGCCCGCGTCCAAGCCATACGCCCAGACAAACACGCTGGCCGCCAGCAGCATGGCGCCGCCCCAGGCGCGCGCTTCGCCAAAGCGGCGCGCCAGCGCCACCCAAAGGGGCATCGAAGCGGCTGCCGCGCAAAAATACACAATCAGGAACGGCCCCGCGTAATGCCCCAGGCGCAAATAATCGCCGGCAAAGAACAGGAACAGGGTGGCGGGGATGGCGGCGGCTACGCCATTGACGAGCAAGACGGCGAACAGCCAGCGAAATGCGCGCTGGCGCAACGGGACTTTCCAGCCACTGCCGACGATCACGTCCCCGGCACTGCGCGAGGTCGGCCGCGGCGCGCGCGCCAGCAACAGCGCGCCCGTCGCCAGCAGGCAGACGGCAAAGGCCAGCGACAAGCCGTCATAGCCGAGCACGGAAGTCAGTGCCGCCGCCAGGATAACGCCGAGCAAGCCGCAGCCTTCCCGCACGGCCGCCACCCGCGCCCGCTGCGTGGGCGCCTGACTCAGCGCCGCGCCCCAGCTCTGGTGCGCGATGCCGGCCAGGCCATAGGCGGAATACACGAGCAACAAGGACGCCAGGAACCATGCCAGGGTCGCCCCGTGCGACAGGAGCGGCGGATGGAACAGGGCGCCAAAGCCCAGCAGCAGCAAGGGCAGCGCGGCACCGACCAGTACGGCATAGCTGCGCCCGCCGCGCGCCATCCAGGCGCCCATGGCGGGATCGATGAAGGCGGCGGCGATGCGGGCCGCCAGCAGCACGGCGCCGATTTGCGCCAGATCAAGGCTGCTGCGCTGCGCATAAAATGGCGCAACATATATATAGATGGGCAACGCCAGCATGGCCAGCGGCAAACCGAACAGGCCATAACTGAACAAGGCAGGCAAGGTCAAGGCGCTGGTCCCGCTGCTCATGGCAGCGGCGCCGCACTCTGCAGCAAGGCCGCCCGCAGCTTCGGCGCCGTCGACTCGGGCGACAGCCAGATGGCGAAGAAAGCGCGCGCGAAGTCGCCATCGCTCACATCGGCCAGCATCTTGCCATCGAGATAAAAGCGCACGCCGGGTGCGATGCCGGCCCGATAGGCGCCCGCGATACGCTGGCCTTCCTTGACGTCCGGAAAGATGCGCTGCATGGTGGCCAGCCACGCCAGGCGCTGCTGTTCCGTTCCCACGCCCAGTTTTTGCATCTGCTCATAGCTGGCCTCGGCAATCTTCTTGCCATCGAGGGCGCGCGCGTAGCGCAATTCCAGCACAAAAGGCGCCGTTGCCGACGCCGCGCCCTGGTAGCCTTGTGCGCCCACCCACAGTTGCGCTCGATAAATACGCATGCCGAACCACGTATAGTCGCCCTCCCCCGCCAGGCGGGCCTCGGGCACCTCCACATTCACAAAGGCCGGGGGCGCGGCCACGGCACCGTACATGGTCAAGGACAGCACAACAGCAGTAAGCAAGCGGCGCATGATCACTCCTTGACCAGGGTAAATTGCATGACGTCCGTGTTGTGCGCCTGGAAGGCCGCTTCGCAATAGGCCAGGTAAAACTCCCAGGTCAGCAGGAAACGGCCATCAAAACCCTGCTTTTCCAGCGCCGTGCGCTGGGCCAGGAAGCTGGCGCGCCACAGGCGCAAGGTTTCCGCGTAATCGAGGCCAAAGCTGAAGGCGTCCACTACGCGCAAGCCCTGCGCCTCGGCGGCACGGCGAAACTCGGCCGGCGAAGGCAGCATGCCACCCGGAAAAATGTATTGCTGGATGAAGTCAGTGCTCTTGCTGTAGCGCTCGAACAATTCATCGGCGATGACGATGGTCTGGATGCAGGCACGCCCGCCGCGCTTCAAGTTGTGCGCCACGCAGGCGAAATAGCCGGGCCAGTAGCTTTGCCCCACCGCTTCGAACATCTCTATCGAAGCGATGGCGTCGTACTGGCCGTGGCTGTCGCGGTAATCGCACAGCTGCAAATCGGCCAGGCTGGCCAGCCCCGCCTCGTGCAGGCGCTGGCGCGCATACGCCAGCTGTTCGGTCGACAAGGTCAGGCCCGTCACGTGGGCGCCATAGTCACGCGCCGCCGTTTCCGCAAAGCCGCCCCAGCCGCAACCGATTTCCAGCACGCGCTGGCCCAGCTGCGGCTGCAGCTGCAGCTGGTCGGCGATGCGCCGGTATTTCGCCAGCTGCGCCTGTTCCAGGCTGGCGCCTTCAGTAAACAGCGCGCTCGAATACGTCATCGACGGGTCCAGCCACAGCTGATAAAAGGCGTTGCCAATGTCGTAATGGGCGTGGATATTCTTCTTGCTGCCGGCGCGCGAATTGCGGTGCAGCAAATGGCGCACCTTATAGATCAGGTTGCCCCACCAGTTGCCATAGATCAAGGACTCGATCTGCGCACGGTTGCGTATCATCAATTCGATCAAGCCCGGCAAATTGTCGGTGCGCCAGTCGCCCGCGATAAACGTTTCGGCAAAGCCGATGTCGCCCGAGCGCAGAACGGCCGAGCACAGGCGCCAGTTGTGCAAATCCAGGGTGACGGGGTGGCTGCCATCGCCGTACAACAAGATACTGCCATCCGGCGTGCGCAGGCGCAGGGCGCCATATTGTAATTTCTGCAGCAGGCGCAGAATCATGCGCCCGGTGGCGGGCAGGTCCAGATGCGCGTGGTCGCTCAGGTGATCAGGACGTACACTGCTGCGCGCATGCATGCCGGTCGGTAGGGAGTCAGAGCTCATCAGGAGACCTTTTCTTGTGGAGGGTGGGGTTTGCTGAAAAACGGCACGCGGCGCAGCCACAGGCGCAAAGCTTGCCAATGGATGCGCACCATCACGCCAAACGTCATCAGGGGGTAACGCAGCAAGGCCCAGGCAATGGCGCCGTCGCGCAGCGGCTGCGCCGTGCCGGACAAGCTCGTTTCCAGAATCGGACCGTCGAGGTCGTCGTAATCGACCCGGGCCAGGTGGCGCTCGCCGCCCTTGTCGTTGTTGCGCAGGAAACGGAAACGGTACTGTCCTTCCACCTTGCAAAATGGCGAGACATGGAAAATCTTCTTGGCGCGCAACTCACTGCCATAGGCGATGGCGCCGCCCTGTTCGAGCAGGTACAGGTGGCGCTCGCCAAAGGTATTGCGCACATCGCACAACACGGCGCGCAGCGCGCCATCCGGGCGGTGGCAAAACCAGAAACTGACGGGATTAAAGACATAGCCGAACATGCGCGGCATGGTTTGCAGCCAGATTTCGCCGTCCGCGTCAGGCACGCCATGCTGGCGCAGCACGCCGTCGATCCACTCCAGCAGCGGCGTCGTGCCATCGCCATGGTCGCTGTCGCGGAAGGCCAGCACGTTGGCGCCATTGCGCGAGATCAGGCGGGCAGGAAAGTCGTGCGCGCCCATGCTGCGCAAGGGCAGGCGCAGATAAAACATGCCGTAACTAAAAGCATGCGCGCGCGGACGCAGCCGCGCATGGCGCACCCGCCCAAGGCACAGCTGCGGCTGCGGCGGCACGGGCGGCGAGGGATCACGCGGCATGGCCGAGCTCCGCCGACGCCATGCCGTTCAGCGCTTCGGCCACGCCCAGGCCCGACTTCAAGCCGTCTTCATGAAAACCGTAGCCCGTCCAGGCACCCGCAAACCACGTGTGCTGCGCTCCCTGGAACCCGGCCAGGCGCGCCTGGGCGGCAATGGCGGCGCCGTCGAACACGGGGTGGGCATAGGAAAACTCATCGATGATGGACGCCGGATTGGGCTCGTCGAGCGGATTGAGCGAGACGATGACGGGCGTGCTGAATGGCAGCGGCTGTAACTGGTTCAGCAAATAATGTACGCATACCTGCGGCGCATCGCCGTGCGCAGCCGGCCTGCCCTGATAATTCCAGGCCGACCAGGCCTTGCGACGCTGCGGCAGGCAGGATGCATCCGTATGCAGCACAGCGCGATTGGGCTGGTAGCGCACGGCTTCGAGCACACCGCGCTCGTCGTCGCGGATATCGGCCAGCAAGGCCAGCGACTGGTCGCTGTGGCAAGCGAGCACCACATGATCAACATGCTCGACGCCAGCGGCCGTGTGCAGCTCGACCATGCGCGCGCCGCCGTGCAGCTGGCGGCGCACGGCGAGCACCGGGCACGCCAGGCGCTGCTGAGGGATGCCCGCCAGCAGTTTTTCCACATAAACACGCGAGCCGCCGCGCACCGTGCGCCACTGGGGCCGGTCACTCACTTGCAGCAAGCCATGGTTGTGGCAGAAACGAATAAACGTCGCCAAGGGAAAGGCCAGCATCTGGCGCGCCGGGCACGACCAGATGCAGGCAGCCATCGGCAACAGGTACCAGTGGCGGAATTCGTCACCATAGCCGTGCAGGTCCAGGAACTCGCCCAGTGACATGGCCGGCGCCGGAACGCTCGCCGTGGCCAGGGCGCTGGCCTGACGGTTGAAGCGCACAATATCGCGCAGCATGCGCAGAAAGGCGGGGCGCAGCAGGTTGCTGCGCTGGGTAAACACGGTATCAAAATTGGCGCCCGCCCATTCCAGCACGCGGGCATCGGGCGTAGTGCCCAAGGGCATTTTCACGGAAAACGACATATCGCTGTCGGCCGCCTCGACGCCCAGTTCCCGGAACAGTTGCACCAGGTTCGGGTAAGTGGCGTGATTGAACACGAGAAAACCCGTGTCGACGCCATGCGTGACACCATCAAGCGTAACGTCCACCGTATGGCTGTGACCCCCAAAATAGTCACCCGCCTCATACAAGGTCACGTCCTGGCCGGCCTGCGCCAGACGATAGGCACACGACAAACCTGCTATTCCTGCACCGACGACGGCGATCTTCATGGCTGCACCCGTTTCATATTTGTCCTGGACAAAATAAGTTTTCTGCATAGTCAGTCAAATATTGATCTATGTCAATGAGGGCGCTTGCCGCTCACAAACTTATACGCTGGCAACTTTCAATCGGATTCAGCTATTTGGTCCCGGGCGATGGAAGGCGTAAAATGCTTCCCACGTTCTTTTGGCATGCGAGCAAGCCCTCTGTATGGATACTGATTTGCAACCGCTGCACCCCCCTTCCGCCTTCAGCATCAGCGACGTCGAGCGCGACACGGGGCTGGCCAAGGAAACCTTGCGTGTCTGGGAACGCCGCTACGCCTTTCCCCAGCCACAGCGCGATGCCTTTGGCGAGCGCAGCTATCCGGCCGAGCAAGTGCAAAAATTGCGCATGGTCAAGCGCCTGCTGGATCTCGGATTTCGCCCGGGCAAAATCATGCAGCACAGCACCTTGCAACTGCAGCAACTAGCCAGCGCCGGCAACGCGGCGCCGCCTTCGCCGCAACCGCAACTGGCGTACTACCTGTCCCTGTGCCGTGGCCACCAGATGGCGGAACTGGCCGGTGCCCTGCGCCAGGCCTTGGCCGTGCTGGGCTTGAAAGCCTTTACCATCGACGTCATAGCGCCCCTCACGGCCATGGTTGGCGAAGCGTGGGCCTGCGGCGAATTGGCCGTGTATGAAGAGCATCTATATAGCGAAACCTTGCAGACGGTAATGCGCCATGCCATTTTTTCCCTGCCGCAGGCAAGCAGCCCGTCCACGCGCACGCCGCGCATCGTCCTCAGTACCTTGCCGCAGGAACGTCATGGCCTGGGGCTGCTGATGGCCGAGGCGCTATGTGCGGCGGCCGGCGCCCACTGCATGTCGCTGGGGGTGGAAACGCCGCTGACCGACATCGTCGCGGCCGCCCGCGTGCAACGGGCCGACATCGTGGCGCTGTCGTTTTCCAGCGCCAGCAAGCAAAAGCAGACGCGCGACAGCCTGCAGCAGCTGCACGGGTGCTTGCCGCCAGACATGGAATTGTGGGCTGGCGGACGCAGTCCCGTGCTGACCAGGCAACCGCCGCCCTTTTTGCATGTGCTGGACTTGCGGCAAGTCGACGAAAGCATCGCCGACTGGCGCCGCCGCCACCAGGCGCGCGCCCTGCAAACACACTGAACCGGCTGGAAAGCGGAGCAACTGCGGCGATCTCCGTGGATAGCCGCGCAATGTTGCCAATCGAACAGTAAAGCATGAAGGGCCGGGCGCGCTCTGGTAGAATAGCCCGTAACAACAGTGTCCGGCGCCGCCGGGCCTTAGGTCAGCACCCGCCACCACACATCCATGTTTAGTTTCTTCAAGAAAAAACCCGTCACTCCCGAGGCTGCGCCAGCCGAGCCCCTCGTCCTTCCCGCCGCCACGCCGCCTGCCCCGCAGCCTGCCGCTGCGCCGCTGAGCGGCGCGCCGGCCGAGCTCGTGCCCGTCATCGTGGCCGCTGAACCCGAGAAAAAATCGTGGATGACGCGCCTGAAAGCGGGCCTGTCGAAAACCTCGAACACCTTATCCGTGCTGTTCGTCGGCGCAAAGATCGACGACGCCCTGTACGAAGAGCTGGAAGCGGCCCTGCTGATGTCCGACGCGGGCATCGACGCCACCGAATTCCTGCTCACGGAATTGAAGAAAAAAGTCAAGGAAGACAAGCTGCTCGACGCCGCCGCCGTGAAGGCCGCGCTGAAGGTGCTGCTGATCGACCTCCTGAGCCCGCTGGAAAAGCGCTTCGAGCTGGGCCGTCACAAGCCCCTGGTGATGATGATTTCCGGTGTGAATGGCGCCGGCAAGACCACCACCATCGGCAAGCTGGCCAAGCACATGCAATCGAACAACCAGTCCGTGCTGCTGGCCGCCGGCGACACCTTCCGCGCCGCCGCGCGCGAGCAGCTGATGGTCTGGGGCGAGCGCAACAACGTCACCGTGATTTCGCAGGAATCGGGCGACCCGGCCGCCGTGGCCTACGACTCCGTGCAATCGGCAAAAGCGCGCGGCATCGACGTGGTGATGGTCGACACGGCAGGCCGCTTGCCGACGCAGCTGCACCTGATGGAAGAATTAAAGAAAATCAAGCGCGTGATCGGCAAAGGCATGGAGGGCGCGCCCCATGAAACCCTGCTCGTCATCGACGGCAACACGGGCCAGAACGCCTTGACGCAAGTAAAGGCCTTCGACGATGCCCTGCAGTTGAGCGGCCTGGTAATCACCAAGCTGGACGGGACCGCCAAGGGCGGCGTGCTGGCGGCGATCGCCCGCGTGCGCCCCGTGCCCGTGTATTTCATCGGCATCGGTGAGAAAATTGAAGACTTGCAGCCTTTCGTGGCTGCCGAATTTGTCGAAGCGCTGCTCGGATAAGCCTATACATGATTGAATTTCAGCACGTCTCCAAGCAATACTCCCCCGACGCCGTGGCGCTTAGCGACATTTCGCTCAGTATTGCCAAAGGCGAGCTGGTCTTTCTGGCCGGCCCGTCCGGTGCCGGCAAATCCACCCTGCTGAAAATGATCGCCGCCATGGAACGCCCCAGCTCGGGCAAGCTGATCGTCAATGGCCAGGACATGGCGAAGATCAAGCCGGCTGGCGTGCCGTTTTTGCGCCGTAACATGGGCTTGATCTTCCAGCAACAAAAACTATTGAACGACCGCTCCATCCTGGCCAATGTCATGCTGCCACTGCTCGTCGTCGGTGCGCACAAGGCGGCCGCCGAGCAGCGCGCGCGCGCCGCGCTCGACAAAGTGGGACTGCTGGACCGCGCCATGGCGCGTCCCCTGTCGCTGTCGGGCGGCGAACAGCAGCGCGTGTCCATCGCGCGCGCCATCGTCAACCGGCCGCAAATCATCCTCGCCGATGAACCGACGGCCAACCTGGACCGCGCCAGCGCCAACAAGGTGCTCGACGCCCTGAAAGCCTTTCATTCCGTGGGCGTGACCTGCCTCATTTCCAGCCATGACGAACAGATGCTCGACGCCGCCGCCCGCGTGATCCACCTGAAAAACGGCCAGCTGGTAGCCATCGACAAGGCCACGCAAGCACCCGTCTTCGCGCCGCCCGATCCCGATTTTGCCCCGCCACCTGGCCCGGATGACACGCAGGGAGAACAGGCATGAGAGGCTGGTTCCGTCAACACCGCTTCGCGCTGGGTTCGGCGCTGATTCATTTGCGCAAGTCGCCGGGCGGCTTCCTATTGAACGTGCTGGTCGTCGCCATCGCCCTGTCGCTGCCGTTCGCCGGCCTGACCATGCTCGATAATGTACGCCCCATGTCGGAACAGATGTCGGTCGATCCGGAAATCAGCGTTTTCCTGAAGATCGATACGCCGCGCGAGCAAGCCGTGGCCCTGGCCAGCGCCATGCGCAAGATCGTGGGCGAGCAAAAGGCGAAGATCGTCTTCATCCCGCGCGAACAGGCACTCGACACCCTGAAAAACAAGAACGGCCTGGCCGACGTGCTCAGCACTCTGGGCGACAATCCCCTGCCCGACAGCTATGTGCTGAAACTGGACGCATTCAGCAGCGCCAGCGAAGCGCAGGATGTCGATGCGGTGGCGGAACAGTTGCGCCATCTGCCATTCGTGGAATCGGCGCAAGTCGATTCGGCCTGGGTCAAGCGCCTGGCGGCTCTGCTGGGCGTGCTGCGCCTGGTGCTGCTGCTGCTGGCCATTACCCTGGGCGTGGCCGTGATCGCTGTTGTCTTCAATACCATCCGCCTGCAAGTAATGCAGCAGCGCGATGAAATCAGCATCTCGAAATTGATCGGCGCCACCGACACCTTCATTCACCGCCCCTTCTATTACACGGGCGCCCTGCTGGGCTTGTGCGCCGGCGCGCTGGCCCTGGGCGCCGTGGCGCTGGCCTTGCATCCGCTGAACACGGCGATTGCCGAGTTTGCCCGCCTGTATGCGTCCGAATTCCAGCTGGTGCCGCTGGCACCACTGCCGATGGCCGGCTTGCTGGCCGTCAGCGCCGGCCTGGGCCTGATTGGCGCCTTCCTCTGCGTACAGCGCCACCTGGCGCGCCTGAACTGACCGTCACTCCCACGGCGGCGCCCCTGGCGCCGCCGTGCGCCTCACCCTCTCCTTGTTTTTTACCATCCACGCCATGCTGTGGTTATCTTGATATTTAGCAAGTATCCTTAAGGTTCGCTTCAGCCAGAGGCCGTAGACTAGCCATGTTGTCGTAGCGAGCCGTGCAGCCCTCTCAGGCGCGAGCGGGCAGGCGCACACACTGCAGCAACCATGCGCCCTGGCGGCGCGTTTTAGATAAATTATCAACTAGCAAACCGCCATAGCATTTAGGCTATCAGGACGATTAAATGTGCTGATTGGCACTCTCAAGCAGAGAGTGCTAATATAGGGACATACCAACAGCAGAACCGCCATGAGCGCCAGATATAGATGGAGCCGCGATCTGCAAGTGCAAGACCGAATACGCAAAACGAACAGACTATCGGGCCACGTCGCGTGACATGGCCAACTGGAACAAAGCAAGACTACGAGGGAGAAAACATGACTATGATGTCCGCAACATCCGCATTGGTTCCGACCAAAAGTAATGCGCTGGGCCTCGGGTTCACTGGCAATCTGGGCAATATCGACGCCTATATCTCGGCCGTGAACCGCCTGCCCATGTTGACCCACGACGAAGAAATTTCGCTGGCGAAACGCCTGCGCGAAAAAAATGACCTGGCCGCCGCGCAAGAGCTGGTGCTGTCGCACCTGCGCCTGGTGGTCTCGATTGCCCGCGGCTACCTGGGCTATGGCTTGCCACATGCCGACCTGATTCAGGAAGGCAATATCGGCTTGATGAAAGCCGTGAAACGATTCGATCCGGACCAGGGCGTGCGCCTGGTGTCGTACGCCATGCACTGGGTGAAAGCCGAGATGCATGAGTACATCCTGAAAAACTGGCGCCTGGTCAAGGTTGCAACGACGAAGGCACAGCGCAAGCTGTTCTTCAACCTGCGCAGCCACAAGACGGGCCTGGACGCGATGACGCCGAAACAGATCGATGCCTTGGCCAAGCTGCTCGACGTGAAACGCGAAGAAGTGATCGAGATGGAAACGCGCCTGAGCGGCCGCGACATCGCGCTGGAATCGCCGACCGACGATGAAGACGACAAGTTTTCGCCGATCGCCTACCTGTCGTCGGAGCAAAGCGAACCGACCAAGGTGCTGGAAGCGGAACAAGTGACGCGCCTGCAATCGGAAGGCCTGGAAACGGCACTGTCCAAGCTGGACGCCCGTTCGCGCCGCATCATCGAAGCGCGCTGGCTGGCCAACGACGACGGTTCCGGCGCCACCTTGCACGCTTTGGCAGAAGAGTTCGGCGTATCGGCCGAGCGCATCCGCCAGATCGAAGTGGCGGCGCTGAAAAAAATGAAGGGCGCGCTGGCAGCTTACGTATAAAGAAAGCCATTCCGCAATGCAAAAGGCGCCGCAAGGCGCCTTTTAGTTTTATTACTTGATGTTTATCAACAGATAAACATGGCAGCTCATTAAGCTGCAGCCAAGCCCTTGACCAGGATTTCGGCGACCAATTCATTCAGATCTGCGCCGCGCTCCTTGGCCAGGGTCTGCAATTGCAAGACCAGATCGCTGTTCAGCTTGACGGCGAATGGCACCAGGCCCAGGGCCTGATCGCGCTTGCGCTGCTCGCGGCGGTCGACGACCACCGCTTCCTTACCGAATGCACCGGCGCCGGGAACATTCATCTTTCCCATCAGTTTCTTGGCATCGCTTTTCGCCAGGGCAGTTTTTTTCATGGTTGTTTCCTGATTTTCAAAACAGCCATTCTACGCAGTAATCGGCGCGCCGCGCGGCCGGCGCATCAATTCATCCGCAACGCGCCTATGGCGCGCCAGGAAAATATCATTTTGTTATTATTATCCCATGCGTGGACGCCGCGCCAGGGACGTTCTACCTGAAAGGAAAAACATGCCTAATCTGACCCGCTTTTGCCCTACCCTGTTACTTCCCCTGTTTTTTGCCTTCCTGGCAGCGCTGGCTGGCTGCGGCGCAGCCGGCAGCACCGGCGACGCGGAAAACACGCCGCGCAGCGTTACCCACGTGCTCTCGCCAGGCCAGCAAGTCGCCATTACAGCCACCGACACCCTGAAACTGGAGCGTGTCAACGACAGCCGCTGCCGCAAGGGTGCCGTGTGCGTGTGGAAAGGCTACGTCAGCTACAGTTTCAGCTTGCTCAACAGCGCGGGCGCCACGGACATCGTCTTGTCCGATTCCATGCCCGGCGCCGCCAGTTCCGTCAGCATCAGGCACCTGACGTTCACGCTGCTCGACGTCGACCCCGCCACGCCGCCCGCCCTGAACGCGGCCGAGCCCACGTACCGGGTCAAAGTAAAAATCACGCAGGGGGCGCTTCCCCGCTAAACGCTAGGCATCGTGGCGCTGGCGGCTGTCGGTGGGCGCCTGTTGCCGGTCAAGCATGCCGTAATCACGTACCACGGCGGCAATACGCAGCCGGTAATCATCAAACACGCCGTACCGGCCGGCCGACTGCGCCGCGCGGTGCGCCTCGCGCTGCCGCCACTGCGCCAGCGCCGCCTCATCGCGAAAGAAGGATAGCGACAGCAATTTGCCTGGCTCGCTCAGGCTGCTGAAGCGTTCGATGGAAATGAAACCGTCGACCTCGTCGAGCAGGGGCCGCAACGCGGCCGCCAGGTCCAGGTACTGCTGGCGCCCTCCGGCGCTGGGCCAGACTTCGAAAATCACGGCGATCATGCTATTCCTCCCGCGCAAAAGACAGGGATGCGGGCGTTCAGCGACGGCAAATAACTCCACGCCAGCGGCATGCGCTCCAGGCCCTCGGCCCATGCCTGCAGGCAAGCCGTGGCGATCACATGCGCGATAGCCTGGCCCGGACAGGCGTGGCGGCCATGGCCAAAGCCTGCCTCCGTATGGCCGGCGCTGGCCAGCACGACGACGATCATCTGCCCGGCCGGCACGCACACGCCATTGAACTCCACGTCTTCCACCGTGTAGCGGCGCGTGTTGTGAATGGCGGGATCCTGCCGGCTGACCTCGCGCAACATGGCTGGCCACAGCTGTGGCGCCGCACGCAGTCGCGGCAGAAAGTCCGCTTGGGTGCGCAAGGCCACGATGGCATTGCCCAGCAAGCCGGCCGTGGCGTCGCAGGTCTGCGACAGCAGACCCACCAGATTGGCCAGCACGCCGCCCGATGCGTGCCAGCCTGCCTGCCGCGCCCCGGCGACAATATCGTCCAGCAAGCTGCCGGGCAGCACCTCTCCCTCCCGCAGCAACACCGTGAAGCGTTGCAATAGCGCCTCGGCTGCCGCCTGCGCTCCGGCCAGCTGCGCGCCATTGCTCAGCGGCGACAGGCAGGCGACGAAATCGCGCGTCCAGACGGCCAGCAGCGGCCATTGCGCTGGCGCAAAACCCAGCAAGTCCGCCATGACGAACAGGGGCAGTTCGAACAACGCATCATTCAGCCGGGTGGCGCTGCCGGGCAGCTGCTCTTGCGCCAGATGCAGGGTGCGCGCATGCAGGCGCGCCAGGTCCACCTGGCCCAGCGCACGCGCCAGCACCTGTTTCGGCCCGGCATGCCGCTCGCCATCGTTCATACGCACCAGTTCGGCAAAAATCGCGCCGCACGGCGTGCCCGCCAGCTTGTGCGGCACGCCCTGTCCAGGCGGGCGCACGCGGCAGGCGGGATGCGCCAGCACGGCCTGCACGCCGGCCATGCCCGTCGCCAGCCAGCCATCGAGCTGCGCCTCGAATCGCAGGGGCGGACCGTCCGCCAGGCGGCGATAGTAGTCATACGGCGCCGCGTGGGTGACGGCAGAAATAGGATCGGTGGGATCAGCGAGCGGCATGCGCATTCCGTTGCAGTGAGATAGGGACACGAGTATGCTGCTCCTCCCGCTACAACACTTCGCCCGCGAACGAATCATGGATGACAGCACCCTTCCCCACACGGCCGATGTACGCCTGGCACAGCTGGCAGGCGCCATCGCCGAACCGGCGCGCGCGCGCATGCTGTGCAGCCTGCTCGATGGCCATGCACGTACGGCCACGGAATTGGCGGCACTGGCCGAGGCCGGCGCTTCGACGGCCAGCGCCCATCTGGCGCGCCTGCGCGACGATGGCTTGCTGTCGATGGTGGCGCAGGGCAAGCACCGCTATTACCGCCTGGCCAATGCAGAGGTGGCACGGG
Organism: Janthinobacterium darwini; assembly: GCF_051380905.1. NCBI lineage: Bacteria > Pseudomonadati > Pseudomonadota > Betaproteobacteria > Burkholderiales > Oxalobacteraceae > Janthinobacterium > Janthinobacterium darwini. The sequence continues at coordinate 70,047 of NZ_JBNYXX010000006.1, forward strand.
CGCTGGAAGCGCTGCTGGTGGTGGCCGGCGTGCCGGCAATGCCCTTTACGCCCACCACGCCGGACCGCTTGCGCCATGCGCGCACCTGCTACGATCACATGGCCGGCACCGTCGCTGTCACCCTGCACGACCAGTTGCACGCGCAAGGCTGGCTGCTGGACGATGGCGGAGAATATCGCCTGTCCGAAGCGGGCGCGGCCGGCATCGCGGCCCTGGGCATCGACGTGCTGCAACTGCAGCTGCAGCGCCGCCGCTTCGCCTGTGCCTGCCTGGACTGGAGCGAACGGCGCGCCCACCTGGGTGGCGCGCTGGGGGCGGCCATCCTGCAACTGGCCCTGCGCCAGCGCTGGGCCGAGCGCGAACTCGACAGCCGCGCCCTGCACCTCACACCGGCTGGCGAACGTCGCCTGCTGGCCGCCTTCGCTGGCGGCTGAACGGCGTAGGTATTTTGTATCTCTGGAGCAACTACGGCGAGAAAAATGCCCTTTTATCATTGTTTTCATTCATCATATGCTGCGCTCTTGAGCGCTCATTTTTCCCTTTCGGCTATAGAAAGAGTCCATCTTGAAAACAGTGTCGTCCAGCGCAAGTCCCGCCAGCACCTGCCATAACTGCAACACCGACGCGCCAGGCAACTTCTGCAGCGCCTGTGGCCAGGCCACTACCCTGCATGTGCCCAGCGCGCGCGAATTCCTGCATGAATTTGTCGCGCATTATGTGGCGCTCGAAGGCAAGCTCTGGCGTACCCTGGCCCTGCTGCTGTTTCGCCCCGGCGCGCTGACGAATGAGTACATTACAGGACGCCGCGTGCGTTACGTCGAGCCGCTGCGCGTCTACCTGACCTTCAGCATCCTGTTCTTTGCCATCCTCAAATTTGGCGACTTCGAATTCCTGCAGGTACACAATGGCGTGCAAGTCCAGGAGAGCGCCCACGTCTCCCCTGCGGCGCCAGAAAACCGGCCATCGCAGATGCAGATACGCATCCTGGGCCAGACACCCACGCTGCCACATCAGTGGCAGGACTTTCAGCAACTGCCCGCGGTCGGAAAACAAAAGCTCATCAGGGAAAGCTTTTTCCATTACGCACCGTACGCCATGTTTTGCCTGATGCCGCTGTTCGCCCTGTATCTGAAGATCCTCTACCTGGGCAGCGGGCGCCGCTATGGAGAGCATTTCCTGTTCGCCCTGCATACAAATGCCTTCGCGTTCGTCACGATGGCGCTGATGACCCTGATCCCCATCGATTTCGTCCGCCTCATGCTCGGCGCCTGGCTGCTGGCCTATCTGCCCTGGGCCATGTGGCGGGTGTATCCGAGCGGAAAATTCGCTACCCTCTGCCGCTGGGCGCTCCTGATAACGGCATATGGCCTGACCATGAGCGTGGCGATCATCTCCTGCATCGCCACAGGCGTCATGCTGCACCATTAAAGGCGCAGGCATCCCTGCGGACGGCGAGTGTCAGGCTATCATCCTGCCATCGACCTTTTTTGCGGGATGCTTGATGATTACCTTTGAAAGCTTGTCCAAACAGTACGGCACGTTCGAGGCCGTCAAGCCGCTGACCTTGCAGGTAGGCAAGGGGGAAGTCTTCGGCTTCCTGGGTCCGAACGGGGCCGGGAAGACCACCACCATCCGCATGCTGATGGGCATACTCGTTCCCAGCAGCGGCCGTGTCCTGGTCGATGGCCTCGATTGCCACAGCGACGGCGCCGCCGTCAAGCGCAAGGTGGGATATCTGCCCGACAATCCCATCTTTTACGATTATTTGCGGGGCCGTGAAATCCTGCAGTTCGTGGCCGAAATGCATGGCTATCCACGCGCCGAGGCCGCCGTGCGCACGGCGCGGCTGCTGAAGGAGTTCGGCCTGGACGAGGCGAGCGAAGATTTTGCCGTCAACTACTCGCTGGGCATGAAAAAAAAACTGGGCCTGGCCTGTGCGCTGATCCACGATCCGGCCGTGCTGATCCTCGACGAGCCGATCAACGGCCTCGACCCGCGCGCCTCGCGCGACGTACAGGAACGCTTGCTGCGCATCGCTGCGGCCGGCACCACGATTTTTGTCTCCACGCACTTGCTCGACATGGCGCAAAAGCTGTGCAGCCGCGTCGCCATCATTCATCGGGGCGCCCTCGTTGCCACGGGCAGCCTGGACGATATCCGCCATCAGCTATCCAGCGAGGGCAGCCTGGAAGACATTTTCCTGCAACTCACCGATGAAACGGCCACCGCGTGATGCCCGTGCCACCCGACAACTGGCGCGCCGTCTGGCTGCTGACCCGCTTGCGCCTGCAGCGCCTGCTCAACGTCAGCGGCCGGGGCTTTTCCTTCCAGAAAAACAATACAAGCCGCGCCGCCACGCCCGGCAAGAGACGGGGGCGCTGGCTGCTGGGCGTGCTGCTGGTACTGCCCATGCTCTTTTCCTTCGGCAATATCGCCCGCCATAGCCTGCTGAACATGCATTGCCTGCTGGACCAGGTGGCCGCCTGCCAGGCCAAAGGCAGCATGCAAACCAGCAGCCAGTTGCTCGACCCCGTCATCAACCAGCTCATCCACACTCCCTTCAGCGCGCTGCTGATGGGCGGCCTGACCCTGCAGTTGGCGCTGTTGTGGCTGGTCAGCGTCCTGCTGCCGCTGGGTATGGGAGAGTTGTCGAAGCCGGACTGGGACCTGGAATGGCTGGTCACCCTACCCGTCGAGAAAAGTACCATGCTGTGGGCGCGCGTGCTCGAACGCACGGTCGTCAATCCAGCCGGCTTGCTGGCCTTGTGGCCCAGCACCACCGTGATCGCCTGGTATTCGGGCCAGGGCTGGCTTGCACCACTGTCCGGACTGCTCGCCAGCCTGCTCCTGCTGGCCCTGGCCGCCATGCTGCGCACCCTGGTCGACACGGGCTTGCGCCTGTCGCTCAGCCCTGCCCAGCTGGGCAACCTGCAGGCATTGATCTCGGTAGCCGGCCTGTTTCCCATGTATATGGGCATGTCCTTCGGCGTAGGTACGGGCGGCTACGCGTATACGTGGGCGACCACCATGCCCGCCTGGAGCGCCTGGACGCCGCCGGGATTGCTGCTGCGCCTGCTCAATGCATCCGACCTGGCAGCAATGCTGCTGCCAGCCGTCTTGCTGCTGGCGCAAGTACTGCTGTTGATGTGGCTGGGCATGGCCATCCTGCGCCACCAGCTGCGTCACGGCGTGGTCGGCGCGGGCCAGCGCGAGGCCAGCCGCAAGAGTGCCCCGATAGCGCTGCCTGCCGGCACGTGCTTCGCGCGCATCGGCACGGTGATACAGCGCCGTGAACTGACGCTGCTGGCACGCGACCGTAACTTCATGGTGCAAACCCTGCTGCTGCCCCTGCTGATCCTCGGCGGCCAGGCCCTGTTTACGGGCCAGGCGCGCAACCTGCACGCGCTGCTGGAGCATCCCGTCCTGCTGGTCTCCACCGGCTTTTTCCTCGGCACCTATGTGCTGATGATGTCGGCCTTCCAGACCCTCAACAAGGAAGGCGGCGCGCTGTGGCTGCTGTACACCTTTCCCGTCAGCGTCGAGCAGGCGCTGCGGCAAAAGGCGCAGCTCTGGGCCGTGCTGGCCCTGCTCTACCCGGTGATGCTGTTTGGCGCGGCGCTGGCCTGGCTGCCAGCCTGGTCCTGGCAGACGGCGGGGCTGATGCTGCTGGCCCTGGCCGGCATTCCCATGTACGCGGTGATCGCCGTGGCGCTGGGTGTATTTGCCAGCGACCCGCTGGCCACCGAGGCAACGGCGAAGATGCGCCCCACGTATATGTATCTGTATTTGCTGCTCACCGGCCTGTACGTCGCCGCGCTGGCGGCCGGCAGCCTGGCGCAGCAGTTGGCCTTCGTCGTGCTGACGGCGGCGCTGGCTGTGGCCCTGTGGCAAAAGGCGCGCGATGAAGTGCCTTACCTGCTCGACCCGGCCGCCTCGCCGCCAGCCAAAGTTTCCGCGTCGGACGGCCTGATCGCCGCCATGCTGTTTTTCACCTTGCAGACCCTGGCCTTGCTCCTGCTCAAAGGCAAAGTGGCCGAACCACTGGCGCAAGTAGCCATCGCTTTCGGCGGCGCCGGCGCGCTCACGTACGCGCTGGTGCGCCTCGTGTACTGGCGCAGCAAGACGGCCGACGTGCCGCGCATCGGAGCAGGCCGGCACCCCGGGCGCTGGGGTGCGGCGGGCGCGGCCGTGGCGGCCCTCTGCGGCATCGCCTACGCACTGCTACTGCAGCCGCCTGCGGCAGCGCCCTTGGGCGGCAATTCGTGGAACGGCATGTGGCTGCTGGGCTTGACGGTGCTGGCCGCGCCCCTGTGCGAAGAATTCATCTTCCGCGGCCTGATTCAGGGCGGCCTGCGCCGCTCGCTGCCCGCCTGGCAAGCGATCGGTATCGCCGCCGCCCTGTTTGCCATCGTGCATCCTCCCGCGTCGATGCTTCCCGTGTTCGTGCTGGGCCTTTGCACGGGACTGGCGTACGAGCGCAGCGGATCGCTGCTGGCACCCATGCTCGTGCATGCGGGCTATAACGCGGCCATTCTGGCGTTTCAGCTGGGCAGGTAATGCTTATTTGCTAGAATCGCACACGTTTCCGTCCGTATCCCAAGCAATGACTACGCACAGACCACGCATGCATCCACCTTTGTTCGCATCCTTTATCCTCCTTGCGCTGCTGAGCGGCTGCACGGTACTCGCCCTGCGCCCCAACAGCGGCGTCGAAAACCGCACATTTACGGTGCAGGAAGCACCGCGCCTGCGCATTGACGCGCCCAAGGCGCGCATCCAGAAGCCCATGCCCAACGACCACTTCATCGGCATCGCCCTGTCCGGCGGCGGTAGCCGGGCGGCCAATTTCTCGGCCGCCTCGCTGGAGCAGCTGGAAGAATTCGGCCTCGTCAGCGGCGCCTCGGCCATTTCCGGCGTCTCGGGCGGCGCCATCGCGGGCGGCTACTATGCGCTGCACGGCAAGCAGACGGACTGGCCCTTGCTGCGCAGCAAGCTGAAAACGGATTTCTTCGGCCAGACCATCCTGAAACCCGCCAACCTGACGACGATGTTGTTGACGAACAAGACGCGCACATCGTTCCTGTCCGACGTGTTTGACGATGTGCTGTACGATAAAAAAACCTACCAGGACTTGCCGCATGACGGCCCCATCTTCCTGGCCAATGCGACGGACGCCACCGATGGCGGCAAGCGCGTGGTGTTTTCCTATGAGTATTTTTACGGCACCCTGCATTCGCCGATCCAGGATATCCGCCTGGCCACGGCTGTGGCCACCTCGGCCGCTTTTCCCGGCGTGTTCGATTCCGTCACCTTCGAGCGTTTCCGGCCAAAAAACAGTTTCGTGCCGGAACTCGGTTCCGAATCGCGCGAATCGCCGTCCTACGTGCATCTGTTCGACGGCGGTGCGGCGGATAACCTGGGCGTGGAAACCCTGTGGGACGTGGCCCTGACGCAGCTGTATGGCAACGACATGGCCGTCGTGCCGCCGCGCCTGAACAGCAAGCCCTTCATCCTCATTTCCATCGATGCCAACGCGCCCAATTCCAGCGCCGTGTTTGAAAAGATGTCGGACGAACGCCAGCCACTGGACCGCATTTTCAACAAGAATATCTACGATGCCGTCGACGCGCTGTTTTCACGCCAGCGCAAGGAAAACCTCGTCAAGATGGGCTTTGGGCAAGCCCGCTTCGACACCATCACGCATGAAAACTTTGGCGACCTGAGCCAGAAATTCGTCAAGGGCAAACGCACTTCGGCCTTTGCCATTCCCGTGCTGTGCCGCCCCCACCTGGGCCAGTACCGCTGCGAAGTCGATGCGGCCGATCCCTTGCCCGGCCAGATCCGCACGCGGCTGGAAGGCTTTGCCTGGCATATTTCCATCGACCAGATCGCCTCGCTGGCGCTGCGCCTGTCCAGCGGCGATGCGCGAGTCGATGGGGCGCGCAAGGAAGAGCGCGCCGCCCTCGTCAAGCTGCAACGCCTGGCCACGCAGACAAAAACCCATTTGAAACTGACGGGCCCGGAAAACTGCAGCCCGGACGTCTTGCAATCGGCCCTGTACAGCGCCGCGCGCGTACTGATCCTCGACGATGAGGAATCGCGCTTCGCCCTGTGCGACTACATGCTGGCGGGCCGGCTGATCAATGACGACACCGTCTGCAAGCAGCGCTATGTGCACGCCGTGCCCCGCTTTGCCATCGAAAGCGAAGATTTGCAGTACCGCAACCTGAGTTCGGACGGCAATTCTGTGAATGTGCCGATACGCTGCAAAAAGTGAGCGCGCACAAAAAAGCCCGCACGATCGCTCGTGCGGGCTTTAGCGCAAGGATTCCAAGCGCCCGGTTGACTTAGATCAACCGACTACGCCTGCGCATGTAGCTGCGGCTTAATGCACCTTCCAGTTCCTGCTCCGTTTTATGCTGGTTCACCGTGTACAGGGCCCACAGGGCCGCCGGCGCCCAGCCGATCACAGTGCACTGCAAAATCAAGGCGGCGGCACCGGCCAGCGTGCGCCCCAGCATGAAAAACGTGAGACACGGAAATAGCAAGGCTATCAGCAATCGCATCACGACATACTCTCCTTCAATATAGAGCAGCGGACAAGGGCCGGTATCCGGTCCGTCCCCCGCCCGCTGCGTACTGCTCCTTATAGATGCACGGAAATTTGCGGCATCAAGTCGTCAAAAGTGCGACCGTTGCCGTTTTCTCCGATGGCGTGCATCTTCCATTCGCCGTTATGGCGGTACAGCTTGGCCATGATCTGTGCCGTGTGGGAACCTTGCACAGACAGGTTGAAACGCGCGACTTCCTGGTTATTGCTGGCATTCAAGATGCGGCAATAGGCGTTTTCCACCTGCGAGAAGTTCTGGCCAGTAAAGCTGTTGACGGTGAAGACCAGGCTTTTCACGTTCGCCGGCACTTTCGACAGATCGACATTGATCTGTTCGTCGTCGCCATCGCCCGCGCCCGTGCGGTTGTCGCCCGTGTGGACAATGCTGCCGTCCTTGCTTTTCAGCTGGCGGAACCAGACGATATCGGACGTGCTCTTGTTTTCATCGAACATGACGCACGAGGCGTCCAGGTCGACGGCTTCCGTCTTCGAACCGAAACCCAGGAAACCCTTGGTCTTCACGGCATCCCAGCCCAGGCCCATGGTGATATGGGTCAGGGTGGCACCAGCTTCTTTGTCCAGAGAAATCTTCTGGCCTTTGCTCAAATTGACAGACATACGCATTGCTCCTGTTTGGTTGGTTACATCAACTACGTGTTACGCCGGCTTGCTTTGGGTCCAGGCGAGGAAGGCCGCGCGATTGCGCGAGCATACGAGGATTTTCCCCGTGCCTGAAAACTTCAGCACCATGCCCTCGCCGCTGGTCTGGCTATTGATCAAATTACCCAGAAAGCCGCCGCTGCTGCCGGTCGTCATGGAAATTTCGTATTGCAGGCGGTTATCCCAGCACACGACGTGGGCGTTATCGATCACCACGTCCTTGCCAGGCGTTACTTCCAGTATCGACATCGCGCCAAAACCGGACACCGCCAGTTGGCCGCTGCCTGCCGTCTCGGTGATGAAAAAACCACCGCTCTGGGCAAACAGCGCATTGCCAAGGCTTTGCGTGCGCACCTTCAATTCCACGCCAGAACTGGCCGCCACGAAGGCGCCGTCGCTGATCATGTATTGCTGGGCGCCCACCTCGAGCACCCGCATCGCGCCGGGCAAGGTGGGCGACAGCAGGCAGTCGCCGTCGCCCCGCATGGCCTCGATATGCTGCTGAAAGAACGATTCCCCGTTGGCAAAAGTGCGCATCAGCGCCGCGCCTATGCCGCCAGTCATCTTGCCTTTCAGCTCAAGATTGGTTTCCATCATCACCATCGCGTTGGATTCGCAATAAATCTTCTCGCCTTTGGCAAGCGACACATGCAGGAACGGGTCGACGTCCCCGGTAATATTGAAAACTGGCATACAACTGTTCCTTCCTTGACGATGATGATGGTGTCGGGCTAAACCGCCGCCCTTACTACAGAATAACGGTGCCGCACAAAACCGTAGCGAGCGGATGTGATTTGTGGCCGAGAAGCGCAACCGTACTTTAGTACGGTGAGCATCGCCGGCCGCAAAGCGCACCGCGCAGTAGGTTTGGTGTGGCTACCTTACACACCGACGCCGAACGAGGCTGCCAAAGGACCCAGACCGCCCTTGTAGCCCTGGCCGATGGCCTTGAATTTCCAATCGGCGCCATTGCGGTAGATTTCACCGAAGACCATGGCCGTTTCCGCCGAACCGTCTTCCGACAGGTCGAAGCGGGCGATTTCCGTGTTGCCGTTGGCATTCACGCAACGCACGTAAGCCTTCGATACCATACCAAAGTTTTGCTTGCGCGCTTCGGCATCGTGGATCGTCACGCAGACGGCGATCTTGTCGATCTCGGCTGGCACGGTGGCCAGGTCGACGATGACGGTTTCATCGTCGCCATCGCCGGCGCCGGTGGTGTTGTCGCCCGAGTGGGTGACGGAGCCGTCGCTCGATTTCAGGTTGTTGTAGAAAATCATGTCGACGTCGGCGCGTACCTTGCCATCGGCCTTCAGCAGGAACACGGAACCGTCGATGTCGAAGGCGGCGCCGTCGGTGGCGCGGGCATCCCAGCCCAGGCCGATGATCATTTTCGAAATGCCAGGAGCTTCCTTGCTCAGGTTGACGTTGCCGCCTTTTTGCAGACTGATTGCCATGATGTATTTCTCCTATGTGAAATAAAGTCCAGCTAATGAAATAAATAACACCTGGCGCCCTCCACCGGCCTGACTCCCCAGGCCGGCGGCGACGCTTGCTACAACTTGCCGACAAACCGGTGTAGTCGTTTGCCGCGCATTCTTTAGGCTACTGTTGCCTTGACTGGTTCCAGCGCTTCCATCTTGCCTTCTTCGAGGGCCATCCTGCGCTTGTAGCGGATCGACGACCACAGCGAGGCGAGAATGAAGGCCACACCGATCAGACCCGTGAAAATCTCGGGAATGTGGAACTTCATGCTGACCAACATGATCACGGCCAGGATACCGATCGCATAGTGCGCGCCGTGCTCCAGATAAACGAACTCGTCGAGCGTACCCTTGCGCACCAGGAACACTGTCATCGAACGCACGAACATCGCGCCAATCGCCAGACCCAGCATGATGATCACGACATCCTTGGTGATGGCAAACGCGCCGATCACGCCGTCAAAGCTGAACGAGGCGTCGAGCACTTCCAGGTACAGGAAGCCGCCAATACCGCCGCGCTTGATGATGTCGCCCATGTTGCCGTCGCCGTTATCGCCTTCCAGCAAGCCACTGATCACATCGACGCCCACGTAGGTCAGGATACCCCACAGGCCGGCCGTCAAGACCACCAGCTTCTGGCCTTCTTCGATCATCGACAGGCTGACCATCAGGGTACCCAGCGCGATCATCACGGAAATCGAGGAGATCTTGCCCAGCGCGCCCAGTTTTTCTTCAATACGGCCCAGCCAGTGCGTTTCTTTTTCCGAGTCCAGCAGGAAGTTCAGGAACACCAGCAGCAGGAAAATGCCGCCGAAAGCCGCCACTTCCGCATGGTGATTCGTCAGGTGCATCGAATACTGTTCCGGGTTGCTCAGGGCCAGATTCCACACTTCCATCAAGCCCAGGTCCGCCGCTTGCGCCACGATGACCAGCGGGAACAGCAGACGCATGCCGAACACGGCGATGATGATACCCACGCCCAGGAACAGGTTCTGCCAGAACTTGTCCCAGTTCTTCAGCACCGAGGCATTGACCACCGCGTTGTCAAACGACAGCGACACTTCCATCACGCCCAGGATCACCGCAATGCCCAATGCCGACAGCATGGTCGACACGCCACCGTGCGTGTAACCCCACCAGGCGGAAATTCCCAAGCAGATAAATGTCACTAAAAATGACACTCTGAAATGTTTCATCGATAGTTCCCCTTTATCCAAATTCAATGGAACGTAGTATAGGGATGTGTGACACATTTAAAAATAGAAGATAATGGAAGTATTACTTCGTAAAAACAGAAGATAGGCCCTCACGATGAAAACTACCGGTTTCAATTACCGCCATTTGTATTTCTTTTGGGTAGTCGCCAAGGAAGGCGGCGTGACGCGCGCGGCCGAACGCCTGGGCCTGGCCGTGCAAACCATCAGCACCCAGTTGGCCTTGCTGGAAAAGGAACTGGGCAAGTCCCTGCTGCAGCCGCAGGGACGGCGTTTGGTGCCGACGGAAGCGGGCCGGCTGGCGCTCGGCTACGCGGACCAGATTTTCCTGCTCGGTGAACAGATGCAGGAAGCGCTGGCCGACACCGACGCGGAAAAGATGCGCCTGACCGTGGGCATTTCCGATTCCCTGCCGAAACTGATGGCCTACCGCATGCTCGACGCCACGCGCAGCCTGGACAAGCCCGTCAAGCTGGTGTGCCTGGAAGATGAATTCGAGTCCCTGCTGGCCGACCTGGCCCTGCACAAGCTGGACCTGGTATTGACGGACCGCGCCGTGCCGGCCGGCGCCAGCCTGCGCGTGTCCAGCCACCTGTGGGGCGAAAGCGCCATGAAGCTGTTCGCCATCCCCGCGCTGGCCGAACAATACCGCGATAATTTCCCGCACAGCCTGCACGGTGCGCCATTTCTGCTGCCCGCGCGCAATAACGCCCTGCGCGGACGCATCGACGAATGGATGGTGCAGCAGGGCGTGCGCCCCGACGTGGTCGGTGAATTCGAAGACAACGCCATGCTCAACGCCTTCGGCCGCAAGGGCCTGGGCCTGTTCTTCGCCTCGGCCAGCCTGGCGGCCGATATCGAGGAGCAATTCGGCGCCGTGCTGGTCGGTGACGCCTCGTCCCTGCGCGAGCAGTTTTACGTCATCTCGAACGAACGCAAGATCATGCACCCGGCGCTGGACGTGATCCTAGCGGCCGTGCCCGGCCGCGCCGTGCACTGAAGCGGCACTGATCAGGCGTCCAGATCGGTGGCGATGGCTGCCAGCCAGGCCGCCTGGTCTGGCTCGCAGCTATCCACGTTCGCCAGCTGGATCACGGACAGGCCTGCCTCGGGCACGCGCAGCAGCAAGGCACGGAAACCCCACAGCCCGCCGTCATGGAACACCACCGCACGTCCGCCATGCTCGATTTGCTCCAGGCCAAAGCGGTAGGACCAGCTTTGGCCATCGGGGCCCGGCGTTTCGGCCAGCTGCGCACGCACCAGGCTGGCCGGGTCGTGGTACTGGCGCTGCCAGTCGCGCTCCCACAAGACCAGGTCGTGCAGCGAGGCATACACGCCGCCGTCACCGACCGTATTCGCATTGCCCAGGTGCTGGCGATAGGCGCACGCTTGCGCAGGATCAACGGTATAGCTGCGCACGCGCTGCGGCATGACAGCTTGCCGGTCGACATCAAATGCCGTGGCGTGCATGCCCAGCGGCGCAAACAGGCGTTCGCGCGCCTGCGTGGCCAGCGGCTGACCAGATACCACCTCCACCAGTTTGGCCAGCAAAATGTAATTGCAATTACTGTAGGCATGCGCGCTGCCGGGCGGGAACGTCAGCGCGTCCATCCGGGCGATCAGGCGCAGCAGCAGCGCATTGTCAAAGTAATCGCTGTCGTGGCGACCCAGCTGGCACGCCAGGTAGTCAAAATAATCGGGAATGCCGCTGGTGTGATTGAGCAACTGGCGCACCGTGATGATGGCGCCGAACTGCCGCACCTCGGGCAGATGGGACGCCACGTCATCGTCGAGGCCAATGGCGCCACGGCGCACCAGGTCCAGCACGCAGGCTGCCGTGAATTGCTTTGATTCCGAGGCCAGGTAGTAACGCGACTGCGCCGTCAGGGGCACGCCCAGTTCCAGGCACGCCAGGCCGTGATGCAGCTCCAAAATGGTCTCGCCGTCGCGCAGGATCAGCGCGCTGAAACCGGGGCCGTGCGCCGGCAGGCTGGCTTGCAGGGCAAGAAAGTGGCTAACAAGATTTTTCATGGCGCGATATTAGCATGTAGACAAGGTTACTTCCGCGCCATATTCATTAGTTAAACCGATAAATCCATTCGAAAATAACGTTTGAATAATCAATCAAAAGCGATTGTAATGAAGCCTGAGACAAACACGCGCCTATCCCTCGCCGGAAGGGCGCGACCACCATAAAAAAACAGGAGCGGCACCATGTCCACGGCAGGCAAGACGATCGATATTCCCGATCTCATCAATAACAACAAGATCGGCTCCTTCCAGATCGGCATGCTGATTCTGTGCGGGCTGTGCGTCATCATGGATGGCTTCGACGTGCAGGCGATGGGTTATGTGGCGCCCGCCATCATCGCCGACTGGCATGTCAGCAAGGCCAACCTGGGCCCCGTGTTTGGCGCGGGCCTGTTGGGCATGCTGGTCGGCTCGCTTGTCTTCAGCATCACGGCCGACAAGTTCGGCCGCCGCCCCGTACTGATCGGCTCGACCATCTTCTTTTCGCTGTGCATGCTGGTCACGCCGCTGGCGACGAACATCGAACAATTGCAGCTGATCCGTTTCATCACGGGACTGGGCCTGGGCGCCGTGATGCCAAACGCCATGGCGCTGGCCGGCGAATACAGCCCCCTGCGCAAGAAAGTCACGCTGATGATGCTGGTCTCGTGCGGCTTTACCCTGGGCGCCGTGCTCGGTGGCCTGTTGTCCGCCGCGCTGATTCCCGCATTCGGCTGGCAATCCGTGTTTTACGTGGGTGGCGTGGTGCCGCTGGTGATCGGCGTGCTGATGTTCTTCCTGTTGCCGGAATCGATGCAATTCCTGGTATTGAAGAAACGCAAGCTCGACAAAGTGGCGCAGTGGCTGAAACGTATCGATCCGACCGTGAGCATCACGGCCGACACGCAATATGTCGTGCATGAGAAGGCACACAAGGGCGCGCCCGTGCTGCAATTGTTTACGGGTGGCCGCGCGAAGATGACAATTCTGTTGTGGGTCATCAACTTCATGAACTTGCTGAATTTGTATTTCCTGTCGAACTGGCTGCCGACCATCGCCAAGGAAGCGGGCCTGTCCACGGCCAACGCCGTGCTGGCGGGCACGGCCCTGCAAGTGGGCGGCACCATCGGCACGCTCGTCATGGGCCAGCTGATCGACCGCTCCAGCTTCCGCCGCATCCTGCTGCCATGCTTTTTAGTCGCCGCCGTGGCGATTGCCCTGATCGGCCGTCCCGACGTGTCGCTGGCCTTCCTCTTCATCACCATCTTCATCGCGGGCTTTTGCGTGGTGGGCGGCCAACCTGCCGTCAACGCCCTGGCGGCAAGCTACTACCCGACCACCTTGCGCTCGACGGGCATAGGCTGGAGCCTGGGCATCGGGCGTATCGGCTCCATCATCGGCCCCGTGCTCGGTGGCGAACTGATCCGCCTGAACTGGCCCAACAGCACGATTTTCCTCGTCGTCGCCATCCCCGCCATCGTCTCGGCCGTCATGGTCTTTGCCATGCGCGGAGGACCGCAAACGGCGGCCAAAGGCTGAAAAAGCGGGAATAACCCAGCGCGCGCCACCGCCTGCAGGGGCGGGGGGCGCGGCTAAATTAGGTTATGCCGCCCTTCGTCGTTTAAGATGACGTTTTTACAGCCCATCTTCAGCGCCCCCATGCACAATGTCTTGCTAGTCCTGCTCGCCCTCTTCCTGGTCGCGCTGAACGGTTTTTTTGTTGCCGCCGAGTTTGGCATCGTTACATTACGGCGCACGCGCATTCGCGCCATCGCCAAGACACAGGGACTACGGGGCCGCATCCTGTCCAAGGTGCATGGCCAGCTGGACGCCTACCTGTCCGCCTGCCAGCTGGGCATTACCCTGGCCTCGCTGGGCCTGGGCTGGGTCGGCGAACCGGCGTTTGCCGGCTTGCTGGAGCCGCTGTTCGGCGCCGTCGGCGTCACTTCGCAAGAACTGATCCACGGCGTGTCTTTCGTCGTCGCCTTCAGCGTCATTTCCTTCCTGCACATCGTCGTGGGCGAACTGGCGCCCAAATCGATGGCCATCCGCAATCCGGAAGCCGTCGGCCTGTGGAGCGCGATTCCCCTGTATGGTTTCTATTGGGCCATGTATCCAGCCATTTACCTGCTCAACGCCAGCGCCAACTGGGTGCTGCGCATGGCGGGCCTGTCCGGCAAGGGCGGCCACGACGCCCATTACTCGTCCGAAGAGCTGAAACTGATCCTGCGCACCAGCCAGCCGGGCGAAAAATTTACGCGCGACGAGCGCAACATCCTGGCCCAGTCGCTTGATTTCGAACAAATGACGGTGTCGGACCTGATGCGTCCGATCAATGAAGTGATCGCCCTGCACGCGTCGAGCACCCTGGAAGAAAACCTCGACACGGTGCTGCGCAACCGCTTCAGCCGCTACCCGTATTTCGACATGAATGAAGACGATGTGCTAGGCGTGGTGCACCTGAAAGACCTGTTCTTTGCCCAGCAGGCGGGTAAACCGATCACCTCGTTTACGCCCTTCCTGCGTCCCGTCGATATCATTTCCGCGCGCACGCCGGCGCTGGAACTGTTCCGCCGGTTCCGAGATGGCGCGCCCCACTTCGCCCTGATCGGCGAAAAGGGCAAGCGCCCGCTGGGTTTCATCACCCTGGATAACTTGCTTGGCGCCATGGTGGGCGAAATCCGCGATGAATTCCGCCGCAATGAAAACGACTGGCTCAAGCAAAGCGACGGCACCCTGATCGGCAAGGCCAGCCTGCCCATCTTTTCGCTCGAACGCATCCTCGGCATCGATATTGAAAACGAGGAACTGGGGCTGGACGATGTGGAATCGGTGGGCGGCTTGATCATGGTCAAGCTGGGGGACATTCCGAAGCAGGGCCAGCGCATCACCTTTGTCGACTTCGACATCGTCGTCAAGAAAATGAACGGGCCCCGCATCGTACTGATCAAGGTAATCCCCAAGCAGGAGCGGGATCTGGATGCGGATTTAAGAGACTGATTACTTCTTGCGCGTCAGCGTATCTTTGCCCTGTGGCACGGTGGTCTCTCCCACCGTCCACGTTTGCAGCAAACTGTACAGCACCGCCAGCAGGGTCGGGCCGATGAAGATGCCGACGAAGCCGAAGGCCAGTACGCCGCCCAGCACGCCCAGCAGCACCAGCAAAAATGGCAGGCTGCTGCCGCGGCTGATCAGCATGGGCTTGACGACATTGTCCACGCCGCTGATCAGCAGCGCGCCCCACACCACCATGAAAATACCCCAGCCCGTCTGCCCTTCCGTAAACAGCCAGATGGCGGCACCGCCCCAGATCAGGGGCGGCCCCACGGGGATCAGCGAAAAGATGAAAGTGGCCACGCCCAGCAACGCCACAGCCGGCACGCCGGCGATCAAAAAACCCACCACGGCCACCAAAGCCTGCGCCAGCGCCGTGCCCAGCAAGCCGTACATGACGCCGCGCACGGTGCGGCTGATGGTCAGGCCCACGCCCGGTGCGCTGTCGCCGATGATGCGGCCGGCGCCCGTCATCAGGGCACGGCTCAGTTGCTGGCCGTCGCGGTAGAGGAAGAAGCTGACAAACACGGCCAGGCTGGTCTGCGCCAGGCCCGTGCCCAGCAAGATGCCGCCGGAAGCGAGGAAATGGCGCGCCGGCTCCAGCATGGTCTTACCCAAATTCAATAATTCTTCGCGGTCTTCCAGCAGGCGCCGCACATAGCCATCGATGGTTTCGCCCACCACGGGAATGCTGGACAGCCAGGCCGGAGGATGCAGGCCGCCCGATTCCAGCGCGACGCGGATCTGCTCGTACACGCGCGACACATTGTCGGCCAGGTTGTAAGTGACGAGGGCCAGCGGCAGCACGATGACGAGGATCAGGGACACGGTCATGATGGCGGCCGCCCAGTTGCGCCGGCCTTTCAGACGCTCCAGCAAAAGGATATACAGGGGCCAGCTGGAAATGCCCACGCAGGCGGCAAACAGCATGGCGGCCAGGAAGGGCCGCAGGACGAAAAAGCAGCCGATCAGCAAGAAGATGATGGCTGCCAGGCGTGCGTGAGGCTCGAAACGTTTATCCATGTACTGCAAATCCTGAAGATGGCGCCCGGGGGCGCGACCGGATCAGGATAGCAGAAGTTTAAGATCGTGCGCGATGACGGCAGGTTTTTCGCCGTGGCGCACGAACAGGCGGATCTTGCCTTCGCGGTCGAACACATAGGTGCCGGCCGTGTGGTCGACCGTGTAGCTGCTATCCGTTTCGCCCTCGACCTTGGCGTAATACACTTTGAATTCCTTAGCTACCTTGGCCGTCGCGGCGGCGTCGCCATACAGGCCCACGAAGCGCTTGTCGAAGGCGGGCACATACTGCGCCAGCAATTGCTGCGTGTCGCGCTCGGGGTCGACGGTGACGAACAGTACTTGCACCTGCTCCGCCTGCGGCCCCATTTCCCGCATCACTTGCGCCATGTCGGCCATGGTAGTGGGACACACGTCCGGGCATTGCGTGTAACCGAAGAACATCAGCACCAGCTTGCCCTTGTAATCGGCCAGGGTGCGCGGGTGGCCCGTGTGGTCCGTCAGCGCGAACTCGCGCGCATAGCCCAGGCCCGTCACGTCCGTATTCTTGAATGCCAGCTTGGGCGCGGCCGGCTTGCCGCAGCCGGCAAGGACGGCGACCAGGGCGGCCGCCAACAACAAGGTCAGGTATTTTTTCATGTTCCGAGGGGAATATAGTGGTCGACCAGCAAGGCTGCGAACAGCAATGCCAGGTAAATGATGGAATACGTAAAAGCTTTGCGCGCGATCAAGTCCGTGTAGTGGCGGTACATTTTCCACGAGTAATACAGGAAACCGGCATTGAGCAGCACGGCCGAGACCAGGTAGATCAGGCCGCTCATGCGCACGGCAAAGGGCAACAAGGTGGTGGCGGCCAGCGCGATCGAGTACAGCCAGACGTGAAATTGCGTGAATTTCAAGCCGTGCGTGACGGGCAGCATGGGCAAGCCCGAACGCGCATAATCGTCGCGGCGGTACATGGCCAGCGCCCAGAAGTGCGGCGGCGTCCACACGAAAATGATCAAGACCAGCAGCCAGGCCTGCATCGGCACGTCGTTGGCGACGGCAGCCCAGCCCAGCGCAGGCGGCATGGCGCCGGACAGGCCGCCGATGACGATATTTTGCGGCGTGGCCGGTTTCAGCACCATGGTGTAGATCAAGGCGTAGCCGACAAAGGTGACAAAGGTCAGCCACATGGTCAGCGGATTGACGAGGTTATACAGAATCGCCATGCCCAGGCCGCCGATCACCAGCGCGAACACCACCGTCTGCTTGACGGTGATGTCGCCCATGGCCATCGGGCGGCGCGCCGTGCGGGCCATGCGCGCATCGATTTCGCGCTCGGCCAGGCAGTTGACGGCAAACGCGGCGCCTGCCAGCAGCCAGATGCCGACGGTGCCAAACACCACCGCGCGCCAGTCCGGCAACTCCTCGCTGGCCAGGAACATGCCGATGACGGCGCAAAACACGGCCAGTTGCGTCACGCGGGGCTTGGTCAGCGCCCAGTACTGGGCGATGCGGGGGGATGGTTTACGGCTGATGGTCTGAGTAGTCATTTATGCGATACGGGAAGAACTGGCTGGTGCCGAGGGCACTGGCGCGGAGGCGGAAGCAGATTTCCGCGCTACATCGAGTTGGAATTTAGCCTTGTAGTTTAACATGGTCAGCAACAACACGAGCAGCGCCGCCCCGCCGTTATGCAGGACGGCAATCGACAATGGCCAGCTCAGGTAGATCGTCGCCAGGCCCGTGGCCGCCTGCAAGGCCAGCACCAAGGCAAGCCAGCGGGCCGTGCCGCGCAAGGATGGAAGTTTCCACGCGCGCAACACTGTATAGCCGACACCGGCCAGCACGATGAAGGCGAAATTGCGGTGCACCCAGTGGATGGCTGTCAGCGCTGAAAACGGCAAGTAATGGCCGGCGGCCGTCTTGCCCAGTTCGCGCCACAAATGGAAACCATGCTCGAAATCCATCTCCGGAATGACTTTGCCGCCGCACAGGGGGAAATCCGTGCAGGCCAGGGTGGCGTAGTTGGTGCTCACCCAGCCACCGAGCGCGATCTGCATGGTGAGCAGCACGAGCGACATGACGGCCAGCGCGCGCACGGGGCGCAGCACGGACGCATCCGCATCGGCGCGCAGCAAGGGTTTGACGGCATGGTCCTGGCGCCCGCCCAGCCACGTCAGCATGGCCAGCAAGCCCATGCCCAGCAGCAAGTGGATGGTGACGATCACCGGCTGCAGCTTCAATGTGACGGTCCAGGCACCGAACGCGCCCTGCAGGCAGACGAACAAAAACAGCGCCGTCGGCAACGCCGGGGCAAATTCCTGGCGTTTGCTTTTCTTCCACTGGCGCCACGCCTGCACCATCATCGCCACGATCAGCACGCCAATGGCCATGGCCAGATAGCGGTGCGTCATTTCGATCCACGCCTTGACCACCGTCACGGGTCCCGTCGGCATCAGGGTTTCCGCCGCCACGATGTGCTCGTGCGCGAGGAAAGGATTGGCGGAACCATAGCAGCCTGGCCAGTCAGGACAACCGAGGCCCGAATCGGACAGGCGCGTAAAGCCGCCAAACATGATCAGGTCGACCGTCAAAAAGACGGCGATCCACACGAGCTTGCGGTATTTGTTGGCGTCCGCGGACACCCAGACCATGGTCAACGGCAGCAGCGCCACCAGCAGACCCGTCAAGCCCAGCTGGGCCAGCGCAGAGAGATGCATCGTCGGCATGCAGACTCCTTAACCGATCGCCGAAGCTTTGAGCAGCTTGGCGATGTCTTTCTTGATCTTGTTCGGGTCCGCATCTTTCGGAAAGCGCATCATCAAATTGCCCAGCGGATCGATCAAGTACAGGTGGTCGCTGGTCTTGCCTCCCGCCTCCACGGGCAGCCAGGCTTTCAGGGCGTCGTTATTCACGCGCAGCATGCTGGTGCCGTCGAATTCGCGCATCACGAGCGTGTCGAGCGGCTGCGCATCCGTCACCAGCCAGACCCGTTCAAGGCGTTCGCGCTCCTTGCCCTGCATCAGGCGCAGTTGTTGCATGTCAAATAATTGCTTCTTGCATGCTTCCTGGCAATCGGACGGCCCCGTTTGCAGCAGCACCCACTTGCCCTTGAACTGCGCCAGCGGCGCGGCCTTGCCGTCGAGTTCTGTCACCTGCAACGCCTCCTCCGGTATAGGATGCAGGCGCGGGTCGATCAGGGCGCCGTAATTGTTGCGGCCCGTGGGCTTGATGATGTAGTACGTGAAATACGAGGCGATGATGGGAAAGGCGCACACGGCCACCACGGCCAATAGTTTCCACCGACCCGTGTTCTGTAGCTGCTTGCCGGTGCTGTCTTGTGTTGTTTCAGGGCTGTTTGTTTGCACGTCGAAATCCTGTAAAGACAAAAAATAAAAAAGCCATCAGTGCCAGTGCATACCACTGGAATGCGTAGCCGCGGTGCTTGTCCGCGCCCAGGTCGGGTGCCGGCCAGTCACGCACGGGAAGCGCGCTGGCCGCTGGCGGCGCTGTCAGATCAACTGGGGCGACTGTTTGTTCGATGAGGAAGGGCTGCAAGGCCAGGCTGCTGGCCTGTGCCAGCTGGCCGATGTCGGCATTTTGCACGATGGCGTGCGGCGCCAGGGGCGGCGCCGTGCCCAGTTCCATGACATGGCCAGCGTTCAGGCGCGCGATGCCGCTGATGGTCACCGTGCCCGTGGGCGTGGCGTAGTCGGGGATGCGCGTGCGCTCGGCGTTGTTGCGCGGCAACCAGCCCTGCGCCACCAGCACGTGCATCCGGGAACCGTCGATCTGGAAGGGAGTGAGCACATGGAAGCCGGCCTGGCCCTTGTAGGGACGGTTGTCCAGGTAGACCGTCCAGGCGGGCAGGAAACGGCCCGTGACGGTGACGCGGCGGTATTCGATCGCTTGCGCATCGGCCGGCAGCAAGGGCACGGCCGTCAATGCCAGCGGTGCGGCCTGGTTGCCAGCCTCGAGCCGGGCGGCGCGGGCGATTTTCTCGTCGCCACGGCGCTGCTGCCATTGCGCCAGAGAAATACCCAGCGCCACCAGTAGCAGCATTACAACAAATGGAATCCATCTAAAATGGAAGCGGATACGCATTACAATGAAACCTCCTCAAGCCTGGCGCTACCATCCATGAAAATCCTCGTTGCCATTGCCTTCATCCTGATTCTGGGCAGCCTGGGCTCGGCCCTGTTCTTCCTCATGCGCGACAAGGGCAAGAGCAACCGCACCGTGCAGGCGCTGGCCATGCGCGTGGGCTTCTCGATCACGCTGTTCCTGCTGATCCTGCTGGCGCATCATCTGGGTTACATTCAGCCGACCGGCATACATTAAGCTTCTTCTTGCCTGATTGGCAAATTCTTCACGCTAAGAAAAAAGCCGTACCCAGGATGTCCCGGTACGGCTTTTTTTGTGGTGCAGGCGCAAGCGTCAACGACGCACGCCCTGCCCCGCCATTATAACCAATACACGACCACGTACAGTCCCAGCCAGACGACATCGACAAAGTGCCAGTACCAGGCCGCGCCTTCGAAGCCGAAGTGGTGGTCGGGCGTAAAGTGGCCCTTCAGCACGCGGTACAGGATGACGGACAGCATGATGGCGCCCAGAGTCACGTGGAAGCCGTGGAAGCCCGTCAGCATGAAGAAGGTGGCGCCGTAGATGCCGGACGTCAGTTTCAAATTCAGTTCGCTGTAGGCGTGCATGTATTCATACACCTGAAAGCCCATGAAGACGGCGCCCAGCACGATGGTGGCGAACAGGAACAGCGCCGTCATGGCGCGGTGGCCGGCGCGCAGCGCGTGGTGCGAGATGGTCAGGGTCACGCCCGACGTCAGCAGCAAGGCCGTATTGATGGTCGGAATCCAGAACGGCGTCATGGTGGTAAATTCCTGCACCGTGCCTGCCGGGCCCGTATTGCCCCATTGGGCGGCGAAATCGGGCCAGATGACCTTGTGGTCGAGGTCAGCCAGCCATGGCATCGAGATGCTGCGCGCATAGAACAGAGCGCCAAAGAAGGCGGCGAAGAACATGACTTCCGAAAAGATGAACCAGCTCATGCTCCAGCGGAAGGAGTGATCGATGCGCTCGCTGTACAGGCCCTGCTCCGATTCGCTGATGGCGTCGCCGAACCAGAAATACAGCACCAGCAGGATGCCGGCGATGCCCAGGTAATTCACGTACGGGCCCCAGGAGACGTCGTTGACCCAGGCCGAGGCGCCGATCATGGTCAGCAGCAGGCTGGCGCCGCCCAGCATGGGCCAGCGCGACGGGCCGGGCACGAAATAATAAGGTACGGCGGCGTGGTTGGAACTCATCATCATCTCCTCAAAAACTTATAGGGTGGTTTTTTATAATTTATAAAACGACGAATTTAACAATCGAAATCAGGATGCCGATCAGGCAAGCCACCACCAGGAAACCGGCGATGACGATGTGCACGGGATTGAGCTTGGCCGAATCCGTGTCGAAATCGCTCTTGCGGCGCAGACCCGTGAATGACCACACCACGGCCCGCAGCGAATACAGGAACGACGCTTTTTCAGGCTGCTTGGGTTCGCCCATGACACTCTCCTATTGGACGGCCGGCGTTTGAGCCTGGCTCAGACCGGCGATCTCGAAAAACGTGTACGACAGGGTGATGGTTTTCACCTCTTTCGGCAGCGCCGGATCGAGGAAGAACACCACCGGCATCTGCCGCGCTTCGTGGGGTTTCAAGGTCTGCTGCTTGAAGCAGAAGCACTCGACCTTCTTGAAATGCGGCGTGGCGCTCTGCGGCGCATAGCTGGGAATGGCTTGCGCATTGACGACGCGGTTTTGCGTGTTGACCACTTCATACATGACGGTCACCAGTTCGCCCGGATGCACCCGCATGCTCGACACGGTCGGGCGGAAGCGCCATGGCCCCTGGGCATTGCCGTCGAACTCGACGGTGATGCTGCGCGTCGTATCGACCTGCGTATTGTTATCGTAGGCCACCGTGCCATCTTTTTGCGTCAGCACATTGATGCCCATCACTTCGCAAATCTGCTTGTAGACGGGAATCAGGGCATAGCCAAAGCCAAACATCAGGATGGCAATGACGATCAGCTTGCCCAGCATCTTGCGGTTCAGGCCGCGTGTTTCCTGTTGCATCGGCGTCGTCACGTCAGAGCCACATGCGCTTGACAAATACGGACAGGAAGAAGAAGGCCGCCAGGGCCCCCAGTATCAGCCCCGTACGCAGGTTGTTGGGTTTCTTGCGCTCAGTTTTTACTTCGGTCATGGCAGGCACTCTATTCAAAGGGGCCGGCAGCAGCGCCGGCCCGTGACACTGGCATACATTGACGATGACTACTTGACGGTTGGCGGCGTTTCAAACGTGTGGAATGGCGCAGGGCTCGGCACGGTCCATTCCAGGCCTTCCGCGCCTTCCCATGGTTTCGCTGGCGCAGCTTTGCCGCCGCGGATGGTCGGCAAGACCACGAAGAACAGGAAGTACACCTGCATCAGGCCAAAACCGAAGCCGCCGATCGAGGCGATCATATTGAAATCCGTGAACTGCGCCGGATAGTCGGCGTAGCGGCGCGGCATGCCGGCCAGGCCCAGGAAGTGCATCGGGAAGAAGGTCACGTTGAACGTGATCAAGGACAGCCAGAAGTGGATCTTGCCGCGCGTCTCGTTGTACATATGGCCCGTCCATTTCGGCGACCAGTAGTAGAAGCCGGCGAACAGGGCAAACAGCGAACCGGCCACCAGCACGTAGTGGAAGTGCGCCACCACGTAATAGGTATCCTGCAGCTGGATGTCGATCGGCGTCACCGCCAGGATCAGGCCCGTGAAACCACCCATGGTAAAGACGAAGATGAAGCCCACCGAAAACAGCATCGGCGTTTCGAACGTCATGGAACCCTTCCACATCGTGGCGATCCAGTTGAACACTTTCACGCCCGTCGGCACGGCGATCAGCATGGTCGCGTACATGAAGAACAGCTGGCTCGTCACCGGCATGCCGGTGGTAAACATGTGATGCGCCCAGACGATGAAGGACAGAATCGCAATCGAGGCCGTGGCGTAGACCATCGAGGCGTAGCCGAACAAGGGTTTACGGGCAAACGCGGGCAGGATCTGCGAGACGATGCCGAAGGCCGGCAAGATCATGATGTAGACCTCGGGGTGGCCGAAGAACCAGAAGATGTGCTGGTACATGACGGGGTCGCCGCCACCGGCAGCGTTAAAGAAGGACGTGCCGAAATGGCGGTCCGTCAGGGTCATGGTAATGGCGCCGGCCAGCACGGGCATCACGGCGATCAACAGGTAAGCGGTAATCAGCCAGGTCCAGCAGAACATCGGCATTTTCATCAAGGTCATGCCGGGAGCGCGCATGTTGAGGATGGTAACGATGATGTTGATCGAACCCATGATGGACGAGGCGCCCATCAGATGCATGGCAAAAATCGCCATGTCCATGCCGGGGCCCATCTGCGTCGACAGCGGCGCATACAGGGTCCAGCCGGCAGCAGTGGCGCCGCCCGGCACGAGGAAGGACGTGGCCAGCAGCAGCGCGGCCGGTGGCAGCAGCCAGAACGAGAAGTTGTTCATGCGGGCGAAGGCCATGTCGGATGCGCCCACTTGCAGCGGGATCATCCAGTTGGCGTAGCCGACGAAGGCCGGCATGATGGCGCCAAACACCATCACCAGGCCGTGCATGGTGGTCAGCTGGTTGAAGAATTCAGGGTGAAAGAATTGCAAGCCTGGGTGAAACAGTTCCGTACGTATCATCAGGGCCAGCACGCCGCCCGACAGCAGCATGATGAACGAGAACCACAGGTACAGGGTACCGATATCCTTGTGGTTGGTGGCAAACAGCCAGCGGCGGTAGCCAGTGGGATGGTCGTGGGCATGGTCGTGACCGGCGTGGTCCAAGGTGCTAGTGCTCATGTACGGCTCCTAATTACTTGCGTGCAGCCACGACTTCGGCTGGTTGAACGATGTTCTCTTCGGCCTTGTTCGACCAGGAATTGCGCGTGTAAGTGATCACTGCGGCAATTTCCGTGTCGGACAGCTGTTTCCAGGCGGGCATTTCCGCTGGATACTTGCCGCTCTTTTGCCCGTTCAGCAAGACATGAATCTGTTCCGCTTTCGGACCGTTCACCACAGCAGAGCCGTCCAGCGCTGCAAAGGCACCGGGCACGCCCTTGCCTGTCGCCTGGTGGCAGACCACGCAGTTGGCCGTATACACTTTCTCGCCCTTGACCTTCAATTCGTCGATGGTCCACACCTTGCTTGGATCATCGGCCAATGCCGCCATTTCCTTTTGTTTTACATCAACCCAGGCCTTGTAGTCCTCGTTGGATACGACCTTGACGACGATGGGCATGAAGGCGTGCTCCTTGCCGCACAGTTCGGCGCAATTGCCGCGGAAGGTGCCGATATGGTCGGCCTTGAACCAGGTGTCGCGCACGAAGCCGGGAATCGCATCCTGTTTCACGCCGAAGGCGGGCACGGACCAGGCGTGGATAACGTCGTTGGCCGTCAGCACCATGCGGATCTTCTTGTTGACCGGCACCACGACTTCGTTATCGACTTCGATCAGGTAGTTTTCGCCGCGTTTTTCCGTCGGCGGCGCGCCTGGCGCACCCACTTGCGAACGGGGCGTGGACAGGTTGGAGAGGAAGGAAATGCCTTCGCCCTCGCCTTTCAGGTAGTCATAGCCCCATTTCCACTGCATGCCGGTGGCCTTGATGGTGATGTCGGCGTTCGAGGTATCCTTCATGCCCACCACGGTGCGCGTGGCAGGCAGGGCCATGCCGATGACGATCAGGAAAGGCACGACGGTCCAGGCGATCTCGACGGTGGTGCTTTCGTGGAAGGTGGCCGGTTTGTGGCCCAGGGACTTGCGGTGCTTGAAGATGGAATAAAACATGACGCCGAACACGGCCACGAAGATCACCAGGCAGATGATCATCATCAGGGTGTGCAAATCGTAGATTTCATGGGCGATCTGTGTCGCCGGCGGTTGCAGATTCATTTCGAACGGCACGGGACCGCCGGTGCCGGGATAGGTGCCGGCAGCCGGTGCCGCCGTGGCCCATCGCCCGATGCCAAACGCTGTCAAAGACAGCCCGAGCAGCAACGATTGAAGTCGCTTTGCATGTGTCATGTTTTCCCCAACCACCCAAAAATAATGATATTTTAAACGGCTGCGGACTTCTCCGTACTGGACCGCTGCCGCTCCTCCATGAAAGCAACACGGCCAGAATACGGCCATGTGCGTCAAGCACCAGCGAATTCCATGCTGGCTGCCGCAGCAAAAACGGCGGCGCGCAACCATGCTGGAACCCTGTTTTTCTTCCCCACCTTGAAATGGCCTCGCGTGGAAGATGGTTACTATACTAATGCAGTAACTTCGAATAAGTCTTGCTTTGTTTTTTTTATTTTGTATGCAGCCCTTGTTTTTTCTACTTAACAAGCTGACAAACAATCAACGATTATAATCAAGTAAACTTGAATCCATCAAGCAATAATCCGCTTTGTGCGCGCCCTTCTCCCGGCCGCCGCGCGCTTTGCAACGGTTACTGCAGCATTGACGCACGGATGCCGACCAAGTGTCGGTTTCTTTCCCCTTTTATCGAGGTTTTCTGGGTAAATCAAAGCGGATGATCGCCTCGCCATTGCGCGTCACGCGCGGTGCGGGACGGAAGGCGTGGCCATAGATCACCTCGAAACTCAGGCCCAGCTTGCCGTCGGGACGACGCATCTTTTCCAGCGCGGCCAGCATGCGCTGCCAGGCAGCCTTGCCCATCAGGCCGCGCCGGCGCGTGGTGAGCGGGTTGCCGCCAAAGGCACGCACGTCCGCCAGCAGTTTTTCCGCCGTATCGTAAGTGACGGTGATGATTTCCATGTCCAGCACGGGCGTGGAAAAACCCGTCTCAACCAGCATGTCGCCAAAGTCGTGCATGTCGACAAAGGGCAAGGCGTGCGGAAACAGGTCCGCCTCGGCAAAAGCGTCACGCACTTCGCGGAAGGTGTCGGGACCGAAGCAGGAAAACATCAGCAAGCCATCGAGGCGCAGCGCGCGCCGCCATTCGGCGAACACGCGGTCTGGCTGGGCATGCCAGTGCAGCGCCAGGTTCGACCACACGAGGTCGATGCTGCCCTGCGCCAGCGGCAGGTCGCCCAGGTCGCCGCACAGCAGATCCACGCCCGCCTTGGCCGGCAGCAACTTGCTGAGGAACTGGTTCAGGCCGGCCAGTTTCGACGCGGGCGCGCGCGCCGCCTGCATCATCGCTTGCGCTGCATCGAGACCAATAATCTGCGCGGCGGGATAATCCTTTTGCAGCTGCGCCAGGTCCGCACCGGGGCCGCAGCCAGCATCGAGCACGCGATGCGGCGTGATTTTCACCAGCTCCAGGCGCTCGTGCATGCGCTGTGATACTTCGCGGCGCAGGAAGTCCGACGGTGCGCTGCGCGCCGGACGGGAAAAGAAATCGCGTACTTGCACCGCATCGATGGGCGCACTCATTTTGGGCGGACTGGTGGGAACTGGCATGTTGAATCGGGGGAGGTGAGATAATGTCGGCAGTGTACATGGAACGACGCCATCGCGATGCGGACCGCCATCCGGCCCCGGCTTGATGCCGCCTGGCAGGCGCTGCACCGTTGGCTGGGCGCCACGGTGCTGCCGGCCCAGTGCGCGCTGTGCGGCATCGGCTGCCCGGAAGTGCTGTGCCTGCCCTGCCGCGCACAATACCTGGGGCTGCTGCGCCACCGCTGCCGCCAATGCGCCAATCCGCTCGCAGACATTGATGTGGCTCTGCTGTGCGGACGCTGTTTGCGCCAAAGGCCCGCATATGACACCACGATCACGGCGTTTGATTATGCGGCGCCTGTCGACCAGTTGCTGTTGCAGCTGAAATTCGGCGCGCGCCTGGCGCTGGCGCCCCTGTTTGCGCAACTGCTGCATGTTGCCATTCAGCAACAAGCAGATTGGGACGCGCCGCAATTGCTGTGCCCCATACCACTGGGACCGGCCAGGCTGGCCGAACGGGGATACAACCAGGCGCTGGAAATTGCCCGCCCGCTGGCGCGCCTGCTGGACGTACATTTGCAGCCCCGCCTGGCGCTGCGCGTGCGCGACACCAGGGCGCAAAGCAGCGTGGCGCCACAGGAACGGCAAGCCAACCTGGCGCATGCCTTCGCCATCGCGCCCGAACACGGGGCGTTATTGCAAGGATGCCATGTCGGCATCGTCGACGACGTGATGAGCAGCGGCCATACCGTCAACGCCCTGGCCACCGCCTGCAAGCGCGCGGGGGCGGCGAAGGTCAGCATCCTGGTCGTGGCGCGCACGCCGCCGCATTGAATGAACTATATGAGAGATAGACCCAAGGAGAGCATTTTGTTTCACGTTGTTTTGGTAGAACCTGAAATCCCGCCCAACACGGGCAACGTCATCCGCCTGTGCGCCAATACGGGTGCGCAGCTGCACCTGGTCGAACCGCTGGGCTTTCCGCTCGACGACGCCAAGATGAAGCGCGCCGGCCTCGATTACCACGACTACGCCAAGATGAAGGTGCACAAGAACTGGGCAGCGTTCCTGGCTGACACCCAGCCCGACCCGGCCCGCATGTTCGCCATGACCACGCGCGGTTCGCGCCCGTTCGGCGACGTGGCCTTCCTGCCGGGCGACGTATTCGTGTTCGGTTCGGAAACAAAAGGCCTGGATCCGGCCCTGCGCGACAGCTTTCCGGCAGAGCAACGCATCCGCCTGCCCATGCGACCCGATAACCGCAGTTTGAATTTGTCGAATACGGTGGCCGTCGTGGTCTACGAGGCCTGGCGCCAACATGGCTACAGTGGTGGAGCTTAACGCTGCGCCAGTTGCGCTGCGGCACCGTCCGCGTCCAGCATCACCAGCTGCGTGCGCAAGTCGCGCGTGGCGGCCAGCTTGCCGTTCACGTACAGATTCGTCTTGACGCCATACACGCCCTGCGACACGCCGGCCGGCAAGGTCAGCTCGAAGGAGTTTTCAAAACGTCCGCCCGACTTGTTGCTGCTGGCCAGGGCTTTCGAGCCGGACTTGAATGGCTGGCCTTGCGGGTCGAGCACCACCAGTTCTTCGCGCACGTCATTGACGCTCTGCGCGCTGCCGTTGACCAGCTCCACCACGCTTGTGACCTTGAACGGCTGGCCCCGCTTGACGGTCGATGCGCTCAGCTGCGGCGTGTACGACACCACTTGCGGCTCGCGCGGCAGCGCGCCGCGCGCGCGGATGTAGTCGCGGTCCGCCTGCGCCGCCGTCTTGGTCTGGCGCGAATTGACGTTGATGGCCAGGCAACCGGCCGCCGCCAGGCCGCCGCCGATGGCCGCGCCCTTCAGCGCGCCATTCTTGCCGCCCGCCAGCGCGCCCAGCAGCGCCCCCACGGCCGCGCCGGCCGCAGCCGACGTGCCCACGCTGCACGGGTCCTCATCTGTTGCCGCCTGGGCGCCACTTTGCGTATAGGAACCGTCCTGGCGCACGCCGTTCGGTTGCATGGTCGCCGTGGCGCAGCCGGCCAGCATGGCCGCGATGGTCAGCGCAGCGACCGCGCGCAAGGTGGTGTGATTCAGCATGGTGCCCCCTGATAACTAATTGATCGTTGTTTCCGTCTGCAGCACTTGCCGTTCGCGCTCGCGGATGCGGCGCGACAGGTTGTCAATGCGCGCATTGCCGGGATCGACGCGGCGCGCGCTTTCCAGATAGGTCTTGGCCGCATCAAACTTGCCTTCCAGCAAAGAGCGTTCGGCGTCGCGCAGGAACGATTGCGCCATCTCGCTGCGCATGGCCGCGCCGCTATCGACGGGCGACGTGTCCAGCGGACGGCGTTCAGCCACCGCTGAACGTTCGACCGCGCGCACGGGCGCCGGTTCCGTTGGCACGATGCGGGCCGGCGCCGTTTCCAGCGGTGCCGGTGCAGAAACGGGCGCGGGTGCAGGCGCCGCGGCTGCCGACAGCGCTTGCACGTCGGCCTTCAACTGCGGCAACTCCACCGCTTCGCGGTCGATCGCTTCCAGCCGGGCGATGCTATTCCTTGCCGCTGCTGCATCCTTGGCATCGAGCGCCTGGCGCACCCCCACCAGCACCGATGCGGCTGCCGCCTGCTGGCGCGCCAGCTGCTTGCGCAAGGATGCCACGCTGGATGCGCCCGCACAATCAACGTCGAGCGCGGCGATGCCCCTGGCGGCACTTTGCAATTGATGGCCGTCAATATTGCGTTCGATGGCGCGCACGCCCCGCTGGCAACTGCCCGATGCGGCGCCCGCCTTGCCGATCGCCGCCTGCAAATCGTCCGCCTTGGCGCTGGACTTGCCCGCACACACATTTTTCGCCGTCGCCAGCTTCTGGCGGGCACCGTCCAGGCTGCCATTCGCTACCAACTTGAGGCCGCTATCGATGGCGTCATTGCAGGCTGCATCGTTCTTGCCACCCGGCTTGCCATTCATGTAGACGATGACGGCCGCCAGCACGGCGGCTCCGCCCAGCCAGCGCAGCCACTTGCGCGGCGGTAACGGCAGCACTGGTGTTGCCGGGGCTGGCGCCGGTGGAGGCGCCGGTGGAAGCATAGGCGCAGGTACGGGCTTCGGCATGGCTTGCGGCTGCGCGGAAGCCGGTTGCGGCGGCGCTTTCGGCGCAGGCGCCGGGGCTACCGGCACGGGCGGCGGCTTGGGCGCCACAGGCGGTGAAGCTGGCAAAGGCGGGGGCACAGGCCGCGGTGGCGGCACGGCCACAGCTGGCCGGGCCGTGCCAGCCTGCGCCTGTCCGCAGTACGGGCAATGACTGACAGCGGTCCACAGGCCCGTTTTACATTTGTTGCAGATATCCAAAACTAATCCTTCATTCCAGCGTCATTCCAGCGTTCACAGGGGCGGCGGCATCAACGGTGGCGGCGCGCTGAGGAACAGGAGTGCCAGCTCGGGGAACTGGGCCAGGTCGGCCCAGGCCGGCAAGCCGGCGCGCCATACCTTGGTGGTGGCCGGCACGACTTGTCCCGCCTGCACGTACTGCACGATCTGCTGGGCCGTGAACGGTCCCTGCTGCTGGCCGTTGATGCCCAGGAAATACTGGTATTCCACCAAGGGCGGCGGCATGCCGCCCAGCGGTGGCGGCGCCATGCCGAACGCGGCTGCCACGGGGGCGGCGGCGCCTGCAGGGCGCAGCAATTGCTCGAGGCGCCCCGCTTCCAGCATTTCCCCCTTGATCGCATATTTCAAACGGGGCTGGCCATCCGCTTCCGGCTCGCGCACTTCCCAATCGTAGGCATCGCTGTCGGAGTCGCCGATGACATTCGCCCACTCCTTCAGTCGGCCCAGCAAGTCTTGCACCGTGCGGTCGAGCTCATCGCTGGTCATGCCCTTGCGGCGCGCCGACTCGCGCAGGCGCGCGCCCACTTCGGCGGAAATGGCGCTGCCAAAGCCGATATACGGCAGTTGCGAGCCATCGGCCTGCGCCACCAGCCTGGGCGCATACACGCCCCGTTCATAATATTTTGCCAGCGCCGCCAGGGCCGCCGTCTGCACGGTGTCAAGCGCAGCCAATTTTTCTTCGATGCGCAGGGCGATATTTTTCTCGTATGAAGCGGGCATGCCGTTCTGGCGGATGGCCCGTTCATTGCCGATGCGGCGCAAGTCGCCCGGTTCGACCGCAAACTGGTATTGGCCCGGCGGCACGACGCGGCCCGTGTGGCGCGTCAGTATGCCCAGCATGATCGCTTGCAGGAATTCGCCGAAATCTTCCGCCAGGCGCTTCATTTCGTCCGTGTTCGGTGCGATAGGGTGCGTGAATTGCGTTGGGTCAATATGGGTGTGCGTCGGCGCCTTGTCGTTGTCGCCCTCCTTGCGGTAGCTGGTGCGCCAGCCTTCCAGGCCCCGCAGCACCGTCATCGGCACGCCGGCCAGTTCGCAATAGCAGACGGCACGCCCGCGTATGCCCGTCTCGACAATTTCCAACTGGCTCACCGTGATACCCACCTGGGTCGGCACGCACGATTCGAGCTCGGCGACGAACTTCGCCTTGAAGGCGGCCGCGTTGGCCACGCCGATCACGCACTTGAACTGGTCCGACACGACCGTGAAATCGCCCGCCATATTGGCGTCGATCCATGGCATGGAGCAGGCCAGCAACTTGCGGAAGCGGTCCAGGCGTTCGGACACATCCATCTGTTCCAATGCCTCGAACAAGGGGTCGGGCGTGCTCGTCACCCCTTCGGCCAGGCCCGCCGTGGCGATCATGTTTTCGGCCATGCGCGTGACCTTGGCCAGGATCAAGCCCCGTTGCGCCGGTTCGCCCAACATGGGGAACAGAGCTTTCGAGCCGCCCATGTCCTTGAACGCTTCATCGGCCCACTGGCGCAAGGTGGCCGCCGACGGCAGCGCTATGTCTTTTTCCGTAACGGGAATGACGATCAGGGTCGCATGTTCCTTGTCCAGGTCCTTTTGCAGGATGGTATTGGCCGTTTTCAATTCCGCCAGCATGGCCAGCACGCCTTCGCGGCCCGATTGCAGCTCGCCCACCAGGCCATTCCACTGCGCGCGGCCTTGCGCATCGACGCCCACGCGGTTGCCCAGCCAGCGCGACAGTTCGCCCAGCAGGATGACGGACTCGTCCGCCGCCTTGGCGCGCAAATGGAATTTCAGGGCATTCGCCATTTCCGTGCGCAAATGGTCCATCACCACGCCAGCCTGCTTTTCGCCATTGCTGAGGAAACCGAAGGTGCTGCGCGTCTGCTCCAGGTTGTTCAGCAGGCGCTCGTATTCGCGCGAACGCACGGCTTCCTTGATTTCGCGGTAGCGCTCGGCATTCGCGCCGATCTGCGCCGTCAAGCCGCTGCCCGGCGCCTCGATACGGTCCTTGATCTGTTCCACCAGCGACAGCACGTACTCCAGGCCGCCGAACTCTTTATTGTCAAGATAGCCATACAGCTGGTCGCGCACGACTTTCTTGACATCGTCGAGCACTTCGCGGCGGCGCTTGCTGATGCGGTCTTCCGTCGTGTCGGCCGTGGAATCCTGGTCGCGCACGGCGTCGCGTTCCAGGTGTTTCATGGCGTCGCGCACTTGCGCCGGCCATTCGCTGCGGTCGAAACCCGTGCGGATATCGTTGATGCGCGTATTGACCCTGTTTTCCACGCCGGCCAGCAAGTGGCCGTGGCGGTCTTCCAGCAATTCGTCGACGACGCGAAAATCGATGAAGTCGCCGCTGGAGCGCTTCAGTTCGATGCTCTTGTCGGAAAACTCGGGGAAATCGCTGAATGGCGTTCCTTTCAGGAACATATTGGCGGCGAGGAAATTATCGCGCTGCGTATCGGTGGCGCGGTTGGCGCCCGCATCCGTGCCGCCCACGCCAAAGAACGCCTGCAGCATGGCGCCGGCCCAGCGATGGGCCCGCTCATCACGCGCCGCTTCCTGGCGCGTATCGAGCACGGCCATGCCGAATGAGGAAAAACGCTTCGAGAAA
The DNA here is from genome assembly GCF_051380905.1 of Janthinobacterium darwini. Classification (NCBI taxonomy): domain Bacteria; kingdom Pseudomonadati; phylum Pseudomonadota; class Betaproteobacteria; order Burkholderiales; family Oxalobacteraceae; genus Janthinobacterium; species Janthinobacterium darwini. The sequence continues at coordinate 102,564 of NZ_JBNYXX010000006.1, forward strand.
TACAGGCGCATGTCGCCGAAGCGGTCTTGCGGCACGGGCGCGTTGTACAGGGAATTCTTGTGCTGCGCCTGGTTGACGGCGATCGAGCGCTTGGCGCGCGCGAAGTCGGCCGAGGCGAAATCCTCGAACAGCGAGTCGGCCACCATGTGGTAGACGTCGCTGACATCCTTGGTGTGCTGCTGGGCAAGATTACCCGAATCGATGAGATAAACCTCGCTGTACGGCTCGCGCGACAGTTCCGGCCGGTCATACGCATCCCAGCGACCCACATAGCCCTTGTTGCCCATCATCGCCGATTCCAGCTCCATCAGCGCCGCATAGCCGTTGGCCTCGACCCGGTCCTTGTTGGCCTTGGTGTAGCCGGTCGGCAAGAACAGCATCAGCTCGACGTCGGCAGCGCCCACTTCGCTGCGCGCCAGCCAGCGCGCCAGCAAGCCCATGTCCAAAAAGGAACCGGAACCCGTGCCGCCCGCCACGGAACCGACGATGACGATGCGGAAACGGTTCGTTTCCATGCGCAAGCCCAGCTCGGCCAGCTGGCGCTCGTGCGACAGGCCCGCCTTCAGGGCTTTCAATTTCAAGCGGATCTTGTCGCGGATCTTCGCATACTTGTCGAAGAAATACAGGCGCGAGACGGCGCGGATCTGGCCCGCACCGCTGCTCATGTCGAAACGCAATTCGCGGATGCGCTGCGGCGTCAGCGGCAGCCATTCCTTGATGTGTGGATATTTTTCCAAGGAATCTTCATCACGGCTGTACTTGTCCATGTCGAACGCTTCGACCACCTTGTCGTCATCGGTGAACTTCACCTGGTCGAACTGCAAGTCCTTGGCCTGCGATTCGCCGCTTTCGATCACGGCACCATTGTCCAGGTCGAAATGGATGAATTGCGCGATGGGAAAGTCCGCCAAGCCCTCGATGCGCGTGCGGTTACCCGCGCCGCCCCACAGGGTGTTGAGGATGCGCCGGCGCACGCGCATCAGCACCTGCATGCCCGTGCCGCCGATGCCGATGAACAGGGTCGGGCGCAGCTCGATGATCTTGTCCTGCTTGCGCTCGCTGGCGCCGCCGGTGATGGTTTGGTTCAGGTTCTCTGCCATGGTGATTCCTTCGATGATGCGTACGACGGCGTGCGGCTTAGCGGCGGCTCGATGTAAAGGTCAACAGTAACGCGACCAGGCCCACCAGCACCAGCGGTCCCATGAATAGTGGCGCGAGGAATTTATGCGCGTTCACGGCGGCCAGCACCACGCCCGTGGCCAGGCTGGCCAGGAAGATGAACAGCCACCAGCCTGAAGCATTGGCCTTGTTCGGCGGAACGCGCTTGGCCACCAAACCATTCGCATAGGCATTCTTGGCAAAGAAAAAGGCGATGAACAGCAGCAACAGCACCACGCCGCCGACCAGGGTGTCGCGCGACGAGGTATCGGTCGTGCTGGCAGGATCCAATGCGGGCGCAGCTTCGGTGGTGGCCGTGGTGCCGCTGGCAGCGCTGGCGGCGGAGGCGTCGGCGGCGGGCGGCACGGACGCCGGGGCCGTTACCGGGACCGGCAAAGTAAAGCCTGTGTTGTCTTTTGGAGTATCTTGCGCCATGGTATGCCTCTGTTGAATGGGAGTAATTTTTAAGGATTCGTTGTTCAGGCCAGGCTCAGGGTATGGCCGTCCGCCACGCGCACGACGGCCGGTTTGCCCAGTCCACGCTTGAGTTCGCCGATGTCGCGGCCGTTATCATCGCGGATCTGCACGCTTTTAAATGGTTTTATTAACACTTGCCGCTGCAGGCCGTCTACCATCACCTTGTAGCGCGTGGCGCGCGTACCCAGCAAACCCAGCGCCAGCAGACCCAGCACGAGTGCCAGCACGCCGCCCAGTATCACCAGCACGGGCAGCAGCGGGTACTGGATGCGCACCAGCAGCGGGATCGTCGCCTGCGAGGCGCGCACGCTGTCTGGCGGCGTAAACATGCTAGATATCGGGTCGCCGGGGAAGAGTTCCTGCAAATCCTTGCCAAAACTTCCGGCCAGCGCCAGCCGCTGTTCCGACAAGCTCACTTGCGCCTGCATGGGCAGCATCACTTGCTTGCCCATGGCGGCGATCGCCTGCGCCGACCACGGCGAGGGAATCTGCGCCATCGGCAACGCAAACTGTACCTGCACGGCCTGGCTGGCGCCCGGCTGCAGCTGGCGGATTTGATCGGGCGCCACGTGCAGGGGCGCATTCTGGCCCGCCAGACTGGCGTGCACTTCGGCGCTATCGATGACGTACGGGAAAAACATGTTTTGCAGGGACGCCTGCAGCACCACTTGCGGCACCAGGCTCGCCGCATCGACGTCGAGCACGATGGTGCGCCCGTCGCGGCCCAGGCTGGCGTGCACGTTGGGACTGTTCTTGACGGACTGGGGCACGATGCGCACGGCATCCTGATCCACCGGTTTTAATCGTGCGGGCGGACGCGTCAGCACTTGCGACAACCGCCCTTCAGCCAAGATGCGGGTCAAAGCCTCGGACGCGGGCTGGCCATACGCCAGCGCATACACCATCAAGCCCTTGGCACTGTACAGCTTGCCCTGCACGGGCATGCGCAGCGGAAACACCAAGGTCTTGGTGATCGATGGTTCCAAATGCAGCAAGCGGTAAAAGTCGCGGTTGCGCTCGGCCGTCTGGCTGTCGTTGTTCGGGCTGTTCTTGTTATTGGTAAAGATCCACACGATGCCGGAGGCGGACTGGAACGGCCCCGTGATGGTTTTTGTGACGGCTTCCTGGAAATCCGTGTCAGCCAGTGCGCCGCCATTGCCCTTGCGCGCCAGGCCCAGGCTGGCCAGCTGGCTCGCCACGCCGGCGCCACCCTGGCCCTGCCCCAGCAGCGACGGCGACACGTGCGCGCCGCTGCTCTGGCTGAAGGCCAAGGTATAGACTTTATCGGACGGGTTCGTGGCAGCCTGCGCCACGGCGCCCACCAGGGCTTTCAGTTGCGAATGCTCGTCCGTGTAGAACGGTTCCATCCAGCCCGAGTTTTGCACCAGAAACGCTTGCTGGATGCCCGCGGCCTGCACGCCGGCTGCACTGAGCAAAGCGGCACAGGCCGCGATCAGGACGCGCGCCTTCATGCCTGCAAGGTCCAGCCATCGATGCGCGACAGCAGCGGGTGGTACCCCCACAGCGTGCGTTCATGGATAAACAGGCGTACGCGCCACGGCTCGCTGACGGCAAAGGTATGAAACACGGTTTCGCGCAATTCATCGTCCTGCACCAGCTGGGCTGCCAGGCGTTCATTCGAGCGCAGCACGCTGGACAGACCGGCGCTGGTGGCGAACTTGACACCGAAGACGCTGTTGCCCCCGCCCGATTCGAGCAGCGGCATGACAGCCTGGTTCTTGCCGCCATCGTCGCCGTGTTCCGGCTCTTCCCACGGCGCCGTCTTCAGCTTGGTGGCGAAGCGGTAATTGAAGCTGCCCGAGCACAGGCGCGGCGCCAGCGCGTCGGCCTTCTCGACCTGGACACCCAGTTTCACATACACGTAGCTGCCGCGGCGGTTTTCAAAGCACAGTTGCCACAGGCCACCGTCGCGCGACAGGTAGGGGCTGCCGAATTCGAAGTGCGGCACCAGTCCTTCGGGCCAGGGCGTAAACGAAGCGGCCACGTTGCCGTCCGGCTGCAGTTGCAGCCGCAGCTGGCCGTTGGCGCAGGGCCACACGGCCATGCGGTTGTAAGCCACGGGCGCACTGACGGCGCCCAGGTCCACGACGCCGTCGAGCAGCACGTCGCTGCCCGGCTTTTGCGTTGCGTCAAGGTTGACGAAGCGGATACGGCCATCGTCGTCGCGCAGCGGCGCCCACAGGCGGTTCTGGAACCAGACGGGCGCGGCCGCGCAAGGCGCGCCGCCCACATGCTCGACCACGTAGCTCAGCGAAGGCACGTCGGGACGGAGGCAAGCGAGGCCGTGACTCGTCGGCAAGACCAGCACGCTGTTAAATTCCGGCACCAGCTCGGCGCGCCAGGCGCCGTGGACCAGGTCCGATTCAGCCAGCAAGCCGCCATACGCGGGGTCCAGCGCCAGCCAGCGTTTCGAGGCGGGCAGCCAGGCGTGCAAGACGGCCTTGCGCGGGTCCAGTGCCAGCAGCGCGGCAGCGCTGGTGCCAAACTGGGCGGAAAAAAATTCATACTCGCCCGGCGGCGGCATGGGCAGCGAGGCGTCGGCCTGCGCATGCTCTTCGCGCGCGCGCTGGTCGGCCAGTTTCAAAGGCACGCTGGCCTGGCGCAAGCCGGCCGCGCCAGCCGGTGGCACCTCGCTGACGGGATGCGCACCGTAGGGCGGCACCCACGGCGGCGTGACGGCCGTGTCGGGCGGCACCTGCAAGGCCGTGCCGGTGGCGGGGTCGAACGAGAATTCAGGCGGAAACTGCCGCACGGGCGCGCCGGCGGCAGCGGGCAGGCGCCGCGCGTGCATCAGCAGGCCGATATCGGCAGGGCTCAGCAAAGGCGAGACGTTCTGGCCGTCCGCGCTGCGCTGCATGGTCCACGCGCCATCGTCATCGACGAACCAGACGCCAGAGGGCACGCCCCAATCCCCAGAAGTTTTAAGATCCATGTATTTTCTATGACAAGCAATGCATATGGTGTAACGTGTGCTGGGGCTGACGCAACGAGGTCGCAGCCCTGGCAGTTCTCATAGTAACGTCTTTTTATCTGTATGGAAACATTGACGGCGTTCCTCAGCCCTGCTGCGTCCGCACTTTCGTCAACAGCTTCGTGGTCGAGCGGTCGTGTGCGAAATCGATGGCCACGGCCTGGCCGCCATACGCCAGCACGGCCTTGCCTTCAGGAATGGCCGCCATATCGTAGTCGCCACCCTTGGCATAGATTTCCGGCTCGATCTCCTGCACCACTTCCAGGGCGCTGTCTTCCGAGAACGGCACCACCAGGCTCACCGCTTCCAGCGCGGCCAGCACGGCCATGCGGTCTTCGCAGCTGTTCAACGGACGGTCGTCGCCCTTGCCCAGGCGTTTCACCGAGGCATCCGTGTTCACGGCCACCACCAGCGAGGCGCCCAGCGCGCGCGCCTGCGCCAGATAGGTCACGTGGCCGCGGTGCAGAATGTCAAACACGCCATTCGTCACCACCACCGGTTTCGGCAGGGCCGCGGCGCGGGCGCGCAGTTCGTCACGGCCGCACAGTTTGTTTTCAAAATCAGGCATGGATATCTCTTGTTGGGTTATATATGTGGTCACGACCCGGCGTGGCTATCGCCTTGCATGCCGCCGCCATCGTGGCGCCAGGCATCGATCAAGGCCAGGATGGCCGGTTCCAGGCCCTCTTCGGCGATGTGATCTTGCCGGTAGTAAATCATCAGCGCATACACGCTGGCCAGGCGGCTGACGGGCGGCGACAGCGCATATTCATTGCCGCGCGCCGGTTGCCTGGCACGCCAGTAGTTGATTGCCGCTTCCAGCGCCTGCATCTGCAGTTCCATCGCCCTCTCCCTTCGCTGCCTGGTCCCGCATTATAGGGGGCGATCCGCTACAATACGCCATCGGCGCCACAGTTTCACGTTTGCGCCACCTTTCATTCATTGCAAGTAAGCACTTCCTGTGTTTCAATCGAACTATGACACTGACTGAACTGAAATATATCGTTGCAGTCGCGCGAGCGAAGCACTTCGGGCATGCTGCCGAAGCCTGCTTCGTTGCCCAGCCCACCCTGTCAGTGGCGATCAAGAAACTCGAAGACGAATTGGGTGTGGTCCTGTTCGAACGGGGCGGCGCGGAAATCTCCGTCACGCCCCTGGGCGCGCAGATCATTGCGCAAGCCGAGCGTGTGCTGGAACAGACGGCCGCCATCAAGGAACTCGCCAAGCAAAACAAGGACCCGCTGGCCGGCCCCCTGCGCCTGGGCGTGATCTATACGATCGGCCCCTACCTGCTGCCGCCCCTGGTCAAGGCCATGATAGACCAGGTGCCGCAGATGCCTTTGATTTTGCAGGAAAACTTCACGGTTCGCCTGCTCGAATTGCTGCGCCAGGGCGAACTGGACGTGGCCATCATGGCCCTGCCGCTGCCCGACCACGGCATGTCCATGCAGGAACTGTATGATGAACCGTTCGTCGTGGCCATGCCGCGCCAGCATCCGTGGACAGCGCGTGAAAAAATCGCCGCGCAAGATTTGAAATCGGAAACCATGCTCCTGCTGGGCAATGGCCATTGCTTCCGCGACCAGGTGCTGGAAGTGTGCCCCGAAATGGCACGCTTTTCCTCGCCCGGCAACGGTATGCAGCGCACGTTTGAAGGTTCCTCCCTGGAAACCATCCGTCACATGGTGGCCAGCGGCATTGGCCTGACGGTCTTGCCGCGCGCCTCCGTGTCAAATATGCACACCACCGAGGGCATGCTCGAATACCGGCCATTCGCCGCCCCCGTGCCATCACGCAGGGTGGTGATGCTCTGGCGCAAGAGTTTTACGCGAAAGGCCGCCATCGACGCCCTCTGCGCAGCCATCGCCAGCTGCGACTTGCCCGGCATCACACCACTCTGCGAGGAGTAGGTCGGCGGCGTCAAATAGTAGACCACGCACTATTTTGCGATAATCGATCTTTCTCTTCAACAAGATCGAGTCTTCCATGAACAAGCTGGCGCTGTATTTCCGCCTGATACGGCTGGACAAGCCTATCGGTACCGTATTGCTGCTGTGGCCTACCCTGTGTGCGCTATGGCTGGCGCAGCAGGGCGTGCCGGACTGGCGGCTGCTGCTCATCTTCACCCTCGGCACTTTCCTGATGCGCTCGGCTGGCTGCGCCATCAACGACTACGCCGATCAGGATATCGACAAATTCGTCAAGCGTACGGTGGACCGTCCCATCACCAGCGGGCGGATCAGCGGCAAGGAAGCGCTGGCCGTTGCCGGCGTACTGAGCGTGCTGGCCTTTTGCCTGATCCTGCCCTTGAATGCGCTGACCAGGCAGCTGTCGGTGGCCGCCGTCATCATCGCCGGCACCTACCCCTACTTCAAGCGCTTCTTTGCGATTCCGCAAGCCTACCTGGGTATCGCCTTCGGCTTCGGCATCCCCATGGGCTTTGCCGCCATCACGGATAGCGTGCCCGTCGTCGCCTGGCTGCTGCTGCTGGGTAATGTCTTCTGGGCCGTGGCCTACGATACGGAGTACGCGATGGTCGACCGCGACGACGACTTAAAAATCGGCATCAAGACCTCGGCCATCACCTTTGGCCGCTACGACGTGGCCATCATCATGCTGTGCTATGCCGCTTTCCTGCTGCTGTGGCTGGTCTGCGGCTGGCACCTGGGCTTGCGCTACTGGTATGTGGCGGGCTTGCTGGTGGCGGCCGGCTGCGCCGTTTACCACTACACCCTGATCCGCGCACGCGAGCGTATGCCGTGTTTTGCGGCGTTCCGGCATAATAACTGGCTAGGAGCAGCGGTGTTTGCGGGCGTGGTGCTGGACTTTGCTTTCCGTTAATCAATGATCTTGCGCTGCGGCAACCCTTGAGGCGGCGCAAGACTAGCCTGTCCGCTGCTGCCTACACTGGTATTTCACTGTGCAGTTTCACTTCCATGAGGTAATACATGAGCTCGATACATACCGGAAAATCCAGCAGCGACAGCATCCTCGCCGACGCCGACAAGGCCCGCGACAAACTGGTCGGCGACCTGAAAACCGTCATCAATGAAGCGGAAGGCTGGCTCGATGGCGCCAAGGATCAGACGGGCGAGAATGTCAAAGCCGTCAAGGACAAGTTCATCGCCACCCTGGAAACGGCCAAGAAAGACTTGATCAAGCTGGAAGAAGACTTGCTCGAACGTACCAAGAAGGCGGCCAAGGCCACCGATGAATACGTGCAGGACAATCCATGGAAAGCCGTGGGCGCGGGCGCCGTCGTGGGCGTGCTGTTCGGTCTGCTGCTCTCCTCGTCACGCCGCTAAACAGTAACGACGCCGTACCGACGGCCTAGGCCGTCTCCTGACGCGAAAGGCAGCATATGGCTATCGTGCACCATGTCGCCCAAGTCGCAGCGACCCTCGCCGCCATCGTCCAGACCCGTCTGGCCCTGGCGGCCGTGGAAATGGAAGAAGAGTCGCTGCGCTTCCTGTCCTATCTGGCGCTGGCCATGTTGGCACTGCTGTGCCTGTTTGTCGGCCTGGTGCTGCTGGTCTTCCTCGTCATCGTCGTATTCTGGGACACGCATCGCATTGCCGCCATCGCCATCACGGCCGCCGTCTTCATCACTGCCGCCCTCGCCACCCTGCTGGGCGTGCGCGCCAGCTTCCGCAGCAAGCCGAAACTGCTGTCCTTCACACTTTCAGAACTGAACAAAGACCTGGACGAGCTGCAACTGCTGGCGCGCCGGGAATCGGAGCGGCCATGACCACGCATCCCACCAAACTGTCGCATGTTCACACGGCCGCCAGCCTGGCGCAGCGGCGCGACGCGCTGCTGGCCGAATGCACGCTGCAGCGTCTGGCCCTGGGCGTGCAGACGCGCCAGTTGCTGGAACCATTGACAGGCGGCAATCTGCGCCACACCCTGGCCACGCGTTTCAAGATTCCCCTGATGCTGGGCGGCGCCGCGCTGGGCCTGCTGCTGGTACGCCCGCGGCGTTTCGTGCCGCTGCTGCTGGCTGGCGCCTCGCTGCTCAAGCATGCGAACGCTGCCCTGCCCCTGATCCGCACCCTGTTGCACCGCGTCGGCAAGCAGGCGCCGCCTCCGCCCTGAAAAATATTTTTACCTGGCTGCATCCAAATGACAGGCCCATGGGTAGTCATGGTATCAACCAGCCGGTTGAGCCAACTACCAGGAGTTCGCCATGCTTGCCCACACTGCACCACGCCACGCCGTTCCCGCCTTCGCCCTGCTGAGCGCAGCCCTGCTGCTGAGCGCCTGCGCCCCCATGAGCGCGCGCTATTCGCAGGAACAATTACCGAACGCCGTTAAAGTACCCGATGGCCACCAAGTCGCCATGCAGACTGTAGGCGTGGGCAAGATCGCCTACGAATGCAAGGTAAAAAAAGACATGACGGGCCATGAATGGGTCTTCGTGGGCCCGGATGCGGCCCTGAACGACCGCAGCGGCATGCAAGTGGGCACGTATGTCGGTCCGCCTGCGACTTGGGCCAACCTGGACGGTTCGAAAGTGACGGCGACGCAAGTGGCCGTGGCGCCCGCCGGCGCGGGCAATATCCCGTATCAGCTGGTGAAAGCCAATCCGGCCACGGGCAGCGGCGCCATGCAGGGCGTCAGCTACATCCAGCGCGTGGCCACCAGCGGCGGCGTGGCCCCGGCAACGCCGTGCGGCATGGACACCGTTGGCGTCAAGCAATGGGTGCCCTACCAGGCTGACTATATCTTCTGGAAAGCCGCATAAATCAGTGAAAACGATGGTTGGCAAGCCCGTTTCTGGCCTATACTCGGCACTGAAAACTTGCTAACCGTTAACTCTTGACGATTGCGCCCACCTTGCCAACGCTAGCCACCCCGTTCGATTACGATGCCGCCCTGCGCGCCTGCGCCAGGGGCGAGCAGCAGGCCTTGCACGGCCTGTACCAGCAAGAAAGCCGCTATCTGCTGGGCGTGGCCCTGCGCATCGTGCGCCAGCGGGCACTGGCCGAAGACGTGCTGCACGACGCCTTCCTGAACATCTGGCGCCGCGCCGGCAGTTTCGACGCCACGCGCGGCAGCGGCAAGGGCTGGATCTATGTGGTGGTGCGGCATCAGGCGCTGAACGTGGCGCGCGCCCGCGCCCATGAAGTATCGGCCGACGAGGATACCGTGGAAACCCTGCTGCACGAACGACAAGGCCATGATGCCGGCGACGCCTACGCCCTTCAGGCGGACATGGGCAAGCTGCACGATTGCCTCGGTCACCTGGACGAATCCAAACGCAATAGCATTCTGTACGCCTACGTGGATGGCTGTTCCCACAGCGAAATCGCGCAGCGCCTGCAAGCGCCGCTGGGCACCGTCAAGGCTTGGGTCAAGCGTGGCCTGGCCGCCTTGCGGGAGTGCATGGGATGATGAATAGCGACGAGGAATTGCAAAGGCTGGCCAGCCAATACGTGCTGGGTACCCTGGAACTGGCCGAGCGCGCGGAAGTGGAACAGCGCTTGCCGCGCGAGCCAGCGCTGCGCGACGCGGTTGCTGCGTGGGAACAGCGTCTGCTGCCATTGACCACGCTGGCGCCGCCCGCAGCGCCCTCTGCGCAACTGTGGCCACGCATCAGCGCCAGCCTGTTCACGCCGAAAACCGTGCAGCAGGCGGGCGGCTGGCAAGCGTGGTGGAACAGCCTGGCTTTCTGGCGCGTGCTGGCCGGCGGCGGCCTGGTGGCCACGGCAGCGCTGGCCGTGCTGGTCACGGTGCAGCTGCAAGCGCCAAGCGGACCCGGCTACCTGGTGGTGCTGGTGGCGCCGCAGGATAAATCGCCGGGCTGGATCGTGCAGGCGGGCGGACGCGGCGGCAAGAACCGCGACCTGAGCCTGATCCCGCTGGGCCCGACTAGCGTGCCGCAGCAAAAAGCCCTGCAATTCTGGACCAAGGGCAAGGACTGGGGCGCCCCCGTCTCGCTGGGCCTGGTCAAGCCGGGTCAATCCGTCAAGTTGACATTGGACAAGCTGCCGCCGCTGCAGCCGGAGCAACTGTTTGAAATCACGCTGGAACCGGCTACGGGTTCGCCCACGGGTCGGCCGACGGGGCCGATTTTATACATCGGCCGCGCCGTCAAGGTGATGTAAGCGGAACTTATTTGCCCAGCTCGTCCCCCATCTCGCGCCCCCGCTGCGCGGCCGCCTTGATGCCCTTGACGATGGCAGCCTTGACGCCGCTCTCTTCCATACTGGTCAGCGCCGCATACGTGGTGCCCCCTTTCGAGGTAACGCGCTCGCGCAGCAGCGACACGGGTTCGCTGGAGTTCGCCGCCAGCTGCGCGGCGCCCGTAAAGGTGGCAATCGCCAGCTGCGTGCCCTGCTCCGGCGTCAAGCCCAGTTCTGCGGCCGCCTGCTGCATCGCTTCGATAAAGTAAAACACGTAGGCGGGGCCGCTGCCCGACACGGCCGTCACAGGGTCGATCTTCGCCTCGTCGTCGAGCCAGACGGTCTGGCCGACGGCGCGCAGGATGGCGTCCGCCGTCTTTTTCTGTTCCTCGCTGACGCCGCTGCTGGCCACCATGCCCGTGATGCCCATGCCGATCAGGGCCGGCGTGTTCGGCATGCAGCGCACGATGGCGGGATAATCACCGAGCCAGCGCGACAGGTCTTGCGCGCGGATGCCGGCGGCGATCGACAGGATCAATGGCGCCCGTTCCCCATCGAGGAAGGGCAGCAACTGCGCCGCCACTTCGCGCATGCTTTGCGGTTTGACTGCCAGCACGATCACGTCCACGGCGCGCAGCGCTTCGTCCGCAAGCATCGCCGTCGTGACGCCGAATTGGGCCTGCAATTTTTCCAGCGCTGGCGCGTGCGGGTCGATCACGTGGATGTTGCCGCCCAAGGTCAACTTGCCGGCCAGGCCGGCGATCAGAGCCGCAGCCATATTGCCGCCGCCCACAAATGCGATATTCAATTCTGTCGTCATGGCGATGCTTTCATTCAATCAGTGAGAGTAATTACGGGAACCGAAGATGGCACTGCCCACGCGCACGATGGTGGCGCCTTCCAGCACGGCGGCGCGCATGTCAGCCGACATGCCCATGGACAGGGTATCGAGCGCCAGCCCTTCAGCCTTCAATTGTTCGTACAGCGCACGCAATTGCGCAAAGGCCCGGCGCTGGAGGGAGACATCCGTTTCCGGCTCGGGAATCGCCATCAGGCCGCGCAGGCGCAAGCGGGGCAGCTGCGCCACAGCGCGCGCCAGCGCCGGCAATTCCGCTGGCGTCACACCGCTCTTGCTGGCCTCGCCGCTGATATTGACTTGCAGACAGATATTCAGGTCCGGCAAGCCGGCCGGGCGCTGTTCGGACAGGCGCGCGGCGATCTTTTCCCGTTCCACCGTGTGCACCCAGTCGAAATGTTCGGCGATGGGGCGCGTCTTGTTGCTCTGGATGGGGCCGATGAAGTGCCAGACGGGTGCGCCTTGCGGCAGCGCAAGCTTGACGGCGGCGATCTTGTCGAGCGCTTCCTGCAAATAGTTTTCGCCAAACGCCGCCTGGCCCGCGCGCATCGCTGCCAGCACGGCGTCCGCGCCAAAGGTCTTCGAGACTGCCAGCAGGGTCACGTCGGTCGGCGCGCGCTGCGCGTCAGAGGCGGCCTGCGCAATACTGTCGCGCACGGCTTGCAAGTTCTGTTCGATTGTGGACATAATCATTTTCTAGTGTATAGGGGCGGCGGCACAGTGCGCCAGCCCATCAATGCAGGCACAGGGATTATAAATGGACATCTCCGAATTACTCGCTTTCTCCGTCAGCAACAAGGCTTCCGACTTGCATCTGTCTTCCGGCCTGCCGCCGATGATACGGGTCCATGGCGACGTGCGCCGCCTGAACGTGGCCCCGCTCGAGCACAAGGAAGTGCACAGCATGATCTACGACATCATGAACGACAGCCAGCGCAAGGTCTATGAAGAAGCGCTGGAATGCGACTTCTCGTTCGAGATTCCTGGCCTGGCCCGCTTCCGCGTCAACGCCTACAACCAGGAACGGGGTGCTTCGGCCGTGCTGCGCACGATTCCGTCGAAAGTGCTGACCCTGGACGAACTCAACGCCCCACGCATCTTCGGCGAGCTGGCCATGCGCCCGCGCGGCCTCGTGCTGGTGACGGGCCCGACGGGTTCCGGCAAGTCGACCACCCTGGCGGCCATGGTGAACCACGTCAACGAACGCCTGAACCACCATATTCTCACCATCGAAGACCCGATCGAATTCGTGCATGAACCGAAAAAATGCCTGATCAACCAGCGCGAGGTGGGCTCGCACACGCATTCGTTCAGCAGCGCGCTGCGTTCGGCCCTGCGCGAGGACCCGGACGTGATTTTGGTGGGCGAATTGCGCGACCTGGAAACCATCCGCCTGGCGCTGACGGCGGCCGAGACGGGCCACCTGGTGTTCGGCACCCTGCACACCTCCTCGGCGGCAAAATCGATCGACCGCATCATCGACGTCTTCCCCGCCGAAGAAAAGGAAATGGTGCGCGCCATGTTGTCAGAATCCTTGCAAGCCGTCATTTCGCAAAACTTGCTGAAAACCAAGGACGGCAACGGCCGCGTAGCCGCGCATGAAATCATGCTGGCCACGCCGGCCGTGCGCAACCTGATCCGCGAAGCGAAAGTGGCGCAGATGTATTCGGCCATCCAGACGGGCAGCAACGTAGGCATGCAGACGCTGGACCAATGTCTCACCGACCTGGTGCGGCGCGGCACGATTTCCGCAGAAGCGGCCCGCGCGGCCGCCAAGTCGCCTGAAAACTTCCCCGGATAAGCCATGCAAACGACGCACGAACACTATGAAGCCATGCACGCGCTGCTGGCGCAGATGCGCGCTCGGGGCGGCTCGGACCTGTTCATCACGGCAGGCTTTCCTGCCGCCATCAAGCTCGATGGCAAGCTGACGCCGCTGGCCGGCGGCGCGCTCGCCGCGCAGCAGGCGGCAGGCTACGTGCGCGCCGTCATGAATGCGCGCCAGGCCGCCGAGTTCGAGTCCAGCCGCGAAGCCAATTTCGCCATCAGCCCGGAAGGCCTGGGGCGTTTCCGCGTGTCCGCCTTCGTGCAGATGGGCCAGGCAGGCATGGTCTTGCGATTGATCAATACCGCCATCCCCTCCCTGGACGCGCTGGGCTTGCCCGCCATCCTGCAAGACATCGTGATGAGCAAGCGGGGCCTCGTCATCATGGTGGGCGCCACGGGCTGCGGCAAGTCGACCACCCTGGCGGCGATGGTGGGTCACCGCAACGCCCACAGCCACGGCCATATCATCACCATCGAAGATCCCGTGGAATTCATCCATCCGCACGGCAACTGCATCGTCACCCAGCGCGAAGTGGGCGTCGATACGGACGACTGGGCCACGGCCCTGAAAAACACCCTGCGCCAGGCGCCCGACGTGATACAGATCGGGGAAATCCGCGACCGCGACACCATGGACCACGCCATCGCGTTTGCCGAGACGGGCCATCTGTGCCTGGCGACCTTGCACGCGAACAACGCCAACCAGGCACTGGACCGCATCATCAATTTCTTCCCCGAAGAGCGGCGCCAGCAGCTGTTGATGGACTTGTCGCTTAATTTGAAGGGCATGATTTCGCAGCGATTGATCCCCAACAAGGAAGGCGGCGGGCGCAAGGCGGCGCTGGAAATCCTGCTCAATTCGCCGCTGATGAGCGAGCTGATCTTCAAGGGCCAGGTGCACGAGATCAAGGAATTGATGAAAAAATCGCGCGAGCATGGCATGCAGACCTTTGACCAGGCCCTGTTCGACCTGCACGAAGCGGGCGCCATCAGCCATGAAGATGCGCTGCGCAATGCGGACTCCGTCAACGACCTGCGCCTGACGATCAAACTGAAGGGCACAATGGCACCGGCAGCGGCGCCGTCGGCGAACGCCACCACACTGGGACTCCTCTGACATGAGCAGCATCCACGATTTCCAGGCCGAGGCGCTGGACGGCACGCCCGTCGATCTGGCGCAATACCGAGGCAAGGTGCTGCTGATCGTCAACACGGCCAGCGCCTGCGGTTTCACGCCCCAATACCAGGGCCTGGAAGCGCTGTACCGCGAATTCCATGAGCAGGGCCTGGTCGTGCTGGGCTTTCCCTGCAATCAATTCCGCCAGCAGGAACCGGGTTCGCGCGGAGATATCAAAGCCTTTTGCGAAAAAAATTTCGGCGTCACCTTTCCCCTGTTTGCCAAGGTTGATGTGAATGGCCCGCATGCCCATCCCCTGTTTGCGCAATTGAAACAGGCGGCGCCCGGCATACTGGGCACGCAATCGATCAAATGGAACTTCACCAAGTTTTTGGTGCGCAAGGATGGCAGCGTATTTCGCCGCTACGCGACGGCCAGCAAACCGGCCGGCCTGGCGGACGATATTCGGCAATTGCTACAGGAATAGCAATGCGATGCTTTTAATTTCTAACAATAAATGCTGAAATCAATCAATCTGCATTTATTTCATGCTTGATATCAATATTGTGTTTCCAATAGCAAATTTCGGTGATAATGTTGACATAATTATTCGCAGATATCGATCAAAAAACGATGCCAGTCTTTGGGAAAATAATATCTTCATGGATGCGGATGGGCATTTATTCCCGCCTATTCATTCCTATTTTCTTCCTGATACTCGCCGTTTGCGCTGTCCGCTATCACGCCCTGCTCGGTACGGAAAGCGCGCTGGCCAACGCGCGCTATCAGAGCGATGCCCGGCAACTCGACCTGTTCCTGGCCAATAGCGTGCTGCCGCTGACCGTGCACACGAACAGTCACGCGATGCACGACAAGGTGCGCCAGGTGCTGCGCAGCGCCCTGCCGCTGAACCGCAGCCTCGCCTCCGCGCACTGGGATACAACTGGCGGGCATGTCGAAGTGCTGGCCGACAAACCGCTGGCCGACAGCGTGCCCGCCTGGTTCGCGCGCCTGGCTGGCATCACGCCCATCCGCAGCCGCCTGACGGTGGCGCTGCCGGACGGCGGCGACGGCATCCTCGCCCTGCACTACACGCCCGCACTGCCTCTGGAGCAGGTATGGCACCGGGTGCGCGAACAGGCCGTCCTCAGCACCATCAATATCGCCCTGGTCTTCCTCCTGCTGGGCTTGATCCTGGCGTCGCACCGCCGGCTGCTGGCGCGGCTCGTGCAAGCGACCGATCGCTTCCGCGAAGGCAATTTCGCCGTGCGCCTGGCAGTCGGCGCCACGCCCGAAGCGCGAGCCGTGTCGGACTCGTTCAACAGCATGGCGGGCGATGTCGAAGAGCTGTTGACGTCACTGAAGACCAGCCAGCGCCAGCTGGGCGAACAGCTGAACGAAACCATGCACATGCAGCAGGCGCTGCAAAAACTGTCGTGGCAAAACTACAATGATGTACTGACGGGTTTACCCAACCGTGCCGCGCTGGCCGCCCGCTTCGAACAGGAACTGTTCCTGGCGCGCGAACGCCAGCGCCTGCTGGCCGTCTGCCTGTTCGACCTCGACCACTTCCAGGCCATCAACGACCGCCACGGCGCCGAAGCGGGCGATGAAATTCTCAAGCAGGTGGCTGCCCGCCTGCACAGTTTTACGGGCCAGGTCCACTACGCGGCGCGCCTGGGCGGCGATGAATTCGTCATGCTGCTGTGCGGCCAGGCCAACATCGCCAGCATCGAACAGAACGTCACGCAATTGATGCAGGAACTGAGCCACCCCTACCAGTGCGACCAGCAGGCGCTGCACATGACGGCCAGCGTCGGCATCGCCGTCTATGCGGGCAAGGACTTGAATACGGAAAGCCTGCTGCGCCACGCCGACCACGCCGTCTACCAGGCGAAATTGACGGGGCGCAACCAGTACCACTTCTTCGACACCAATCTCGATGAAGAAGTGCGTACCCAGCACAACCAGCGCACGGAAGTGCGCCAGGCCCTGATCAACGGCGAACTGCGGCTGCATTACCAACCCAAGGTGAACATGCGCGCCGGCACGGTGGTGGGCATGGAAGCATTGCTGCGCTGGCAGCATGCGCGTCGCGGCCTGCTGGCGCCCGCGCAATTCCTGCCGCTGGTGGAGCAGACGGATTTGATCATCGACATCGGCGAATGGGTGCTGCGCCAGGCCCTGTGGCAGACGCATCGCTGGGCGGCTTGCGGCAAGCATTGGGTAGTCAGCGTGAATATCGCGGCGCGCCACTTCCAGCAACCCGACTTTGTCTCGCGCCTGGAAACCATCCTCGGCGAATTTCCCAGCGTGTGCGCCAGCATGCTGGAACTGGAAATCCTCGAATCGTCTGCCCTGCACGACATCCAGGACGTGCGTCGCATCATCCGCGCCTGCCAGGCGCTGGGCATCACCTTTGCCCTCGACGATTTCGGCACCGGCTATTCATCGATGTCCTACTTGAAGCGCCTGCCGGCAAACATCGTCAAGATCGACCAGAGCTTCGTGCGCAATATGCTCAACGACCGCGACGACCTGCACCTGGTGCGCGCCGTCATCGGCCTGGCCCGGTCATTCAGCTTGACGGTGATCGCCGAAGGCGTGGAAAGCGTCGAGCATGGCGCGCGCCTGATCCAGCTGGGCTGCGACCTGGCGCAAGGCTACGGCATCGCCCGCCCCATGCCGGCCGACGCCGTGGTGGAATGGGCGAACAATTTCGTCCCAGCCCCGCAATGGCGCATCGCGCAGTACAGCGAAGTGCCTATGTAGAGCTGATTCCAGCAGATGAATACATCTCCTGCTGGCGCTCCCTACCGGGATAGGCTCTTAGGGGTTCAAGGCCGCGTCGATCAGCTCGATCCAGTGCCGCACGGGCGTCTCGGTGCCAGACTGCAGGTGGCTCAGGCAGCCGATATTCGCCGACACGATCATGTCCGGCTCGCACGCTTCCAGGTTCGCCACCTTGTTGTCGCGCAGCTGCTGCGACAGTGCCGGTTGCAGAATCGAATACGTGCCCGCCGAACCGCAGCACAAATGGCTGTCGGCGCACAGGCGCACATCGACGCCGACGGCGCGCAGCACCTGCTCCACCTTGCCGCGCACCTGCTGGCCGTGCTGCAGGGTGCAGGGCGGGTGATACGCCACTCGCTTGCCGATGCGCCCTTTCAGCAGGTCCACCAGCTCCGTTTCAAACGCCGGCATGATCTCGGACAAATCGCGCGTCAGTGCGGCGATGCGCCGCGCCTTCTCCGCATAGTGGGCATCGTGCGCCAGCAGATGTCCATATTCCTTGACCGTGGCCCCGCAGCCGGATGCCGTCATGACGATGGCTTCTGCGCTGTCCACATACGGCCACCAGGCGTCGATATTGCGGCGCATGTCATCCAGCGCCGCTTCCTGGTCATTCAGGTGATGGCGCAGCGCGCCGCAGCAGCCCGCCTTCGGCGCCACGATCAGCTGCACGCCCAGGGCATCAAACACGCGCGCCGTGGCCGCGTTGATGTTCGGCGACATGGCCGGCTGCACGCAGCCGTCAAGCAGCAGCATGCTGCGCGCGTGCTGGCGCGTGGGCCATGCGCCGGCGGTGGCGCCCGGGCGCAATTTGTCCTGCAAACTTTTGGAGAGCAAGGGCCGCAGCGCCTGCCCCGCCTTGTACACGGGCGTAAACAGCCAGCGGCGTGGCAAGGCTTCCTTCAGGGCGAAGCGCAAGGCCCGTTCGCGCAAGGGGCGCTGCACGCGCTGCTCGACGACATTGCGGCCGATATCGACCAGGCGCCCGTACTGCACACCCGAGGGGCAGGTCGACTCGCAGTTGCGGCAGGTCAGACAGCGGTCCAGGTGCATCTGCGTCTTGGCGGTGACGGGCGCGCCTTCGAGCACTTGCTTGATCAGGTAAATGCGTCCGCGCGGGCCATCGAGTTCATCGCCCAGCAACTGGTAGGTGGGGCAGGTGGCCGTGCAAAAACCGCAATGCACGCAAGCGCGCAAGATGGCTTCGGCTTCGTCGCCTGCCGGCGTGTTCTTGATGAAATCAGCGAGATTGGTTTGCATGCGCGCTCAATACATTCTGTGCGGGTTAAAGATGCCGGCAGGGTCGAAAGCCTGCCGCAGGCGCTGGTGGATGGTGGCAACGGCCGGCGCCAGCGGGTGGAACACGCCCACCGCCTTGTCGCCGCCGCGGAACAGGGTGGCGTGGCCCCCAAGCGCAGCCACCGCCTGGCGAATGTGCCGGGCGCTATCGGCATCGGCGTCGCCGTCGAGCTTCAACCAGCGCTGTGCCCCGCCCCACTCGATCAGCTGGCGCCCCTTTAAAATCACGGCACTGGCGTGCGGCGGCAGAGACAAGCGCCACAGGCTGCCCGCGCCCGCAAAGAAAGCGTGCGTCTGTTCGCGCACGTCCAGCCAGAAGGCGGCCGCGTCATCGGCTGCCAGCAGTTCTCCGTCCAGCGTGCGCAGCGCCGCCGACACGGCCGCTTCGGCGCCGGACAGGCGTACCGTCAGCACGCCGTCGTGCCAGCAGCTGGCCGATATCGGCAGCGGCTTGCCCGCCCATTCATTGAGCAGGCGCAAGGCGGCGATTTCAGCGCACGCCATGCGAAACGTCGCTTCGCGCAAGGGCAAGGGCAGCACCTTCAGCGACACTTCCAGGATCAGGCCCAAGGTCCCCAGCGAGCCGGCCAGCAGGCGCGAGACATCGTAGCCAGCCACGTTTTTCATCACCTGCCCGCCAAACGCCAGGCGTTCGCCATGGCCATCCATCAGCACGGCACCCAGCACAAAATCACGTAAAGCGCCCGCACTGGCGCGGCGCGGCCCGGACAGCGCGCTGGCGACGACGCCGCCCACCGTGGCTTGCGAGCCGAAATGCGGTGGTTCGAAGGCCAGCATCTGGTTGCGCGCGGCCAGCGCCGCCTCGATCTCCGCCAGCGGCGTGCCGCAGCGGGCCGTGATCACCAGCTCCGTTGGTTCATAGTCGATGATGCCCGCATACGCGCGCGTATCGAGCACCTCGCCGTCGAATTGCTGGCCATACCAGTCTTTCGTACCGCCGCCGCGCAGGCGCACGGGACTGCCCGCCGCGCTGGCGGCCAGGATGGTCTGCCTGAATTGTTCCACGATTGCTTGCAAGGGAGTCTCCGGCGGTTAAAAACGGGGCAGGTTGGCGAACGGCAGGCGTCCTGCGGTCACATGCATCTTGCCGAATTCGGCGCAGCGGTTCAAGGTGGGGATCGCCTTGTCCGGGTTCAGCAAGGTGTGGGGATCAAACGCGCGCTTGACGGCAAAGAAGGCATCGAGTTCGGCGCGCGTAAACTGCACGCACATGGAATTGATCTTTTCCATGCCCACGCCATGCTCGCCCGTGATGGTGCCGCCGACGGCCACGCACAGAGCCAGGATGTCCGCGCCAAACGCTTCGGCGCGCTCGAATTCACCGGGCTTGTTGGCGTCGAACAGGATCAGCGGGTGCAAATTGCCATCTCCCGCGTGGAACACATTCGCGCAGCGCAAGCCATGTGTCGTTTCCATGCCGGCGATGCCCGTCAGGACTTCCGCCAGTTTTTTTCTCGGGATGGTGCCGTCCATGCAGTAGTAGTCGGGCGAGATGCGACCAGCGGCGGGAAAGGCGTTCTTGCGGCCGGACCAGAACTTCATGCGCTCCGCTTCCGACTGCGAGACGGCGATGGCGCTGGCGCCCGCCCCTTCCAGCACGGCCGTCATGCGGGCGATTTCCTCTTCCACTTCCTCGTGCGTGCCATCAGCCTCACACAGCAAAATGGCCGCCGCGTCGGTGTCGTAGCCGGCCTTGACGAACGGTTCGACCATGCGCGAGGACGTCTGGTCCATCATTTCCAGCCCGGCCGGGATGATGCCGGCGGCGATCACGTTGGCCACGGCATTGCCACCCGTGACGACGTCGCCGAACGAGGCCATGATGACACGCGCCGTAGCCGGTTTCGGTATCAGCTTGACCGTCACTTCCGTGACGATGCCCAGCATGCCTTCGGAGCCGATGAAGACGGCCAGCAGGTCGAGGCCGGGCGAGTCCAGGCATTCGCCGCCCAGTTCCAGCACATCGCCAGCGATGGTAACAACGCGCACGCGCAGCACATTGTGCACGGTCAAGCCGTATTTGAGGCAATGCACACCGCCCGAATTTTCCGCTACGTTGCCGCCGATGCTGCAGGCGATCTGCGAGGACGGATCGGGTGCGTAGTACAGCGCGTAGGGCGCGGCCGCTTCGGAAATGGCCAGATTGCGCACGCCCGGCTGGACCACGGCCGTGCGCGCGTAGGCATCCAGGCGCACGATGCGGTTCAGGCGCGCCGTCGACAGCACCACGCCATCGGCGATGGGCAAGGCGCCGCCCGACAAGCCCGTGCCGGCGCCGCGCGGCACGATCGGCACCTTCAGTTCCCGGCAGACGCCGAGGATGGCGATGACCTGCTCTTCCGTATCCGGCAGGGTGACCACCATCGGCAACTGGCGATAGGCGGCCAGGCCGTCGCATTCATACGGGCGCGTATCTTCGGCGTCGGACAGCACACAGCGGGCAGGCAGCACCGCCAGCAGGGCCGCAACGACGGCTTGCTGGCGCGCAGCGGTCAATCCGGATTCAGGGGCAGCATTGAGCATAAGATGGGGGCAAAAAGGCATGGGCGTGCAACGATTGTAAGCACAAAAGTGGCGCGCAGCGCATTTTTTGTCCGATTTGCAGCCAAATCCGCAGCCAGGCGGCGCGCAGTGTCGTATGCTGCCCCCATTCTTCTTTGACAGGATCGGCATCATGGGTAACCGACTTTCGAAAATCGCCACGCGCACGGGCGACAATGGCAGCACCGGCCTGGGCGACGGCAGCCGCACCAGCAAGGACAGCGCGCGCATCCACGCCATGGGTGACGTGGACGAACTCAATTCAAATATCGGCTTGCTGCTGTGCGAAGCCATGCCCGACGCCTTGCGCGAGGAGCTGGTGGCCATCCAGCACGATCTGTTCGACCTGGGCGGCGAAATCTGCATCCCGGGCTATCAGCTGATCAAGGAAGAGCACGTGCTGCGCCTCGATGATTTACTGGCGAAATACAATGCGGACTTGCCGGCCTTGAGTGAATTCATCCTGCCGGCCGGTTCGCGCGCCGCCTCGCTGGCGCATGTGTGCCGCACCGTATGCCGCCGCGCCGAGCGCAGCATCGTCACGCTGGCCAATGCGGAAACCCTTCATGAACATCCGCGCCAGTACGTGAACCGCCTGTCGGACCTGCTGTTCGTGCTGTCGCGCGTGCTGAACCGATTTGCCGGCGGCAGCGATGTACTGTGGCGGCATGACCGCACGCGGGGCTGAGACAAAATAGGCGCGGCCAGGCCTGCAAGAACAGGCCTCGCCGCGCGCCGTGCTTATTGATTTACCTGGTCGCAGCGTTGATAGCACATGCGATGAATCTTGGTGCAGGCGCCGGACGACGTCGGCCGGTTGATCATGCACTGCTCCAGCCCCTCATCGCATTGCGTATAACATTCCGCCTCGCCGCCGCCGGCCATCGCGTACGAAGCGCTGACGCCCATGGCAAACAAAAAGAAACCCAGTTTTTTGAACATAAGTACTCCTGTTGAATTGACAGACGATCACAGACATCCATGGCGCGCCGTCTCTTACGCGCCATCCATCAGCTGGTAGTGCATCCGCGCGTCACTGACGCGGTGGGCGCAGGCATTCCTTCTGGCAAGCCTGATAGTTTTCGATGCAGGCCGGCTGGCCGAATTCCACGCAATCGAGCAGGTTGCGATCGCAGACAAAGGTGCAGTCCGGGCCAAATGCCTGGGCACTGAAGGACAGCGCGGCGCCGGCGGCAAACAGGAAAACGGCAATCTTTTTGAACATGGCGAGCCTTTCAAGTTAAAAAACTGTAACGTCAGATTTTCTTCAGCGCCGCTTCCAGCGCACCCGTATTGAAACCCTGGATCTTGCGGTTGCCGATCAGCACCACGGGCACGCCGCCGCCGCCGAGTTCCTCATGGGCTTTTTTTGCTGCCGGGGATTTCTCGATATCGAGATCGACGAATTCGATCTTGTTTTCCTTGAAATACGCACGGGTCTTGGCGCAATAGCCGCACCAGTCCGTGCCGTACAACACCACCTTCGCCTGGGCATTCGGGAAATACGCGGCGTAATTACCTTCCGTGTAAGTCGATTTGAATAGACCAGGCAGCAAGGACAGACCATAACCGCTGCCCAGGCCGGCGGCCAGGATCACCAGGTACAGCGCCGTGGTTTTCAGTTTTTTCTGCATCGTGAGCGCTTCCCTTGTCTGCGACGACATCTACTATGGTTGAAAAAAAATCACGGCCAACAAAGGCACCGTCCTGTCCACAACCCGTGTCCGGCTGCTGCGCATACCGAATAAGCTTGCTACAAAATCGACTATAGACCGCACTTATTTTAGAGTCAACATTTCCTATAGATAAATTTCTATTTTAGAAAATATATCGGCGAAGCCTGTGGAATGTGGCATTTGGAGAGATTACGGCGCGCCAAACGTCTATACAATATGGCGCCGCAGGCAGGAAAAGGCCGGTTGCGGGCGCAACCGGCCGAGCGGCTACAGGGCTTCCAGAAAGCTCTTCAGCGCAATGATTTCATCGGACGTCAGCTGCAATGGCTGCAGCAGCGTCGATGTGACGGGAAACTTCGGATCGGCCGCCTGCTGCGCGTTTTGTGGCTCGGGGCGCGACATGCCCGCGTTGTACATATTCAACATGCCCACCATCTGCGCGAATGCGCCATTGTGCATCCACGGCCCCGATTGCGCCACGCCGCGCAGGCCCGGTGTGCGGAACTTGCCCACATCCTCATTCTTGCCCGTCACCAGGTAGCGCCCCAGATCTTCATACTTGCGGCTGCCGTAATTGCTCATTCCCAGGTTGTGGAATTGCTGGTCCGTCAGCAAGGCGCCGCTGTGGCACGTCATGCAGCGCGCCTTGGTGCGAAACAGGTGCAGGCCCAGCAGTTCGCGATCGGTCAAGGCCGTGCGTTCGCCTTCCAGGAAAGTATCGAAGCGCGTGACGGGCGGCAGCAGGGTGCGCTGGTAATCGGCCAGCGCCGTCAACATGCGCGACAGGGTCACGCCCGCGCCCTGACCGAAGGCCACATCGAATTGCGCCGCGTAGTCGTCCAGCGCAGCCAGCTTGGCGGGCAATTGCGCAGCCACGGCCGCCATTTCATCCGGATGCTGCAAAGGTCCCAGCGCCTGCTCTTCCAGGCTACTGGCGCGGCCATCCCAGAACAGCGGCGTGATCTGGCCCACGCCCAGCAAGCCCGGCACATTACGCTGGCCCAGGCGCCCTTCGTGCCCCACGGAAACTCGCTTGCTGTCGGCGAAACTGTAGGCTGGACTGTGACAGCTAATGCAGGCCACCGCATTCGAGCGCGACAAACGGGGATCATTGAACAGGCGCTGCCCCAGCGCCACGATGGCCGGCGCCACGGGGACCACGGGAATGGCGGAGACGGGCGCCATTTCCGCAGCCGCCACGCCAGCGGGTAACTGAGGACCAGGCCAGTTGGCGATGGGCTGGACATAGACCTGGCGCAAACAGGCCATGTCCCAGCCGCTTGCGCTGGCGCAAACGACAGCTGGGTCCTCGCGCGCCGCGACATCGCCGCCTGCCGGCAATCCCAAGACCATGGCCAGCACGGCAGCGGCCACCCGGCATGTCTTCCCCGCTGTCAATCTATCCACGTCGCTCATTCCTGTTTTATACGCTGGCATCGACAAATGATAACCATCAAGCCTGGCAGCGACAAAGCGAAACCGGACAGCCGTAGTCTATTCGGCGACCTGCGTCAATTTTTCCCGCTTCCCCTGCGCTTGCGCTTGCGCCTGCATATGCTCGCGCAGCAAGCCACGCAGCAGCTGCACCTGAGCCACGGCGTCGGCTTGCAGGGCTGTCAAGCCGTCGCTGGCGCAGGGCGCGGGGGAAGGCGTGCCCGATTCGCCGCGCAGCAGCGCATCGATTTCCCCGCTGACGGCGGCAATCCATTGCTGCAGCTGGGGCGGCGCCGGCTCGGCTTGGGGACTCAAACTGATGCGCGCCGTGCTGCCCGCCACGCGGCGCAGCAGCGGCAAGGTGCGCAGCGCCGCCAGGCCCACGCCGCTGCTGCGGTCCAGGCGGCGCTCGATGCGCAAGCGCTGCAGCACTTGTTCCGCGTTATTGCTGGCCAAGCCCGCCTCGCGGCGCAGGCGCGCGATGGCGCTATCCCAGCGTCCGCCTGCCGCCAGCACGGCCAGCAGGTATTTCAGGTTGGCCGACACGGCTTTCGCCAGGCGCTGGTCCAGGTCGTCCGCCTCGCGGTCCGGCCACAGGAAAAACGTGGCCAGCAGGGCCAGCATGCAACCGAGCACATTGTTGCCCAAGCGGCTCGCGGCATACACCATCTCGCTGGCGGGCGCCGCATAGTCGGCCACCAGCACGAAAGCCGGCGTCATGAACAGCACGTGCAGGCTGTAGCTGACGCGGCGCAAGGCCATGGTGGCGACGATCAGGGGAAACACCACCAGCGAGATCGCCAGCGGGGTGTGCACGGCGAGGCCGATCAGCACGGCCAGCACGGCGCCCAGCACGCTGCCAGCGACCCGCTCGATGCCGCGCGGCCAGGTGGTCGATACGGATGGCTGCAAGATCAGCAAGGTGGCCATGGTCGCCCAGTAACCGAATGGAATATGCAAGGCCTCGACCAGCAGGAAGCCGGCCGTCGTCGCCAGCGACACGCGCGCCGCATGGCGCCAGCTCAGCGACTGCGGCGTGGCGTTGACTTTTGCCGTCTGCCACGCCTGCCCCAGCGCCAGGAAAGCCGCCTCGCGCCACGGCAGCTGCGCCGCACGCGGCAAGCCCAGTTCCATGAAGTCCACGTTCAGGCGCAAGGGCAGCAAGGCGCCAAGCGCCGCTTCCAGGCGCCGTCCGCAGCCAGCCAGGCGGCGCTGCAATTCCAGAGGCGGCGTTTCCGGTTGGCGCTGCACGGCTTGCCCCAGGCGGCGCAACAGCACGGCCATCACTTCCAGGCTGCGCCGCGCGCGCGGGTCCTGGCGCAGACGCTGCTGATCGCGCTCGCACGTATGCGTGACAGCGATCAGATAGGCGAAGATGCGCTCGGCGTCGCTGAGCGCCAGCAGCAGGTTGTCGTACAGGGCGCTGCGGCCCGCACGCGCGGGCGGCACGGCGGCCAGCGCCACCCGCGCCGCTTCCAGCGCAGCGCGTGCCTGCGAACGGTAGCTGGCGCCATGCGCGGCCGCGTCCGGCAATGCCGGACCTTGCGCCAGGAAGCGTGCATTGTCGCGCGCAATACCGGCAAGGCGCGAGTACGCGGCGCGTATCGCGCGCCGGGCCGGGCTAAACGGGTGGATGCGCCAGACCGTAAAACTGAGCACGGTGGCAAACAGGCAGCCAAACATGTAGAGCCCCAGGAAAGGCGCAGTCTGCGTCATCGATGCCAGAGGATGCGTGACCATCACGACGCAGGCCGTGGCCGCCAGGATGGCCACTTGCGCCGTGGCCGCGCCCCAGATGCGCGCCAGTGCGCCGGCCCAGGAAAACAGCAGCACAGCAACGGCGGCGGCCGCCGCGCCATGGCCGGCCGCCAGCGCCGTCAGGCCGCCGGCCACCGTCGACAGCAGGCCGAAGCCCACCATCGAGACGAAGCGCATGCGCCGCGTTCCGGCCGCATCGGCCAGGCAAGTCCAGAAGGCGCCGATGGCGGCCCAGGAAAAATCGGGGTGGTCGAACAGCAGGCCCAAGAGCAACATGGCGCTCGAGGCGCAAGCCGCCCGCAATCCTTCGGACAGATTCGTTTCGTCGATGGCCAGGGTGACCATCCACAGGGGACGGCGTTGTACCAGTTTGTCGGTATAGGCGTGCATGCCCGTCAGCCAGCGGCCGGCCAGTGCACGTGAACGGCGGTGAAGTTTCCTGAAATGCAAGTTTGACTTTGAAAGAGTATCAAAGCGTCATCGTAGCATTCCCGGGTGAATAATGTTGCAGTGCAGCGTAAAATCCCGCTGGACGAAAAAAAAGCGGCACCGCAGTGTCGCTTTTCCGTATGCAAGCCAACTTAGCTGACGGCGGACAGGCGCGGCTGGCTGCCGCCAAAGCGCTGCTCGATCGAGGCGGCGATACCGGTGGCATCGAGGCCCACGCTTTTCAGCAGCTGTACGGGGTCGCCATGGTCTATGAAGACGTCCGGCAAGCCCAGCATCAAAATCGGCTTGACGATGCCTTCGGCCGCCAGCGCTTCCGCCACGGCCGAACCGGCGCCGCCCATGATGCAGCCCTCTTCCACCGTCACCAGGTAATCGTGCTCAGCGGCAAGCTGTTTCACCAGCGCCACGTCGAGCGGCTTGACGAAGCGCATGTTGGCGACCGTCGCGTCGAGCTTCTCGCCCGCCGCCACGCCAGGTGCCACCATGGAACCGAAAGCCAGGATGGCGATGCGCTTGCCGTGGCGCTTGAGCTCGCCCTTGCCAATCTCAATGCTCGTCAGTTCCGGCACGATGGCCGCGCCGGCACCGGCGCCGCGCGGATAGCGGATCGCGGCCGGGCCCGGATAGTGGTAGCCCGTGGTGAGCATTTGCCGGCATTCATTTTCATCGGACGCGGCCATGACGACCATGTTCGGAATGCAGCGCAAAAACGCCATGTCGTAGTTGCCCGCGTGCGTGGCGCCGTCGGCGCCCACCAGACCGGCGCGGTCCAGCGCGAACGTCACGTCCAGGTTTTGCAGCGCCACGTCGTGGATCAGCTGATCGTAGGCGCGCTGCAGGAAAGTTGAATAAATGGCCACGACGGGCTTCAAGCCTTCGCAAGCCAGGCCAGCGGCGAAGGTGACCGAATGCTGCTCGGCAATACCCACGTCAAAGTAGCGGTTGGGGAATTGCTGTTCGAACTTGACCATGCCCGAGCCTTCGCGCATGGCCGGCGTGATGCCCACCAGGCGCTTGTCGTGCGCAGCCATGTCGCACAGCCAGTTGCCGAACACTTCCGTGTACGTCATCTTGGCCGGTGCCGTCGCCGGCTTGATGCCTTCGGCCGGGTTGAACTTGCCCGTGCCGTGATACAGGATAGGCTCCGCCTCGGCCAGCTTGTAGCCCTGCCCCTTCTTGGTGACCACGTGCAGGAATTGCGGACCCTTCAATTGCTTGATATTTTGCAAGGTCGGGATCAGCGAATCGAGGTCGTGACCATCGATGGGACCGATATAGTTAAAACCGAATTCCTCGAACATGGTGGCGGGCACGACCATGCCCTTGGCGTGTTCTTCGAAGCGTTTCGCCAGTTCCAGCACGGGGCCGGGCAAGACGGACTTGCCGACATTTTTAGCCGCCGCATAGAATTGGCCCGACATCAAACGCGCCAGGTGGCGGTTTAGCGCGCCCACGGGCGGCGAGATCGACATATCGTTGTCGTTCAAGATCACCAGCAGGTTGACGTCTTCCTGCACGCCGGCATTGTTCATCGCCTCGAAGGCCATGCCGGCCGTCATCGAACCGTCGCCGATCACGGCGATCGCGTGCAGCGGGTCGCCTTTGATCTTGGCGGCCTGCGCCATGCCCAGCGCTGCGGAAATGGACGTTGACGAGTGCGCCGTGCCGAAGGTGTCGTATTCGCTCTCGTCGCGCTTCGGGAAGCCGGAAATGCCGTCTTTCTGGCGCAGGGTATGCATGCGCTCGCGCCGGCCCGTGAGGATCTTGTGCGAATAGGTCTGGTGGCCCACGTCCCAGACGATGCGGTCGTGCGGCGTGTTGAAGACGTAGTGCAGCGCGACAGTCAGCTCGACCGTGCCCAGGTTGGACGACAGATGGCCGCCCGTCTTGGAAACGGAGTCGAGCAGGAAGCTGCGCAATTCCTGGGCCAGCGGCACCAGTTGCGAGCGGGCCAGCTTGCGCACTTGCGCTGGTTCATTGATGGTTTCTAACAGTTTCATTTATGCCTTCCGCTGCACGACCAGGTCCGCCAGCTCGCGCAAACGGCGTGCCTTGTCCCCGAATGGCGCCAGCGCCGCATGGGCGTCGCACCGCAATTGTTCTGCCAGGGCTCTCGATGGCTCCAGCCCCAGAATCGATACGTAGGTCGGCTTGTTGGCCGCCGCATCCTTGCCCGCCGTCTTGCCCAGTGTGGCCGAATCGGCCGTCGCGTCGAGCACGTCGTCGACCACCTGGAACGCCAGTCCGACGGCGCGCGCATACGCGTTCAGCGCCGTCATCTCGTCTGGCGTCAAGTCCTTGCCTGCCAGTGCGCCAAGCATCACGGCCGCACGCAGCAAGGCACCCGTTTTCAGTTGATGCATCTGTTCCAGCTGCGGCAAGGTCAAGGCCTGGCCGACGCTGTCGAGGTCGATCGCCTGGCCGCCGCACATGCCAAAGGAACCGGAGGCGTGCGCCAGCAGCTTGATCATGGCCATTTGCCGCGCCGGAGGAATCGCCGCGCCGTCTGCCAGCAGCATGAACGCCTGCGATTGCAGCGCGTCGCCCACCAGCAGGGCCGTCGCTTCATCGTAGGCGATGTGCACGGTGGGCTTGCCACGGCGCAAGGCATCGTCATCCATGCAAGGCATGTCGTCGTGCACCAGCGAATACACGTGAATCATTTCCAGCGCACAAGCAGCGCGCGCCAGGGTATCTTGATCGGCGTCAAACAGTTCACCGGCCGCCATCACCAGCAGCGGACGCACGCGCTTGCCACCGCCCAGCAGCGCATAGCGCATGGCCGCGTGCAGTTTGTGCGGCACGGTATCGGCCGAAGGCAGGAATTGGTCGAGCCTGCCTTCCACGCCGGACTGGGTGCTTTGCATCCAGTCGCCGAAAGTCTCGCCGTCCTGTTGTACGCTGGCCATCATAGTGCGGCCTCGCCGGCATCCACGAACGGTTTCAACATGTCGCCTTCCAGTACTTTCACCTGCGCTTCGACGCTATCGAGCTGGGTCGCGCAATACTTGACCAGTTCCGAGCCGCGCTGATACGCCGCGACCGATGCTTCCAGCGGCAACTGGCCCGCTTCCATTTGCGTTACCAGCTGCGCCAGTTCCGCCATTGCCTCTTCAAACGAGGCCGGCGCTGCGGCAGCGGCAGTTAATTTCTTCGACATAGACTCAGATCTCTTCGTGGCACGAGGGGTATGTAGGGAGACGCCGGGGACTCCCGGCCAGCATAGAAGCGTTATTTTAGAACAAACCACACTATTAAGTGAAAACTAAAGCGCAATCGGCGTGCTCAACGGGGAAGACGTTACCAGCTTGGCAGTGAATTCTAGCGCAATCGCCCCTATTCGCTGGAAATGAGACGGTAAATGACAATGTTTCTCATTAATAGCGTATTTACCGGGGGGGGTTTGGCAATGCCGAGGCCGATACGCGCTATAATCGCCGGTTCTGTCCGAAATACCGTTTCAACAAATTTGAATTCAGGTCTTTGCGGATTCTTTCTCTCTGTAGCGGTTGCCCAGGGAATGGCCTGGGGCACTGCTGACCGTTGTACATTTATGGGGGGTTGGGATGTCCGATCTGGCTACTCACGCCAAGCTGGCGCGTTCAAACGCGCAACTTCCGGTCCACGTCTATTTTGACGAAACGCTGTTGCAGCGTGAAATGCAGCAATTGTTCCAAGCCGGCCCGCGCTATGTCGGGCATGCACTGATGGTGCCGGAAACCGGCGATTTTGCGACCCTGGCGTCTGAGAACGAAGGGCGCATGCTCGTGCGCAACGCCAATGGCATCGAAGTGCTGTCCAATGTGTGCCGCCACCGGCAGGCGCTGATGTTCAATGGCCGGGGCAATGCGAACCATATCGTCTGTCCGCTGCACCGCTGGACTTACGACCTCAAGGGTGAATTGATCGGCGCGCCGCATTTCCCCGAGACGCCGTGCCTGAACCTGTCGAAAACGCCGCTGCAAAGCTGGAATGGCTTGTTATTCGAGCAAAATGGCTACAACGTGATGGAAAAATTGAAAGATTTATCCGTCTCGAAAGACCTCGATTTTTCCGGCTATATGTTCGACCACGTGGAAATCCACGAGTGCGATTACAACTGGAAGACTTTCATCGAAGTCTACCTCGAGGATTATCACGTGGAACCGTTCCACCCGGGCCTGGGCAGCTTTGTCAGCTGCGACGACCTGCGCTGGGAATTCGGCAAGGATTACAGCGTGCAGACGGTAGGCGTGCACCGCGGCCTGCAGCAGGCCGGTTCGCCCGCCTATAAAAAATGGCAGGAGCAGGTGCTGCAATTCCGTGGTGGCGAAGTGCCACCGTATGGCGCCATCTGGCTGACCCTGTATCCGAACATCATGGTCGAATGGTATCCGCACGTGCTGATCGTCTCGACCCTGTGGCCGGACGGCCCGCAAAAAACGCGCAATGTGGTGGAGTTCTATTACCCGGAAGAAATCGTGCTGTTCGAGCGCGACTTCGTCGAAGCGGAACGGGCTGCCTACATGGAAACCTGCGTCGAGGACGATGAAATCGCCCTGCGCATGGACGCCGGCCGCAAGGCCCTGATGGCGCGCGGCGAGAACGAAGTGGGGCCTTACCAGTCGCCCATGGAAGACGGCATGCAGCACTTCCACGAGTGGTACCGCAACAATATCGAACTGTAATTCCCTCAAGGGCCGCATTGCGCGGCCTTTTTCATTTTCATCACCAGGATTACTCATGCAATCGCTATGGATGTTATTCGCCAGTTTCATGTTTGCCATCATGGGCGTGTGCGTCAAGCTGGCGTCGGATATGTATTCGACCTCCGAAATCGTCATGTACCGCGGCATCATCGGCATGACCGTCATGAGCTGCACGATTTTGTACCAGGGCGGCAGCTTTAAAACCACGATGCCGGGCCAGCATCTGTGGCGCGGCGTGGTGGGCGTGATCGCCCTGTGGCTGTGGTTTTATGCCATCGCCATCCTGCCGCTGGCCACGGCCATGACGCTCAATTACATGGCGCCCATCTGGATCGCCGTGATCCTGCTGGCGGGCGGCTGGTGGAAAGCGACGCAACAAGTCGAGTGGCCGCTGGTAGCAGCGATTGCCATGAGCTTTGTCGGCGTGACCCTGCTGCTGCAACCCGTGTTCGAGACGGACCAGTTGGCTGGCGCCATCACGGCCTTGATTTCCGGCATGCTGTCTGCGCTCGCCTACTTGCAAGTGCGCAAGCTGGGCTTGCTGGGCGAACCCGAATACCGCGTCGTGTTTTATTTCTCGGTCGTCAATTTCCTCGCCGGCGTGATCGGCCACGTGGCCAGCGCCGGCGGCGGCCCCGTCGTCTGGCACGCGCACACGAGCGGCTACGGCATCGGCTTGCTGGCCGCCATCGGCCTGTGCGCCACCATGGCGCAGATGGCCATGACGCGCGCCTATCGCCTGGGCAAGACCCTCGTTGTTGCTAATTTGCAATACACGGGCATCGTCTTTTCCAGCTTCTGGGGCGTGGTGATCTTTGGCGACCTGTTCGACTGGCACGGCTGGGCCGGCATCGGCATCATTCTCGCTTCCGGCATTGCCGCGACCTATTACAATACCCGCAACACGACCCGTGGCGCCGCCATCGCGCGCACGGATCCCATCGCCAGCGAAGTGTAAAGGAGCGTTCCTGATGTACACCACCTTGATCCAGGCCAACGAACTGGCCAGCCACCTGAATGACAGCGACTGGGTCATTTTCGATTGCCGCCACGACTTGCTCAAGCCGACAGCCGGCAGCGATGCCTTTGCCGCCGGCCACATCCAGAATGCACAGTTCGCCGACATCGACACGGCCCTGTCCGCCCCCAAGACGGCGCGGGGTGTGGACTTTACGGGCCGGCATCCCTTGCCCGACCGCAACGCCCTGCTGGCCACCTTGCGCGGCTGGGGCATCGATGACGACACGCAAGTGGTCGCCTATGATAGCCAGGGCGGCATGTTCGCCGCCCGTCTGTGGTGGCTGCTGCGCTGGCTCGGCCATCCGGCCGTCGCCGTGCTCGACGGCGGCCTTGCCGCCTGGCAAGCGCAAGGCTTGCCCCTGGTCACGCCCGTGGCGCCCCGCGCGGCGGGCAAGCTCACGGAAAAACCCAGCCTGACGCGTACGGTCAGCGTGCAAGAGCTCATCGCCAACCTGGAAACCCAGGCCTTGAACGTCATCGACGCGCGCGCCCCCGACCGTTATCGCGGAGAGAACGAAACCATCGACCCCGTGGGCGGCCACATCCCCGGCGCAAAAAACCGTTTCTTCAAGGATAACTTGCAGGCGGATGGCCGTTTTAAAAGCGCCGATGAACTGCAGCGCGACTTCAGCGCCTTGATAGCCTCACCGCAAACGGCCGTCATGCAGTGCGGCTCCGGCGTGACGGCTTGCCACAACTTGCTGGCACTGGAAGTGGCCGGTTTGCCTGGCGCGGCCCTGTACCCGGGCTCGTGGAGCGAATGGTGCGCCGATCCGGCACGACCCGTGGCAACGGGCAACTAAAAAAAAAGCGGACCACGGTCCGCTTTTTCATGTCCGGTGGATAACTACGAGCTTATCCCCAGCGACTGATTCAAGCGCGCCAGTTCCGCCAGCCACGCCTGCTGGCTGGCCGGCTTCTGGTGGCGCGCCTTGCGGGCCAGGTCCTCGGCCAGCAATTGCTCCAGTTCACACAAGCGCTCCAGCTGCACGTCGATGTCCGTCAGTACCGCAGACGCATTCTCCACGCGCGGAGCAGGTGTCAGCGCCTGCCCATCCTCCGTGCTCAGCCGTGCATACGCGCTGGCGGCATCGGGCCACTCTTCCAGCTGGCCATCGGCCACCACCCAAAAACGGTTGCACGCTGTCTCGATCAGGTCGCGGTCGTGCGATACCAGCAGGCAGCCCCCTTCAAAGCCGCGCAGGGCTTGGCCCAGTTCCACCTTGCCCTGCATGTCCAGGTGGTTGCTCGGTTCGTCGAGCAGCAGCAAGTGATAACTGGCCAGGGACAGCCCCAGGAACAACAGCCGCGCCCGCTCGCCGCCACTCAGGGTCGCCACTGTCTGTCCATGGCGCGCATACGGAAAACCGGCGGCAATCAAGGCTTGCTTGCGCGCCACCTGGCTGCGTGCGGCCTCGTTTTGCACGGCAAACGGGTACAAGGCGTCGGACAAGTCAGCCGTATCGGCCAGTTGCCTGAGCGACTGGTCGTAATAGCCGATGTTCGCCGCCTTGTGATAACGCAAGTCGGCCCGTTCGTCCTGCGCCTGGATCGCTTGCCAGCACAGGCGCAGCAAGGACGACTTGCCGCTGCCGTTGGCACCCAGCAAGGCGATGCGGTCGCCCGGTTTCAGCCACAGCTGATCAACGTGGAAAAGCAGCGGCGAGGCAGCTACGGCGCGCACGTCCAGTCCATCGAGCGCCAGCAGCTGGTCGGCAGCCAGCGCCTTGCCGCGCAAACTCAAGCGCCAGGGCGCGCCATCGCTGACGAACGATTGCGCATCCTTCAACTTGTCGATGCGCCGCTGCATGGTCTTGGCCTTGCGCGCCAGGTCTTCATTGTCATAGGTGCGGCCCCACAGGGCCAGGCGGGCGCTGCTGGCGGACAGGCGGTCGATTTCCTTCTGCTCGGCCGCATGCCGGGCGGCAGCGGCAAGATCGGCTTCGGCCAGCGCCGCCAGCGCGGGGCCGCACGGCAAATCGAAGTCGTACAGGCGGCTATCGCGCAAGATCCAGCTGCGCGTGGCCACGTTGTCGAGCAGGCGCTGGTCGTGCGAGACGAGGATGAAGGCGCCGCGCCAAGTCAGCAGGAATTGCTCCAGCCACAGCAGCGACGGCAAGTCCAGGTGATTGCTCGGCTCGTCCAGCAGCAGCACATTCGGTTCCTGCAGCAGGGCGCGCCCCAGCAGCAGCCGCGTGTGCTGGCCGCCGGATAGCGCATGCACGGGCACTTGCGCCGTATCAGGGTCGAAACCCAGTTCGGCCAGCAGGCTGTCGACCCGCCAATGCAGCTCGGGTTGCTCCAGCACGGGCGCCAGCAAGGCGTCGTACAGGCTCAGGCTGGCAAGTTCGGCCGGCAAGTGCTGCTCCACGTGCTGCAAGCGGCAGGCACGGGCGACATGGATGATGCCTGCAGTCGCTTCCCGCGCGCCGCTGAGCAAGCCCAGCAAGGTGGATTTGCCGCAACCATTGTGGCCGATCAGGCCGATGCGGTCGCCCTGGCGCAAGGTAAAGGCGAGTTCGTTGAACAGGAAACCGTCGTGGGTATCCAGCTGTAAAGCTTGTGTCGAGATAAGGGTAGTCATGGCTCTTGTCTTTGTTCGGGATGCAAGCATCCGCGTTAACAGGAGCGCTAACGACAACGGAGTACCAGGAAAGGACTCGTGTAGGAGGGTAACTTTGCTCTGGCCAGGTTATCGCAGCGCGATAGAACGTGGGCAAGAGCGGGCAAATGCGCTTAAAGAGCGTGCGCGCCACAAGGCGAGCAACAGGTTTTCTTCCATTATATTTTCCTCCTTTCTGTTCAAGTTAATCAAAAAGGCAATATAGCATAGGTGACACTGCGCCGGTAGAACGGCGCCTCAACCGCCGTGGCGCTTGTGCGTGAGGAACAGCACGATACACACGCCCAGCGCGATGAGCAGCACTTGCGGGATGGTTTCGCGCAAGGTGGCGCGGCGCTGCATCTGCGGCATCAGGTCGGACAAGGCAATATAGATGAAGCCGGACGAGGCGAACACGAGCACATAAGGAATCAGGTTGCTGGCGCGGTCCAGGGTGAAATAGCCAAGCAAGCCACCCGCCACCGCCATCAGGCTGCACAGCAGATTGAAGACGTAGGCGCGCAGGCGCGAGAAACCCGCATTGAGCAGCACGATGAAGTCGCCGATTTCCTGCGGGATTTCATGCGCGATGATGGCCAGGCCAGTAACCAGGCCTAGCTTCGGGTCGGCCAGGAAAGCGGCGGCGATCAAAATGCCGTCCGTGAAGTTGTGCATCCCATCGCCGACCAGGATCATCCAGCCGGACTTGCCCGCCTCGTGCTTGTCGTGGCCGTGCGCATGGTGGTGGCCATCGCCTTCATGGTGGTGCGAATGGCGCAGGATGGCGAACTTTTCCAGCATGAAAAAGGCCAGCAAGCCCGCCAGCAGGGTGGCGAACAGGCTGCGCGGATCCGCCTGCGACTCGAACGCTTCGGGCAAGGCGTGCAGCAGGGACGTCGACAGCATGATGCCGACGGACAAGCTGACCATGCGCTCGACCACCTTGGACAGGAATGCAAACGAAAAGATCGCCGCCGCAGTAATGCTGAAGACGCCCGCGATCGTGGTCGCGAGCAAAATGGATATAAGGACGGGATCGATGATTTTCTTACCTCAAAATGGCGCCGGGTCACTGGCGCCCGCGATGCTGGCGTCTGGCCTGATGAATGCGTTGTTATCTATTATTTAATTTTTTGCGCGTTTGGCGGCAGCGTAGCGCGATGAAGATGCAATTGTACTGCATTGACGCGCACCGGGCATTTTACAGCCCGGTGCGCCTTTCGCGTCAAGGGATGGAAAAATGTGCCAATCAGGCACTTTTAGCGCCGTTCAGCTTGCAACCTCAGGCAACGCCATGCTTTTTAAACCAGGCTAAACAACGGACATAGCCGTCTTTCGCATCGGCCGCCACATAGCTGGGACGGTAATCGGCATTGAAGGCGTGGCCCGCATCTGGGTAGACGACAAATTCCGACTTGTTGCCGCCCTTGGCCAGCGCGTCTTTCATCTTGGCGATCGATTCCTGCGGAATGCCCGTATCCTTGCCGCCATACAAGCCCAGCACGGGGATCTTCAAGGTGGCGGCGAAATCGATGGGGTTGCTTGGCTGCAAGGGAGTCGGTTCGCCCACCAGACGGCCATACCAGGCCACGCCTGCCTTGACGGCCGGATTGTGCGCCGCGTACAGCCAGGTGATGCGCCCACCCCAGCAAAAGCCCGTGATGCCCAGGCGGCTGGTGTCGCCGCCATTCTGTTTCGCCCACGCAACAACAGCATCGAGATCCGCCATCACTTGCGCGTCCGGCGTCTTGGCAATGATGCCTTTCATGAGTTCCGGAATACTGCTGACCTTGGTAGGATCGCCCTGGCGCACGAACAAATCGGGCGCCAGCGCCAGATAACCCTGTTTGGCGAAGCGGCGCGCCATGTCGGCGATATGTTCATGCACGCCAAAGATTTCCGAAATGACCAGGACCACGGGCAAGCCCGTCTTGCCCTCAGGCTGCGCCGCATATACGGGCACGGCCTGGCCATCGACCATCACCGACATGGTGCCCGTGACGAGTCCGGCGGAATCCGTCTTGATGACGTTTTGCGCCGCCACGGGCAGCACGGCCACGGCAAAACCGGTCCCCAGCGCCACCTTCAGGAAACCACGCCGGCCGTCCGGCCCGGACAAGCTGCTCTGGCCCAGCAAACTTTCACAATCGGTGATCATGTTGCTCATGCGTTTCTCCTGAAAGGTGTGTTGACAAAAAATGTCGGCTTACGCGCTGCGCGCTAAGCCGACCTACGGTCAATGCTAATGTTAAACATGTAGGTCAGCCTAGCGGGGCATGCCCCGCGTAAGCCGACACCGCATCAGTGCGCTTCGTCCCAGTTCTTGCCTACTCCTACCTCGGCCGTCAGCGGCACTTTCAGCTCGGCCACGCCGGCCATCAGCTCAGGCAGCTTGCGCTTGACCAATTCGAGCTCGGCGTCCGGCACTTCCAGCACCAGTTCATCGTGCACCTGCATGATCATCTTCGTCTGCAAATTGTCCGTCTCCAGCCAGTCTTGCACGGCGATCATGGCCAGCTTGATCAGGTCGGCGGCCGTGCCCTGCATGGGCGCGTTGATCGCCGCCCGTTCCGCACCCTGGCGGCGTGGACCGTTCGGCGAATTGATTTCCGGCAACCACAAACGGCGACCAAACACCGTTTCCACGTAACCGCGCGCCTTGGCTTGCTGGCGCGTGTCTTCCATATACTGTTTCACGCCAGAAAAACGCGCAAAGTAGCGGTCGATATAGCTTTGCGCGGCCGTGCGGTCCACGCCCAGGTTACCGGCCAGGCCAAACGCGCTCATGCCGTAGATCAAACCGAAGTTGATGACTTTCGCATAGCGGCGCTGTTCGCTCTGCACTTCCGCAGCCGGCACGCCAAAGATTTCGGCGGCCGTGGCCCGGTGAATGTCGATGCCGTCGGCAAACGCGCGCAGCATGGCTTCGTCGCCCGAAATGTGCGCCATGATGCGCAATTCGATCTGCGAATAATCGGCCGAGACGATGTGGCTGCCTGGCGGCGCGATAAAGGCTTCGCGGATGCGGCG
This sequence comes from Janthinobacterium darwini, assembly GCF_051380905.1. NCBI lineage: Bacteria > Pseudomonadati > Pseudomonadota > Betaproteobacteria > Burkholderiales > Oxalobacteraceae > Janthinobacterium > Janthinobacterium darwini. Next base: position 140,428 of record NZ_JBNYXX010000006.1, read on the forward strand.
GCCTTCCGCGCTGCGGATGGGAATATTCTGCAAGTTCGGGTCGTTCGACGCCAAGCGCCCCGTCACGGCCACGGCTTGCGCGTAGTTCGTATGCACCCTGCCCGTGGTGACGTTGATCATCTTCGGCAATTTGTCCGTGTAGGTCGATTTCAGCTTGGCCATGCCGCGGTATTCCAGCAGCACCTTCGGGAGCGGATAATCCTCGGCCAACTTTTGCAGCACTTCTTCATCGGTCGATGGCGCGCCCGTCGGCGTCTTCTTGACCACTGGCAACCTCAGCTTCTCGAAGAAGATTTCACCGATCTGCTTGGGCGAGCCCAGGTTAAACGGCTGCTCGGCCAGTTCATACGCCTTCTTTTCCAGTTCGAGGATTTTCACGGCCAGTTCGGCCGACTGGATGTTGAGCAATGCGTCATCGATCAGCACACCGTTGCGCTCGATCTTTTGCAAGACCACGGCCGTCGGCATCTCGACCTTTTCATAGATGAAAGTCAGCTTGTCATCGTTCGCCACATTGCCCCACATGGCATTGTGCAAACGCAAAGTCACATCGGCGTCCTCTGCCGCATACTTGGCCGCCTGCCCTACCTCAACCTGATTGAAGGTGATCTGCTTGGCGCCCTTGCCGCACACGTCTTCGAACGGAATCGTCGTGTAATTCAGGTGGCGCAGGGCCAGGCTGTCCATGTCGTGCTTCTTGTGCGATTCGAACACATACGATTCCAGCAGGGTATCGTGGGCGATGCCGCGCAGAATCACGCCATGGTTGGCGAAGATGTGGCTGTCATACTTCAGATTCTGGCCCAGCTTGGGCTTGTTCGCATCTTCCAGCCATGGACGCAGTTTCGCCAGCACGTGTTCACGCGTTAATTGCTCGGGCGCGCCCGCATAGTCGTGGGCGAGCGGGATGTAGCAGGCGGCGTGCTCGGCAACGGACAGGGAAATGCCAACCATTTGCGCCGTCATCGGTTCCAGCGAGGTGGTTTCCGTGTCCACGGCCGTCAGGGGCGCCGCGTCGATCAGGGCCAGCCATTTATCGAGCTGCTCGTCCGTCAGCACGGTTTCATACACGGCTTCCACCGTTGGCGCGGCGTCGGCAAACATGTCGCCCGTGGTATTGGCGGCAGCACCGGCCGCAACTGGCGCACCGACTGGTGACATCGGCGGCGGCGTGGCACCCAGTTCGCGCAGCAGGGCCTTGAAGCCGTAGCGGTTGAAGAAAGCCAGCAGCGCTTCCTTGTCTTCGTGTTTCGCCACCAGCGAGTCGGCGATCGTCGTCATGTGGCCGGACAAATCGCAATCCGTCTTGACGGTGATCAAGGCGCGCGCCTGCGGCAGCCAGGGCAGGGCCGTGCGCAGGTGTTCACCCACGGCGCCGCCCACCTTGGCCGCGTTTTCCATCACACCTTCCAGGCTGTCGTACAAGGTCAGCCATTTGACGGCCGTTTTCGGGCCGCATTTCGATACGCCCGGCACGTTGTCCACCGTATCGCCGATCAGCGACAGATAATCGATGATGCGGTTCGGCGGCACGCCGAACTTGGCCAGCACGGCCGCCTCATCGAGCTTTTCATTGCTCATGGTATTGATCAGGGTCACCTGGCTGTTGACCAGCTGCGCCAGGTCCTTGTCGCCAGTGGAGACCACCACGTTCATGCCCGCTGCCGCAGCCTGCACGGCCAGGGTGCCGATCACGTCATCGGCTTCCACGCCGTCGACCATCAAGATAGGCCAGCCCATGGCGCGCACGGCTTCGTGGATGGGTTCGATCTGCAGGCGCAGGTCGTCCGGCATCGAGGCGCGCGTGGCCTTGTACTCGGGATACATGTCATCGCGGAAAGTTTTACCCTTGGCATCGAACACGCAGGCGATATAGGCGGCCGGGTAATCGGCGCGCAGGCGGCGCAGCATATTGACCATGCCGTGCATGGCGCCCGTGGGATAGCCGTCCGGGCTGCGCAAGTCTGGCAGCGCATGGAAGGCGCGATAAAGGTAACTGGAACCGTCGACTAACAGCAGGGTGTTTTGCATAATGCCAATAAAATAAGGTGAGCCGCGCCAGCAGGGAAGAAACAGCGGCGGGCGGAATATCGCACAATTATCGCAGAGTTTAGGTCCGCGCCACCGGGGACGCGGCCCCCGATTTTGCGCCGTTTGCCATGGCGAAGCCCCCGCCTGGCCACCTGCACGGCGGCCAGGGCCTATTTCCGCGCATTTAATCAGCCGTGTTAAGCAGCATTGCCTACCAGTTTGTTACAATGCCCTATAGATAAATTGACGGCAATACAGCACTGCACGCGCTGCAGTCCCACACATGGAAGCGAACCCATCATGATGCGTACCTCGACACTCTGGACATTCCTCGCCCTGCCCCTGCTGGCATGTTCGGCCATCGCCAGCGCCCAGACGCCGGCCAAACCGAGCGAAGCGCCGCCAAAGCTCGAGCGTATCGAGGAAATGGGCGAAGCGCCCATCACCGTGGCGCCGGCCCCCGCCAAGCAGCAGATTACCGAAAAACGCGAAGCCGGCGTGACGTCCGAAGTGAAAGTGACGACGGGCGGCAGCACCTATTACATGAAGCCGGCCGCCGGCGCCGACCAGGCCAACGGCAACGCCCTGCGCGGCCCGCAATGGAAAGTGCTGGAATTCGACCTGGGCAAGAAGAAACAGAAACAACGCGATGAAGAGGCAGTGGACGCGCCAGCACCGCCCGCAACAGCGAAGTAAGCAGCCACTCTCCTCTGCCCTGTCCCGGCCACCTGCGGGACAGCCGGCTTTTTTTGACCTTTTAGACCACTCCTCTCTTTCCCATGGCAGTTTTTACCGCGCTACACCTGGACGATATCGGCCCGTGGCTCACGCAGTTTCCACTCGGCAAACCTCTGGCGCTCAAGGGCATCGCGTCCGGCATCGAAAACAGCAATTTCTTCCTGAGCACGGAGCGCGGCGAGTACGTGCTGACGATCTTTGAAAACCTCAGCTTCGAGCAATTGCCGTTCTATCTGCAACTGATGCGCCATTTGGCGGACCGGGGCGTGCTGGTGCCCGCACCGATCGCCAATGCCGATGGCGAACTGGTGACGGCACTGCAGGGCAAGCCGGCCGCCATCGTCAGCAAACTCGACGGCACCTCGCAGATGGCGCCGCAAGCCGTGCATTGCGCGGCTGTCGGCGCCATGCTGGCGAAGATGCACCTGGCGGGGCAGGACTTCCCCCTGCAGCAGCCAAATCTGCGCGGCCTGGACTGGTGGAACACCACCACGCCGCTGGTCTTGCACCACCTCGACGATGCCAAGGCGCATTTGCTGCGCGCGGAAATCCATTTCCAGGATGCCTTCGCTGCCTGCGCTATGTATAAAGCCATCCCGCGCGGCCCCGTGCATGCCGACTTATTCCGCAACAATGTCATGTTTGACGGCGAGCAACTGACGGGCTTTTTCGACTTTTACTTTGCCGGCTGCGACACCTGGCTGTTCGATGTGGCCGTCACCGTCAACGACTGGTGCGTCAACCTGGCCACGGGCGTGCTCGACACGGTGCGCGTGCGCGCCCTGCTCGACGCCTACCGGGCCGTGCGCCCGTTCACGCACGAAGAACAGACGGCATGGCAAGCAATGCTGCGCGCCGCCGCGCTGCGCTTCTGGCTGTCGCGCCTGTACGATTATTACCAGCCGCGCGAAGCGGAAATGCTGACCCCGCACGATCCGGCGCATTTCGAACGCATTCTGCGCGAACGTATCGCCACACCTGCTCCGGAACTGTTTTAAACATGGAAAAATTACCTGCAAGTACAGGTTGGCAATGGGTGAAACAAGGCTTCGCCCTGTTTCGCAAGCAACCTGGCGGCATGTCGATGCTGTTTCTCGGCTATATGTTCTGCATGCTGGCCGTCAGCATCGTGCCCCTGCTCGGCCAATTGCTGCCCGTCATCCTCGTCCCCGTGTTTTCCGTGGCCTTCGTGCAAGGCTGCCTGAATATCGACCAGGGCAAGCGCGTCTTGCCCAGCCTGTTGATCTCGGGCTTCCGCAAGCCGGCGTTTCCTTCCCTGTTGGGCCTGGGCGTGTTGTACATCCTGATGGCCATCGCGGCCATAGGCGCCTCGACTCTGGTGGACGACGGTTTGCTGTGGCAACTGGTCACGGGGCAACTGACGGAAGAAGCGGCGCGCACCGCCATCCCCGAATCACGCCTGGGCCTGGGCATCCTACTGGCCATCGTGCTGTATGTGCCGGCCGCCATGGCCTTCTGCTTTGCCGCGCCGCTGATCTACTGGAGAAAAACCGGTTTGGGCAAGGCGCTGTTCTTCAGCTTTTTCGCCGTCTGGCGTTCGCTGTCGGCCTTCATCGTCTTCGCTTCCACCTGGTTCGCCATCAGCGTCGTCACCAGCCAGTTGCTGGCCGTCATCTTTGGCCGCACGCCGCTGATGATGCAACTGATGATGCCGCTGTCGATGCTACTCACCATCATCATGCATTGCTCGTTCTACGCCGCCTACCGCCAGATCTTCGGCGTGCCCGTCGATGAGAGCAAGACGGTGTCGCTGGACAAGACCGGCGAGTGATCGCCGGTCAGGCGTAGGTCGGATTAGCGGCGGCACGCCGCGTAATCCGACGCTGCGAGGCCAACAATGGTGTCGGATTACGCTACGCTAATCCGACCTACGCACCCTGCCAGATCACCGTCCCAGCCGTTCCAGTTTCGCAATCCCCAGGTCCAGCACCTTCATGCCATGCTGGCCGAAGTTGATCTGCGCGCGCGCATTGCCGCCGCCGCCTTCGATATTGACGATCACGCCTTCGCCGAACTTGGCGTGCGCCACCGATTCGCCGATGCGCCAGCCGCCACCCGTGGCTTTTTGCGCGATCTTTTGCGCAATCGCATTGTCCGAACCCAGGCTGGCAACGCGCGGCGCCTCGTCCCAGGCCGACTTGCGGTTACCGAACCAGTTCGCCTGTACCTTGGGCGACAGCCATTTCAGCGCTTCTTCCGGTAATTCATCGAAGAAGCGCGACTTCATGTTATAGCGCGTCTGGCCGTGCAGCATGCGCGTCTGCGAAAAGCTCATATACAACCGCTTGCGCGCGCGCGTGATCGCCACGTACATCAGGCGGCGTTCTTCTTCCACGCCGTTTTCTTCCTTCGAGCTGCTTTCGTGCGGGAACAGGCCCTCTTCCAGGCCTGTGATGAACACGTTGTCGAATTCAAGGCCCTTGGCCGAGTGCACCGTCATCATCTGCAGCGCATCCTGGCCCGCCTGCGCCTGGTTATCGCCCGCTTCCAGCGACGCGTGCGACAGGAAAGCGGAGAGCGGCGACATCACGGCCGGCAGCGGCGCATCGGCATCCAGAATTTCGATGCCATCCTGGTTGACGACGGGCGCGCCCGCCTGCGCCTGGGCGGCTGGCCCCAGATGGGCCGGTGCTGCCTGGCCGAAACCTTCTTCGGAAACGAACTGGCTGGCCGCGCTGACCATCTGCTCCAGGTTTTCGATGCGGTCGGCGCCTTCCTTTTCATTCTGATAATGCTGCAGCAAAGTACTCGCTTCCAGCACCACGCGCACCATTTCGGGCAAGGACAATTGCTGCGTTTCGAAACGTACGCCCTCGATCAGCTTGACGAAACCGGCCAGCACGCTGCCCGCCTTGCCCGCCACGTAGGGCACGGACGCATACAGCGAGATGCCGTACTGTTCCGACGCGGCCTGCAATTGCTCGATCGAGCGCATGCCGATGCCCCGCGTAGGGAAATTGACCACGCGCAAGAAAGCGGAGTCATTGTGCGGATTGTCCATCAATTGCAAATAAGCAATCGCGTGCTTGACCTCGGCGCGCTGGAAATAGCGCTGGCCGCCATACACGTGGTACGGAATACTGGCTGAAAACAGCGCATGTTCGATCACGCGCGACTGCGCGTTCGAGCGGTAGAGAATAGCGATTTCGCTGCGCGAGGCACCATCGGCGATCAGGCTTTTCGCCTCTTCGATGATCCACTGCGCTTCCTGCAAGTCGGAACTGGCTTCGTACACGCGCACCTGCTCGCCATGGCCCGCGTCCGTGCGCAGATTCTTGCCCAGGCGCTTGCTATTGTTCGCGATCAGCACGTTAGCGCTGTCGAGGATGTGGCCATGCGAGCGGTAGTTCTGCTCCAGCTTGATCAAGTTCTTGACCTGGAATTCATGCTCGAAGGCGCTCATATTGCCCACGTTGGCGCCGCGAAACGCGTAGATGCTCTGGTCATCGTCGCCGACGGCAAACAGGGCGCCGCCATCGCGGCTGCCGTGGCCGGCCAGCAACTTGAGCCAGTTGTATTGCAGGTTGTTCGTATCCTGGAACTCGTCCACGAGGATGTGGCGGAAGCGCGCCTGATAGTGTTCACGCAGCGGCTGGTTGCGGCTGAGCAATTCGTACGTGCGCAGCAGCAATTCGGCAAAATCGACCACGCCTTCACGCTGGCACTGGTCGTCATACAGCTGGTACAGCTCGACCATCTTGCGCTCGTGCGCGTCGTACGCTTCCACGTCCGTGGCGCGCAAGCCCTGATCCTTGGCATTGTTGATGAAATACATCACCGTCTTCGGCGGGAATTTCTCATCATCGATGTTGTTCGCCTTCAACAAGCGCTTGATCACCGACAATTGATCCTGCGAATCGAGGATCTGGAAGGTCTGCGGCAAGGCGGCATCGCGGTAGTGCGTGCGCAGCAAGCGGTTGCACAGGCCGTGGAAGGTGCCGATCCACATGCCGCGCGTGTTGATCGGCAGCATGGCTGACAGGCGCGTGAGCATTTCCTTGGCGGCCTTGTTCGTAAAGGTCACGGCCAGGATGCCGGGCGGCGATACCTGCTGAGTCTGGATCAGCCACGCGATGCGGGTGGTCAGCACGCGGGTCTTGCCCGAACCGGCGCCAGCCAGGATCAACGCATGCTGGGCCGGCAAGGTGACGGCAGCCAATTGTTCGGGATTGAGGTTATGAAGAAGATTTTGCATGCCGTGATTATACCGGCATGGCTAAAAATACTGTGCATTTGTCCAGCGGTCGCGCCAGTTTTCCATGTGCGCGCTACAATCGGCGTCCCGACACAGCAGCCCGTATCCCATGACACCACCCACTCACCTCGACGGCGCCCGCGTACTGGCCTGGGCCTGGTCCGACCTGCCCTTCGGCCACGTCACCGATGAGCATGCTGGCGCAGCCCCCATCGCCATTCACGGCCTGGCCGTGTGCCGCTACGGCGACGAGGCGCGCGCCTACCGCTTCAGCTGCGATGCGCGCTGGGAAACGGTGCAGGATGAAGTGTATGCCAGCGTGGACGAGGCCCGGGAGCAGCTGCCTGCGCAATACCGCGCCATGGCCGCCACCTGGAAGACGCCGTGAGCTACGCCATCCGCGCGGCCAGCCAGGTCGACTTGCCCCTGCTGGCCCAGGTCGAGCGCAGTGCCGCGGCCCTGTTTGCGCAGGCCGGGGCGGACTTGGCGTGGCTGGCGCACGGTGAACCCTTGCCACTGCGCACCTTGCAGGCGCTGCAGCAGCATGGCGGCGTGTGGGTGGCTGCCGATGGGCAGGACAGGCCCGCGGGTTTCCTGGCAGCCCAGCCGCTTGACGGCCAGATATTCATCGTGGAATTGTCCGTTGCCCTGTTGCATCAACGGCAGGGACTGGGCGCGCGCCTGCTTGACGCGGCGGAGGCCCACGCCCGGGCGCAGGGCTGCGCCAGCCTGACACTGAGCACCCACCGCCATCTGCCTTGGAACGCGCCCTACTATGCGCGTCACGGTTTCAGCGAAATCGATGCCGTAGCGCTGGGCGCGGGTCACGCGCTCAAGCTGGCGCGCGAAGCGCAGGACGGGCACGATCCGGCGCTGCGCTGCCTGATGCGCAAGCCGCTGGCCCGCTGATTCAGCACACCATTCAGCGCACCAGCTTTGCCTTGCCTTCGCTGAGCGCCTGGGCGATCACCTGGCGCGTGGTCTTGTCGGCTGCTTTTGATGCCTTTTCCTGCTGGCGTCCCAGCGCTTCCATTTGCTTGCCCAGGGTTTCCATCGGCTTGCCGCGCTGATCCATCTGGCGCGACAGCGCATCCACTTTGGCCGCTTCGCGCTCTTGCGTGGCGGCAATGCGATCGTTGACCTCTTCCATGGCATCCTGCGCATCCTCCATCTGCTGCTGCAGGCGTTCCACCTCGCGCCCTGCCGCACGGCGCGCTGTCTCTGTGGTCGCTTGCGCCTGGCGGCGCGCCGCCTCGCCCATCTTGCGGCCCAGTTCCTGCTGCTGGCGGCCCAGCGTTTGCAGCTGCTGCGCATCGCGCGTACCGCCATTCGCCTGCGCAGCGCCATGAACGCCCATCTTGCTGCCCAGTTCGCCCATCGCCTTGCCGTGCTCGCTCATCTGCTTGCCCAGACCGCTCATCTGCAAGCCCAGCTGCTGCGATGGCTTCCAGGCGTCGCGGACGCGGGCCAACAGCGCGGCATCCTGCGTCACATAGCCCTTGCCCTGGTCACGGAACCACAGGAAATGCCCCTTGAGCGAACGCTGTAGCTGTTTAATCTGCTGGCCATCGACATCGCGGCCTGCCATGGTGACGCTATCCTCGCTGCTGTCGACGAGCGCATAGCCATCGCCGCTGTCCATGGAGATAGTGATTTTCTTGCTGGGTGCGGCCGGGGCGGCCGGTGGCGCGGGCGGCTCGGGCGGCTGCACGGCCAGTGCACTGCCGCCAAGCACGATACCGGCCAGGCTGAGGATCAAACGATAGGAAGTGGACATGGCTGCCTCGTCGCAAAAGTAGTGGAGCGTTGACTTTAACGGCGGATGAATCACGTCTCCAGCGCGGTGCGACAGGCTGCACAAAGGCTGGCCTGGACGGCAGGCTTGCGCGATGAATGGCAAACCACGGACGAAAAAAACGGAGGCCGCAGCCTCCGCAAAAACGCCGTGGTACGGCGTATGTTTATCAGTACAACACGACGGAGCGGATCGATTCGCCGCTCTTCATCAAGTCGAAACCCTGGTTGATATCGTCCAGTTTCAAACGGTGCGTGATCAAATCATCGATATTGAGCTTGCCTTCCATATACCAGTCGACGATCTTCGGCACGTCCGTGCGGCCGCGCGCGCCACCGAAGGCGGAACCTTTCCACACGCGTCCCGTCACCAGCTGGAACGGACGCGTAGAAATTTCCTGGCCGGCCGCGGCGACGCCGATGATGATGGACTGGCCCCAGCCCTTGTGGCAGCACTCGAGCGACTGGCGCATGGTGGTGGTGTTGCCGATACACTCAAAACTGTAGTCGGCGCCGCCGTCCGTCAGCTGCACGATGGTGTCGACCACGTTTTCCACTTCGTTGGCGTTGACGAAATGCGTCATGCCGAACTTGCGCGCGATGGCCTGGCGCGCCGGGTTGATATCCACGCCGATGATCTTGTCTGCGCCCACCATCTTGGCTGCCTGAATCACGTTCAAGCCGATGCCGCCCAGGCCGAACACGACCACGTTGGCGCCTGCCTCAACCTTGGCCGTAAACAGCACGGCGCCCACGCCCGTCGTGACGCCACAACCGATGTAGCAGACTTTATCGAAAGGCGCGTCTTCGCGGATCTTCGCCAGCGCAATTTCCGGCACGACGATGTAGTTCGAGAAGGTGGACGTGCCCATGTAGTGGAAGATGGGTTTGCCGTCGATGGAAAAGCGCGACGTCGCGTCCGGCATCAGGCCGCGGCCCTGGGTCGAGCGGATCGACTGGCACAGATTGGTTTTTTGCGACAGGCAGAATTTGCACTGACGGCATTCCGGCGTGTACAAGGGGATGACATGGTCATCCTTTTTCAGGCTTTTCACGCCCGGCCCCACATCGACGACGATGCCGGCGCCTTCATGACCGAGAATGGATGGGAAAATGCCTTCCGGATCGGCGCCCGACAGGGTGTAGTAATCGGTGTGGCAAATGCCCGTGGCCTTGATTTCGACCAGTACCTCGCCCTCGCGCGGGCCCGCCAGGTCGACTTCTTCGATGGTCAAAGGCGCGCCCGCCTTCCATGCAATCGCTGCTTTGGTTTTCATGTATGTCCTGTCTATGGTTGAACCAGGCGCGCCAGCGCGCCATATCGTCACATCATAACAAGGCAGGCGCCGACGTGCCACGCCGGCGCCGGTGCAACGCTTACTTGGTTTTCGCCCTGTTGAGGAAGGCGCCATGCAAGCCGTTCAGGGTTTCTTCGGCCAGCAGCAGCTGGCTGGCGATTTCATTGATCTTGCGGCGGCTGGAGCGGGCGTGGTCGCGCAGCACCTCGAAAGCCGTGTTGCGGTCCGTCTGGAACTTGCCCATCAGCAAGCCGACGGCCAGGCTGGTTTCGCGGCCGGCGGCCAGGGCCGCGTTCAGGTTCAGCTCGGTGCGCCGGAGCTGGCGGATTTCATCGGCGCGCGCCAGGCCCGCTTCGAAGGCGGGCATCAAGCGGCCTTCATCGACGGGTTTCACCACGTAGCCGACGGCGCCGTAGGCGGCCGCCTGCTTGCCCGATTCGCTGTCGCCGCTGCCGGACAGGAACATGAATGGCACGCCCGTCTCGCCATGCAGGCGCTTGGCCAGTTCCAGGCCCGACATGCCCGGCATATGGATGTCGAGCAAGGCCAGGTCCGGCTCGCGCTGGGCGACCATTTGCAGCGCCACTTCGGCCGAATTGGCCAGGGCCGTCTCATAGCCGGCATGGCGCAGGATTTCGCCGAGGAATTCCAACAGGAGTTGGTCATCGTCAACGATCAGGATTAGGCGTTTCGCGGCGGCTGGCTGACTCATGGGTAAAGGAACCTCGGTAATGAAGATGCTCTTATTATATGCCGATTATTCCCCCAAATCAGCCCCCATGCCCATGCTCACGCCGCAAACAATTGGTTGAATTGCTGCACTGCAATATTCACATCGTGCGCCTGGCCTGCCTTGCCAAATACGCTGCTGATGGCCGCCACCATGTCGGCGCCACGCGCTGCCAGCGGTGCCGCGTTTTCCGGCGTCATGCCGCCGATCACCACGCACGGCAAGGCTATCTCGCGTTTGGCTTGCAGCACCATATCCAGGGGCGTGGTCACCGGGTATTTTTTCACCAGCGACGGATAAAAGCCGCCGAAGGCCACATAGCTGGCGCCGCCCGCCTCGGCCGTTCGTGCCAGGGCCATGTCGCCATAGCAGGAAGCGCCAACGATCTTGTCCTTGCCTAGGCGCGCGCGCACCTGTGCGACGGATGCATCCGTGCCGCCCACGTGCACGCCATCGGCGTCGAGCTCTTCGCACAATTCGATAAAGTCATTGATGATGAAGGGCACGCCATACTTGCGGGCCAGGGCCAGCAGGGCGCCCGCCTGTTCGCGCCGTTGTTGCGCCTCGGCGCTCTTGTGGCGGTATTGCAGCAGAGCCACGCCTTCCTGCAAGGCTTGCTCGCTCACGTCGAGCAGGCGGTCGGTGTCATCCCAGTTCGGAGTGACCAGATACAGTCCACGCATGATGTTTTCCTTATTGAATGAATCGTTGGGGCATGAGCTGGCCTGGCGCAATGGCATACGCATCGGACAAGGCCGCATGGCAATAGGCTTGCGCCAGATCAAGCGCGTCCGGCAGCGCCTCTCCCAGCGCCAGACGCGCCGCGATGGCGGACGCCAGAGTGCAGCCGCTGCCGTGGAATTGGCCAGGCAGGCGTGGCCAGCGCCACGCTCGCTCGCCGCCATTCGCGTCTATCCAGCGGTTGACGATCACCTCGCCCTCGCCATGGCCGCCCGTCACCAGCACGTGCTTGCAGCCTTGCGCGCGCAGGTTTTCTTCGCCGCCCAGTGCCAGCGCTTCCGGCCCGTTCGGCACGATGACGGTCGTCAGCGGCAGCAAGGGTGCCAGCGCCATCACCGCGTCGTCACGGCTAAGCACATCGCCATGACCGCTGGCCAGCACGGGGTCTAGCACCACGGGCAAGGTGGGGCGGGCCAGCCGCAATTGCGCGATCAGTTGCGCGATGACGGCTGCATTCGCGGCACTGCCGGGGATGCCGATCTTGACGGCGTGAATGGCGATCTTGGCTATCAGCGCCTGCGCCTGCCGGCGCAGCAATTCCGGCGCCACCGGTTCGACAGCAAACACGCGGTCGTTGTCCTGCACCGTCAGCGCCGTGATGACGGGCAAGGCATGCGCACCCTGCGCCGCAATGGCCACGATATCGGCGGCGATGCCGGCGCCGCCGGAAGGATCGAGGCCGGCAAACACCAGCACAACCGGACGACACGGCAGACGCTGTCGCCCCGTCACGCCAGGCGGCCGGCCATCGGCGACGACGGCGAGGCGGCGAATTTACGGGGCATGCGGCCCGCCAGAAACGCTAGACGCCCGGCCCGCACGGCCTGCTTCATCGCATGCGCCATGCGCACGGGGTCGCGCGCGCCGGCAATGGCCGTATTCATCAGCACGCCATCGCAACCGAGTTCCATGGCAATGGCCGCATCCGACGCCGTGCCCACGCCAGCATCGACGAGCACGGGCACTTTCGCCTGGTCTATGATCAGCGACAAATTCCACGGATTCAATATGCCCATGCCCGAACCGATCAGTGACGCCAGCGGCATGACAGCCACGCAGCCGATGTCTTCCAAAATCTTCGCCTGGATGGGGTCGTCGCTGCAGTAGACCATTACGTCAAAGCCATCCTTGACCAGCGCTTCGGCCGCGATCAGGGTTTCCGGCATATGCGGAAACAGGGTCTTTTCATCGCCCAGCACTTCCAGCTTGACCAGATTGCGCCCGCCCAGCAGCTCGCGCGCCAGTTGCAGGGTGTAGACGGCATCTTTCGCGTTGTAGCAGCCGGCCGTGTTCGGCAAGATCGTGTACTGGTCCGGCGGCACAAAATCGAGCAGGCTGGGCGCGTTCGGATCTTGCCCGATATTCACCCTGCGGATGGCCACCGTGATGATCTGCGCTTCGGCCGCGTCCGTCGCCTCGCGCGTCTGTGGCAAGTCCTTGTACTTGCCGCTACCCACCAGCAAGCGCGATTGGTACTGTTTTCCTGCGATAGTCAGCAAGTCGTCGTTGTTATTACTTGTCATTGCTTTTCCTTAGTCTAGCCGCCGCCGATGGCGCGGACTATTTCAACCTGGTCTTGTACCTGCAAGACCTGTCCCGGCCACGCCTTGCGCGGCACCACATTGCGGTTGACGGCCAGCGCCAGCGCCTGGTTTTCCAGCGACAGCGCGGCGATCAGTTGATCGAGGGTTTGCCCCGGCGGCACCTGGTGCGGCGCGCCGTTGAGCGTGATGGATATCAATGCTGGCATCACGCTCTCCTTCAGACCTTGCGGTACAGCTCGGCGCCGTTCTTGATGAATTCAATGGCCTTGATTTCCATGCCCTGCTTGAGCGCCTTGTCTTCCGCGATGCCCATGCCGGCCGCATATTCGCGCACTTCCTGCGTGATCTTCATCGAGCAGAAGTGGGGGCCGCACATGGAGCAGAAATGCGCCACCTTGGCCGAATCCTTGGGCAAGGTTTCATCGTGGAATTCGCGCGCCTTGTCCGGGTCCAGGCCGATGTTGAACTGGTCGTCCCAGCGGAATTCGAAGCGGGCTTTCGACAGGGCGTTGTCGCGGATTTGTGCGCCCGGATGGCCTTTTGCCAGGTCAGCCGCGTGCGCAGCGATCTTGTAGGTGATGATGCCGTCCTTGACGTCGGCCTTGTTGGGCAGGCCCAGGTGTTCCTTCGGCGTCACGTAGCACAGCATGGCCGTGCCATACCAGCCGATCATGGCCGCGCCGATGCCCGACGTGATGTGGTCATAACCAGGCGCGATGTCGGTCGTCAACGGCCCCAGGGTGTAGAACGGCGCTTCGCCGCACTGCTCCAGCTGCAAGTCCATGTTTTCCTTGATCAATTGCATGGGCACGTGGCCCGGGCCTTCGATCATCACTTGCACGTCGTGCTTCCAGGCCACTTGGGTCAGTTCGCCCAGGGTTTTCAGTTCGCCCAGCTGCGCCTCGTCGTTGGCGTCGTAGATGGAACCGGGGCGCAGGCCGTCACCCAGCGAGAACGACACGTCGTACGCCTTCATGATTTCGCAGATCTCTTCGAAATGCGTGTACAGGAACGATTCCTGATGATGCGCCAGACACCATTTCGCCATGATGGAGCCGCCGCGCGAGACGATGCCCGTCAATCGCTTGGCCGTCATCGGCACATAGCGCAGCAGCACGCCCGCGTGGATGGTGAAGTAATCGACACCCTGCTCTGCCTGCTCGATCAGGGTGTCGCGGAAAATTTCCCACGTCAGGTCTTCAGCCTTGCCATTGACCTTTTCCAGCGCCTGATAGATAGGCACGGTGCCGATGGGCACGGGGCTGTTGCGCACGATCCATTCGCGCGTTTCGTGGATGTGCTTGCCGGTAGACAGGTCCATCACGTTATCGCCGCCCCAGCGGATGGCCCAGGTCATTTTTTCCACCTCCTCGCCTATCGACGAGGTGACGGCCGAATTGCCGATATTGGCGTTGATTTTTACCAGGAAATTGCGGCCGATAATCATCGGTTCGACTTCAGGGTGATTGATGTTGGCGGGGATGATGGCGCGGCCGCGGGCGATTTCCTCGCGCACGAATTCCGGCGTGATTTCCGCAGGTATGCTGGCGCCGAACGACTGGCCTGGGTGCTGACGGCCCATCAGCTCGGCCAAGCGCCCGCCCATGGGACCGGAGGCTTTCAGTTCGCGCAAATACTCCTGGCGGCGCATGTTTTCGCGGATGGCGACGAATTCCATTTCCGGCGTGATAATCCCGCGCCTCGCGTAATGCATTTGCGTGACGTTCTTGCCGGCAATGGCGCGGCGCGGCTTGCGGTGCAAATTGAAGCGCAGCTCGGCAAGTTTCGGGTCGGCCAGGCGGGCGATGCCGTAATCGGAGGTGGGGCCGGGCAATTCTTCCGTGTCGGCCCGCTCCATGATCCACGGCAGGCGCGGCGTATCGAGGCCCGAGCGGATATCGATCTGCACGTCCGGGTCCGTGTAGGGGCCGGACGTGTCGTACACGTAGATCGGCGGATTTTTTTCGCCGCCGAACGACGCTTCCGTGTCGGATTGGCTGATTCTCCGCATGGGCACGCGGATGTCGGGGCGGCTGCCTTCCACATAGATCTTGCGCGAATTGGGCAGTGGCGCGATGGCGGCTTCGTCGACCGTGGCGGTGGCAGAGAGGAATTTCGGGTTGGCGTTCATTTTGGCTCCTTGGCTAGACTTGCAGCTAGACTATTTATAGCCTGGAGCCAGCTAAGGAGGTTCGGAATTGCGCACGCGGAAAAGCGAGGTGCGTTCATCCTAAAGCTTCCCTTCGCTGGCATTATCCAGATCAGGTTCGGAGGGTATTTCTCACCCGCGCTTGCACTGTGTTTCCACAGCGAAAGGCAGGACCCCTAGCGTTTGCCGCCTTGCGGCAGCGAGCCAATTATACGCGGTTCGCGCCGCGTGGCCAGATGATTTCTTGCTTTGTCTCCTATGTGCATCTGCTGCAATGCAGCAGATGCCGGCACGTCTATTTCTTCTTGCCCCAGCGCCAGGCGGTGGGTTCGCCCTTCCACTGGCACACGGCGATCAGCGCGGCAACGATGGCCACTTCATACACGATATAGCCTGCCAGCATGGTTTGCGGGGGAAACAGGAAGGCGCCGCAGGCGAACAGCGCCAACGCGGCCAGGAACACCAGCCAGCCCTGCCACGTGATGGGCAAGCCCCAGCCCCAGCCATAGGTCTTGGCGGGAAACCAGTAGGAGGGAGATTTGTCAGCCATGGTGCTTTCCTTGTGGATGTCGATAGCAGCAAGTATAAATCAGGCGCTGCGATGACGCTCCGTGACATCGAGGCCAATACCGCGGTAGCCGATGAAGCGGCTGCCATTGTCGAACATCGGTTCGCCGCTGACCTGCAGGTACTGCGTGCTGCCATCGAGGTTGGCGCGGCTGTAGATGAAGTCGAGAAACGGTTCGCGCGCAGCAATCTTGGCATCGAGCAGCGCTCGTTCGGTGGCGTTCCAGCGCTGCGGCTCTTCCTCGCTGCCGATGCCCAGCATTTCAGCCACGGGACCGGAAAAGCGCGTCAGATTGCCTTGCGCATCCTGTTCCCAGTACCAGTCGGACGACAGTTCCGTGAAGCGCTGGAAGCGCGCTTCGCTTTCGCGCAACTCCGCCGTGCGCTCTTCCACCATCAGTTCCAGCGACTTATTGTATTCGGCCAGCTTCTGGTACAGCAAGCGCACTTCCAGCATATTGTGGATGCGCGTCTTCACTTCCACCAAGTCGAAGGGCTTGCTGACGAAATCCTTGGCGCCCGCCTGCAGCGCGCGCAGCTTGTGGCCTGGCTGGGCAGTGATCACCAGCACGGGCAGATAACTGCCGGCCTCGATGTCGCGCAAGCCTTCCATCACTTCGAAGCCATCCATTTCCGGCATCTGCAAGTCGAGCAGGATCAAGTCGTAGCGGTGCTGCTGGTGCAGCGCGTGCACGGCTTGCGGGTCCATGGTGGAAGTGATGCGCGTATAGCCGGCATTGCGCAACACCTGTTCCAGCAGCATGACGTTAGCCTCCTGGTCATCGACGATGAGAATGCTGGCGTTCAGGATCTCGGTGGCTTGAAGCATGGCGGTGTTCCTAAAATGAAGTGCTGAATTAGCGTACTGTGTGAATGTCGTCGGCCAGGCCGTGCTCGGCCGCATGGTGCAGGGCCACGTCAAGCGCATCCATGAATTCAACGACCTTGATCGGCTTGGTCAGGTAGCGGAAGAAGCCCGCTTCCAGGCCTTTCTCGATGTCGCGCGGCACGGCGTTGGCGGACAGGGCCATCACGGGAATGTGGCTGGTGAGCGGATCGTCGTGCAGGATGTGCAGGGCGCCATAGCCGCTGATACCGGGCAGGTTGATATCCATTAAGATCACGTCCGGTTGATACGTGCGCGCCAGGTCGATGCCCAGATGCGCATCGACGGCCGTCAGCAATTTCAAATCGCTGCGACGGGCGATCAGTTGCTCCACCAGTGCCAGGTTGGCGGGATTGTCTTCCACGTACAGCAGGGTACGCTGGCTTTCCTGGTTCTCCTGCACCACCGGCAGCACTGCCCCCTCTTCCAGATGCAGCTCCGGCGCACGCGAGGCCTTGAATTCGACCCAGAAAGTGGTACCCACGCCCACCGTGCTGTCCACGCCGATGGTGCCGCCCATCAATTCGACCAGCTGCTTGGTGACGACCAGGCCGATGCCCGTGCCCTCTTCCGTGCTGCTTTCCTGGCCCAGGCGGTTAAAGGGCTGGAACAGCTGACTCATCTGTTCGGCATTCAGGCCGGCGCCGCTGTCGGTGACACTGACGCGCACCCGGTCGCCGTGGCGGCTGCACTCGACCTTCACGCTGCCGCCGCTCTGGTTATATTTGATGGCGTTCGATAGCAGATTGATCATCACCTGTTTCACGCGCGTGCGGTCCGCATGCACATAGAAGGCCTTGCCGCAGCGGGGGAAATGCATGCTGATGCCGCGCTTTTCCGCCTGCGGCGCGATCATCGCCTGGCAATCCTGCAGCACGTCGAGCAGGGACATCGCCTCTTGCGACATGGTGACCTTGCCCGACTCGATCATGGCCAAGTCGAGGATTTCATTGATCAAGCGCAAGAGATACCAGCCGCCCTTGAGGATCTGGTCGATCGAGCGCTGTTGCGGCAAGCTTGGCGCCGGCGTCTCGGACGCCATCAGCTGGGCAAAGCCCAGGACGGCGTTCAAGGGCGTGCGCAATTCATGGCTCATGCTCGACAGAAACTCGGACTTCGCCAGGTTCGCCTTTTCCGCCGCCTGGCGGGCCTTTTCCATTTCGATATTCGTGTCTTGCAAGGCTTGCTCGAACTGCTTGCGTTCCGTCACGTCGCGGGCGGCGGCAAACACGCCCTGCAGCTTGCGGTCGCGGTCATGGAAGGTCGACGCGTTGTACGACACCACCGTCTGCTTGCCGTCTCGCGCCAGGGCCGTCAGCTCGTAATTGGTCAACTTTCCTTCACGCAACACGCGCGCGATGGCTTCCTCGGCCCGTTCTGGTTCCGTAAAGTAATTCTTGCACGGCGCGCCGATCAATTCGTCGCGCGTGCAGCCCGTCAGCGCTTCCATCTGCTGGTTGACGTCGCTGATGATACCGCGCGGGTCCGTCGTCATCAGGGCATCGATATTCGATTCGATCAGAGAGCGCGTGTAGAACTGCTGCTCGCGCAAGCGCTGGTCCAGCTGCGCCTGTTCCGCCTCGACCTGCTTGCGCGCCGTGTTGTCGGTGCCGATCAGCAAGTAACCGATGACCTTGCTCTGCGCGTCGCGCAGGGCCGTCACGGAAACCATGGCCGGGAAGCGGCTGCCATCCTTGCGGATGTAGGTCAATTCGTAAATGTCTTCGATGCCGCGCGAGGCCTTGAACACCAGCGCTTCCACGCCCGGCGTGATAACGGTGTCGAGTTCAGCACTAAGGGCGGCAGCGCGCGCAACGATTTCTTGCGCGTCGGAAATGCCGGCCGGCGTCAGCTTGTCGACCACGTCGCTGGCTTCATAGCCGAGCATGCGTTCGGCGCCCACATTGAAAATCTGGATCACGCCTTGCGCATCGGTGGCGATGCAGGAAAAATTGGCACTGTTGAAAATCGCATCCTGCAAGGCACCCGCCTTGAGCAACTGGCGCGGCAGGCTGGCCGACACCGTGCGCCGGTACAGCGCCGCGAGCAGCATCAGCAGCAAAAATACCAGCGCGTCAATGACGCATGCCGTCTCGAACGGCGCGCGCCAGGCCAGCACGCCGACGGCCAGCAACACGACGGCGCTGAACGAAAACGCCAGCGCCATGGGCCAGCGCGACGGCGCGCGCGGGGGGATGTTTTCGACAGATTGCATGATGAGCCTGGGCAATGACAACGATAAGAAGGGAAATGCGGTATCAGGTGCGGTGTTCACTGCGCCTGGCGCTGGCGCACGTCCGACAGCAGGCGCGTGAATTCCTTCTTGACCACGCCATAGCATTCGCACACATGGCCTTCGAGGCCGGCGCGGTCCAGCACGGAAATATGGCCGCGCCGGTAACTGATGAAACCGCGCGCCTGCAAGCGCCCCGCCGCTTCCGTCACGCCTTCGCGGCGCACGCCCAGCATGTTGGCGATGAGTTCCTGCGTCATGGTCAGCTCGCGGTTCGGCAGCCGGTCCATGGTCAGCAGCAGCCAGCGGCACAGCTGCTGCTCTACCGTATGGTGGCGGTTGCACACGGCCGTCTGCGACATTTGCGTGATCAAGGCTTGCGTATAGCGCAGCAGCAAACGCATGACGGGACCGGCGCGGTCGAATTCTTCCATCAGCAAATGCGCCTTCAGGCGATAGCCGACGCCCCCCGTCTGCACCACGGCGCGGCTCGGTGTCGAGTTGCCGCCCATGAACAGAGACACGCCCACCACGCCTTCATTGCCCACGCCGGCGATTTCCGACGAGCCGCCGTTTTCCAGCAGATAGTGCAGTGAAACGATGGCCGTGGTGGGAAAGTACACATGCTGCAGCTTGTCGCCCGAATCGTAGATCACGTCACCGAGCAACATGGAGACTTGCT
The DNA here is from genome assembly GCF_051380905.1 of Janthinobacterium darwini. NCBI lineage: Bacteria > Pseudomonadati > Pseudomonadota > Betaproteobacteria > Burkholderiales > Oxalobacteraceae > Janthinobacterium > Janthinobacterium darwini. The sequence continues at coordinate 160,037 of NZ_JBNYXX010000006.1, forward strand.
CCAGGTGGGGGGCCAGGCGCGCGAAATCGGCGTCTAGCATGGCGGCGAGCAAATGGTTTTGATTCGGGTTGTGCAGCTGGGCATGCGGACTCGACATGGGCAGTTTTCCTGGTTTCCAGTCGTCAGCTAGGGGATAGAGGTAAGACGTCCGAACGAGGGGCGCCATATGCAGCAGCGTAACACAGCGCTTGCACAGTGCCCACTATATTTCTTGTAGGCATGCTTGTCCGTTCGCCAGCGAACGGACGTCCATGTGCCGCGCGCCCTACAGTCGGCATCACTGCCAGGGCTGCCGGATCATGGATCGGCACCGGCACTGATACCGGACGCCATCATGCAATCATTCTTCAAACGTATTTCCATTTCCGTTTCCACCTCGGCCCTGATCACCCTGGCGGTCGGGCTGTGCCTGACGGCCCTGTGCTATGTCTCGGCGCGCCAGATCGAGTCGGAAAGCACCCGGCTGCTGCTGGAATACCACGCCAGCGGGCACACGCTGGGCGCCGCCCTGCTGCCAGCCAGCGGCATGAGCTTCAATGCGAACCATCGCGGCTCCCTGTATGTACTGCTGGGCGGATTACTGTCGAGCCTGCTGGCAACCGCCTATGTCTTTCAGCTTGTGACGCGCAATTCCGTGATTGCCCGCATCACGGGCGAACGCACGGTGGCGCTGCAGTTTGCCAATTTGCGCCTGTCCGAAGACATTGCCACGCGCATGCACAATGAGAAGTCGTTGCGTTTGCGCGAACGCATCATCGAAGTGTCGGCCAATGCCATCATTCTGTGCAGCGCCGACGCACCCGGCTACCTGATCGAATACGTCAATCCCGCCTTCGAACGCATCACCGGCTATGTGGCCGCGGAAGTCATCGGCCAGCGCCTGGAAGACTTGCAGGGTCCCGCGCAAGGGCGGCAAGACATGCACCCAATTACGGCGGCCCTGCGCGAACAGCGCGAAGGCAAGGCCATCGTGCGCAATTTCCGCAAGGATGGCAGTTGCTACTGGAGCGAGCTGTTCATCGCTCCCGTGCACGACGATGGCGATGGCACCGTCAGCCACTTTGTCGTGGAGCAATACGACATCAGCACCGTCATGCGCTTCGAACAGGAGCTGGAATTCCAGGCCCGGCACGATATCCTCACGGGCCTGGCCAACCGGGCCCTGCTGCGAGAACGGCTGGAACTGGCGATGGCCGTGACGCGGCGCAGCGGCATGCCCCTGTGGGTGGTGTTCATCGACCTCGACCGCTTTAAATTCGTCAACGATACCCTGGGCCACGATGCGGGCGACAGCGTGCTGAAAAACGTGGCCGAGCGCCTGCGCGGCGCCACGCGCGAAGTCGACACGGTGGCGCGCCTGGGCGGCGACGAATTCGTGCTGCTGCTGCCCCAGCATGGCAATGGAGAACCGGGCGCGGCTATCCTGCAGCGCATCCAGGACGCCGTGGCGCAGCCGCTGCAACTGGGCGAATATGAATTTTTTCTCAGCTGTTGCATGGGAGTGGCCGTGTATCCCGACGATGGCCAGAATGCCGACACCCTGATCAAGCATGCCGACATCGCCATGTACCGCGCCAAGGAACAGGGACGGGGCCACTGGCAATTCTATGCATCGAGCATGAACGCGGGCACTCTGGAGCGGCTGGGACTGGAAAGCGAGTTGCGCCACGCCCTGGAACGGGGACAGTTTCACCTCGAATATCAGCCCCAGCTGGACTTGGCCAGCGGCAAGGTGGTGGGCATGGAAGCGCTGCTGCGCTGGCACCATCCGCAACTGGGGCGTATTCCACCTGCCAGCTTCATCAGCCTGGCCGAGGAAATGGGCTTGATCACCCCCATCGGCGACTGGGTGCTGCACACGGCGTGCGCCCAAACCCGCGCCTGGCAACTGGCCGGCCATGGCCGGCTGCGCCTAGCCGTCAACTTGTCGGCGCGGCAATTCAAACAAAGGAATCTGCTGCACGCGGTGGCGCAGGCATTGGCCGAGACAGGCCTCGATGCCGCCCATCTGGAACTGGAATTGACGGAAAGCATGGTCATGCATGACGTGGAGCAAGCCACGGCCATCATGAGCAACCTCAAGGCGCTGGGCGTGCAACTGTCCATCGACGACTTCGGCACCGGCTATTCCAGCCTGGCCTACCTGCGCCACTTCCCCATCGACGTGCTGAAAATCGACAAGACCTTCGTCAGCGACATCACAAACAGCGACGATGACGTGGCCATCGTGCGCGCCATCATTTCGCTGGCGCACAGCCTGCGCCTGAAAGTGATCGCCGAAGGCGTGGAAACGCCGCAGCAGCTAGCCTTCCTGCGCCAGCACGGCTGCGACCAGATGCAGGGCTATCTGTTCAGCCGCCCGCTGACCGCAGACGCCTTCGAGGAACTGTTGCTGCGGAGAAAAATGCTGGCCGCTTAGAACGCGTGACGCAAGCCGATATTCAGCGCGCGGTTGCCCGTGCCCACTTCCGTGGCATTGCCTACCATGTAGGCAGCGTCGTTGCGGTTGCGGATATGCGCGTAAGCAAGATACACCTTGCTGCGCTTGGACAAGGCATACGTGGCGCCGATGGCCAGCTGCTGCGCATCGCGGTTGGCCGCGTCGCGGTCATCCTTGCGCACGTACGAGGCCAGCAAGGTGGTCGCGCCCAGCGGCACGGACACGCCGACGATGGCGTCGCGGCTGTCGCTTGAGCGGGTTGGCGCCTGCGCCGCGCCATACGGGTTTTCCGCAAAGAACATGGTGCTGCCATCGCCCGTGTTGCGGCCATAGCCGGCAAACGCGGTGGCCACGCCGAAGTTGTAGTTGCCGGCCAAAATGGTGTTGTTCACATCGGCCTTGCCCGGCTCGCCGGCACGGCTCTGGCGCGCCAGGCGCAGGGTCAGGGGGCCGTTGACATAACCGAGGGCCAGACCCAGCGAACGTTGATCGGCCACAACACCCGTATGTTCGCCAAAGCCAAACATGACGGTGGCCGTGACGCCGCGCAGCTCGGGCGAGGTGTAGCGCACGGTGTTGTCGATGCGCGTGGCCGAATAGCCGGCCAGGTTGGTCGCCGCCCCGGCCAGGCCGCCCTCGAACGGATCGGCTACGTCGGTCAGCGCCTGGCTTTGCAGGTTGTACTGGCGCCCCACGGTCAGCATGCCCAGCGGGCTGTCGAGGCCGACAAAAGCCTGGCGGCCGAACAATTGCCCCGCCTGGTCCGAGCGGCCCGTATCGCCCTGCACACCCGCTTCCAGGGTGAACACGGCTTGCCAGCCGTCGCCCAGCGATTCCGTGCCGCGCAGGCCCAGGCGCGAGCCGGCCGACACACCACTGGTGAGCTTGCTAATGCCGCCTTCCTGCACCAGGCCCGCATCCATCAGGCCGTACACGTCGACGGACGACTGAGCATAGGCAAGGGGAATGGCGCCCAGGCTGGCGATGGTCGAAACAAGGCGGATGGTGAACGAGATTTTCTTCATGGTGGTTTCCTTGTAAAAGCAAAACCGGGAAAGCGCGCGGCCATGGCATGGCCACAGGCGTCAAGGCGCGCTGTAGTGACATGCCGTATCGAAAGACGACGGGCCAGATAACAACATTCCTGGCTAAGCTGTGGCGGCAGCGGCGCGCAATAACGAGCCGCTTTGATTCCGCCGTGAATGGTGCACCGCTGAGGGTGCGCGTGGCTCAGGCGCCCGGCCCGAAGGGGACGCTCTGAAATGGCTGGCATCGCTGATGCGCTGGCCTTGTGACGCGGACGGGAGTTGGATAAAACTGCGTCTGCAGGCGCCGTCCGCAAAGATGGGGCAGGAGGCGCCGAGGCAGGCATTATAACATCGGCAGCGCGTTTATCCCCGTTCTGTTGCGGGAAAACGGCCCGCAAAGCCGCCAAAACACTGAAAAAGGCCAGTTGCCACGCTGCGGGCGATGCCGCGTCATCTATAATGGTTCCTTTTGCCAATCACACGCCAAATCATGGAATTAGCCAAGTCTTTCGAGCCCGCCGACATTGAACAATTCTGGCGCACCGAGTGGGAACAGCGCGGTTACTTTACCGCCACCCTCGATGCCGGAAAACCTTCCTTCAGCATCCAGTTGCCGCCGCCGAACGTCACCGGCACCCTGCACATGGGCCATGCGTTCAACCAGACCATCATGGATGGCCTGACCCGCTATCACCGCATGCTGGGCCACAACACGGCCTGGATTCCCGGCACCGACCACGCCGGCATCGCCACGCAAATCGTCGTGCAACGCCAGCTGGACGCGCAAAAGATTTCACGCCATGACCTGGGCCGCGAGAAATTCGTGGAAAAAGTGTGGGAATGGAAAGAAAAATCCGGTTCCATCATCACCGGCCAAATGCGCCGCCTGGGCGCCTCGGCCGACTGGCAGCGCGAATACTTCACGATGGATGAACCGCGCTCGAAAGTCGTCACCGACGTCTTCGTGCGCCTGTTCGAGCAAGGCCTGATCTACCGCGGCAAGCGCCTCGTCAACTGGGACCCCGTGCTGGGTACGGCTGTGTCCGACCTGGAAGTGGTGTCCGAGGAAGAAGACGGCTCCATGTGGTACATCAAGTACCCGCTGGCCGATGGCAGCGGTTTCCTGACGGTGGCCACCACCCGTCCTGAAACCATGCTGGGCGATGTGGCCGTCGCCGTCGACCCGACGGACGAGCGCTACGCAGCGCTGGTGGGCAAGATGCTGAAACTGCCGCTGACGGACCGTGAAATTCCCATCATCGCCGACGAATACGTCGACAAGGAATTCGGCACGGGCTGCGTGAAGATTACCCCCGCGCACGACATGAACGATTACGCCGTCGGCCAGCGCCACAAACTGGCGCAGATCGTCATTCTGACCCTGGACGCGAAGATCACCGACGACGCACCTGAAGCCTACCGCGGCATGGACCGCTTCGCCGCACGCAAGCAAATCGTCGCCGACCTCGATGCGCAAGGCTTGCTCGAGCAAGTCAAGCCGCACAAGCTGATGGTGCCGCGCGGCGACCGCACTGGCGTCGTCATCGAGCCGATGCTGACGGACCAGTGGTTCGTCGCCATGAGCAAGCCGGCCCCGGAAGGCACTTTCTTCCCAGGCAAGTCGATCGCCGAAACGGCACTGGACAAGGTCGCCAATGGCGAAATCAAGTTCGTGCCGGAAAACTGGAGCACCACCTACAATCAGTGGCTCAACAACATCCAGGACTGGTGCATCTCGCGCCAGCTGTGGTGGGGCCATCAAATCCCGGCCTGGTACGACGACAAGGGCAATATCTTCGTTGCCAAGACGGAAGCTGAGGCGCAAGCCAAGGCCGTGGCCGCCGGCAGCACGGGGCCCTTGAAGCGCGATGACGACGTGCTCGACACCTGGTTCTCGTCGGCCCTGGTGCCATTCTCGACCATGGGTTGGCCTGAAGAAACGCCGGACATGAAGGCGTTCCTGCCGTCGTCCGTACTGGTGACGGGTTTCGATATCATCTTCTTCTGGGTCGCGCGCATGGTCATGATGACGGCGCACTTCACGGGCAAGGTACCGTTTGAAACTGTCTACGTGCACGGCCTGGTGCGCGATTCGACGGGACAGAAGATGTCCAAGTCGAAGGGCAATACGCTGGACCCGATCGACTTGATCGACGGCATCGACCTGGAAGGCTTGATCGTCAAGCGCACCACGGGCCTGATGAACCCGCGCGACGCGGAAAAAATCACCAAGGCGACGCGCAAGGAATTCCCGGAAGGCATTTCGGCCTACGGCACGGACGCCGTGCGCTTCACCATGGCCAGCTATGCCTCCCTGGGCCGCAACATCAACTTCGACCTGGGCCGCTGCGAAGGCTACCGCAACTTCTGCAACAAGATGTGGAACGCTACCCGTTTCGTCATGATGAATACGGAAGGCAAGGATTGCACGCCGAATGACGCCGACCTGTCGCAAGCGGACAAGTGGATTATTTCCCTGCTGCAAAAGGCGGAACTGGACGTGGCCAAGGGCTTTGAAGACTTCCGTTTCGACAACATCGCCGCCACCATCTACAAATTCGTCTGGGACGAGTATTGCGACTGGTACCTGGAAGTGGCGAAAGTCCAAGTGCAACAGGGCACGGAAGGCCAGCAACGCGCCACCCGCCACACCCTGCTGCGCGTGCTGGAAGTGGTATTGCGCCTGGCCCATCCGATCATCCCGTTTGTCACGGAAGCGCTGTGGCAAACGGTGGCGCCTTTGGCCGGCAAGACGCTCAAGGCGGAAGGTGATTCCATCATGATGCAGCCGTATCCGATCGCCAATACCGACAAGATCGACGAGTCGGCCGAAGCATGGATGCAGCAACTGAAAGCCTTGACGGATGCGACGCGCAACCTGCGCGGGGAAATGCAAATTTCTCCTTCCGTGCGCGTGCCGCTGATCGTCGAAGCGGGCAATGCCACGGAAAAGGCCGCGCTGGCGTCGTATGCGCCCTACATCCAGTCGCTGGGCAAGCTGGCCGAAGTGCAGATCGTCGATGCGCTGCCGGACTCGCCTGCGGCCGTCGCCATCGTCGGCACCACCAAGCTGATGCTGAAAGTGGAAATCGACGTGGCCGCCGAACGCGAACGCCTGGGCAAGGAAATCGCCCGCATCGAAGCGGAAATTGCCAAAGTAAATAGCAAATTAGGCAATGAAAGCTTTGTCGCGCGCGCCCCGGCCGCCATCGTTGCGCAAGAAAACGAGCGTTTGCTCAGTTTTTCGGCCACAATTGAAAAATTGCGCGAACAGTTTGCTAAACTAGCCAGCGCATAAGGCAAGTTTGGAAGGATTGCGCGGCGTCATCCGTGACGCCGCGCAGTACCGCTGGTCTTGCCTTGGTATATAAACTGTTCGTGACCCGATCAAAAAAACCATTGGAGACTAGCAATGCATAAAATATTCAAAGCAAGCGTCACAGCAAGCATCATGATGGCCGCCCTGGCCATCGCCGGCAGCGCCACAGCGCGCGACGATAACCACACGCCCGTAGGCACGTGGAAAACCATCGACGACGCCACCGGCAAGCCGAAATCGCTTGTCGTCATCACGGAAAACAACGGTGTCTTGCAAGGCAAGATCGACAAGCTGTTCCGCGCCCCGAATGAAGATCAAAACCCGAAGTGCGACAAGTGCACGGGCGCCAACAAGGACCAGCCCATCATCGGCCTGGTAATCCTGTCCGGCCTGAAGTATGACGGCAAGGAATGGACGGGCGGCGAAATCACGGACCCGGCCAATGGCAAGACTTACAAGAGCAAGGCCGAACTGATGGAAGGCGGCACCAAGTTGCAAGTGCGCGGCTACATCGGTGTACCAATGTTTGGCCGCTCGCAGACGTGGGTGCGCGAAGAGTAAGCAGCGCACGCCCTGCCCTGATGAAGCCGGCCCTGCGCCGGCTTTTTTACGTCTGACGCACGGCTGGCGCCGGCTTGCGGTGATGCTTGCTCAGATGCCGGTCCAGGCTGTTGGCGAACTGCTGCCGGTCGGACTGGCTGAAGGCGGCCGGGCCGCCCGTGTCCACGCCACCGCTGCGCAATTCTTCCATGAAGGCGCGCATCGTCAGTTGCTGGGCGATATTATCTTTCGTATAAAACTCGCCACGGGGATTCAGCGCAAAACCGCCCTTGGTCAGCACGTCGGCAGCCAGCGGGATGTCACCCGTGATGACGAGGTCGCCGGGATTGAGCAGCCGCACGATTTCCTGGTCGGCAACATCGGCGCCGGACGGCACTTGCACGGTGCGGATGAAGCGCGACGGCGGCACGCGCAAGCCCTGGTTGGCCACCAGGATGAGCGGCAACTCCAGGCGATCGGCCACGCGGTACAGGATTTCCTTGATGACCACGGGGCAGGCATCGGCGTCGATCCAGATTTGCATGCCCGGCATGGCTTGCTGACTACCGTCCGCCATCACAGTTCCCACGCTTCGCCGCCCGGGCCCATGCGCGGTGCGCTGACGCCGAAGTGCAAATAGGCGGCCGGCGTGGCAACGCGGCCACGCGGCGTGCGCTGCAAGAAGCCTTGCTGGATCAGATACGGTTCCAGCACGTCTTCGATGGTATCGGCCGCTTCACCGATAGCGGCCGCCAGGTTGCCGATGCCGACGGGACCGCCGCCAAACTTGAACAGCACGGCTTCGAGCAGCTTGCGGTCCATCACGTCGAAGCCCACAGAATCGACGTCCAGCATGGCCAAGGCGCGGTCGGCCACCACCTTGGTGATCTCGCCATTGCTTTTGACTTCCGCAAAATCGCGCACGCGGCGCAGCAAGCGGTTGGCGATACGCGGCGTGCCACGGGCGCGCTGGGCGATCTCGTGCGCGCCTTCCGGGTCGATGGGCGCTTTCAGCAAGGCGGCGCTGCGCGTGACGATCTTCGTCAGTTCGCCCGTGTTGTAAAACTCCAGGCGCGCCACGATGCCGAAGCGGTCGCGCAGCGGGTTGGTCAACATGCCGGCCCGCGTGGTGGCGCCGACCAGGGTAAACGGCTGCAGATCGAGTTTCACGGAACGGGCAGCCGGGCCTTCGCCGATCATAATATCGATTTGATAATCCTCAAGCGCCGGATACAAAATCTCTTCCACGACCGGCGACAGCCGGTGGATTTCATCGATGAACAGGACGTCGTTCGCTTCCAGGTTCGTCAAAATCGCCGCCAGGTCGCCCGGGCGCTCCAGCACGGGGCCGGACGTCTGGCGCAGGTTGACGCCCATTTCGCGCGCGATGATGTGCGCCAGGGTCGTCTTGCCCAGGCCCGGCGGCCCGAACAGCAAGGTATGGTCGAGCGCTTCCTTGCGCTGGCGCGCCGCCGTGATGAAGATTTCCAGCTGGTCGCGGATCTTTTCCTGCCCCACATACTCGTCTAGCTGCTTGGGGCGCAAAGCCCGTTCGATGGCTTCTTCGTTGTGCGAGATAGGCGCCGCGTCGATGATGCGCTGTTCCGTGAAGCTGTCGGTCTGGATGCTCATGCCTTATCAGCCTTTCGACAGCGCTTTCAGCGCCAGTTTGATGCCGTCCGAGACGCCGCTGCCAGCCGGCACGTTTTTCACGGCGGCCAGCGCTTCCTTGTCCGAATAACCGAGCGCCACCAGCGCGTTCAAAATATCCGATTGCGCGTCCGGCGCCGCGTGTGCGCCACCGGCGCCGATATCGGCACCCAACTTGCCCTTCAATTCCAGCAGCAGACGCTCGGCCGTCTTCTTGCCGATGCCAGGTACTTTGACCAGGCGGCCCGAATCCTGCAAGGTGATCGCTTGCGCCAGGTCGGCAATCGTCATGCCCGACAGGATGGACAAGGCCATGCGCGCGCCCACGCCCGTGATCTTGATCAACTGGCGGAACACGGCCCGCTCAGCCGCATTGCCGAAGCCAAACAACAGATGCGCATCTTCGCGGATGGCCTGGTGCGTGAACAGCACGACTTTTTCACCCACGTGCGGCAAGTTGTAAAACGTGCTCATCGGCACGTCGACTTCATAGCCGACGCCCTGGCAATCGACCAGCAATTGTGGCGGATTCTTTTCAAGCAAAATACCGGAGAGACGACCTATCATCGCGTGTTCCTAATGTTGTGTATATAGTTATGGGCCATGCGTTTACCCCACTAAACGGCCGCGCTTCATGCGCAAGCCCTGCAGCTGGGGCGCCAGTGCGCCTATCATGGCCAGCGCATCGATGCTGTTGGCGTGGCAAATGGCCACGCCCAGGGCATCGGCCGCATCCGTGCCGGGCAAGCCGGGCAGTGACAACAGCCGCGACACCATTTCCTGCACCTGCTCCTTGGCCGCCTTGCCGTGGCCCGTGACGGCCTGTTTCACTTGCAGCGCCGTATATTCGGCCACCGACAGGTCGGCATGCACGAGCGCGCAGATGGCCGCGCCGCGCGCCTGGCCCAGCAGCAAGGTCGATTGGGGATTGACGTTGACAAACACTTTTTCGATGGCAGCGCAGTCGGGCTGGTAGGTGCCGACAATTTCGCTCACGCCCTGCAGGATGATCTTCAGGCGCGGTGGCAATTGCCCTTCGGAACCCGTCTTGATGGTCCCTGACGCGATATAGCGCAGCTTGTTGCCGTGTTTTTCAATGACCCCAAAGCCGGTCGTGCGCAGGCCAGGATCGATGCCAAGAATAATCATCGCCAGATTCTATAATGAATACGGCAGGCACCGGTGAATAACCGATGCCTGCCGCTGAGTACTTTTTAGAGAGGCTGTAGGTCGGATTAGCGGTACGCGTAATCCGACATGCGTTGCCAACTGCGCTTGTCGGATTACGCGCGACCTGCGGCCCCGCTAATCCGACCTACTTTCTCCATCGATCAATGACGGAAGTGACGCGTGCCCGTGTAGAGCATGACCACGCCGCGCTCGTCCGCCGCATCGATCACTTCCTGGTCGCGCATGGAGCCGCCCGGGTGGATGACGCAGGTCGCGCCCGCATCGACGACGACGTCGAGGCCGTCGCGGAACGGGAAGAAGGCGTCCGACGCCACCACGGAACCGGTCAGCGACAGGCCCGCGTTTTGCGCCTTGATGGAAGCGATGCGGGCCGAATCGATACGGCTCATCTGGCCAGCACCCACGCCCAGGGTCATGTTATTGCCGCAGAAGACGATGGCGTTCGACTTGACGAATTTCGCCACTTTCCAGGCGAACATCAGGTCGGACAATTGCTGCGGCGTTGGCTGCAGCTTGCTGACCACGCGCAAGTCGCCGATACCGACGTTTTTCGCGTCCGGCGATTGCACCAGCAGACCGCCACCCACGCGCTTGAAGTCCATGGCGTTGACGCCATTGCCCAGTGGGATTTCCAGCATGCGCACGTTTTGCTTGCTCGACAGAATCTGTTTCGCTTCCTTTGAAAACGATGGGGCGATCAGCACTTCCACGAACAGCTTGGCGATTTCGCCGGCGGTGGCGCCATCGAGTTCCGTGTTGAAGGCGATGATGCCGCCAAACGCGGAGGTCGGGTCCGTCTGCAGGGCACGCGCATACGCTTCGGCCGCATTCTTGCCCAGGGCTACGCCGCATGGGTTCGCGTGCTTGACGATCACGCAGGCGGCGCTTTGCTCGAAGCCGCCCAGGCTCTTCACACATTCCCAGGCTGCATCGGCATCGGCGATGTTGTTATACGACAATTCCTTGCCTTGCAGCTGGCGATAGTTGGCCAGCGCGCCATCGATGGTCACCAGGTCGCGGTAGAAGGCGGCGCTCTGGTGCGGGTTTTCACCGTAGCGCATGTCTTGCACTTTTTCAAAGGCAACGTTCAGGATTTGCGGATAAGCGCCGCGCTCGGCGTGCACTTTCGTCGGGCCCAGGCTGGTCAGGTAGTTGGTGATGGCGCCATCGTATTGCGCCGTGTGCGCAAAGACTTTTTTCGCCAGCATGAATTTGGTGTCGTAGCTGACGTCGCCTGCCTTGCCGTCGGCCGAGCGCATTTCCGCCAGCACGGCGTCGTAGTCGGTCGGGTCGCAGATGACGACCACGTCCTTGTGGTTCTTGGCCGCCGAACGCAGCATGGTCGGGCCGCCGATATCGATGTTTTCAATGGCGTCTTCCAGCGTGCAATCGGCCTTGGCAACCGTGCCCTGGAACGGGTACAGATTGACCACCACCATGTCGATGGTCGGCATGTCGTGCTCGACCAGTTTCGACATGTGCTCAGGGAAATCGCGGCGCGCCAGGATACCGCCATGCACTTTCGGGTGCAGGGTTTTCACACGGCCATCGAGCATCTCCGGGAAACCCGTGTAATCGGCAACTTCCGTGACAGGAACACCGTTGTCTGCCAGCAATTTTGCGGTACCGCCGGTGGACAGGAGGTTGACGCCGAGGGCCGACAGGGCACGGGCGAATTCGAGAACGCCGGTCTTGTCGGAAACGGAGAGGAGAGCTTGTTTGATCATGGCTGTGGCTAGGTGGTTAAGTGTTCTTGGCGAATGGCGCAGCGCTCAGCTTCAGGCTAAGCCCGCTGCGGCGGATTCAAATCTTGGCGTCACTTGCATGCCGGCATTACAGCAAACCGTGCTCCTGCAATTTCTTGCGCAGGGTATTGCGGTTGATGCCCAGCATCTGCGCGGCGTGCGACTGGTTGCCATCGGCGCGTGTCATCACGACTTCCAGGATGGGCTTTTCCACGGTCAGCACGACCATGTCATAGATATTCGATGCTTGCTGTTCGCCCAGGTCATTGAAGTAATCTTCTAGACTTTTCTGTACGACTTCCTGAATGCTTTCTTTGCTCATTTTTATGCTTCAACCGGCTGAACACCTGGCAATGCGGTGCCGCGCCGCTCATGCGGTCCGCGTGCTGCCCTTTTGCCTCGGTGTTGTAATTAATATTGCATGACGCTCTGTATAGGCGCTCGCCCTTGTACTTCTCGCAACTATTGCTTGTAACTTATATCACTGCGTTGCTATCTGCTCATGCTGCCGTGGCCGTTTCCAGCAGGCCACTTTCACTGGATTCGGAGAGGCGGTATTGTAACCGCTCGCCAAATTTCCATTGCGACTCAAAAAATTGATCGACGGCCAGCAATTGCGCGTCCGTCGACTCCAGCAAGTTCATTTGCTGGCGGAACGCTTCGCCGCCTTCCAGGTCTTTCACATACCAGCCGATGTGCTTGCGCGCCGTGCGCACACCGAGAAATTCTCCGTAAAACGCGTAATGGGCGCGCAAATGCTCATCCATCAAGGTACGCACTTCATCCACGTAGGGTGCCGGCAACACGGTGCCGGTGCGCAGGAAATGGTCGATTTCGCGGCAAATCCACGGCCGGCCCTGCGCCGCGCGGCCGATCATGACGGCATCGGCACCCGTTTGATCGAGCACAAAACGGGCCTTCTGCGGACTGGTAATGTCGCCATTGGCCACCACGGGAATGCCCACTGACGCTTTCACGGCGGCAATGGTTTCATATTCGGCATCGCCCTTGTAGCCATCGGCGCGCGTGCGGCCGTGCAAGGTCAGCATCTGGATGCCAGCCTGCTCGGCGATGCGGGCGATTTTCAGGGCATTCTTGTTTTCGCGGTTCCAGCCCGTGCGAAATTTCAGGGTGACGGGGACGTCAACGGCATTGACGACGGCGTGCAGGATCTTTTCGACCAGGCTTTCGTTTTGCAGCAGGGCCGAACCGCACCAGCTGTTGCACACCTTCTTCACGGGGCAACCCATGTTGATGTCGATGATCTGCGCGCCCCGGTCCACGTTGAACTTGGCGCAATCGGCCAGGTCTTGCGGATCGGCACCGGCGATTTGCACGGCTTTCGGCTCCATTTCGCCTTCGTGGTCCGTGCGGCGCGCACTTTTTTCCGTCGCCCACAGGCGTGGATTCGACGCCGCCATTTCCGACACGGCATAGCCGGCACCCAGCTGCTTGCACAACTGGCGGAAAGGCCGATCCGTCACGCCCGCCATGGGAGCGACGAAAACGTTATTGCGCAGAATGTAAGGGCCGATTTGCACTGAAGAACCTGGAATGGACGGAGGAACCTGCTATTTTAACCGATTCCCTGCCTATTTAATAAGCACTATTTTTTTGTTTCAGTGCGCCAGAGTGGGCGCCGCGCTTGTGCAGCACAGCAAAACGGACCGCTGGCGGCCCGGTCCGGCAGCGCGCCCCAACTGTTAGCTCAGCTCGTCCATTGCGGGCACGCTCAGGTGGTCGATGTCTCCCCAGTGCTTTAATTGCAGCTTGCCATCCGCATACAAGAAGCGGTTGACGCTGGCATTTTGAACCTGGAAGTCGCGCGGACTGTCGAGCGCCATGCCGATCGCCTCGCGGTAGGCGCATTCGAGCACGCCGCCGTGTGCCACGATGGCAATCGTCTGGCCGTCATAGCGCTGGGCCCAGCACGCTATGGCGCCATTTGCGCGCGCATAGAACTGGCGGAAGCTCTCCGCTACGCGCTCGCCTGAGGGCATCACGGCATCGATCTGCCGCGATTGCCATTGCGCATACTCATGCGGATAGCGCGCGGCGATATCCGCATACAGCAAGCCTTCGAAGGCGCCATAGCAGCGCTCGCGCAGCAAGGGGTCTGCCTGCACGGGAAGGTCTTTCACATCGGCTACGGCTTGCGCCGTCTGCTGCGCGCGTTGCAAGTCGCTGGCAATGATGGCGGCCAGCGGTTCGTCCGCCAGCGCCTGCCCCAGCGCGGCCGCTTGCGCCAAGCCCGCCTCGTTCAAGGCGATGTCGATATGGCCCTGCAGGCGGCGACCCGCGTTCCAGGCCGTTTCGCCATGGCGTATCAGTAAAATCGTGGTGCTCATGCTTTATTTCTTCAGGGTAAGTGCCAGCTCGGGCTTGAGCGAGTAGGCAACGACGAGCTGGGCTTCGTCGAGGATGTGGCCGTAGAGAGCGGCATGGGCTTGCTGCCCCGTAAAACGCTCGGGCAAGGCCAGGCGCGGCACGTCGAGCGCATACAGGCGGAAGATGTAGTGGTGGATGCGCTCATCATTCCACGGCGGGCACGGGCCATCATAACCGTAATAATCGCCGGCCATGGCGGCATCGCCGGCAAACCAGCCCGTGTAGTCGTTGATGCCCTGGCGCAACACAGTACCAGCAGGCTTGCCGCGCGGCGTGATGCCGCTGGAAAACTCTCCGGCGGCTATGACCCGCATGTCCGGCGGCAAGTCGAGCAAGCTCCAGTGATAAAAGTCGCCGCGCGGCGCCGTCAGCGGCAGAGCCTGGTCATCGCGGTTGGCCAGACTGGCGTCTTGCGGCGCATCGGGGTCGATGCAGAACAGGGCCAGCGATTCGGTGCCGCTCGGCACCTCATCCCAGGCCAGATGGGGATTGCGGTTGCCGGCGAGGCGCACGCGGCTGACCGGATCGATCTCGGCAAACGCATAGTCGGCCGGCATCAGACCGCCATCACGAAACGTCTCGCTCCACAATTTCATCGCTTGCTCCCTTTTATCTTTTTAGTTATTGCTTTGCATTCACTTGCAGCCAAAAGGTGACGGGTCCGTCATTCGTCAGCGACACTTGCATGTCGGCGCCAAACTGTCCCGTTTGCACGGTCGCATGGCGGCTGCGCGCCTGTTCCACAAAATGCGAAAACAGGCGCAAGCCATCCTGCGGCGCGGCTGCCGGCGTAAACGACGGGCGCGTACCGGACTTGGTATCGGCCGCCAGCGTAAACTGGGGCACCAGCAGCAAGCCGCCGGCCACGTCCGTCACACTGCGGTTCATCTTGCCCGCCTCGTCGGCAAACACGCGATAGCCAAGCAATTTGGTCAGCAGGGCGTCCGCTTCCTTCTCCGTATCGCCCCGCTCCGCACACACCAGCACCATCAGGCCGGCGTCGATGGCGCCGATGGTGGCGCCGGCGACGTCGACTTTCGCCTGCGTGACTCTTTGCAGCAGCGCAATCATGCCGTCAAGGTGACGCGCGCGAAACTGCGCTTGCCAACTTGCAACACGAATTCGCCGGCCGCCACTTGCAAGCCCTTGTCGCTGATGACGGTGCCGTCGATGCGCACGCCGCCCTGGTCGATCTTGCGCATGGCTTCCGATGTCGATGGGCACAGACCTGCTTGCTTGAGCAATTGCGGGATGCCCAGCGGTGCACCAGCCAGCGTCACTGCCGGGATATCGTCGGGAATGCCGCCCTTCGAGCGGTTGACGAAGTCGGCCAGCGCATCTTCCGCCGCCTGCTGCGAATGGAAACGGGCGACGATTTCTTGCGCCAGCGCAACCTTGGCATCGCGTGGATTGCGGCCTTCCTCGACTTCGCGCTTCAGCTGGGCCAGTTCGGCGATCGAACGCCACGACAGCAGCTCGTAGTAGCGCCACATCATGACGTCGGAAATACTCATCAGCTTGGCGAACATGGTGTTACCCGGTTCCGTGATGCCGATGTAGTTATTCTTCGACTTGGACATTTTTTCCACGCCGTCCAAACCTTCCAGCAGCGGCATGGTCAAAATACATTGCTGCTCCTGTCCATACTGCTTTTGCAGTTCGCGGCCCACCAGCAGGTTGAACTTCTGGTCCGTGCCGCCCAGTTCCAGGTCCGACTTCAGAGCCACCGAGTCGTAGCCTTGCATCAGCGGGTAGAGGAATTCATGCACGGAAATAGGAATGCCGCCCTGGAAGCGCTTGGTGAAGTCGTCGCGCTCGATCATGCGCGCCACCGTGTAGTGGGAAGCGAGCTGAATGATGCCGCGCGCGCCCAGCGGATCGCACCACTCGGAGTTATAGCGGATTTCGGTCTTGCTGGCGTCCAGCACTAAAGATGCTTGCGCGAAATACGTCATCGCGTTAATCTCGATCTGTTCCTTGGTCAAAGGCGGGCGCGTGACGTTGCGGCCCGAAGGGTCGCCGATCATCGAAGTAAAGTCGCCAATGAGGAAAATGACTTGATGGCCCAGGTTTTGCAACTGGCGCATCTTGTTCAGCACGACAGTGTGGCCCAGATGCAAGTCGGGTGCAGTCGGGTCTAGGCCCAGTTTGATGCGCAGTGGAACACCGGTTTTCTCGGAGCGTGCTAATTTTTGCGCAAATTCGCTTTCGATCAAGAGTTCGTCGACGCCACGCTTGGTAATCGCGAGGGCTTCTTGTACTCTGTCCGACAGCACAAGCGCGGTCTGAGCGGCGTTAGCCTTTGTAGGCGATGCGGTGGTGTTGATTTCCATAAAATTTGACTGTAGATCTCAAAATGGTAGTAGGTTTGCGGAGTTTGCTATAATGCTCGATCCCATCAATCTTGCCGTATGAAAACGAACCAAAATAACAATAACAAAGAGCACTAGTTCACGAATCGTTCAAGGGCAAATTTTAACTGATTGCATGAACCCTATACATAAAATCACAAGCTCACGCTTGTACACACAGCTGACGACGACACGCAAGGCACGCATTATCGGCGCGTCCGCAGTGCTGCTCGCCGTCGCCGCCTTCGGCGCTGTCGCTGTGTCGCCCATGGCGCCAGACGCATCCGACTTGCCGGTCACGTCCATCGCCCAGAACCTGGAAATGCCTGATCTCGCCTCGCAAATTTCCGCGATGGAACAGGTAGACCAGAATTTCACCCACGAAGAAAAAGTCCGCGCTGGCGATACCCTCGCCACCCTGCTGACCCGTCTCGGCGTGAATGATTCGGCGGCCGCCAATTTCATCAAGACCGACAAGATTGCGCGCGGCGTGATGTTGCTCAAATCGGGCAAGCGCGTGCAAGCGCAAACGTCCGAAAACGGCGACCTCAACTGGATGCGCGCCACTCTCGTCGATGGCACGGACAAATCGGTCAAGAACATCCTGATCACCCGCAAGGGCGACAAGTTCGTGGCCACGGAAGTGGCAGCCCAGCTGGAACGCCGCGTTGAAATGCACGCGCGCAAGATTACCTCCACTCTGTTTGCCGCCACCGATTCCAGCCTGGACGGCACCCGCCTGCCAGACACGATTTCCGCGCAAATCGTGGAAATGTTCTCCACCAATATCGACTTCCGCTCCGATCTGAAACGAGGCGATTCGTTCAACGTTGTCTACGAAACATTCTGGCAAGATGGCGAATTTGTCCGCGCGGGCCGCATCCTGGCCGGTGAATTCACCAACCGCGGCAAGACCTACCAGTCCGTTTGGTTCGAAGACCCAGCCAGCAAGCAAGGCGGCGGCTACTACAGTTTTGACGGCAAGTCCCTCAAAAAAGCCTTCCTGAAATCCCCCCTCGAATTTTCCCGCATCTCGTCCGGCTTCTCCATGCGTGTGCACCCGATTTCCGGCAACTGGAAAGCGCACAAGGGCATCGATTTCGCCGCAGCAACTGGCACGCCTATCCGCGCCTCGGGCGACGGCGTGGTCGATTCCGTTGGCAGCCAAAATGGCTACGGCAATGTTGTTGTCCTGAAACACTGGGCCAACTACAGCACCGCCTACGCCCACATGAGCCGCTTCGCTTCGGGCTTGAAAAAGGGTCAAAAAGTAAGCCAGGGCGATGTGATTGGCTATGTCGGCACCACCGGCTGGTCCACGGGCGCCCATTTGCACTATGAATTCCGCGTCGGCGGCGTGGCACAAGACCCAAGCAAGCTGAACGTGCAAGCCCAGGCGCCGCTGACGGCCGCCGAGCTGAGCCGCTTCCGCATGGTCTCCGCTGACATGATGCACCGCTTCACCCTGCTGCGTCCGAACGACACGGCACTGGCGTCGCGCTAAGCAACACTGCGACACTGCCTTCGGGCAATACACAAAGGCACCGCCCATGCAGATGGCCGGTGCCTTTGTTTTTTCCCCCGCGCTTTTGCGTACGGCACAAATGCGGCACAATGCACCTCATCACTTACGCACGCGAGGAAACACCCATGCTGTATATCGGTTTAATGTCGGGCACCAGCCTCGATGGCGTCGACGGCGCGCTGGTCGATTTTTCCGATGATGGCGGCGTGCGCAGCCTTGGCGACAGCTATATTGCCTTTCCCGCCAGCCTACGCGCCGACCTGATGGCCCTGCAAAGTGCGGGCCAGAATGAAATCGAACGCGAAGCGCTGGCGGCCAATCAACTGGTGCGCCATTACGCCGACTGCGTCGCCATGCTATTGAGCAACGCCGGCATTGCCCCGGACGCCATCACCGCCATCGGCGCGCATGGCCAGACCATCCGCCACCGCCCCGAACTGGGTTTTACGCGCCAGCTGAACAACCCGGCTCTGCTGGCCGAACTGACGGGCATCGATGTCATTGCCGACTTGCGCAGCCGCGACGTGGCTGCCGGCGGCCAGGGCGCGCCGCTGGTACCAGCCTTCCATCAAGCCATTTTCAATCTTCCCGGCCACACGCGCGTGCTGGCCAATATCGGCGGCATCAGCAATATCAGCGTGCTGCATGCGGATGGCACGGTGACGGGCTACGACACAGGCCCGGGCAATGCGCTGATGGATGGCTGGGTCTTGCAGCACCAGGGCCAACCGTACGACGCCAACGGCGCCTGGGCCGCTACAGGCCAGGTCATCCCCGCCCTGCTGGCAGAATTGCTTAATGAACCGTATTTTGACTTGCCGGCGCCAAAAAGCACGGGGCGCGACCTGTTCCATGCCGACTGGCTACAAGGCAAGCTGGTCAGGCATCCAGCTGCCCGGCCGGCCGACGTGCAAGCGACCCTGACGCAGCTGACGGCCGCCAGCCTGGCGCAAGCCATCGCGCGCGACGGGGCGCAGGCGGAAAACGTGTATGTATGTGGCGGCGGCGCGCAGAACGCCAGCCTGATGGCTGCCCTGGCCGCTGAATTGCCGGGCATGGCGGTGGCATCGACGGAAGCGCTGGGCGTGGCGCCCAGCCAGGTCGAGGCGCTGGCCTTTGCCTGGCTGGCCTGGCGTTTTACACAACGCAAGCCTGGCAACTTGCCGGCCGTGACGGGCGCGCAGGGTTTGCGAGTACTGGGTGCGCTGTATCCCCGTTGATCATGCGTAGAAACACAAATAGCGGATCAACGATCCGCTATTTTCTTGCTTGCTCCGCCTAATACTTAAACGGAGAAGGACGAGCCGCAACCGCAGGTAGAAGTAGCCGTTGGGTTTTTAATCACGAACTGCGCACCCTCCAGGTCATCCTTGTAATCGATTTCCGCGCCGACCAGGTACTGGTAGCTCATGGAGTCGATCAACAGCTGGACGCCGTTCTTGACCATGGTGGTGTCATCTTCATTGACGATTTCGTCGAAGGTGAAACCGTACTGGAAGCCGGAACAGCCGCCACCCTGCACGAAAACGCGCAATTTCAGGTCGGGATTACCTTCTTCTTCGATCAACTGCGCGACTTTTTCAGCGGCGCTATCGGTAAAGATAATGGGTGAAGGGATCACATCTTGCATTTCAGCGACGGCATTCATATTGGACACTCCTACTAGAAAACATTAACTCATTATAGACTGTTGCCGCAACTCGCGCTGCGACAGCCACTGAGGCGGCTGGACGGTGTTGTTCTTGCTCACATTTCCGACACGGCCAGGTGCAGCACGGGGTCGGCGCTGTCGTGGCGACTCAGCCTGCCTTGCACCAGGGCGCCGCTGTGCATTTCCAGCACCTTGTAATAGACCTCTCCTACAATGCGGGCTTTCGGCTGGATTTCAAGCATTTCGGACACGTACACGGGGCCGTTGATCTCGCCGCTGACGACCAGGCTGGAGCAGCGCACTTCGCCATCGATGCGCCCCGCCTCGCCCAGCACCACATACGTGGACTCGCCCGGCTCGCCCGTGACATTGCCGCGCACCTGACCATCGATGCGCAGGCCGCCGCAAAACAGCAAGTCACCCTCGATCCGCGTGGAGGCGCCGATCAGGGTATCGATGGGGTTTTTCGCGTTGCGCTCGAACATGAACGTCATCCTATCCGGTGTACGTGGCAGCCCAATTTATCACAGGTCCGGCAAAAAGACGCCGGACCTCCGCAAACGCTAGTGCCTATATTTAAGGCATCACGGCGATATGTTGCAAACCGGCCGTCTCTTTCAGGCCAAACATCAAGTTCATGCATTGCACAGCCTGGCCCGACGCGCCCTTGACCAGATTATCTTGCACCACCAGCACGATGACGGTATTGCCGCCTTCAGGACGGTGCAAGGCCAGGCGCAGCATGTTCGAGCCGCGCGTGGAGCGGGTTTCCGGGTGCGAGCCGAATGGCATCACGTCGACGAAAGGCTCATCCTTGTATTGCTCTTCGAACAAGGCTTGCAATGCTTCATTGCTGACGTCCTTGTTCAGCTGCGCGTACAGGGTCGAATGCATGCCGCGTATCATCGGCACCAGGTGCGGTGTAAAGGTCAGCCCCACTTTCTCATCCGTGAAACGCTGCAATTGCGCCGCCGTTTCCGGCAGGTGGCGGTGGCCGGCCACGCCGTATGCTTTGAAGCTGTCGCTGCTTTCCGAGAACAGGATGCCGATTTCCGCCTTGCGGCCGGCACCCGACACGCCCGACTTGCAGTCGGCGATCAAGCCGCCCGCGTTGACCAGGCCCGCCTTGAGCAAGGGGTAAAAGCCCAGCTGCATGGTGGTCGGGTAGCAACCAGGATTGGCGATCAGGCTGGCTTTTTTAATATCTTCGCGGTTCAGTTCCGGCAAGCCGTACACGGCTTGCTCGATCAGCTCGGGCGCAGTGTGGGCAATCTTGTACCATTGCTCGAACTTGGCCTGGTCTTTCAGGCGGAAATCAGCCGCCAGGTCGATGACTTTCACACCGGCGGCCAGCAGGGCTGGCGCTTGCGCCATGGCAACACCATGCGGGGTGGCAAAGAAAACCACGTCGCACTGTTCCAGGTTGGCTTTGTCTGGCGAAGTGAACGCCAGGCTCACGTGGCCACGCAGGGAAGGATACATGTCAGCAACGGGCAAGCCATCTTCCTTGCGCGAGGTAATCGCCGTCAACTCGACATCTGGATGGGTTGCCAGCAAGCGCAGCAATTCCACGCCCGTGTATCCAGTGCCGCCGACGATGCCAACTTTGATCATGTTCTTTCCTTGTGTATAGATTGCATAAAGATGAGGGGAAATGCTACCCCAGCGGGTTTTCCGCGTATTTTACAGCGCAACGGCGCATCCCGCTGAAATGCAAAAAAGCCGCGAGACCAAAGTCCAGCGGCTTTTCGACCAGCACCCGAAGGTGCTGTAGCGTAAGAATTAACGCTTCGAGAATTGCTTTGCGCGACGTGCTTTGCGCAGACCAACTTTTTTACGCTCGACTTCACGTGCATCGCGGGTAACGAAGCCGGCTTTAGCCAGTTCCGGTTTCAACGCTGCATCGTAGTCGATCAGAGCGCGGGTGATGCCGTGACGAACTGCACCAGCCTGGCCCGACTCACCGCCGCCATGGACGTTGACTTTGATGTCGAAACGCTCGACATTGCCGGTCAGTTCCAGTGGTTGACGGATGACCATCAGACCCGTTTCGCGCGAAAAGTATTCGTTTGCTGGTTTGCCGTTAACAACGATCAAGCCTGTGCCAACTTTGATAAAAACCCGAGCCACTGCACTTTTGCGACGGCCGGTTCCATAATTGTAATTACCGATCATGTCAGTTCCTTAGAGAACAAGTGCTTTAGGTTGCTGAGCAGCGTGCGGATGGGAACCTTCCGCGTACACTTTCAGCTTCTTGATCATTGCGTAGCCGAGTGGGCCTTTAGGCAACATGCCCTTGACCGCTTTCTCAAGCGCGCGACCTGGAAAACGCTGTTGCATTTTCTGGAAGTTGGTTTCGTAGATGCCGCCTGGATAGCCAGAGTGACGGTAGTAAATTTTCTCAGTAGCTTTGGTACCGGTCACACGCAGTTTGCCTGCGTTGATGACGACGATAAAGTCGCCGGTATCGACGTGAGGAGTAAATTCTGGTTTGTGTTTGCCGCGCAGTCGGAGTGCCACTTCGCTGGCAACACGTCCGAGGACTTTGTCCGTCGCGTCAACCACGAACCAATCGCGCTGGACTTCATGTCCTTTAGCGGAAAATGTTTTCATGTTGACTTCCTAATAGATTACACGCTCAAATGGTGGTTCCGCCGATGTTGCTATGCGGACTCTGCCTTATTTACTTTTCCTGAGCGAACGGAAAGCCGACAAGTATAAGCGGCTTTGTCTTGCCGCGTCAAGCCACGATGCAGACCGGCTGCGGGCTGGCGGGCGGCACATGGACAGGCATTCCTCTATTACAATACAAAACGCTTACAATTTTCGGAGAGTACGATGGAATGCAAAGTCAGCTGGAACGGCCCGTCGGGCATGAGTTTTCGGGCAGAAACCGGTTCCGGCCACATGGTGACCATGGATGGCGCACCCGATGGCGGCGGCCACAACCTGGCGCCACGCCCCATGGAAATGGTCTTGCTGGGCACGGGCGGCTGCACCGCCTATGACGTGGTGCTGATCCTGAAACGGGGGCGCGAAGCCGTCAGTGGCTGCGAAGTGACCCTGAAGGCCGAGCGCGCCGACACCGATCCGAAAGTATTTACCAAGATCCACTTCCATTTCACCGTGCGGGGCAAGGCCCTGAAACCGGCGGCCGTGGAACGGGCCGTTTCGTTGTCACACGAAAAATATTGCTCGGCGTCGATCATGCTGGCCAAGACGGCGGAAATTACGCACTCGTTCGAAATCATCGAAGAGTAGGTCGGGTAGGTCGGATTAGCGCGCCAGCGCGTAATCGGCTATTTTCTGCGCCTAAATATAGTAAGCCGTTTTTGTCATCACTTTACCCATGATGCCCATCAGCGCCTTCACGGGCGCCGGGGTATCGATGGCGCCCAGGCGCTGGGCGGCGGCGCCGTGTTCCACTTCGTCCATCGCCATCTGCTTGACGATGGCGCGCGACTTGGCGTCCTGCGGCGGCAATTCCTGCAAATGGCTGGCCAGGTGCGCTTCCACCTGTCGCTCTGTTTCCACCACAAAACCCAGGCTGCGGCCGTCGCCCATGCGCGCGGCGATGGTGCCCAACGCAAAGGAACCTGCATACCACAGAGGATTGAGCAGACTCAAACGCGAGCCCAGCTCCGTCAAACGCTGCGCCGTCCAGGCCAGGTGGTCTTCCTCTTCGCGTCCCGCCTCATCGAACTGGGCGCGGATGGCCGGGCTGTGCGCAAAGCGCGCCTGCGAGTTGTACAGGGCTTGCGCGCATACTTCGCCCACGTGATTGACGCGCATCAAGCCGGCGCTGTGGCGCTGCTCGGCCGCGCTCAGCTCCGCATCGGGCGCGTGCGCGGCCGGCGTGGGGCGCGAGGCCGAAGCCACGCCCGCGATGACGCGCAGGGCCTTGTCGGCGCCAACAATCAAACGATCCAGGGGGTCAAAATGGCGGTTCGCGGTCATCGTGGCTATTCATGTAAGGGAAAACATGGATTATAGGACGATCAGGGCCAGCCGTACCCACGCCGCGCGCAGGGTGAACGGGGCTTTATTGACTTGTGCGCGCTTTTTCCCGCTCGATCCAATCGACCACGGGGCCGACGGCGTCCAGGCCGGACAGGCTTTTCGCCACGCCCAGGTTCAGTGAAACCAGGAAGGAAATGCTGTCGACGGGAATATCCGGGCAGTGCGCGGCAAACGCGGCGAGAAAGCGCTCCGACTGCAGCACGCGCAAGACTTTCTCGCCGCTCATGAATTGCAGCACGCTGGCGATGCTGTGCCCGCCACCTATCGAGTGATAAATAAAGCGGTTGTACCTTGCGTCGATCTGCTTGAAGTCGAGCGTTTCTTCCGTCATCAGGCCGGCCAGGTAGTACAAGCCCAGGCTGACGCGGAAGAAACCGATGGCTTCGGCACTGGTCATGCCGGCACGCGCCACGGCCAGTACCTTGTCCTGCATTGCCTGATCGATCGTTTGCATTGCGCTCTCCCGCGCCGTCCGCCGGCGCCTACCGGGCCAGCTTGCATGAAGATGCTGTTTTTTTCAATAGACCAAACGATATTTCCATCTTGCAAGTTACATTTTTTGCATGCTACTCTCGTTCTTCACCTTTGAATGGATGAAATACATGATTGAGGTCAAACACCTGGCAAAACGTTTCCGCATGCCGCCCCACAAGGGCAAGGGCGTGCACGTCAGCGATCCGCGCGAACATGATGGCTGGTTTCACGCCGTGCGCGACGTCAGTTTCAGCTGCGCCCCGGGCGAGGTGCTGGGCCTGCTGGGTCCGAACGGCGCCGGCAAGACCACCACCTTGCGCCTGCTGTCGACGGCCCTGCAGGCGGACGCCGGCAGCGCCCTCGTCAACGGCGTCGATGTGCTGCGCCAGCCGCTGGTGGCGCGCCAGAGCATCGGTTTCCTCTCCGGTTCGACGGGCTTGTATGGCCGCCTGACGGCGCGCGAAAACGTCGAGTACTTTGGCCGCTTGCATGGCATGCCGGCCGACAAGCTGAAACGCCGCTGCGATGAGCTGTTTTCCCTGCTGCAAATGGAGGAATACGGCGGCAAGCGGGCCGATCAGTTGTCGACGGGCATGAAACAGAAGTGCGCGATCGCCCGCACCGTCGTGCACGAGCCGCAGGTGGTGATCCTCGATGAGCCGACGACAGGCCTCGATGTGATGTCGGCCAAGATCCTGCTCGACTTCATCGCCAGTTACAAGGCGCTGCGCGTGCCACTGATCTTTTCCACGCACCACCTGCACGAGGTGGAAAAGCTGTGCGACCGCGTCTGCATCATCAACCGCGGCACCACCGCTTTCAATGGCACAGTCAAGGAACTGCGCCACCTGGGCGGCAGTACCGATCTGTACGACGCCTTTGTCAGCGTCATCAACCAGGGAGCCTGAGCCATGTGGACCATTTATCTGAAAGAGTTGCTGGAGCTCACGCGCGACCGCAAGACGCTGATTTTCACCATCCTCATCCCCATCTTTGCCATGCCGCTGATCTTTGGCGGCTTCGCCTACGTCTCGAACAATATGTTCAAGAACGCCAAGACGGCGGAAATGCGCTACAGCTTGTTCGGCAAGGACCATTCGCCGGGCCTGAGCGCGCGTTTTGCCCAACAGAACAACCTGCGCGAAGTGCCGCTGGCCAACGAGGGGGACATCCGCCGCGCCATCGGCGACGACACCATCAAGTTTGCCGTCGTCATCCCACCCCACTTTGAAGAAGCGCTGCAGCAACAACAGCAAGCCAAGGTGACCCTGCATTACAACAGCGCCAGCACGGTCGACGTGACCCAGCAAAGGGTGCGCGAAATCGTAGACACCTACAACGCCAGTCTGCGCGAGGGGGCGCTGTCGGCCCTGAACCTGAGTCCGGCCCAGTTGGCCTTCGCCCTGCACCCCATCGTGCTCGACAAGCAATCGACTGCCAACGAGCGCGAGCAGATGGGCGCCGTCATCGGCGGCCTGCTGCCCTATCTGCTGCTGATGGTGTGCCTGACGGCGGCCATGTATCCGGCCATCGACCTGGGCGCCGGCGAAAAGGAGCGGGGCACCCTGGAAACCCTGCTGCTGGCGCCCGTGCCGCGCAGCGCCATCGTATTGGCCAAGTTCCTCGTGCTATTTACCGTCGGCATGACGTCCGCCGTGCTGATGGTCGGCAGCATGGGCGCCCTGCTGGCCATCTTCGGCAGCTCGCTCGAGGGCCACATGGCCGTCATGGTGCGCAGCATCGGCTTGCCCGACCTGGCCATGGTGACCCTGATGCTGGTCCCGACGGCCGCCATCTTCGCCTCGCTGCTGCTGTCGATCTCGATCTACGCAAAAAGCTACAAGGAGGCGGCCGGCATGATCACGCCGCTGATGCTGTTCGTCATCCTGCCCACGGTAGCGGCCATGCTGCCCGGCGTGGAGCTGAACTGGATCTGGGCCATGGTGCCGCTGACGAACGTGTCTCTGGCCATGAAGGAACTGGTGAAAGGCACCATGGATTACCGCATGTTCGGCGTGATCCTGGCTTCGACCACGGTGATCGCAGGCGCCCTCTTGATGCTGTGCCGCTGGTGGTTTAACCGCGAATCGGTCCTCTTCCGTAATTGATAGTCACGCGGCGCGCCAGCGGGGTACAACAGTCCCCGATATGGCGCGCCATCCACCCCGCCCATCCGCACTCTGGGCACGCGAAAATGCCGTGTATCGCATGCAACTGCCCAGTACGTCTTAAATTCAATACAATGCCAGCATAGAGAAGCCCTGCACCATCGGGCTGCAACGCATGAGTTAGGAGTTGTATGGAATTGCAGATTCGCAAATTGTCGAAGACCTACGCGAATGGCGTGGTGGCGCTGGATAACGTATCGCTGACAATACCGCCCGGGATGTTTGGCTTGCTGGGCCCGAATGGCGCCGGCAAGTCGACCCTGATGCGCACCCTGGCCACACTGCAGGAATGCGATTCCGGCTCCATCTTCTTCGGCGACTACGACGTGCTCGACGACAAGGACGAGATCCGCCGCATGCTGGGCTACCTGCCGCAAGACTTCGGCCTGTACCCGAAAGTGACGGCTTACGAATTGCTCGACCACTTCGCCATGTTAAAAGGGCTGTCGCAAAAGGCGCGCCGGCGCGAGGTCGTCGATGGCCTGTTGCAGCAAACCAATCTGTTCGACGTGCGCCACCAGCGCCTGGGCAGCTTTTCCGGCGGCATGCGCCAGCGCTTCGGCATCGCCCAGGCCCTGCTGGGCGACCCGAAACTGATCATCGTCGACGAGCCGACGGCTGGCCTCGACCCGCAGGAACGCGTGCGCTTCCACAATTTATTGTCCGACATCGGCGAAGACAAGACGGTGATCCTGTCGACCCACATCGTGTCCGACGTGGCCGACCTGTGCGCCAACATGGCCATCATCAACAAGGGCCATTTGCTGCTGTGCGGCAAGACCCAGGAACTCATCGATGAAGTCAGCTGCAAGATCTGGGCACGCTTTGTCGAAAAGAAAGAACTGGCCAGCTTCCAGCAGCGCCACGCCGTCATTTCCACGCGATTGCTATCAGGCCGCACCCTGATCCACGTCTACAGCGACGACGACCCGGGCGACGGCTTCGAGGAAGCCATCGGCGACCTGGAAGACCTGTATTTCGCCACCATTGCAGGGCGCCACCGCGTCGCCCCGCAGTGCGACTGAGGGGGCTGCCATGTTTGCCATCGCCCGCTTTGAAGCGCGACAGCGGCTCAAGCTGCTGTCCACCTGGGTGTATTTCGCCATGTTCCTGGCCCTGGCCATGCTGTGGATGGCTGCCGCCGGCGGCGTCTTCAAGGAAGCGAGCATCAGTTTTGGCGGCAAGTTCCTGATCAACGCGCCCCGCTCGCTGGCGTTCACGTGCAGCCTGCTGGGCTGCTTCGGCGCTGTGGTGGTGGCCGCCATGATGGGCCGCTCGGTACAGCAGGATTTCGAATACGGCATGCAGCATTTCTTCTTCAGCGCGCCGATCAAAAAATATCAGTATGTATTTGGCCGTTTCCTCGGCGCCTACCTGGTACTGGCCGTGGTGTTTTCCAGCATCGTCATCGGCGCCTGGCTCGGCGCCTGGCTGCCCGGCATCGACCCGGAGCGCCTGGGGGCGCAGCGCGCGCTGGCCTACCTGATGCCCTACGTGTTTACCCTGCTGCCCAACCTGTTCATCTTCGGCGCCATCTTCTTCGTCATCGCCGCCCTGACGCGGCGCATGCTGCCTGTGTACATCAGCTCGGTGGTGATGCTGATCGGCTATCTGGTGGCGCCCTCGCTGGCGCGCGACCTCGACTACAAGACCCTGGCCGCCCTGATCGACCCCTTCGGCACCACGGCGCTGATACGCCTGACGGAATACTGGCCGAACGCGGAGCGCAACACGCGCCTGGTGACCTTGGAGGGCGTGTATTTGCTGAACCGCGCCATCTGGTCCGGCTTCGCCCTGGTGGCCTTGCTGCTCGGCTATTGGCGCTTCCAGTTCCACGCCACGACGGACGCGGGCGCCAGCAAGCGCCGCAGCGATGGCGACGTGCCGCTGCGCCTGTCGAACGCCTCGCTGTCCACGCAGGAAGCGCCGGACTTCGCGCAGCGCAACCTGGCCGCCTTGCTCGTCAAGATGAGCTGGCTGAACCTGCGCGAAACCATCAAGAACATTTATTTTGTCGTCATCGTGCTGGCCGGCGTGCTGACCATGTATGGCGGCGCGCTCGACATGGGTTCCATCTACGGCACGAATACCTATCCGGTGACGGAAAAAGTGCTGGAAATGGTCAGCGCCTCGTTCGCCCTGTTCATGCTGATCATTACCACCTTCTACGCGGGAGAGCTGGTGTGGCGCGAACGCGAGACCAGCATCCACCTGATGCTCGACGCCCTGCCCGTGCCGAACTGGCTGCCGCTGCTGTCAAAGCTGTTCGCCCTGATCGGCCTGCAAGCACTGTTGAGCCTGGTCATCATGCTGTGCGGCATGTCGATCCAGGTCTTCAAGGGCTATTACCGCCTCGATCCCGGCCTGTACCTGGAATCGCTGTTCCTGTCGCACTTGCCCTACTACGCTCTGATCGCCGTGCTGGCCATCTTTTTGCAAGTGGTGATCAATCACAAGTATCTGGCGTATTTCGCCATGATTCTGTACCACATCGCCAGCATCAGCTTTGCCTCGCTGGGCCTGGGCGACCCGCTGCTGCTGTACGGCAGCACACCGGATTTCGTGTATTCGGCCATGAACGGCGCCGGCCACTATGTGTTGCGCGAGCGCTGGTACTTGCTGTACTGGAGCGGCGCGGCCGTCATGCTGGCGGTGCTGTCGCTGCTGTTCTGGCCTCGCGGCGCGCACGATAGCTGGCGCATCCGGCTGCGCCTGGCGCGCCACGGCCTGACGCAGGGCGTTCTGGCCAGCTTTGCCGGTGGCGCCCTGATTTTCGTCGGCGCAGGCGGCGTGCTGTTCTACGTCTTCCACGTGGCCAACGATTACAAATCCGAATTTTCCCGCGATGCGGACCGCGCCAGTGCCGAGCGCCAGTACCGCAAGTTTGCCGCCACGCCGCAGCCGAGAATCACCGACGTGAAACTCGACGTGGCCATCTACCCGGCGCAGCGCAGCCTGGCCGTCACGGGCCGCTATATGCTGCAAAACAAGACCAGCTTGCCGATCAGCCACATTTTTGTGCAGCAAGACCCCACTTCCACCATGCGGCTGCGTTTTGATGCGCGCGTACATCCCGGCCTCGATGACAGCAAGCTGGGCTTTTACAGCTACCGCCTGGCCGCGCCGCTGGCGCCGGGCGCCAGCCTGGGCCTCGATTTCGACATTTCCTATGCGCCGCGCGGCATCTTCGGCCTGGGCCAGGACACGCCCGTGGTGGCCAACGGCACCTTCTTCACGAATGCCGTACTCCCGCACATCGGCTACCAGCCGCAGCTTGAATTGACGGACCCGCGCGACCGCAAGAAACACGGCTTGCCGGCGCGCGAACGGGCCTTGCCGCGCGACGATGCACGGGGACTGGCAGACAATTACGTCAGCATTGACGCCGACCGCATCAACTTTGACGCCACCGTCAGCACCGTCGACGGCCAGACGGCCATTGCGCCGGGCATGCTGGACAACGACTGGATCGCCAAGGGCCGCCATTACTTCCATTACACAATGGACCAGCCGATCCTGAATTTCTACGCGTTCCAGTCGGCCCGCTACGCCGTCAGGCATGAGCGCTGGCAGGATGTGGCCATCGACGTGTATTACCATCCTGGCCATGAATACAACCTCGATCGTTTCGTGCGTGGCAGCAAGGAAGCGCTTGAGTACTACACGAAAAACTTTGGTCCCTACCAGCACAAGGTCCTGCGCATCGTCGAATTCCCCCGCTACGCCACGTTTGCGCAATCGTTCCCGAACACGATTCCGTACTCGGAAGGCCTGGGCTTCATCGCCAAGGTAGACGACAAGAATCCGAAAGACCTCGACTATCCGTTCTACGTCACGGCGCATGAAGTGGCGCACCAGTGGTGGGCGCATCAATTGGTGGGCGGCAACACGCGCGGCGCCACCGTGCTCAGCGAAACACTGGCCGAGTATTCGGCCCTGATGGTCATGAAAAAAACCACGGGGCCGGCAAAGATGCGCCGCTTCCTGCGCTATGACCTGAATCAATATCTGATGGGGCGCAGCGAAGAACGCAAGAAGGAACTGCCGCTGGCCGAGAATGAAAACCAGACCTACATCCATTACAACAAGGGCAGCCTGGCCATGTATTTGCTGCAGGACATCATCGGCGAAGACAAGGTCAACGGCGTGCTGCGCGAGCTGCTGAAGACTTACGGCCAGAAGGGGCCGCCGTATGCAAGCGTGACGGCGCTGATCGACGGCTTGCGCAAGGTCACGCCACCCGAGCAGGCTTACCTGATCGACGATCTGTTCGAGAAAATCGTGCTGTTTGACAACCGCGCCCTGTCGGCCACGGCCATCAAACGCAGCGATGGCAAGTATGCAGTCACCCTCAAGGTGCAGGCCAGCAAATTGACGGCCGGCGAACAAGGAGAGGAACACGACGCCCCCCTGCACGACTGGATCGAGATCGGCGTCGACGATGCGAATGGCTATCCGCTGCTGCGCGAACGCCTGCGCATGACGGCCCGTGAAGCGAGCTATACCGTAATCGTCAGCAGCCGGCCCGGCAAGGCGGGCATCGATCCCGACAACAAGCTGATCGACCGCAAGCCGGACGACAATATGGTCACCGTCGAGCTCGAAGAACCGTGACGAAAAATGGCCGCCTGTTCAGGGCGGCCATTTTCGGTATCATTGGATGTCAGGCTGCGGCGCAGCGCGTCACCAGGCTCAGGCTGATGCCCATTTCCGTCAGGTGCTGCATGTCGGCCAGGGTCAGGTCCAGCGGCGCATCGACCGTGTCATCGCCATTCAACTCCAGTTGCAGCTCGGCCACAATGCGCGGCATGGTGAACGTGACGCCGCGCGAACGGCATTCGGCCAGGTAGGTGCGTATGCGCGAGGGCAGCACTTGCGCTTTGGACGCCTGCGCGATGAGCACTTCAAAGCCGGAATCGAGATGCACGCGGCCCGCGCCCTTCGCCTCGCCCTTGCGCCATTGCCGTTCCGGATCAGTGGGCAAGACTTCGAGAATGGATTTGAGCGTGGGGTCATCCCCATGCACCGACAGCTTCACCATATTCATATTGCAAGACTTTCTAGTCAGGATGCCGCCAGGAAGACGGCGCAATCATCAGACCGACAAGTCTACGCATGGAAGACAAATATGTCCATACGGCAATATTTAATATCAACCACCAATTTGTGCTATATCAACAACAGACGGAACATGGTAGGTCCGTCTGCCACAGACACACTTACAGGGTCACGCCACGCGCCTGCAAGGCTGCCCGTACGCCGGTGCCATAGGCGGGGTCGGCCTGGTCGAAGTGAGCCAGCTGACGCTGCAAGGTTTCTGCGCGCACCTGGCTCAAGGGACCGGCCAGGTTGTCGAACAGGTTCTGTTTCGCCTGGACGGACATCAGACGGAACAGATTGCCGGCCTGCGTGTAATCGTCTTCCACGCCGCGCCCATCGTAGCGCGCCGCGCCACCATCGAGCGCCAGCGCCCCCTCGCCATGGCCCAGGCCTTGCGGCTGCGTGCCTGCCGCCGCCACGTTCGCGTAATTCTGCGCCGCGCCGCCATTGTTGATCGCCATGCTGCCGTCGCGCTGCTGGTTATGGAAGGGGCAGCGGGCCGCATTCACGGGCAGATGCTGGTGGTTGGTGCCGACTCGGTACAGCTGGGCGTCGTGGTAGGCGAACAGCCGGCCTTGCAGCATCTTGTCCGGCGAATAGCCCATGCCCGGCACGGCATTGGCCGGCGAAAAGGCCGCCTGCTCGACCTCCGCGTGGTAATTGTCCGGGTTGCGGTTCAGCTCGAAAATACCCACCGGCAGCAGCGGGAAGTCCGCATGCGGCCACACTTTCGTCAGGTCGAACGGGTTCCAGCCCGTGCGCTGCTCCCATGCATCGAGCTGCTCCTGCGTTGCCACCTGCAGCTTGACTTCCCACTGCGGGAAATCACCGCGTTCGATGGCGCCGAACAGGTCGCGCTGGGCGTAGTCGGGATCAAGGCCGGCCAGGCGGCCCGCTTCCGAGGCAGGCAGATTCTTGATGCCCTGGCGTGTCTTGAAATGCCATTTCACGTACACGCGCTGGCCGTCGGCATTGATCAGGCTATACGTGTGACTGCCGAAACCATCCATATGACGGTAGCCGTCCGGCGTGCCGCGGTCCGAGAACAGCATGGTGACCTGGTGCAGGCTTTCCGGCGCATGGCTCCAGAAATCGAACATCATCTCGGCCGATTTCAGATTGCTTTGCGGATCGCGCTTTTGCGTGTGGACGAAATCGGGGAACTTGATCGGGTCCTTGATGAAGAACATCGGCGTGTTGTTGCCTACCAAATCCCAGTTGCCTTCTTCCGTATAGAAGCGCACGGCAAAGCCGCGCGGGTCGCGTTCCGTATCGGCACTGCCACGTTCGCCGCCAACGGTGGAAAAGCGGGCGAAAGTCGCCGTCTGCTTGCCAACTTCACTGAACAGCTTGGCCTTGGTGTAGCGCGCGATGTCATGCGTCACGGTAAAGGTGCCATAGGCGCCCGAGCCTTTCGCGTGTACCACGCGCTCGGGAATGCGCTCGCGGTTGAAATGCTGGAGTTTTTCGATCAGGTGGAAATCTTGCAGCAGCAGGGGGCCGCGGGGGCCGGCGCTGATGGAATTCTGATTGTCGGCGACGGGGATGCCCGAGGCGGTACTGAATGGCGGCTGTTGGCTCATGGCTGCTTTTCCTTCGTTGTTGACTGATGAAAGCAGTGTAGCGAGGTCGACAACAAAGGAAAAGATAATTGATTTTATCGAAGCGATAGATATTTACAATGCACAACCGTGAGCGTCGCACACGCCGCCCAGCTGCGCCTGCAGCTTCGCCGGCTGGCCCAGGTAATCGCCGATATCGATCACGGACAGTGCACCGCTGCCATCGTCGAGCACGAACGTGGGAAAGCCCTGCCCGCCCACCTGCGCCAGCAAGGCGCGGCTGGCATCGATATGCTGCTGCGTGGCGGTACCCGCCTGCTGCGCGTATTCGGCCTGAAAGGCAGCGCCATCCATGCCCAGTTCTTGCGCCAGCGCCACCAGCACGGGCAGGTCCGCGATGCGCAAGCCGTCCACGTAATGGGCGCGCTGCAGGCGCTGCAGCATGTCCAGGCCCTTGCCGGCCAGCGATTCGGCCGCCAGGATGGCCGTGATCGGCGGTTCGGAATCCATCATGGCCGTGGTGTCGTTCAGCAAGCCGTTGACGTAGGCGTCACCAAATGGCTGGCCAGACAATTGCTCGATGCGGCGGTCATGCGGCAAGACGTAGCCGCGCCAGGCAGGCGTAATCTGACGGCGATTGCTGCCCGTCATCATGCCGCCGCCGTGAAAGGCCACCGTCAGGCCAGGCACGGCTTGCGCCGCCTCGACCAGCGGCGCGGCGCCGTAGCACCAGCCGCACAGGGGATCGAAAATGTAGTGCAGTGTGGGCATGACGACCTCCTTGTTTCCGCTTACCATTTCATTTCACCTTTGGCGACCTTCGCGCTGGTCTCTAAGGCGCCATCGAGGCCCAGGCTCGGGTAGTGCTGTTTCATGGACTCGATCAGGGCGGCGGAATTGGCGGCCTTGGCCGTTTCCGTTTCAAACGTCACCAGGTAGTCGCGCGTAAAACCGATGCTGTCGGGCGTCAGGCTGGAACCGACCTTGAAGTGGCCCGGCACGACGGTGACGGGTTTCAGCGCGGCGATGCCATCGAGTGTCTTGAGCCAGTCCTGGCGCGATTGCAGGCTTTGCGTATCGGCCGTCCACACGTGCAGATTGCCAAACAGCACCACGCCGCCGACGACGGCCTTGATCGATGGAATCCACACATAGGTACGCGATGGCGTCGGCCCCGAGATGGTCAGCGACTGGCCTTCCAGGCTGATGCGATGGCCTTTCAGCGCTTCGGGAATGACGATGCTGTGCGGCGCGTTATCCTTCAAAATCGGGCCCCAGTAGGCGACCTTGGCATCGGCCTTGCGGCGGATTTCCGCCACCGTCTCCGGCGTGGCGACGATTTTTGCCTGCGGGAACGCAGCCTTGATCACGTCGAGGCCAAAGTAAAAATCGGGATCGCTGTGGCTGATGTACACCGTCGTCAGTTTCTTGCCGCTGGCGCGGATCTTCTCCACCAGTTTTTGCGCTTCGGCGCGCGAAAACTGCGCATCGATCAGCACGGCATCATGCTTGCCCGCGACCAGCACGGAAGCGACGGGGAAGATGGCCGCTTCGCCCGGATTGAACACGTCCAGGGTCAGTGGGGCGCTGGCGGCGGCCGAGGCGGCGCCGGCGGCAAACAGGGTGGAAACAAGAACGCTGCTGATGGATTTGGAGAACATGATGCGCCTTCACAAGATGATTGGGATGCCCGCATCTTACGTTGCCTAATCCGGTAGAAAAACCCAATAAAACGCAATAGTTTGTTGCATATTTCGGCGCAATAAACGATGCAACAGACAAATGGCAGGCAAAGGCGGGCAGGACCGCTTGCGCGATACGCTGTATTTTTCCAGCGATAACGTGCGCAAAAACCGCGCCACAGGCGTCGGCGTAGCGCCGTCGCAAAACGTGTCACAACGTCATGAGGGTGTCACATTGGATTGTTATCTTGCTAGCTCTTTCAAACCTAGCCGGATGAACCACATGACACGCAGAAAAATTTCCGTCGCTGGCTGCAGCGTCGCCATTACCCTGATGCTGGCCGCCTGCGGCAGCGACGCCAAAAAAGAAGATGTGACGCCAGAAGCGCCACCGAAAAACGTCATCTTCTTCCTCGGCGATGGCATGGGCCTGACCACCATGACGGCCGCGCGCATCTATTCGGTGGGCGAAGACGGTGCGCTGACCATGGACACCCTGCCGGAAACGGCCTTCGTCAAGACCTTCTCGAACGACGCGCAAGTCACCGACAGCGCACCATCGATGGCTGCCTACATGACGGGCGTGAAGATGAACAACGAAGTCATCTCCATGTCGGCCAACACGGTTGCCATCGATCCGGGCACGGATGCGAACGGCAACAAACTGGTCAACAAATGCGGTACCGGCAACGGCACGCCCGCCACCACCCTGCTGGAACTGGCCAAGGCCAAGGGCTTTGCCGCCGGCGTCGTCAGCACGGCGCGCGTGACGCACGCCACGCCGGCCGCGACCTATTCGCACATCTGCCACCGCGACCTGGAAAACGATATCGCTGCGGCCCTCGTGCCAGGCGGCACGGGCTACAACAGCGCCTTGGGCGCCACCGGCCTGGAAGTAGTCCTCGGTGGCGGCGCGCAATTCTTTACGCCATTCAAGAATGGCGGCAAGCGTTCCGACGACCGCGATCTGGTGGCCGAGCTGAAAGCGAAGAGCTACACCGTGGCCAACAACGCCACCGACTTCAAGGCTGTCGATGCTGCCAAGACGGACCGCCTGTTCGGCGTGTTCACTTCCAGCCACATGAGCTACGACCTGGACCGCGATGCTGCCAAGGAGCCTAGCCTGGCGGAAATGACCACCAAGGCCATGGATGTATTGGCCAAGAACAAGAAGGGTTACTTCCTGATGGTCGAAGGCGGCCGCATCGACCATGCGCTGCACGAAACCACGGCCAAGAAAGCGCTGCAAGATACCGTCGCCTTCGACAACGCCATCAAGGCCGCCATCGAAAAAGCCAAGGTGACAGATCCGACCCTGGCCAATACCCTGATCGTCGTCACGGCCGACCATGACCACACGCTGGTGCTGAACGGCTACGCCAAGCGCACGGGCAAGACGGCTGCCGGCAACGCTGGCGTGCTGGGCGTGGTGAAGAACTACGTGACCGGCGCGGTCGAGAAAGACCTGGACGGCGCACCGTATTCGATCATCGGCTTCGGCAATGGCGAAAACCGCACGCAATCGAGCCGCGCCGCCATGGCCAGCCTCGATGAAACCGTCACCAGCGCCAACACCTACCACCAGGAAGCGGTAATCCGCACCACGGCCGGCAATGAAACCCACGGCGGCACCGACGTCTTCCTGGGCGCCATCGGCAAGGGTTCGGAAACCTTCCTTGGCACCATCGACAACACCAAAGTATTCGGCCTGGTCAAGACCGCCGGCGGTCTGTAATCCCCAAGAGACAAGAATTGGACAAGCACATGAAACTTGCATCGAAACCCGCCGCACTGAAATCGGCCCTGAAACTCTCCTTGCTGACCACGCTCGTGGCCGCCAGCGTTACCAGCGCCTACGCCGCCGACGCCAAGAACGTCATCTTCTTCCTGGGCGACGGCATGGGCCCGTCCGTCGTGACGGCGGCGCGCATCTACCAGTACAAGGAAGAAGGCAGCCTGACCATGGACACGCTGGAGCGCACGGCGCGCATCAAAACGTTCTCGAACGATGCGCAAACGACGGACAGCGCGCCATCGATGGCCGCCTACATGACCGGCGTCAAGATGAACAATGAAGTCATCTCGATGGCGCAGGACACCATCGCCAAGGAACCCGGCCGCGACGCCAACGGCAACCTGGGCGTGGACAACTGCCCGGCCGGCGGCAAGACCGTGCCGACCATCCTGGAACTGGCAAAAGCCAAGGGCAAGGCCGTGGGCGCCATCACCACCACGGAACTGACGCACGCCACGCCAGCGACGACTTTCTCGCACATCTGCAACCGCAATGCCCAATACGCGATCGCCGCGCAAACGGCGCCAGGCGGCGCAGGCTACAACGCCGCCCTGGGCGACGGCGTGGACGTGCTGATGGGTGGCGGACGCAACCACTTCACCCCATGGTCGGCAAGCAACAAGTATGGCCGCGCCGATGGCCGCAACCTGTTGACGGAATTTGCCGCCAAGGGCTACACCGTGGCCGCGACGAAAGCGGAAATGGCGGCAGCGCCGAGCGGCAAGAAGTTCATCGGTCTGTACAGCACGCGCAGCCACCTGGAATATGAACTGGACCGCACCGCCACGCCGCCACTGGGCGAAGGCGCGACCCAGCCTAGCCTGTCGGAAATGACGCTGAAAGCCATCGACTTGCTGTCGAAAAACGCGAACGGCTACTTCCTGATGGTCGAAGGCGGCCGTATCGACCACGCCTTGCACGGCATCAACGCCAAGCGCGCGCTGACCGACACCATCGCCTTCGACGACGCCATCAAGGCGGCCATCGCGAAGATCAAGGAAACCGATCCGACCCTGGCCAATACCCTGATCGTCGTCACGGCCGACCATGACCACACGCTGGCCTTCAACGGCTACGGCAAGCGCGGCAACCCTATCCTCGACATCAACCGCGGCTACAAGGATAACCAGCCGAGCAAGGATGCCGATGGCAATACCTACACCACCCTGGTGTTCGGCAACGGCCCGAACCGCCCTGCCCTGCGCAGCAACGTCGACAGCACCACGGCCCTGAAAGACAACTACCTGCAAGAAACAGGCGTGCGCCTGGCCAGCGAAACCCACGGCGGCGGCGACGTCAAGCTGCTGGCCACGGGCGCCGGCGCCAAGACCTTCAAGGGCACCCTGGACAACACCAAGGTGTTCGACTTGCTGAAGGCGGCTTTCGGCTTCTGATCCGCATCAACACGGTAACCCCACCGGGGCGGATGGCACTGCCCTCCGCCCCTCTGCACGTAAAGGCAACACCATGAAATCGTCCCTGATCGCCGTCCTCCTTGCCGCCGGCTTTGCCGCCAGCGCCCAGGCAGCGCCTGCCACGCCTTCCGCCCCTGTCGACCTGGACCTCGGCATCACTTATTACAGCCGCGTCCTGACGCCCGAAGGCGTGACGCGCGAGAGCCGCTACGAAGAAAAGATGCTGCGCCGCCCCGGCCACGTGTGGGTCGAGCGCGTGCTGGCGCCATCGACGGACGCGCATGCCGGCCACAAGCATGGCGAAAACACCAAAGTGGCGCTGAAGGCCACGCAGCATGAACACAAGCATTTCAATCCCGTGCTGATTCCCCGCCACGTGATGCTGGAAAAGAACACCGTGCGCGTGGAATACATCGATGCGCATGACAAGATCGTCGTCTCCATCCCGAAAGCCGAGTACGAGAACGTCAATTTCGACGGTTCCTGGGAAAACAGTTTCTATCTGCTGGACCCGAAACTGGTGACCGCCATGCCGCTGTCGAAACAGGCGTCGAATGTGACGGGCGCGCGCTGGCGCGAAGTGGAAAAGAATGGCGTGTTCCAGCGCATCCTGTGGGACGAGCAAAAACAGATTCCCCTGGTCATCGAGAGCGGCGACCGCGCGAATACCTTCTATCGCAGAGTCGACGTCAAGTTGCAGCCGACCGTCAGCAAGGCGCAGCCGTGGGCCAATCTGCAGCATTACGCACAGCGCGAGTATTCCGACTACCTGGACTAAGCGCCAGGCTAGCAACAGGCAGCATCGGGACGTAAAAAAAGCCAGGGGAAATCCCTGGCTTTTGTTTGGCCGGCGCCGGATTACTCCGCCGCTGCCGCTTTCTTAGCCGGCGCCTTCTTGGCGGCCGGCTTTTTCACGGCCGTGGCTTTCTTGGCTGGCGCTTTTTTGACGGCTGCCGCTTTCTTGACGGCCGTTTTCTTCGCTGGCGCCGCGCCTTCTTCGCCTTCGACCTCGGTCGCTGCCGCTTTGGACTTGGCGCCCGGCTTGGCCTTGCGCTCTTCAAACTCGAAGCTCACCTTGCCATCCTTGCCCCGTACGAGGAAAGCCTTGAACGGGCGACGGGTACGCTGCGAAACAAAGCCTGGCAGCAAGTCCGTCTTGCCATCGTTGAGCAGTTTTGCCATTTGTTCCGGCAAGATTTCCTGCTGCAAGATGATGCGGCCGCTACGGAAATCGCACGTCTTCGGCTTGGCCATGCTGTGTTCGCACACATAGGCCAGGCCCATTTCATACACGCCGGCATTGCACTTGGGGCAAGGTCCCACTGGCGTCTGGCCCGTGAAATCGACGCCTTCGCCATCTTCGCTCTCGTCGTTCTGGCCGAAATCGAATTCCAGCTTGAAATTCTTGATCTCTTCATCGCGCACGATACGCAGGATGGCGGCGAACGGACGGCCCATCTTCGAGCGGAAGCCTTGCAGCGGGCCGATGGTGCGGTCCTTCAGCAATTGTTCCACTTCGGCGATTTCGAACTGGCGCGAACCCGGCGTCTTGCTCATCGAAAATTCGCACTTGGTGCAGGCGAAACGACGGTAGTTTTCCTTCACCACGCCACTGCAATTCGGGCAAGGCGTTTCCAGGGTGGCATAGTCGCCGGGGATAGTATCGTTGTCGTATTCCTTGGCGCGCTTGACGATGATTTGCGTCATCTGCGCAATTTCACGCATGAATTCTTCGCGCGAAATCTTGCCTTTTTCCATCTGCGACAGCTTGTATTCCCACTCGCCCGTCAGTTCCGGTGCCGTCAATTCATTGACGCCCAGGCCTTTGAGCAAAGTCATCAACTGCGAAGCCTTGGCCGTCGGAATCAGTTCGCGGCCTTCGCGTATCAGATAGCGTTCTGTCAGCAAGCCCTCGATGGTGGCTGCGCGCGTTGCCGGGGTTCCAAGACCCTTGCCGGCCATCGCATCGCGCAGCTCGTCGTCGTCGATCAGCTTGCCGGCGCCTTCCATGGCCGACAGCAAGGTCGCCTCCGTGAAGCGCGCTGGCGGTTTCGTTACCAGGCCGTTGGCGCTGACGCTTTCCGTCTGCACTTTCTCGCCCTTGGCCACGGGCACCAGGTTGCCGTTGCCATTGCTTTCCTTGTCCGCGTCCGTCGATGCTTCCTTGCCGTAGATGGCCAGCCAGCCCGGATTGGTCATGACCTTGCCTTCAGTCTTGAACTGATGGCCGGACACTTCCGTGTAGCGCGTGGTGACCTGGAATTCTGCAGGCGGGAAGAACACGGCCATGAAGCGGCGCGTGACCAAGTCATACAATTTTTGTTCCGGCTCGGACAAATTCTTCGGCGCGATCGTCGTCGGGATGATCGCGAAGTGATCCGAGATCTTGGTATTGTCGAAGATGCGCTTGTTCGGCTTGACCCAGCCCTTGTCGATGATCTGCTTGGCGAACTGGTGGTAGTTGCTGTTTTCCTTGACCGTTTCCAGCGCCTGCAGCACGGTCGGCATGTAGTCTTCCGGCAGGTGGCGCGAATCGGTACGCGGATAGGTCAATACCTTGTGCTTTTCATACAGCGCCTGGGCCAGGCCCAGGGTGTTCTTGGCCGAGAAGCCAAAACGCGAGTTTGCTTCGCGCTGCAAGCTGGTCAGGTCGAACAGGCCCGGCGCCATCGAGGTGGTCGGTTTCGACTCTTCCGTGACGATGCCTTGGCGGCCACGGCAGGCGGTGGCGATCGAATCGGCAGCCGTCCTGCTCCACAGGCGCTCGGCACGCTTCTCGGGGTCGTTCTCGTCCTTCTTGAACTTGGTGTCGAGCCAGCGGCCTTCATAGATGCCGGCTGCGCAAACGAATTCGGCGCGCACTTCCCAGAAGTCGCGCGGCACGAATTTCTTGATCTTGTCTTCGCGTTCGACCACGATGGACAAGGTTGGCGTCTGCACGCGGCCCACGGTGGTCAGGTAGAAGCCGCCTTCTTTCGAATTAAACGCCGTCATGGCGCGCGTGCCATTGATACCGATCAACCAATCGGCTTCCGAGCGGCAGCGGGCCGCGTCCGCCAACGGCAGCATTTCTTCGTCGCTGCGCAGATGCGAGAAACCGTCGCGGATAGCGCCCGGCGTCATCGACTGCAGCCACAGGCGCTTGACCGGTTGCTTGGCCTTGGCGTTTTGCGCGATCAGGCGGAAAATCAGCTCGCCTTCGCGCCCCGCATCGCATGCGTTGATGAGGGTAGTGACGTCTTTACGTTTGATCAGCTTGTTTAATACTTTGAGGCGCGCTTCCGTCTTGGCGATCGGGTTCAGCGCGAAATACGGTGGAATCATCGGCAAGTGCGCGAAACTCCATTTGCCGCGCTTCACGTCGAATTCTTCCGGTACGGCGATCTCCAGCAAGTGGCCAACCGCCGACGACAGGACGTATTCATCCGATTCAAAGTACTCATCGTGCTTGGTGAAGCCGCCAAGCGTCTTCGCGATATCGTTCGCGACAGAAGGCTTCTCGGCGATGATGAGGGTTTTTGTCATATTTTTTGGTCTCGAAAAATGCTCTAGGATAGTTTCAGCATGCGCATCATACAGTGCATTGCCAGGCGCCGACGCTTTTGTCTGCGCAATGCCTTGTGACTTGTGGTCTTGTCAAGCGGCCAATGATAAGCGCCTATTGAAGAATTCGGCAAGTTATCTGCAAGCAAGAATGCGCAGGCGCAAACACAATGGTCTGGCGTGCGCGCCGGTGCAGTGCATCTTGGAGGGGATGGCGCGGCAGCGACGCCAGGGTCGAGCCAACGGCTGCGTGGCAGCCAGCAAGACAGCATAAAAATGTTAAGGGCAAGGCGCAGCGTCGCAGACAGTACGCTAGTACGGCAAGACGCTGTAACGCCGCCATGGACATTTTTATTAGTGTAGCAGGCGGGGAGGCAGGTCTTCGTCGTCTACGAACAGATCGTCAAACATCAGGGCATCGGGTTCCTTGCCCTGGCTCCACAGCAGCATCAGCACGATGACTTTCAGCTTGCCCAGCGACACGGGCGCCTCGTCGAGCGCCAGCGCCCGTTCGATGACGATTTCGCGCTGCAGCGGCGAGAGCACCTTGGCGCTTTCCAGGAACTGGATGAAACCGATGGCTGCCGTGCCCAGCACGTCGCTTTCCTGCTGCACATAGAAGCGTGTGCCAGTGGAACTGGACGTCAGGGTTTGCTCGACGCCAGCCATGGCGTTCAAGTCCGTCAGCCAGACCAGCGCTTCGGAAATCTCCACGTCGTCGAAACCGACGGCCGACAGTTTGCGCGCCAGGACTGCCGGCTCGGGGCAGGCGTCGGGGCGATAGTAAGTCTCGTAGAGGTACACCAGGATATCGAACATGGCTCTACTCTATCAGCTAAGTTCGCTGCGACACAAGGGTGCGCGCCGACAAAGCGCCCCCGTGCGGCAAGGCCGCCACACAAGTGACAAGCTGTCATTTGCAGCGTTGAAACAGTCCTCCTGGCAAGCGTTCGAGCAGGCCCGCCAGCTCCAGCGCCAGCAATTCGCCCATCAGCGCACCCATGGCCAGGCCGCTGCGCGCGGCCAGGGTATCGGCATCGAGGGGATCGTGGCCCAGTGCGGCCAGCAGCGGTGTTTCGTCTTCCACCGCGGGCGGTACAACGGGCACGCCGACTCGCCACTGCAACTCTTGCAGCACGTCATCGGCCGACTCGACCAGCTTGGCGCCCTGCTTGATCAGCGCGTGGCAACCCTTGGACAGGGTGGCATGGATGGAACCGGGCAAGGCATACACGTCGCGCCCCTGTTCACCGGCCAGGCGCGCCGTGATCAGGGAACCCGATTGGGCTGCCGCCTCGATCACCAGCACGCCGCGCGCCAGACCGCTGATCAGCCGGTTGCAGCGCGGAAAGTTAGCAGGCATGGCCGGCAAGCCCAGCGCGTATTCGCTGACGATGCAGCCTTGTTCGGCAATTCTTTGCGCCAGATCAAGGTTGCGTCGTGGATACACCAGATCGGCGCCCGTGCCGATCACGGCCACGGTGGCGCCCGCGCCGCGCAAACCGCCCTCGTGCGCATGCGTATCGATGCCCAGCGCCAGCCCGGAAATGATGGTCAAGCCTGCCGCGCTGAGGGCGTGGGCAAAGGCGGCAGCATTCTGCATGCCTTGCGCGCTGGCATTGCGGCTGCCAATAATGGCCACGCCGGGGCGCGACAGCAGTTCCGCCCGCCCCCGTACATATAGTAATAGCGGCGGATCGGCAATTTCCAGCAGCAGGGGCGGATACGCGGCGTCGGCCAGGGTCAGCACGGCATTGCCGGGCCGCTGCAACCACTGCAGTGTGAGCGCCAGCTGGCTGTTGGCCACCGGTTTGGGCGGTTGCACGATGGCACGCGCCAAGCTGGCCGGCACCACAGCGCGCAAGGCATCGAACGGCGCGGCAAAGATTTGCGGCGGCAAGCCGAAGCGGGCCAGCAAGGCGCGCGCCGCCACCGGCCCCACGCCGGGCAGATGCTGCAGGCGCAGCCAGCCCGCCAGTTCCGTGGCCGTGTCTGCCGTCGTTGCAATTGCATGCATGACAACCTCACTGTGTACTGTGCCCCCCAATGCTAGCGCCATGGCGCGCACGCGATACCGACGCGCGCAAGGATGCGTGCAATGGCCGTGCCAAACGGCCCGCCGTCCACAGGGC
Source organism: Janthinobacterium darwini (assembly GCF_051380905.1). Lineage (NCBI taxonomy): Bacteria > Pseudomonadati > Pseudomonadota > Betaproteobacteria > Burkholderiales > Oxalobacteraceae > Janthinobacterium > Janthinobacterium darwini. The sequence goes on from NZ_JBNYXX010000006.1 coordinate 203,756, forward strand.
CATGGGCGTCTGTGATAAAATTTCCCTTTGCAGCAAACGAAGCGCACTGGCAAACGCATCTGCCGCGCCGTTGTGCCATACGCGCCCAACCGTAGCGTACTCAAATAAAATAGCCCTGCCATCGTTCGCATGGCCCAGGCATGAATAATCCGGCGCACCGGCGTCCACCTTAACCAGTCGAATCAGTATGTCCATATTAAATATCCTGCGTTACCCCGATCCTCGCCTGCACACGATCGCCAAGCCCGTCACCGAATTTGACGCGCGCCTGCAAACCCTGATCGACGACATGGCCGAAACCATGTACGACGCCCCTGGCGTCGGCCTGGCCGCGTCGCAAGTGGACGAGCATATCCAGATGATGGTGATCGACATCACCGAAGAGAAAAACCAGCTGCAAGTGTTCATCAACCCGGAAATCACCTGGGCCAGCGAAGAAAAGCAGGTCTACGACGAAGGCTGTTTGTCCGTGCCTGGCGTCTACGATGGCGTCGAGCGTCCGGCCCGCATCAAGGTGCGCGCCCTGGACCGCCACGGCAAGCAGTTCGAACTGGAAGCCGATGGCTTGCTGGCCGTCTGCATCCAGCATGAGATGGATCATCTGCTGGGCAAGGTATTCGTCGAATACCTGTCGCCGCTCAAGCGCAACCGCATCAAGACCAAGATGGTCAAGGAAATCCGTGGTCTTGAGCGCGAAGCAAGCTTGCGCGCACAGAACCGCCGTTTTTAAGCCACTGCTGATAGACTAAGCAACAACAGTACTCGTTACACCACGCCAGCCTGGCGCCCTCGGGCGCGGGCCTGCGCACCTCACGTCAAGGAACCATATGAAAGTGATCTTCGCAGGCACGCCTGAATTCGCCGCCACGGCCTTGAAAGACTTGCACGAAGCGGGATTCGAGATTCCGCTGGTATTGACCCAGCCCGACCGCCCTGCCGGACGCGGCATGCAGCTGCACGCCTCGGCCGTCAAGCAATATGCGCAGCAGCACGGCATCGACGTGCTGCAGCCTTTGTCCCTACGCATGGATAGCAAGGACCCGCAGCGCGCCGCCGAGGCAAAAGCGGCCCACGAGCGCCTGCTGGCCACGGATTACGACGTGATGGTGGTGGCGGCCTACGGCTTGATCTTGCCGCGCAGCACGCTCGACATCAAACCCTGCATCAATATCCACGGTTCATTGCTGCCACGCTGGCGCGGTGCCGCGCCCATCCACCGCGCCATCGAGGCAGGTGACGATGAAACGGGCGTGACCATCATGCAGATGGAAGAAGGCCTCGATACTGGCCCCATGCTGGCCATCGAGCGCACGCCCATCGAGGCGGGCGATTCCACCGCCAGCCTGCACGACAAGCTGGCCGCCCTGGGCGGCAGAATGATCGTCGAGACCCTGCGCAAGATGCAGCATCAGCCGCTGGAAGCCGTGCCGCAGCCGGAAGCAGGCGTGACCTACGCGGCAAAGATCGCCAAGGAAGAGGCGGCGCTCGATTTCAGCCAGCCTGCGCTGGAACTGGGCCTGAAAATCCGCGCCTTCAATCCGTTTCCCGGCGCCTGCGGCCAGGTTGATGGCACAACCATCAAGATCTGGGCCGCCGACGTGCTCGAAGCGGACAGCAAGGAAGCGCCTGGCCAGGTGCTGGCAGCCGACGCCCAGCACGGCATCGTCGTGGCTTGCGGCAATGGCTCCCTGCGCCTGACGGAACTGCAAAAGCCGGGCGGCAAGCGCCTGCCTGCGGCCGAGTTCATCAAGGGCTTCCCGCTGGAAGGCAAACGTTTTACTTGATGGCACGGCGTCGTCCTGTCGACGGCCATCAAAAAAGGGCTTGCCGCGGCAAGCCCTTTTTGCATCCGGCACCCGTGTTTACCGGCGCGCCACTTTCATCAGGCGTGCGCCCAGGGACGACGACAGACTGACCTCGAAGCGGCCACCGGCCGGCAAGGCGCTGACATCGACGCTGGCGTTTCCGCCAGTCAAGTCACTTGCGACCACCGTCTTGCGGCCATCTGCGGCTACGTGCAGCACGGCGGCGGACGGTTCCGCCTGGGCATTCCAGGTCAGCACCAGCTTGCCGCCGCTTTGTGTCGTATCAAACGTGGCATCGTTGGCGGCGGCCTTGCTGCGGCGCGCCGGGCGCTCCAGCTTGGCCAAGGCCTTGCCATTTGCCAGCACCTGCACGTCGCTGATTTCTCCCGGGTTGGCGAAGCTGACGCGGAAGTGGCTCATGGCGCTGCCGCCATGGTCAGCCACGGTTACGGCATCAAAGGGCAAGTCGATAGTCGCTCCCGACGCCGTCAGGACCCGCAGGGTGTACGCCTGGCCGCTGCCGCTGGCCACTGCGCCCACACGCGTGGACGAGGCAACGGCTGGGCGCAAGGCCACGCCGGTCGGCGTGATGCGACCGGAAATGGTCAGATAGCCCTGCTGGGCCACGGACATGCTGGCGGCCAGCACATTGCTGCCCGTCACTTGCGTGCTGCGTTTTTCCAGGAATTGCTGTACCCGCGCATAGCTGTAATCGGAGAACCAGGCGCCGCTGCAATAGCTCATCACATCCTTCATCGGCGTGCTGCCATAGACTGCCTTGCTCAGCTGGCCAATGTTGCCCGCATAGTCGCTGTTATACAGAGGTTGCGGGCCCAGATCGCCATTGACATACGGGTAGTCGGTAGCCGCATTGGCCGCGCCGCCGCAGGCAACGTGCTGCAGCGAATGGTTGTGGCCCAGCTCATGTACGAGCGTGGTCAGCCATTCAGGCCATTGATTACCGAAGGGATCGACCGATGCGATGTTGCTGGCCTTGGCGTCCAGGCCGATGGCCGACGTGAAGTCGTGGCTATTCCCAGTCAGGTTGATGTAGGCCAGGCCGGCGGCACGCGTGGAAGACATCTTCGGCACGAAACCATAATAATAAGCGCCGCTGTCTTCCAGCGCGCGCTTGTCTTCCAGCTTGCCCAGGGCATCGCTCCACCAGCTGTCGGCCGTGCTGCTGCCAGGCATGCTCAGCGCCGCGCGCGTGGTGATGCTGATATTTTCCGTCGCATACGGATACACGCGCAGCAGCGCGGCGCGGATCACCGCGGCGTCAGGCAGTTGCGCCACGCCATCGTCGGTGCTCAAGGGCACGAGCACCAAGCGGATTCTGGCCAAGCTGGCCACCACGGGTGCCGCTTCCTGGCTCACTTGCACGCCGTTATTGCCGATGGCCGTCACGCGCACGCGCACGCCCGGCAAGATCCAGCCTGCAGGCAGGATGGCACTGAAATTGCCGTTGAAACTGTCATCGTTCTTTTGCGTCGGCAAAACCGACGGGCCGCTCATGCTGATGCTTCCCAGGTTGCTGCCATTGGCGGTGGTCGCATTCAAGGTCACGGCGGGACTGGCCTGGCCCGCCTGCGGGGCCAGCACGGACACGCGTACGGCGGCCGGCTTGCCGCGCGTCAGGCGCAAGGCCGTATTGCTGGCGTTCAAATTCAGTACTTGCGCGAAATCAATGCTGCCCAGGGTAAAGGCCGACACCGCGCCCGCATTGACGGCAACGCGCGCAGCGGCTGACAGCATCACATCGCCCGTTGCCGAGCCTGGTGCAGTCAACAGCAGCTGGCTGGCACTGGCGCTGACGATCACGGCCGGTGTATTGCCCACCGATGCCGAGCTGACCTGGTCAAGATTGCTGCCCTGCACCGTCACCGACAAGGTCCCGCCGTTGACGGCCGAGGTGATCGACGTCACGGTTACGCTCGCCAATACCTTGTACGTATCGCTGCTGATGGCATCATTGTAAGGACCGCGCACCGTCAGCGCCCCCGTTGCCGCACCCAAGGGCACCAGCACGGTCACGCTGCCGGCCGTCTGGCTTTGCGGCGTTGCTGCTGCGCCATTGCCAAACTGCACCGCCGTCACGGCACCCATACCAGCGCCCGCGATCGTCACGCTGGAACCGACGCCGCCCGTCGCTGGTGCGACGCTGACCACACTCAATGGCAGGTACACATTGACGTTATAGCTGGTGGCCGCCGTGCCGCTGGCGCTGACCAGGCTCAAGGCGCCAGAGACGGGCACGCCCGGCATGGCCAGGGTCACGCTGGTATCGCTGGCGGCGCTGGTGGCAAGCTTCACGCCGCCCACCTGGAAGGCCGTCACGCGGCTCAGATTCGTACCCGTCACCACCAGGCTGCCACCAACGGCGAGATTCGCCGCCGAGACTGCCGTCACGGCAGGCATCACGACAGGATTGCCCGAGGTGGTCGCCACCACCGTGTCGCCACCGCCACCGCCTCCCCCGCCGCAAGCGGACAGGCCCAGCACGACAAACAATGCAATAAGCAAATGGTTTTTCATGGCTGGCAACCATGTTGGTGTAGCGCGATGCCGGGGAGGACACGAAGGAAATGTGACATATTGGAGATTTTTGGTGAGAATTTACTTTCGAGGAACCAATATTATGGGCTAACTCGATTCCTAGAGACAACTATTGCTGCTTTTGATTCAATTGGTTTTGATAATAAATAACGTATCTGATTGGCAATCGCTATGTTGAGAACTATTCGCTTCGCTCTGCATTGACTTAAGTCACAATTATTTTCCTTTGCAGCTATTGCCATTCAATTCATTAAAAATATCCTCAGACAGCACAAATAATGTGGAAATTTTTCCACAGCCCAGACACCGTATTTTCCTGCCAACTTTATTGGAAGAATTAACATTTTGAGTAAGATTTTCAGAAATGTAATTTCAGAAGCAGGCCAGGTGGAAGGTGATGTGTTGCAAGAAGGCCTGCCGTGGCGCGAACGGCCGCTTTTGCTTAAAACCAAAGCAGCCTGATGCCGTATAATTTTAGACCCGGTGAAATCAGGCGATTGCCACCTTCTGCCTGCCCTACCCGGCCGGCAACTCTCCGTCAGCTGATCCTGCTGTCCCGCATCCGCCTCGTAAAGTCTTGTCGCCGCGCCGCCGCCCGTTTGCCTATTGAAAGCATGAAATGAACGATACCGTGATCCCCGCCATGTCCCCGACCGAAGCCACCTTGCGCGCCATTCTTGCGCGACGGATCATGATACTCGACGGCGCCATGGGCACGATCATCCAGCAATACAAGCTCGACGAAGAAGCGTACCGCGGCGGCCCCGCTGGCCGCTTCATCGATTTCACCGCGCCGGCCGATAGTGGCGCGCGTGAACTGTTCGTCAAGGGCAATAACGAGCTGCTGACCCTGACGCAGCCGCACATCATCCAGGAAATCCACGAGCGCTACCTGGCGGCGGGCGCCGACCTGATCGAAACGAATACTTTCGGCGCGACGACGATCGCGCAAGACGATTACCACATGGCCCACCTGGCCTATGAAATGAACGTCCAGGCGGCCAAGCTGGCGCGTGCCGCCTGCGACAAGTATTCCACCCCGGACAAGCCGCGCTTCGTCGCCGGCGCCCTGGGCCCCACGCCAAAGACGGCATCGATTTCGCCCGACGTCAACGACCCGGCCGCGCGCAACGTCAGTTTCGACCAGCTGGTGGCCGCCTACCTGCAGCAGACGCAGGGCCTGGTGGAAGGCGGCGCCGACGTGCTGCTGGTGGAAACCATTTTCGATACCTTGAACTGCAAGGCGGCCCTGTTCGCCATCGACCTGTTCTACGAGCTAAATCCGACCGTCGTGCGCCTGCCGCTGATGATTTCCGGCACCGTCACGGACGCCTCGGGGCGCATCCTGTCGGGCCAGACCGTGCCCGCCTTCTGGAATTCCGTGCGCCACGCGAAACCGCTGACCATCGGCCTGAACTGCGCGCTGGGCGCCGCCCTGATGCGCCCGTACGCGGAAGAGCTGGCCAAGATCGCCGACACCTTCGTGTGCATCTACCCGAACGCGGGCTTGCCCAATCCCATGAGCGACACGGGCTTTGACGAGTTGCCAGCCGACACGTCCGCCCTGCTGCGCGAATTCGCCGACGCGGGCTTTTTGAACATGGCGGGCGGCTGCTGCGGCACCACGCCCGAGCACATCGCCGCCATCGGAGAGTTGCTGTCGAAAAACACGCCGCGCACCGTGCCTGCACCGTCGCATGACTTGCGCCTGGCCGGCCTGGAACCGTTCGTCGTCAACGAAGAATCGCTGTTCGTCAACGTGGGCGAGCGCACCAACGTCACGGGCTCGAAGGCGTTCGCGCGCATGATTCTTAACGAGCAATACGACGAAGCCCTGTCCGTGGCACGACAGCAAGTGGAAAATGGCGCGCAAGTGATCGACATCAACATGGACGAGGCCATGCTCGATTCGCTGGCCGCCATGACGCGCTTCTTGAACCTGATCGCCTCGGAACCCGATATTTCGCGCGTGCCCATCATGGTCGACTCCTCGAAATGGTCCGTCATCGAAGCGGGCCTGAAGTGCGTGCAGGGCAAAGCCATCGTCAATTCCATCTCGATGAAGGAAGGCGAGGAAGAATTCCTGCGCCAGGCGAAACTGTGCCGCCGCTATGGCGCGGCCGTGATCGTCATGGCTTTCGATGAAAAGGGGCAAGCCGATACCTTCGAGCGCAAGATCGAGATTTGCGCTCGCGCGTATCACCTGTTGATCAATGCGCTGGACTTCCCGCCGGAAGACATCATTTTCGACCCAAACATCTTTGCCGTCGCCACCGGCATCGAAGAGCACAATAATTACGCCGTCGACTTCATCAACGCCACGCGCTGGATCAAGGAAAACTTGCCGTACGCGAAGATCTCGGGCGGCGTATCGAATGTGTCCTTCAGTTTCCGCGGCAACGATCCGGCCCGCGAAGCCATCCACACGGTGTTCCTGTACCACGCCATCAAGGCCGGCATGACCATGGGTATCGTCAACGCCGGCATGGTGGGCGTGTACGACAATCTGGACCCGGAATTGCGCGAGCGCGTGGAAGACGTGGTGCTGAACCGCCGCGAAGACTCCACCGAACGCATGATCGAGTTTGCCGGCACCCTGAAGGCGGGCGGCAAGGCCGAAGCGCAAACCCTGGCCTGGCGCGAAGGCACGGTGCAGGCCCGCCTGTCGCACGCGCTGGTGCACGGCATCACGCAATTCATCGTCGAAGACACGGAAGAGGCGCGCCAGGAACTATTGCACAATGGCGGCCGTCCCATCCACGTGATCGAGGGCCCGCTCATGGCCGGCATGGACGTGGTCGGCGATCTGTTTGGCCAGGGCAAGATGTTCCTGCCGCAAGTGGTGAAATCGGCCCGTGTGATGAAGCAAGCCGTGGCCCATTTGATTCCGTTCATCGAGGAAGAAAAGCTGCTGGAAGAAAAACGCACGGGCATCGTCGCCAAGCCGAAGGGCAAGATCATCATGGCCACCGTGAAGGGCGACGTGCATGACATTGGCAAGAACATCGTCACCGTCGTTCTGCAGTGCAATAACTTTGAAGTGGTGAACATGGGCGTGATGGTGCCGTGCTCGGAAATCCTGGCGCGCGCCAAGGTGGAAAACGCGGACATCATCGGCCTGTCGGGTCTGATTACGCCGTCGCTGGAAGAAATGGCGTACGTCGCCAAGGAAATGCAGCGCGATGAACATTTCCGCATGCTGAAAATCCCCCTCCTGATCGGCGGCGCCACCACCAGCCGCGCCCACACGGCAGTGAAAATCGCCCACAACTACGAAGGGCCCGTGATCTACGTGCCGGACGCCTCGCGTTCCGTGTCCGTGGCGCAATCGCTGCTGACGCCGGAGCAGCGCGACAAATACGTGGAAGACATCGAACTCGACTACGCACGCATCCGCGAGCAGCACGCCAACAAGAAGGCCCTGCCCATCCTGCCGCTGGCGCAGGCGCGCGCCAACAAGATGATCGTGCCCTTCGACGGTCCCTGCACACCCGTGAAACCGAAGTTCATCGGCCGCCGCGTCTTTAAAAATGTCGACCTGGCCGCCCTGGCCAACTATATCGACTGGGGCCCGTTCTTCCAGACTTGGGACCTGGCCGGCCCCTTCCCCGCCATTTTGACGGATGAAGTCGTGGGCGACGCGGCCACCAAGGTGTACGCCGAAGGCCAGGCCTTGCTGAAGAAACTCATCGACGGGCGCTGGCTGACGGCCAACGGCGTCGTGTCCCTGCTGCCGGCAAACAGCGTCAATGACGACGATATCGAGGTGTACACGGACGATACGCGCAGTACGGTGGCGTTCACCTATTACGGCATGCGCCAGCAGGGCGTCAAGCCCGTGGTCGATGGCGTGCAACGGCCGAACCAGTGCCTGGCCGATTTCATTGCGCCTAAGGCATCGGGGGTGAAGGATTACATCGGCATGTTCGCCGTCACGTCCGGCTTGGGCATCGAGAAATACGAGAAGCGCTTCGAGGATGCGCATGACGATTACTCGTCCATCATGCTCAAATCCCTGGCCGACCGTCTGGCCGAGGCGTTTGCCGAATACCTGCATGAGCGCGTGCGCAAGGACCTGTGGGGCTATGTGCCGGACGAGCAGCTGAACAACGACGACATGATCGGCGAGAAATATGTCGGCATCCGCCCCGCGCCCGGCTACCCCGCCTGCCCCGAGCACACGGTCAAGAAAGAGATGTTCGAGGTCATGCAAGCCGAGGAAATCGGCATGCAGCTGACGGAATCGTATGCCATGTTCCCTGGCGCGGCCGTTTCCGGCTTCTATTTTGCCCACCCGGAGTCGAAATACTTCGTTGTCGGCAAGATCGGCATGGACCAGGTGGAAGACATGGCCAAGCGCCGCGGCGCCAGCATCGAGGACGTGGAACGCTGGCTGGCACCCAATCTGTCCTGATAGGCGCAAGGCGCGCGGAACTTATCGCGCGCCGCAGCGCACTAACCGAACAGCGCGTCCTCATGCGGAACGAGCTGCTTGTCGGTATCGCCGTCGCCGTGCTGGCCCTGTGGGAGTTACGTAACACCCCCGAGCTGCACAAGCACTGGCCCGGCGCGGCAGCCTAAGAAAAACCCCGCTACGGCGACGCCGTACGGGGCTTTTTAAGGGATGCTACGACAGCGGGTAGGTCGGATTAGCGCTTGCGCGTAATCCGACAACACCGGTCAGCGCCAACAATGTTGTCGGGTTACGGCCCTGCGGGCCTCGGCGGCCCCACCTAATCCGACCTACAACGCATACCTTACGACGTTGTCGCTCCATTCATAGGCCGCCATTTCCAGTTCCACCAGGTCGTCCGGCGACATGGCCAACTCGCGCAGGGTCGGCACGATCTCGCCTTCCATGTCTTCGATGCGCTCGATGCATTCAGCCAGGCGCAGCAGGTCGCCGTAGAAGCCCTCGCGCGACAGCAGCGCTTCGGCCACTTCATCGATGACTTCGATCTGGCTGAGGATTTCGGACATCGGCACGCCGAACAGGGTATCCATCAGGGACATGATGCCAACCGTAAAGGCGATATCGGCCGAATGGGCATGGTTCGGGCGCAGTTTATGCGCGAGCAGCTCCAGCAAACGGCCGCGCGTGGTGGCCAGCATCAGCAAAGGCGTCATGCTATGGCCGCGTTTGCTTGGCTCCGCATACAACATGATTTGCAGCCAGCGCTGCAATTGGCGGCGGCCCAGCACGGTCACGGCCTGGCTCAGCGAATCGATGCGCTGGCGGGCGCCCACGGCGGGCGTATTAACCAAACGCAACAAGTTCAGGGCCAGCGATACGTCGCGCTTGATGGCGCGCTCGATATCCATGTTGTCGGCGTCGGACGTCACCAGTGTCATCAGTTCCATGACAGCCAGTTGCGACGGCGACAGCTTCTTGCCCGTCATGATCGCGGGCTTGGCGAAATAATAGCCCTGGAAATAATCGAAGCCCAGGTCCAGGCCCGACTTGAATTCTTCGCGCGTCTCGACCTTCTCCGCCACCAGTTTCTTTTGCTCCCGCTTGAAACGGGGCGCCAGGGCTGCCAGCACTTTCGGATCGACGGTACTCATGTCCATCTTGACGTATTGCACCAGCGGCAGCAGCTCCTGCACTTGCGCCGTGTCGGAAACGACGTTTTCCAGCGCGAAGGTGAAGCCATGGCCCACCAGTTCGCTGATGCGTGCGCGCACTTCCGGTGTGACGGGCATCGATTCGACGATTTCCAGCACGACTTTTTCACGCGGCAGGAAAACGAAGATATCGCTCATGATCACGTCGGCATCGACGTTGACGAAACCGAGAGCATCGCCGATGACCTTTTCCATGCCCAGCTGGGACGCATGGGCGATCACGGACGCCGTGGCGGACAGGTCGCTGGTAATGTTGGCGGGGCCGACCGGAGCGTTGCGGAATAGCAACTCATAGCCAAACAGCGCTTGATTGCGGTCAAGAATAGGTTGTCGACCCAGATAGAACTCGCGCACACGCAAGGGTTTCGGGGTGATGTCGTTGCTGGAAATATCGATCATTAAGTCTTCATCAATCAGGTCGAGTGACACCGGCCGCGCCGCGCCCGCATCAAGGTTCACTATTGACAATACTTTAGCTGAATTTCGCCCGCGCTGTGGGTATTTTGGCAGCAATCAAGCGTATTGTCGTCAACAAATTAGGCCACTGGCGTGTCTTGCACCATCCCGTCGACAAATAATTTCAATTCGCCCGGTGCAAACGCCGTCCATTGCTCATTCGTCGTCAGCGGCTGGGTAACGATCACGGCCACGCGGTCCTGGGGCGTCGTCACTTGGGAAAAGTCGACGCTCAGGTCTTCATCGGAGAGTTTAGCAGTTGGAAACGGATGTTGTCGCACCAAATAATGCAAGCTGGTCGAGCAATGGGCGAACAGCGCCTCGCCACTCGACAGCATCATGTTGAATGTGCCGTGGGCGGCAATGCTGGGCAACAACTCCGCCAGGGCAGCATGCAGCTGCGGCAAGGCTGGCGGAGCATCGCCAAAGCGCGCATGCAGTTCCTGCAACAGATAGCAGAAGGCCAGCTCGCTGTCGGTGCAGCCGACAGGGCGGTAACTGCCCGTCAGCACGGGATGGAATTCCTTTAAATCGCCATTGTGGGCAAATACCCAGTAGCGGCCCCACAGTTCGCGCACGAAGGGATGGCAGTTTTCCAACGCCACCTGGCCTTGCGTGGCCTTGCGGATATGCGCGATGACATTGCGCGACTTGATGGGATAGCGCTTGATCAGTTCGGCCACTGGCGAGGCGATGGCCGCCTGGTGGTCGACGAAATGGCGCACGCCGGCGCCCTCGAAAAAAGCGATGCCCCAGCCGTCATGGTGGGTATCGGTATGGCCGCCGCGCATGGCGAAGCCGGTAAAACTAAAGACAATGTCCGTGGGGACATTGCAATTCATTCCGAGAAGTTGGCACATGGTCTGTTTGCAGCTGGATAACACAACCACCATACCATGCCGTCAGACGGATTGGTATGGTGGCGATAGCCATCCGGTCAGTGCAACAGCACGGGCTGGCTCATGAGGGAATCGTAGCTGCCCAAAAATTCATCGATCTCTTCCATGCTGGGTTCGCTGGCGATCAATTCCGTGACGTCACGGCGGAAGTTTTGCGCAAGGATGCCGGCGATAAAGGTTTCGCGCTTGCCGCCCTTGTCGACGATTTCATAGCCGCCAAAGCGCAGGGCTTCCAGGTCGACGTCGGCGCCGAATTCCACGACGCTGTATTGTTCGCTGTTATAGATCAGATTCATTTTGCATCCTTCGCTCAAGCAGGAGAGCCTCCTGCGGTTTCAGAACAGAGGTGGGGCTGATACGGCGCCATTTCAAGCGCCATGCCACCCGGCGGGCTACAGAGTTGTAACGAGATGCAAAGGCAACTGCGGTAATTCCATCAGGAGATCGTCAAGCAACCACTATGTCGGCTTGCAGAGCCAACAGGACGTCGTAGGGACTGACAGTGAGCCAAGCGCGCAATTGTTCGATATGCGTGGCATCGGCCAGGCTGATGAACAAGCGTGCGGGAGGATGACGCAGCAGACGATTCAATGTTACACGCAATACGAGATTGCCGCTGCAGCACAGGCAACCAGGCGCAATGCGCAAAAGTTGCAATGGAAACGATGGAGAAGGGGAAATTTGTTCGGCCAGGTCGGCCAGGATGGCGCTTCCGTCAGCCAGTCCCTCGAGGATCACGGCGGCCGGCTGGTCCGGTGCCAAGGCTCGCGCGATGGCTGCCTCGCGCTCGGCGGCGCGTCCACCGCTGACCAGGGTCAGCGGCGTCGGACGCCGCACTGCTGCCGTCACAGGCTTTTCTTGGCCAGCTTGCCCGGTTCGACGCCCAGCTGTTTCAGCTTGCGGTACAAATGGGTACGTTCCAGGCCTGTTTTTTCCGCCACGCGGGTCATGCTGCCGCCTTCACGGCCCAGGTGGTGTTCGAAATACATGCGCTCGAACGCGTCGCGCGCCTCGCGCAGGGGCAAGTCGAATGACAGGTTGTAGCCATGGCCTTCGGCCACCGCCGGTACGGCGATGCCTGGGCGCACCATCAGCTGCTGCGGTGCACTGCCGCCAAAGCTGGGCACGGGATGACTGCTTTCCTCGACCACCACGGCTGCCACGGAACGCGGCGCCACACTCGGCGCGCGCACGGTTTCCTGTGCCCGCGTCAAGCCTTGCTGGACTGCTTTCAGCAGTTTTTGCAGGGCAATCGGTTTTTCCAGGAAGTTCATGGCGCCGATGCGCGTCGCCTCGACCGCCGTATCGATGGTGGCGTGGCCCGACATCATGATCACCGGCATGGTCAACAAGCCGTCACGCTGCCATTCCTTGAGCAGGGTCACGCCATCGGTGTCGGGCATCCAGATATCGAGCAATACCAGATCCGGCGCACCGGCGGCACGCGCTTCACGCGCCTGCTGCGCATTTTCGGCCAGCTGGATAGCATGTCCTTCGTCGCCCAATATTTCCGAGAGCAACTCACGGATACCCATTTCATCATCCACTACGAGTATGTTTGCCATTCGTGTCTTGCCTTCCTCATTTCGCCGGCCCTCGCGCACAAGATGCACACGGCGGACAGCTATGATTTTATTAGTGTTTTAAATACTAAACCAGACCCTCACGCCAGGAATTCCTGGGCAGGAGTGTCGGGAGCTAACTTTAACAGCAAAATGACCACCGAAGCGCCATTGCCGTCGACCCGGTTCTCGATATCGATGCGTCCGCCATGTTCATCGATAATTTTCTTTACCATCGCCAGGCCCAATCCCGTACCGCGCGCCTTCGACGTCACATAGGGTTCGAAGGCACGCGCCAGGATTTTTGGCGCGAAACCAGGGCCATTGTCGGTGATGGCCAGCCGCACGGCGATATTCACGCCGCCGTCCGCACTGCGATAATGAATTGCTTCCGTCCTTACGTCAATCCGCGGATGCGGCGAGTCCGGCGGCAAGTCGGCCATGGCGTCCTGCGCGTTCTGCAGCAAGTTATGGATCACCTGGCGCAACTGGGTCGGATCGCCCATCACCATCGGCAGATTCTGCGCCAGCTGCGGGTGGATGATGTCGCCATCATCACCGCGCAGGTACAGGTTCAGGATTTCTTCGATCAGTTCGTTCAGGCGCAAAGGCGTGAGCACGGCCGGCGGCGTGCGCGCATAGTCGCGGAAGTCATCGACCATGCGCTTCATAGCATCGACCTGCTTGACGATGGTGGTGGTGGCGCGGCTGAGCAAATCTGCATCAGGCTGCTCAAGCTTGCCTTCGAGCTTCATCTGCAGGCGCTCGGCCGACAGCTGGATGGGCGTGAGCGGATTCTTGATTTCATGCGCCAGGCGGCGCGCCACCTCGCCCCAGGCGATCGAGCGCTGCGCGGAAATGACATCGGAAATATCATCGAAGACGACGATGTAGCCGCTGCCGGACTCCAGCGGCAGGCGCGAACCGCGCGCCAGCAAGGTGATGTCATGCTCGTCGGCACTACTGCCCAGGCGGCGCGGAATCTCGATCTGGCGCTGCCAGTGCAGGCGCTGCTGGTTGCGGCCCGACGCCGATTGCGCGCTTTGCGCCGTGAAGGCGCTGATGATGGCACCGCCAAACTCTTCCATTCCAGCAATATGTGCCAGCGGCTGGCCTACCATGCTCATGCCCGAATGCTGCAAGATGCGCTCGACCGATTCGTTGCACGTCACTAATTTGAAATCGCCGTCGAGCACCATCACGCCGGCCGACATGTTCGCCAGCACCGATTCCAGGTGGGCCTTGGCGTTTTGCAGCGCGGCGCGGTTGCTTTCCACGGCCGTGCGCGCGTCGAGCAGCTGGCGCGTCATGATGTTGAACGACTGCGTCAGGGTGCCCAGTTCATCCTTGGTGGCGACGATGGGGCGCGGCGACAGGTCACCCTCGGCCACGGCGCGCGTGCCTTCGGCCAGCAGTAGCAGCGGCTGGGCCAGGTTACCCGCGATCAGAAAAGCGCTGCCGATGGCGCCAAAGATGGCCAGCAGCAAGGTCAAGGTGAGGATTTCCATGTACATCTTGCGCAAGCCCACGCGCGCGACGAAACGTTCCTTGTATTCGCTGTAGGCGGCGCGCAGCACCTCTCCATTCGTCGCCAGCTTGGGCGGTACCGCCTGCAGCAGTTGCAGGTAGCGGGGAGAGACGGAAGGGCCCGGCACGGCCACCAGCACGCGCAAACGCAGGCTCGCCGCCGTTTCCAGCGATGCCGACGTACCCGCGCGAAAACCGCCTCCGCCCGACTCCGTGCCATCATCGTGCAACTCCAGCCCCCCTTCGGCGGAGGCATAACCGGCCGGCAAGGCGGCCTGCACCAGCATGGCCGGCGTGGGCAAGTCGGCCGCGCTGTGCGGCCCGGCGCTGGCCAGCAGCACGCCGTCGCCGCTGACGATCATGACATTTTGCATGCCTTCTTCGCGTAACAGGCTCGTCAGCACCGCCGGACCAGCCACCGGGTCGGCGCCCAGTTCTTCGACCGCCTTGTGGCCCCGGTGGTCCAGCTCGACCAGCGCCGCATCGAGGCCGGCACGGCCCAGCTCAATCCCCGACTCCAGCGCCGCTTCGATCTTGACGTTGAACCAGGACTCGATGGAGTGGGAGACGAATTGCACAGAGACAAGAAAAATCACCAGCCCCGGCAGGATGCCGACGGCGGCGAACAGCATCACCAGGCGTGTCATCAGCTTGGAGCCGAACTTGCCGCTCTTGTAGCGCACGTACAGGCGGCCCAGGGAAATGCCCACCAGCGCCAGCAGCGACACTGCCACGGCCGCATTCAGGCCCAGCAGCCAGGTGTAATAACGGTCGAAAAAGCCGGAATTGTCGGAAGCCGACGCCAGCAGGAACAGCAAAATACTGACAATGCCGCCGCCTACCACCAGCAGATAGCGCAATGCTTGACTCACTACTCCGCCGTATACAAAAAGGTTTTCTTATTCGAAGCCAGGCGCCAGTCGCTGTTATTGAAGGCATTGACCTGTATCGGCTTGGGCAGGTAGTCACGGTCCATGCCCATGCGCAAGGTGACGTTATACGTCTGCCCCACTTTCAGCGCACCGCGCGGCGCCACCAGCCAGCGGCTGGGGCGCCGAATCAGGAACAGCGCATCGTCGAGCGTGGGGAAACTTTGCTGCAAGCCACCGCCCGACACATGATACTGGCGCGTGAGCACGTTGTACGACAGCCGGCTGGTCTGGCGCGCCACGATGGCCTTTTCATCGAACCAGTACCAGCGGGGCCGGGTCAGTTCGATTTCTGTCGTGAAAAACAGCGGCACGCCATGCTGCACGGCATCATCGAGGTCGTGATTGAGATCAAAGGAGTAGGTGGCGGCCAGCTTGTAGCCCTCTTCACTCGACTCGATGTAGGCACGGGTAATCTCGACCATATCGCCAGCATGCGCGCGTGGCATGGTACATGCCAGCATCAGCAGCAGGGTCAGGAGTCGGAAGAGTCGTGTTGTCACAAGTGTGCCGGTGGTGTCCGTAAGAAAAGGTTCGACGAATCGTTCAAGCCGCATTTTTTTGGAATAGAGCATAGAACAAACCGTCATGGTCCTGCTCCGCGCTGCCAGTCGGCAACAGCTGGCCAGGCGCTGTCAATCGGGTCGCATTATTGCGCACCGCAAATGCCGCCGCCTGTGCCTCGGACTCCTGCGGCCACAATGAACATGTCACGAATAGCAATTTACCATCGGGACGCAGCATCTGCCACAGGTTGTCCAGAATTTTGGAGGAAAGTGTTGCAAGTTGGAACGCATCGCCCTTGCGGCGCAACCAGCGAATGTCCGGATGGCGACGCACGATGCCCGAAGCCGTGCAAGGCACGTCGGCCAGGATGCGGTCGTACTGCTGGCCGTCCCACCACGCGCTCGATTGCGCGTCCTGCGCCTTCAAGGTGGCATCCAGGCCCAGGCGCTCGAGGTTTTCCGCGATGCGCGGCAGGCGCTTGGCGTCCGCGTCGATGGCGGTGACTTGCACATCGGCCAGTTCCAGGATGTGGCACGTCTTGCCGCCGGGCGCCGCACAGGCATCGAGCACGCGCATTCCATCTTGCAAGTCCAGCAGCGGGGCCGCCAGTTGCGCGCCGGCATCCTGCACGGAGACGACTCCCTGCTCGAAGCCGGGGATCAGCGCCACGCCGATGGGCTTGTCCAGGCGCACGGCAAACGGCCCCACCTGGCGCGCGGCGATGCCCGCCTCTGCCAGCACGGCCAGATACGCTACAACCGTGCTCTTGCGGCGATTCACGCGCAAGGTCAATGGCGGCACGGCATTGCCGGCTGTCAAAATGGCTTGCCAGTCGCGGGGATAGGCCAGGCGCAGCGAATCGATCCACCATTGCGGATAATTCCATTGCGCCAAAGGCTGCTGCAGGGCCGCTTCCAGCAAGGACTTGCGCTCGCGCAAGAAACGGCGCAATACGGCGTTCACCATGCCCTTGGCATGCGCCAGGTCAGGATGCGAGGTGGCCACCGTGACAGCCTGGTCGACAACGGTAAACTCTTCGTAGGGCTGCTCGCCAGGCTCGGCGGACATCAGCGACAGCGCGCAGCACAGCAGCGCCGCAAGCATCGGCGGCTCGGGCGCCTTCGACGTCATCAGGCCGACCAGGGTTTCGCTGCGGCCCAGCTGGCGCATGGTGCGGTAGGAAATATCCTGGATGGCGCCGCGCGCCTGCGGGCTGGCGTTCGATTGCGTAAACACCTTGGCCAGCGCTTGCGGCAGGGCCGTGCCCGTGCGCACCTGCGCCACGGCATTGGCGGCGCCCAGCAGGCAAAACGCCAGCGAGTCGGCGCGCAAATCGGGTTGGAAGCCTGGCTGCAAGACCGGTTTCAGGTCGGGATGGTAGCTGGGACGCAATTTCGGTGCGGCAGGGGCAGGAGCCTGGCCTGGCGCCGGCTTGGTTTTCAATTTCAGCGTGGGGCGCTTGTTCATAATTATCCGGTGTGGCTGCGCGCGGCTGGCGGCATGGAAGCAAATACGCGGCCGCGCGTCATCAATAAAGGGTCGATTGTAGCGTTTGTGGCGCTCTCTGGCCCAAGCGATTGCAGCGATATTGGCAATTTGGGGCAAAAAACTGCATATATACAAGCAGAATGCGCCATGCTGATGTTTTCATGCACCAACATGGGCATGTACTCCTGATAATATCGTGAAATGCGCCGGCACGGGGACCTTGCCGGCAAGCGTATTGTTCCCGCCGGCAAACCAGTATAATTGACGCAGTCTGGGCGGCTTGGGTACTGGCCGTCCGTTTTGCTTTTCGATTCATTCTATTCATTCTTAACGCGGTTCCACCGCCATCCTGCTCATGCTCGCCCAACAGAAACAAGAAATCATCGCCCTGTTCCAGGCCGCCCTCGCTCCCGTCCTGGCCGGCACTTCGCTTGAGCCATCCGTGGTGCTCGAGCGACCACGCGACGCATCGCATGGCGACGTCGCCTGCAACATCGCCATGCAACTGGCCAAGCAGCTGAAACAGAATCCCCGAGAACTGGCGCAAACCATCGTCACGGCCGTGCTGGCCAATCCGGCTGGCCAGGGCTTGATCGAGGCAGTGGAAATCGCCGGTCCCGGCTTCATCAACGTGCGCGTCTCCGCCGCCGCCAAGCAGGCCGTGGTGAAGACCATCCTGGGTGAAGGTGACAGCTATGGCCGCAGCACGGCAGGCACCGGCAAGCAGGTCATCCTGGAATTCGTCTCGGCCAACCCGACCGGCCCGCTGCACGTGGGCCACGGCCGCCAGGCGGCCCTGGGCGACGCCCTGTCCTCGCTGTTTGACGCGCAAGGCTACCAAGTGACGCGCGAGTTCTACTATAACGACGCGGGCGTGCAGATCCAGACCCTGGCCAATTCCGTCCAGGCGCGCGCGCGCGGCTTCAAGCCGGGCGACGCCGAATGGCCCGAGTCGGCCTACAACGGCGACTACATCGCCGATATCGCCAACGATTTCAAGGCCGGCAAGACCGTCTCGGCCAGCGATGGCTTGCCTGCCACGGCCAATGGCAACATCGACGACATCGATTCGATCCGCCCATTCGCCGTCACCTACCTGCGCAACGAGCAGGATATCGACTTGCAGGCGTTTGGCGTGAAGTTCGACAATTACTACCTGGAATCGTCGCTGTACGCGGACGGCAAGGTCAATAGCGCCGTGGAAATGCTGATCAAGGCGGGCCACACCTACGAGCAGGATGGCGCGCTGTGGCTGCGCACCACCGACTTCGGCGACGACAAGGACCGCGTCATGCGCAAGACGGATGGCACCTACACGTATTTCGTGCCGGACGTGGCATATCACCTGGTGAAATGGCAGCGCGGCTTCGTACAGGCCATCAATATCCAGGGCAGCGACCACCACGGCACCATCGCGCGCGTGCGCGCCGGCTTGCAGGCGGTCGACATGGGCATCCCGCAAGGTTACCCCGACTACGTGCTGCACAAGATGGTCACCGTCATGAAAGACGGCGAAGAAGTCAAGATTTCGAAGCGCGCCGGCTCCTACGTGACCGTGCGCGACCTGATCGAATGGTCGGGCGGCGGCGACATCGCCAAGGGCCGCGACGCGGTGCGCTTCTTCCTGATCTCACGCAAGGCCGACACGGAATTCGTCTTCGACGTCGACGTGGCGCTGAAAACCACCGATGAAAACCCGGTGTATTACGTGCAGTACGCGCATGCGCGCATCTGCCGCATCCTGGAAAACTGGGGCGGCGATGCAAGCACGGTCGCCGGCGTTGACTTGTCTCCTCTGACGGCACCGACCGAAGCGACCCTGCTGGCAACCCTGGCTGCCTATCCGGAAATGCTGGCGCGCGCGCAAGCGGAACTGGGGCCGCATCAAGTCGCTTTCTACCTGCGTGACCTGGCTGCCAACCTGCACAGCTTCTACTTCGCCGAAAAAGTGCTGGTCGAGGACGAAGCCGTCAAGATGGCCCGCCTGGCCCTCGTCATCGCCGCGCGCCAGGTGCTGCGCAACGGCCTGGCACTGATCGGCGTGTCCGCGCCAAACAAAATGTAATCGCGAAGGTCAAACCGTCAATGAGTCACGCTTCTCCCCACGCTTCCCGCTTCTCTTCGACCCGGCGCCAGCAGGGCAATACCCTGGTCGGCATCATCATCGGCCTGGTCATCGGTCTGGGCATCGCCGTGGTGGTCGCCCTGGTGATCACCAAGGGCGCCTCGCCCTTCACCGACAAGTCGGGCAAGGCCGGCAAATCGGCCGAACCGACGGCCGGCCAGATCGCCGACCCGAACAAGCCGATGTACGGCAACAAGGAAGCGGCCAAGGAAGCGGCGCGCGACTTCTCCAAGGAGCCACGCGAGATCGTCACGCCAACGCAGCCAGTCGCGCCAGCGCCCTCGCCAAGCACCGCGCAGCAGCCGAAGGCACCGCCGCCGGACGCGTTGCAGGAATTGATCGGCACCCTGAAGGACAAGCCGGCACCGAAAACGCCAGCGGCAGCGCCGGCAGCGCAAGCCAAGGCCGACGTGAAAACCGAAGCCAAGGCCGATGCAGCCAGCGACAAATGGATTTATTATCTGCAGGCCGGCGCATTCCATGACATGTCGGACGCCGAAAGCACGCGCGGCAAACTGGCGCTGCTTGGCTTCGAAGCGGCCATCAGTGACCGCAGCACCGATGCCGGCGTGCTGCACCGCGTGCGCATCGGGCCGTTCAACCAGCTCGAATCGATGAACCGCGCGCGCACCAAACTGTCTGAAAACGGCATCGATGTCGCCGTCGTCCGCAACCAAAAATAAGGAACCAGCATGCGTTTTCTGAAGAAAATCCTGTTCGCCGCCGCCCTGTGCACGGCCGCCATGGGCGCATCGGCCTCGCCGGCCGAGCCGAAGAATGGCGTCGAATACGAAACTCTGGCCACGCCGCAGGCAACGGAATCGGGCAAGAAAATCGAAGTGACTGAATTCTTCGCCTATTACTGCCCGCATTGCAACGTGCTTGAACCACAACTGGCGGCCTGGGTCAAGAAACAAGGCGACAACATCGTCTTCAAGCGCGTGCACGTGTCGCGCGATGACAGCGTGGCGCCGCAGCAGCGTTTGTTCTTCACCCTGCAAGCCATGGGCCTGCTCGACAAGCTGCACACCAGCGTCTTCCACGCCATGCACGTGGAGCGCAACCGCCTCAACACCGATGACGCCGTATTCGACTTCGTCGCCAAGCAGGGCGTGGACCGCCAGAAATTCATCGACACCTACCGTTCGATGGGGATCTCGGCCCGCGTGCGCCGTGCGGACGCCATGATGCAGGGCTATAACGTGACGTTCTGGCCCATGATCGCCATCGATGGCCGCTACATCACTTCGCCATCGCAGGCCGACCAGGGCAGCAAGTCGGCCAAGAACGAAGAGCAGCTGAACGCCCAGGCGCTCAGCGTGATGGACGTGCTGGTTGCGAAAGCCAAAGCGGAAAAGAAATAAGCATGGCCACTTCCCTGGCGCGCCCGGGCATCGCCTGATGCACAGCGTTTTCATCACGGGCGCGTCGAGCGGACTGGGCGCCGCCCTGGCGCTGCAGTACGCACGCCAGGGCGCCAAATTGGGCCTGCTGGCCCGCCGCGGCGACACCCTGCAGCAACTGATCGCCTCCCTGCCCCACCCTGAACGCCACCGCGCCTACGCCGTCGATGTGTGCGACCACGCCGCCCTGAAAAGCGCGGCGCAGGACTTCATCGGCTACGCTGGCCGTATCGACGTCGTCATCGCCAGCGCCGGCGTATCGTTCGGCACCCTGACTGAACACGCGGAAGACCTCGACGCCTTCGCGCGCCTGATGGCCATCAACGTCACGGCCACCGTTGCCACCTTCGCGCCCTTCATCGCCGCCATGAAAACCCAGGGCAGCGGGCGCCTGGTGGGCATCGGCAGCGTGGCCGGCATCCGCGGCCTGCCCGGCGCCGAAGCCTACAGCGCCTCGAAGGCGGCCGTGATCAGCTACTGCGAATCGCTGCGCCTGGAACTCAAGCCCGCCGGCATCAGGGTCGTCACCATCACGCCCGGCTACATCGACACGCCGATGACGCGCCATAACGCCTACCGCATGCCCTTCCTGATGCCGGCCGAAAAATTCGCCGTGCGCGCCGCGCGCGCCATCGCCGACGGCGACAGCTACCGCGTGATCCCGTGGCAGATGGGCGTCGTCGCCAAGCTGCTGCGCGCGCTGCCCAATGCCGTGTACGACCGGGCCTTCGCGAATGCGCCGCACAAGGCGCGCAACAAGCCCTCCGGCGACAGCCAGTAAAACTCTACGATCCCCATGACGAAGCACTCAGACCTGAACAGCGCGGCCATCGCCGCCCATTGCGCCACGGGCGCTTCCCACGTGGCCATCGAAGTGGTCGACGAAACGGGATCGACCAACGCCGACCTGCTGGCGCGCTGCGCCACCCTGGGCGGGCCGACATTGCGCATCGCCGGCCAGCAGACGGCCGGACGCGGACGCGCCGGACGGCCGTGGGTGTCGCAGCCGGACGCCAGCCTGATGTTCTCGCTGGCCTGGCGCTTCAAGGGGCCGCTGCATCAACTGGTCGGCCTGCCACTGGCCGTCGGCGTGGCGCTGGCCGAAAGCATGACTTCCTTGGGCGTGCCGGTACAACTGAAGTGGCCGAACGACATGCTCAGGGATGGCCATAAACTGGCCGGCATCCTGGTCGAGACGCAGCAGGTAGCGGATGGCGGCGTGTGGGCCGTCATCGGCTGCGGCATCAATTTGTTGATGCCCGATGCGCTGGAGCGGCAGATCGGCCGCAGCGCCTCGGCCGTGCCCTGGCTGGCGCAGATGGAGCGCAATACCTTGGTGGCAGCCCTGCTCAGCCGCCTCGCTGGCGTGCTGGCCGAATTCGACGACACGGGCTTCGCGCCCTTTGCCGAACGCTGGAACCTGCTGCATGCCTGGCAGGGCCAGCACGTGAAAATCCTCGACAACGGCCAGCTGATGCAGCAAGGCGTGGCCGCCGGCGTGGACCAGCTGGGCCGCCTGCTGCTGCGTACCGACGGCGGCTTGCAGGAAATCATGTCCGGCGATGTGTCCTTGCGCCTGGCCGGGGAGTAAGCGCATGCTACTGCTGATAGACGCCGGCAATACGCGCATCAAATGGGCACTCGTGGCCGCCGATAGCCCCCTCGGCGGCTGGCTGGCCAGCGGCGCCGTCACGCATGCGCAGATCGATACGCTGGCTACGCAGTGGGAGACACTCGCCATCAATGAGGTGCTGCTGTCGAACGTGGCAGGCAGCGTCATCGGCACGCGCCTGCGCGCCATGCTGCCGGTGGTGCCCCGCGACTTCGCCTCGCTGCCGCAGCTGGCCGGACTGACGAACGCCTACCGCGCGCCTTCGCAACTGGGCTGCGACCGTTTTGCCGCCGCCATCGGCGCACGGGCGCTGACGCCTGACCAGGCCGTCATCGTCGCCAATTGCGGTACTGCCACCACCATCGACGCCATCACCGCCGACGGCGTTTTCCTCGGCGGGATGATCTTGCCCGGGCTGGGATTGATGGCCAGTTCGCTGGCACGCAATACGGCACAGCTGCCGCAAATCGCCAGCGACACCATGCTGCCGGCCGGCTTTGCCGACAACACGGACGACGCGATTTTGAGTGGTTGCCTGGCGGCCCAGGCGGGCGCCATTGAACGGGCCGTGCGCATGCACGGCGCCAGCACCTGTGTATTGTCAGGCGGCGCCGCGCCGCGTATCGCACCGGCCCTGGCACTGCCGGTACCGCTGAATCTGGTGGACAATATCGTCATGATCGGCCTGCAGGCAGCCGCGCGCGCCGGCGCGGCAGGAACACAAGGAAACCACGTATGCTGAAATTCGTCTTCTGGCTGCTGGCCGGCGTCAACCTGCTGGTCTTGGCCATCGGCCAGGGTTATCTAGGCAGTTTTCGCAGCGAGACGCGCGAACCGGCGCGTCTGAAAAACCAGCTGCAGGTGACCAAGCTAACCTTGCTCACGCAGGAGCAGGCCACGGCGGCAGCCGCGCCGCCAGCCGCCGAGGCGGCGGCGACGCCCGCAGTGCCGGCGCCGCAGCCTACGTATGCCTGTACGAAGGTGGGCAATTTCCTGCTGGCCGACGGACGCCGCTTCGAAGCGCAAGTGGCAGCGCTGGATCTGGGCGACCGGCAGTCGCGCCGCAACGTGGCCGGCCAGGAGATTTCCAGCTACATGGTGTACATCCCGCCGCAGGGCAGCAAGGAAGGCGCGGACCGCAAGGCAGGCGAATTGAAGCAGCTGGGCGTGACGAATTACTTCATCATGAACGACAGCAGCCCGCTGCGCTGGGGCATTTCCTTGGGCGTATTCAAGTCGGAAAACAGCGCGCAAAGCCAGTTGGCATCGCTCAACAAGCAGGGCGTGCACAGCGCCCGCATCGCGCCGCGCTACAGCGCCAGCAAGCAGATGGCCTACCAATTCCGCGACCTCGACGCCGCCACGCGCGCGCGGCTGGAGAAAATCAAAGCGCAATTCCCGGAGCAGGAATTGCGTAATTGCAAATAACTACCTTTGAATAACGATAGGCTTGATACCAGTCGATTCCGGTAAATTAGCCGCCGCGCGTGCCGCCTCGGCACGGCTGGAGAACGGTCCGCCGTACAGGCGGAACAGGTTACCGGTCTGCACCACCCCAAGCGTACCCAGGGCCGCCGCGTATGGCGCCAGGCGCGTACGCCCCGTTTCCGCATTGTCGGCGCGCGAGTAAGCGCCCAGCTGCAAATAAAAGCCGCTGGCCAGCGCCGCCGGGGCAGGCATGGCCACCGTCGCATCGACGGGCAACATCTGCGACGACACTTCCGGCTGCACCACGGCGCCCGTTTCCACCGGCGTGTCGATGGAGATGGCCACCACGGAAGGCACCGGCTTGGGCGCCGCTCTGGCAGCCAGGATGGCGTCGATATCGGCCGGCAGCAAGCGTTCGACGACCACCTGGTGGCTGCCCTTGCCCAGGAAGCCCAGTTTCAGCGCCGCCGTGTAGGATACGTCGATCACGCGCGTGGCGTGGAAGGGGCCACGGTCATTGATACGCACGATCACCTGTTCGCCGCTGTCGATGCTCGTCACGCGCGCATACGACGGAATCGGCAAGGTGGGATGGGCCGCCGTCATCTTGTACATATCGTAGATTTCACCCGAGGAGGTGCGCTGGCCATGGAATTTCTTGCCATACCAGGTCCCCGTGCCCTTCTGCTTGAACGGTTCGTTGTCGGTGATCGGCGTGTACGTCTTGCCAAACACGACGTAGGGACGGTTCGAACGCGTCGAATACGGCTCGTTGCGTACTTCCGCGTCGGGCACGTCGCGCAGGTTGGCAGGCGGATTGTCGCCCGGACCATCGTCCTTGTAGTAGCCGCCGCGTCCGGAGCCGGCCGCCGGCAGCGCCGGCAAGGTAGGGTCCTGGCGCACGGGGGACTTGACCTTGCCGCCTGACGGCAGCGGCACGTTATTCGATGCCGGTTTGTGCGGCGTGGTGCCGCAGGCGGCGAGGGTCAGCAAGACCGCCAGGCTCAGTCCGCGCATGGCGAGAGTGTCGAAAGGCGCGCGCATCAGGTCTGCACCAGCTTGCGATGACGCTGGATGCTCATCAAGATACCGGTGGCCACGCCCAGGGTCAGCAGCGCGGTGCCGCCATAGCTGAGGAAAGGAAGGGGAACGCCGACCACCGGCACGATGCCGCTGACCATGCCCATGTTTACAAACGCATACGTAAAGAAAATCATTGTTATCGCTCCTGCCAGCAGGCGAGTGAAAAAACTGGGGGCGTTGGCGGCAATCATCATGCCCCGTCCCACCAGCAGCAAATACATCAGCATCAGAATCAGATTACCCACCAGGCCAAACTCCTCCGAATACACGGCGAAGATAAAGTCGGTCGTGCGCTCCGGGACAAATTCCAGGTGGGCCTGCGTGCCGTGCGTCCAGCCCTTGCCCGTCATGCCGCCGGAGCCGATGGCAATGATGGACTGGATGATATGGAAGCCCTTGCCCAGCGGGTCCTTGGTCGGATCGATCAGCATCATCACGCGGTCACGCTGGTAATCATGCAGATGCGACCAGGCGATCGGCAGGCAGGAAACAAAGGTGATCAGCAAGCCGGCCAGCACTTTCCACGACAGGCCGGCCAGGAAGATGACGGTAAAGCCGGCCGCCACCACCAGCAATGCAGTGCCCAGGTCAGGCTGGCGCGCGATCAGGTAGACGGGCACCAGCAACAGCACGGCCGCCATCAGGAACGATTTCCAGCGCAGGGCGCCCGCATTGTGCTGGAAGAACCAGGCCAGCATCAGGGGCGTGGCGATCTTCAGGAATTCCGAGGGCTGGATGTCGATCACGCCGATATGCAGCCAGCGCCGCGCACCCAGCTTGATGGTGCCGAACAGCGCCACGGCCACCAGCAATATCACCGATACCGTGTACGCCGGCACGGCGATGCGCATCATCATCTGCGGCGTGACGTTGGCCGCCACCCACATGACGAAAAAGCACAGCAGGATGTTGCGCAGGTGGTCCTCGATCTTGCCGGGGATGCCGATGCTGGCCGAATACAGGGTCAGCAGACTGGTGCTGAGCAACATCAGGATGATGATCATCAGCGGTGGATCGAACACCGCCAGATAGGGTTTGGCGCGCCGCCACAGCGAGCGCCTCTCGTTAATGGGCATGTGCTTCCTTTATTGCCTGGCAGGCGGCGCCGGGGCAGCCTGCTCGTCAGTGATTTCTTCCAGGGTACGCACTTCGTCGACATCTTCCTTGGGCACCTTGGTAGTGTCCCTTTCCTTGTCGCTCGGGCGCTTGCCCAGCAGGTAGTAGTCGAGTGCCTTGCGCGCGATCGGCGCAGCCACGCCGGCGCCGAAGCCCGCATTTTCCACCACGATGGCAATCGCGATGCGCGGCTTGTCGGCCGGCGCGAAGGCCGTAAACAAGGCGTTGTCGCGCAGGCGTTCGGCCAGCAGCTTGGCATTGTACTTCTCGTTTTTCTTGATGCCTACCACCTGCGCCGTACCCGTCTTGCCGCCCACCGTGTACTGCACGCCGGCGAAGATGCGCGCGGCCGTGCCGCCCTGCTCGCTGGTCACGCCCACCATGGCGCGCTTGATGGTGTCGATGTTTTCCTGCTTGAGCGCGATGCGGTAGCTTTCCTTCGGTACCGTCAGGGTACGCGCGCGCGTGGCGGCGTCTTCGATGATCTTCACCAGATGCGGCTTCATCACCACGCCGTTATTGGCCAGGTTGGCTGTCGCGTGGGCGATCTGCAGCGGCGTGTAGGAATTATAGCCGGAGCCGTTACTCACCGAAATCGTGTCGCCGCCCACCCATTTTTTCTGCTGTGGCGTCTTGAAGCGGTTGCGCTTCCATTCCGTCGACGGCAGCACGCCCGTCTTTTCATTATTCAGGTCGATGCCCGTCAACTGGCCGAAACCGAACGGCTTCATGAAGTCGTGGATGGCATCGATGCCCATGTCGCGGCCCAGCTGATAGTAATAGGTGTTGCAGGAGACAACGATGGACTTGTGCATGTCCACCGTGCCATGGCCGCCCACCTTGTCGTCGCGGAAGGTGTGGCCACCGAGGATGAAGAAACCGGGATCGGAAATCGACTGGCTCGGCGTGCGCTTGCCCAATTCGAGTGCGGCCAGCGCCATGAAGGGCTTGAAGGTCGAGCCGGGCGCGTAGGTGCCGGACAGGGGACGGTTCACCATCGGCCGGTCCAGAGAGGTATTGAGTTCATTCCAGCTTTGCTGGTCGATGCCGTCGACGAACAAGTTGGGGTCGTAGCCGGGCTTGGAGACGTAAGCCAGGATGTCGCCCGTGGCCGGGTCGATCGCCACGGCTGCGCCACGCCATTCCCCAAACGCTTCCTCGACCACTTTTTGCAGTTCGATGTCGATCGACAGGATCAGGTTGTTACCAGGCGTCGCTGCCGTGCGCGACAGGGTGCGCATGGCGCGCCCGCCAGCCGACACTTCCACTTCTTCGTAGCCGGTGGTGCCATGCAGCTGCTTTTCGTAGCTTTTTTCCAGGCCTTCCTTGCCGATATGGTCGGTACCGTTGTAGTTGGCCGCGTCCTCGCCCTCTTCCAGCGCCTTGGCTTCATTGCGGTTGATGCGCCCGATGAAGCCCACCACGTGCGACGCCACCTCGCCCATCGGATACTGGCGGAACAATCGCGCCTGCACCTCGACGCCGGGGAAGCGGAAGCGCTGCGCCGTGAAGCGCGCCACTTCCTCGTCCGTCAGGCGCGTGCGCAGCGGCACGCTGACGAAGTTCTTCGACTCTTCCAGCAGCTTCTTGAAGCGGCGGCGGTCCTTGATGTCGATCTGCACCAGTGTCGACAGCTCGTCGATCACCGAATCGAGGCTGGCACTCAATTTCGATGGCGTGATTTCCAGCGTATAGGCCGAGTAATTGCGCGCCAATACCACGCCGTTACGATCGAGGATCAGGCCGCGCGTGGGCACGATGGGCACCACGGCGATGCGGTTGTCCTCGGCCTTGGTCGCGTAGTCCTCGTGCTTGATCACCTGCAGCCAGATGAAGCGCGCCAGCAACAGCGAAAAGCAGACGAAGACAAGCCCGCCCAGGATGGTCAGGCGCATGCGGAAAAAATGCAGTTCGCGCTCGGTATTCTTAAGTTCAGTCATGGCAGGCGCCCGTCAAATCGGCCGGTTATGGTCGCGGTCCACGGCGCGGCGCTGCGGCGCCAGCAAGATCCACGTGACGAAGGGCCACAGGGCCACGGCGACGAAGCTCTCGATGAAATTGAGCCATCCGGGGAAACGGCCCGAGACGATCAGGCGCGTCAGCAATTGCAGCGCCTGCGTCAGCAGCAGCAGCGGCAGCACGTGCAGCGCCTGCGTCAGGATGGGGAACCACAGCACGCGGCGGTGCATCATGATGGCGAAATAAGACAGCAAGGTGTAGGCCAGCGCATTCTCACCCAGCAGGGTCGAGTCGTGCACGTCCATCATCAAACCCATGAAGAATGCCACGCCGATGCCGACCTTGCGCGGCTGGTGGATACCCCAGAAGACCAGCACCAGGGCGACGAAATCGGGCACGCCGACAAACTGCCCCCATGGCAGCAGGTTCAGCAGAAAAGCGCACAGCAGGGAAAATCCGATGAACAGGGGGCTGACCGGCAGCAGGATGTAATGCGGGCGGTTCATCGTGTCGCTTCCTTCGGTGGCACGGCAGCAGGTGTTGTGGCAGCGGCCGGCGCCGCCGGTTTCGGAACCGGGCCAGCGGATGGCTTCGCGGCCGGTGTGGCCGGTGCGGTGGCCGGCGCTGCCGCCGCCCCGCCGGCGGCAGCCTCCTTGACAGGGTCCTTGATCGGCGCCATCTTGCCGGCGATCTTGCGGCCCGTCTTGACTTCTTCGGTCGGCGGGCGGGCGGGCATCTCGGGCGACGTCATCAAGATAAGCAGTTGGGTGTTGCGTTCGATGCCGGCCAGCGGCTGGCACACGACGCGGCCAAACGGGCCATGCGCGTTGCGCTCGACCAGTGTCACGCGCGCCACTGCCAGGCCGGCCGGGTACAGGCCGTCGAGGCCAGAGGTAATGACGATGTCACCGATCTGGATATCGGCGGTGGGCGCTGTAAAACGCAGCTCCATGGTGCCGGACTTGCCGCGACCGATGGCCACGCTGCGCACGCCATTGCGCAGCAGCTGCACGGGAATGGCTTGTTCTTCATCGGTCAGCAAGGTCACTTCCGAGGTGAACGGGAACACGCGCGTGACTTGTCCCACCACGCCCAGGTTGTCGATCACGGGGCGGCCCAGTTCGACGCCATTCTGGATGCCCCTGTCCAGCACGATCTTGCGCGTGGCAGAATCGCGCGTGTCATACAGCACTTCAGCCATCAGGGTCTTGACGGGGACTCTTTCGCGCGCCTCCATCAATTTGCGCAAATGGTTGTTTTCAACGATATTGAGCTGCGCCTGCTGCATGATCTGCGCCGAAGCGATTTGTTCGTGCTTCAGGTCGCGCACCTGTTTTTCCAGGGAAGACAGCGAAGAAAAGTAGTTGCCGACGCCAAGCGCCACATCGCGCGGCACCAGGGCTGCCATCTGCACCGGATACAGCACGGTGCCGACTGCCTGGCGCACGGCCGTCAAGGCGTGCATGCGCGAATCGACCAGCAACAGGGCGATAGAAATGCCGGCGAACACCATCATCTTGACGCGGGCGGAGGCGCCTTGTTTGAAAAGTGGCGGAGGACTGTATTCCATGACATCCAATAATCAGGCGCAGTGCGCCAACGTGCAAGGCCCGGTCGAACGCCGGCGCCAAAACCAAAAAAAGGCCGGAGTTGGTTTCCGGCCCTTCTGTCAGATTATTCGTAGGAGAAGATCGAGCCGAGCTTGTCCATACGCTCCAGGGCCATCCCGGAACCACGCACCACGCAGGTGAGCGGGTCCTCGGCCACCAGCACCGGCAGGCCGGTTTCCTCCATCAGCAGGCGGTCCAGGTCGCGCAGCAGTGCGCCGCCGCCCGTCAGCATCATGCCTTTTTCGGCGATGTCGGCGCCCAGTTCCGGCGGTGTCTGTTCCAGCGCGTTCTTCACGGCCGAGACGATGTTGTTCAGCGGATCGGTCAGCGCTTCGAGAATCTCGTTGCTGGAAATGGTGAACGAGCGCGGGATGCCTTCGGACAGGTTGCGGCCCTTGACTTCCATTTCCTTCACTTCCGAACCCGGGAAAGCCGAACCGATGGCCTTCTTGATGGCTTCGGCCGTTTGTTCGCCGATCAGCATGCCGTAGTTGCGGCGGATGTAGTTGACGATGGCTTCATCGAACTTGTCGCCGCCCACGCGCACGGAACCCTTGTAGACCATGCCGCCCAGCGAGATGATGCCCACTTCCGTGGTGCCGCCGCCGATGTCGACCACCATCGAGCCGGTCGCTTCGGACACGGGCAAGCCCGCGCCGATGGCCGCTGCCATCGGTTCTTCGATCAGGTATACCTGCGAGGCCCCGGCGCCCAGGGCCGATTCGCGGATCGCGCGGCGCTCGACCTGGGTCGAACCGCACGGCACGCAAATGATGATGCGTGGCGAAGGACGGAAGAATTTCGAGTCGTGCACCATGCGGATGAACTGCTTGAGCATCTGTTCGGTCACGGTGAAGTCGGCGATCACGCCATCTTTCATCGGACGAATCGCTTCGATATTGCCCGGCACCTTGCCCAGCATCTGCTTGGCTTCCTTGCCGACTGCCTGAATGGTCTTCTTGCCATTCGGACCGCCTTCCTGGCGGATGGCGACGACGGATGGCTCGTCCAGGACGATACCGAGGCCGCGCACATAAATAAGGGTGTTGGCCGTGCCCAAGTCAATGGCCAGATCGGTGGAGATATACCTGCGTAAAAAACCAAACATGAGTGTCCTGTAGCGCATCGAGCTGCGCAAAAGCTGTTTATGGGGAGTTTCAAAGCGGGCGCTTTCAGGCACCCTGAAAATCCATGAAGGCGATTTTCCCGGGTTTCGCTTGGCGCTTGCGCAATCTTTTCTATGCTGCGGCAGCAGTCCATCAGCGCCGGCAACGCATTAACCCGCCATTCTACCTTATAATTTGAATGCGATTTGCTCAAAAACCATGGAAAAGTGCGACTCTTGCAGCCGCGAGTTACGCGGCATTCCTCGGCTTTTGTGAGCAAAAAAGCAGCATATACCCGCGTTTTAACAAAACGCCAACTTAATACTCATGCGCGGCACTCCGCGCCATTCGCCATGTCCCTGACACTATCCGACGTAAAACGCATCGCCCACCTGGCACAACTTGAAATGGCCGACGATCAGGCCGTCACGTCGCTGGCCCAATTGAACAAGATTTTTGCACTGGCGGAACAAATGCAAGCCGTCAATACCGATGGCGTGGCCCCCCTGAGCCACCCGCTGGCCGCCCACATGGACAATATCGCCCTGCGCCTGCGCGAGGACATCGCCACCGAAGCAAATCACCGCGACGCCTACCAGGCAGTGGCACCGAAAGTCCAGGACGGCCTGTATTTGGTGCCGAAAGTGATCGAATAACTGGCACCTGACATAAGCTACTGCGCGTCGCGACTTGCGGCCTCCGATGCTCACTGTGCCAAAGCACAGCTCCGCTTCTCGGCCACAACTCACTTTCGCTCGCTACGCTTCTGTCAGGCGCTAGAACGGCGCAGTGCACGAAAAACAACCTTGCCGAATAGATAAAAATAGAAACGCCATGCATACAAAATCCATCAAACAGCTGTCCACGCTTTTGCAGAACAAGGAAATTTCCGCCGTTGCACTGGCGACGCACTTCCTCGACCGCATCGCAGCGGACAACTCGAACGCCTTCCTGCACGTCGACCGTGCCTTGACCCTGGCGCAAGCTGCAGAGGCCGACGCGCGCATCGCCGCCGGCACGGCCACACCATTGACGGGCGTGCCGATCGCGCACAAGGACCTGTTCGTGACCCGTGGCTGGCGCACCACGGCCGGCTCGAAAATGCTGGCCAACTACGCCAGCCCGTTTGACGCCACCGTGGTGGAAAAATTCCTGGCGGCTGGCATGGTCACCCTGGGCAAGGTCAATTGCGATGAATTCGCCATGGGTTCCGGCAACGAAAACTCGGCCTTCGGCGCCGTGAAGAATCCCTGGGATACAACAGCAGTGCCGGGCGGCTCGTCCGGCGGCTCGGCCGCCGCCGTTGCTGCAGGCCTGACACCAGCGGCCACCGGCACCGACACTGGCGGCTCGATCCGCCAGCCTGCCGCCTTCTGCGGCATCACCGGCATCAAGCCAACCTATGGCCGCGTGTCGCGCTTCGGCATGATCGCCTTTGCCTCGTCGCTGGACCAGGGTGGCCCGATGGCTCGCTCGGCCGAAGACTGCGCCCTGCTGCTCACCGCCATGGCCGGCTTCGACGAGCGCGACTCGACCAGCCTCTCCCCGGAACAAGGCGGCGTGGCGGAAGATTTTTCGCGTGAACTGGGCCAGCCGTTGACGGGCTTGCGCATCGGCGTGCCGCGCGAGTACTTCGGCGAGGGCCTGGCCAAGGACGTGGAAGCGGCCGTGCGCGGCGCACTGGCGCAGTATGAAAAACTGGGTGCCACCCTGGTCGACATCTCGCTGCCGAACACGGCCCTGTCGATTCCCGCCTACTACATGATCGCCCCGGCTGAAGCGTCGTCGAACCTGTCGCGCTACGACGGCGTGCGCTACGGCCACCGCGCCGCCGAGTACAAGGACTTGCAGGACATGTACAAGAAATCGCGCGCACAGGGCTTCGGCCCGGAAGTGCAGCGCCGCATCATGGTCGGTACCTATGTGCTGTGCCACGGCTACTACGACGCCTACTACCTGAAGGCGCAAAAGATCCGCCGCCTGATCGCGCAGGATTTCGATGCCGTATTAAATGGTCAGAACGCCGTCTGTGACGTCATCATGGGACCGGTCGCGCCAACTGTCGCCTGGGACCTGGGCGACAAGACGGATGACCCGGTGGCGAACTACCTGGCCGACATCTACACCCTGTCGACCAGCCTGGCCGGCCTGCCCGGCATGTCGATCCCTTGCGGTTTCGGCACCGGCGAGAAAAACGCCAAGCGCCCCGTTGGCCTGCAAATCATCGGCAATTATTTTGGCGAAGCCAAGCTGCTGAACGTGGCCCACCAGTTCCAGCAAGTGACGGACTGGCATACGCGCAGCCCTGCCGGCATTTAAGAACAGACGCGCCGCCCTGGCGGCGCCACTAAAAAATAAGCGAGAACACTATGCAATGGGAAGTCGTCATCGGTCTTGAGAACCACGTGCAGCTCACGACCGAATCCAAAATTTTCAGCGGTTCGCCGATCAAGTACGGCGCCGAAGCCAACACGCAGGCCAGCCCGGTAGACCTGGCGCTGCCAGGCGTGCTGCCCGTCATGAACAAGCAAGCGGTCGACCGCGCAATCCGCTTCGGCCTGGCCGTCGGCGCCACCGTCGCGCCGCACTCGGTCTTCGCGCGCAAGAATTATTTTTATCCGGATTCGCCCAAGGGCTACCAGATCAGCCAGTTCGAGGACCCTGTCGTCATCGGCGGTGCGCTGACCTTCGGCTATGAAAAGGATGGCGAATTCGTCACCAAGACGGTGAACCTGACGCGCGCCCACCTGGAAGAAGACGCGGGTAAATCCCTGCACGAAGACTACGCAGGCATGAGCGGCATTGACTTGAACCGCGCCGGCACGCCGCTGCTGGAAATCGTCTCGGAACCGGAGATCCGCAGCGCTGCCGAAGCCGTGGCCTACGCCAAGGCCCTGCACTCGCTGGTCATGTGGCTGGGCGTTTGCGACGGCAACATGCAGGAAGGCTCGTTCCGCTGCGACGTCAACGTCTCCGTGCGTCCTGTCGGCCAGAAAGAATTCGGCACCCGCTGCGAGATCAAGAACCTGAACTCCTTCCGCTTCATCGAGGAAGCCGTGCACGTGGAAGTGCGCCGCCAGATCGAGCTGATCGAAGACGGCGGCAAGGTCGTGCAAGCCACGCGTTTGTACGATCCGGATCGCAAGGAAACGCGCGAAATGCGCAGCAAGGAAGACGCCCAGGATTACCGCTACTTCCCGGACCCCGACCTGCCGCCGCTGGTCATCTCGCAAGCGTGGATCGACACCGTCAAGGCCTCGATGCCGGAACTGCCGGCCGCCATGCGCGCGCGCTTCATCAGCGAATACGCGCTGCCTGAATATGATGCGCTGGTGCTGACGCAATCGAAAGCCATGGCGACCTATTTCGTCGCCGTGGTGGACAAGGCCGGCAAGGAAAACGCCAAGGCTGCCGCCAACTGGCTGATGGGCGACGTGTCGTCGACCCTGAACCGCGAAGGCGTGGACCTGGACGACGCCCCCGTCTCCGCCGCGCAGCTGGCCGCCATGCTCAAGCGCATCGCCGATGGCACGATCTCGAACAAGGCGGCAAAGGAAGTCTTCGCCGGCATGTGGGAAGCCAAGTCCAGCGACGAGAACCTGGTCGACGCCATCATCGACGCCAAGGGTCTGAAACAGATCTCGGACTCGGGCGCTCTGGAAGCCATCGTTGATGAAGTACTGGCGGCCAACGCCAAGTCGGTGGAGCAATACCGCGCCGGCAAGGAAGCGGCCATCAACGCGCTGATCGGCCAGGCCATGAAAGCGTCCAAGGGCAAGGCCAACCCGGCCCAGCTGACGGAACTGCTGAAGGCCAAGCTGGCGGGATAATTCCCACGCCCCCCAAAAAAGACGCCGCGGCGTCTTTTTTTTTGCCTGGCCACTTCACTCATAAACAAGCTTGTCTAGTTTTTCCCGCATGGCTGGAAGGCGTTTATGCGGCACATAAAATTAAAGTATACATTTCTGTCTACAACGACTATTCTAACCTTATTGATTTTCAGGCAAGAGGAAAACAGCATGGCCAAGACGCACGACATCCCGAAACCGACGGCAGCCGAACTCGATCTGCTGCAGGCACTGTGGCCGCTGGGCGCCGCCACGGCCAAGCAGGTGCACGAGGCGATGGCCCTGGCCAAGCCGGCCATCACGTATGGCACCGTGCTGCGCCTGATGCAGATCATGCACACCAAGGGCTTGCTGATTCGCGACGCAAGCCAGCGTTCGCACGTGTATGCGCCGGCCCAGGCGCAGGACAGCCTGCAGACGAACCTGCTCAAGGAATTGATGCAGAAGGCCTTTGCCGGTTCGGCCAAGGCGCTGGTGCTGGCGGCGCTGCGCACGGGCGTGTCGCGCGCAGAACGTGAAGAGATAGAAAAAATGCTCAAGGAGGATCAATCATGAACGGCTTCGTGCCAGCGCTGGGCTGGACCCTGCTGCACTTCCTGTGGCAAGGCTTGCTGATCGGCTGCACCACGGCGCTGGCGTGGGCGGCCCTGCGCAACGCGCGTCCCGAGGCGCGCTACGCCATCGGTTGCGGCGCCTTGCTGGCCAGCCTGGCATGGCCGGCGGCGGGCTTGTATCTGCGCCTGGCCGGCGGCGATGCCACGGGCGCGCTGTTCTCCAGTGCCTTGCTGCCGGCCGCCCTGCTGGCGCCCGACAGCTTGCCCGACCTGGACCTGCTGCTGCGCGCCGTCGTCGGCGTGTGGGCCCTGTGCGCCGCCGTGCTGGCCGTGCGCATGGCGCTGGGCATGCTGTGGATAGAGCGCAGCGCCAGGAACACCGGGGCCACGCACCCGCAACTGCAGACAAGGCTGTCGCGCATGGCGCAGCATGCCGGCGTGGGACGGCCCGTGCGTCTGCGCGTGCTCGACAACATTGCCAGCCCGCTCACGGCCGGCATCTGGCGCCCCATGGTGCTGGTGCCTGCAGCGCTGATCACCGGCATGCCGCCGCACCTGCTCGATGCGCTGCTGGCGCACGAACTGGCGCACATCCGGCGCCACGATTATCTGATCAACCTGCTGCAAAACGCCATCGAGACGCTGCTGTTCTTCCACCCTGCCGTCTGGTGGATCTCTCGCGGCGTGCGCCTCGAACGCGAACATATTGCAGATGATTTCGCAGCAAGACAACTGGGCGAACCGCGGCGTCTGGCTCTTGCACTCTCGGAACTGGAACGTCTCCAGTTCTCAACCCACCACCTGGCCCAAGCGGCCAACGGAGGAGATCTTATGTCACGTATCAAACGATTGCTGCGCCCTGTACCACAAACCTTGAACTGGAAAGCGGCCGTGCCGCTGCTGGCCCTCGCCGGCGCCTGCCTCGGCATCTACGGCCAGGCCGTCGCCGCCGACAGTGCACCTGTACTGGAGCGCCGGCCCATCATCGACTTTGGCGTCTGCGGCAAACCGGTCTACCCAGCCGCATCGCTGCAGGCGAAAGAAGAGGGCACGGTCAACATGTCCTTTGACGTCAATGCCTCCGGCAAGGTGTTGGGCTCGAGCGTGGTCAAAAGCAGCGGCCATCCGGCCCTCGACGAGGCGGCGCGCAGCGGCATTGCCAAGTGTACGTTCAAGCCTGCCCTTGCTGGCGGCAAGCCTGTCAGCGCCAGCGTCAAGGTGCAATACGTCTGGAGCCTGAACTAATGTATGCGCGGCGGCATCGTAGCAACATTGCAGCAGCGCTGCCGCCGCCCGCTTGCGGGTATGATCATGGATTCTTCCACGCACCTGTGAACCCGCCATGAACAAGATCAAAACCGGCCTGGTTGGCTACGGCTTTGCCGGCTCCACCTTCCACGCCCCCGTCCTGTCTACCGTCTCTGCCCTGGAACTGGCCGCCGTCGCCTCCAGCAAACCGGAGCTCGTGCACAAGGATTGGCCGAATACGACCGTGTATGCGGAAGCGGCGCAGCTGTTTGCCGATGCGTCGATCGAGCTGGTCGTCATCGCCGCGCCCAATGAAGCGCATTTCAGCCTGGCCCTGGCGGCCCTGCAGGCGGGCAAGCACGTGGTGGTCGACAAGCCATTTACTATTTCCAGCGCCGAGGCGCAGACCCTGATCGCCCTGGCCAAGGAACGCAAGCTGGTGCTCAGCGTGTATCACAACCGGCGCTGGGATGGCGACTTCCTGACCCTGAAAACACTGCTGGCACAGGGCACCCTGGGGCGCATCGCCAGCGTCGAATCGCATTTCGACCGTTTCCGCCCCGAGATCCGCCAGCGCTGGCGCGAGTCTGGCGCACCCGGTGGCGGCTTGCTGTACGACCTGGGCCCGCACATGCTGGACCAGGCCATGCAGCTGTTCGGCCAGCCGGAAAAACTGTACGCCGATATCGTCCTGCAGCGCGATGGGGCGCAAGCAGTCGACTATATGCACATCGTTTTGTACTACGACCGCTTGCGCGTGGTGCTGCAAGCCGGCTGCCTGGTGAAGGCGCCGACGGCGCGCTTCGCCGTGCATGGCGACAAGGGGAGTTTCGTGAAGTTTGGCCTCGACCCGCAGGAAGATGCCCTGAAGGCGGGCGGCAGGCCGGGACAGCCAGGTTGGGGCGTGGACCCCGTGCGCGGCGCGCTGCACCTGGGTACCCAGCCGGATGGACATTTTGAACACCTCGACATGCAGGCGGGCCGCTACCAGGACTTTTACCAGGGCATGGCCGACGCCATCCGCCACGGCGCACCGGCGCCCGTAGCAGCCGAGGATGCGGCAGCGACAATACGCCTGATCGAACTGGCGCTGCAAAGCGCCGCCGAAGGACGCGTGCTCGCGGTCAGCTGATTCGATGTCAACTGACCGAGGTCAGTTGATGACGAAGGCCAGCACCACGGCACCCAGCGCCAGCAGGGCCAGGCCGCAAATGAACAGCAGTTCACCCCACCATTCGTAGCGCAAGCGCGACTGGCCGGGGCGCAGCGACATGAACGAAAGCACGGCGCTGACGAGAAAGACGATGGCATCGACGGCGAGCAGCTTGTCGATGGCCACGCGCACCTCGCCGCGCGGCGCCAGGTGCCCGATCGACAGCACCGTCATGCACACGCCGACCATCGTCGCCGATGTGGGCAGGATATGCGCCGACAAGCCCCGTTCGGACGCCTTGCCGTCGCCGGGCATCAAGGCCGGCCCTGGTTCGTTCCCGCCGCCCAGACCAGCTCAACGCGCGCGGACGATCCCGCCTTGACTTGCACCTTGCGCGCCAAAGTATTGCCGGCAAGGGTGGCGCGCAAGCTGTAGCTGCCCGGCGGCAGTTTCGCCAGCAGGAACGGTCCGCTGGCCGTCGTTTCAAGCACCTGCGCGCCCTTGGCATCGTGTATTTCCAGCTTCACGTCGGAGGCAAATTCCGCCTTGCCCCCCGCCTGCACGGAAAACACCAGGCTCAAGGGCCAATGCCGGCTGGCGCTCTTGATGGCAGTCGACTCGTCGAGGCCGATACCGCCGCTCAGATATTCCACCGCGCCGCTCTTTTGCACGGGCGGCAGTGCGCTGTCGGTTTGGGCTTGCACCGCACTTCCCAGCAACAGCCCGGCTGCCAGCATTACCGCCGCCAGGCTCAGGGTACCGCGTCTGTCTGGTGCCATCTCACTCTCCTCATATTGCTTGAATCAAGATAGGAAGCGCAGCTTAGGCCAGCCTTAGAACACGATCAGCGCCGGCGCATGGCTTCGGCGATCTTCTGGTCCGTCTTGTACTGGCTCAGCGCATAAACGGCCCAGATCGTGGCTGGCAGCCAGCCGATCAAGGTGATTTGCAGGATCAGGCAAATGATGCCGGCAATGGGGCGGCCGATGGTGAAAAAGGTCAGCCACGGGAGTATCAGGGCAATCAGCAAGCGCATCGTTCGTTCCTTGAGTATTCCCCTGTGCCGCGGGGACCGGGCCGGCGCGCCGGCGATAAAATCAATTTATCCGATTATAACGATACCTGCGACTCACGCCGGCACGGGTGGGAGCAGCTTTTCGATCCAGGCCAGGATGGCGGCAAAGATCACGTCGCGGTTCACTTCATTGAAATTCTCGTGGTAATTGGCCGGATAGTAATGATAGTCGAGCAGGCCCTCGGGCACGCTGCGCAGCAGGCTTTCCGTGGCGCGGCTGTTGGCCAGCTTGTCGTCGCCCGCCACCACGGCAAACAGGGGGAAGCGCCAATCCGACAAGCCGCCCGCCAGTTCCTTTTGCGCCGACGTCAAGGCATGGGCGAAGCGCACCGACGCTGCACTGGCGCGTATGCCATCGCGCTCATCCTGAAAATGGCGCGCGGTGATGGTTTGATCGTGCGTCAGCAACATGGTCAGGTTGCCCAGCGGCACCTTCATCGTGGGGTAGCGCTTGGCCAGCCAGCCGGACAGCATCTGCAGCACCTTCGGCACGGGAATCGCATTCACGTAATACGGCGAGGAGATAATGAAACCCCGGATGGCCGGGTCGCCCGCAAAACGGCGCAGGCCAAGGTGCGTGGCGATCAAGCCCCCCATGGAATGGCCCATGACGAAAATCGGCAAGCCCGGATACGCCTGCTTGATCCAGGCGAGGAACAGTTCCTCGTCGTCGAGGAAGGCCTCGAACGAAGGGATATCCACCTTGCGCTTGCCATCGTGGCCCACCATGTCGAAGCTGGCGGTGGCGAAGCCATGTTGGCGGAAGGTCAGCGCCGGCGTGACGTAATCGCCCGCGTGCGCCATGCCGCCGTGGATCGCCAGGATCACGGCGCGGGGGCGTTGGGGCTGTGGCGGCTGCCAGATATGAATGGGCCGCTCGACCTGGTCGCTGCACAGCAGGCTGGCCATCTTGTCTTCTGAAAAACGCATCGCTGCTCCTGTCGTGCCCTGTTACGCCTTCAGATGATCGATCAACTGGCGCGCGTACAGGGGTAATTCACTGAACTGG
Source organism: Janthinobacterium darwini (assembly GCF_051380905.1). Lineage (NCBI taxonomy): Bacteria > Pseudomonadati > Pseudomonadota > Betaproteobacteria > Burkholderiales > Oxalobacteraceae > Janthinobacterium > Janthinobacterium darwini. The sequence continues at coordinate 243,439 of NZ_JBNYXX010000006.1, forward strand.
CGTACGCAAATCGTCAGATTGCGTACCGACCAGGGATCGGATAATTCCAGGCAGCGCAGCGCCATCGTCTGCTGGCAGCGGCTGGCCGCCGCCAGCGGCACCACGCTGATGCCCACGCCGCTGGCGACCATGCGGCACACGGCATCGAAACTGCGCAGGCGCACGCGCACCTTCAACGGACGACCCAGGCGCGCCGCATGCATGCCAAGGTACTGCTGCATCGCGCTGTCATCGGCCAGGCCGATGAAATCGTGATCGAGCACGCTGGCAAAGTCAACGACGCCATCCTGGCCGAGCGCGCGGTGATGCACGCCGTCGGCTGCCGCGATGACGACTAAACGGTCGGGGCGGAACAAAAACGTCTGCAAGCCGCGCATGTCGACCGAGTCGGACACGATGCCCATGTCGGCCAGCCCTTCCGAAACGGCTTTGACGATATCGTAACTGAGGCGCTCCTCCAGGTCGATGGTCAGGTTCGGATGGCGGTCGAGAAAAGCACCGAGTGCCTCAGGCAAAAATTCGCTGAGCGCCGCCGTATTGCATAGCAGCCGCAACTGTCCTTTCAAGCCGCGCGCAAATTCACCTAACTCGCCGCGCATTTTCTCCATTTGCAGCAGTACCAGGCGCGCGTGATGCAGCAAGGTCTGCCCTACCGGTGTCGGCTCAACGCCACGCCGCCCGCGCAGCAGCAGGGGCATGCCCAGCATCTCTTCCATGCCGCGCACGCGCGCGCTGCTTGAGGCCAGCGCCAGGTGGCTGCGCGCAGCCCCCGCCGTCAGGCTGCCCGCCTCCACCACGTTGACAAACAGCTGCAAATCGACCAGATCAAAACGCATGGCAGCTCTCCTTTTCGCCATCTTATCAGCCTTCGTCCATCCCTAAGGCTGACTCAAGATAATCCACCTTGGCGAAAGGCGCGGGCAGGCGCAGAATCCTTGCAAAACCACTGTGGAATAAAAAATGGAGACATCATTTCTGCTGGCTATCGGCGCCAGCTTCCTCGTCGCTGGCTTCGTCAAGGGCGTAGTCGGACTGGGGCTGCCGACGGTGGCCATGGGCACGCTCAGCCTCGTCATGCCACCCGTGCAGGCGGCAGCCCTGCTGATCGTGCCGTCGATGGTGACGAATGTATGGCAGCTGGCGGCCGGCCCGGGCCTGCGCGCCCTGCTGCGCCGTTTGTGGCCCATGCTGGCCGCCGTCATCGCGGCTACCTTGACGGGCGGCGCCCTGCTGCCGCAGGACAGCGGCGCCTGGGCCGTCGTTGCGCTGGGCGTGGCGCTGATGCTGTACGCGCTGGCGGGACTGTTCTCGCTGCAACTGCGCGTGCCGACGCGGCATGAAGCCTGGCTGGGGCCCATGGCAGGCGCCGTGACGGGATTGCTGACTGCCGCCACGGGCGTCTTCGTGATCCCCGCCGTGCCGTATCTGCAGGGACTGGGGCTGGCACGCGACGCGCTGGTGCAGGCGCTGGGCCTGGCGTTTACGGCATCGACCGTGGCGCTGGCGGCCAGCCTGGCATTGCACGGCAACTTCAGCCTGGGCGCGGCGGCCGTTTCCGCGTATGCGCTGCTGCCGGCGCTGGTCGGCATGCTGGCCGGCCAATGGCTGCGCGGGCGCATCGCGCAGCAAGTATTCAAGCGGTGCTTTTTTGTCGGGCTGTTCGCCCTGGGCCTGCATGCGGCGCTGAAACCATGGCTGGCGTGATGCAGATAGAGTGGCAAGGGGATAGCGCGCTGTGCGCGTGGATCGACGGCCAGCAAGTGGCCATGCTCGATATCAGCAGGCGCGCCGATGAAGTGACGGTGAACATGCTGTTCGTGAAACCGCCGTTCCGGCGGCGCGGCATCGGCGGCGCGCTGTTGCGGCGCTTGTTGCAATGCCACCCATCGGCCAGCGCTACCTGCAGCGACCCGCGGCTGCGGGCGCTGCTGGAGAGGACTACTTAAATTCCATACCGATTGCGGTACGCGGAAACAGCCTCTTTATATTTCAGCAGTTCCGGATCGGCGCCCGCGCCATTCAGGTAGCCGAACAAGTCGTCCAGGTTGCCGATTGAGATGACGGGAATACCATACTGTTTCGACACTTCCTGCACCGCCGAACTTGGCGACAGCTGGCCGTCCGGGCCCGAACGCTCCATGCGGTCCAGGGCGATCAGCACGGCGCATGGCTCGGCGCCGGCGGCGCGGATCATGTCCACCGACTCGCGTACCGAGGTACCGGCCGAGATCACATCGTCAATAATGACAACCTTGCCATGTAGCTTGGCGCCGACGATGGTGCCGCCTTCGCCATGGTCCTTGGCTTCCTTGCGGTTGAAGGCGAACGAAGTGTTGCGGCCCTTGCCGGCCAGCGCCACGGCGGTGGCCGATGCCAGGGTGATGCCCTTGTAGGCGGGGCCGAACAGCATGTCGAATTCGACGCCCGAGTCGAGCAGGGTCTGCGCGTAGAACTGCGCCAGCTCGGCCAGGGTAGCACCATCATGGAACAGGCCCGCATTGAAGAAGTATGGCGACTGGCGTCCGGCCTTGGTGGTGAACTCGCCAAACCGCAAGACTCCCTTGGATACTGAAAACGCGATAAACTGCTGGCGTAAATTATTCACATTAGCCTCATTTTTTAAAAGTGCCTGTATTTTAATCCGCGCGCACCGGCGAGACAATCGCCATGCCGCGCCCGCCGGCCCCGTCCAGCGCCCTTTCACTCTCGACTTATGCCAAAAATTATCTCCGCCAACTTGAACGGCATCCGTTCCGCCGCCAAAAAAGGCTTTTTCAACTGGATGGGCACGCAGACGGCCGATTTCATCTGCGTGCAGGAATTGAAGGCGCAACTGCCCGACATGACGCCGGAATTCCTCAATCCCCACGGCTATCATGGCCATTTCCACTATGCCGAGAAGAAGGGTTATTCGGGAACGGGCATATATAGCAAGGTCGAACCGGACGCCGTGCATATCGGCTTCGGCAGCCCGGAATTCGACGCCGAAGGCCGCTACGTGCGCTGTGATTTTGGCAAGCTGTCCGTCATTTCCGTGTACTGCCCTTCCGGCTCGTCCGGCCCGGAGCGCCAGGAAGCCAAGTTCCGTTTCATGGAGCTATTCCTGCCGCATCTGCTGGAATTGAAGGCGCTGGGCCGCGAAGTGGTCATCTGTGGCGACTGGAATATCGCCCACCATGAAATCGACCTGAAGAACTGGAAGGGCAACAAGAAGAATTCCGGCTTCCTGCCGGAAGAGCGCGCGTGGCTGACGCGCGTCTTCGACGAAGTGGGCTTTGTCGACGTGCACCGCGGCCTGGACAAGCGCGAAGACCAGTACACCTGGTGGAGCAACCGGGGCCAGGCCTACGCGAAGAACGTGGGCTGGCGCATCGACTACCATGTCGCCACGCCCGGTATCGCGGCCCAGGCGCATACGGTCAGCGTCTACAAGGACGAGCGTTTCTCCGACCATGCGCCACTGATCATCGATTACACGATCAAGGCATAAGCACTGCTACAGGCTGCGCCGGCTTTCAAAATGGCGCAGCTCGCCCGTCAACGGATCCGTGAAATCGATCGCCCGCGCCAGCAGCTGCAAGGGCTGCGACATGTCATCTTCCTTGCACTGCAGGGCCAGCGGGTAAAACGCATCGTTGACGATGGGGATGCCGAGTGAAGCCAGGTGCACGCGCAGCTGGTGCTTGCGCCCCGTGTGCGGGTACAGCCGGTACAGGTTCACCTCGCCGCGCCGTTCGATCACGTCGATGACGGTTTCCGAGTTCGGCTCGCCCGCCTCCTCACGCATGAGGAAGAACTGCTCGCCCTCGACCATGCGGCTGCGATAGGTGAACGGAAAATCGCGGCCATCGAGGTGCGGTGCCAGCGCCTCATACGTCTTGCGCACTTCGCGGCGCTGGAACAGCGACTGGTAGGCGCCACGGCTGGCTACCAGGCGCGAAAAAATCACCACGCCGGCCGTCTCGCGGTCGAGGCGGTGGATCGGCGTCAGCTCGGCGCAGTCCAGGTTTTTCTTCAGGCGCGTCAGCAAGGTCTCCTGCACGAACCGCCCGGCCGGCGTCATGGGCAGGAAATGCGGTTTGTCGACCACCACCAGGTGTTCGTCCTGGAACAGGATCTCTTCCTGGAACGGGATCGGCGTTTCGCGCTCCAGCTCGCGGTAGTAAAAAATGCGCATGCCGCGCCGGTATGCGCTGTCGGGCGCCAGCACGGCGCCGTCGCCATTGACCACGTCACCGCGCGCCATGCGGTCCTGCCATTGCGCGGCGCTGATCTGCGGATAGCGATCAAGCAGAAACGACAGCATGTCGGGCCATTGTCCTTCCGGCAGCCACAGGTAGCTGGGCGCCACGCCATCGCGCATGGGCAAGGGTGAGGCAGCGTGGCGGCTGGACATCCTAGCGCTGCGCGATAGCGTTGCTGCGGTAGGGCGGCAATGCCTCGACACTGACGCCCTTGCTGCGCGCGTACAGGGGCAGCACCTGCGCCATATGGCTGTTCATCTGCGAGATGCGGTCCTTGCCCGACGGGTGGGTCGAGAGGAATTCCGGCGGCGCGCCCGCGCTTGCGGCCGCCATCTTCTGCCACAGGATGACGCCGGCGCGCGGATCGAAACCTGCACGCGCGGCCAGGTCCATGCCGATCAAATCCGCCTCGCGTTCATCGTCGCGCGAGAACTTCAGCATCACGCCCTTGGCCGCCATATTCGTGGCGGTGCTGGTCAGATTCGGGTCGACGCCGAGCCAGGCCGACAGGCCGGCGCCGGCCAGCTTGGCGCCGACGGCGGCCAGGTTGCCCTTGCCTGCCTGCGCCTGCGCGTGTTCGCGCAAGGCATGCGAAATTTCATGTCCCATGACGACGGCCACTTCATCGTCGGTCAAATTCAGCTTCGTGATAATGCCGCTGTAAAAAGCGATCTGCCCGCCCGGCATGCAAAAGGCGTTGACCTCATCCGAGTTGAGCAGGTTGACCTGCCAGTTCCAGTTAGCCGCCGCCTCGTTCCAGCGCGTGGCGAACGGGATGATGCGCTGGGCGATGGCGCGCAGGCGTTTCACTTGCGGGTCGCTGTCCGGCACCAGCGCATTTTTTTCCTTCGCTTCGTTGACCAGCTGCGTATATTGCTGCTTCGATTGTGCGTTGAAATCGGCGCCGCCGGCAAAGATGCGCGAGGTCGACAAAGGACGCACCTTGATGCCATCCTGTACCGTCGCCTGCTGGGCAAAGACGGACAGGGGCGCCAGCGCGGTGGCCGCGCACAGGCTGGCCAGGACGGTATAACGTTTAAGGGATATTGGTGCCATTGGCAGACCTCCATGGGGCAATTTTAGGCAACATCATCATGGCCGGGAAGGCCAGGAAGAAGCAAACAATGAAAAACGAGAACCAGCCCAGCTCGGCAACCAGAAAGCCCACCGAGGCATTGATCAGGGTGCGCGGCACGGCGCTCAAACTGGAAAACAGCGCATATTGCGTGGCCGTGTAGCGCGGATCCGTGGTGCGCGACAGGAACGCGACAAAGGCGGCAGCACCCAGGCCCAGGCTGGCAAATGCTTCAAAACCGATCACGGCACTGAGCAGCATGGTGTTCGGCCCCACCTGCGCCAGCCAGGCAAAGCCGAGAATGGCGATCGCCTGCAGCGCGCCAAACACCCACAGGCCACGGTTGATGCCCAGCTTGAGCATCCACACGCCGCCCACCACGCCGCCGGCCAGGCTGGCCCAGAAACCCGTGGTATTGGCGGCCAGGCCGATCTGCGTCATGCTAAACCCCAGGTCCAGGTAAAACTTCGTCGCCAGCGCCGTGGCCATGCTGTCGCCGATTTTGTAGAGTAGTACGAAGGCGAGGATCCACATTGCGTTACGCCAACCATCGCGCGCGATGAATTCCTGGAACGGCAAGATGATCGCTTCGCGCATGGTCTTCGGCGGCGAACCGTAGACGGTGGGTTCCTTGATCAGCAAGGTACAGACGAGGCCCGGCAACATGAAGGCGGCCGTGATCCAGAAGACGGGCTGCCACGGCATGCGGTCGGCCAGGATCAGCGACAGCGCACCCGGCACCATGCCCGCCACTTTATAGGCGTTGACGATGACGGCGGCGCCCAGGCCCTGCTCGTTATCGGAAAGGATTTCGCGTCGGTAGGCGTCGATAACGATGTCCTGGCTGGCCGACAGAAAGGCCACGCCGCCCGCAGCGGCGGCGATCAGGCCGATCTGCGTGAGCGGATCGAGCATGCCCATGCCGCCGATGGAAAAGAACAGCGCCACCTGCGTAAGTGCCATCCAGCCGCGTCGGCGACCCAGTCCCAGGATGCGGTAGCGGTCCATCAGAGGCGCCCACAGGAATTTCCAGATGTAGGGGAACTGCACCAGGGCGAACAGCCCCAGCGCTTTTACGTTCAGGCCCGACTTGGCCAGCCATGCCTGCAGCAGGTACAGCAGGATGAACAGGGGCAGGCCGGAACTGAAGCCCAGCACCAGCACGGCCAGCATGCGGCCGCTGGCGTAGGAACGCCAGCCTGGCGCCGGACTTGTCGTCATCAATGCACCGCTTTTTTGCGCAGACGGAAGACGGCCAGGTCGCCGCGCAGGTTCGGCAGCACGGAGACCATCTTGCCTTCGGCAAGGGCCACGCATTCGATCACTTCCAGGCCGCATTCTTCGGCCAGTTCACGGAAGTCATTGATGGTAGCGCAGCGCACGTTGGGCGTGTCATACCACTGGTAAGGCAGCGATTTCGACACGGGCATGCGCCCTTTCAGCAGCGCCACGCGGTGCGGCCAGTAGGCGAAATTGGGAAACGAGACGATAGCCTCGGCGCCCACGCGCACGATGTCGCGCAGCAGCGGCTCGACCTGCTTCATCATCTGCAAGGACGACAGACACAGCACCGTGTCGAAGCTGTTGTCGCCAAAAATGGCCAGGCCTTTTTCCATGTCCTGCTGGATCACATTGACGCCGCGTAACGTACTGGCCAATACCTTATCGTCGGCGATCTCGATGCCATAGCCGCTGCACTCCTTGTCGCTTTGCAGGTACTGCAGCATCACGCCTTCGCCGCAGCCCACGTCCAGCACATGCGCGTTATTCGGCACCCAGTGGGCGATGAAGGCCAGGTCGGGGCGCAACGCGCTCAATTCGTCAAAAGTCATGCTATCTCCTTGGCGCCCTGGCGGACGGCGGTGTTCCTGGCTGCTGCGGGCGCGCCCACGTTGATGTCATTCCATACCTGGCCATAATAGGCGCGCACCATGTTCATGTAGCGCGCATCTTCCAGCAGGAAAGCGTCGTGGCCGTGCGGCGCGTCGATTTCCGCATAGGTCACCTGGCGGCGGTTGCACACCAGCGCCTCGACGATTTCGCGGCTGCGCTCGGGCGAGAAACGCCAGTCGGTGGAAAACGAGGCGAGGAAGAACTTGGCCTGGGTGCCCGACAGGGCCTTGGCCAGGTCGCCGCCATGCGCGCGCGCCGGATCGAAATAATCGAGCGCCTTGGTAATCAGCAGATAGGTGTTCGCGTCGAAGTACTCGGAGAACTTGTCGCCCTGGTAGCGCAAGTACGATTCGATCTCGAAATCGATGCCGAAGCCGAATTTGTAGTCGCCCGTCTGCGCCGCATCGCGCAGCTTGCGGCCGAATTTTTCGGCCATGTCGTCATTTGACAGATACGTGATGTGGCCCACCATGCGCGCCACGCGCAAGCCGTTCTTCGGCACCACGCCGTGTGCATAGAAGTCGCCGCCATGGTAATCGGGGTCGGACAGGATGGCCTGGCGCGCAACGTCATTGAAGGCGATGTTCTGCGCCGACAGCTTGGCCGTCGAGGCGATTACCACACAGTGCCTCAACCGCTCGGGGAACATGATGCTCCACGCCAGCGCCTGCATGCCGCCCAGCGAGCCGCCCATCACGGCGGCGAACTGTCTGATGCCCAGCTCATCGGCCAGGCGCGCCTGCGCGCTGACCCAGTCTTCCACCGTCACGACAGGGAAAGAGGCGCCATATGGCTTGCCGGTGGCGGGATTGGTGTGCATGGGGCCCGTCGAACCGAAGCAGGAACCCAGGTTGTTGACGCCGATGACAAAGAATTTGTTCGTATCGAGCGGCTTGCCCGGCCCCACCATATTGTCCCACCAGCCCGTGCTCTTCGGCTCGTCGGCATACACGCCGGCCACGTGGTGCGAGGCATTCAGGGCGTGGCAAACCAGCACCGCGTTCGATTTGTCGGCGTTCAGGGTGCCGTAGGTTTCATACATCAACATATAGTCCCGCAGCGATGCTCCGCTTTGCAGCTGCAGGGGTTGCGCAAAATACATGGTTTGCGGCGAAACGATTCCAATGGATGACATGTGTGTCGGTTTATAAAAGGGGGTGGCCCCACGGGCCATGGTCGATGCAGCACCGCGATGATAGGTTCTGCAACTTTAACACCAGGAAACATCTTGCCGCGCGCGATGCCTCCTGGTGCTGATAAAGCGACAGTTTACATGAGCTGCAACTGTTGTACGGCTTCCGCGATCACATTTGGTTCCATGGAGCGCATAATTTTGCGCATTTGTGGTGCGATCAGACCCAGGTCGCTGTTGAGGATCTCTTGCTTGACCGCCAACAGCTGGGCCGGATGCATGGAAAACTCGCGCAGCCCCATACCCAGCAGCAAGCGCGTGAGCTTCACGTCGCCCGCCATTTCGCCGCACACGGCCACGTCGATGCCCGCCTTGTGGCCAGCCGCAATCGTCATGGAGATCAGCTGCAGCACGGCCGGGTGCAGCGGATTGTACAAATGCGCCACTTCGTAATCGACGCGGTCGATGGCCAGGGTGTACTGGATCAAATCATTCGTGCCGATCGACAGGAAATCCATGCGCTTGACGAACATGGGCAAGGCCAGCGCAGCGGCGGGAATCTCGATCATGGCGCCCACTTCGACGGCGTCGTCGAACTTGACGCCCTCCTCGCGCAGGCTGGCCTTCGCCTGGGCGATCATGGCCAGCGACTGATCGATCTCGAAGGCATGCGCCAGCATGGGGATCAGGATGCGCACCTTGCCAAAGGCCGAGGCGCGCAGAATCGCGCGCAGCTGCGTCAGGAACAGTTGCGGCTCGGCCAGGCAGTAACGGATGGCGCGCAGGCCCAGGGCAGGATTCAAGGCCGTATGGTCGGACTGATCGAGCGGCTTGTCGGCGCCGATGTCGAGCGTGCGGATGGTCACCACGCGCCCTTTCATCGACTGCACCGTGCTGCGGTAAGCCTCGAACTGCTCGTCCTCTGTAGGAATCTTGTGGGCGCGGCCCATGAACAGGAATTCAGAACGGAACAGGCCCACGCCGCTGGCGCCCGATTCCAGCGCAAACGGACAATCTTCGGGCAGTTCGATATTCGCCAGCAGGGTGATGGAGGTGCCGCACTTGGTGACGGCCGGCGTCTTTTTCAGCTTGCCCAGCTTCTTGCGCGCGCGCTGCATGGCCACCTGGCGCTCGCGGTACTGCTCCAGCACCAGGGCGCTGGGGTTGGCGATGACCACGCCGGCGTCGCCGTCGATGATCAGCCAGTCGTCCTGCTCGATCAGCATCGACGCCTGCGACATGCCAACGGCGGCCGGGATATCCAGGCTACGCGCGACGATGGCCGTGTGCGAGTTCTGTCCGCCCACGTCGGTAATGAAGCCGATGAAGGAGCGGTCGCGGAATTGCAGCATGTCGGCGGGCGAAATATCGTGGGCGACCACGATCATCTGCGCCAGCACCTCATCTTCGGCTGCCGCCTTGGGCAGCAGCTGTTCGGTGCCCAGCAAGACCTTCAGCACGCGTTCGGCCACTTGCTGGATATCGGCCTTGCGCTCGCGCAAATATGGGTCTTCGATTTCGTCGAACTGCGCCGATAATTCATCGATTTGCGTCAGCAGCGCCCATTCGGCGTTGTAATGGCGCGAACGGATGATGTCGAGCGGCGCTTCGGCGATCATCGGGTCCGAGAGGATCAGCGCATGCACATCGATGAACGCACCCAGCTCGGTGGGCGCATCTTTCGGCAGCTCGTTCCACAGGGTTTGCAGTTCCTTGTGGACGGCGGCGATGGCGTTTTGCAAACGCTGGACTTCGGCTTCGATCTGTTCCTGGGCGACCAGGTAATGTTTGACGTCAAGGGCGGCCGGCGCCAGCAGATGCGCGCGGCCAATGGCGATGCCGCGGGAGACCGGGATGCCGTGGAGCGTGAAAGATGCCATGGGGTGACCTGTCGAAATGCGGCTGCGGCTGCGTTCGGCGGGCATTACTCGCCTTCGCCAAACCTGTCATTAATCAGGGCGGTGAGCGCATCGACACATGCCTGCTCATCATCGCCCTCGGCTTCCAGGGTCACTTTCGCGCCCTTGCCGGCGGCCAGCATCATTACGCCCATGATGGACTTGGCGTTGATGCGGCGCGCGTTGCGGGTCAGCCAGACGTCGCTCTTGAACTTGGCGGCGAGCTGGGTAAATTTGGCGGAGGCGCGTGCGTGCAGTCCCAGCTTGTTGATGATTTCGAGTTCTCTTTGAATCATTTTTGTATGGTCTCTATCCCTGAATGCACTACGCTGATGACAATCTTGGCCTATAAAACCCGCCGCCTTCAGGGCGGCGGCCATGCACTTCCTTATTCGCCCACACGGATGCGGTTATCGACGCGCACGGCGCCGCTTTGCGCACCGGCCAGCGCCATCTCCACCACCACGTCGAGCGTGTCGCGGCGATACGTGATGGCGCGCAGCAGCATCGGCAGGCTGATGCCGGCGATGACTTCCACCCGGCCCGCATCGGCCAGCTTGTTGCAGCAGTTCGACGGCGTGCCGCCCTTCACATCGGTAATTACCAGCACGCCGGAGCCGTCGTCGAGGCGGCAAATGGCTTCGGAAGCCAGCTTTTGCACTTCCGCCAGGTCCTGGTCGGCGACAACATCGATGGCTTCAAAACGTTCTGTTGGCCCGCGAAACACATGCGCGCAGGCGGCGATGAACGCCTGTCCCAGCGGGGCATGTGTCATGAGCAAAATCCCTACCATAGTCATTTCACCTTCTGGCGCTGCTGCGCTTGTGCGACGCCATGTTCGACGGCGTCGACAAACATGGCCGCCACGTCAAAACCCGTCTGCTGCATGATTTCCTGGAAGCAGGTCGGGCTGGTGACATTGACTTCCGTCAGATAGTCGCCGATCACATCCAATCCTACCAGCATCAGGCCACGCGCGGCCAGGATCGGGCCCAGCTTTTCTGCTATTTCCAGATCGCGCGCCGTCAAGGGCTGCGCCACGCCCGTTCCACCGGCCGCCAGGTTGCCGCGTACTTCGCCCGCCTGCGGGATGCGCGCCAGCGAAAATGGCACCGGCTTGCCGCCGATGACGAGGATGCGCTTGTCGCCCTTGACGATGTCGGCAATGAAACGCTGCGCCATGATGGTTTGCGCGCCGTTCTCGCTCAAGGTCTCGATGATGGCGCCCAGGTTCAGGCCATCGGCCTTGACGCGGAAGATGCCCGTGCCGCCCATGCCGTCGAGGGGCTTGAAGATGACGTCCTGGTGCTTGGCGTGGAAGGCGCGCAGGCGCGCTTCATTCGACGTCACCAGGGTGGGCGAAGTGAATTCGGAAAACTGGGCGATGGCCAGCTTTTCATTGTTGTCGCGGATGGCGGACGGCTTGTTGAAGACATGCGCGCCCTGCTTTTCCGCCAGTTCCAGCAGATACGTGCCGTACACGTATTCCATGTCGAACGGCGGGTCCTTGCGTTCGATGATGGCGTCCAGGGCCGACAGGCGCACTTCCTCGCGCGAGACAACCTTGTACCAGTCGTGCTCGTCGCCGGTCAGCTCGATGTGCTGCACATGGGCCGTGACGATGCCCTCTTCCAGCGCCATGTCCTTCTGCTCGAAGGCGTAGACGGCGTGGCCGCGTTTGGCCGCTTCGCGCATCATGGCGAAAGTGGAATCTTTGTAAGTCTTGAAGCCTGCCAGCGGGTCGGCAAGGAATGCAATTTTCATGGTGCGTCCAATCGGGGAGCCTGGATAAGGAATGCTTGATTCTAGCCGAGATCGCCAGGCGCAGTAGTCACCGCGCCCGGCAAGCTGCTGGGATCGATCAATACACCTCGGGATTCGGGTCCGTGCGCTCCATTTCCAGCGATGCAGCCAACAAGGCCAGTCGCGCCACCACGCCATACACATAGAAGCGGTTCGGCGCGGCCGTGCCCGGCTTGGCCTTCAAGTCCGGCACGGCATGCTGCTGGGCAAACGCCAGCGGCACGTACTGCGAACCGGGCGCGTTCAGGTTCTGGTCCACGCCCCGCTCCGCGTGCACGCGATAGAAACCGCCCACCACGTAGCGGTCGATCATGTAGACAACAGGCTCGGCCACGGCATCCTTGATGCTTTCAAACGTGGGCACGCCTTCCTGGATGATGACGTCGGTGACGACTTTGCCGTCCTTGACGATGGACATCTTGTCGCGCTGCTTGCGCGACAAGTCGCGCACTTCGCTGGCGTCGCGCACCGTCATGATGCCCGTGCCATACGTGCCCGCATCGGGCTTGACGATGACGAAGGGCTTTTCCTTGATGCCGTATTCCTTGTATTTCTTGCGGATCTTGGCCAGCAGCACGTCGACGCTGGCGGCCAGCGCATCTTCGCCCTCGCCTTCCTGGAAGTTGACGTCACTGCACTTGGCGTGAAACGGGTTGAGCATCCATGGATCGACATCGATCATCTTGCCGAATTTTTTCACCACCTCATCGTAGGCCGTGTAGTGGTTGCTCTTGCGGCGCAGGGCCCAGCCCGCGTGCAAAGGCGGCAGCAGGCTTTGTTCATGAATATTTTGCAAGATATCGGGGATGCCGTCCGACAAGTCGTTATTCAGCAAGATCGTGCACGGATCGAAATCCTTCAAGCCCAGGCGGCGGCCGTTATTCAGGCGCACGAGCGGCTCGATGACGAGCATGTTGCCATCTGGCAACGCCAGCGGTGTCGGCTGGGTGATCTCGGGCGACCACGAGCCCAGGCGCACGTGCAGTCCCGTCTGGCGGAAGATCTGCATCAATCGCGCCACGTTTTGCAAGTATTGCGGCGTGGTGTTGTGCAATTCCGGCACCATCAGCAGGTTGCGGGCGTCCGGGCAATACTTGTCGATGGCAGCCATGGCCGCCTGCACTGACAAGGGCAGCATTTCCGTGGCGAGGTTATGAAAACCGCCGGGGAACAAATTGGTATCGACGGGCGCCAGCTTGTAGCCCGCATTACGCAAATCCACCGAGCAATAGAAGGGCGGCGTGTGCTCTTGCCACTCCATGCGGAACCAGCGCTCAATGGCCGGCGTCGCGGCCAGAATCTTTTTTTCGAGGTCGAGCAGCGGTCCGGTCAGGGCCGTGACGAGATGGGGAACCATAGTTACATCCTTAAATTATGTGCAGTATTCAAAAAAGCACACAGAACTGCCGACTATATTACCGTGTAAGTACCCCAAATCGGGGCAAAAGCCTTGTTTTAAAGACCTTTTCCATTCCCACAACGAAAAAAAGGCACCTCAAAGAGGCGCCTTTTCAAGCCTAGCATGCCGCGCCGGGGCGCTGACATGCCAGATCATTATCATTTAGCCATGATATGCCTGTTCGCCATGGCTGGTGATATCGAGGCCTTCGCGCTCTTCTTCTTCCGGTACGCGCAGGCCGATGACGATGTCGACCAGCTTATACGCGATGAGGGAGACCACGGCCGACCAGATGATGGTGGTGCCGACCGCTTGCGCCTGCACCCATACCTGGTGTCCGATCGAATACGGGTCAGCCGACATCTTGTTGGTGACATAGTCGAAGATGCCTTGACCGCCCAGTTGTGGTGCAGCAAACACACCCGTCAACAAGGCACCCAGGATACCGCCCACGCCATGCACGCCAAACACGTCGAGCGAATCGTCGGCGCCGATCAGGCGTTTCAGGCCGTTCACGCCCCACAGGCAGATGACACCGGCCAGCAAGCCGATGACCAGGCCGCCCATCGGGCCGACAAAGCCCGCCGCCGGGGTGATCGCCACCAGGCCGGCAACGGCGCCCGATGCGCCACCGAGCATGGATGGCTTGCCTTTGCTGATCCACTCGCCAAATACCCACGACAGGGTGGCGGCAGCAGTTGCCAGCAGTGTGTTGACGAAGGCCAGGGCCGCCACATCGCCCGCTTCCAGCGAGGAACCGGCATTGAAACCGAACCAGCCCACCCACAACAGGGAGGCGCCGATCATGGTCATCGTCAGCGAGTGCGGCGCCATCGATTCACGGCCGTAGCCAACGCGCTTGCCGATCATGATCGCGCCCACCAGGCCCGCGACAGCGGCATTGATGTGCACCACGGTGCCGCCGGCGAAGTCCAGCGCGCCTTTTTGCCAGATCCAGCCAGCCTTCAGGGCTTCGCTGGCTGAGGTAGCGGCATTCGTGATCAGGTCAGGACCGGTCCAGAACCACACCATGTGGGCGGCCGGCAGGTAGGCGAACGTGAACCACAGCACGACGAAGGCCAGCACGGCGGCAAACTTTGCGCGCTCGGCAAAGGCGCCGACGATCAGTGCGCACGTGATGGCGGCAAACGTGCCCTGGAAAGCCACGAAGACGAACTCGGGAATGACGACGCCCTTGCTGAAGGTGGCGGCGGCGGCAAACGTGCCCTTGGCCGGATCCCAGATGCCGTTCAGGAACAGGCGGTCGAAGCCACCGAAGAAGGCGGTTTTTTCCGTGAAGGCGATCGAGTAGCCATAAATACACCACAGCACGATCACCAGCGCGAACACCATGAACACTTGCATCAGCACCGACAGCATGTTCTTCGACCGCACCAGGCCGCCGTAGAACAGGGCCAGGCCGGGGATGGTCATCAAAATCACCAGCAAGGTACTGATCATCATGAAGCTGGTATCGCCCTTGTTGGCGACGGGCGCAGCTGCTGGCGCGGCAGCTGCCGGTGCCGGAGCGGTAGCTGCGGGCGCTGCGTCAGGAACCGGCGTCACGGCGGGAGCGGCGACGACAGTAGTCGTGGCCTCTTCCGCCTTGGCGGGGGCATCGGCAAAGCTCGGCGTGGCAAGGCCAAAAGCACACAGACAGGCTATCCCAGCGAGCAATTTTGTTATATTTTTACGCATCAATATTCCCCTTAGAGCGCTTCGTTGCCGGTTTCACCGGTACGGATGCGGATGACTTGTTCCAGGTTGTAGACGAAGATCTTGCCATCGCCGATTTTACCGGTACGCGCGGCACCTTCGATCGCTTCAATGGCCTGGTCGACAATGGCGTCATCCACGGCCGCTTCAATCTTGGTTTTTGGCAAGAAATCGACGACATACTCAGCGCCACGGTAGAGTTCCGTGTGACCTTTCTGGCGACCAAACCCTTTGACTTCGGTGACGGTAATGCCTTGCACATTGATAGCCGACAAGGCTTCGCGCACTTCGTCCAGTTTGAACGGTTTAATGATTGCTGTAATCATTTTCATGGCATTCTCGCTTAAAAGGTTTTGGACACGGTCAGCACGAGACCGGATTTCGCCAGGTTCTTGCCATTCGGCGCCAGCGAAGTGATATTGGCTTTGACGTAGGCCAGGGCGACTGTTGCCACGCCGAAATCCTTGGTGACACCCAGCTTGTAATCGGTATAGCTGAGGGCATCGTTGTGCTCGACCTTCTGACGGCCCACATGCAGGTTCAGCAGATAACCTTCGTATACATCGATATTCGCGCCCACATCGAGGTAGCCGCTGTTCTTGCTGTCAGCCACGCCAAACAGATTGGTCGTCGAGTGCGAGTACTTGATGTAGGCCGGACCATAGCCGAGCTGGCCATACAGCTCGAAGGTGTTCGCGTTGGTGCTCAGCCCATTCGAGGGATAGAAGTAGTACAGGCCGCCCACATCGTAGGTGAAGTCCTTGCTGATCTCGCCACGCTTGCCGCCGTAGATATCCCATTCCAGGTTGGTATCGCCGCCGCCGTCCTTGATCCATTTGATGCTCGACAGCCAGGTGCCTACATACAGGCCCGTCGGATTGTGGGTGTAGTCGGCACCACCGCTGATGGCAGGATCGAGTCGACTTTGCGAGATCCCACGGTAACGATAGTCGCTGGTCAGCGCCACGTTATAGCTCACCACGTTATCAGGTACGGCTTCGGCCGCAGCAGGCGCTGCCACTGCATCCTGGGCCATGGCGCTACCGCACACGGCGGTCATGGCCAGCGTCAACGCTGCTACTAAAGTCATGTTCTTGGACAGATTCTTCATGGCGATTCCCTTTTATTGAACTTTTAAAGCGGTTGAGGTTTAAAATCTTGGCTGGAGATCACAAAGCGTTCATAGCTTCTTTAGCAGAATACGTGCCAGCTCTCTTGCCACCTTGACAGGTGCATTTCCGTCCATACATACCCTGCAAGCCGCCAGGACTGCGCTAATGGACTGCTGAAGCACAATGAACCGCCCAGTTTCGCACCAGATTAACGCCGCTGTGCACCGCAATGGTGCGATGCACAGGCCGCACCATAAAAGGACTGACCATGGACATGAATACCTTCTTTAACGACTTGCAAGGCAAGATCCATCAAGCCATCGAAAACTCGCCTGCCAAGGATATCGAGAAAAACGTGAAATCGATGATGACCCAGGGCTTCGCCCGTCTCGATCTCGTCACGCGCGAGGAATTCGATATCCAGGCACAAGTGCTGGCCAAGACCCGCGCCAAGCTGGACGCACTGGAATTGCGCCTGATCGAACTGGAAACGCGCCTGAACGACCCAAAGGCATAAAGTACCGCCAGCAAGGTCGCGTTATTGACAACCTTGCTGGCATACCTCAAGCCTGACACCTTTTCAAGGACTAGACTGATCCTGACCGCGCCCGCGCTAAAGGGGAGTCTGATGAGTCTGGCCGTCCTGAAAAGCCGCGCCCTGGCCGGCATGGAGGCACCCGAGGTAAGTGTCGAAGTCCACCTTGCCAATGGCTTGCCCTCCTTTACGATAGTCGGCCTGCCGGACACCGAAGTGAAGGAATCGCGCGACCGCGTCCGTGCCGCGCTGCAAAACTGTGGCTTTGACATGCCGGCGCGGCGCATTACGGCAAATCTGGCGCCTGCGGACCTGCCCAAGGAATCGGGCCGCTTCGACTTGCCCATTGCGCTGGGCATCCTGGCCGCCTCCGGCCAGTTGCCAGGCGACCAATTACACCATTACGAATTCGCGGGTGAACTGTCGCTATCGGGACAGCTCCGCCCCATCCGTGGCGCACTGGCCATGACCTTTGCCATGCAGCGCAGCCAGGCTGGCGCGCCACGCGCCTTCATCCTGCCGCAGGCGAACGCGGACGAGGCGGCGCTGGTCAGTGATGCCTGCATCTATCCCGCCCACAGCCTGCTCGAGGTCTGCGCCCATTTTGCCGCGCATGCCAGCAAGACCGCGCTGCAGCGCCATCAGCCCGTGCTGGCAGCGCAGGTTTTTGCGTATCCCGACTTTGCTGACGTACAGGGGCAGCAGCAGGCGCGGCGCGCACTGGAGGTAGCGGCCGCAGGCGGCCATAACGTGCTGATGGTGGGGCCACCGGGCGCGGGCAAAACCATGCTGGCCAGCCGCTTCCCCGGCGTGCTGCCGCCCATGAGCGATGAAGAGGCGCTGGAATCGGCCGCCGTGCATTCCCTGAGCGGCCACTTCAAGGTGGAACACTGGAAACGTCGTCCCTATCGTGCCCCGCACCAGACGGCGTCCGGCGTGGCCCTGGTGGGTGGCGGCAACGTGCCGCGCCCGGGAGAAATCTCGCTGGCCCACTGCGGCGTGTTGTTTCTCGATGAAATCGCCGAATTCCAGCGCCGGGTACTCGATGTCTTGCGCCAGCCCATGGAATCGGGCGTCATCAGCATTTCGCGCGCGGCCCGCCAGGCCGAATTTCCTGCCCGCTTTCAGTTGATCGCCGCCATGAATCCCTGCCCATGCGGCTATCTGGGCCACGCTTCCGGCCGCTGCCGCTGCACACCGGACGCCGTGCTGCGCTATCACAGTCGCCTGTCCGGCCCGCTGCTCGACCGTATCGACTTGCAAATCGAAGTTGCCGCCATGCCGCCTGCGGCGCTGGGCAGGCACGCAGGCGCTGGCGAAAGCACGCAAGCCATCGCCACCCGGGTGGCGGCAGCCTTTGCTCTGCAATTGGCACGCCAGGGGAAAGCAAACCAGCACCTGAGCAGCATGGAAATCGAACAACATTGTCATCTGGAAATACATGGTGAGCAGTTGCTGCATGGCGCCATGTCCCGCCTGCACTGGTCGGCACGCACCTACCACCGGGTACTGCGCGTGGCACGCAGCATCGCAGACCTGGCGGGCAGCCCCGCTATCACGCAGCCGCATGTCGCCGAAGCGATCCAGTACCGGCGCGTGCTGCGCGAGATATAAAGCGGCCAGTGACCGCCACACGTGCGCGATTGCGCGTGATTGGCGGCACTGCTACCATCTGCTGATGAAAAAACCATCACTTGCCCTCTTCCTTGCCATGCTCGCTACAGCCTGCACGCTGGCCGCCTGCAGTCCGAAATTCGACTGGCGCGACTATCGCAGCCCCGACGCCCAGTTCACGGCCCTGTTTCCAGGCAAGCCGGCCGTGCTGACGCGCGAGATCGATCTCGATGGCAAGAAAGTCAGCCTGACCATGACAGCGAGCGAAATCGATGGCAATACCTTCGCCATCGGCAGCGCGGTGCTCGACAGCGCAGAACAGGCGCAAGCTGCCCTGCCCGCCATGCAGACAGTTCTGTTGAAAAATATCAACGGCACCGTGCGCAGCGAAAAAACCGCATCGGCGGCCAGCAGCACTGCTTCCGGAACGCGCCAGCGCACTTCGCTCAGCATCGAGGCGAGCGGCACGCAGCAAGGCAAGCCTGTCTTGCTGGTCGGCCGTTTCGTGGCACAGGACAAGCACATCTTCCAGATCATCATTCTCGGTGAAGAGCGCAAGCTGTCGCGTGACACCATCGACACTTTCATGGATTCAGTGAAACTGGATTGAGACTTAATGATCGCTTAAACAGGCAGCTGCCTGGAGCAGCCGCCCTTGTAAATACGTGTGCTGTCCAACAGATAGCCCTATCCGGCTCGCAAATGCGTCATCCGGGCAATCGGACAGCCTGTGCAATATTTCAAGTCGTGATATTGTTTCGACACTAACAACAAGTTTCAGAAAGCGCTTATGTTGATCTCATTCAAATCCAAATCCTCCCCTGAAGTGCTGATGTACCAGGAACATGCCCAGCGTATCCTCGACATCCTGCACAAAAACCCCACCCGCGGCGTGATCACGCCGATGGAAGCGGGAGATGCCCTGGCCTTGCTGGAAAAGGAAGTCGCGGAAAGCAAACTGCATCCGGAGAACGACATCGAACACGATGCGCATACGCCTGAATCGCTGGAAGATGGCGAAACGGGCACCCATGCGCGCGCACAGAAAGTGCATTTTTCGCAGCGTGCCTACCCATTGATGGAAATGCTGCGCTCAGCCAAGGCGGAAGGTGAAAGCATCACCTGGGGCATCTAGTTCGATGAACACTGAAGACGAAAAAAAACCCCGCGCACGCGGGGTTTTTTTATATAACAAGCCTGACGATAACCTACTTTCACACTGGTTGCAGCACTATCATCGGCGCAAAGTTGTTTCACGGTCCTGTTCGGGATGGGAAGGGGTGGGACCAACTTGCTATGGTCATC
>NZ_JBNYXX010000007.1:0-192116 GCF_051380905.1 Janthinobacterium darwini
GCAAGTTGGTCCCACCCCTTCCCATCCCGAACAGGACCGTGAAACAACTTTGCGCCGATGATAGTGCTGCAACCAGTGTGAAAGTAGGTTATCGTCAGGCTTGTTATTCGTAGTAGAAGAAAACCCCACCGGACTCCGGTGGGGTTTTTTTTCGTCTGGTGGTTAGCCCCAAGCGAAGGCTGGGGTCAGACCCCCTCGCTCGTTAGCAATGACTTTTGCGTTAGCGGCATTGAGGGTCTGACCCCGGCTGTTCATCAGCTGCCAATGCAAAAGCCGAAAAAAAGGCAGCGCTGCGCGCTGCCTTTCTGTCTTTGCTTTCCTTTTATTGGCCGGCGACCACCGGCGTGGCACCGCTCCTGGCCACCCACTCGATCAGCGCATCGACGGCGGCGCGGCCATTGCCATTGCCCACCAGGTCGCTATTGATCATGGCAACCACTACGCACAGCTGGTTGTTGGCATCGGGTACATAGCCGGCGATGGCCACCACATTTTTTAATGTGCCCGTCTTGATGCGCGCGCGCGCGGCGGCCTGGCTGTTCAACAGGCGCTTGCGCATGGTGCCGTCCAGCGCCACGATGGGCAGGCTGGACTGGAACTCGGGCGCCCACGGACTTTGCTGCATCGCTTGCAGCACGCCAGCCAGTTGCGCCGGCGCAATGCGTCCCGTGCGCGACAGGCCGGAACCGTTGTCGACCAGCATGCCCTGGGTATCGATATTGTGTCGCTGGAACCATTCCTGGATGACTAGCCGCGCCCGGCTGGCCGTATCTTCCGGCGCTGCCATGGCAACGGGACGGCTGCCCAGCCAGCCATCGCTTTGCAAGCTGCCCAGGCTCAGGAACAAGGTGCGGGCCAGGGTGTTATCGGACGTCTTATTGATATCTCGCAAGACCTCTGGCAAGGCGCGTGCCACATGGTCGGCCAGCATGCGCGTGCCGACCGGTTCGGCCGTCGGCGGCAAGCCCGTAAACGGCGCTTCGCGCACCGTGCCCGTGATCGTGCCACCCAGGCGTTTCCAGGTCGCACGGAACAGCCGGTCCGCATAGTCGTTGCGATCAAGCACATTGATGCTGGTGGCCTTGTTGCAATTTTGCGGGAAGGTGCCGTGCAGTATCACCTGCAGCTTGCCGCTCGCATCGCGCCGATATTCGGGCGGGCGCCAGCCATCTTCCCACCGGGCGCAGCTGCCCTTGACCAGCTTCATGTCGCTGGTGATGCTGACATTCTCGAGCGGCGGCTGCATGAGGATGCTCAATTGCCGATCCGTTGAGTTCATGTTGATATCGAGCAAATTGGTGTTCAGCAATAAGGCATCGGGAATGACGTTGTAGCGGAACTCGGCCGACTCGTCGAAGGGCAGTGCGCCAATGTCCGGCCGGGCCGGCTGGAATAGCTGGCGGTCCAGGATCAGGTCACCCTTGATTTTTACGATGCCCTGGTTGCGCAGGGTTTGCAGCATGTGTGCCAGCACGTCCGCGTTGAAATCCGTGTCGGCGCCGCCGCGCAGGATCAAGTCGCCCTTCAGCACGCCATTGATGACGTCGGCGCTGGTGCGCAACTCGGTGCGGCCGCGGAAGATGGGACCCAATTGCTCCAGGCCCACGGCCGTCGTCACCAGCTTCATGGTGGACGCGGGCTGCATGCTGCGCCCGGCGCCGTGCGACAGCACGGTGGTGTTGCCGCGCAAGACGATGGCGCCCATGGCGTCTTCGGGGATACTCGCGCTGCGCAGCAGCAGGCTGACGGATTCGGGCAATTGCGCCTGTGCATTGGACAGGCCGATGCCAGCCAGCAAGGCGGCGATGAGGATGGGACGAAACATGGCGCTCCTTAGTGGAAAAAGACGTAGGCGACAAAGACGGCCGTGACCACGCCAGCGAGATCCGCGATGAGGCCGGCCGTGATCGCATAGCGCGTCTTGCGGATGCCCACCGAGCCGAAGTACAGGGCCACAATATAGAAGGTGGTGTCGGCCGAGCCCTGGAACACGCAGGCCAGGCGGCCGACGAAGGAGTCGACGCCGTAGGTATTCATGGCATCGATCATCATGGCTTTCGAGCCGGAGCCGCTGAGCGGCTTCATCATGGCCGTCGGCAGGGCGGGCACGAAATCCGTATTGATGCCCAGGTTGGCGAAGAACCAGTTCATGCCGCTCATCATGAAATTGAATACGCCTGCATTGCGGATCACGCTGATGGCCACCAGCATGCCGACCAGGTAGGGAATCACGGTAATCGAGGTCTGGATGCCGCCCTTCGCCCCTTCGATGAAGGCGTCATACACGTTCACTTTCTTGCGCAGGGCGCCGATGATGAAAATGGCGATGACGCTGATTAATACCAGGTTGCTGACCACTTTCGACACCAGCTCGATTTCCTGTTTCGTCAGGTATTGCGTGAAGTACCAGATCATGGCCACGATAGCGCTCGTCATGCCGCCCATCCAGCCCAGCACGACCCTGTTGAGCAAGTTGATGCGTTGCTTGATAGACACCGTGATGATGCCGACCATGGTGGCGACATAGGTGGCGATCATGCAGGGGATAAAGATGTCGGACGGGTCGGCCGCGCCGAGGATGGAGCGCTGCGCCATGATGGCCAGCGGGATCAGGGTCAGGCCCGAGGTGTGCAGCACCAGAAACATGATTTGTGCATTCGTCGCCTCTTCCTTGTTCGGGTTCAAGGTCTGCAGGCTTTCCATGGCCTTCAAGCCGAAGGGCGTGGCCGCATTGTCCAGTCCCAGCAGGTTGGCCGAAAAATTCATCACCATGTGGCCGGTCGCTGGATGGTCCTTGGGAATTTCCGGGAAGATGCGCGAAAAGAAGGGCGCGATCACTTTCGCCAGCCAGCCGACGATGCCTGCCTTTTCACCGATGTTCATGATGCCCAGCCACAAGGTCATCACGCCCGCCAGCGGCAGGGCGATATCCATCACGCCCATGCGCGCCGTTTCGAACGTGCCATCGATGATGCGTTTGAAGATATCGGTATCGCCGAGAAATAGCCACTGCAGCACTGCGGCCAGGAAGCCAACGAGGAAAAAGCCGGACCAGATGTAATTAAGTGCCATATTCGATCAGTTCTGTATGTCGGGAGTGAAAAATGTCTGCATACAAAGTATAGGGGCAGCCCGATACGAGTTGATGAAAGAATGCAGCAATCACATGCCAAAAAGTTATAAGCTGGCAGCCTGTTTTCATTGGCGCCCCGTACTGTGCCCGAGTAGTCTCGGTGATGCCTGTTCTTCACGTTTGTTTGTTAGCCCTGTCTGCACTGGATCACTGATGATGTTTTTACGCAAAACCGCCTGCGCCGCCGGCCTGGCACTGTTGACGCTGTTCACCGCACCGGGCATTGCTGCCACCGATGTGGCCGCCCGGGCGAACAAGACCCTGCACTTGTTTTTGAGCACCAGCGAGACGGGCCTGGACCCGGCCGTGGCGTCCGACCTGGCCAGCCTGAACCTGATGGAAAATATCTTCGACCCCTTGCTGCGCTACGACTACCTGGCGCGACCGGTGCAGCTGCAGGGCAATACGGTGCGGGGCTTGCCGACGGTGGAAGATGGTGGGCGCACGTATATCTTCCATTTGCAGCCCGGTATTTTCTTTACCCCCGATCCCGCCTTCAAGGGCAAGCCGCGCGAAGTGACGGCGCAGGATTATGTCTACAGCCTGACGCGGCTGTATGACCCCAGCCTGAAGTCGCCGTGGTTGTTCTTGCTGGAAGACAAGCTGGTGGGCGATGCGACCCTGAAAGCCAAATTTAGCTACGACACGCCGATCGCCGGCTTGCAGGCGCTGGACAAATACACCCTGCGCATCCGCCTGAACGGCGTCGACCCGAACTTTCTGTTTTACCTGGCCATGCCGGCCACCGGCGTGGTGGCACGCGAAGTGGCCGACGCGTATGCCGCGCCGGGACAGATCGGCAACCATCCCGTGGGCACGGGGCCGTTCCTGGTGAAGGAATGGAAGCGCAGCGACAAGATCGTGCTGCAAGCCAATCCGACTTTCCGTGCCACCGTGTTCCATACAGAAGCCAGGGCGCTGGCCGCCTTGCCGGTCGACGCGCGCGCCATCGCCGCTTCGCTGGAAGGCCAGCGCTTGCCCCTGGTCGAGCGTATCGAGGTGCGCATCGTTGAAGAATATCAATCGCGCATGCTGGGCTTTTTGAAAGGCGAATTCGACTACCTGGAGCAAGTGCCGGAATCGATGACGGACATGGTGCTGGAAAATGGCGCGCTGAAGCCGGCGCTGGCCGCCAAGGGCTTGCAGCTGACGCGTTTTCCCGTGCTGCAAACATATTATATGTGGATGAATATGGACGATCCCGTGTTGGGCGGCACGAGCAAGGACAAGCTGGCCCTGCGGCGCGCCATTGCCCTCAGCTACAACAGCCGCGAAGACATCGCGCTGTTGAAGAAAGGCCTGGCCTTGCCGGCGCAGTCGCCGCTGCCGCCCAATGTGCTCGGTTACGACAGGAGCTACCGCAGCCCGGTCGGCTACGATCCCGTGCTGGCGCGCGCGCTGCTGGATCGCTTTGGCTACAAGGCGGGCGCTGACGGTTTCCGCACGCAGCCCGATGGCAGGCCCTTGACCTTGACCATGCACACGGAGCCGAGCACGGTGGGACGCCTGCGCGATGAACTGTGGCGGCGCAACCTGAACGCCATCGGCTTGCGGGTGGAATTTAAAAGCGACAAGAAGACGGAAATCATCAAGGCGTCGCGCCTGGGCAAGGTGCAGATGTTCGAGACCAACTGGATCGCCGACTTCCCCGATGGCGATAACTTTATGCAATTGTTGTATGGTGGCAACGTTGGCCGCGCCAACTATGCCCGTTTCAACTTGCCCGATTACAATAAACGCTATGAGGAGGCGCGCCTGCTATCCGATACGCCGCGCCGACGCAGTCTGTACTTCGACCTGTTTCAGCTGATCCACGCATACACGCCGTGGGTGCTGCTGACACATCCCATCTCTGCCGACCTGCAGCAACCGTGGCTAAAAAACTACAGGCGCCACCCCGTGGAATTCACGTCCTGGCGCTACCTGGACGTCGATCCCGCCAAGGGCCGCCCTGCAGGCAAGTAAGCAGGCGGTTGAAAAGGGCATTCATTCCAAAAAGTTATGGTTAGGAAAGCATTTTTCATTGGCTGGCTGCGGATGCATCGCGCTACTCTGAAAATGAAAATAAATAAAGTCATGCGCAAATGTCATAAAAAAATGTACCGCGAGACAGACGTTGCGACATATCTAACAGCCTGACTTGATGACTCAAGTTTCGATTGCCCAACAAGGAGAAGACCTGTGAAATTGAAGAAGCTAGCGCAGTTGGTGGCATTGATGGGGGTGGTGGGGCCGGTAATGGCACAGGAAGCGGCGGCGCCAGCGCTGCAACGGGTCGAAGTCACGGGCAGCAGTATCAAGCGCGTGGCCAAGGAAGGCGCGCTGCCGGTGCAAGTCATCACCTTTGACCAGATCGAAAAACAGGGCATCACGTCGACCGAGCAATTGGTGCGCACCTTGTCGGCGAACGGCACGGGCGCCGATAACATGACGTCGGGCAATAACGTGTTTGGCGCCGATGCCGACCGCGTCAGTGGTGGCGCCTCGTTCGCCTCGCTGCGCGGCCTGGGACCGTCGAGCACCCTGGTGCTGTTGAACGGCCGCCGCATCGCCACGCACGGCGCCAGCGGCAAGTCGGTCGACCTGAACTCGATCCCGCTGGGCGCGATTTCGCGCGTGGAAATCCTCAAGGATGGCGCCTCGGCGATCTATGGCACGGACGCCATCGGCGGCGTGATCAATTTCATTCTGAAAACCAATTACAGCGGCGTGGAAGCATCCGTCTCCACCAACGACACGCAAGCGGGCGGCGGCGCCACGCGCCGCGCATCCCTTCTGGCCGGCACGGGTTCGTTGGAGTCGGACCGCTACAACATCATGGCCAGCCTGACCGTCGACAAGGCCGAGCGCCTGAACGGCAGCGACCGCTCCTTCGTCAACGGCTTCCAGCCGGGCCGCGGCCTGTCGCCCGATACCACGGGCACGCCGTTTGCCAACCAGATGGCAGGGACCGGCACGGCACTGGGCACGTCGTTCCAGCTGCCTGGCGATGCGACCAAATACCTGCAAGCCAATCCCCTGAGCTTCCAGGGCAAGTGCGACACCGTCGCCGGCATGTCGCAATACCAGACGGAACTGTGGAAAGACGTGACCTCGCCGCTGCGCACCAGGTATTCGTGCGCGTATGACTATGGCGCCGACTATGTGCTGCAATTTCCTGTCGAACGGGCCAATCTGCTGTCGCGCGGCACCTTCCAGCTGGCGCCCGACCACCGCATGTTTGTCGAAGTGCTCGGTTCACGCACCAAGGCCACGGCCATCTTGACGCCGATGCAGGTGCAGGCGACTGTCGCCAACAAGAATTTGTATCCGGTCGGTGGCGCGTATTACCAGGACCTGTCGGCCTATATCCCTACTTTCGACAAGACCAAGCCGATTTCCTACAAATGGCGCGCCAATGACGTGGGCAACCGCACGCAGGAAAATACCACCGACAATGCCCGCGTGCTGGTGGGCTTTGAAGGCAACTTCGGTAAGTGGGATTACAAGGCCGGCATTTCGCGCGCCGAAAGCAGCACCAAGACCAAGCTGACGGATGGCTATTCCTACACGGACAAGCTGTACGCGGCCCTGGCGACGGGCATCATCAATCCGTGGGTGGGCGCTGGCCAGAGCCAGACGGAAGCGGCCAAGCAATTGATCGAATCGACCAAGTTCCGTGGCGACTTCCAGCACGGCAAGACAACCCTGACGCAGATCGACGGTTCCGTGTCGGGTGAGCTGTTCCAGCTGCCGGCCGGTGCGCTGGCTATGGCGGCCGGTTTTGACTTGCGCCGCGAAGGCTACAGTTTCGGGCAGGACGTCGACGCCATCCAGATCCTGCTGGCGCCGGGGAATGCCGCATTAAAAGATGCCAGCCGTACCGTCAAGGCCGTATATGCCGAGCTGCTGGTGCCGGTCACGAAGGACCTGGAAATGCAGTTGGCCATCCGCCGCGACGATTACAGCCTGGTGGGCGCGACGACGAATCCGAAAGTGGCCTTCCGCTACCAGCCGGCCGACTTCCTGCTGTTCCGTGGTTCGGCCAGCAAGGGTTTCCTTGCGCCAAGCTTCCAGCAGCTGTATTCCGGTTCGCTGAGCCAGGAATTGCCGAACGGCGTGGTTGACCAGGAAGGCTGCGCCAAGCATCCGGGCGTGCCCGAATACTGCGCCATCGACCGCCTCGACTACAAGACGGGCGGTAATACCAATCTGAAGCCGGAAACGTCGAAGCAGGGCAGCGTCGGTTTTGTCATTGAGCCATTCAAGGGATATTCCGCCTCGTTCGACTACTGGGCCATCAATACCAAGGACCGCATCCTGAACCGCACGCCGCAAATCGTGCTGGCCAATTACCAGGCGCTGAACCAGTACATCCACCGCAATCCGGATGGCACCATCGAGTACGTGCAGGCGGGCTGGATCAATGCGGCAGGCAGCCGCGTGCGCGGCCTCGACGTGGGCTTGCGCGGCGAAGGCAAGATCCAGGACGCGAAATGGACGGCGACCCTGGACGGCACGTATATGGACAGCTTCAAGTTTGCGGAGTATCAAGGCCAGGAATACCAGGAACTGGTCGGCAAGTTTTATACGCGCGATCTGTACCTGCGCTGGAAACACAATGCCAGCTTTGGCTTGTCGCGTGGAGACTGGAGCGGCTTGCTGATCCAGAGTTTTTCGTCGGGCTACAAGGACCAGCTACCAAATGGCGGCAAGGGCACGCCACCACCGGGCTTCAAGCCCGACGTGTCCAGCTACACCACGTATAACTTGTCGGGCACCTACACGGGCTTCAAAGATACCACCATCACCGTGGGTATCCAGAACCTGTTCGACCGCGATCCACCGTTCACCGCGCACAACGTGGATGAAGTGGTGGGCGCCGGCTGGGACCCGCGCGTGGCCGATCCGCGCGGCCGTTCGCTGTCGTTCCAGCTGAAGTACAAGTTCATGTAAGGCAGCGCTGCCGGCGGCAAGATTGTCGGCATGCTACTCTCGTGCGGCGGCGCCTGGCGTCGCCGTTTTTTATTCCAGGAAAGGGCCGCATGTCCAGTCAGACCAATCTCAGCCGGCGCCGCTTCGGCGGCGTACTGGCCGCCACTCTGGGGGCGGCAGGCACACCGGCGTGGGCGGCGGCCACGCAAGGGAAGGGCAAACGCATGCAACAGCAACACGCATTGATCAAACCGGCGCGCCTGCGCGACGGCGACTTGGTGGCCATCATCGCACCGGGCGGTTTTACGGATGAGGATGCCATCGCCAAGGCGGTGCGCAATATCGAATCGCTGGGCTTGCGCGCCAGCCTGGGCACCAACATCCGCGCCGTGCACGGCAACTATGCGGGCACGGTGCAGCAGCGCCTCGACGATCTGCATGGGGCTTTCGCCGATCCCGAGGTCAAGGCGATCTGGGCCATCCGTGGCGGCTCCGGCTGCATCTCGCTGCTGGCGCTGCTCGACTACGCCTTGATCCAGCGCAATCCGAAAGTGCTGGTCGGCTATTCCGACATCACGGCCCTGCACCTGGCCATCGGACGCCAGACGGGCCTGGTGACCTTCCACGGCCCCGTGGCTTCGTCCACGTTTTCCGAGTACACGGTGACGCAGCTGCGCAATGTGCTGATGACGCCGCAAGACAGTTACACGATCCCGATGGCGCTGGACAACCACCGCCGCGCGCAGACGCAGCCCAACTTCGCCATCCGCACCGTGCATGGCGGCCAGGCAACGGGACGCTTGACGGGCGGCAACCTGTGCATGGTCAGCGCGCTGGCCGGCACACCGTATGCGGCCGATTTCCGCGAGCATATTTTGTTCCTCGAAGAAATCAATGAAGTGCCATACCGCATCGACCGCATGCTGTGCCAGCTCGACCTGTCCATCGGTTTCAAGCATGCGGCGGCATTGATGCTGGGCATCTTCGAGCATTGCGAGGCGGCCGAGGGCGATACCGCGCTGACCCTGGATGCCACCCTGGACCAGCATCTGCTGCCATTGACGGTGCCGGCCGTCAGCGGCTATTCGTTTGGCCACATCCGCCACCAATTCACCATACCGATGGGTATATTGGCGACCCTGGATGCGGACCGGCAAACCTTGACCTTGCTGGAGCCGGCCGTCTGCTAGCGTACGGTGCAGCAGGGGGATTGTCAGTATGCTAGTGTGATTGCAGGCGTGGCACGAGGCCGCGCCGCCTTCTTCACCACACCCGACATGATCAACCGCCACGCCAGTACCTACATCCTCAGTCATCCGCTGGCCTTCGCGCTGCAGGTGCTGAAGGGATTCCGCGCCAACCAGGGCTTGCTGCTGGCGGGCGCCGTCGCGTATTACTCGCTGCTGTCCATCGTGCCCCTGCTGATGCTGGTGGTGGTGGCCCTGTCGCACGTAATCGCGCAGGACGAATTGCTGCAAACCATAGGCCATTACCTGGAGTGGCTGGTGCCGGGGCAATCGAAGGCCATCGTGGCGGAAGTCGCGCATTTCCTCAATAACCGGGGCGTGATCGGCTGGCTGCTGCTGCTGACCATGTTGTTTTTCAGTTCCTTGGCGTTTACCGTGCTGGAAAACGCCATGAGCGTGATTTTCATTCACCGCGTGGCCATCCGCCGCCGCCATTTCCTCATTTCCGCCGTGCTGCCGTACTGCTACATCCTGTGCCTGGGCGTGGGCATCTTGCTCATTACCCTGGTGGCGGGCGGCCTGCAGGTGATGGGCGAGGAAAGCGTGCGCTTCTTGCGCCATGACTGGGGCCTGGAAGGCGTGTCCGGCGTGCTGCTGTACTTGCTCGGGCTGGGAGGGGAAATCCTCGTATTGAGCTCGATTTACCTGGTCATGCCCGTCGGGCGGCTGTCGATCACGCATGCGCTGATCGGCGGCGTGACGGCGGCCCTGTTGTGGGAAATCGCCCGCCATGTGCTGGTCTGGTATTTTTCCACCTTGTCGCAGGTCAATGTCGTGTACGGCTCGATGACGACAGCCATCGTCGTCATGTTCAGCCTGGAAATCGGCGCCACCCTGCTGCTGCTGGGCGCACAAGTGATTTCCGAGTACGAAAGAGTGGCCCGTGGCGGCGAAGAGGACAAGCCGCTGGCGCTAAGGACTTGATTTAAAAAGATTATTGCATCGCACAAAAAGCTGTGCTATACTCCGTTCAGTGATTGAGATTTGGCAGCAAATGATCTCACCATCCAGTTTCAGCGCGGCGACCGACAGGTGTAATGTCGATGGCGTGACAGTGCGAAGAAATGGATTTTGTAATTCCGGATACGATGGTCGATTTACACCTTGGAGTCACCATGCAGATAGCATGGGAGTCCGAAAATCAGGAGGCACTTTGCAGATAGCACTGGCGTCCATGACACGATTAAAGCATTGGTAATACATTGGAACAAAGCCCGCGCTAGCGGGCTTTTTTTTCGTCTGGTGGGCGCGTTTATAAACCTACTGCGCAGCCCGCTCTCGAATCGGCGTTACTCGCCGTACCGAAGTACGGCTGCGTTACTCAATCCGATATCGGGCTTGCTCGCTACGGTTTCTAAAAGCGCTGAGACTGTTACTTCCAAATACTTTTACAAGGCCCTGGCGATCAGGATTTTCTGGATATCGCTGGTGCCCTCGTAGATCTGGCATACGCGCACGTCGCGGTAGATGCGTTCGACGGGGAAGTCGGACACATAACCGTAGCCACCGTGCACTTGGATAGCGTCCGAGCACACTTTTTCCGCCATTTCCGACGCGAACAGCTTGGCCATGGCCGCTTCCTTCAGGCATGGCAGGCCCGCATCCTTCATCGACGCCGCGTGGCGTATCAACTGGCGCGCCGCTTCGATTTGCGTGGCCATGTCAGCCAGGCGGAATTGCACGGCCTGGTGTTCATAGATGGGTTTGCCGAAACTTTCGCGCTCGCGCGCATAGCTCAAGGCCGCCTCGTAGGCGGCGCGCGCCATGCCCACGGCTTGCGAAGCGATGCCGATGCGTCCGCCTTCCAGGCCGGACAGGGCGATCTTGTAGCCTTGTCCTTCTTCGCCTATCAGATTTTCCGCCGGGATGCGGCAGTTGTCGAACAGGATTTGCGCCGTGTCCGACGAGTGCTGGCCCATCTTCTGTTCCAGTCCCGCCACGATGTAGCCAGGCGTGTTCGTCGGCACCCAGAACGCGCTGATGCCGCGCTTGCCGGCGGCCTTGTCGGTTACGGCCATGACGATGGCCACGTCCGCATACTTGCCGCTGGTAATGAATTGTTTCGTGCCGTTGATGACGTACTCATTGCCGTCGCGCGTGGCTGTGGTGCGCAGGGCTGAGGCGTCGCTGCCCGTGTGCGGTTCCGTCAGGCAAAATGCCCCCAGCATGGCGCCTTGTGCCAGCGGCCGCAGCCACTGTTCTTTTTGTGCGTCGTTGGCGTACATCATGGCGATGCTGCACACGGGACAATTATTTACGGAAATGATGGTCGAGGTGCCGCCATCACCGGCGGCGATTTCTTCCAGTACCAGGGCCAGCGACACGTAGTCGAGGCCGGCACCGCCCAGCGCTTCCGGCACGGCCACGCCAAAGGCGCCCAGCGCGGCCAGTTCCTGCAATTCTTCTTTGGGGAAATGATGTTCC
Source organism: Janthinobacterium darwini (assembly GCF_051380905.1). NCBI lineage: Bacteria > Pseudomonadati > Pseudomonadota > Betaproteobacteria > Burkholderiales > Oxalobacteraceae > Janthinobacterium > Janthinobacterium darwini. The sequence continues at coordinate 11,719 of NZ_JBNYXX010000007.1, forward strand.
TTGTCCCAGCGGGCCGCATGGGGCGCCAGGCGCTCGCGCGAAAAACTGCGCACCGCTTCCTGGATCATCGATTGTTCTTCATTGAGTATCATGGGACGTCGTCTCGTATATTTTTATAGTGGATACAGGCAATTACCAGGCGATGGGCTTGCCATCATAGTTGCGGAACACGGCCTTGTCCGTGGCCGGCAGGCTGGCCAGGGTGGCGCGGATGCCGGCAGCGCTTTCCTCTGGCGAAATATCGGCGCCGGCGCCACCCATGTCCGTGCGTACCCAGCCCGGATGGAAAGCCACGCAGCTGACGCCTTGCGGGCCATGCACGAGGGCCGTGTCGATCAGCACGGAATTCAAGGCGGCCTTGCTGGCGCGGTACAGCGAACCGCTGGGGTTGCCGCGCTCGCTCAAGGAACCCATGTGCGAGGACAGCACGGCCAGTTTACCCTTGGCATTCGCTACCAGCGGCGCCAGTATCGGCAGCAGGCGCATGGCTGCCAGCACGTTCGTGTGCATGACGAGATCAAAATCTGCTTGTGCAGGAAAACCGTCGTGACGGGGGCCATATACGCCCGCGTTGAGGATGGCCACATCGAGCTTTTCATCGTCGAGCTTCCAGCCCAGGCCGGCACAGCCTTCCACATCCGTCACGTCGAGCTGGTGCGCTTCCGCGCCCAGTTGCCTGAGCGTATCGCAAGCGTCCGGTGTGCGCGCCGTGGCGATCACTCTCCAGCCATCGTGGCGGTATTGACGGACGATTTCGTGGCCGATGCCACGCGAGGCGCCGATGATTAGTGCGGTAGGCATGTGTTCTCCCTGGAATGAATGAAAGGGCGCGCCCCTGACAATGATTGCCCGTGCGCGCCCGTGCTCAGGAACAGCTTATACCAGTTCGATCGCCATCGCCGTCGCTTCGCCGCCGCCGATGCACAGGGCCGCCACGCCGCGCTTGCCGCCGGTTTTCTTCAGTGCGCCCAGCAGGGTGACGATGATGCGCGCGCCCGAGGCGCCGATCGGGTGGCCCAGCGCGCACGCGCCGCCGTGGATGTTGATCTTGCTGTGTGGAATGTCGAGGTCGTGCATGGCGGCCATCGGCACGGCGGCGAACGCTTCATTAATCTCGAACAAGTCTACCTTGCTGCTGCTCCAGCCCGTTTTGGCGTACAGCTTCTTGATGGCGCCGATGGGGGCCGTGGTGAACTCGTTCGGCGCCTGCGCGTGCGTGGCGTGGCCGTGAATTTTTGCGATGACGGTGCAGCCGAGCTTTTTCGCCGTCGATTCGCGCATCAGCACCAGGGCTGCCGCGCCATCGTTGATGGACGAAGACGAGGCGGCCGTGATGGTGCCATCCTTCTTGAAGGCGGCTTTCAAGGTCGGGATTTTTTCCAGGCGAGCCTTTTGCGGGCCTTCATCGATGCTGACGATGGTGTCGCCGCCGCGGCCGGAAACGGTCACGGGTACGATTTCCCATTCGAAACTGCCATCCTTGGTGGCCGCTTGGGCGCGTTTCACTGATTCGATGGCAAATGCATCCTGCGCTTCGCGCGTGAAGCTGTACTGGCTGGCGCACTCTTCTGCAAACGTACCCATCGAGCGTGCATTGCCCTTTTCATCACGGCTGTAGGCGTCTTCCAGGCCATCCATCATCATGTGGTCATAAATCATGCCATGGCCGATGCGGTAGCCGCCGCGCGCCTTCGGCACCAGGTAGGGGGCGTTGGTCATCGATTCCATGCCACCCGCTACCACCACGTCGGCACTGCCGGCGAGCAAGGTGTCATGCGCGAACATGGTTGTCTGCATGGCCGAGCCGCACATTTTCGACAGCGTCACGGCGCCCGTGGAGTCGGGCAAGCCAGCCTTGCGCAAGGCTTGGCGGGCAGGCGCCTGGCCTTGGCCAGCCATCAGGCAATTGCCGAAAAACACGTGCTCAACGGCTTCCGGCGCCACGCCGGCCCGTTCCACTGCGGCGCGGATGGCCACGGCGCCCAGGTCGCTGGCGGTCACGTTGGCAAAATCGCCCTGGAAGGCGCCCATGGGGGTGCGTGCGGCACCGACGATTACGACTGGATCATTCATGTTGGATCTCCGGTTGGGTTGAGGATGGTGACTGCTTACAAAAACGCATGTGCTGCGGATACGGGAAGACGTCCTCGATATGGCCGTCTTCGATGCGCTGCTTGCGCGCCTGCCAATATTGCGCCGTCAGCAGGTCGGCATGGTGCTGCATGAAATAGGCGCGGATGCGGGGATTGCCCAGCAGAAAGGTGCCGAATTGTTCGGGAAACACATCGTGCTTTCCGATGGGATACCACGGTTCGGCCGACATTTCTTCCTCCTCCGTGCGCGCCTGGGGGATGACGCGGAACTGGCAATCGGTGATGTACTCGATCTCATCGTAATCGTAAAAAACGACACGTTGATGACGGGTCACGCCAAAGTTTTTATACAGCATGTCGCCCGGAAAGATATTCGCCGCCACCAGCTCCTTGATGGCGTTGCCGTACTCGACGATGCCGTGTTCGACCAGGTCATCGCGGCCTTCCTTTTCTGCATTGCTCAGCCACATGTTCAGCGGCACCATGCGCCGTTCGATGTACAGATGGCGGATGATGATCTGCTCCTGGTCTTCCTCGACCAGCGAGGGGGCGAACTGCTTGAGCTCGGCCAGCAGTTCCTCGGCAAAGCGGGCGCGGGGAAAGGCCACGTTGGAGTACTCGAGCGTGTCGGCCATGCGGCCCACTCTGTCGTGGTGTTTCACCAGCAAATACTTTTGCTGGACTTGCGCGCGCGTGGTTTCCTTGGGTGGCGGGAAAAAATCCTTGATGACCTTGAAGACATACGGAAACGACGGCAGGGCAAACACCAGCATCACCAGGCCGCGGATGCCGGGCGCGCTTTCAAAGTGGTCCGACGAGTGTCTCAGATGCTGCAGGTAGTCGCGGTAAAACAGGGTCTTGCCCTGTTTTTGCAGGCCAAGTATTGTATAAATTTCGCTGCGCGGTTTGCGCGGCAGCAAGCTGCGCAGGAATTGCACATAGGCCGACGGCACTTCCATATCCACCAGGAAATACGCGCGCGTAAACGAAAACAGCACGGCAATCTGCTGCTGCTCGAACAGCACCGTATCGAGCACCAGCTTGCCGTGGCGGTTGTGCAGGATGGGTACGACAAACGGGTATTCGCGGTTGCCGTTGATGCCCTTGCCGACCAGATAGGCACCCTTGTTGCGGTAGAACAAACTGGTCAAGACCTGGAGCTGGTGGTTCGGCTCCAGCCTGTCGCCGCCGAACAGCTGCTGCAGGCGCACTTCCACCTGGGCCACGTCACGCTCCAGGTTGGCAAATGCGCAGTCCAGCTGGAAGTTGTTCACCATGCGCGTCAGGGTGGGACGCAAACCATCTTTGCCCGGGTAATACACGCGGTAGGTGGGCACCGGGTCTTGCGTGTCGATGTATTCCGTGGAAACGACGGGACGCACGAAAATATAGTCGTTATTGAAATAAGTGCGGTGCAAAATGTTGCAGCAGACGGAATTGAAGAAGGTTTCCGCCAGTTCCGGCTGCTTGTGTTCCGTCAGCATGCCAATGTAGTGCAACTTGAGTTCGCGCCACACTTCGTCGCTCAACTCCGACTCTTCGTACTCATCTTCGAGCATCTGCACGCATTCCTGCACGCGCTTGTCATAAAAGTCGATGCGTTCGCGGGCCGCCGTCTGTGCCGCGCTCCAGGCGCCTTGCTCGAAATAGCGCTTGGCGTGCTGGCTCGTTTCACGGAATAAACGGTAATGCTTGTCAAAGCCATCGCGGATGGTGCGCGCGATATCGAATGCAATCTGGGAAGAGAGCAATTTGGGGAAGGCAATTTGCGTCATATCTGTACTCGCATGAATAGCTCATCACCCAGTCGATAACCGCGCGCCCGTGCTTACTTGGTTTCCGCAAACAGTTCACGGCCTATCAGCATGCGGCGGATTTCGCTGGTCCCGGCGCCGATTTCATACAGCTTGGCATCGCGCCACAGGCGGCCGGCCGGATACTCGTTGATGTAGCCGTTGCCGCCCAGGGCCTGGATCGCTTCACCTGCCATCCAGGTCGCCTTCTCCGCACTATACAGAATGGCGCCGGCCGCATCCTTGCGCAACTGGCGCACGGCTTCCGGCGTGGTGGCGCGGTCGCAAGCCTGGCCCACTGCATACACATAGGCCTTGCACGCCATCATGGTCGAATACATATCGGCCAGTTTGCCTTGCATCAATTGGAACTCGCCGATGGCCTGGCCGAATTGCTTGCGGTCATGCACGTAGGGTACGACCAGGTCCATGCATGCTTGCATGATGCCCAGCGGGCCGCCGGACAGCACGGTGCGCTCGAAGTCGAGGCCCGACATCAGCACGTTGACACCCTTGCCCAACCCACCGAGCACGTTTTCGGCCGGCACTTCGCAATCCTGGAATACCAGCTCGCCCGTGTGCGAGCCGCGCATGCCAAGCTTGTCGAGCTTTTGCGCGATGGAAAATCCCTTGAAATTCTTTTCGATCAGGAAAGCCGTCATGCCGCGCGGACCCGCTTCCAGGTCGTTTTTCGCGTACACCACCAGCACGTCCGCATCGGGGCCATTGGTGATCCACATCTTGGTGCCGTTCAAGACCCAGCGGTCGCCCTTGAAGTCGGCGCGCAGTTTCATGCTGACGACATCCGAGCCCGCGTTCGGTTCCGACATGGCCAGGGCGCCAATGTGCTCGCCCGTGATCAGTTTCGGCAGGTACTTGGCCTTTTGCTCGGCCGTGCCGTTGCGCTTGATCTGATTCACGCACAGGTTCGAGTGGGCGCCGTAGGACAGGCCAACGGAGGCCGAGGCGCGCGAGATTTCTTCCATGGCGATGATGTGCGCCAGGTAGCCCATGCCGGCGCCGCCGTATTCTTCGCTGACGGTGATACCGAGCAAGCCCATGTCGCCCATCTTGCGCCACAGGTCCATGGGGAACTGGTCGGTGCGGTCGATTTCAGCCGCGCGCGGCGCGATTTCGGCGGCGGCAAATTGTTGGATCGCTACTCTTAAGGAGGCGATGTCGTCGCCGTGGTCAAAGGTCAAGCCTGGGAGATGGAGCATGTCGTCCTCGTCGTTATAGTGTGGCGGTCATGGGTGCCGGGTCAGTAAAGCTATGATACTCAGTTGTGACGTTTACGTAAACGTAAAGTGAATCGCGTAAAGCGCTCTGCGCGGCAAGTGTCGCCGCGTGGGCACCTAGTTTGTTTGCGCCTTATCAAGGTTCAAGTCCGCCAACATGCGCGCGCAGGCATCTTCATGCGCGCTGATTTCCGCCAGTGCCATTTCGATATCGATGCGCTGCTGCTCCAGGGTTTGCCGGTGCTGCGCCAGCACGCCCAGGAAGCGGTCCATCTGAGCGCGCGTATCTTTCGGCGACTCGTACATGTCGACCAGGCTCTTGATCTCCGATAGCGCCAGGCCCAGGCGCTTGCCGCGCAGGGTCAGTTTGAGGCGGGTGCGGTCGCGCGGCGTGTAGACGCGGCTGCGTCCGCCTGCGCCTTCGCGTTTCGGGCTGAGCAAGCCCTGGTCTTCATAGAAACGGATGGCGCGTGCCGTGATGTCGAATTCCCGCGCCAGTTCGGTAATGGTATAGGTCGTCATTGCTGCGGGCGGTGTCAGTTGCATGGGTGATCGGTCGATAAATGGGGTGCTGCGGGGCAGGCGGGTGGCAAAGTGCCGTTTACGTCAACGTCAATACTATTGTAGCGTGCCCTGGCCGTGCTGCAAGAAAAAGCGGCTGTGGACAAGGGGATTTGGCGTATAAGACAACCGTTGCTGAAAATAAATTGATTCTTCTTGCGCGAACACGCTTAAGATCGAGAGTTGGTGGCCAAGATGACACCAAAAAGAGCTTTCCTGGCACAACGGCGACATTCTTTTCGCTGCGATGGCAGTAAAATTTTCAAGCGCCGATTCTTTCTGGTCGGCACGATCAAAAAACAACGTTTCACTATGAGCACGTTGTGCTGATTGTTTCCACATTGAAAACAAGATGGCTTTTTCGAAAACTTTGTCTATAAGAAATTGTATGACATGGGCATTGCGCGTATCGATAGAGGAAGGCATTATCCGATACCGTACGTTGTAATGCCAAACCGAGGCTTTGAATCGTGCTGCAGTGCGAAAATCAAGGCCAGCCGCGAATTTGAACCGAAGCCACGCAGAATCACAAGAGAAAATTTGGCCTACTTTTGCACCTGAAAAGCCCGGCTGGAGTGTTAATTGTTAATTTATACTCTTTTCAAATGTAACAATCTGTATGGTCATTCAAGAAACTGACTTTCATGTTACAACATGAAATAGTACACCTATGAATTCTTCTAACGAACGCGAAAGCTTCAGCCAACGACTTCAGTTGGCTCTCAAAAACGCCCATTACTCTCCAGACAGCCCGACCAGACTGGCCCGGGAATTCAACATCCGTTTCGACGGACGCCCGATTACCGTGCATGCAGCTAGGAAATGGTTAGTAGGTGAAGCAATTCCCACGCAAGAGAAATTGCGCATGATTGCCCAATGGTTGGGCGTTCCGGCGGAATGGTTGCGTTTTGGCGGCCCGGAAAGCGCCACGCCGAATGGCGAAGCGGGCAGCGCTTTATCGCGTTTTGAGTCCGCCGATGTGAAATTAATTGCCGATTTGCAAAGATTAGATGAACATCATCGTCAAATTGCGCGTGAATTTATTCGCATGCTGGTCCGAGTCAACTACCAAAAGTAAGCATTCAGGCCCTCCACGGCCGGCGCTGTCCGCTTTTCGCTGGCGGTGCTCTCCCTGTCCTTTTATTTGCGCAGCGTCATACTGGAGACATGATTCTGCCGCACAATAAGACCTCGCATGTTGCGCTGCAGCGGAATTATTTGACAATAATCCCGTACGCAGCGGCGCAGCGGCCAATACCAGCGCATAATCACATCAGAAGCAGCCAGTTCATCCACTACGGAGCCGAGCATTTGAGCCGTCTTATGAAAAGTAACTACAGCAATACCGCGCAGCTGAAGGACTTGATGACCGTGCCCCCCATGACTGCCGCGCAACATGCGGAAGTCATGCGCAAACGGATCGCCCACCGCAGGATGGTTGAAGAAGCCAGGGATTTGAAGCAGGCCAGTGCCGTTCAGTTCGAAAAACGGTGATGGATGCCTGAGCTCAGCTACTGCGCGTCGGCATAGGCGGTCTGCGATGCTCACCGTGCTAGAGCACGGTTGCGCTTCTCGACCACCTCTTCCTTCCGCTCGCTACGCTTTTGTCAGGCATCGTGACGTGCGTAGTTTTCAGTAGTTTTTCAGTTTGTTGTTGATGGATCTGGGGTTTTCAAACCATTCCACCGCGGTGCCAGGCCGTGCTCGATGCCGAGCAGGTCGATGACGCGCGCGACCGTATGGTCGACCATCTCCGCGATGCTGTGCGGGTGGTGATAAAAACTGGGGAGTGGTGGGAAGATGATGCCGCCCATTTCGGTCACGGCTGTCATATTGCGCAGGTGCGCCAGGTTGAACGGCGTTTCGCGCACCATCAGGATCAGGCGGCGGCGCTCCTTGAGCACCACATCGGCTGCCCGCGTAATCAAATTATCCGACAAGCCATGTGCCACGGCCGCCAGCGTCTTCATCGAGCACGGCGCGACGACCATGCCATCCGATTGAAACGAGCCGCTGGCGATACTCGCGCCGATGTCGCGCAGCTTGTGCACCACGTGCGCCTGCGCTTCGATTTCCTTGCGCCCCACGCCCGTTTCCTGGTGCAGGGTCAGTACGGCTGCATCCGACAAGACCAGATGCGTCTCGACGCCGGGGATGGCGACCAGCAATTGCAGCAGCCGCAAGCCATACACGGCGCCCGTGGCACCCGTGATGGCCACGACGATACGGCGCGGCCGCTGCTGTTGGCTATCAGGCATCCAGCAGGGACTTCAGTTCGCCCGATTCAAACATTTCATTCATGATATCGGAACCACCGATGAACTCGCCTTTGACATACAGCTGCGGAATGGTTGGCCAGTTCGAGTAATCCTTGATGCCTTGGCGCACTTCCGGGTCATCCAGCACGTTGACGGTGGCGATGTTTTCGACGCCGCATGCTTTCAGGATCTGGATGGCGCGGCCGGAAAAGCCGCACTGCGGGAACTGGGCCGTGCCCTTCATGAACAGCACGACTGGCGTGCTCGTCACGGTTTCTTTGATCCAGGTTTGTACGTCGCTCATAGCTGCCTCTGATGGGTAAATAAATAGATGCCGTCATTTTATAAGAAAACGACGGCACGGGTATGCGCTCAAGTCATAAATCGGGCAAGTCAGCCACGTTGACGCTTATAACTGTTTGCCCAGGCACACCGATTGTGCCGCGCCCACGTATTTGCCCCAGGCAATGACGGGTGCGTAGCCGTGTTTGGCATAAAACGCCACCGCGCGGCTATTTGCCACGCGGGTGGACAGGTGCACAGCCTGATAGCCGTGCCTGCGCGCCTGCGCCTCCACATGGGCCAGCAGGGCCGCGCCCACACCGGTGGCGCCGGGGCGCGCATACATGCGCTTGAGTTCGCCTATGGCACTGTCCGCTTCGCCTAGCGGCCGCAGGGCGGCGCAGCCGAGCAGGGCGCTGGCGCCGTCGCGGGCCAGGTAAAAGCCGCCGCGCGGCGTTGCCGCTTCGACATCGAAGGAAGAGCGGCCACTGTCGCCGTTGATGCGCAGCAGCACGTCCGATAATTCGTCGAGCAGCAGCTTGGCATCCAGGCTGGCGGCGTCCACCGCCAGGATGACGAGGTCATGCCTGGCGTCCATGGACTTAGCCGCGCAGCTTGGCGAACGCGGCGGCCATGCTGCCGGCCGGCTCGGGCGCGTTGCGCGACTGCGACTGGTGCTGCGCCATGCTGCGGCGGTCGTTGCGGTCGCCTTTTTGCTCCGGCTTGCTGCCCGCCTGCGGCGCGCTGTCCGTCAGGCGCATGGTCAGCGCGATGCGCTTGCGCTTCTCATCGACTTCCAGCACCTTGACGCGCACGACTTGCCCGGCTTTGACCACCGTGTGCGGATCTTTCACAAAGGTGTTCGACAGGGCCGAGATGTGCACGAGGCCATCCTGGTGCACGCCGATATCGACGAAGGCGCCAAAGGCGGCAACGTTGGTGACCACGCCTTCGAGAATCATGTCCGGGCGCAAGTCGCGGATTTCTTCCACGCCTTCCTTGAAGGTGGCGGTGGTGAACTCCGGACGCGGGTCGCGGCCCGGCTTTTCCAATTCCTTCAAAATGTCGGAAATGGTCGGCACGCCAAACGTGTCATCCGCATACTTTGCGGGGCTGAGCGTTTTCAGCAAGGCGGTTTCGCCGATGACGGCCTTGATATCCTTCTTGATGTCTGCCAGGATTTTTTCCACCAGGGGGTACGATTCCGGATGGACGGCCGAGGCGTCCAGCGGGTTTTCGCCGCCCATCACGCGCAAGAAGCCGGCTGCCTGCTCGAAGGTTTTATCGCCCAGGCGCGGCACGGCCTTTAACGCCGCGCGCGAGGTGAATGCGCCCTTCATGTCGCGGTAGCTGACGATGCTTTGCGCCACGCTGGCCGACAGGCCGGAAACGCGCGCCAGCAGGGGCGCCGAGGCCGTGTTCACGTCCACGCCGACGGCGTTCACGCAATCTTCCACAACAGCATCGAGTGAGCGGGCCAGCTGGCTTTGACTCACATCATGCTGGTACTGGCCCACGCCGATCGATTTCGGGTCAATCTTGACCAATTCGGCCAGCGGGTCTTGCAGACGGCGCGCAATCGACACGGCGCCGCGCAGGGACACATCCATGTCCGGCAATTCTTTCGAGGCGAACTCGGACGCGGAATACACCGATGCGCCCGCTTCCGAGACGACGATCTTCGTCATCTTCGCTTCCGGGTGCTGCTTGATCAGGTCCTGCGCCAGTTTATCCGTCTCGCGCGAGGCGGTGCCGTTGCCGATGGAAATCAGGGACACATTGTGCTTGGCGGCAAGACGGCCCAGCGTATGCAGGGAGCCATCCCAGTCGTTCTTCGGCTGGTGCGGGTAGATCACGGCCGTGTCGACGACTTTACCGGTGGCATCGACGACAGCCACTTTCACGCCCGTGCGCAAGCCCGGGTCCAGGCCCATGGTGGCGCGCTGGCCGGCTGGCGCGGCCAGCAGCAGCGCCTTTAAATTGGTGGCAAAGACGTTGATGGCGTCGAGTTCCGAACGTTCGCGCAGTGCGCCCATCAGTTCTGTTTCCAGGTGCATGAAGCTTTTCACGCGCCAGGTCCAGCGCGCCGTATCAAGCAGCCATTTGTCGGCCGGACGGCCGAGGCTCTTGATGCCGAAGCGGGCGGCGATGCGGCCTTCGCACGGGTTGTGCGGCGCATCCCATTTGGGTTTTTCCGCTTCCGTGTCCAGGCGCAGGGTGACATCGAGGATGCCTTCGCGGCGGCCGCGCAGCAGGGCCAGGGCGCGGTGCGATGGCACGGTCGAAATGGTTTCCGAATAGTCGAAATAATCGGCGAATTTTTCGCCTTCGTCCTGCTTGCCTTCCACCACTTTCGATTCGACGATGCCGTGTTCCTGCACGTATTCGCGCAAGGTTTGCAGCAGAGTTGCGTCTTCGGCGAAACGTTCCATCAGAATCTGGCGCGCGCCGTCCAAGGCCGCCTTAGTGTCGGCCACGCCCGGGTTGTTGCCGTCGGCACTGGTAAACGCGTCGCGCAGGAACTTGCCCGCTTCCATTTCCGGCGTCAGTTCGGGATTCTCCAGCAAACCGTCGGCCAGCGGCATCAAGCCCGCTTCGATGGCGATCTGTGCCTTCGTGCGGCGCTTCTGCTTGTAGGGCAGATACAAATCTTCCAGGCGCGTCTTGTCTTCCGCGTGCATGACGGCGTCGAGCAGCTCGGGCGTCATCTTGTTCTGTTCCGTGATCGACGCCACGATGGCAGCGCGCCGCTCTTCCAGTTCGCGCAGGTAGCGCAAGCGCTCTTCGAGCAGGCGCAGCTGGATATCGTCGAGGCCGCCAGTCGCTTCCTTGCGGTAGCGGGCGATGAAGGGCACGGTGGCGCCTTCGTCGAGCAGTTCGATGGCGGCAGCAACCTGCACCGGTTTGGCGGCAAGTTCAAGGGCAAGGCGTTGTTCGATAGTGGGCAGCATGGTTGTTTCCAGAGCGATCAAGCCTGGAATGATACGCAATCGGCGCGATTGCGCAATCTTGACAGCGCAAATGGACTGTGCGTTGGCACCAGCGTCAACGGGGCGGCAGCAGCGGGCTGGCGGACGGCGCCGGCGCTGGCCTCTGCGGCGTGACGGACCAGCTCACCAGGCCTGCACTTCTTTAGACTGTTCTTCGGAGATAAACTGCCATGCAAGGTTTTCTTTTTCTGCTCACGATCCTGGGCACGCTTGGCCCCGGCCTGGCGCATGCCTGGCGGCAACCCGGCTGGGCTTGGCGCAAACCCGTCACCGTCGATGCCGGTCCGAAGGCCGGTGCATTCGGGTAATGTCAACTTCGAAGGCGTCAGCGACAGCGGCGCCGACCTGCGCGTGCCATCTATTTCGCGAACCGTGCGCGAGCAGAACCGCGACGAGATCAAGGGACAAGTGCTGGCCGAAGCGAAGGCGGGCGGCTGCGCCGTCACCAGCATCGAACACGACGGCGTGGCAAGCCTGCACAGTGCCAGCCATGGCATCGGCTTTCAGGTGCTGTGGCGTAACGAAGCATCGCCTGGCCTGTATGCCGACCTCACCCTGAGCTGCCCTTTGAGCATGCAGGGCGGCGACTTGCCGGCCAAATGACACCGCAGCAAGCGTTTTGCCCGCATGTCCCGGCATGGCGATTTCGTCGTGCTGGAAATGGATGTGCTGGTCGCCGGCGGCGTCAGCAAGGTGTACCTGAATATCAATCTGCAACTGTGGACGCAGATGATGGGTCAATTCTTCTTGTTCTTGCGCAACTTTACGCCGGCCGATACGAGCATTGCACCACTAGTAGCGGCCGCCAGCATGGCGGAAGAGGAAACTGTGCCGGCCTGATAAGCCGTCCACGGGCGGCGAAAATGGCCGGTGACGGGCCTTTTTTGCCGCTTGCGGGTCCCAAGTGTCGTATTAAATACTTATTTTTTAGGCATCGCGCATTAAAACTGCTCAAAGAGCGTGTGTGAATCAAGCCAGCAACGCCTGTATGGCGGATAATATTGCCTGTTGCCGATTTGGATACGACCTTTACACAAAAATGCGCCCCATGGATTTTACCCGCGACGAAACCAGTGAAACCCCAGTTGCCCCGGCCAGCGCGCCGGGTGCGCCTTTGCCGTATGCCGTCGCCACCTGGCTGCAGCGGGTGGAGGCTGCCGCTCATCCGAAGGCTGTGCTGAGCATTGCCGAGCCGGACCCGAAACTCAACCAGCATCGTTTGATCTACGTGCTGGCGCCCACCAGCGGTGGCCGCCACGTGGCCCTGTGCCTGTACAAGGCGCGGCTGCGGCCGAATGGCGATGTGGCGGCAGCGTCTCCCATCAGCGAAATCTTTTCCCTGCTGTCGGCGCCGCCCACCTTTTTGACGCCGGCAGACGAAGACCTCGTGCGTTTCTTCGTGGCCATGCGCAGCGGGCAGAATTCGCAGACGGGCAGCGCCACGGAGCCCAAGGGCAAGGTGGGCGCGGCCCTGCTGAAAATGCTGGCTGAGCAAGATAAACTGTTGTGGGCCAATTCCTGGGCCGATGTGGGCAATGGCCTCGTGTACCCGTTGAAGGAAGGTCCCGTGCGTCCCGCGCGCCTGTTCTGGCGCGACGAAGGCAAGACCATGCGCCTGGGCTGGCAAGTGGACCCGCCGGAAGGTGTGAAGCACCATGGCGCCGACCAGATCGACTACATGCTGCCTACCGATCCGCCGTGGTACATCGACAACCTGTCGTGCGGCGTACTGGAACTGAACCAGGGCGGCTCCGACATTTCACTGGCCGACTTGCAGGCGCTGGTGGCGCAGGCGCCGCCGCTGAACGCGAACGACAAGGTGCGCGTGTCGCAACTGCTGCTGGCGCAAGGCTTGCAGCACTTGATGCCGCTGCCGCAACCGTTGCCGCAGCGCTTGCGCAAGGACGTGCCGGCGCAACCGGTCTTGCTGTTGGACAGCGCCATGCTGGCCGATGGCAGCGCGCAGCGCTGGAGCGATTTCGCCGTGCTGTCCTACGACTACGATGGCGAGCGCGTCTCGTTCGACCCGTCGCAGCGCGTGGTGCGGCAAGTGGGCGAGGTGACGGAAATTATCCAGAGAAATACGGTCGATGAAGCGCGTGCCCTGGCCACCCTGGCCGAGCTGCAATTCAAGAAGCCGGGCTCCGCCCCCTTGAGTGGCTTGAAGGGCGCCTTGCTGCTGCCTTCGCAGGCGGAATGGCTGCGTTTTGCCGAGGCCGGCATCGATGGCTTGCTGAAGCAGGGCTGGATCGTGGAAAAAACGGCCAAGTACCGCTATGAGGTGAGCGAGGTCGGCGACTGGTATGCGGAGATCGACGACCAGGATCCGGACAGCGGCAACGCCTGGTTCGAGCTGGAACTGGGCATCGTTGTCAACCAGGAAAGAGTGCCGTTGCTGCCCGTGCTGGTGCAGCTGATCCGCAATGCGCCCAACGATTTCAATCCGAAAGTCATTGAAGCCCATGCGGACGACGACCAGATGCTGGCGACCTTGCCGGACGGCACGCGCGTCGCCTTGCCGTGGGGCAGGGTGCGCCCCATCCTGAACACCCTGGGGGAACTGTATTTCAGCGACAAGATCAAACATGCCGTGCGCATGTCGACGCTGGACGCGGCGCGGCTGGAAGAGCTGGCGCGTGGTCTGGAATTGCGCTGGACGGGTGGCGAGCAGCTGCGCGCCATGGGCCGAAAGCTGAGCCAGTTCGGTTCCGTGCAAAAAGTGGCGGCGCCAGCCGGCCTGCAAGCCACCCTGCGCGATTATCAGGCCGATGGCCTGGCGTGGATGCAATTCCTGCGCGACCATGACCTGGCCGGTATTCTGGCCGACGACATGGGTCTCGGTAAAACCGTGCAGACGCTGGCGCATATCCTGGTAGAGAAAGAAGCGGGCCGCTTGACGCATCCGGCTCTGGTGATCGCACCGACGAGTTTGATGGGCAACTGGCAGGACGAGGCGGCCAAGTTCGCGCCCAGCCTGAAAGTATTACTGCTACAGGGCAAGGACCGCGCGCAGCAGTTCGACCAGATCGACCAATGCGACCTGGTGCTGACGACCTACGCGCTGTTGCCGCGCGACGAGGAAACCCTGCGCGAGCATGATTTCCACCTGGTCATCCTGGACGAATCGCACTACATCAAGAATACGCGCAGCAAGGCGGCGCAAAGCGCCGGTCTGCTGCGCGCGCGCCACCGCCTGTGTTTGTCCGGCACGCCGCTGGAAAACCACCTGGGTGAACTGTGGTCGCAATTTCACTTCCTGCTGCCTGGCTTGCTTGGCGACGAGAAGACCTTCAATACCCAGTTCCGCCATCCGATCGAGCGCCAGGACGACCCGCTGCGCCGCATGCTCCTGAACCGCCGCATCAAGCCCTTCCTGCTACGCCGCACGAAGGACAATGTGGCCAAGGAATTACCGCCGAAGACGGAAATGGTGCGCAAGGTGGAGCTGACGGGGCCGCAGCGCGACCTGTATGAAACCGTGCGTCTTGCGATGGATCAAAAAGTACGCGAAGAAATCGACAAGAAAGGCGTGGCGCGCAGCCAGATCGTCATCCTCGAAGCGCTGCTGAAACTGCGCCAGGTCTGCTGCGACCCGCGCCTGGTGAAATCTTTGCCGGCGAAGAAGCAGTCGGCCGGCTCGGCCAAGCTGATTGATTTGATGCAGATGGTGGAAGACTTGCTCGACGAAGGGCGCAAGATTCTCGTTTTCTCGCAATTTACCAGCATGCTGGAATTGATCGAGGAAGAGCTGGAATCGCGCGACATTCCCTACGCCTTGCTGACGGGCGAAACGAAGGACCGGGGCGCGCAAGTGGCGGCCTTCCAGCAGGGGGCCGTGCCTATCTTCCTGATCAGCCTGAAGGCGGGTGGCGTGGGCCTGAACCTGACGGCGGCCGACACGGTGATCCACTACGATCCGTGGTGGAATCCGGCGGCGGAAAACCAGGCCACCGACCGCGCCTGGCGCATCGGCCAGGACAAGCCCGTGTTCGTGTATAAACTGATCGCGAAGGGCACCCTGGAAGAAAAAATCCAGCTGCTGCAGCAAAAGAAATCGGAGCTGGCGCAATCGATCCTGGCCGAAGGCGAAGCGCAGAAGATGGCGCTGACGCAGGAAGACTTGCAGCAGATTTTTGCTCCACTGGAAGATTAAGGGCACCGCACGCTTATACTTGGCGATTCTTTCTTGCCAGGTATAAAGCATGCTGCCCTTTCTCCTCTTGCTGCTTGCCGGCGCCATCCTCATGGCGCTGCGTTTCGTCCAGTTGCGCCGCGCCCTGCTGCACGCGCGGGCTGGCGAAGCGCAGTTCCGCCTGCTGGCCGAACATGGCCGCGACGCGGCCTTCCTGCTCGACGCTACTACCCTGGAATTGCTCTACATCAGCCCCGCCGCGCAAGGCCTGACGGGTCACGACTTGCCTGCCTTGCGCGAGCACGCTGCGCGCCTGGCGGCGGATGTGCCGGCTCGCTTGCAGCGCTGGCACGACGGCGATGCCAGCCGTTTGACACTGTTGCGTGAAGTGGAATTGCCGCACGCCGACGGCCACTTGCTGGCGCTGGAAATCCATTCCACCATCGTGCCCGCTGCGGCGGCGATGGGGCGGGGCATCACCGTGGTGGGCTCGGTGCGCGATGTCAGCGCCGCCCAGGCGCAGGAAGCGGAGCGGGAAAAGGAACAAAAGCGCTTCGCCTCCATGCTGTCACATGAATTCCGCACGCCGCTGGCCACCATCGACGGCGCCATCCAGCGCCTGGTCTCGACATCGAAAGATGCCGACGAGGCCACGCGCAAGCGCTATGTGAAAATCCAGACTGCCGTCGACCGTTTGTTGGCCATGATAGCCGACTATCTGTCGCCCGAACGCATGGCGGCCATCGGCCGCGAGCGGGCCGCCGACGGCATCGCGCCGCTGGCCTTGCTGCAGCAGGCGGCCGCCACGGTACCCGCCAGCCACCGCGTGCAGCTGGAACTGGACGAGGACTTGCCGGCCAGGCTGCGCTGCGACGTGCCCGGCATGGCCTTATGCCTGAAAATCTTGTTGGACAACGCCGTCAAGTTCAGCCCGCCGGGGAGCAGCATCACCTTGTCGGCCAAGCTGGTGCCCGAGGGCGGCGTGGCGCTGTGCGTGCGCGATGCGGGGCCCGGCCTGCGGGAAGAAGAACTGGCCCAGCTGTTCGAAAAAGGAAGCCGTGGAAGTTATGCCACGCATCCGGGCGCGGGCCTGGGCCTGTACATGGCGCGCGCTGTCGTCGAGGTGCACGGTGGAAGTTTGCAGGGGCATAATCTGCCCGAAGGCGGCGCGCTTTTCCGCATTTGGCTGCCGCTTCCTGTCTAGACAAGGAAAAGCCTTGCTTCCGCTGAAGGCAACCGTGATAATTCCTTGACGTAAACCTATTGTGCCGTCCATCATGGTGCAGAAGTGAATGGCATGGTTTGCCCACGGTAGCTCACTAACGGAAGAATGGCGTAGCAATGACGAAAATACTGATCGTCGAAGACAATCTGGACTACGCCGAAGACATGGCGGAGTTCCTCGTTGAGCTCGAACACGAAGTCCATATCACCAGCTCCGCTGGCGGGATGTGGACGGCGTTGAGCCATGGTAATGTCGGCGTGGTCGTGCTGGACCTGGGCTTGCCCGACGAGGACGGCTTCAATGTCATTCCCCGCATGCGCCAGCTGTATCCGCAAATCGGCGTGCTGGTGTTAACGGGGCGTGTTGCTTTCGACAGCCGCATCCTGGGCTTGCGCCTTGGCGCTGACCATTACCTGACCAAGCCGATCAAATTCCCTGAACTGGCCGCCCACATCGAGGCGCTCGACCGCCGCGTCGGTCCGCAAGATCCTGTGCCGGAACCCGGCAAGTGGACCTTGAAAGTGAGCGCACGCCAACTTGAACTGATGGGCGCTGTCATTGCCTTGACGGAAAAAGAATTCAACTTCCTGCACCTGTTGACCATCAACACCCGCCCCGTGCCGCGCGACGTCATCGTGGCCGGCATGGGCGGCGAAGACCCCGATGCGGGCCGCAGAGTCGACATGCTCGTGTACCGCCTGCGCAAGAAAGCCAAGACGGGCCTGGGCCAGGACTTGCCGCTGCGTAGTGCGTATGGCGAGGGTTACAGTCTGTCGGCCAGTTTTAATTTGTCTTGATCGCCAAGACGCAGCCAGCGATGAAACGACGTCTGCTGCTAGGCCTGTTTGCGATCGTTTTGCTGGCTTTGGCCAGTGGCGGGCTTTGGCTGCGCCACGAGTGGCAAATCGACAGCTGCCTCGACAATGGAGGTCGCTGGAACCATCTCCTCGCCGTGTGCGAACGCGCATAAGCGCCCGATCCTGTAATCAAGGGACAGAGTCAATCGTTTTTCTCCGTATTTTCAATAAAACAGGGTCAGAGTCGTGCCGTGT
Source organism: Janthinobacterium darwini (assembly GCF_051380905.1). NCBI lineage: Bacteria > Pseudomonadati > Pseudomonadota > Betaproteobacteria > Burkholderiales > Oxalobacteraceae > Janthinobacterium > Janthinobacterium darwini. The sequence continues at coordinate 29,343 of NZ_JBNYXX010000007.1, forward strand.
ACCCGCAAGTGTGTAAAATCAAGACCTTAGCCTTTATTTTATGATTTTCCCATGGCCCGTTTGCCCCGTCTCATCATTCCCGCACTGCCCCATTACGTGATCCAGCGCGGCAGCAACCGCCAGCCTGTGTTCCAGGATGCGCTTGACTATGCGCAGTTCCTGTCCTGGCTGAAAACGGGCGCGAAAATGTTCAAGGTGGCCATCCATGCCTACGTTTTGTTGCCAGACCAATTACATTTGCTGGCCACCCCAAGCGATGCGACGGGCCTGGGACAGCTGATGCAGTGGCTGGGTCGCTATTACGTGCCGTATTTCAATCAAAAATATGGCCGGGAAGGTGCTTTGTGGCAGGGACGCTACAAAACCTCCGTCATCGATCCCGACAATTTCTTTCTTACCTGCTGCCGCTACCTGGAATGTGTGCCCGTGCAAGCGGGTCTGGCGGGCCAGGCGCTCGATTACAGCTGGTCCAGTTATGCCCACCATGCCGGTGTGCGTCCCGACCCTGTCATCACTGACCACGCGCTGTACTGGGCGCTGGGCAACACGCCATTCGACCGAGAGGCCGCCTATCTGCGTCTGTGCGAGCAGGGCCTGGGCAGCAGCCAGGTGAAAACCGTGGAGCAGGCTGTACTGAAGGGCTGGCCGCTGGGTTCCGAAGCGTTCAAGCAAGCGCTGGAGCAGAAAATGCAGCGGCAAGTGCTGCCCGCCAAGCGGGGCCGTCCACGCAAAGTCGCAGCCGCAGCGGACGCCAACTGACACGCAGGTACAGCTAAAACAAAAAATCGTCACTTCCTGATGTTTTATTGAGATTCCTTTGACTATGTCCCTATTAAATTTTTAGGGAGACGCAAATAAATTTAATTCGACTCCGACCCTAATTGTTGTAGTTGAGTTTTTTGTTGCGTTGCACTACTCTAGTTTTTCGATAGTCATATGCAGCGGAGAAGCCCATGAAAGCACAAGGCCTGTACGACCCAGCCAATGAACACGATGCCTGCGGCGTCGGTTTCGTCGCCCATATCAAGGGCAACAAGACCCATTCGATCGTCGAACAGGGTTTGCTGATTCTGAAAAACCTCGATCACCGGGGCGCCGTGGGCGCCGATGCGCTGATGGGCGATGGCGCCGGCATCCTGATCCAGATTCCCGACCAGTACTACCGCGAAGAAATGGCCAAGCAGGGCGTGGAATTGCCGCCGCCTGGCGAATACGGCGTGGGCATGGTCTTCCTGCCGAAGGAACACGCCTCGCGCATCGCCTGCGAACAGGAAATCGAACGCGCCGTGCGCATCGAAGGCCAGGTCGTGCTGGGCTGGCGCAACGTGCCCATCGATACGGACATGCCGATGTCGCCCACCGTGCGCGCCAAGGAACCCGTGATCCGCCAGATTTTCATCGGCCGCGGTCCGGACATCATGGTCACCGACGCGCTCGAGCGCAAACTGTATGTGATCCGCAAATCGTCCGGTCACGCCATCCAGGCTTTGAAGCTGCTGCACGGCAAGGAATTCTTCGTGCCGTCGATGTCGGCCCGTACCATCGTCTATAAAGGCTTGCTGCTGGCCGACCAGGTGGGCGTGTACTACAAGGACTTGCAGGATGCGCGCTGCATCTCGGCCCTGGCCCTGGTCCACCAGCGTTTCTCGACGAATACCTTCCCCGAATGGCCGCTGGCCCACCCCTACCGTTTGATCGCGCACAATGGCGAGATCAACACCGTCAAAGGCAACTTCAACTGGATGCGCGCGCGCGAAGGCGTGATGAAGTCGGCCGTGCTGGGCGACGACCTGCAGAAACTGTTCCCGCTGATTTATGAAGGCCAGTCCGACACGGCGTGCTTCGACAATGCGCTGGAACTGCTGTTGATGGCCGGTTATCCGATCGCCCAGGCGATGATGATGATGATCCCGGAAGCGTGGGAAAACCACACGACGATGGATGACAACCGCCGCGCCTTCTATGAATACCACGCGGCCATGATGGAACCGTGGGACGGCCCGGCAGCCATGGCGTTTACGGATGGTCGCCACATCGGCGGCACCCTGGACCGCAACGGCTTGCGCCCGGCGCGCTACATCGTCACGGACGATGACCTGGTGGTGATGGCGTCTGAGTCGGGCGTGCTGCCGATTCCCGAATCGAAAATCATCCAGAAATGGCGCTTGCAGCCTGGCAAAATGTTCCTGATCGACCTGGAAGCGGGCCGCATCATCGACGACCAGGAACTCAAAAACACCTACGCCAACGCCAAGCCGTATAAAGCGTGGATCAACTCGGTGCGTATCAAGCTCGACGAGATCAAGATGGCCGAAGGCCAGGTGAAACAGGACCGCGCCCAGGGCGAAAAAGAGCAGCCATCGCTGCTGGACCGCCAGCAGGCGTTCGGCTACACGCAGGAAGACCTGAAATTCCTCATGGCGCCGATGGCCGTGGCCGGCGAAGAGGCGACGGGCTCGATGGGCAATGACTCGCCGCTGGCCGTCATGTCGAACAAATTGAAACCGCTGTATAACTACTTCAAGCAACTGTTCGCACAAGTGACGAACCCGCCGATCGATCCTATCCGCGAAGCGATGGTGATGTCGCTGGTGTCCTTCATCGGCCCGAAACCGAACTTGCTCGATACCAACAACGTCAACCCGCCGATGCGCCTGGAAGTGGCGCAGCCCGTGCTGGGCTTTGACGACATGGCACGTTTGCGCAACATCAGCGCCCACACGGGCGGCAAGTTCAAGTCGTATGAACTCGATATCTGCTACCCGCTGGCCTGGGGCAAGGAAGGCGTGGAAGCCTGCCTGGCCTCGCTGTGCGCGGAAGCCGTCGATGCCGTCAAATCCGGCCACAACATTCTGATCGTCTCGGACCGCGCCATTTGCGCCGACCAGGTGGCGATCCCCGCGCTGCTGGCCACCTCGACCGTGCACCAGCACCTGGTGAGCAAGGGCTTGCGCGCGTCCACCGGCCTCGTCGTGGAAACGGGTTCGGCCCGCGAAACGCACCACTTTGCGCTGCTGGCAGGTTACGGCGCGGAAGCCGTCCACCCCTATCTGGCCATGGAAACCCTGGCCGAGATGGCGCATGGTTTGCCCGGCGACTTGTCGGCCGACAAAGCCATCTATAACTACACCAAGGCGGTGGGCAAAGGCTTGATGAAAGTCATGTCGAAGATGGGCATTTCGACGTATATGTCGTACTGCGGCGCGCAAATCTTCGAAGCCATCGGCTTGAACAAGTCGCTGGTCGACAAATACTTCAAGGGCACGGCCTCGAACGTGGAAGGCATCGGCGTGTTTGAAGTGGCGGAAGAAGCGCTGCGCCTGCACGCGCTGGCCTTCGGCAACGATCCCGTGCTGGCCGACAAGCTCGACGCGGGCGGCGAATATGCATTCCGCGTGCGCGGCGAAGACCACATGTGGACGCCGGACGCGATTGCGAAGTTGCAGCACTCCACGCGCAGCAACAATTTCTCCAGCTATAAGGAGTACGCGCAAATCATCAACGACCAGAGCCGTCGCCACCTGACCCTGCGCGGCCTGTTCGAGTTCAAGCTCGACCCGACCAAGGCGATACCGCTGGACGAAGTGGAACCGGCCAAGGAAATCGTCAAGCGTTTCGCTACCGGCGCCATGTCGCTCGGCTCGATCAGCACGGAGGCGCACGCCACCCTGGCCGTCGCCATGAACCGCATCGGCGGCAAGTCGAACACGGGCGAGGGCGGCGAAGATCCGAACCGCTACACGCAGGAATTGAAAGGCATTCCGATCCGCCAGGGCGATACCATGGCTTCCATCGTGGGCGCCGAGCAGATCGTCGTCGACATTCCGCTGCAGGAAGGCGATTCCATGCGCTCGCGCATCAAGCAGGTGGCGTCGGGACGTTTCGGCGTCACGGCTGCCTACCTCAATTCCGCCGACCAGATCCAGATCAAGATGGCGCAGGGCGCGAAACCGGGCGAAGGCGGCCAGTTGCCGGGCCATAAAGTGTCGGAATACATCGCCAGCCTGCGCTTCTCCGTGCCGGGCGTGGGCCTGATTTCGCCGCCGCCGCACCACGATATCTATTCGATCGAAGACCTGGCGCAGCTGATCCATGACTTGAAGAATGCCAATCCGCGCGCCTCGATTTCCGTGAAACTGGTGTCGGAAGTGGGCATCGGCACGGTGGCCGCCGGCGTCACCAAGGCCAAGGCCGACCATGTGGTCGTCGCCGGCCACGACGGCGGCACGGGCGCCTCGCCATTGTCGTCTGTGAAACATGCAGGCACGCCGTGGGAGCTGGGTCTGGCCGAAACGCAACAGACCCTGGTGCTGAACGGCTTGCGCAGCCGTATCCGCGTGCAAGCCGACGGCCAGATGAAGACGGGCCGCGATGTGGTCATCGCCGCCCTGCTTGGCGCCGACGAAATCGGTTTCGCCACGGCGCCGCTGGTGGTCGAAGGCTGCATCATGATGCGCAAATGCCATTTGAACACCTGCCCCGTGGGTGTGGCCACGCAAGACCCCGTCCTGCGCGCCAAGTTCTCGGGCAAACCCGAGTATGTCGTCAATTACTTCTTCTTCGTTGCCGAAGAAGCGCGTCAATTGATGGCGCAGTTGGGCATCCGCACGTATGACGAACTGATCGGCAGAGTCGATTTGCTCGATAAGTCGAAGGCGATTTCGCACTGGAAGGCGCAGGGCCTGGACTTCTCGGCCATTTTCTACAAGCCGGAAACATTGGATGGCCAAGCCTGCCGCCACGTGGAATTCCAGGACCATGCGCTGGAGAAAGCACTCGACCACAAGCTGATCGCGCAAGCGCGCGCGGCGCTGGAAAAGGGCGAGCGCGTCTCCTTCATCTCGCCCGTGCGCAACCTGAACCGCACGGTGGGCACCATGCTGTCCGGCGAAGTGGCGAAGAAATATGGCCACGCAGGCTTGCCTGACGACACCATCCACATCCAGTTGCAAGGCACGGCGGGCCAGTCGGCCTGCGCCTTCCTGGCGCACGGCATCACGATCGACCTGGTAGGCGAGGGCAACGATTACGTGGGTAAAGGGCTATCGGGCGGGCGCATCATCGTGCGGCCGAATACGGAATTCCGCGGCTGGGCCGTGGATAACATCATCATCGGCAACACGGTGCTGTACGGCGCGATTGCCGGCGAAGCCTTCTTCAATGGCGTGGCCGGTGAACGCTTTGCCGTGCGCAACTCGGGCGCCACCACGGTGGTCGAGGGCCTGGGCGACCATGGCTGCGAATACATGACGGGCGGTACGGTGGTGGTGCTGGGCAACACGGGACGCAACTTCGCGGCCGGCATGTCGGGCGGCATCGCCTATGTGTATGACCCGGCCGGCGACTTTGCCAGCAAATGCAACACGGCCATGGTCAGCCTGGACAAGGTCGTGTCCGCAGCGGAACAGCATCTCGACCGCGACGCCTGGCATACCCAGCACCGCGATGGCGTGCCGGAAGCCGATGAAGTCATCCTCAAGCGCCTGATCGAGCGTCACTTCAAGCACACGGGTAGCACTCGCGCCCGCGTCTTGCTGGACGACTGGGCCGCGGCGCGCGGCAAGTTCGTGAAAGTCTTCCCGAACGAATACAAGCGCGCGTTGATCGAGATGGCTGCCGATGCTGCCATGGAAGTGCAAGCCGTCGCCGCCTGAGCCAGCCAAGCTCATTGCCAAGATGAATGACCGGGAGCGGCCAGGCCGCTCCCCGCCAGCTAATAATACAAAGGAATAATCGTGGGTAAAATTACCGGCTTCATGGAATTCAAGCGCCAGGACGAACACTATCTGGAGCCTGCCGCGCGCCTGAAGAACTACAAGGAATTCGTGCTGCACCTGTCGGATGCGCAAGCGACCGTGCAGGGCGCGCGCTGCATGGATTGCGGCATCCCTTTCTGCACCACGGGTTGTCCTGTGAATAACATCATTCCCGACTGGAATGACCTGGTGTACCGCGGTGCTTACCGCGAAGCGCTCGATATCTTGCATTCGACGAATAACTTTCCGGAATTTACGGGCCGCATCTGCCCGGCGCCATGTGAATCGGCCTGCACCCTGGGCATCCACGAAGATCCGGTCGGCATCAAGTCCATCGAGCACAAAATCATCGACATGGGCTGGGAACACGGCTGGGTCACGCCGCAGCCGGCGGGTTTTAGTACGGGCAAGAAAGTGGCCATCGTCGGTTCCGGCCCTGCCGGTCTGGCGGCGGCGCAGCAGCTGGCGCGCGCCGGCCATGCCGTCACCGTGTTTGAAAAGAGCGACCGGGTCGGTGGTTTGTTGCGTTATGGCATCCCCGATTTCAAGATGGAAAAGTCGCACATCGACTTGCGCGTGAAACAGATGGAAGCCGAAGGCGTGGTCTTCCGCACCAGCGTGCTGGTCGGCAAGGATTTCCCTGCCCACGTAAACAACTGGGCCAAGGAAACCATTTTCCCGGAAGACCTGGAAAAAGAATTTGACGCCGTCATCATGGCCGGCGGCGCCGAGCAGCCGCGCGACTTGCCCGTGCCGGGCCGCGACTTGAAAGGCGTGCACTTCGCCATGGATTTCCTGCCGCTGCAAAACAAGGTCAACGCGGGCGACAAGCTCAAGGACCAGATCAAGGCGACAGGCAAGCACGTGGTAGTGATCGGCGGCGGCGACACGGGCTCCGATTGCGTGGGCACCTCGAACCGCCATGGTGCCGCCTCGGTAGCCCAGTTCGAACTGATGCCGCAGCCGCCGGAACAGGAAAACAAGCCGCTGGTCTGGCCGTACTGGCCCACCAAGCTGCGCACCTCGTCCTCGCACGAGGAAGGCTGCGAGCGCGACTGGGCCGTGGCCACCAAGCGTTTCGAAGGCAAGGGCGGCAAGGTGGAAAAGCTGATCGCCTGCCGCGTGGAGTGGAAAGACGGCAAGATGAGCGAAGTGCCGAACTCGGAATTCGAGATGAAGGCCGACCTGGTCTTCCTGGCCATGGGTTTTGTTTCCCCTGTGCAACAGGTGCTTGAAGCATTCGGCGTTGATACGGATGCGCGCGGCAACGTCAAGGCCAGTACGGACGGCGCCGCTTGCTACCAGACCTCGGTGGCCAAAGTGTTTGCCGCCGGCGACATGCGCCGCGGCCAGTCGCTGGTGGTCTGGGCCATCCGCGAAGGGCGCCAGTGCGCACGCGCCGTCGATGAGTTCCTGATGGGGGCATCCCTGCTGCCACGTTAATTAACGAGCAATTGTTCGTTTTTTGACAGGGCCACGGCGCGGATTGCGGCGTGGCCTTTGTTATTTTTACTGATCAAGTCAATAGCCGTGAACGTCATCGGATGGGGACGCGATGCACAGCTCAAATTTCCACTACAATATCTGACTTTCGATTCATTAGTGTTGTATTCTTCCCCTTTCCGGGGCTGTCCCAAGGGGTGTCTCAGCAGAGGTTGGCGTTTCTGCACTACAATACGCCATTAAAATAGTGAGCTTCGTCGTGCCAAATCTTGTTGAGATCCGTGATTTACACTTTGCCTATGGAGAACGTTCGATTTTATCGGGCCTCCAAATGGATTTCCCACGCGGAAAAGTTGTGGCCGTCATGGGTGGCTCCGGCAGTGGCAAGACGACCGTATTGCGCCTGATCGGCGGGCAGCTGCGCCCCAGTTCCGGCTCCGTGAATATCGACGGCCAGATCGTGCATACGCTCAAGACCGACGAGTTATATCAAATGCGCCGCAAGATGGGCATGCTGTTCCAGCACGGCGCCCTGTTTACGGACTTGACGGCGTTCGAGAACGTGGCGTTTCCCCTGCGCGAACACACGGACTTGAATGAAGAGCTGATCCGCACCCTGGTGCTGATGAAGCTGCACGCCGTGGGTTTGCGCAACGCGGCGCAATTGAAGCCGGCCGAGATTTCCGGTGGCATGGGCCGCCGCGTCGCGCTGGCGCGCGCCATCGCGCTCGACCCGGAACTGATCATGTATGACGAGCCGTTCGCCGGCCTGGACCCGATTTCCATGGGCGTGACGGCCAATCTGATCCGCAATCTGAACGATGCGCTGGGTTCCACGTCTATCCTGGTATCGCACGACGTGAAGGAGTGTTTCGCCATCGCTGATTATGTGTATTTTCTGTCATCGGGCAAGATCGTGGCGCACGGCACGCCGGCCGAGATGGCCGTGTCGACGCATCCGTACGTCAAGCAGTTCGTCAATGCCGAGGCCGATGGCCCTGTGCCGTTCCACTATCCGGGCAAGTCGCTGGCCGACGACCTGGGTTTGCACGCGGGAGCGCGCCGATGATCGCGCGTTTCCTGGCGGCGATCGGAGCATGGTTGCGCAACTCGGTACAAGACCTCGGCTTTGCCGTGCGTTCGTTCTTTCTTATCATCGCCTCCTCGGGTGGACTGTGGCGCCGCCCACACTTGCTGATCGAGCAATTGTTTTACATTGGCAGCCGGTCGGTGTTGATCATCGCCGTGTCCGGCCTGTTCGTCGGCATGGTGCTGGGTTTGCAAGGCTATTACACACTGAGCACCTTTGGCGCGACGCAGTCGCTGGGGCAGTTGGTGGCGCTGTCCTTGATGCGTGAGCTGGGTCCGGTCGTCACGGCGCTGCTGTTCGCGGGCCGCGCCGGCACTTCGCTGACGGCGGAAATCGGCCTGATGAAGGCGGGTGAGCAATTGTCGGCCATGGAAATGATGGCCGTCAATCCGATCCAGCGCGTGCTGGCGCCCCGTTTCTGGGCCGGCGTGATCGCCATGCCTATCCTGGGTGGCATCTTCACGGCCGTCGGCGTCATCGGCAGCTATCTGGTGGGCGTGGTGCTGATTGGCGTCGATGAAGGCTCGTTCTGGTCGCAGATGCAGGGCGGCGTGAATGTTTGGAAAGATATCGCCAATGGTACCTATGTTAAAAGCATGGTCTTCGGCATCGCGGTGACGTTCATCGCGCTGTTCCAGGGGTATCAGGCACAGCCGACGCCGGAAGATGTCTCCGGCGCGACCACGCGCACGGTGGTGATTTCGTCGTTAATGGTGTGGTGGCTCGATTTCATGATGACGGCGTTGATGTTTAGCAAGTAATTGCCGATCAGCGAACAACCGCGGGCCTGGGCAGGATGTTGCGCAGGCGGCGGCAAGTAAAAATAATTTAGGATTGTTTATGCAACGTAAATCTATGGATGTCTGGGTCGGCTTGTTCGTCTTGCTGGGTGTGGCGGCATTGATGTTTCTAGCGCTCAAGGCCGGCAATATGAGCTCGCTGTCTTTCAGCAAGACGTATACCATTAGTGCCAAGTTCGACAATATTGGCGGCCTCAAGCCGCAGGCGCCCGTCAAGGGCGCTGGCGTGGTGGTGGGGCGCGTGGCGGAGATCCGTTTTGACGACAAGACGTATCAGGCGCTGGTGAAACTCGACATCGAAGATGGCTACAAATTTCCGAAAGACAGCTCGGCCAAGATTTTGACGGCCGGTTTGCTGGGTGAGCAATATATCGGCCTGGAAGCAGGCGGAGATCTGGCGAACCTGGCAGAGGGCGACAAGATTGCCCGTACTCAATCGGCCACAGTGCTGGAAGACCTGATCAATCAGTTCATCTACAGCAAGGCAGCGGAAGGAAAGGACAGCAAATGAGCGAGTCGACCAAGAAATCTCAAGGCAGCCTGGCGCGTATCGGCCTGGCCCTGGCCATCGCCGCCAGCGTAAGCGCTTGCGCCACCGGCACCAATCCGCGCGACCCGCTCGAAGGGTATAACCGCGCCATGTTCAAGTTCAACGACACCGTCGACCAGGTGGCCCTGAAACCGGTCGCCACGGCCTACAAGAAGGTTACGCCGTCGTTCGTGCAAACGGGCGTAGGCAACTTCTTCGGCAACTTGTCCGATGTGTGGAGCGCCGTAAACAACTTGCTGCAAGGCAAGGGTGAAGCGGGTTTGCAAGACGTCGTGCGCGTCAGCATGAACTCGACTTTCGGAATTTTCGGCCTGATCGACATCGCCTCGCAGGCGGGTATTCCGAAGCATAACGAAGACTTTGGCCAGACCCTGGGCTGGTATGGCGTCCAGCCTGGTCCGTACGTGATGCTGCCGCTGCTGGGCCCATCGACCGTGCGCGATACGGCGGCCCTGCCGCTCGATATCACGGGCGACCCATGGCGCTACAAGGACCCTGCCTCGGTGCGCAATATCGGCACAGTGACGCGCGTGGTCGACAAGCGCGCTGCGCTGCTCGACGCGACCAACCTGATGGAAGCGGCCGCGCTGGACCGCTATGAATTTATTCGCGACGGCTTCCTGCAGGCGCGGGAAAGCAAGGTTTTCGATGGCGATACGGACCGCCGCGACCGCAAAGTGCCAAAAAACGACAGCAGTGATTACGAGCCGCAGTACGATGCGAAACCACAGGCCGCCCCTGCGGAAGCCCCATCAGCCACGGCTGCGGCCGACGTTGCGCCTGTGGACCTCGTAACATCTGGTAGCAATACCGTTGCCGCCGACGCCAGGCCCCAGGAGTAAACTCCGGTACAGAAACACCTCGGCTGCGATCAACGCCAGCCGGTGCATAGCAACACCATGAAAGGTAGAACCATGAAATTGATGAAACAATTGCTGGCGATGGCGACCATCGCCTTTGCCACCGCCGCCCAGGCCGCCCCCGCTGTCGAGGCACCGGACGTATTGGTCAAACGCATCAGCCAGGACGTGATCGACACGGCCAAGGCCGACAAGGCCATCCAGGCTGGCGATATCAAGCGCGTCACCGAATTGGTGGAAAGCAAGATCTTGCCGTATGTGGATTTCCAGCGCATGACGGCCCTGGCCGCCGGCCGCTTCTGGCGCGACGCCACGCCGGAGCAGCAAAAGCAGCTGTCCGCAGAATTCCGCACCTTGCTGATCTACACGTATTCGGGCGCCCTGTCGCAGATCAAGAACGAAACCGTGGAATTCAAGCCGATGCGCGCCGACCCGGCCGATACGGAAGTGGAAGTGCGCTCGCAAGTCAACGTGGCGCGCGGCGAACCCGTGCCTCTGAACTACCGCGTGGCGAAAACCCCATCCGGCTGGAAGATCTATGACATCAACGTGCTGGGCGCGTGGCTGGTGGAAACGTATAAAAGCAGCTTTGCCAGCGAGATCAGCAAGGGCGGCATCGATGGCCTGATCAAGACCTTGCAGGCAAAAAACAAGGCCCTGGCCAGCCGTCCCGCTGTCAAAGCCAAATAATCGGCTATCATATAGCTCCTGAACCAGCTCCAGACCAGCGCAGCCCGACGCCATGCCCGACTCTCTCGACACCCTGCAATCCCTGACTTCCCTGACCGTGGACAATGCCACCTCGGCATTGGAGCAGGGTCTGGACGCCATCCGATCGGGTCAGACCAAGTTCGATTTGCGCAACATCAAGGCTGTCGATTCGGCCGCCGTTTCCGTCATGCTGACGTGGCAGCGCGCCGCGCAGGATGCCGGCGGCGTGCTGGAACTGAAAAACCTGCCGAACAACCTGAAAAACCTCACCAAGCTGTATGGCGTCTGCTCGCTCGTCTCGAGCACGTTGACGGCCGACGACTGCGGCAGCGCCGACGGCCACGCCGAACGCAGCCCGTCCGACCTGCATCATCATTGATCCTGTCCCACTCCCCGCATCAGCAGTAGTTTTCAAGCCGGCAGGCCAGCAGCGCCGCCGGATTGATCTCCAAGTGTTCCACGAATTTTCCAACTATAATTGACTGTTGCGCCGTCCTCGTCTGAAGGGGGCGCCCTGCACCGGCCTGCCGGCCTGGATGTTTCCGGCAACTGGCGCATCACACCAGACGCATTACCTTTGAAACAAGCACATGACCGCAATTCAAATCACGAATGTAGAAAAGAGCTATAAATCGCTCAAGGCGCTGGGCGGCGTGTCGCTGGCCATCGAGGAAGGCGAATTCTTTGGCCTGCTCGGCCCCAATGGCGCCGGCAAGACCACCCTCATTTCCATCATCGCCGGCCTGATACGTCCCGACGCGGGCACCGTCAAGATCCGCGGCCACGACGTGGTCACGGACTTCCGCAACGCGCGCCGCAACCTTGGCGTGGTGCCGCAGGAGCTGGTGTTCGACCCGTTTTTCACCGTGCGCGAAACCTTGCGCCTGCAGTCCGGCTATTTCGGCTTGCCGAACAACGACAAATGGATAGACGAGGTCATGGAAAACCTCGACCTGACCGGCAAGGCCGACACGAATATGCGCGCCCTGTCCGGCGGCATGAAGCGCCGCGTGCTCGTCGCCCAGGCGCTGGTGCACAAGCCGCCCGTCATCGTGCTCGATGAGCCGACCGCCGGCGTCGACGTGGAACTGCGCCAGACCCTGTGGAAGTTCATCTCGCGCCTGAACCGCGAAGGCGGCCACACCGTCGTGCTGACCACCCACTACCTGGAAGAGGCGCAAGCCATGTGCCAGCGCGTCGCCATGCTCAAGACGGGCAAGGTGGTGGCGCTCGACACCATGTCGGCCCTGATCCGTCGCATCGCCGGCTCGCAGCTGCAGGTGCATCTCAAATACGGCAGCTTGCCGGCCGACTTGCAGCATCTGGTGCTGCACCCGGAAGAACAGCAGGCGCCGAACAAGTTCAGCTTGCGCGTCAACGAATACAGCGAAGTCGAGAAAATCCTCGCCCGCCTGCGTGAAGCGGGCGTCGAGATCGATGAAATGCAATTGCAACAAGCCGACCTGGAAGACATCTTCTTGCAGATCATGGATAAAGGTACCGTATGATTTCGACAGGATTTCGCACCCTCGTCTACAAAGAGACCCTGCGCTTCTGGAAAGTGGCGACGCAAACCGTGGCCGCACCCGTGCTCACGTCGATGCTGTACCTGCTGGTGTTCGGCCATGTACTCGACGGCCGCGTGGAGCCCAGCCCCGGCGTCAGCTACACGGCCTTTTTGATTCCCGGCCTGGTGATGATGAGCGTGCTGCAAAACGCGTTTGCCAATTCCTCGTCCTCGCTAATCCAGTCCAAGATCACGGGCAACCTGGTGTTCGTGCTGCTGACTCCCCTGTCGCATTGGGAAATCTTCTCGGCGTATGTACTCGCTTCCGTCGCGCGCGGCCTGGCCGTGGGCTTTGGCGTGTTTGCCATCACCTGCTGGTTCGCCGACCTGTCGTTTGTCGCGCCCCTGTGGATCGTCATCTTTGCCTTCCTGGGCGCCGCCATGCTGGGCACCATGGGCCTGATCGCCGGCATCTGGGCCGAGAAATTCGACCAGCTGGCCGCTTTCCAGAACTTCCTGATCATGCCGGCTACCTTTTTGTCAGGCGTGTTTTACTCGATCCACTCTCTGCCCCCGTTCTGGCAGTCGGTATCGCACCTGAATCCTTTCTTTTACATGATCGACGGCTTCCGCTACGGTTTCTTCGGCGTGTCCGACGTCAGCCCCTGGCTCAGTCTTTCCATCGTCGCCGGCTTCCTCGTGATCCTGGCGCTGGCATCGATCCGACTGCTGAAAAGCGGCTATCGCTTGCGTCACTAGTTACGACACTAATTGCGCCATTGATTGCGGCACACCACATCACCACATTATTCAATATCAAGGACTTATCGTGACCACCACTCCAGAACTGATCCACGGCTATCTGTCGGCCGGCCTCGAATGCACGCACCTCGAAGTGGAAGGCGACGGCCAGCACTTCCAGGCCGTGATCGTTTCGCCTGCGTTTGCCGGCAAACGTTTGATCCAGCGCCACCAGATCGTCTACGCCGCCCTGGGCGACCGCATGCGCGAGGAAATCCACGCGCTGTCGATGAAAACCCTGACACCTGAAGAATTCCAAGGATAAGCACATGGACAAACTCCTCATCAACGGCGGCAACCGCCTGAACGGCGACATCGCCATCTCCGGCGCAAAAAACGCCGCCTTGCCCATCCTGTGCGCCGGCCTGCTGACCGCAGGCGACCTGGACCTGACGAACGTGCCGCACCTGCACGACGTGGCCACCATGTTGAAACTGCTGGGCCAGACGGGCCTGAAGGTGCAGCAGGACGGCGACCGCGTGGTCCTCAACGGTAGCGCCATCGACACCCTGGAAGCGCCGTATGAACTGGTCAAAACCATGCGCGCCTCGATTCTGGTGCTGGGCCCCATGCTGGCGCGCTTCGGCGAAGCCAAGGTCTCGTTGCCGGGCGGCTGCGCCATCGGCTCGCGCCCCGTCGACCAGCACATCAAGGGCCTGGAAGCACTGGGCGCCGAGATCCGCATCGAAGCAGGCTACATCTACGCCAAGTGCGCCAAGCTGAAAGGCGCGCGCATCGTCACCGACATGATCACCGTCACTGGCACCGAGAACCTGCTGATGGCAGCGACCCTGGCCGAAGGCGAGACCATCCTGGAAAACGCCGCCTGCGAACCGGAAGTAACCGACCTGGCGCACCTGCTGGTCGCCATGGGCGCGAAGATCGACGGCATCGGCACCAGCCGCCTGGTGATTCAGGGCGTCGACGCCTTGCACGGTGCTTCGCACGCGGTCATCGCCGACCGTATCGAGACGGGCACTTTCCTGTGCGCCGTGGCGGCCACCGGCGGCGATATCACGCTGCGCAACGTGCGCACGGACATCCTCGACGCGGCGCTCGACAAGCTGCGCGCCATGGGCCTGACGATGACCTTCGGCGCCGACTGGATCCGCGCCGAGATGTCGGCCCGTCCGAACCCCGTCAGCTTCCGCACCACGGAATATCCCGGCTTCCCGACCGACATGCAGGCGCAGTTCATGGCTGTGAACACGATTGCCAACGGCGCCAGCCGCGTCACCGAGACGATTTTCGAAAACCGCTACATGCACGTGCAGGAAATGAACCGCCTGGGCGCCGACATCACAATCGAGGGCAATACGGCCATCATCGCCGGCGTCAAGCAGCTGCGCGGCGCGCCCGTGATGGCGACCGACCTGCGCGCCTCGGCGTCGCTGGTGATCGCGGCCCTGGCGGCGGACGGAGAAACCCTGATCGACCGCATCTATCACCTCGACCGCGGCTACGACCGCATGGAAGTGAAATTGTCGGCAGTCGGCGCGAACATCGTGCGCATCAAGTAAAAACAAAAAAGGAACGAGCATGAACGGATCGAACAACGGTGACAGCTCCCAGCTGATCCTGGCGCTCTCAAAAGGCCGCATTTTTGAGGACACCATGCCGCTGCTGGAAGCGGCCGGCATCAAGGTGCTGGAAAACCCGGAGACCTCGCGCAAGCTGATTTTGGCCACCAACGATCCGAACGTGCGCGTCATCATCGTGCGCGCCAGCGACGTGCCGACCTACGTGCAGTACGGCGCGGCCGATTTCGGCGTGGCGGGAAAGGATGTCCTGCTCGAACACGGCGGCGAAGGCCTGTACCAGCCGATCGACCTGAATATCGCCTCCTGCCGCATGTCGGTGGCGGTGCAGGCCGGTTTTGATTACGAAAAGGCCGTGCAGCAGGGCGCGCGCTTGCGCGTGGCCACCAAGTTCGTGCACACGGCGCGCGAGCATTTCGCCGCCAAGGGCGTGCACGTCGACCTGATCAAGCTGTATGGTTCGATGGAACTGGCGCCTTTGGTGGGCCTGTCCGACGCCATCGTCGACCTGGTCAGCACGGGCAGTACCTTGCGCGCGAACAACCTCGTCGAGGTCGAACACATCATGGAAATTTCGTCGCGCCTGGTGGTCAACCAGGCTGCGCTCAAGCTCAAGCGCGAGCGCTTGCAGCCGATTATCGAGGCGTTTGAACGCGCCTCGCAAGCCTAGACACCTTCAGTAGCAGAAAGCCGATTATGCCGATACAGATACGCAAGCTCGATTCAAGCCAGGATGGTTTCCAACAATCGCTCGATACGCTGCTGGCGTTCGAGGCAGGCACCGATGCAGCGATTGAAACGTCGGTCGCGAAAATCCTGGCCGACGTGAAAACGCGCGGCGACGCCGCCGTACTGGAGTACACCAACCGTTTTGACCGCATCCCGCATGGCGGCGCGGCGGAAATGGCGGCTTTTGATATTTCGCAGGCCGAATTGCAGGCGGCGCTGAACGGCTTGCCGTCGGCGCAGCGAGAAGCGCTGCAGATCGCCGCGCAGCGCATCCGCGCCTTCCACGAACGCCAGCGCGAGGAATTGCGCGGTTTTACTTACACCGAGCCCGATGGCACGGTGCTGGGCCAGAAGATCACGCCGCTGGACCGGGTCGGCATCTACGTCCCGGGCGGCAAGGCAGCGTATCCGTCATCCGTGCTGATGAACGCCATTCCCGCGCACGTGGCGGGCGTGGGCGAAATCATCATGGTCGTGCCGACGCCCGATGGCGTGAAAAACCAGATGGTGCTGGCCGCCGCCGCAATCGCCGGCGTGACGCGCGTGATCACCATCGGCGGTGCGCAAGCGGTCGGCGCGCTGGCTTACGGCACGCAGACGATTGCCGCCGTCGATAAAATCGTCGGCCCCGGCAACGCCTATGTGGCTGCCGCCAAGCGCCGCGTGTTCGGCATCGTCGGCATCGACATGATCGCCGGACCGTCCGAAATCCTGGTCCTTTGCGACGGCACGACGGATCCGGACTGGGTCGCCATGGACTTGTTTTCGCAGGCCGAGCACGACGAGCTGGCGCAGGCGATCCTGCTGTGCCCCGATGCCGACTATATCGCCAAGGTCGAAGCGAGCATCGCCAAGCTTCTGCCGACGATGCCGCGCCAGGCCACCATCAGCACTTCTCTGCAGGACCGGGGCGCGCTGATCAAGGTACGCAGCATGGAAGAAGCGTGTGAAATCGCCAATTCCATCGCGGCGGAACACCTGGAAATTTCGACGGAAAATCCACAGCAGTGGGCCGAGCAGATCCGTCACGCGGGCGCCATGTTCCTGGGCCGCTTTTCGTCCGAATCGCTGGGCGACTATTGCTGCGGTCCCAACCACGTGCTGCCGACCTCGCGCACGGCGCGCTTTTCGTCGCCGCTGGGCGTGTACGACTTCCAGAAGCGCTCGTCCATCATTCACGTCAGCGAAGCGGGTGCGCAAACCCTGGGCCGTGTCGCCGCCACCCTGGCGTATGGCGAAGGATTGCAAGCGCACGCGCGCAGCGCCGAACTGCGTTTGAAGCCGCAGCCATGACGAAGTTGGCGGAGCGGCCAGACTGGGTCAACCGGGTCTATTGCGAAGACGCGCTGGCGGGGCTGGCGCGTATTCCCGATGGCTCCGTGGACCTGATCCTGACCGATCCGCCGTACAACCTGGGCAAGGATTATGGCAACGCCTCGGACCAGCAGTCGGTGGCCGACTACCTGCGCTGGACGGAGGCGTGGATCGATGCGGCGCTGCCCAAGCTGAAAGCCAACGGCAGCCTGTATATCTTTTTGACCTGGCGCTATTCGCCGGAGATTTTCGTCATGCTGAAACAGCGCATGGCGATGATGAATGAAATCATCTGGGACCGCCGCGTGCCATCCATGGGCGGCAGTGTGCGCAGCTTTTCATCGGTGCACGACACCATCGGCTTCTTCGTCAAGCGCAAGGATTACTACTTCGACCTTGACGCGGTGCGCATCGCCTACGACGCGGCCACCAAGAAAGCCCGTTCGCGCTCGATCTTCATCGGCGCGAAATGGCTGGAAGTAGGCTACAACCCGAAAGACTTGTGGAGCGTGTCGCGCCTGCACAAGGAACATCCGGAACGGGCCGACCACCCGACGCAAAAGCCGCTCGAGATCATCGAGCGCATGCTCAAGGCCTCGTGCCCGCCCGGCGGCGTGGTGCTCGACCTGTTCATGGGCAGCGGCACCACGGCCCTGGCGGCCAAGCGCTGCGGGCGCGATTTTGTGGGTTTCGAACTGAACCCCGATTATTGCGCCATCATTGAACAGCGCCTGGCGGCACTGGCGCAGGAACTGACCGCAGAGGCCATGCCGCAGCCAGAGAAAAAGGCGCCGGCCAAACGCCGGGCCACCGTACCCAAGGCCGCCAAGGCGGCCGTGAAGACGCCGGTGGCGGCCAAGAAGCCGGCAACGGCGAAAAAATCGTCCGCAGTGAAAAAAACGCCGGCCCGCAAGGCGCGCAGCGCCGCCGTGGCGGAAGACGTCGTCATTTAGTCTCCATTTAATTTCATCAGGAGTGTTTGCAGCATGTCTTTCCTCGATCAGTTAATCAGCAACACCGTGCGGTCCGATGTGCGGACCGTCAAAAGCTACCAGGTAGCCGATGCCAGCGGTTACATCAAACTCGATGCGATGGAAAACCCGTATCCGCTGCCGCAGCATCTGCGCGAGGAGTTGGGCGCGCGCCTGGCCGGTGTGGCGCTGAACCGCTATCCGCCGTCCTACGCCAGCCTGCAGGCGGCCATCTGCGCCAAGCTGGGCGTGCCCGCCGGCTACGACGTCATGCTGGGCAACGGTTCCGATGAACTGATTTCCATCCTGGCCATGGCCTGCGCCCGCCAGGAGCCGGGCCAGCGCGCCGTGCTGCTGGCGCCCGTGCCGGCCTTCGTCATGTACGCGCGCTCGGCGCAGTTTGCCGGCATGGATTTCGTCGGCGTGCCCCTGCAGGCCGACTTCAGCCTGGACATGGACGCCATGCTGGCGGCCATCGAAGAGCACCGCCCGGCGCTGGTCTTCCTCGCCTATCCGAACAATCCGACGGGCAATCTGTTTGCCAGCGCCGACATCGAACGCATCCTGGCCGCCCTGGGCGACACGGGCATCGCCGTCGTCGACGAAGCCTACGAGCCGTTCGCGCAGCACAGTTTCATGGGGCGCCTGCCCGAGTTCGAGAACCTGGTGGTGATGCGCACCGTGTCGAAGCTGGGCCTGGCCGGTATCCGCCTCGGCTATATGTCGGCCGCGCCGGCCCTGCTGGCGCAGTTTGAAAAAGTGCGCCCGCCGTACAATGTGAATGTGCTGACGCAGGCGGCAGCCGAATTCGCGCTCGAGCACCTCGACGTGCTCAATGCCCAGGCTGACTTGCTCAACAGCGAGCGCGATGCACTGGCGCTGCGCCTGGCGGAACTGCCCGGCGTGACGGTATTTCCCTCGAAGGCAAATTTTCTTCTGATTCGTGTGGCTGATTCCGACGATGTTTGTGCAAAACTGCTTGCCCGCAGGGTTTTAATTAAAAATATGAGTAAAATGCATGCTGCGCTGGTCAATTGCCTGCGCATCAGCGTCAGCACCCCGGAAGAGAATTCCCTTTTTTACGATGCCTTCAAGGCATCCCTCGTTTAGCCTATCGCCAGAGCCTCCCATGAACCGCACCGCAGAAATCACGCGCAACACCAATGAGACGCAAGTTCGCGTCGCCCTCAACCTGGACGGCACCGGCCAGCAAAAGCTGAACACCGGCGTGCCCTTCCTCGATCATATGCTGGATCAGATCGCCCGCCACGGCTTGATCGACCTCGATATCGAAGCGACGGGCGACGTGCATATCGACAACCACCATACGGTGGAAGACGTAGGCATCACCCTGGGCATGGCCGTGGCCAAGGCCATCGGCGACAAGAAGGGCATCCGCCGCTATGGCCATGCGTATGTGCCGCTGGACGAGGCGCTGTCGCGCGTGGTGCTCGATTTCTCGGGCCGCCCGGGCATCGAATACCACATCCCGTTTACGCGCGCCATGATCGCCGGCTTTGACGTTGACCTGACCCTGGAATTTTTCCGCGGCTTCGTCAACCATGCGGGCGTAACATTGCATATCGACAATTTGCGCGGCACGAATGCCCACCATCAGTGCGAAACCGTATTCAAGGCCTTTGGCCGCGCGCTGCGCATGGCTGCCGAGCTCGATGAGCGCGCGGCCGGCATCATTCCATCGACCAAGGGCAGCCTGTAAGCGCTGGCCGGGATACACTGTCAATTCTGAGATTAAACACATGAATAAAATTGTGGTGGTGGATTACGGCATGGGCAACCTGCGCTCGGTGGCGCAGGCCCTGCGTGCCGTGGCGCCGGACGCTGATGTGCGCATTTCGGGCGTGCCGGCCGACATCGACAGCGCCGACCGCATCGTCTTGCCGGGCCAGGGCGCCATGCCCGACTGCATGCGCAGCCTGCGCGAATCGGGCGTGCTCGAAGCGCTGCTGCGCGCCGCGGACAGCAAGCCCGTGCTGGGCGTGTGCATCGGCGAGCAAATGCTGTTCGAGGGCAGCGAAGAGGGTGATGCGGCCGGTCTGGGCTTGCTGCCAGGAAAAGTCGTGCGCTTCCAGCTCGACGGCCAGGTGCAGGAGGATGGCTCGCGCTTCAAGGTGCCGCAAATGGGCTGGAACCAAGTGCGGCAAACGGCGCCCCATGCGATGTGGGATGGCATCGCCGACAACGCGTATTTTTACTTTGTGCACAGCTATTTTGCTCAACCTCAAGAGGCGGCGCACACGGTGGGCGAGACTGTTTATGGCGCGCCGTTCGCTTGTGCCGTCGCCCGTGATAATATTTTCGCGACGCAGTTTCACCCTGAAAAAAGTGCTGCCGCTGGCTTGCAGCTGTACAAGAACTTTGTTCACTGGAAACCCTGACGTATCGTATTGACCTACCTTTTGATGTACCTTCGTGGCCTTTCCGGCTTCGCTTCTCACTCACTCTGACACCACACTGACCATGCTGCTTATTCCCGCCATCGACCTGAAAGACGGTCACTGCGTACGCCTGAAACAAGGCGATATGGAACTTGCCACCGTATTTTCCGAAGACCCGGCCGACATGGCCCGCCATTGGCTGATGCAAGGCGCGCGCCGGCTGCATCTGGTCGACCTGAACGGCGCCTTTGCCGGCAAGCCGAAGAACGAAGGCGCCGTGAAGGCCATCCTGAAGGCGGTGCAGGATTTCGCCGTGGAAAACGACATTGAGGAAATCCCCGTGCAGCTGGGCGGCGGGATCCGTGATCTCGACACCATCGAGCGCTATCTCGACGCCGGCATCACCTACATCATCATCGGTACGGCGGCCGTGAAAAGCCCCGGCTTCCTGCACGACGCCTGCGGCGCCTTCCCGGGCCACATCATCGTCGGCCTCGATGCCAAGGATGGCAAAGTGGCAACGGATGGCTGGAGCAAGATGTCGGGCCACGAAGTGATCGACCTGGCGAAAAAATTCGAAGCTTACGGCGTCGAATCCATCATCTACACGGACATCGGCCGCGACGGCATGATGGGCGGCATCAATATCGAAGCCACCGTCAAGCTGGCGCAAGCCGTCAAGATTCCCGTCATCGCCTCGGGTGGCCTGCACAATATCGGCGACGTGGAAGCGCTGTGCGCTGTCCAGGCCGAAGGCATCGAAGGCGTGATCTGCGGCCGTTCCATCTATGAAGGCACGATCGACCTGGCGCAGGCGCAAGAACGCGCCGACGAACTGACCGACGCCGCCGTTTAAGCCAGCCTGGCCGGGAGCGTGCATGTGCACGCCCGGCCTGGCGACAATCTGGATACCATCATGCTTGCAAAACGTATCATCCCCTGCCTCGACGTGACCAATGGCCGCGTTGTCAAAGGCGTCAATTTCACGGAATTGCGCGACGCCGGCGACCCGGTGGAAATTGCCCGCCGTTATGACGAGCAGGGCGCCGATGAAATCACTTTCCTCGACATTACCGCGTCCAGCGACAACCGCGGGCTGATCTTCGACATCATCGAAGCGGTGGCGTCGCAAGTGTTCATTCCGCTGACCGTGGGCGGCGGCGTGCGCGTGGTGGAAGATGTGCGCCGGCTGCTCAACGCGGGCGCCGACAAGGTCAGCATCAACACCTCGGCCGTGACGAATCCCCAACTGGTGTTTGAAGCATCGCAAAAGCACGGTTCGCAATGCATCGTCGTGGCCATCGACGCCAAGCAAGTGTCGCCCGGAAAATGGGAAGTGTTTACCCATGGCGGACGCACCGCGACGGGCCTGGACGCGTTCGAATGGGCGCGTAAAATGGAAAGCCTGGGCGCCGGTGAAATCTTGCTCACCAGCATGGACCGCGATGGTACCAAGGTGGGCTTCGACCTTGGCCTGACGCGCGGCGTGTCGGACGCCGTCAGCATTCCCGTCATCGCCTCGGGCGGCGTGGGCGGCTTGCAAGACCTGGTCGACGGCATCAAGGTGGGCCGCGCGGACGCCGTGCTGGCCGCCAGCATCTTTCACTATGGCCAGCACACGGTACAGGAAGCCAAGCGTTTCATGGCGCAGCAGGGCATCCCCATGCGCCTGGCGTAAACAAAATAGTACCCAGGATAAAGAACATGCAAAACGGAACCATCGTAGCAAGCAATGCCAAGTGGCTGAAAAAGGTCAGATGGGACGAGCACGGCCTGGTGCCCGTGATCGCGCAGGAAGCGGGCAGCAATGACGTGCTGATGTTTGCCTGGATGAACCGCGACGCGCTGGCGCGCACGGTGGAGCTGGGCGAAGCCGTGTACTGGAGCCGTTCGCGCAAGAAACTCTGGCACAAGGGCGAAGAATCGGGCCACACGCAAAAGGTGCTGGAAATCCGCCTCGATTGCGATGAAGACGTGGTCTTGCTGAAAATCGAGCAAGCCGGCGGCATCGCCTGCCATACGGGTCGCCATTCGTGTTTCTTCCAGAAATTCGAAGGCGATGAAAAAACGGGCGAATGGCAAATCACCGACCCCGTGCTGAAAGACCCTGACACGATTTACGCGGAAACCAAGAACAAATGAGTGAAACTTTAAAGCGCCTGGCAGCCGTGATCGAATCGCGCAAGCTGGCCAACGGCGGCGACCCCGCCACTTCCTATGTCGCGCGCCTGTTTGCCAAGGGTGATGATGCCATTCTGAAAAAAATCGGCGAGGAAGCGACGGAAACGGTGATGGCCGCCAAGGATGCGCGCCGCGACAATGACCCGTCGAAGGTCCTGTACGAATGCGCCGACCTGTGGTTTCACTCGCTGGTGATGCTGGCGCAGTTCGACCTGACGCCGCAGCAGGTGCTCGACGAGCTGGCGCGCCGCGAAGGCCTGTCCGGCCTGGAAGAAAAGGCGGCGCGCAAGGATGAGCTGCGCGACGCCGGCGAAACAGACAAACACTGACCTACTGGAGCGTGCGTGGATAACTGTATTTTTTGCAAGATTGCTGCAAAGCAAATTCCTTCTTCCATCGTGTATGAAGACGAGGACTTGCTGGCCTTCAAGGACATCAACCCGGCCGCCCCCGTGCATTTGCTGCTGATCCCCAAACGCCACGTGGCCAGCCTGTCCGACTGCGACGATAGCCATACGGAAATGCTGGGCAAGCTGCTGCGCCTGGCGCCCAGGCTCGCTGCCGAGTTCGGCTGCGCCGTCACGTATGACGCCGATGGCACGCCCGGCGGTGGCTTCAAGACCATGATCAACAGCGGCCCGAACGGCGGGCAAGAGGTGTATCACTTGCACATGCATGTGTACGGCGGTCCCCGCCCCTGGCGCGGCCAGCACTGATTTCGCCGTGCGCCGGGTTCACGTGTATACTACCGGCATTGGTTGACGCTATTCGGGCACCGTCCCGCAAGGAGAATGTGATGGGTTCATTGAGTATTTGGCACTGGCTGATCGTTCTGGTCATTGTGATGCTGGTCTTCGGCACCAAGAAACTGGGCAATATCGGCGGTGATATCGGCAAGGCCGTCAAAGGCTTCAAGGATGGCGTCAAGGGTGAAGATGATGCTCCGGCAGCCAACACCCCTCCTGCTGCGCCATCGCAAGTGGCCGACAAAAGCACCATCGACGTCGAGACGAAAGAGAAAAGCAAGTTCTGATAGCGTGGCGGGGCGCTTGCCTCGTCCGGTAACAGCCCTTGTCCGCTTATGATCGATCTCGGTCTCTCTAAAATCGCCATCATCGGCGTGGTTGCGTTGATAGTCATCGGCCCTGAAAAGTTGCCGAGAGTAGCACGCATGGCCGGTACCCTGTATGGCCGCGCGCAACGCTACCTGAACCAGGTGAAATCCGAAGTCTCGCGCGAAATTGAAAT
The DNA here is from genome assembly GCF_051380905.1 of Janthinobacterium darwini. NCBI lineage: Bacteria > Pseudomonadati > Pseudomonadota > Betaproteobacteria > Burkholderiales > Oxalobacteraceae > Janthinobacterium > Janthinobacterium darwini. The sequence goes on from NZ_JBNYXX010000007.1 coordinate 53,241, forward strand.
GGAAGAGCTGAAAAACCTGCAGAAGGAAGTGCAGGATGCAGCCCATTCCGTCAAGCAAAGCGTGGAGAAATCCATGCATGGCGTGGAAAACTCGATCTCCGGCAACCTGGCCGAGGTGGAAAACGCCTGGCGCGGCGATTCCAGCTCGTATGAGGGGCATCACGATGCCCATGAAGCCATGCTGCGCGCCACCAACGATGACCTGGCCCGCAAGGCGCGCGAATTCCGCCGCAAGAAGCTGGTGCGCAATTCCGCCATCCCTGGCTGGTACAAGCAGCGCCATGGCGGCAAGCTGCACGTGCAGTCGGCGGCCGCCCGCGTGGCGCGCTTCCGTCCGCGTGCCAGTTCCTCCTCCTTTTACTCATGAGTAGCAAATCCCCGGTGGAAGAAACCTTTATCTCGCATCTGGTCGAGCTGCGCAACCGCCTGGTCAAGGCCTCGATCGGCATCGCCGTCGTCTGCGCCGTGCTGTTCTATTGGCCCGGCCCCTCGCAGATCTACGATTTTATTGCCGCACCGATGATCGCCTCGCTGCCTGCCGGCTCGAAAATGATCGCCACCGGCGTGATCTCACCGTTCCTGGTGCCGATGAAAGTGACCCTGGTGATCGCCTTCATCGTTGCCTTGCCCTGGGTGCTGTACCAGATGTGGGCTTTCATCGCGCCCGGCCTGTACACGCATGAAAAGCGTTTGATCGCGCCGCTGGTCATTTCCTCGTCCCTGCTGTTCATCGCTGGCGTAGCCTTCTGCTACTTCTTTGTATTTGGCCGCGTGTTTCACTTCATCAGCGACTTCTCGCCATCCTCGATCGCCGTCACGCCCGATATCGAAAACTATCTCGATTTCGTCATGTCGATGTGTTTGGCCTTTGGCGCCACCTTCGAAGTGCCCGTGGTGGTGGTGATCCTGGTGCGCATGGGCTTGGTTACTATCGCGAAGCTCAAGGAAGTACGCCCTTACGTCATCGTGGGCGCCTTCGTGATTGCCGCCATCGTCACGCCGCCGGACGTGGTCAGCCAGTTCTCGCTGGCCATCCCCATGTGTTTGCTGTTCGAGCTGGGCCTGCTGGTGGCGCCCATCTTCGTCAAGGCCACCCAGGCGCCGGAAGAGGCGTCCTAGCCGGCAAGCAATATACTGCAAGCACGATACGCAGGCAAAAGCCGCTGACCTCCCCTGGGAGCAGCGGCTTTTTCATTGCACAGGCGCTTGGTGAGCACTTACTACATGCGCTTCTCATTGCTGGAAAATCGGCAATTGCCAGTGCGAAGTGCGGTGGTGCCTGCCTTGCCATCAGCCTGATAGCCAGGGCCGCCGGTGGTTTACGGCCGCGCAAACCCATGCAAAAAGGGCGCCGTAGCGCCCTTTGCAAGGTGAGGAAGCGCAGCGCTTAATTCATCAATTCCTTGATGACTTTCACGGGTGCGCTGCCATAGCTGAGGAATTGCTCGTGGAAATCCTTCAGCACGAACTTGTTGCCCAGCGCCTGCTTGCGCTGTTCGCGCAAGTCCATGATTTCGCTGTAGCCGCTGAAATAGCTGGTCAGTTGAACCGAGCTCAGCTGCACGCGGCGCCATTTCTCTGTTGCTTCACGCTTGGTCTGGAAGGCTTGGCGCGTCAGCAGGTCCAGCGCTTGCTCTTGCGTCATGCCCTGTACGTGCACGCTGTAGTCGAGGATAGTGTTGGTGACACTGCGCAAATTCCACTTCGAGTACATCAGCCACATTTCCGGCGCATTGTTGCCATAGCCCGATTCGAGCATCATGCGCTCTCCATACACGGCCCAGCCTTCGATCATGGCGCCGTTGCCAAAGATGGATTTGACCAGCGAGGGCGACTTGTTGGCATACACGAGCTGCGTGTAATGGCCGGGAATGGCTTCGTGGATATTGAGGATCTGCAAGATCCAGTGGTTGTACTCGCGCAAGCTGCTTTCCGCCTGTTCTGCCGTTTCGCCATCGAGCGGCGTCACGTTGTAATACGTGCGGTCCTGTGGACGGTAGGGGCCGGGCGCCTCGATGCTGGCGCCAGCCACGCCGCGCTGGTAGGCCGGGGTTTCACGCACGACCAGAGGCTTTTTCGGGTCCATCGTCAGCAGGTTGTGGCTGGTCACCCATTCCTGCAATTCCGGGATCTGGCGGCGAATTTCCGGCACGAAGTCGGCGGGCGCCACGTGGTTGCTGGACAGCTTGTCGATCACCATGCCGATCTTCGCCGTGCGGTCCGCCGGCTTGGCCGTGGCACCCATGGTTTTCACCCACAGTTCGTCGGACAGGCTATCCATGTGCTCAAGCAGCTTTTCGCGCGCGGCCAGGGCTTTCTGGTACATCTGCTCGGCGCTCACGCTGGCCTGGATATCGTAGGCGAATTTCTGTTCGTACAAGTCTTTGCCGATGCGGAAGGAGCGCGCGTTGCCGTTCTGCGCCAGCGCGGCATCCTGGTCCGTCAGCCAGGCGGCATAGCCTTGCACGGCCGTGCGGGCTGCGGCGATGCGGGCGTTGTACAGCTGTTTTTCCGCCGGCGTCAGGATGGAGCCCTGTGCTGTCTTGTTCAGGTCGTCAAGCACGCTGAGCACGCCGGCGCTCTGGGCGATGGCCAGCTGCGTGTGTTCGCGCGTGGGGTTGACGATGCTGGCGCGCGCGGCCGCATAGTATTGCGGCACGGTGGCGATACGCTTGAGCAAGGTGCGCAGGCGCTGCGGCTGGGATGCGTATTCCGTGTTCAGGATGAAGTCGATGGAACCGGCCACGTTGTACTGTGCGGGATTCCATTCGAATTCGCGGAAGGTGGTCAGGTACCAGCGGTCCGATTGCAGTTTATTCGTCAGCAAGGCCAGGTCGGTGCGTTGCTTGTCCGACATTTTGCTCGCATTCAGCTTGCCGAACTTGCCCAGCCATTCTTCGATGAAGGCCAGTTGCTTCTGGCGGCTGGCCGCATCGGGAATGCTCAGGTTGGCGGCGCCATCATACTTGCCGACCGAAATCGCGCTTTCCGGGTCCAAACGCCACAGGGCCGTGAGGAATTGGCCACTGAGGTTATTCATGGAGCGGTCGCTGCTGTTCTCGCTGGCGACGGCTGCTACCGTCGCGGCCGCTGCAGTCGTGGCGACGGCCGCCTTCTTGCCGACAGTTTTTTTCTTGCTGCTGCTGGTGCTGGCCTTGCCGCTTTTCTGCGGCTTCTTGGCGGCGCTGGCCGGTGTCAGGCTAAAAGCCATCATCAATGCGGCGAGCGCAACTTTATTTTTTATCAGCATAGTTTATCTCTTGAATATTTTGTCGTTTGTTAGTATCAGAAAATAATGAACTGATAATATAAGTAACAAACAATTATTGAAAGGTTGGCCTTGCTTGCCTGGGCGGCCCAAAGATTAGCATTAATTGCCGCCGCTGCGCGGTTTTTTGCGCCGGGAGCGTGTGGCCCAGACGACGATCGCGCCGCCGTGCAGCATGTCCTGGTGGCGCGCATTCAGGGTCGCCACGGCATCCTTGCCGCGCGCCATGCCAGTGGCGTGGATTTCGATGTCCTGCGTGTAGCGCTGGCTGACGCGCACCGTGTAGGACTGGAACAGCCAGCTCCAGAAGTTGGTTTCATAGACGGCTTCATCCATGTCGCGCCATTTGACGCCCGTGAGTTTCTTTTTCCACGGCAAGATGCCGGACGCCAGCCATACGCCTGCCTCGTCGTAATACAGCTGATAGCTGCGTATCGTCAGCAGGCGATAGCCGACGATCAGGGCCGAGCCGATCAGCACCACGAAGGCGGCGCGCGCGTTGTACTTGAAGGCCAGCGGCAGGGCGGCAAAGAACAGCAGCACGGCAATGACGAAAGTGCTGACGTAGGCGGTCCAGGATTTGCCGCACAAAAAGGTGGCGCGCTGGCCGGCGGTGGTGGCGATAAAGTCGGTCATGGCGTGGCATAAAAACAGGGAAAAACGATCATCGCATGGAACGCAGCTTCCCCGTTTACTTTTTCAAGCCCTCCTGCAGCATGCCCAGCATGTCATTGGCCGACATGCGCGCGGCTGCGTCGCTGCCTTCCAATAAACTGTCGGCCAGGTCGCGCTTGTGCTGGTGCAATTCGACGATGCCTTCCTCGATCGTGTGCTTCGCCACCAGGCGGTAAATGGTGACGGGACGCAATTGCCCCATGCGGTGGGCGCGGTCCGAGGCCTGGTCTTCCACGGCCGGGTTCCACCACGGATCCATGTGGATCACGTAATCGGCGGCCGTCAGGTTGATGCCCATGCCGCCCGCTTTCAGGCTGATCAGGAAGACATCGCCTTCGCCCGCCTGGAAGGCATCGACGCGGCGCTTGCGTTCCTGCATGGGCGTGCTGCCGTCGAGATACTGATAGCGCACGCCATGCTGTTCCAGGTGCTGGCGGATCAAGGTCAAATGGTCGACGAACTGGCTGAAGACGAGTACCTTGTGGCGGTTTTCCAGCAAACCCGACAGCAGCTCTGCGAAGGCCGCCAGCTTGCTGCTGGCCAGGCCCAGCTCGGGTGCCACCAGCTGCGGATTGCAGCAGGCGCGGCGCAACTTCATGATCTCGGCCAGGATCTGGATGGCTTTTTTCGATGCCGGCCCTTCCACCATGGCCAGCTTTTCCAGCGCTTCGCGGCGCAAGGATTCGTACAGCGCCGTTTCCTGCGGCGACAGTTCCACTTCCAGCACGATTTCCGTGCGCGACGGCAATTCCGACAGCACTTGCGTCTTCGTGCGGCGCAAGATGAATGGCGCGATCAAGCGGCGCAGCCGCAGGCGCGCACCGGCCGCCGCCCGCTTGTCCTGATCCTTTTCGATGGGACCGGCGAAGCGCAGGTTGAACTGATCGAGGGTACCCAGCAAACCGGGGTTGATGAAGCGGAACAGATTCCACAGTTCGCCCAGGTGGTTTTCCAGCGGCGTGCCGCTGGCCACCATGCGGAAATCTCCTTGCAAGGCCATCACGGCTTGCGAGCGCTTGGTGGCGCCATTCTTGATCGCCTGCGCTTCGTCGAGCACGATGGTATGCCAGCGCACGCCGGCAAACAGGGCCGCTTCCTGCTGCAGCAAGCCGTAGCTGGCCACCACCACGTCGAACGGCTGCAAGGTGTCGAGCATGTCGGCCCGGTCGCCGCTGCCGAACAGTTTGACCTTCAAGGTCGGTGCAAAGCGCTGCGCTTCGCTGATCCAGTTCATGCACACGGACGTGGGTGCGACCACCAGGGTGGGGCCGTTGGGCGCGCGCGCCAGGATCAGGGCCAGCGCCTGTAGAGTCTTGCCAAGTCCCATGTCGTCGGCCAGGCAGGCGCCCACGCCCCAGTGCGCCAGGCGCGCCAGCCATTCGAAACCGGCCAGCTGATAGTCGCGCAAGTCCGCCTGCAAGGTGCTGGGCAGCTGCGGCTCATAGTCGTCCAGGGCGCGCAGGCGCAGCAAGTGTTCGCGCCACAATTTGTCGGCCTTCACGCCGCCCGCATCGTTGGCCAGCTCTTCCAGCGCGAAGGCGGCCAGCGGGTGGATGTGCACGCCGTCGGCATGCGCTTCGCCATACGCTGCCAGTTCCGACAGGCGGCGGTGCAATTCATCGCTGAGGGCCAGGAACTGGTTGTCGCCCAGGGCCACGAAGCGGCTTTTATTGTTCTGCATCAAGTCCAGCAGGGCGCGTAAATCCATCACCTTGTCTTCATCGATCTGCACTTCGCCGCTGGCGGCAAACCAGTCTTTCTCGCTCTTGATATTCAATCGCATCTGGCCGCTGTCGATGCGTTTCGACACGCGCATGGTTTCGCCTTCGGGCCAGGCCAGCACGATGCCGTTTGGCTCCAGCGCCTGCAATTCCACCAGCAGTTGCAGGCCCAGGGCAGGCTGGCCCAGCAGCCACTCGCCATGCTCTTCTTCGGCCTCTTCCAGCACCAGGCAGCGACCGATGAGCTGGCGCTGCGCCTCGCGTTCCCCGTTCAAGTCGCGCCGCGCCTGCACGGCCCTGCCAGCCACATCGGCAAACACGCTTTCGGCGCCGCTGCCGGGCGCGTAATAGGCGCCGTTGTCGAGCAGCGGGCGTACTAAAATCTGCATTTTCAGACCCTGCTGGTAGGGCAGCAGGTGCACGTGCAGGCGGTGATCGGCCGTGATCGCTTCCGCGTCGCCGGTGCCGCCGCCAATATCCGATTGCACGGTGACCATGGACGAGATGGCGCCTATCGCCTGCATGACTTGTTTCTCGGCATGCAGGGGCACGGACAGGCCCAGGCCCACGATGGCGCCGATGCGCCGGTGCTCGTCGAGGATGTGCACCACGCGCAAGCGCGTCGGCGTCTCGCGTTGCACCACCACATTGCTGCCGCTGTCGGGCAGGGGCGGCTGCATGCCCAGCCACAGTTGCCCCTCGTGCGATTTGATCAGCAGTTCGGGCGCGCCGGCGATCAGTTCCACGCGCGTGTCGGGGTTGTCGAGCCAGAAGACGAGCGGGTGGCCCACCAGCAGCACGGCAGCCTTGTCCAGCTCGACTTCATAGCGCGGTGCCGACGAATAGTATTGCTTGAACGGCGCGATGCTGCCCGCCGCGCGCGCGTCCTGCGGCGTGAGGAAATCGATGTCGCCCGCCTCTTCGGCCAGGCGTTTCAAGCCCATGGCGCGGCCCTTGCTCCAGCCGCCGCGCGCGTCGCGTTTCTGCTCGCGCACTTCCACGGCCGTGAGGCCAAAGCGCGGGTCGAACGCCACCAGCCACACGAGGCGCGAGACGCCGCCCAGCGCTTCGGCGGGCGTGTTCTGCTGCAGGTTGATCAGGGCGCTCAGCTGGCGCTGCCACGCTTCCTGGCGCTCGAACCACGGCGCCATGTCCGTCAGGCCGTGCTGCGCCCGCTTGGCCGTGGCATAGCGCTCCTGCTGCGGCTCGCCCATCAAACCCAGCAAGCCGGCCGCCTGCGCCGCAATCAGGTCGTAGCCGGCCGCGTCCGCTTGCTGCACCAGCGATCGCAGTTGATCCTTGCGTTCGCTCAATTGCGGTAGCGCCAGCCAGTAGTACAGCAAAGCCTGGAACAGCTGCGCCTGCAGTCCCGTTTCCCAGCTGCGCGTGGGGATGCTTTCCGCCTGCTGCACCCCGGCGCGCACCAGGCGCAAGGTATTCAGTTGCTGGTAGACGATGCTGTCGTGGTTGGGCTGCGCGTGCAGCGCGATATCGAGGTAGGTCTCCGCGCTTTTCAGCAGCTTGGCGTCATTGCCGCGCAGCAGGGCCAGCACATACAGGTGGCCGCCTATGCCCGTAAAGCACAGCTTGCGCTTGCCCGCCTCCTTGCGCAGTCCTTTCAAGGCTGTCTCGAAGCCTGCCACGGCGTGCGCGTGTTCGCCGCGCAACAGGGCGATGCTGCTGTCGACAAACAGCGCCTGCGGTCCCTGCTGGCCCGCCAGGTAGCGCGCAGCCACGTCGAGTTCGCCGCACAGCAGGGCATCTTCGGCCAGGGCCAGCGGCAGGGCGGCGCCGATATGGTCGCCGGCCGCCGCCTGGCGCGCGTGGTGGGCGCGTGCGTAGGCGCGAATGGGGTGCGCCGTGGCAGGCTCGCGCGGGGCATTGCCCAGCAGCACGGCGAGGATGTCATCCTGCAGTTGCGGCATGACGAAAGACAACATCTCCGGCTCGAACGGGCGGCCGAAAATCTCGATCAGCGGATGCAGCTGCTGCGCTTCATAGCAAGCCATGCAGGCGGCCAGGATGGCGGCCACGTGGCGTACCTCGTCATTGCGCAGCAGGGCGATGCGCAAGCGCGCCACGCCTTGCCGGTAGCTGCGCAATTCCACATAGCCATCCCAGTTGCGGCGTACGGGATTGATCAGCTCGATAGCCTGGCACAGGTCGCGAAACACCAGGTGCTCGATGGCGGCGCGCATGGCGGGCCAGCGCAGCTTCGCCTCGCAGGCATAGCCCCGTCCTACCACCTCGGACGCCAGCGCGTGCCGCGTCAAATGCTGCAGCATGCCTGTGACGGTGAGCAGGGCAAATGGTGTGCCATCCGGTTCGACGACATTGGCGCGCTGCAAGTGTTCATACACGGCATGCTTGCCCACCGGTTCGCCCGCGATGGCCAGCAAGGCCAGGATCATCTGTTCGTGCTGCTCCAGGGCGGCGAACTCGTCTAGCAAGGACTGGTCGAGATGCGGGTCGGTCATGCGGGCAAATTGGCGATATGCACGGGCGGCTCGCCAGCCGCCACGGGCAGGCCGAACACGCGCTGGTAGAAATACAGTTCCGCGTCCAGCGTGCGCACGATGTTTTCCGCCTTGCGGAAGCCGTGTCCCTCGCCTTCCAGCGGTACATATGCGACGGGCACGCCGCGCGCCTGCAGGGCGTCGACCATCAGCTGGGACTGCTGCGGCGGCACCACCTTGTCGTCCAGGCCCTGGAAGAAGATCATCGGGCGCGATAATTTATCCGTGTGGTGGATGGGCGAGCGCGCGCGGTACAGGGTTTCGGCTTGTGGCTGCGAGGCGATCAGGTAATCGTTGTAGTGCGATTCGAACTTGTGCGAATCGAGGTCCAGGCCTTTCAGGTCGGATACGCCGTAATAGCTGGCGCCCGCCTTGAAGACGTCGTGGAAGGTCAGGGCGCACAGGGTCGTCAGGCCGCCCGCGCTGCCGCCGCGGATGATCAGGCGCTCGGGGTCGGCCAGGCCGTTTGCCGCCAGGTAGCGCGCGCCGGCGATGCAGTCTTCCACGTCGACAATGCCCCATTGCCCGCGCAGCGCGTCGCGGTATTCGCGGCCGAAACCGCTGCTGCCGCCATAGTTGACGTCGAGCACGCCGATGCCGCGGCTGGTCCAGTACTGCGTCGCCAGTTTCAGGGTATTGCTGGCCATGCTGGTGGGGCCGCCGTGGCTGATGACGATGACGGGTGGCAATGTTCCTGCCGGCGCCTGCACGTCGCCATTGGTGGGGGGATAAAAGAAGGCGTAAGCCGTGCGGCCATTGCTGCTAGGAAAGCTCAAGCTGCGCGGCACGGACAGGTAGTCGAGCGCGGGCAAGTGGGCGATCGATTGCGCCAGCACTTCCAGTTCATGGTTCGACAGGTCGATGCGCGCCAGTTCCAGCGCAATGGTGGGGCTGCCACCGAGCAGTGCGACGAAGCCGGGTCCCACGCGCAGTTCGCGGATTTCCTGGTACGGGTGGGAAATCGGCTCCAGCTTGGCCTCGGCCACGTTCAATTGCGCCAGGTAGCTGACGCCGGCCTGGATATACGTGCAGACGATCTCGTCGTCGGACAGGAAACCGTACATGCTGCCGCCGAAAGTCCAGTGCGGCGTGGCAAATTCCGCTTCCATCGGGCACAGCGCCTCGATGTCGGCGCCGTGCAGGCGGTACAGATTCCACCAGCCGCTGCTGTCGGAAACGAAGTGCAGCACGCCGCCCGGTGACCATTCCGGCTGGCAGATGGACTCGCGCGCGCCGCCGGCGATCAGGCGCGGCGAACCCAGGCTGCCGTCCGCGTGCACGTCGGCCAGCCACAGTTCCGTGCCTTGCCATGGCAGGCGCGGATGGTCCCAGCTGATCCAGGCCAGCTGGCTGCCGTCCGGCGACAAGCGCGGCGCCGCATAAAAATCGTGGCCGCGCGCCAGCACCATGTCGCGCCCGTCGAAGCCGACGCCCGCCAGGCAGTTTTCCGGATGCGCGTGGCCTTCTGCCGGATGCTGCTCGCGCACGGCGATCAGGCGGGAACGGGCCGCATCGACGACGAAGTCCGCGTGGCGCGTGGTGCCGCCCGAGGTGAACGCTTCCGGCGCGGCGTCGCCGGCCACGCGGTACAGGCAATTGTCGGCGAAATGCGAAAAATACACGGTATCGCCGGCAACGGCATACGCGCCGCCGCCGTATTCATGCACGCGGGTGCGCACATTGAAGGGCGCCGGCGTCAATTCATCGACACGCGCGCCGCGCTGGCGCAGCAGGGTGTTGCGGCCCGCCTCGCTGGCGCGCCCGGCCAGCCAGTACACATCGTTCCCATCCGCACCGCCCAGGGCCAGCTGCGTCAGCGGCGAGGCGCCAGCGGCGACGATGGCCGCGCTGATCGGCGATGGCCAAATGCCATAAGGGGTACTGGATGCGGTCGAGGTCATGCTGGCTCCGTGTAGTGTAGGGATCAAGGGCCGCCAGGCAGGGTCAGGGCGCGCGGCGGCGTGCATCATCATAATGGAAGGGCTGGCACAACGAAAGTCATCGCTGTGCGTGGCAAATGCTGCAAAGCGGCACTGGAATCAATGAAATGGCGGCGATTGGATGCGATAATACCGCTTCTCCAAGCTCGATTGCCTGCCATGCCACAATTTGCTCCGCTCCAGAATGATACTTTCCTGCGCGCCCTGCTGCGCCAGCCGACCGAGCACACCCCTGTCTGGCTGATGCGCCAGGCGGGCCGCTACTTGCCCGAATATCGCGCCACGCGCGAGCGGGCCGGCTCCTTCCTGGGCCTGGCAAAGAATCCCGATTACGCGACGGAAGTGACCTTGCAGCCCCTGGCGCGCTTCCCGCTCGACGCTGCCATCCTGTTTTCCGACATCCTGACAGTGCCCGACGCCATGGGCCTGGGCCTGTATTTCGCCGATGGCGAAGGCCCGAAGTTCGAACGCCCGCTGCGCACGGAGCAGGATGTGAAGGCGTTGCGCGTGCCGGACCTGGAGTCGCTCGACTACGTCTTCAAGGCCGTCACGCAAATCCGCACGGAATTGAATGGCCGCGTGCCGCTGATCGGTTTTTCCGGCAGCCCTTGGACCCTGGCGTGCTACATGGTGGAAGGCGGGGGCTCGAAAGAGTTCCATACCATCAAGAAGATGCTGTACAACCGCCCTGACCTGATGCACCACATCCTGGCGATCAACGCCACCTCCGTGGCGCAGTACCTGAATGCGCAAATCGATGCCGGCGCGCAAGCCGTGATGATTTTCGACTCGTGGGGCGGTGCGCTGGCCGATGGCGCATACCAGGAATTTTCGCTGGCCTACATGCAGCAAGTGGTGGCGCAATTGAAACGCGACAAGGATGGCGTCAAGATTCCCGCCATCGTGTTTACCAAGGGCGGCGGCCAGTGGATCGAGCAGATCGCCGACATCGGTGCCGATGCCGTGGGCCTGGACTGGACCGTCAACCTGACGCGCGCGCGCCAGCTGGTGGGGCATAAAGTGGGTTTGCAGGGCAATCTCGACCCGGCCATCCTGTTTGCCAGCCCGGATCAGATCCGCGCCGAAGTGGCGAAAGTGCTTAACGCCTTTGGCGCGCCGTCGGCAGGCACGGGCCACGTGTTCAACCTGGGCCATGGCATTTCCCAGTTCACGCCGCCGGAATCGGTGTCAGCCATGGTGGAAGCCGTGCACAGCATGAGCCGCGCCATGCGCAGCGGTCAGTAAGTTCCCGTTTCCCCTGGCGCAGGGGCAGAAAAGGCAGGCTTTCCAGCGGAAGCCTGCCTTTTTCTTTGTTGCGCCATATCAGGAAATACCGACTTATGCACAATTTTTTTTGCTGCGGAAATAAGAGGCAGTCGAAAAGCCATGCCCGGAGAGGCTCTGTAAGTGCTTGATTATTAACAAATAAAAAGTTCATTGACTGGCGGACTTTGTTGCAATTGATAAGGTTATTGTTCCGTTTGTCAGCCTTATTCCTTCATTGTCCACAAAGTTATCAACAGATTCTGTGGATAAAATTGAAAAGTAATTTGTTAACCGATACTTAGCGCAGATGTTCAGGTTTTACCTGAAGTGTATGCTGCAGTGCATGATAATTAAACAATGTTTCGCCGCCGGACAGGCAAAATCGAACGCTTGCCCGGCAATTGTCAACTTTGCCTCATGCGGCCCGCGTTTTTCCGGCTTGGATGCAAAAAAATAGTGCTTATTTCTGTACAAAAAAATCAGAAATGGTTCAGTTATGCACAGCGGCGGAAATGCCCCACGGATTTGTCGCCTCCCGGGCATCAATTTTTAAGTCATTGATTTTAAATAGCTAATTTTTCTTGCTTGCCCCTCTTGACGGCGATCAAAATTTTCTATCCACATTTTTATGAAAGTTAATTTTGCTTTGTCCACAAAGTTATCCACAGAATTTTCTTCTGGCAGCATGACACGCTGTCGTGTCCGCCGTTAGGCGTTTGAAGGACGAAACAAGTATCATGGCCCGCTGGCTTGATGCATGACATCCCGCCGCACCATTGACCTTGCTGCGCGCTTTTTTATGAAGATAGGCCAACTCCCCATGTCGCAGTGCATTTTGACGTCTTGCATCCTGAAAATCGCGCTCGACACGCCCCTGAACGCCCTGTTCGACTACCGCTGGAACGCGGCGGTAGATGCAGGTGCGGACGCCGGCGCGGACGTTGCCGTAGCGTTGCCGCAAGTGGGGCAGCTGGCGCTGGTGCCGTTCGGCCGGCGCGAAGTGATGGGGCTGATCGTCGGCGTGTGCGACAGTAGCGACGTGCCCGCCGCGAAATTGAAGGACGTGCTGGCCGTGCGCAGCCAGCTGGCACCGCTGTCGGAGCAGTGGCTGGCGCTGGCCGCCTTTGCCGCCGATTACTACCAGCGTCCGCTGGGGGAAGTGGCCTTGCCGGGCTTGCCGAAGAACTTGCGCGTGCTGACCACCGTGGCGCTGGACCGCGCCATCAAGAAGCTGGCCAAGCTGGCCGACGTGCACGACGGCACGCCGCTGAACATGCCGGCGCTCAATGCCGCCCAGCAAGAGGCGGCGGATGCCATCGGCGGCGCTCAAGGTTTCAAGCCCACCTTGCTGTACGGCGTGACGGGCAGCGGCAAGACGGAAGTGTATCTGCAAGCCTGCGCCCAGGTGCTGGCGCGCGACGAGGCGGCGCAAATCCTCATCCTGGTGCCGGAAATTAATCTGACGCCCCAGCTGGAAGGCAATATCCGCGCGCGCTTTCCCGGCGTCATGCTGGCGACCCTGCACAGCAGCCTGTCCGAAGGCGAACGCATGCTGCACTGGCTGGCCGCTCACCAGGGCCAGGCCCGCATCATCCTCGGCACGCGATTGGCCATCCTGGCCTCCTTGCCGCATCTCAAGTTGATCGTCATCGACGAAGAGCACGATCCGTCCTACAAGCAGCAGGAAGGCTTGCGCTACTCCGCGCGCGACCTGGCTGTGTGGCGCGCCTGGCAATTGCAGATTCCCATCGTGCTGGGTTCGGCCACGCCCTCGCTGGAAAGCTGGCACCACGCGCAGACGGGGCGCTATCGCAAGCTCGAATTGCGCGAACGGGCCGTCAAGAATGCGGTGTTGCCGCGCGTCAAGATACTCGATATGGAACGCGACCGGCCGAAAGATGGGCTGACTTCGCATCTGGTAGCCGCCTTGAAGCTGCGCATGGAGCGGGGCGAGCAGTCGTTGCTGTTCCTGAACCGGCGCGGCTACTCCCCGGTGATCTGCTGCGAATCGTGCGGCTGGATCAGCAATTGCACGCGCTGCACCTCGTTCATGGTGCTGCACAAGCCCGAACACCGCTTGCGCTGCCACCATTGCAGCCTGGAATTGCGCATTCCCCGGCATTGCCCCACTTGCGGCAACGTCGATTTGCAACCGCTGGGGCGGGGCACGCAGCGGGTGGAAGAGGGTTTGCAGCAATTGTTTCCAGAGGCGCGCATCTTGCGCATCGATGCCGATTCCACGCGCAAGAAGGGCAGTGCGCAGGAAGCGTTCGACACCGTGCACCGGGGCGAAGTGGATATTCTGATCGGTACGCAGATGGTGGCCAAGGGCCACGATTTCAAAAAACTGACTTTAGTGGGCATTTTGAACCCGGACACGGCCCTGTTTTCGCAGGATTACCGGGCCAGCGAGCGGCTGTTCGCGCAATTGATGCAGGTGGCGGGCCGGGCCGGGCGCGCTGCGCAGACGGAGGGCGGCAGCGTCAGCGAGGTGCTGATCCAGACGCGCTATGCACGCCATCCGTTGTACGACGCCGTGGTCAACCACGATTACGACCATTTCGCCACGACCTTGCTGGAAGAGCGGGCGCAGGCGGCGCTGCCGCCCTATCTGTTCCAGGCCCTGCTGCGCGCCGAGGCGCCGGAACTGGCCACGGCCATCGAATTTCTGCAGGCGGCCAAGGAGTGCATGGAACACCCGCAAGTGACCATCAATGACCCGATTCCCATGAGCATGACGCGCGTCTACAACGTGGACCGTGCCCAGTTGCTGCTCGAATCGAGCTCGCGGCCCGCGCTGCAGGCGTTCTTGAAAGAATGGTTAAGTGCGTTGCGCGCCATGAAGACGCGCGTGAAATGGTCGCTGGAAGTGGACCCGCTGGATATTTAAATTACTGCAGGTAGTCGCGCGCCGACTTGACGATCTGCTCCGACAGCAGCTTGGTAAATGGCGTGTCCAGTGTCCAGGCATGCCAGCTCAGCGGTACGTCCAGGGTGCTGCCCGGCATCAGATCGACGAGTCTGTCCGTCGCCAGCGCTGGCGCGGCCAGGCGCTGCGGCATCAGGCCGTAGGCCAGGCCATCCTGGACGCAGCTACGGCGCGCTGCTTCCACGGGCAAGGTGTGGTGCGGAAACGCTGCACGCAGGCCCAATTGTTCAGCTAGGAAACGCGCCAGCAAGCCGTGCTGGCCCACCACGGCGGGCGCCAATTGCACCGCCTCGTCACTGAAACCATCGCCGAACCAGTGGCCCGCAAACACGGGCGTGGCCACGCAGACATAGCGCAAGGTGCCCAGCGGCGTGACGCTGGTGGCCGCCGCCGCGTCCAGCGCAGTGCCGGACTCGGCTGCCACGCAGCCAAACACGGAGCCGTCGCGCACCATTTGCAAGGCGCTATCGCTGTCGGCCAGGCGCACATCGAGCTGGCAGCGCGGCGGCGCCAGCAGGGCAGGCAAGGTGTCCGGGAACCAGGTGGCCAGGCTGTCGGTATCGATGGCGACGGCGATTTCCGGCATGCTGACGCTGTTGCCCAGGTCGATATCGAGCGACGCTTCCATCAGCTTGACGTTGCGGTGATGCACGATCAGGCGCTGGCCCAGGCCCGTCGGCACGGCTGGCTGGCCACGGATGATCAGCAATCGCCCGCTGGCGTCTTCCAGCGCCTTGATACGTTGCGAGACGGCAGACTGGGTGATGCCCAAGGCCAGGGCAGCCTTGTCGAAACTGCCATGACTGGCCACGGCGTCCAGCACGGCCAGTGCGCGATAATCGAGTGATCCCATTAGCTCAGCTTATAAATTTTGAATATGATTAGTTATACTAATGCATATATTGCTGCAAAGTAAAACCTTATTTTCGCCAAACGGGTAGTATGGAACGCCATGAGCAATCTGACAGGGATGACTGGCACGATGAAAACGATACAAGTGGATGTGGCCGTGATCGGCAGCGGTACGGCTGGCATGACGGCGCACAGGGCGGCGCGCATGCAGGGCAAGCGCGTGCTGATGATCGAAAGCGGGCCGTACGGCACGACTTGCGCGCGTGTGGGGTGCATGCCCAGCAAACTCTTGATCGCGGCGGCCGAGGCGGCCCATGCGGTCGCTAGCGCGCCCGGCTTCGGTGTGCATCCGGGCCCAGTGCGCATCGACGGCCAGCAAGTGATGAGCAGAGTGCGCAGCGAGCGCGACCGCTTTGTGGGCTTCGTGCTCGACGGCGTCAACGCCATCCCCGAGGAAGAAAAACTGCGCGGCCATGCGCGTTTCATCGCGCCCGGCAAATTGCAGGTGGATGAACACACGATGGTCGAGGCCACCAGCGTCGTCATCGCCACCGGTTCCACACCCATCGTGCCGCTCGAGTGGCAGGCGGCGGGCGACAGAGTCATCATTAGCGACGCCGTGTTCGAATGGACGGACTTGCCAAGCTCCGTGGCCGTGGTCGGCAGCGGCGTGATCGGCCTGGAGCTGGGCCAGGCGCTGGCCCGCCTGGGCGTGCGCGTGACCCTGTTTGCGCGCGGCAATAAAGTCGCGCAGTTGACGGACCCGCTGGTGCTGCAAGAGGCCGGCGCCGTGCTGGCGCGCGAACTTGACATCCGCTTCCAGACCAGCGTGGCGCATGTGGCGAAAAACCCGGATGGCAGCGGCATCCTGCTGACCAGCCGCGATGGCGCGGGCGAGGAAAAAACCGAGCAGTTCGAGTATCTGCTGGCCGCCATAGGCCGCCGTCCGAATGTGGATCAAATCGGCCTGGAAACGGCGCAAATCGAGCTCGACCGCTATGGCATTCCCCTGCATGACCCGCATACCATGCAGTGCGGCAAGAGCGCCATCTTCATCGCCGGGGATGCCGACAATGCCTTGCCGCTGTTGCCCGAAGCAGCCGACGAGGGCCGTATCGCGGGTGACAACGCGGCGCGCTTTCCTGACGTCATACCGGGCTTGCGCCGCACGCCCCTGACCATCGCCTTCACGGAGCCGCAGATCGCCACCCTGGGCGCCTCTTACCAGCAACTGTGCTTGAGCCATGCGGGCCGCTTCGCCGTGGGCGCAGTGTCGTTTGGCAACCAGGGCCGCAGTCGCGTCATGCTGCAAAACCAGGGCTTGCTGCGCGTGTATGCGGAGTTTGGCAGCAAGCGCTTTCTCGGCGCCGAGCTGATAGGTCCGCGGGCGGAACACTTGAGCCACTTGCTGGCCTGGGCATGCCAGGCGCAGCTGACGGTGCCGGCCATGCTCGACATGCCGTTTTACCACCCCGTCATCGAGGAGGGCGTGCGTACGGCCTTGCGCGAGCTGGCGCTGCACCTGGAAAAAGACCCGGAACACGCGCCCGGCTGCGCCGATTGCTCGCCTGGCGTCTGATGCAATTTTATTCTTTACATAATTTTGTAGACAAGCTCACATGATTGCGCGATGATCGCTGCCACATTGGAATATTGATTAAAAGCAAAAAACATTTCAATTGGTTCATGCCCACGAGCACCCGATGGTAAAAAGGGGAGCGGCTAGCGATGACGGAGGCGATGTGAAAATTCGGCGCATTTACGCGGGAGAACTCGCCCTGGGCGTAGCTCTGCCTTGGGACGTGCATAGCGAGACGGGCGGCTTGCTGGCCAGGCTGGGCCATGTCATCAGCAGCGAGAACCAGATCGAATTGCTGCTGGCGCGCGGCGTCATCGCCGATACCAGTGCCGACCTGCCGCGCACGGCGACGGAAGCGCCATCGGCCCTGCGCATGCTGAACCTCGTCACGGCAGGACTGGCGCTGGTCTTGCCGGCCATTGCCGCCGGGCAGGCGGGCAGCCATGCATCGCTGGCGTCGCTGGCGCAGCTGGTGGAAGAGGCCGTTGTACTGGACGCCGACGTGGCGCTGGCCTGCATTCTGCACAACCAGGGCGCGGGCGACTTTGCCGTGCGCCACAGCGTCGACACGGCCGTCATCACGGCCCTGCTGGCGCGCGCCCTGAAACTCGATGCGGGCGTGATCCGCAGCGTGGTGCTGGCCGCCCTGAGCATGAATGTGGGCATGCTGGAACGCCATGCGGATTTCCAGCACAAGGCGGGCCCGCTGGACGCGCAGGAACGCGCCTACTTGCGCGCCCATCCGCAAGCGGGTGTCGACTTGCTGCGCTCGGACGGCGTCACGGACGCCGTCTGGCTGCAAGCCGTGTTGCAGCACCATGAAAATATCGATGGCAGCGGTTATCCGCTGGGCACGCAAGGCGAGGCGATTGGCATCGGCGCCCGCCTGATCATGCTGGCTGACCGCTATTGCGCGCGCGTATCGAAGCGCAGCTACCGCCAGCCCATGCTGCCAAACGTGGCCCTGCGCGAAATGCTGATGGCCGACAAGGCCACCCTGGATGCGCCGCTGGCTTCCCTGCTGGTGCGCGAACTGGGTATCTACCCCGTCGGCACCTTCGTCAAACTGTTGAATGGAGAAATCGGCATTGTCACGCGCAAGGGCTTGAATGCCACCACGCCCCATGTGCAGTCGCTGATCGGCCCCCGCGGCGCGCGCCTCGATGTGCCGCTGCGGCGCGATACGCGCGTGGACTTGCACGCCATCCGCGAAGTGCTCAGCGCGGAGCAGGCGGGGCTGCAGTTTCGCCCTGACCAGTTGTGGGGCCGCAGCGCGCGAGCTTAATTCAGCAAGCCCGCATCCAGCCGTCCCTCAAGCGCCAGCTCGCGCATGATGCGCACGGTGTCGATGTCGGACTCCTTGTAGGCAGAGCGGCGGAAGTCGTCGTACAGGGCGTTGGCCGCATCGATGGCCGCGTCGTGGCCGTCGTCGTACTGGAAGCGCACCCACAGGCTGGCCTCGTCGGGCATCTCGATGGTCATCACCAGCGAGGAGGCGCTGATATCCTTTTGCGCCGGCACTTCGTAACGCACTTGCAGTTGCGGCACCAGCACCACCCTGTCGTTGATGACCAGTTCGCCATAGCGCAGGCTGCGCGCGAAACCGGCATCGCTGCGCTCGCTGATCTGGCACTCGTCCAGGTGGGGTACGAACAGCTTGGGCGACTCGGCGCGCAAGACCAGGCCGCGCCAGACCTGTTCCAGGCTCAGGGTGTCGATCAGCGGGTTGAGCGGATCGTTGATTTCAATCAGATGTTCAAATTTCATGGGACTGCCATTCGGTAAGTGGGCGCGCACGGGCGATATAGGCGGAATGGTACTCCAGCGCTGGCATCGCCGCACGCATTGCATGTCCCAAGATGGCGGCAATTGGCGAGATATCAATGCCATTGCCTGTTTTTCACGCAGACCTTGCCGTGCAAATGGCGGGCGCGACGCTGTTACAATGGGCTGCTGTTCCCTGCGGAAATACCCTGATGTCCAAAGCACCACAGTTCGGTCTGAATGCGCCTCAAAGCGAAGCGGTCACCTACCTCGACGGCCCTTGCCTGGTGCTGGCGGGCGCCGGTTCGGGCAAGACGCGCGTGATCACGCAAAAGATCGCCCATTTGATCGAAGACCGGGGCTATGACCCGCGCACCATCGCCGCGCTGACCTTTACCAACAAGGCGGCGCTGGAAATGCAGGAGCGCATCGCCAAGCTGCTCAAGCAACCACGCCAGGCCAAGCAACTGACGGTGTCGACCTTCCACTCGCTGGGCGTGAAAATCCTGCGCCAGGAAGCCAATGGCGTGGGCTTGAAAGACCGCTTTTCCATCATGGATAGCGACGACTGTTTTTCCCTCGTGCAAGACCTCGCCATTACCACTGATAAACAGGTGATCCGAGGCATCCAGAACGCCATGTCGCTGTGGAAAAACGGCTTGATCGACCCCGACATGGCGCTGGCGCAAGCCAAGGATGAGGACGAAGCGAACGCGGCGCGCATCTACCGCAGCTATGTGGCAACGCTTTCCGCCTACCAGGCCGTCGATTTCGACGATCTGATCCGCTTACCCGTGGAACTGTTCCGCAACAACGGACCCGTACGCGACAAGTGGCAGCGCCGTTTGCGCTATCTGCTCGTCGACGAATACCAGGATACGAACACCTGCCAGTACGAACTGGTGAAATTGATGGTGACGGGCATCGGCAAGAAGCCGATGTTTACGGCCGTGGGCGACGACGACCAGGCCATTTATGCCTGGCGCGGCGCCACCGTGGAAAATCTGAAGACCTTGGAAACGGACTTCCCCGACTTGCGCGTGATCAAACTGGAGCAGAATTACCGCTCCACCATGCGCGTGCTCAATGCGGCCAACGCCGTGATTGGCAACAATCCTAAACTGTTTGAAAAGTCGCTGTGGTCGGAACATGGCCTGGGCGAACCGATCAAGGTGCTGGGCATGCAGACGGACGAGCAGGAGGCGGAGCAAGTGGCCATCATGATCTCGGCCGACCATTTCGAGCGCAAGAACAAATTTTCCGATTACGCCATTTTGTACCGTGGCAACCACCAGGCGCGCATCATCGAGCAATGCTTGCGCAAGGAACGCATTCCCTACACGATTTCGGGCGGACAGAGTTTCTTCGACAAGGCCGAAATCAAGGACATCATCAGCTATCTGCGCCTGCTGGCCAACGAAGACGACGACCCGGCGTTTATTCGCGCCGTGACGACGCCGCGCCGCGGCGTGGGGCAGTCGACCCTGGAGGTGCTGGGCGCGTTCTCTGGCCAGTGGCAGTGTTCGCTGTTCCAGGCCGTCTTTAAAGGCGGCATCGAGGCCAAGCTGACGGACCGCCAGCTGGGGCCATTGCGCGATTTCTGCAACTTCATCAACGACCTCGAATCGCGCGCCAGCCGTCCCGGCGCGGCCGGCAGCGGCGACAACGCGGCCGAAGTGCTGGACGACATGATGAAGGAAATCCACTACGAGTCATATCTGTACGATGCTTTCGAGGAACGGCAAGCGCAAAGCAAGTGGCAGAACGTGCTGGAATTCGTCAACTGGCTCAAGGAACGGGGCAGGGGCGGCAAGGACCGCGACGGCGAAGAAAAGAACGTGCTGGAACTGACGCAGATGGTGGCCCTGATGACCATGCTGGAGGGCAAGGACGAGGAGCAGGATGCCGTGCGCATGTCCACCCTGCACGCCTCGAAAGGGCTGGAATTCCCGCACGTGTTTCTGGTGGGCGTGGAAGAGGGTATTTTGCCGCACAAGGGCGACCCCGACGCGCCGGCCGAAACCATCGCCGCGCGCATCCAGGAAGAGCGCCGGCTGATGTATGTGGGTATCACGCGGGCCCAGCGCACCTTGCATGTCACCTGGTGCAAGAAGCGCAAGCGGGCCGGCGAGCAAGTCCATTGCGACCCGTCGCGTTTCATCAAAGAAATGCAACTTGACGTGGGCGACGCTGTGCCGACGGAGTCGGAAATCATTTCGCCGAAAGAACGTCTGGCGCGCATGAAGGCCTTGCTGGCCACGCCGAAAGTGTAAGCGGCGTTCAGGCTTCCACGGCGCCGTCCGGCGTGGTCTTTGGCACGATGGCCAGCTGCATGCCCAGCGCATCGAGCATCTTTAAAATGGTTTCGAAGCGCGGTTTGCTACCTTCGCGCAAGGCTTTATATGCGCCTTCGCGCGTGATGTCGGCCCGGGCCGCCACCTTGCCCATGCCATAGGCACGCACCACGTCGTTCATGGCCGACTGGAACAGTTCGGCGTTGCCGGTGGCGACGATTTCGCTCATGTAGGCGGCCACGGCGGCCTTGCTGTTGAGCCCATGCAGGAAGAATACGCAGAAATCGGGACCCGCCTGGCGGCGAATGGATGGAGTTTGTCCTGGCTTACGCCGCTGCGGCGGTAGAATGCCGCTTTCAGTCAGGAATCACCGAGAACACCATGGACAATGCAGAACAGATGGAAGTACGTTTCGTCGATATCGAAATCAAGCTGGCGCAGCAGGAAGACCTGGTCGAGTCGCTGAACCAGATGGTGTACCAGCAGGGCAAGCGCATCGACCAGCTGGAAGCGATGCTGCACAAGCTGGGCGAACACGTGCGCGACGGGGCGCAGCAGGCGAATGGCGGACTGGTCAACGAACGCCCGCCACACTATTGAGGCAATGGCCTTGCCTGGCGTTGCCGCCTTATTGAGCGTCCAGTTCGGTCCATGCCGGCAACTGGTGCTTGCGCCGGTCGCGCGCATAGAAGCTGGCCATGGCGAGACCAAACAGGAGGCCGGCGGCGCTGGCCGCCACCAGCGCCGCCAGGGGCGATAACGGGGTGGCGGCATCGGACCGCCACCAGAAAAAAATCCACATGACCACGCCCCAGCACGTGCCGAACCAGAGCCCCATGCCGAGCGCGGCACGCAGGAAGGACTGGAAATGCGGCGGCGGTACTTGTACGCCGGCCTTCCACAACAGGCGCATCAGCGGTGGCGCATAGTGGCTGCGGGCCATGCCCGTGCTGTGCAACAGCTCCAGAGCGCGTGTCTTGCGATATTCAAAGCTCATGGAGCATCCATTCAAAATGTAAGCAATGGAGCATACGTCATGGAGGCAGGATGAAAATGCACACATTTTCACCGTTCGCCGCGCTGACGCCGCCGTGCCGGTAGGCCTGGTTGAATGATCGGGCATGAAAACCTTTCATATATGGGCGCATCGCTACCATCGGTAGTTGCTGGTGACGCAAGTGTTTCAGGCTGTTATTATTTCAGGTTGGCCCGCGACACAATCGCGGCTCTCTTGCGTTTCTTGAAAGAAGACATGACCCGTCCAACAATGCTCGTCATCGCCGCCAGCCTGATGCTGGCGCCAGCCGCCGCTTTTGCCGCCACCGCCAACACCGCGCCAACCACTGCCGTTACCGCGGCGGCTGCACTGCCCGCTTCGAATCCGTTTGCGCAGGCCAGCAGCCTGCCATTCCACTATCCACCGTTCGACAAGGTGCAGGACGCCGACTACGCGCCCGCCTTTACGGCAGGCATGGCCGCCAACCTGGCGGAAATCAAGGCGATTGCGAATAACAAGAAGCCGGCCACGTTCGACAACACCATCGTGGCCATGGAGCGCTCGGGCCAGTTGCTGGGCCGCGTGCGCACCGTGTTTTCCGTGATGTCCGGCTCCAACACGAATGAGACGATCCAGGGCCTGGAACGCGAACTGGCGCCGAAGATGGCGGCCCACAGCGACGCGATCATGCTCAACGACAAATTGTTCCAACGCATCGACACCCTGTACGCCAAGCGCGACAAGCTGGGTCTCGATGCCGAATCGAAACGCCTGCTGGAGCGCTATCACACGGACTTCGTGCGCGCGGGCGCCAAGCTGTCGGCGGCAGACAAGGAAAAGCTGCGCGCCTACAACGGCCAGCTGGCCGCCCTGTCGACCAAGTTCGCGCAGAACGTGCTGAAGGAATTGAACGCTTCGGCTGTTGTGGTCGACACACGTGAAGAACTGGACGGCCTGTCGCCGGCCGCCATCGAAGTGGCTGCCGGCCTGGCCAAGAAGCGCGGCCTGGATGGAAAATATGTGATCGCCCTCGTCAACACGACGGGCCAGGCGCCGCTGTCGTTGCTGACCAACCGCGCCGTGCGCGAACGCATCATGGCCGCTTCGCAGGCGCGCGGCAGCCGTGGCGGCGAGTTCGACAATACCCAGGAAGTGCTGGAACTGGCAAAACTGCGCGCCGAACGTGCCGCACTGATGGGCTACCCGAACTACGCTGCCTACTCGCTGGAAGACCAGACGGCGCACGACACCACCGCCGTGAACGCCCTGCTGGGCGAGCTGGCCAAGCCTGCCGTCGTCAATGCGCGCCGTGAAGCGGACGATATCCAAAAGGTCATCGATGCGGGAAAAGGCGGCTTCAAGGTGGGCGCCGCCGACTGGGCCTTTTATAGCGATAAGGTGCGCGCCGAACGCTACAACTTCGACGAGACGCAATTAAAACCGTACTTTGAAATGCACAGCGTATTGACCAAGGGCGTGTTCTTTGCCGCTGGAAAATTGTATGGACTCACCTTCAAACAGCGCACCGATTTGCCCGTCTACACGGCCGACATGCTGGTGTATGACGTCTTCAACGAAGACGGCACGCAGCTGGCCATCTTTACGCTCGATCCTTACGCGCGCAGCAACAAGCGCGGCGGCGCCTGGGCGAATGCCTATGTGGGCCAGTCAAGCTTGCTGAACCGCAAGCCGGTGATTGCGAATAATCTCAACATTCCGAAGCCGGAAGCGGGCCAGCCGACCCTGATGACGTTTGATGAAGTCAACACCATGTTCCACGAATTCGGCCATGCGCTGCACGGCATGTTCTCGAACGTGAAATATCCGCGCTTCGCCGGCACCAGCGTGCCGCGCGACTTTGTCGAATACCCGTCGCAAGTCAATGAAATGTGGGCGCTGTGGCCGGAAGTGCTGCAAAACTACGCCAAGCACTATCAAACGGGCGCGGCCATTCCGGCGGAACTGCTGGCGAAAGTGACGGCGGCAGACAATTTCAACCAGGGCTATAAAACCACAGAATACCTGGCGTCGGCCCTGCTGGACCAGCGCTGGCACCAGCTGACCCCGGCACAGATCCCCACCGACGTGCTGGCGTTTGAGAAAGCCGCCTTGACGGACGCGGGCGTCGATTTCGCCCCGGCGCCGCCGCGCTACCGCACCACGTATTTCTCGCACGCGTTCGCGGGCGGCTATTCGGCTGGCTACTACGCGTATTTGTGGTCGGAAAAGCTCGATGCCGATACGGTGGAGTGGTTCAAGGAAAACGGCGGCCTGACGCGCAAGAACGGCGACTGGTTCCGCAATAAACTGCTGTCGCGCGGCGGCAGTGCCGATGCGCTCGACATCTACCGCAACTTCCGCGGCCGTGATGCGAAGATCGAGCCGCTGCTGGAACGCCGTGGCTTGAACGGCAAGTAAACCGCGTCATTCCCGGCCTCAAAGCTGGGTCAATGAAAAAGGCTGCCAAGCGATCGGCAGCCTTTTTTATTTGGCGATGTTGATTGAAAACCGTGGTAAACCGCGCATTTTGCGGGATGCACCACAGGATCGCCCCTGTTGGATGACGCCTGTGTGACAGGCTGCTATGATCTGCCACTGGCCCGCGACGCGATCGCGGTTCTTCCCCGCGCTTCCTGAAAGATGTCATGATCCGTCCACAACTGCTCGTCATCGCCGCCAGCGTCATGCTGGCCCACGCCGCTCCTTCCGCCCTGGCCGCCGCCGCTGCACCCGCCGCCGCCATCAGCGCCCAGAATCCTTTGCTCAAAGCCAGTCCGCTGCCATTCCAGATGCCGCAGTTCGGCCTGATCAAGGATGGCCACTACGCGCCGGCGTTTGCCGAAGGCATGAAACGCCAGCTGGCCGAAGTCAATGCGATCGCCAACAACCGCCAGGCGCCCACGTTTGAAAACACCGTCGTGGCCCTCGAGCGCACGGGGCAGCTGCTGCACCGCGTGCAGAGCATCTTCAGCAACATGACGTCGACCAACACGAACAGCGTGCTGGAAGCGGTGGAAGTGGATGTGTCGCCAAAACTGGCCGCGCATGGCGACGCGATCACCCTGAACCCGAAACTGTTTGCCCGTATCGACACCCTGTACGCCAAGCGCGACAAGCTGGGCCTCGATGCCGAATCCTTGCGCTTGCTGGAACGCTACCACACCGATTTTGTGCGCGCCGGCGCCAAGCTGTCCGATGCGGACAAGGAAAAATTGAAAGCCTACAACGCCGAGCAGGCGGGCCTGGAAACGGCTTTTGCGCAAAACGTGCTGAAGGAAACGAATGCCAAGAGCATCGTCGTCGACACACGCGCCGAGCTGGCCGGCATGACGGACAGCGATATCGATACGGCCGCCACGGCAGCCAAGGAACGCGGCTTGACGGGCAAGTTCCTCATCGCCCTGGTCAACACCAGTGGCCAGCCGCCGCTGGCCGTATTGACGGATCGCAAGACACGCCAGCGCCTGATGGATGCGTCCCTGAACCGCGGCAGCCAGGGCGGCGAGTTTGACAACCGCGCCATCGTGCTGAAGCTGGCAAAACTGCGCGCCGAGCGGGCCACCCTGCTCGGTTATGCCAACTACGCCGCGTATTCGCTGGAAGACCAGACGGCCAAGACCACCACGGCCGTCAATACCTTGCTGTCGGAACTGGCGAAACCGGCCGTCGCCAATGCGCGCCGCGAAGCAGCCGACCTGCAACAAGTGGTCGATGCGGAAAAGGGCGGTTTCCAGGTAGCGGCGGCCGACTGGGCCATCTACACGGACAAGCTGCGCAAGCAACGGTTCAATTTCGATGAAAACGAGCTGAAACCGTACCTGGAATTGAACAGCGTGCTGAACAACGGCGTGTTCTTTGCCGCCAATAAACTGTATGGCATCAGCTTCAAACAGCGTACTGATCTACCGGTGTACAACCCGGACGTGCGCGTCTACGACGTGCTCGATGCGAACGGCAAGCCGCTGGCCCTGTTCATCGCCGACTTCTATGCGCGCGGCAACAAGCATGGCGGCGCATGGATGAATGAATACGTGTCGCAATCGTCGTTGATGGGCACGCATCCCGTCGTCGCCAATCAATTGAATATTCCGAAGCCGCCCGCCGGCCAGCCGACCTTGCTGACCTTCGATGAAGTGACGACCATGTTCCACGAATTCGGCCATGCGCTGCACGGCATGTTTTCGAACGTAAAATACCCGCGCTTCGCCGGCACCAGCGTGCCGAGCGACTTCGTCGAGTATCCATCGCAAGTCAATGAAATGTGGGCCGTCTGGCCGGAAGTGCTGCAAAACTATGCCAAGCACTACCAGAGCGGCGCGGCCATGCCGCAGGAATTGCTCGACAAGGTCACGGCAGCGAAGAAATTCAACCAGGGCTTCATGACGACGGAATACCTGTCGGCAGCCCTGCTGGACCAGCGCTGGCACCAGCTGGCGCCGAGCCAGATCCCGACGGACGTGCTGGCCTTTGAAGCGGCATCCTTGAAGGATGCGGGCGTCGACTACGCGCCCGTGCCGCCGCGCTACCGCACCAGCTACTTCTCGCACAGCTTCTCGGGCGGTTATTCGGCAGCTTATTACGCCTACCTGTGGTCGGAAAAGCTGGACGCGGAATCGGTCAACTGGTTCAAGGAAAACGGCGGCCTGACGCGCAAGAATGGCGACTGGTTCCGCAGCAAATTGCTGTCGCGCGGCGGCAGTGTCGATGCGCTGCAACTGTTCCGTGACTTCCGCGGCCGCGACGCCACCGTGGAACCGCTGCTGGAACGCCGGGGCTTGAACGCGAAGTAATCCGTCCTCATCTGAAGCTTGCGCTGCGTTGACATGGCGCACGCAAGCTTTCCGTGCCGGCGGCGTAGAATTGAGTAAGATGTAAATAAGAAGGCAGTTGAAAGAGTATATGAGTCAGCAAGATTTGAATGGCATTACCCTGGAAGGTATCGTGACGCGCCTGCACGCCCACTACGGTTGGGACGGCTTGGCCAAGCACATCGATATCAATTGCTTCATCAGCGATCCCAGCATCAAGTCGAGCCTGAAGTTTTTGCGCAAGACCCCGTGGGCCAGAAGCAAGGTGGAACAGCTGTACCTGGACACGCAATTTACTGACTGACAGGAAAAAGATATGGATAGCAAACTCAAGGAATCGCTGCAACAGCTGCATTCGACACTGGCAAGTAGCGGCCCCGTCGATGAAGAACTGCATGGTTTGCTGCAAAAACTTGATGTCGACATCAAGTTGCTGATGGAAAAGCGCGCCGCGCAGGAACAGGAAGAAGAGTCGACCACTTATGGATTGGCCGAACGCAGCCAGGAATTGTCGGCCAAGTTTGCCGTCAAGCATCCGAAACTCGAGCCGGCCTTACGTGAATTGGGTGAAATTTTAGCCAATATGGGCATTTAAGCAAGTTTTGAGAAATGCCGGGCCCGTTCCTACGGGAAAGGGCTACATTTCCCCAAGTGATTGAAAAATAAACGTTTTTTATACGAAAATCCAACAGTAAAAAGCAGGCCGTCAGGTTGGAAATGGCCAATTCCGGTACAATTCGTACCCTATGAGCTCCCCTACCAATTTATTTGCGACCGTTCCCAAGCGGTCTGCCCGCGCTGCCGTGGCGCCTTTCCTGCCGATGTCGCGTGCCGAGATGGACGTGCTGGGCTGGGACCAGTGCGACGTCATCCTCGTCACGGGCGACGCCTACATCGACCATCCGAGTTTCGGCATGGCCCTCGTCGGCCGCCTGCTCGAAGCGCAGGGTTACCGCGTCGGCATCATCAGCCAGCCGGACTGGCTGTCGGCCGAAGCGTTCCGCATCCTCGGCAAGCCGCGTTTGTACTATGGCATTACCGCCGGCAACATGGATTCCATGGTCAACCAGTACACGGCTGACCGCAAGATCCGCTCCGACGACGCCTACACGGCAAATGCCGAACCGAACAAGCGCCCGGACCGTGCCGTCACCGTGTACGCCCAGCGCGCGCGCGAAGCGTATTCCGACGTGCCCATCGTCATCGGCAGCATCGAAGCGTCCCTGCGCCGCATCGCCCATTACGATTACTGGTCGGACAAGGTCCGCCGTTCCGTTCTGCCCGATTCCAAGGCTGATTTGTTGATCTTCGGCAATGCCGAGCGGGCGCTGGTCGACCTGACCCACCGCCTCGCCGCCGGCGAATCGATCAAGGATATCCGCGACTTGCGCGGCACGGCCTTCATGGTGCCGTCCGGCTGGTTGCCCGGCGACGACTGGGGCGTGCACAATTCCACCCGTGTCGACGTGCCAGGCAAGATCGACCCGCATTACAGCCCGTACGAGATGGTGCAGGAAGACAAGACCGCCTGCGCTACGGAAAATGCCTCGAAATCGGCCGAAGTCATCAAGCCGATTCGCATCATGAGCCGCGAAGAGCGCCTGGCCATGGCCAAGGAAAAGCACGACAAGACGGTCGTGCGCCTGCCCGCCTACGACGTCGTCAAGGATGACCCCGTCATGTATGCGCACGCCTCGCGCGTGTTCCACCTGGAATCGAATCCCGGCAATGCCCGTGCCATGGTGCAGGCGCACGGCGAACGCGATGTGTGGCTCAATCCGCCGCCGCTGCCGCTGGCCATGGACGAGATGGATGGCGTGTACGACATGAATTACGCGCGCGCGCCGCATCCGAGCTATGGCAAGGCGCATATCCCGGCCTGGGAAATGATCCGCTTTTCCGTCAACATCATGCGCGGCTGTTTCGGTGGCTGCACCTTCTGCTCGATCACCGAGCATGAAGGGCGCATCATCCAGAGCCGTTCGGAACCGTCGATCTTGCGCGAGATTGAGCATATCCGCGATAAAACCAAAGGCTTTACGGGCACCATTTCCGATATGGGTGGTCCCACGGCGAATATGTACCGCCTCGCTTGCAAGGAAAAAGAGATCGAAGTGTCGTGTCGCCGCCTGTCGTGCGTGTATCCGTCCATCTGCGTCAACCTGGGCACGGACCACAGCAAGCTCATTTCCCTGTACCGCAAGGCGCGCGCCATTCCCGGCATCAAGAAAGTACTGATCAGCTCGGGCTTGCGCTACGACCTGGCCGTGCGTTCGCCCGAGTACGTGAAGGAACTGGTGACGCACCACGTCGGTGGCTTGTTGAAGATCGCGCCCGAGCACACGGAAGAGGGCACTTTGTCGAAGATGATGAAGCCTGGCATCGGCGCGTATGACGAGTTCAAGGAAATGTTCGACCGTTTCTCGCTGGAAGCGGGCAAGAAGCAGTACCTGATCCCGTACTTCATCGCTGCCCACCCGGGCACGACGGACCTGGACATGCTGAACCTGGCCCTGTGGCTGAAGAAGAACAATTTCAAGCTGGACCAGGTGCAAACCTTCATGCCCACGCCGATGGCCATGGCCACGACGATGTATCACACGCGCAAGAATCCTTTGCGCAAGGTCACGGCAGACTCGGAAGTGGTGGAAACGGCGCGCAGCGGCAAGATCCGTCGCACGCACAAGGCTTTCCTGCGCTACCAGGACCCGGCCAACTGGCCGATCCTGCGCGAAGCGCTGGTCAACATGGGCCGTGGCGACTTGATCGGCAATGGCGACAAGCACTTGATTCCTGCCTGGACCTCGTCCGAGTCGGGCGGCCTGGCCGCAGGCGAACGCAGCCGCCAGACACATGGTGCCGGCACGCCGGACAAGTTCAAGGTCACGCCGGGCAAGAACCGCATCGCTCTGGGCGGTACGGCAGCGGCGCCGAAGGCGTCGGCTGCCGAATCAAAAGTGCGGCCATCGATCTTGTCTACCATCAAGACGAAGGCCAAGCCGGCCGCCGTGCCGATGGGCCGTGGCAGCAAGCCGCCCGCCAAGGGTAGCCATGCCGCGCCGGCACGGGGCGGACGCAAGTAAACTGTCCTCGGCGCCTCGGGCATAGCCAGAAAACCCGGCAACGCGTATGCGTTGCCGGGTTTTTTGCTCTCTGCGCACCAAGATGGTGCGCGACACCTCCCTGGCGGCTGGATTTTTACTAATATTTAAAAATTGAATAGAGCAAATGGCAATTTTCTCTTGTGGCAACTTGGTGTTTGAAAATATACTCGTTGAATATTTAGCCGTACGGCAACAAAGCTGCCATTCTGGCAAGCGATAAAGGCGTACGGCGTCAGCGTTGATATGAAAAGAGATGCCAATTGAAATGCCTTTCCTGCCAGGCCGAGAATAAACCGGGCGCAAAATTCTGTTCTTCCTGCGGCACGACGTTTGCCGTTGCCACACCCGCTGCCGCCCCGGTGCCAGGCAAATCCTGTGGCCAGTGCGGCCATGATTGCAAGGCCGATGCCAGATTCTGCCCCAAGTGCGCGTTCAGCTTTGCCGTGGCGCCCGTCGCCGCAGCGGTGCCGCCGCCTCTGCCGGAACCCGTCATTGCACCCGCCATCGAGCCCGTGCCTGAACCTGTCCCGACGCCAGTGGTGGAACCTGTCACCGCACCGGCGGCGCCGCCCGTGCTTGAAAAGCGCCAGTCCGACGCCGCACCCACACCCGCACCCGCACCAGAACCAGAACCAGAACCAGAACCAGAACCCGCTGCCGCAGCCGCCAGCGTGTCGGAAGCGCCAGCCGACAACCCACCGGGTGGCAGCCCCTTCAAGCTGATTGCCGCAGCCGTCGCAGCGCTAGTGCTGCTGGGCGGTGCAGGCGGCTATTATTTCCTGTCAAGCAAGCCGCCAGCATCGCCGCCGGCACCCGTGCCCACCGTGCAGAAGGAAGCTGCGCCTGCCGCCGAGAAGCCGCTAGTCATCAGCGACCCTGTGTTCGATGGCGCCACGGCGGCGGAGCCTGCCGTGACGCCAGCGGCGCCCACCCCTGCGCCCGCGCCGGTTGCCGCCCCTGCGCCCGCCCCCGAACCTGCACCAACGCCAGCACCAGCGCCAGCACCTGCCCCGGTCGTGGAAAAGCCGGCCAAGCCTGTCAAGGCAGCACCGCCAGCCGCCCCCGCCAACAAGGCTTCCGGCCTCGAAAGCGTGATCACGGAGAGCCTGTCGGAAGCGAGCCACTGCATGAGCCAGCGCAAATACGACTGTGCCATTGCCAATGCGAATGCCGTGTTGCGCATGGACAAGGGCAACCGCTACGCGCTCGACCTCAAGCGCAAGGCGAAAGAAGCGCAAGACAAGGCCCTGTCGCAAATCCAGATCGAGTAAGCCGCGCTGCTTGCCTTTCCCCCTATTTTGTTCCTCCCGGAGAATAACGTGAAAAACTTGAAACAAATTGCCAAGCCCATGGTGGCGCTGCTGGTCGTATCCTCGATGCTGGCCGGTTGCGCCACGCCGGGTGGCCCTGGCGCCACCGGCACCACCACCGCAGGCACGGAAGCGGCCAGCGGTGAATGCAATACGGCCATGCTGGCCGGCATCGGCGCCGTCGTGGGCGGCTTGCTGGGCGGTGGCACCAACACCGTGCGCGGCGCTGCCCTGGGCGCCAGCCTGGGCGCACTCGCCTGCGTGGCCTTGAATTATCAAAGCCAGCAAGTCAAGACGGCGCAGCAAGTGCAGGCCGACTACAAGGTGGCCAACAAGGGCAAGCTGCCCGAGCAGTCGACGCTGGTGAAGTATGAGACGGGCTTTACGCCGTCCTCCGT
Source organism: Janthinobacterium darwini (assembly GCF_051380905.1). Lineage (NCBI taxonomy): Bacteria > Pseudomonadati > Pseudomonadota > Betaproteobacteria > Burkholderiales > Oxalobacteraceae > Janthinobacterium > Janthinobacterium darwini. Next base: position 84,662 of record NZ_JBNYXX010000007.1, read on the forward strand.
GCGTCCGGGCCAGAAGGCGCAGACCAATTCGTATATTGAAGTGGCAGCCGGCACGCGCGATCCGAACCCGCTGGTGGAAGAAGAATTGAGCCTGTACAAGCCAAATGGCGACCTGATCAAAACTGTGCGCAAAGTGGTCAGCAGCAACAACGGCAGCGGCGCCTACAAGGGCGGCTTCTCGATTCCCATGCCCGAAGGCGTGCCGCAGGGCATTTATCCCGTGCGTACCGCCTTGTACCTGAATAGCAAGCGTGTCGGTGGCCAGGACGTCAAACTGCAGATCGTCCAGCGCCAGGCGCCTGCGGGCGAGCTGCAGCTGGCGCTTGCCTACTAACACCGCAATACCACGGGGCGGCCAGGCAGGCTGTCCCATCCCGATTTCCCCCTTCCAGGCTAGACATGACCATTTCCACAGAAGCACATAAACCGTTTCCCTTTTCCTCCGCCGTGGGATCGCTGATCGAAGCGACCGACGCCATCAAGAATTTCCGCGCGATTGCCCTGCTGGCTCTGACCTTCATCGGCGCCGTGCTCGTCGGTGGCGTGCTGACGATGCTCGCCGGCAGCATGAGCAGTGTCGTGCTGGCCTTCCTGGGCGGCTTGATGGCTTTCCTGGTGATGTTTTACGGTTCCAACGCCGTAGGCATCCTGCTGATGCGCGATGCGCAGGGCCAGCCTGGCTTGAGCCTGGTTGATGCCGTGCTCGTCTCGCTGTACACGAGCCACCGCCTGATCGCAGTCGTCTTCCTGGAATTCCTGATCGTGCTGGCGGCCATGATCGCCATCGCCATCATCTTGTTCGTCTGCAAAATCCCCGTGCTGGGCCCCGTGCTGTACGCGCTGGTCTTCCCCCTGTCGGCCATCGTGCTGGGCGTGCTGGTGTTTGCGCTGTTCTACGTGATGCTGCCGCTGGCCGGCCCTGCCGCCTGGTCGGGCGCCAGCGTATTCCAGATCATTGCCCGCCTGAACCTGATCGTGCGCACCAAGCTGGTGTCGGTGATCCTGCTGGAAGTGCTGCTGTTCCTGATCACGTCGTTTACCGCGCTGCTGATCTTTGGCGTGCTGGGCACGGGCGTATCGCTGACCACGGGTATGTCGGCCGGCATCCTAGGCCTGGGCGGCCAGATGAATATGTACGCGCTGGCCTCGGGCCTGGGTGGCGGCAGCGGTTCCGGCTATATCATCGCTGCCGGCCTCGGCGGCGGCTTGCTGATGGCGGCCGCAGCCGTTGTGCCTGGCCTGATCTTCACCAAGGGCGTGTGCATCATTTACCTGAACGCCACGCGCAATGTCGATTTCAGCGCCTCGGAAGCGAGCCTGAACGACGGCCTGGCCGTGGTCAAGAAAAAGGCCGAGGAAGCGCGTGAACGTGCGCGCGCCCTGGCCGAGCAGGCGACGGCCCCAGCCGCTCAAGCCGCCCCGGCAGCGCCAGCTGCTGCGCCGGCTGACAGCCTGCAATGCCCGAACTGCAAGGCACCGGTCGCGTCCGATGACGTGTTCTGCGGCGAATGCGCGCATAAACTCAAGTAAGGCAGACCATGGCGCAATTTTGTAAACAGTGCGGCACCGCCCATACGCCCGACGCGCGTTTTTGCGATGAATGCGGCAAGGCCGTCAACGTCGCGTCGTCGCCCACACCTGCCCCTGCATCGGCTGCCGTACCGGTTCGGGCCGGCATGCAACGGCGCCACCTCATCCTTGCCGGCGGCGTGCTGGCGGTAGTCATCGTGGCCGGTGGCGCCCTGGCGTGGCTGCTGGCGCCAGAAGCGGCCTCGGCCAGCAGTTTCAGCCGTGCCATCAACGCCCATCTGGCAGCCGACGAGGCAGCGCGCGACAAGTTGCTGTGCCTCACCAACTTGCCGTACCAGAAGGAAGAAATCCGCGTGGCCTCGTACGACAGTTCCACTCGGCAATGGCTCGATATCCTCGTGCGTAGCGGGCTGTACACCGCGCCCGTCGAGCAAAGCAGCGGTGGCTGGCTTGCGCAACCGCAATTTGTCTACGCGCTGGCCGCCCCCGGCAAGGCCGCCTTGCGCGGCAACAAGCTGTGCGTGGCCAAGGGCGTGAATGTGGCCAAGGTCAGCGGCTACGAGCAGGTACGCGAGATGGGTGGTCAGCAGGTAGCAATGGCCACTGCCAAGCTGGCCTTGACCGATGAGGCGGCATGGTTAAGCGCCTCGCCGGACCGTGCGCTGATCCTGCAACACTTGCCGAACGGGGACCTGGAAATGCAGCTGCCGCTGGCGCTGGTCGACAAGCAATGGCAAGTCACCGACCGCGCGCAACTGCAGCAGGCCACCATGGCCATGGCCGGCGCCATGCGCCAGGCGTCCGGCGCGCAAGGAGCGGGCATGCTGGACAAGCTGAAAGGCCTGTTCAGTTTTGGCGGTCATCCGCTGCAGGGCAAGTGGAAGGCACCAATGGGCGGTGTGCTGGAATTTACGCGTGACAGCGTCATCGAGAACGACAAGGTAAGCAAGGGCACCTTTGCCACCGAAGGCAATGTCGTGACGTTCGCGCCGGAAGGTGCAGGCGGCATGGCCATGCAAATCAGCCTGAGTAATAGCAACAACACGGCTACGCTCAGCATCGGCGGCATGCCGGTCGCGGTGCTGCAGCGCTTACGCGATTAAGCATCAGGCCAGGCGGCGCAGCGTGCCGCCTGACGCAATCCCCGAAGCCCGGCCATGCCGGGCTTTTTTCATGCAAACCGCGCTGCGACACAGCGAGGCATTTGTCTTGACATCAAGATAGTTTGCGATCACACTCGACTTTATCTTAACGTCGAGATAGTATATGTCCGCCTCTCCTGCCCGTCCCGCCTGGGGCGACATTCTGCTCACGGCGCTGGCGCCCCTGATCTGGGGTTCCACGTATATCGTCACGTCCGAACTGCTGCCGCCGGACCGGCCCTTCACGGCGGCCCTGATCCGCGTGTTGCCGGCCGGCTTGCTGTTGCTGCTCCTGATGCGGCGCCTGCCCGCGCGGTGCGACTGGGGCCGCGTGCTGATTCTTTCCGCGCTCAATATCGGCGTGTTCCAGGCGCTGCTGTTCGTGGCCGCCTACCGCTTGCCTGGCGGCTTGGCTGCCGTGGTGGGCGCCATCCAGCCTCTGCTGGTGATGGGCCTGGCCTGGGGCGTGGAAGGGCGCCGCCCGGCCCGCCTGGCGCTGGGGGCCAGCGTGCTGGGCGTGGCCGGCATGGGCGTCTTATTATTGTCGCCGCGCACGGTGTGGGAACCCATCGGCATCGCCGCCGCGCTGGGCGGCACGGCCTGCATGGCGGCCGGCACCTATCTGACGCGGCGCTGGAAGCCGGACTTGCCCGTGCTGGCGCTGACGGGCTGGCAATTGCTGCTCGGCGGCCTGATGCTCGCGCCCGTCGCCTGGCTGGCCGATGCACCCTTGCCGCCGCTGTCCCTGCAGCAAGTGCTGGCCTACGCCTACCTGTGCCTGGCCGGCGCCCTGCTGGCGTACGCCTTGTGGTTCCGCGGCATCGCCCGCCTGTCGCCCGTGGCCGTGTCCTCGCTGGGACTGCTTAGTCCCCTGATGGCCGTCGTGCTGGGCTGGGCCTTGCTGGGCCAGGCCATGACGGGCTGGTCGATGCTGGGCTTGCTGCTGGTCCTGGCCAGCGTGCTGGCCGTGCAATGGGCCAGTGCCCGCCCCGCAACAAAATCCTGACTGACGCGCATTTCCCCTCGGCAGGCTGATCGCATCAGCCTGTTCCTGTCCCTCTGGGCGCGCCCTTTTTGCTGCACCGCACATACAGTTTTGCTTGCACTGATATGGGGCATTGAGGCACTATTCGCTTCGCGCAAACGTTTGCGCGCAATGAAATTCCATAAAAGCATGATTTACACGTGCTTGACCAACAACTCTGGAGACGCTCATGACATCCCGTATTCGCCTGAAAATGATTGCCGCCGCTGTCCTGGTGTGTGCCTTGCCCGCCGTGCCGGCGATGGCGCAGACACCAGCCAAACCAAAGGTGGCGCTGGTGATGAAGTCGCTCGCCAATGAATTTTTCCTGACCATGGAAAATGGCGCCAAGGCGCATCAGAAGGCGAATGCCGCCAAGTACGACTTGCTGTCGAACGGCATCAAGGATGAGACGGATACGTCGAGCCAGATCAAGCTGGTCGAGCAGATGATCGTCTCGCGCGTCAACGCGCTGGTGATCGCCCCAGCCGACTCGAAGGCGCTGGTGCCGGTGCTGAAGAAAGCCATCGACGCGGGCATCATCGTCGTCAATATCGACAACAAGCTCGACGAAGGCGCCCTGAAAGAGAAGGGCATCACCGTGCCGTTCGTCGGTCCGGATAACCGCAAGGGCGCCAAGGTCGTCGGCGACTTCCTGGCCAAGCAGATCAAGAAGGGCGATCCCGTCGGCATCATCGAAGGCGTCTCCACCACCTACAATGCGCAGCAGCGCACCCTGGGCTTCCAGGACGCCATGAACGCGGCCGGTGCGAAAGTCGTCAGCGTGCAGTCGGGCCAGTGGGAAATCGCCCCCGCCAACACGGTGGCCGCCGCCATGCTGAATGCCAACCCGAACATCAAGGCCTTGCTGTGCGGTAACGACAACATGGCCATCGGCGCCATTTCCGCCATCAAGGCGGCCGGCAAGACGGGCAAAGTCCTCGTCGTCGGCTATGACAACATCAACGCCATCAAGCCGATGCTGGCCGATGGCCGCGTGCTGGCCACCGCCGACCAGTTCGGTTCACAGCAAGCCGTGTTCGGCATCGAGACCGTGCTGAAAGCCCTGGCGCAGAAGAAGAAACAAGCCGATCTGGGTGGCGTCATCGAAACCAAGGTCGAACTGGTCGCCAAGGGCGCCAAGTCCTGATCGTTTGATCCCGCCGGGGCCGGTGCCCGCGTACTCGTGCGAGTAGGCGGCGCCGGTCCCGCCGCCCCTACCGCGGAGTTTTACCATGCCTACCGACATCCCCCCGGCGCCATCAGCCGCCACCCCTCTATTGACCCTGGACAACATCGGCAAGTCCTATGTCGGCCCCGTGCTGGGCGGCGTGGGCTTGCGCTTCGCCCCTGGCCAGGTGCTGGCGCTGACGGGCGAGAACGGCGCGGGCAAGAGTACCCTGTCGAAGATCATCTGCGGGCTGGAGCAAGCCACCACGGGCACGATGCTGCTCGACGGCAAGCCATACCAGCCTGCCTCGCGCGGCGCCGCCGAGGCGCTGGGCATCCGCATGGTGATGCAGGAGCTCAATTTGCTTCCCACGCTGTCGATCGCGGAAAACCTGTACCTCAAGAATTTGCCGCAGCGCTTCGGCTTCATCGACCGTACGCGCCTTGAGCGTGATGCGCGCGAACAGATGGAGAAAGTGGGCCTGGGCGGACTCGACCCGTGGACCCTCGTGGGCGAGCTGGGCATCGGTCACCAGCAAATGATCGAAATCGCGCGCAATCTGATCGGTTCCTGCCGCTTGCTGGTGCTGGACGAGCCGACGGCCATGCTGACGCACCGCGAAGTGGAATTGCTGTTCCTGCAAATCGAACGCCTGAAGGCCGAAGGCGTGTGCATCATCTATATTTCCCACCGCCTGGAAGAACTCAAGCGCGTGGCCGACCGCATCGCCGTGCTGCGCGATGGGCAACTGGTGTGCGATGACGATATCGCTGGCCATTCGGCCGCCGACCTGGTCAGCCTGATGGTGGGCCGCTCGGCCGACGATGCGGTAGACCTGAGCGGGCGCACCATAGGCGCGCCGCTGCTGCGCGTGCGGGGCCTGGCGCGCGGCAAGGTCGTCAACCCGACCTCGTTCGACTTGCGCGCGGGCGAAATCCTCGGCATCGCCGGCCTGATCGGCTCGGGCCGCACGGAATTGCTGCGCCTGATTTTCGGCGCCGACCGCGCCGACGCTGGCCAGGTGTTTCTGGGCGACAGCGAAACTCCTGCCGCCTTGCACTCGCCGCAGGCAGCCGTCAAGGCGGGCATCGCCATGATCACGGAAGACCGCAAGGGACAAGGCTTGTTGCTGCGCCAGTCCATCGCCGTCAACACGACCCTCGCGTCGCTCGACACCGTCAGTGGCGCAGGCTGGCTCAACGACGCGGCCGAAGCGTCGGTGGCCGACGATTACATTCAGCGCCTGGGCATCCGCTCGCGCAACAGTGCGCAAACGGTGGCGGAATTGTCAGGCGGCAATCAGCAAAAAGTGGTGATCGCCCGCTGGCTGTACCGCGACTGCCCCGTGATGCTGTTCGACGAGCCCACGCGCGGCATTGATATCGGCGCCAAGTTTGATATTTATCAGGTGCTGGCTGAACAGGCGCGCCAGGGCAAGGGCCTTGTCATCGTATCGAGCGACTTGCGCGAACTGATGCTGATCTGCGACCGCATCGCCGTCATGAGCGCGGGCAGCATTGTCGACACCTTCGAGCGGGGCGCCTGGAGCCAGGACGCGCTGCTGTCGGCCGCTTTCTCCGGCTATTTGACCCCTCATTCCACTCCAGCTGCGGCCTGATCCGCCGGAAAGATTCCCATGACCATCCATTCCTCTCCTTCGTATCTGCAGCGCAGCCTGGCCGACCTGAAAAATTATGCGGGCCTGATCGGCGCCCTGCTTGCCATGTGCGTGCTGTTCTCGTTTGCCAGCGAAAACTTCTTTACCCTGGCCACCTTGAGCACCCTGTCGAACAATATCCCGACCCTGGTCGTGATGGCTGTCGGCATGACCTTCGTGCTGATCATTGGCGGCATCGATTTGTCCGTCGGTTCCGTGATGGCGCTGGCCGCTTCCGTGCTGTCCCTGGCCGTCGTGCACTGGGGCTGGCCCGTGTGGAGCGCGGCCCTGCTGGGCATGTTCGTCGCCGCCCTGTGCGGCGCCACCACGGGCCTCATTTCCGTCGGCTGGCGCATTCCCTCGTTCATCGTCTCGCTGGGCGTGCTGGAAATGGCACGGGGCCTGGCCTATCAAGTGACGAACTCGCGCACGGAATACATCGGCAGCGCCGTTGACGGCATCAGCTCGCCGATCGCCTTTGGCCTCTCGCCCGCCTTCATCGCCGCCATCGCCATCGTCGTCATCGGCCACCTGGTGCTCACGCGCACGGTGCTGGGACGCCACTGGATCGGCATTGGCACGAATGAAGAAGCCGTGCGTTTGTCCGGCATCAACACGAAGCCGTCGAAAGTACTGGTGTTTGCCCTGATGGGCTTTCTTGCTGGCGTGGGCGCGCTGTTCCAGGTCTCGCGCCTGGAAGCGGCCGACCCGAATGGCGGCGTGGGCATGGAATTGCAAGTGATCGCCGCCGTCGTGATCGGCGGCACCAGCCTGATGGGCGGGCGCGGTTCCGTCATCAGCACCTTTATCGGCGTGTTGATCATTTCCGTGCTGGAAGCGGGCCTGGCACAAGTGGGCGTATCCGAACCCGTGAAACGCATCGTCACGGGCCTGGTGATCGTCGCCGCCGTGGTGCTCGACACTTACCGCCGCCGCGGCGAGCGCGCATAATCGCAGGAGAAAGCGCGGCCCATGGCAACCATCAAACAAGTGGCGCAGGCGGCGGGGGTGTCGTTTACCACCGTGTCGCACGTCCTCAACAATACCCGCCCCGTCAGCGACGAGGCGCGCCGCGCCGTGCTGGCGGCGGCGGAGCAATTGCATTACGTGCCCAGCGCGCTGGCGCGTTCCCTGCGCAGCCGCAGCACGGGTACCATCGGCCTCATCATTCCCAACAATACGAATCCGTATTTCTCGGAAGTGGCGCGCGGCATCGAGGACAGCTGCTACGCGGCTGGCTACAGCGTGATCTTGTGCAATTCCGATGACGACCCCGTCAAGCAGCGCGACTACCTGAACGTGTTGCTGACCAAGCGCTGCGACGGCCTGATTCTGTCCGCGCTGGCCGACAGCGATGGCGAACTGCTGCGCAAGATGAAGGTGCCGGCCGTGCTGCTCGACCGCGCGCCCAGCGACCTGTCCATCGATGCGGTGGCCGTCGATAACCGCGCCGGCGGCTTTCTCGCCGCGCGCCATTTGCTGGGGCTGGGACGCCGGCGCCTCGCTTGCATCGCTGGTCCCCTCGAAGTGAGCATTTCCAACGAACGCATCGACGGCGTGCGCAGCGCCATGGCGGACGCGGGCGTGGTCCTGGCCGACGCGCTGTGCCGCCATAGCGACTTCACGAGCGCCGGCGGCTATGCGGCCGCGCTGGACTTGCTGGCGCTGCCCAAGGGCCAGCGCCCCGACGCCTTGTTCTGCTGCAATGACTTGATGGCCTTTGGCGCCCTGCGCGCCGCCGCCGAGCGGGGCATCGCCGTGCCCGTGGACCTGGCCGTCGTCGGCTTCGACGATATCGACCTGGCCAGCTTCGTGCATCCGGCCTTGAGCAGCGTGGCGCAAAATACGCGCGAACTGGGCCATATCACGGCAGCCTGCCTGCTGGCCCGTATCGCCGACCCCGCCTTGCCGCGCCAGCAGCGCAGCATCGCCCCCGAACTGCACGTGCGCGGCTCCAGTGTGGCCGCCGCGCCGGCACCTTTTTCTCTACCTGCAACTGAACTGATGGGAATGACATCATGATCGTGGTTATCGGCAGCATCAATATGGACCTGGTCTTGCGCGTGCCGCGCATGCCCCTCCCCGGCGAAACCCTGACGGGCGGCGCTTTTCGCACCATTCCTGGCGGCAAGGGCGCCAACCAGGCCGTGGCCTGCGCGCGCCTGAGCGGCAAAGTGGCGGGAGCCCAGCAAGTGGCCATGGTCGGCTGCGTGGGGGATGACGCGTTTGGTGCCACCCTGCGCGCCGCGCTGGTGGGCGACGGCATCATCGACAGCCACATCACCACCTTGCCGGGAGTGGCGTCCGGCATCGCCTCCATCCTCGTCGATGACAATGGCCAGAACAGCATCGTGATCGCCGGCGGCGCCAACGATTTATTGAGCCCCGCGCACATTGACGCTGCGCAAGGTTTGATCGAACAGGCTGATATTGTCGTGCTGCAGCTGGAAACGCCGATGGCCACCGTCGTGCACGCCATCAAGCTGGCCCGCTCTATGGGCAAGACCGTGGTGCTGAATCCGGCCCCGGCTGCCAGCTTGCCGGACGGCGTGCTGGAACTGGTCGACTACCTGATTCCGAATGAAATCGAAGCGGCCATGCTGGCCGGCGTCAGCCCGGAAGGCGCGGATGCCAAGGACCTGGCGGCCGCGCTGCAAAAGCTGGGCAGCGACAACGTCATCATCACCCTCGGTTCCAAGGGCGTACACGCGGCCCTGTATGGCGGCGACTACACGTTCCCGGCCGACGTGGTGCAAGCCGTCGACACGACGGCGGCCGGCGACACCTTCATCGGCGGTTTTGTGGCGGGCCTGGCGTCCGGCATGGACGAGGCTGAAGCGATTCAGCAAGGCCAGCGCGCGGCCGCCTGGAGCGTCACCAAGCCCGGCGCACAAACCTCGATTCCCCACCTGCACGAGCTGTTCTAACGCCACCACGCCCATGAAAAAATCACCGCTGCTTAATATTGCGCTGTCGCAAATGATCGCGTCGCTGGGCCATGGCGACATGCTCGTCATCGGCGACGCTGGCTTGCCCTCGCAGCCGGGCGTACCCCTGATCGACCTGGCCCTGACGCGCGGCATTCCTGGCTTCATCGATACCGTGAATACCGTGCTGAGCGAAATGCAGGTGGAATACCATTTGCTCGCCAGTGAGTTGCCGCAGCACAATCCGGCCATGGCGGCGCAGGTGGCGGCCCTGGCCTTGCCCGATGCGCGCCAGGTGACGCATGAAGAGTTCAAGCAACTGTCCAAGGGCGCGCGCGCCATCGTGCGCACGGGCGAATGCAGTCCGTATTCCAACATCATTTTGGTGGCCGGCGTCGTGTTCTAGCGCAAACAATCGTCAGATTGTTTGCCAAAAACATCAACTTTATTGTTCTTAGTGAAATAATTATCCATCGGTAAAAGGGGCGGCTACAATAGTCATACCCCTGCCAGCTCGGCAGTTTCTGTGGTGTCCTGCCATGCCGATGAGAGCATCTGACGCTTTCCGCTCCTACTTGCCGCCCATCGGCAGGCTGGCGCACGGCTGGCGCTGCTTTTGCTTCCTGCTGCTGTGCCTGGCAACGCCCGCCCGGGCGCTGGAACCCATCTCCCTGCAGCTCAATTTCACGCATCAGTTCCAGTTTGCCGGCTATTACGCGGCCATCGAGCAAGGTTATTATCGCGAGGCGGGGCTGGAGGTCACGCTGCGCGAAGGCATCGGCGTGCCGCATGCCGAGGCCGCCGTGCTGACGGGCCTGGCCGAATATGGCGTCGGTAACAGCACCTTGTTGCTCAGCCGCATGGCTGGCAAGCCCCTGGTGGTACTGGCCGTGGTATTCCAGCATTCGCCCAGCGTGCTGCTGATGCGCCAGCATGGCGGCGCGCCCGACGTGCACCGGCTGGCGGGCGCCTCCGTGATGATAGGCACGCCTACCGACGTGGCATCCGCGTCCGATGAAGTGTCGCTGTTCCTGCAGAAAATGGGTGTCGCACCGGAACAGATGCTGCACCTGCCACCCAGCTACCGTGTCGAGGACTTGATCGATGGCAAGGTCGATGCCATCGCCGCGTATTCCACCAACGAGCCGGACTACCTGGACCGGGTGGGCTTTCCCTACTACCAGTTTACGCCGCGCACGGCCGGCATCGATTTCTATGGCGACAATCTGTTTACCAGCGAGCACGAACTGCGCCGCCATCCCGAGCGCGTGAAAGCGTTCCGCGCGGCCAGCCTGCGCGGCTGGCAATACGCGATGGCACACCGCGAGGAAATGGCGCAGTTAATCCATGCTAAATACAGCCAGCGCCATGACCGCGCGCACCTGCTGTACGAGGCGCAGCAGATGGAATTGCTGCTGCAGCCGGTGCTGGTGGAGCTGGGCTACATGAATCCCCAGCGCTGGCAGCATATCGCCGACACGTATGCCGCCATGGGCGTGCTGCCGCCCAACGCCACGGACAGCCCCGCCTACAAGGGTTTCCTGTACCGTCCCGTACCAGGCGCCGACCTGGGCTGGTTGTACCTGTCTCTGGGCGTGGCGGGTAGCTTGCTGGCCGTGTCGGCCGCCTTTCATTTCAGTAACTTGGCACGCGAGCGTCGCCGTACGGAAGAAACCATCCGCCAGGGGGAATTGCGCTTTCGCACCATGTTCGAGGAAGCGCCCATGGGTATCGCCCTGATCGATACCGTGAGCGGACGGTTTCTTGATATTAATCCGCGCTATCTGGCCATCGCCGGGCGCAGCCTGGAGCACATGAAGCGGTCGAGCTGGATGGATATCAGCCATCCCGATGACGTGGCGGGCGAGCAGGCGCATGTGGCGCAGTTGCTGGAGCGGCGTATGCCGGGCTTCCGCCACGCCAAGCGCATCGTGCGTCCCGATGGCGACGTGGTGTGGGTCGATGCCTCGGTGACGGCCATCGCCATGACGCGCCATGGCGGGCCGCACCACCTGTGCATGCTGGAAGACGTGACGGACAAGCGGCAAACGGAAGCGCTGATCTGGCAACAAGCCAATTTTGATACCCTGACGCAATTGCCTAACCGGCGCATGTTCCACGAGCGCTTGCGCCTGGCGCTGGCCCAGGGCCGGCGCGATACGAGCCGCGTCGCCATCCTGTTCATTGACCTCGACCATTTCAAGGAAGTCAACGACACCCTGGGCCACCATCAGGGCGATATCTTGCTGATCGAAGCGGCGCGGCGCATCCGCGTGGGCGTGCGCGAGACGGATACGGTGGCGCGCCTGGGTGGCGATGAATTCACGGTGATCCTGTCCGATCTCGACGATCTGCAGCAAGTCGACCGCATCGCGCGGCAGATACTCGACGGCTTGCTGGCGCCGTTCTTGCTGGGGCAGGAACAGGCGTTCGTCTCGGCGTCGATCGGCATCACCCTGTATCCTGACGACGCGGGCAATATCGAGGACTTGCTCAAGCATGCGGACCAGGCCATGTATGTGTCGAAAGGGGCGGGGCGCAACCGCTACAGCTACTTTACGCCCGCCATGCAAGTGGCGGCCGTCAACCGCATGCGCATGGGGGCGGACCTGCGCACGGCCTTGCGCGAACAGCAGATGCAGCTGCATTACCAGCCCATCGTTGAACTGCATGGCTGCAATATTGTCAAAGCGGAGGCCTTGCTGCGCTGGAACCATCCGCAGCGGGGCATCGTGTGTCCGCCCGATTTCCTGGCGGTGGCCGAGAGCAGCGGCTTGATCGTCGACATCGGCGACTGGGTGCTGCGCACGGCGGCCGCGCAACTGCTGCGCTGGCGCGCGCAGGGCCAGGCCATCGGCTTGCCAGGGTTGCAACTGTGCCTGAACCAGTCGCCGCTGGAGCTGCAGCGCGAAGCCGAGGCGCCCGGCACCTGGCTGCGCCAGCTGATGGCGCTCGATGTGCCCCCCTCGGCCATCGTGCTCGACATGCGCGAGGATGCGCTGCTGGGCGCCGGCGCCGGCGCCGGCAGCGGCATGGCGCAGCGGCTGCAGCACTTGCGCGAGGCGGGCTTGCAGATCGCCCTGGATGACTTCGGCAGTGGCCCTGCCTCGCTGACGCAGTTGCAGCAGTGCGGCATCGATTACCTGAAGCTCGACGGCGTGCTGGTGCGCAAGCTGGCGCCCGGCGCCAGCGAACTGGTGCTGTGCGAAGCCATCGTCACCATGGCCCACAGGCTGGGCTTGCAGGTCATCGCCGAAGGGGTGGAGACCGAAGTGCAGCGCGTATTGCTGCTGGGCATAGGCTGTGATTTTGCGCAAGGGGATCTGTTTGCGCCGCCGCTGGCCATCGAAGCGTTCGATGCGCTGCTGCACGCCCGGCGGCCCTTGCACCCTTGAAACAGGCGTACCCTGTCACCAGATGTCCACTGGCCCTGCGGGACAGGGCTCCCGGCCTGAACGGGCTTATACTCGACGGGCTGGCGCCTGCGCCCGGCTCCAGCTGTCACCGGTTCGCGTCATGAACCGGGCGCGCAGGCAAACCTTCTTCCATTCACTCAACTCGAGGTGACCTCATGGGCATTTTCAGCAATATCTATAACAAAATCTTCCACCATTCGTCCGATGCAGCTCCGGCAGCCACGCCAGCTGCCGCTACCGACGCGCCAGCGGCGGCGGCACCGGCGGCAGCTCCAGCCGCACCAGCGGCTGCCGTACCGGTGGTGGACGTGGAAGTGGTGTTGGTCGACCTGGCCAGCAAGAACGCGGAAACACTCAATTGGCGCACGTCCATCGTCGACCTGATGAAATTGCTTCAACTCGACAGCAGCCTGGCTTCGCGCAAGGAACTTGCGCAAGAGCTGCACTTCGCGGGCGACACCAATGATTCTGCCAGCATGAATATCTGGCTGCACCGCCAGGTGATGATCAAGCTGGCGGAAAACGGCGGCAAAGTACCGGAAGAACTCAAAAATTAAAGACCCGGCGGCAGCAAGGCAATACCTTGCTGTCGCTGTTCAATCCCGTGGGAACTGCCTATCATGGAGTTCCCATGGCGTCATGATAGCTAAAATCAATTGAAACTATTGTGACAATCAATTTTGCATATGGGTTAAAACCCCTTACACTAGAGTCTTACTGATTCACCACACGAGAGGAAATGATTATGTCGCTCATCAATACCCAAGTTAAACCATTCAAGGCAACCGCATTCCACAATGGCAAATTCGTCGACCTGACGGAAGCGTCGCTGAAAGGCAAGTGGTCGGTATTCGTGTTCTACCCAGCCGACTTCACCTTCGTTTGCCCAACCGAACTGGAAGACCTGGCCGATCACCACGATCAATTCCAGAAGCTGGGCGTCGATGTCTACGGCATCTCGACCGACTCGCATTTCGCGCACAAAGCATGGCACGATACCTCGGACGCGATCAAGAAAGTGCAATACGCACTGATCGGCGACCCAACCGGTACCCTGTCGCGCAATTTCGAAGTCATGATCGAAGAAGAAGGCATGGCACTGCGCGGTACCTTCGTCATCAACCCGGACGGCTTCATCAAAGTGCTGGAAGTGCATGACAACGGCATCGGCCGTGACGCAGCGGAACTGTTGCGCAAAGTCAAGGCAGCCCAATACGTTGCCGCTCACCCAGGCGAAGTTTGCCCAGCGAAATGGACGGAAGGCGCAGCAACCCTGACCCCATCGCTGGACCTGGTTGGCAAGATCTAAGTCTTGAAGCCTTGCAACATCTAGCAGCAAACAAGTAGTTACCGCGATGCCGGACCGGGTGTCCGGCCCGGCATTCGCCTAAATATTTGTAGAAAAGGAAAAAAAATCATGTTAGACGCAACCCTCAAAACCCAACTGAAATCCTACCTGGAAAAAGTAGTGTATCCGCTTGAGTTGGTCGCTTCTCTCGATGACAGCGCAAAAGCCCGCGAGATGAAGGAATTGCTCCAGGAGATAGTCCTGTTGAGCGACAAGATCACGCTGGTCGAGCGCATAGACGCTGGCGTACGGACCCCGTCGTTCAGTATCAACCGTGCAGGCTCCGACATCGGCGTGCGTTTCGCCGGTGTGCCGATGGGCCACGAATTCACTTCCCTGGTGCTGGCGCTGCTGCAAGTGGGCGGCCACACCATCAAGTTCGACGATGCCGTGATCGAGCAGATCCGCAACCTCGACGGCGATTACGAGTTTGAAACGTTTATTTCGCTCTCCTGCCATAACTGCCCGGAAGTAGTGCAGGCCTTGAATGCCATGGCGGTGATCAATCCGCGCATCAAGGTCACCACCATCGATGGCGGCGTGTTCCCGAAAGAAGTGGAAGAACGCCAGATCATGGCCGTGCCGATGATGTTCCTGAATGGTCAGCATTTCGGTCAGGGACGCACGAATGTCGAGGAAATCCTCGCCAAGCTCGACACCAACGCCGGCGCACGCCAGGCGGCAGCGTTGTCGAAAAAAGATGTCTTTGATGTCCTGATCGTCGGCGGCGGTCCTGCCGGCGCGGCAGCGGCCATTTACGCGGCCCGTAAAGGCATCAAGACGGGCGTGCTGGCCGAGCGTTTCGGCGGCCAGACCCTCGACACCATGGCCATCGAGAATTTTATTTCCGTCAAGGAAACCGATGGTCCGAAGTTTGCCATGGCGCTGGAACAGCACGTCAAGACCTATGACGTCGACATCATGAACACCCAGCGCGCCAGCAAGCTGACGCCAGGCAAGCTGATCGAGATTGAAACGGCAAATGGCGCCATCTTGAAAGCCAAGACCGTCATCCTGGCGACCGGCGCCCGCTGGCGCGAAATCAACGTGCCGGGCGAGAAGGAATACCGCAACCACGGTGTCGCCTACTGCCCGCACTGCGATGGTCCCTTGTTCAAGGGCAAGCGCGTGGCCGTGATCGGCGGCGGCAACTCGGGTGTGGAAGCGGCGATCGACCTGGCCGGACTGGTGAAGCACGTGACCCTGATCGAATTCGGCGCGGAACTGCGTGCCGATGCCGTGCTGCAACGCAAGCTGCACAGCCTGCCTAATGTCACCGTGATCACGTCGGCGCAAACTACCGAGATTCACGGCGACGGCAAGATCGTCAATGGCCTGAGCTACACGGATCGGGTCAGCGGCGAGTCGAAGAAGGTTGAGCTGGAAGGCGTCTTCGTGCAAATCGGCCTGGTGCCGAACACGGAATGGTTGAAAGGCACGGTAGCGTTGTCGCGCCACGGCGAAATCGAAGTCGACGCCCGCGGCCAGACCTCGATCCCCGGCGTGTTTGCGGCCGGCGACGTCACCACGGTGCCGTACAAGCAGATCATCATCGCCACCGGTGAAGGCGCCAAGGCAGCCCTGTCCGCCTTTGACCACCTGATCCGCTCGGATGACGAGGAAGTGGTCGAAGAGTCCGCCGCCAAGGAAGCGCTGACGGCGTAAATATTGCGCTGCATAAAAAAAACCGGAGCGCCGCGAGGCTGTTCCGGTTTTTTTTTATGCGCGCAGAAAACTAGCTGCCCGCGTACTGCGGATTGGCTGCCACATACACGGCAATACCATCGACGGCCATGTCCTTTGGCGCGATCTCGGCCAGGGCGAAGACGGTTTTGTTGCTGAAAGTTTGCACGTGCCAGGTAAAACGCTGGCCAGCGCGCACGATGGTGACGGTTTCGCCGCGCGTGACGTTGATGTGGCGCGTATCGGCCTGCAGTTCGATGCTGCGCTGGGCGGCGCCGTGGTGGGCCGAGGTGCCATAGTCGGCGGCCGTGCCCGTGGGGCCGGCTGCAATGGCGCTGCCGGCAAGGACGGCGCACAGGATGGCCAGGGCGCTGCGGTGGGTGTTCAACATAATTTCTCCAAGAATAAGCCAGGCGCAGGGAATAAGCGCGCCGTTTTATGGAAGTGGTGGCACCGGGATCGCCGGTTTTGCACCACGGCATCGTAAGCGTTTCTTGGTCGATCTGCAAAGCTGTATTTCCTGTCTATATTTCCACTGTCGCCGCCAGCGGCACATCCGGCACCAGGTGACTGGTCAGCACGATGCACTGGCGCGCCAGGCGGGACGGTTCGGACAGGCGCGTGCGCAGATGCGCCATGGCCACCGCGTCGAGGCCATTGAACGGTTCATCGATCAGCAGCAGGCGCACGGGCAAGGCCAGCGCCAAGGCCAGTTGCAGCTTTTTGTGCTGGCCCAGCGAAAGGGCGGTGATGCTTTGCTGCAAGGTCGGCGTCATGGCAAATGCGCTCAGCTCGTCGTTCAGCAGGGACTGGTCGCTGCCCGTGTACAGGGCCAGGTGCAGGTCGAGCATTTCGTGCACCTGCAGCCAGGGCAGGGAAGGGGCGTCGCCGCCACAATAGAAGGCCTGGGCGCGGTAGGCCAGCGGCATGAAAGCACTGTCGATGTCGTCCAGGCGGATGGCGCCGCGCGCGGGCAGCAGGGCGCCACCCGCCAGTTTCAGCAAGGTCGTCTTGCCTGCCCCGTTTGCGCCGCGCAGCCAAGTGACGCCGGGGCCGAATTGCAGATTGCAGCCCTGGAAGACGCTGTGCGTGGGGAAATGAAAATCGAGGTGTTCGATGTGCAGGGTGGGAGAAGTGGCATTCAATTCCATAATTCGCTCCCAATGGCGCTCAAGGCAAGGATGGATAGCACGACGAGGACGACGCGTCCGCGCGCCGTCAGGCGGGGCAGGCCGACGATGGCCAGCAGGGCCGCGCTGGCGGTGAGGGCATACATGCTGGTGACGCGCTGCTGCAAGGCGGCGGGGTGAAGGTTGTACAGCAAGACAGCGCCTGCCAGCAGCACGGCAAACGGCGGTAGCAGGCTGGCGGCGCAGGCCAGGCGCGTCAGGGCGGTGCTGGCCAGGGGCCAGGCGTTCAGCGAGGGTTGCAGCAAGCCGATCTGCTCGCGCACGGCCTTGTCGCCGCGGTCCGTCACAATGATCAGGCTGGCGCTGGCCAGCAAACCCAACAGTGGCGCGGGCACGAGGGGCGGGCGCAGCAACCAGGCCAGCATGCTGGCGCCAGCCGTGGCCAGCAGCACGCTTTGCTGGATGCCAATTACATTGTCGTTGCGCCAGAACGGTAGCCAGAACAACTGGTGCCACAGGAACACGGTGCGCCAGCGGGGCCGGTGCGGCACATAGGCGGTCATGGTGGGTGGGCGCGCCCTTTGTGCGGGGCGTGGCGCGCGCAGGCGCTGCGCCACGATGAGCGTCGTCAGCAGCCAGGCCAGCAGCCAGGCGGCGATGGTGGCGGCAATGCCGGGCGCGACAATCGGGCGCAGCCAGGGTGGCGACTGCAGCAGCCAGATGGTGGTCGAGACGGCATAGGCGAGGCCCAGCGGCAGCATCAGCAAACCGGCCACGGCCACGTCGGCTTGCCAGCGCAAGCGCGTCGGCAAGGGCAGCTGGCGCAGCCAGGCGGCGATGGGAGCAGGCAACAGCCGTTTGCGCAGCAGCCAGGCGGGCAGGCAGGTCAGCAGGACTTGCGCGCTCACGACAGCCAGGGCGGCGGGCCAAGGCAGGCTGACGGCGAGAAAGCCAGGCAGGGCGATGACGCTGAGCAGACCCAGCAGGACAGGTCCGGCCAGGAAAAAGAAGATCTCCATGGAACTCCTCAGGCTGGCGGCAAATTGCAGCAAAGCATGATGGGCCAGGCGCAGACGCAGGGCGATATAGGCAGGAGTACTACGGGGCAAGCGCATGCGGGCGGGGGCGAAGTCAGGGTAGCGCTGATTCTAACAGCCGGGGTCAGACCCCCTGATAAGTTAGCTTTGAGGTTGACGTTGGCGGTGTTGAGATTCTGATCCCACAATGGGAAAAGCCCTTCGGTTCAGAGAACCAAAGGGCTTTTCTTTTATTGGCGGAGCGGACGGGACTCGAACCCGCGACCCCCGACGTGACAGGCCGGTATTCTAACCAACTGAACTACCACTCCAAGCTCGTATGATCTGTGTTGCTGATCCATGAAGCACTGGATAATTTTCTGTATTGGTGGTGGGTGCTGAGAGGCTCGAACTCCCGACCTACGCCTTGTAAGGGCGCCGCTCTACCAACTGAGCTAAGCACCCGCATACCCAGAAAACTATCCCGACGTTTGTCACCACGTCTGGAAGAGGCACTATTATAGGGGGTGCTTTCCCGCTTGTGCAACTATTCTTGAGGGCTAAAAGCAGTTTTTTTGCTGAAAAGTGCAAAAATATTCAAGGAAGGGAGTACTGACGTGTTTTTTGCTTCTGAAATGGGAAAAGCCCTTCGGTTCAGAGAACCAAAGGGCTTTTCTTTTATTGGCGGAGCGGACGGGACTCGAACCCGCGACCCCCGACGTGACAGGCCGGTATTCTAACCAACTGAACTACCACTCCAAGCTCGTATGATCTGTATTGCTGATCCATGAAGCACTGGACAGTTTTCTGATTTGGTGGGTGCTGAGAGGCTCGAACTCCCGACCTACGCCTTGTAAGGGCGCCGCTCTACCAACTGAGCTAAGCACCCGTTGCTTGTCTCAGAAAACCATCCTGACGTTTGTCACCACGTCTGGAAGAGGCGCTATTATAGGATGGCTAAAATCCTTCTGCAAGCGCTTTTTTCACATTATTGGGTAATACCCCACTGCGACAGCATCCACGCCATATTGAATGCACTTTCCTGGATGGCGTTGTAGCGGCCCGAAGCACCGCCATGGCCGGCGCCCATATTTGTTTTCAGCAGCAGGGGATTGCTGTCCGTCTTATACGCGCGCAGCTTGGCCACATACTTGGCCGGTTCCCAGTACATCACCTGGCTGTCATTCAGGCCCGTCGTCACCAGCATGGCTGGATAATTCTTGCGCGTAATGTTGTCGTACGGCGAGTAGCTGAGCATGTAGTCATAGGCCGCCTTCTGGTTCGGGTCGCCCCATTCCAGGTACTCCCCTGTCGTCAGAGGCAGGCTGGCGTCCATCATGGTGTTCATCACATCGACGAACGGTACGGCCGCGTGCACGGCGTGGAACAGTTCGGGACGCATGTTGACGACGGCGCCCATCAGGAGGCCGCCCGCGCTGCCGCCCTGGATGATGAGGCGGTTCGGACTCGTCCATTTTTCGCGCACCAGGTAGTCGGCGCTGTCGATGAAGTCATTGAAGGTATTTTTCTTCTTCATCAGCATGCCGTCTTCATGCCAGGCTTCGCCCATGTCGGTACCGCCGCGGATATGCGCCTGGGCATAGATGACGCCCCGGTCCAGCAGGCTGAGACGGGCGAGGCCAAAGCTGGCTTCCGTCGAGATGCCATACGAGCCATACGAGTACAGCAGCAGCGGCGCTGAACCGTCGAGCTTGACGCCTTTCTTGTAGACAATCCACAGCGGCACTTGCACGCCATCGCGCGCCGTTACCCACAGGCGCTGCGTGGTGTAGCGGCTACCGTCAAAGCCTCCGACAATTTCCTGTTGTTTCAGCACCGTGCGCTTGCCATCTTTCATGCTGACGTCAATCACCGTGGGTGGCGTGACGGGCGACTGGTAAGACATGCGAAATTGCGTGGCGTTAAATTCGGGCGTACCGGCCGCCGTGGCCAGGTAGACGGGATCGTCGAACTGCACGGTTTTCCAGTTCTTTTGCGCAAAATCATAGATGCGCGCGCGGTTCAATGCGCGGGCCTTTTCCATCACCACCAGGTAGCCCTGGAACACGTCGATGGATTGGATTACGGCGTCCTTGCTGTGCGGCACGACGGGTTTCCAGTTCTTCGGCTGCGGCGCAGACAGCGGTGCGCTGACGACGCGGAAATTCTTTGCATCCTTGTTGGTGAGAATGTATAGCTGTCCGTCGCGGTGTTCGACGCCGTAGCGGTGGCCCTTTTCACGCTTGAGCACGCTCTGGAAACTGCCTTCCGGCTTGTTGGTTGGCAACAGCAGCACTTCGCTGGTATCCGTGCTGCCCGAGGTCAGCAAAAAGTAGCGTTTGTCGTGCGTGCGGCCCACATTGATGGCGAACTGCTCCACTGGCTCGTGGTAGACCTGCTGTGGTGTGCCGCCCAGAGCCAGGCGGAACAGGCGGTCCGAGCGCTTGGTGGTGGTGTCTTCCTGGGCCAGCATCAGGGTGGCGTTATCCGCCGCCCAGGCCAGCGATGTCACGCGTGGCATGGTATCAGGCAGCAACTTGCCCGTCTTCAAATCCTTGACATGCAGCTCGTACTGGCGGAAACCAGTCGTGTCGGTGGTGTAGGCCAGCAATTGCTCATTCGGGCTGATTGAAAATGCGCGCACGGCAAAGAATTTGTGGCCTTCGGCCAATTGATTCTGGTCCAGCAGGACTTCTTCGGCCGCCTGGGCATCGTAGGCGCCATTCGCGCCGACAGGGCGGCGGCAGTGAAGCGGGTATTGCTTGCCCGCTTCCGTACGCGTGTAATAGTAAAAGTTACCCTGGCGCGCAGGCACGGACAGGTCCACTTCCTGCATGCGGCCTTTGACTTCCGCATACACTTTGTCGGCGAGCGGCTGGATCGGGGCCGTGACGGCGGCCGTGTAGGCGTTTTCCGCATTCAGGTAGTCGATGACGGCAGGATCGGTCTTCTTTTGCAGCCAGCGGTAGTCGTCCGTGACGACCGTGCCGTGGCGCGTTTCCTGCCAGGCTGTCTTGGCGGCGACAGGTGCAATGGCGGCGGCATCGGCGGCGAGCGCGGATGGCGCCAGCGTGGACAGCACGATGGATGAGCAGACGGCCAGATGGCGCAAAGCTTGATGTGCTATAGACAAGGCGACTCCTTTGAATAGTTATGTCAGGATTGTAATCTTGCCATTGAGAAAAGCAACCGCCGTGCTCATGCGTTTCAACTTGCATCCGTGGGGATTTCCAGCGATACTGTATATAATTACAGTATTCATCTGCATCCTGCCGCGAGGTGTCCTTGACCACATCTGCTCCTACCTTGCCTGAAGCCCGCCGCTGGATTGCCCACCTGGACATGGATGCCTTCTTTGCCTCCGTCGAACTGTTGAAGTATCCGGAACTGCGCGGCGAAGCCGTCGTCATCGGCGGCGGCCGGCTGCAGCAACCCGTGCTGCAGGAGGATGGCACGCGGCAGTTTGCGCGCATGCGCGACTACGTGGGGCGCGGCGTCGTCACCACCTCCACCTATGCGGCGCGCGCGTTCGGCGTGTTTTCCGCCATGGGCATCATGAAGGCCGCCAGGCTGGCGCCCGATAGTATTCTGCTGCCAGCCGATTTTGAGGCCTACCGCGAGTATTCGGCCCGCTTCAAGCAAGCCGTGGCCCATCTGTGTCCCATCATCCAGAACGTGGGCATCGATGAAATTTATATCGATCTCACCGAACATGGCGAGCAGGCGCCCGCCATGGCAGCGCGCCTGAAGACGGCCGTGTTCGAAGCGACGGGCCTGTCGTGCTCGGTCGGCCTGGCGCCCAACAAATTGCTGGCAAAAATCTGTTCCGACCTGGAAAAGCCCGACGGCCTCACCATCCTGCATCCCGAGGATGTCGAAACACGCGTATGGCCCTTGCCGGCAAAAAAGATCAACGGCATCGGCCCGAAGGCCACGGCCAAGCTGGAAGCCTTGGGAATTATTACCATCGGCGAACTGGCACGAGCCGATCTCACCATGCTGCGTACGCAATTTGGCGACCTGTACACGGGCTGGCTGCGCCAGGCGGCGCTGGGCATCGACGAGCGCCCCGTGCAGACGAGCCGGGAAACCAAGTCCGTCAGCCGCGAAACGACGTTCGAGCGCGACTTGCAAGTGGTGCGCGACCGCGCCACCCTGTCGGAAAAGCTGGAAAGCCTGTGTACGCGCGTGGCGGGCGACCTCGACAAGCAGTCGCTGGCGGGGCGCACGGTGGGCATCAAGCTGCGCTTCGAGGATTTCAGCACCGTCACGCGCGACATCACCTTGCCCAGCGCCACGGCGGACGCCGCCGCCATCCTGCGCGCCAGCCGCGATTGTTTGCGGCGCGTGCCGTTTGAAAAGAAAATCCGCCTGCTGGGCGTGCGCATCTCGACCTTGTCCGATCCGGCCGTCGTGACGCGGCAGGCGCCAGCCCAGGCGGAGCTGTTTCCCGCCCTGTAGCGGCATTCCCCATGGATTACAAGCATCGCGCCAGTCCGCGCTTTTGACGGCATTCCCGTGTCGAAAGTGTAGAATGGCGTTCCCCTGGCACTACTGAAACAAACGGAAGACAAAAACTATGTGGTTCAAGAATCTTCAGATTTACCGCCTGCCCGCACCATGGGCTTATACGCCAGAACAACTGGAAGAGGCCTTGTCCTCGAACAAATTTACGCCGGCGACCAGCATGGATCTGATGCGCCAGGGCTGGGATACGCCACGCCCGAATGGTGGTCTGGTCCATGTTGTCAACAAACAAATGTTGATCTTGCTGGGCACGGAAAAGAAACTGCTGCCAGCGACCGTCATCAACCAGGTGGCCAAGGCCCGCGCTGCCGAGATGGAAGAAGCACAAGGCTTTGCGCCTGGCAAGAAAGCCATGAAAGAATTGAAGGAACGCGTGGCCGACGAATTGCTGCCGCGCGCCTTCAGCATCCGCAGCAATGTCTGGACGTGGATCGACCCCGTCAATGGCTGGCTGGTGGTCGATGCCGCCAGCCCGGCAAAAGCCGATGAAGTCATCAAGCTGCTGCTGAAAGCCGTCGACAAACTGCCGCTGGAAAGCTTGCGCGTACAGCGCTCGCCGGTGGCGGTGATGACGGAGTGGCTGCAGGCCGACGATGCGCCTGCCGGCTTCACGGTCGACATGGATACGGAATTGCGCGCCACGGGCGAGAGCAAGGCCACCGTGCGCTACGTGCGCCACACGCTGGAAGCGGACGACGTGCGCCGCCACATCGCGGCCGGCAAGCAGTGCACGCGCCTGGCCATGACGTGGAACGACAAGATCTCGTTCGTGCTGACGGAGTCCTTGGCCATCAAGAGCGTCAAGCCGCTGGACGTGATCAAGGAAACGGAATCGAGCACGAAGAACGACGAAGAGCGTTTCGACGGCGACGTGATGCTGATGACGGGCGAGCTGAGCAAGCTGATGGCCGACGTGGTCGAAGCATTGGGCGGCGAGGCGACCGCGTAAGCGTCGTCATGCCGGTACGAAAAAGGAGCTTCGGCTCCTTTTTTTTCGCCAGCGTCCTTTGCTGACGTATAAAAAAAGCGCCTTGCACGGTGAGGTGCAAGGCGCTTTTACTAAGCCTAGTTCAAAACGTCACATTAGAACTTGTAGCTACCGGTGAAGTAGACCGAACGCATCATTGGATCGGCGTAGCGTGGATCGAAACCAACTTGGTGGCCCGACGAAGCGCGCAGCGACAGCGGCGGTTCACGGTCAAACAGGTTCTTGATACCAGCGCGCAGCGTCAACGCCGAGCTGAAGGCATAGCGGCCTTGCAGATCGACGGTGGTGTACGACGGAACTTCCAGGCGGATCGTTTCCAGTTTCTTGGTATCGACGTTCAGTACCGAAGCAGCTGCATCGGTGTAGCCGTTACGATAGCTGACAACCATGCTGCTGGTCAGCTTGCCCGATTCCAGGCTCATGTTCAGCTTGATCAGGTTGCGGAACGTGACTGCATCGGTGATACCGAAGTAGTTCATGTTGGTGGTCCACTGATTCTTGGTGCCTGGCACGGTGTAGTCAGCCTTGAGCATATGGGTACCGCTCAGGTTGGCCGTGAAGTTACCGAAGTCAAAGCGGTGGCGACCGGTCATGTCCCAGTCGATACCACGGTTATGCGTCTGGCCGATGTTCATCGACAGCGACTTGAACGCAAAGTAGGTATTGCCGGTCGATGGCTCGGTATAGGCGCCGAACAGATCCTTGTACAGCGCTGGATTGCCGAAGGCCTGGGTTTCGCTTACTGCCGACACCGCGTCGGTGATCTTCACATCCCACAGATCGGCGCCGAACGAGAATGCCGAGCTAGGTTCGATACGGAAACCAACGGTGTACTGCTTCGATTTTTCCGGTTTCAGGTTTTCGTTACCGCCTGCCAACTGATTGTATTGCTGGGCTTTGCCGCGGCACAGATCGCTGCCTGGGAATGGGCAATCCCATGGTTTGGCGGTGAAGCCGTTGTTGACCAGTGGCTGGCCAATGTCCAGCATGCTCGGCGCCTTGAAGCCCGTGCCGTACGAACCACGTACCAGCAATTGCTGGACTGGCTGCCAGCGTGCCGTCACTTTGTAGGTGCTGGCGCTTTGGTCTTTACCGATGGACTTGTTCACAACACCGTTGTCGATCTTGGTGATGGTGTCGTAACGGCCGGCCAGGCTCACTTCGATCGTTTTGGTGACAGGTGCCAGCAATTCGGCAAACACACCATAGGTTTCGCGGCTCAGGTCGTAGCGTGCCGAGGTGTTGAAGTTGTAGATCGTGTCGCTGGTCGCGCCGTTCGATGGCGTTTGCTCATATTTGTATTCGCGGTAGTCGCCGCCGATACCGATATTGGCCTTGCCGCCTGGCAGGGTGAACAGTTCCCGCGAACCGTGCGCGTCGATGCCGCGCATGGTGGTCGATGCCGTACGGATCGAACCGTTGAATTGCGAATTGTTGATCAGGTTCTGCAGGGCTGGCGAAGCGCTGCCAGCTGGTACGAACGGGTTGAACAATGGATCTTTTTGCATGGCCTTGAACTCGGCGTTCTTGGCATAGCCGCCCACATAGCGCTCATCGATCGCGTTTTGCGACCAGGTCAGGGCCGATTCCACGTTCCACTCGCCCACTTCGCCTTCCACGCCGACGACGAAATGTTTGGTGTCGGTGATGGTGTTGCTGGCGCGGGTGCCCCAGTCAACCATGCGGTAGTTGGCGGTGACGGTTTTCACGTCCGCTTGCTGCGCAGGCGTCAGGTATGGCTGGACGTACTGGTTGTACAGCGCGCTGCCCTTGGCGATCGTGATCGGCACCGGGTTGGCGGCGATGCGTGCGGTCAGGTCGTAGCGCGACAGGGCGACTTCGGCAAACGCATTCAGGTTGTCCGTCAGTTTGTAGGTACCGCGCGAGAACAGGCTGTCGCGTTTCGATTCTGGAACGATTTCAACGGTCGAACCGCCATCGAAGCCGCATGCAGCTGCGTTGGTAGCCGTGACGTAGTTGGTCGGGCCGCAATTGCCGTTGGCAGCCAGGTACGGGCTGAACTGCAGTTGTGGGTTGGTGGCGCTGTCCTTGAAGGCGACGGTGGCGTTACCTGGCGCTGTCGACGGGCTGGTGCGGTCGTAGATGTAGTTCTTGCCGCCGTTGCTGACAGGAATGTACGACGAACGGGCGAACGAGCGGTCCGTTGCCTTCAGTTTCGATTGCTCATCGTGGCGGTACGATACCAGCACGTTGAAGCGATCTTCATCCAGATCGCCGAAGCCGTAGGTGACGTTGGTATTCCAGGCGTTGCCGCCTTTGTCTTCCGGGCCGCCGTAGGTGGCTTCCAGGGTGCCGCCTTGGACGTTTTTCTTCAGAATGAAGTTGATCACGCCGGCAATGGCGTCCGAGCCGTACAGGGCCGAAGCGCCGTCGGTCAGGATTTCGACGCGCTCAACCGCGCTCATCGGAATGGCGTTCAGGTTGACGGAGGTACCCGAGCCTTGTGGCGCGATGCGGCGGCCGTTCAGCAGAACCAGGGTGTAGCTTTCGCCGATGTCATGGATCGATGCGCTGGTGCGGCCACCCGAGTTGGAACCGGCGGCAACGGCGCCGATGGTGAAACCTTGCATGGCTGGCAGGCTTTGTACCAGATCAGCAACGGTGTTTGCGCCGGTACGGGCGATCGCTTCTTGCGTCAGGCGCTGCACTGGCAGTGCGCCTTCGACGGCGATACGCTTGATACTCGAACCGGTAATTTCAACTTTTTGAATTGCTTCGTCTGCCATGGATTGGCCAGAGAACAAGACGCTGCCTGCCAGGACGGTCAGGGCCAGGCGTACGCTGCGTACGCCAATTTTTTCTTTAAATGCCATTGTAACAATTACTCCGTAGTAGTTTTAATAACGACAAGCGGTACACGAGCACCGCTCAGGCCATCGGATAGATGACCAGCGGTGCGCGTGTACGGTAGGCGGAACCACGTCTGTGGGAGGTGGAAGACTACTTAGCGCAATATTGTTATAAATGCACTTATGACTTGTCGAGGCAAACATTATGTCTTCTAAGAAAGAAAAAATGCACCCTAACCGTGTCGGATTTGGCAATAATTTACGGATACTGAAGAAACTTCAATTAAATTGTTAAATGACGATTTTATATTTGACCGTATCGGTGTTTTTAAAAATGATCAATGGCGTTTTTTTACAACATAAAATTATTCTATTGGCAATTCGATGTTTTACCTGCAATAATTCGTTGAAAGCTGTTGCTTTGCAGAATTAGTGCAAGGTAAAAAAACGTAAAAAAAGCCCGTTGAAACGGGCTGCTTGAATTGTGAAAGATGGTCAGTCAGATCGTTTGCCGGTCTGCTGTTTGCCACCATTCCTGCCATCGGCTTACAAGGGCTGGAACACGCCGGCGGCGCGGTTCTTTTGCACGTTGTCCCAGGCGAAGATCTGGCCATTCATGGCCACGTACACGCCAGATGGCAAAGTTTGCGCCACGCCGCAGGCAAAGCCCAGGTTGAACAGGGCATCGGAATTGTCGATTTCATAAGGAATCATGGCGCCCGTCAAGATGACCGTCTGCTGCAGGTTCGCCGCACCCAGCACTTGCGCCGTTTCGCGCATGGTGTCGGTGCCGTGGATGATGACGATGGCTTTCTCCTGTGCCGCGCGGCATGAGGCCAGCACGCGCTGGCGGTCCGCATCCTGCATGTCGAGCGAGTCCAGCAGGGGCAGTTGCTCCAGGGCCACGGGCGCCGTCATGCGCGCGCGGGCAATCGCTGCCGGCAAATGACTGTCGGAAAAGCCCAGGGTACCGTTCAATTCGTTGTAGTGTTTGTCGAAAGTGCCGCCAGTGGCGAGTATGCGCAAAGTCATGATGTGGTCACGATGTCAGTGGAGAATGACGCGCATGATAGCGTGGATTGTGTGCCTTGCGTGAAAGGCGGGCCCGCTGCAGGCCGTTGCAGATCGCCACTGGAAAATTTGACCACCTGTGAGTACACTGGTTTCTTTGTTTGCCTACCGCCCCGACTCCGTATGAAAGCGCTCGCTCCCGGTACCGTCATTTTTCACCGCCACCGAGGTTACGGTGTGATCACGTCCGTCAATTTGCTGACGGGCTGGATTGCCGCCCGTTTCGGCAGCGAATCGCGGACCCTGGACCTGAACCTGTCGACCGACGATGTGCAGTTTGCCGATGGCGAAGCGATCCTTTTCCGCCGCGCGCCGCCCGACCGCATGCCGCATGCTCGCCTGATGGCCATGGTGCGCGAACTGCATCAGGCCGGCTATCAAAAACTGTACCTGTATTCCTGGCCGAAACCGTCCGGCCTGCACTGGCGCTGGCATTTGTTCACGGGGCCGCGTGACTGGATGCAGCGGCCCTGGCGCGAAGGCTGGTATGGCTCGGGCGCCGATTACAACGTTAACCCCGTGATGGGCTGGGGCGATACGCCCGGCGCCTCTACCGGCGAGCTGATCGATGCGCTGGCCCGTTTCGACCCGCAAGGGCTGGCGCAGGCGCTGGGCCGCGACGACGACCATAGCGACTGGTTTGGCCGTGTCTGCGACGCCTTGTTGCCCAATTACATGTACAGCCTTGACATGCAGCGCAGCCCAGGCGAGCCTTTGCCCGACATGCCGCCCGTGCCGGTGGTCGCCGTGCGCGCTGGCGTGGCGCCATATGCCGGGCCGGACATCGCCTGGCCGCCCGGCTGGGCTGGCCTGTGGCGTGGCCGCCACGTGCTGCCAGCGCCCGCCATCCGCCTCACGGGCGAGGCCGACCTCATCAAGGGCTTTCAGCGCTCCTGAGGCGTTTGCCGCGCGTGCTGCAGCACCTCGGGATTGAGCAGGCGCGTGCATTGACCCTGCGCAAAATCGACGATGTTTTGCAAGGCGTAGCGGAAATACAGCTCATAGCTGTCACGCTCGACGTAGCCCAGGTGTGGCGTGGCCAGCACGTTCGGCAGCAGCAGCAATGGCGCGCCTGGCGGCAGCGGCTCGTCCGTAAATACGTCCAGCGCGGCGGCGCCCGGGCGTCCCAGCGGCAGCGCCGTTTCCAGCGCCCCTTCAGCCACCAGTTCGGCGCGGCTGGTGTTGACGAACAGGGAAGTCGGTTTCATGCGCGCCAGGTCTTCGTTGGTAACCAGGCCGCGCGTCTTGTCGGACAGGCGCAGGTGCAAGGTCAGCACGTCCGCTTGTTCAAAGAACGCTTCGCGCGAAACCGCCGCCGTGTCGCCCGCGGCCACGGCCGCCGCGCGGCTCGCTTCGCTGCCCCACACGAGGATGGTCATGCCGAAGGCGCGGCCATAGCCGGCGATCAATTGGCCGATTTTGCCGTAGCCCCAGATCGCCAGGGTGCGCCCTTTGAGTACCGTCCCCAGCGTATTGCGCGCCGGTTCCAGTGACGACGTCTGCCACAGCCCCTCCTGTAAATGTTGCGCGTAAGGCACGATCTTGCGCTGCGCCGCCATGATCAGTGCCCACGTCAGTTCGGCCGGCGCCGTGGGCGAGCCTATGCCTTCCGCGATGGCGATGCCCAGCTCCGTGGCGGCCGCCACATCGATGTGTCCGCTGACCTTGCCTGTTTGCGAAATCAGTTTCAGGTTCGGCAGTTTCGACAGCAGGGCCCGGTTGAAACTGCTGCGTTCGCGGATCAGCACCAGCGCGTCGAACGGCGCCAGGCGGATCGCCAGCTGGCCCAGGCCCCGCGCCGTATTGCTGAATACTTTGACCTCGTTGCCATCGAGCAATTGGAAACAATCGAGGCCGCGCACGGCATCCTGGTAATCATCGAGTATGGCAATTTTCATGGTGGATGGCCGATTTTAGTAAGGATTTGGTAGGGAAATAACAGGATACGGGAAATGCTGAATAGCCTACTACATTAGTCAAGCTATTCTCCTACATTTTTGCGAGAATAGCTGATTGGCGGGTGTACAATCGCCGGCACTTTTGAAGCTTCCTGAGTATAGTTAAAGCGCAAACTGTTCTTGCTACCTGGGTGCATGATCCAGGTAAACGACACCAGAGCCCTGCCAGCGTGAGCATCCCGCCCGCAGTGAGCCGCAGCCACCTCTCAACGATGCTGCCTGTCTTGCCGGAATGACCAGAATTTCTTTTATTGGTATTGGAGGTAATATGAATCAGCCCGTCATGGGTGGCGTCGCCGCACTCAACGTCCCAGCTTATATTAAACAACAGAAACTGATCAACTGGGTGGCCGACATTGCCGCGCTGACCAAGCCGGAGCGCATCTACTGGTGCGATGGCTCGCAAGAAGAGTACGAGCGCTTGTGCGCCGAAATGGTTGCCAGCGGCACCATGAAAAAACTCAATGCGGAAAAGCGCCCGAATTCCTACCTGGCCTGCTCCGACCCGAGCGACGTGGCCCGCGTCGAAGACCGCACGTATATCTGCTCGGCAACGAAAGAAGCGGCTGGCCCGACGAATAACTGGACCGAGCCTGGCGAGATGCGCCACACCCTGAACGGCCTGTTCGATGGCTGCATGCGTGGCCGTACCATGTACGTCGTGCCATTCTCGATGGGCCCGCTGGGTTCGCCGATCGCGCACATCGGCGTGGAACTGTCCGACTCGCCCTATGTCGCCGTCAACATGAAGATCATGACCCGCATGGGCCGTGCCGTCTACGACGTGCTGGGTACCGATGGCCAGTTCGTGCCGTGCGTACACAGCGTGGGCGCACCGCTGGCAGCCGGTCAGGCCGACGTGAAATGGCCTTGCAACAGCACCAAGTACATCGTGCACTTCCCGGAAACGCGCGAAATCTGGTCTTTCGGTTCGGGCTACGGCGGCAACGCCTTGCTGGGCAAGAAATGTTTCGCCCTGCGCATCGCCTCGAACATGGGTTACCAGGAAGCGCAAGCGTCCGACAGCAACCCGGGCTGGCTGGCTGAACACATGCTGATCCTCGGTGTGGAATCGCCCGAAGGCAAGAAGCATTACGTTGCGGCGGCGTTCCCATCGGCCTGCGGCAAGACCAACTTTGCCATGCTGATCCCGCCAGCAAGCTTTAACGGCTGGAAAGTGACCACCATCGGCGACGATATTGCCTGGATCAAGCCAGGCGCCGATGGCCGTTTGTACGCCATCAACCCGGAAGCGGGCTACTTCGGCGTGGCGCCTGGCACGAACGAGAAAACCAACTACAACTGCATGGCCTCCATGCGCGATAACACGATCTTCACCAACGTGGCGCTGACGGACGATGGCGATGTCTGGTGGGAAGGCTTGACGAAAGAAGCACCAAGCCACCTGATCGACTGGCAGGGCAAGGACTGGACGCCGGGGTCCGGCACCAAGGCGGCGCACCCGAACGCGCGCTTCACTGTTGCTGCTACGCAAAATCCGGTGATTGATGCGGCCTGGGACGATCCGGCCGGCGTGCCGATCTCGGCCTTCATCTTCGGTGGCCGCCGCTCCACCACCGTACCGCTGGTAACGGAAGCGCGCAACTGGGTCGAAGGCGTCTACATGGCTGCCACCATGGGTTCCGAAACGACGGCCGCTGCCGTGGGCCAAATGGGTGTCGTGCGCCGCGATCCATTTGCCATGTTGCCGTTTATCGGCTATAACATGAGCGATTATTTCCAGCACTGGCTGGACATGGGCGTCAAAGTAGGTAAAGTTAACGCTGCCGCCCTGCCGAAGATCTACTGCGTCAACTGGTTCCGTACGGACGAGGCAGGCAAGTTCGTCTGGCCTGGTTTTGGCGACAATATGCGCGTGCTGAAATGGATGCTGGAACGCATCGAAGGCAAGGCCGGCGGTGTGGAAAACCTGTTCGGCACGACGCCGCAGTATGGCGACCTGAACTGGGATGGCTTGCCGTTCACGCAAGAACAGTTCGATACCATCACTTCGATCGACAAGGCGGCGTGGCTGGAAGAATTGAAATTGCATACGGAGTTGTTTGAAAAACTCGCGTATCATCTGCCGCAAGAATTGGCAGATAACAAGGCTGCGCTGGAAAAGCGGCTGAGTGCATAAAGTTTAGTAGTGGGGGAGAAACACGCCGGCAAAGACTGGCGTGCGATAAATGACACGCCGGCAATGACTGGGGTGCTATCAAAAAGAGAAACGGCGCGGATTGCATGAGCAATCCGCGCCGTTTTTTATTGCGCTGCCGTCGTTACTGCTTCAGCAGCGGCCCCAGGTACTTGCCCGTCACGCTGGCCGGGTTCAGGGCCACGTCTTCCGGCGTGCCCGTGGCGATGATCTGCCCGCCGCCGGCGCCGCCTTCCGGGCCCAGGTCGACGATCCAGTCGGCCGTCTTGATGACGTCGAGGTTGTGCTCGATGATGACGAGGGTATTGCCCTGGTCGCGCAGGCGATGGATGACTTTCAGCAGCAAATCGATATCGTGGAAGTGCAAGCCTGTCGTCGGTTCATCGAGGATGTACAGGGTGCGGCCCGTGTCGCGCTTGGACAGTTCCAGCGACAATTTCACGCGCTGCGCCTCGCCACCGGACAAGGTGGTGGCGCTCTGGCCCAGCTTGATGTAGCCCAGGCCCACGTCGAGCAGGGTTTGCAGCTTGCGCGCGATCAAGGGCACGGGCTTGAAGAATACATGTGCTTCTTCCACCGTCATGCCCAGCACTTCCGTGATGTTCTTGCCCTTGTATTGCACTTCCAGTGTTTCGCGGTTGTAGCGCTTGCCATGGCACACGTCGCACGGCACGTAGACGTCGGGCAGGAAATGCATTTCGACCTTGATCACGCCATCGCCCTGGCACGCTTCGCAGCGTCCGCCCTTGACGTTGAACGAGAAGCGGCCCGCGCTGTAGCCCCGTTCCTTGGCCGTCGGCACGGTGGAGAACAAGTCGCGGATCGGCGTAAACAAGCCCGTGTAGGTGGCGGGATTGGAGCGCGGCGTGCGGCCGATAGGCGCCTGGTCGACGGAGATGACCTTGTCGAAGTGCTCCAGGCCGCTGATCGATTCGTGCGGCGCCGGTTCCGTCTGCGAACCGTATAAATGGCGCGACAGGGCCGGATACAGGGTATCGT
Organism: Janthinobacterium darwini; assembly: GCF_051380905.1. Classification (NCBI taxonomy): domain Bacteria; kingdom Pseudomonadati; phylum Pseudomonadota; class Betaproteobacteria; order Burkholderiales; family Oxalobacteraceae; genus Janthinobacterium; species Janthinobacterium darwini. Next base: position 117,217 of record NZ_JBNYXX010000007.1, read on the forward strand.
TGACGAGCGACGATTTGCCCGAGCCGGACACGCCCGTGACGCAGGTCATCAAGCCCACCGGCAAGCTCAGCGATACCTTTTTCAGGTTGTTGCCCGTCGCGCCAGTAATGAGCAACTGCTTCTCCGGATTGCTGGCGTGACGCTTGGCTGGCACGGCGATTTTCAGCTTGCCGTTCAGGTATTGCGCCGTCAGCGATTTCTTGTTTTTGAGAATGTCTTGCAGCGTGCCTTCGGCGATGATTTCGCCGCCGTGCACACCCGCGCCGATGCCCATGTCGACGATGTAGTCGGCCGTGCGGATGGCGTCTTCATCGTGCTCGACCACCAGTACGCTGTTGCCGATGTCGCGCAAGTGTTTCAGCGTTTCGATCAGGCGGTCATTATCGCGCTGGTGCAAGCCGATCGACGGTTCATCGAGCACATACATGACGCCCGTCAAACCGGAGCCGATTTGCGAGGCTAGGCGGATGCGTTGTGCTTCGCCGCCGGAGAGCGTGTCGGCGCTGCGGTCCAGCGACAGGTAATCGAGGCCCACATTGTTGAGGAATTTCAGGCGCGAAATGATTTCCTTGACCACGCGGTCGGCGATCTCTTTCTTGGCGCCCGTCAGTTTCAGCTTCTCGAAAAATTCCAGCGTTTCGCGCAGCGGTTTGCCCGCCACTTCATAGATGGCGCGCTGCTGCTTGCCTGTGCCGACCTTGACGAAGCGCGCTTCCACGCGCAGGCGCGCACCATCGCATGAGGGGCAGCATTTTTCATTGATGAACTTGGCCAGTTCTTCCTTGACGGCCATCGAGTCCGTCTCGCGGTAGCGGCGCTGCAGATTGTTGACCACGCCTTCGAACGTGTGTTCCTTGATGACAGTGCGGCCCCGTTCGTTGACATAGGTAAACGGAATCACTTGCTTGCCGGAACCGTACAGCACGGCTTGCTGGGCATTCAATGCCAGTTGCTCGAACGGCATGTCCAGGTCGAACTCGTAAAACGCGGCCAGGTTCGACAGCATCTGGAAGTAAAACTGGTTGCGGCGGTCCCAGCCTTTGACGGCGCCAGAGGCCAGCGACAGATTCGGGAACGCGACGATGCGTTTCGGGTCAAAGAATTCGATGTGTCCCAGGCCGTCGCATTCCGGGCAGGCGCCCATGGGGTTGTTGAACGAAAACAGACGCGGCTCCAGTTCCTGCAGGGAATAGCCACACACATTGCAGGCGAATTTGTTGGAGTACACGTGTTCCTGGGCGGTATCCATCTCGTAGGCGATGGCGCGGCCATCGGCCAGGCGCAGGGCCGTCTCGAAACTTTCCGCCAGGCGCTGCTTGATTTCCTGGTTCACCTTGACGCGATCGATGACGACGTCGATCGTGTGTTTTTCCGTCTTCTTTAATTTCGGGAGGTCATCGACTTCATAGATCTTGGCCGCATGCGTGCCGCTCTGCACGCGGAAGCGCACGAAGCCCTGCGCCTGCATCTGCTCGAACAGGTCCACGTGCTCGCCCTTGCGGTTGGCGACGACGGGCGCAAGTATCATCAGCTTGGTGTCTTCCGGCATGGCCAGCACGGCATCGACCATTTGCGACACGGATTGGGCGGCCAGCGCGTTTTCCGGGTGATCGGGACAGTAGGGCGTGCCGACACGCGCGTACAGCAGGCGCAAGTAATCGTGGATTTCCGTCACGGTGCCCACCGTCGAGCGTGGGTTGTGCGAAGTTGCCTTCTGTTCGATGGAGATGGCGGGGGATAGGCCTTCGATCAGGTCGACATCCGGTTTTTCCATCAGTTGCAGGAACTGGCGTGCATAGGCCGACAGCGACTCGACATAGCGGCGCTGGCCTTCCGCGTACAAGGTGTCGAAGGCCAGCGAAGACTTGCCGGAGCCGGATAAGCCGGTAATCACGATCAGCTTATTGCGCGGCAAATCGAGATTGATATTCTTGAGGTTATGCGTGCGAGCACCGCGAATGCGGATCTGTTCCATGTGATTGCCTTGCTTTCAGTGAGTGGTGCGGCCGGCGCATTGTGCCTGGGTGCAGATGAGGAGCCACAACGGGTCAACCTGTTACTATAGCCGGGTTTTGCTCTGCATGCCTGAGGCGTCCATGGGCGGATTGCGCCGCCAGGCGAACGTGCCCCGACAAAGTTTGATACAGATGCGTGCAGACGTTTAAACACTGTATATAATACCAGTATTCAAGTTTCTTGTTTTCCCTTGCCGTGAAAAAAACGTGCTGCCGCACGAGAGATGGCGTCCGCCAGAAAGCGGGTGCTTTGCGCCGCGTGGTCGCTTATAATCCTCGTTTAGTACACTAAACTACCGCGCGGGACACCGGCTCCCGCTGCAGTTCATCAGGAGTTATTCATGGCATCAGTCAACAAAGTCATCATCGTCGGCAATCTGGGCCGTGACCCGGAAATCCGCTACATGCCTAGCGGCGACGCGATCGCCAACATCGCCGTGGCCACTTCGTACAAATCGAAGGACCGCAATACGGGCGAACAAAAAGAATTGACAGAGTGGCACCGTATCTCGTTCTTCGGCCGCCTGGCGGAAATCGTCGGCCAATACCTGAAAAAAGGCTCGTCCGTCTACGTCGAAGGCCGCCTGCAAACCCGTAAATATACGGACAAGGACGGCGTCGAGAAGTACGCAACCGACATCATCGCGGAACAGATGCAAATGCTGGGCGGTCGCTCCGGCATGGGCGGCGACGCCGGTGGTGGCGATGACAGCTACGGCGGCGGTGGTGGCGGCTACGACGCCCCGGCCCCGCGCCAGGCGCCAGCCCCGCGTCCAGCTCCGGCCCCGGCACCACGCCCGGCACCGAAGCCAGCACCGAACTTCTCGGATATGGATGACGATATTCCGTTCTAAGTACGCCGCGCTGACGTATTCCTGTCAGATACTGTCGATAAAAGAGCCTGCGTCTTCATTGATGCAGGCTCTTTTTTTACGTTCAGCCGCGCTGTAAAGCATTCCGGGACGCATGCTCACATTCCATAGCAAGAAGCGGATAGCGGCGTTGTCCGGATACGGGTCTGATGGTGGTTTTGACGACGCCGGAGAACAGCATGGATTTTCGCATTACGGGGCTGTCGCCCGAGCCTTTTCTGTCCCTTTTTCCCCTGTCCGATGCCGAGTTAACGGTGCTCGGCATGCGGCGCTACGTGGTCGACCAACACCCCGGATTTCCTGACCGCATAGCGCTGGTGGACGCCGAGCTTGGCGAGACCGTGCTGCTATTGAATCATGTGTGCCAGCCCGCCATGACGCCCTACCGGGCTTCCCACGCCATTTTTGTGCGCGAGGGCAGCAGGCAAGCGTACGATGCCATCAATCAAGTGCCGGAATCAATGCGGCGGCGTTTGTTGTCGCTGCGCGCCTATTCCGCCGACGGCATGATGCTCGATGCCGAGGTAGTGAACGGCACCGGCGTGGAAGCCGTCATTGTCCAATTATTCGGCAATGCAGACGTCAGTTATATCCACGTCCACAATGCCAAGCGGGGTTGTTATGCTGGCCGCATCGACCGCGTTGGCCGCTCCCTGGCTTAATCGCGCAAGCCCATCTCCAGGCTGTAGCTGGCCACCGCATTCCTGCGCGCCGCGTTGCGCATCAAATACACCTGCACCGTGTACTCGCCATCGGCCGGCAGTTGCGCCTGGAAACTGTTGCCGCTGGTCGAGCCAATGAACAGGGCTTCATCCTGGCCTGCCTGGCGGATGTTGAAGTAATTCGATGATTGATTGGTCTTGAGCTTAACGCTGAGAGTCTGGCCAGCCTTGCCAGTCAAGGTGTACTCGGCCGTGGCGTAGCCCTTGATCTTGCCTTTCACGCTGTGCGCGTTTTTTCCCGCCGTCAATTCGACGTTTTCCTTGTGGACAGGATCGGCGCTCCAGGCGGGCGTTGTAAAGACGAGGGCCGCCAGCAGCAGGCTGGTGCGGATGGGCAGGTGAAGATGCAGCATATGAAATTTTCCTATGAAGGTGGATCAAAACCAGGCGATGGCCGTGCCGTCTATCTTACGCCAGCTGCTGTCATGCGCTTGTACGGCAGCGTGCACGGCCGGTATCCCCCGGCTTGATTGCACATAAAAAAACGGTCGCGCACTCATCGAATGCGCGACCGGTTTGCGTTGGATCAAGGTTGCATTGAAGCCTTAGTTCACACTGACTTCCTTGCGGTTATCGCGTGAGACGCGATCGATCATCTTGTTGTACGGATCGACGCCCACTTCGAACGGTTTGTCCTTCACCGTGATGGTGATGACCGGGTCGCTGCCTGACAACACGCGCTTGTCCGTGAACAGGACTTTTTCATCCTTTTCCTTGCCGCCCACAGGTCGCGCGAAGATGGCGATTTCCACCGGCTCGTCATAGGCGCGCGGACTTTCCTTGCCCTTGCCGTCGGACTCCAGCTTGGCCAGATGCAGCTTCATGGTGACATCCCACTGGCCATCCTTGCGCTGCACGGCCGACGCTTGCGTCACACGGTTGTCGTAGAAGACGATTTTCTCGAACAGGTCCGTGATCAGTGCCTGCTTGTCCTGCGGCGCTTCGGCGCGGATGTAGGCCAGCAGTTCCAGGGGGGTGGTGAAGGGAGCCTGCTGGTAGCCCTTGTCCTGCAGATAGCGTTTCAGGGCGCGGTTCAGGGCTTTCTCGCCAATTTCGTCGCGCAGGCGGTAGAACACCAGGCTGCCTTTGTTGTAGTGGATGTATTGCTGTCCTTCCACGCGCGCCAGCGGCTGTTCCTCGATGGCTTCGCCGCCGCGCCCGCTCAGGTAGCGGTCCAGTTCATAGCGCAGGAAGCGGCGCATTTTTTCGCGGCCGTATTCCTTTTCCATCACCATCAGCGCCGAGTACTGCGACAGCGATTCCATCAGCATGGTGGCACCCTGCACGTTGGCGCCGATGACCTGGTGGCCCCACCATTGGTGCGCCATTTCATGGGCCGTGACGTAAAACACGTAGTCAATATCATCCTTGTCGCGCAGGTCGGCGATGAAGCCGATGCCCTCCGAATATGGAATGGTATTGGCAAAAGACTGCGCGAAGCTCTGGTAGCCGGGGAATTCCAGGATGCGTACCTGCTTGGCCTGGTAGGGCGTGAACTCGGTGCTGTAATAGTCGAGCGACTTTTGCACGGAGGTAATCATGCGATCCGTGTTGTAGCCATGCTTTTTATCGAAGTAAATTTCGATCGGCAAGCCGTGCCACTCGCCTTTTTTGACTTCCCAGCGCGCCGACAGGTAGGCAAAGAACGGCATCATCGGCTGGTCCATCTTGTAGCGGTAATAGCGGCGGCCATCCTTTTCCCAGCTTGCCTGCAGGTAGCCAGGCGCCAGCGCTATCTGCTCGCCGCTGGTGGAGACGGTGGTGTCGAAATTGATCCAGTCCGCTTCATTGCCAAAGACGGTGTTGCCGTAGGCCGACTTGTCTTCCAGCTTGGCCATGCGCTGCGGTTCGCCCAGGCCGCGCTTGCGCCGCTCGTTGCGATCCGTCAATTCCATGTGCTGCGCATAGCCGAAGTGGGGGAAGAAGCTCTGGTTATTGAAGAAGGTGCCGTTCAGGTTGACCTGGTCCGGCGCGCCGTCGTTGGTGAAACCCTGGTGCGTGACCGCCACCGTGAAGTCCAGCGGCAGGGTGGCGCCCGGCGCCAGGGGCTGGGCCAGCTTGAGGATGCTGAAGCCAAGCTCCTTGTCGTCCAGCATCACCTTATGCTCAGGCAAGTTCAACCAGTGCGTTTCCAGGTCCGGGTTGAGCTGGATGCGCAGGGTGTCGAGCGCTTGTGCGGCCTTGTTCTGCAGCACGTAGTGGCCCTTGATCAACACTTTACGTTGCTCAGGATAAATATCCACGCCGGCCTGGACATCCGTGATCTTCGGCTGCGGCAAGTCCTTGTATTGTTTGTACAATTTCTCGTAGCGGGCCTGCTTGTCCATGCCGATGTTCGACGGTTCGTACTGGTTCAGCACGTTCGTGTTGTAGAAGATCCAGCCACCCGTGCCCGCCCAGCACAGCAGGACTGCGGCCAGCGCGGCGCCGGCACGGCCGTTCAGGCGCTGCCCCGCCAGACGCATGCGCGCACGCCAGTCGGCGGACAGGCCGCGCACCCAGAATGCCTGCGCCAGCATCACCAGCGCCACAGTGAACAAGCTCCAGTACAGCGCAAACCAGGCCCAGCCCGTCAGGAAGTGGCCATAGCCATTCATGTCCGAATACTTGATGGCCGGCATGCCGCCAAAGGCGTACAGATTGTGCTCCAGGTGCAGCATGCCCAGCACGGCTTGCGCCACCATCAGCAGGATTACCAGCAAATAGCCGATGAACTTGTTATTCGACAACACTTGCAGGGTGAGGGCGCACAAGCCCATCAGCACGAAGAAGAGGGCGCCCAGCAAGGTGCCTTTCAGGTACAGCCCCAGCTCCACGGGCGCGCCACCCTTGTAAAGCTGGAAACCGATGGCGGTGACAACACCCGCCAGCAGGTAGCCGGCGATGACGCCGACCAAGGCCGTGCATTTGGCCAGCAGGGGCACCCAGCCGGGCACTGGCATGGCATCGCTGACGTCGGCGATTTTCACCTGGCGCTCCTTGAAGATCAGTTCGCCCGCATAGAAAGTGACGATGATGATCAACAGGAAGCTGAAGCTGTTGCTGATACTTTGCAACATCAGATGCGTCATCGGATACACGGCCGTGCCATACATGTTCTTGGCCACGCTGGAGCCGGCGATCAGGTTGATGATGCCGAACAGCAGCATGACGAGAAAGGGCAGGCTCTTGAAGACGCCCGCCGCGTCGAAGCGCAGGATTTGCCACCACTGGCGCCAGGCTGTCGCCGGGGTAAACGTGGGGATGCTGCGCGGCAGGTGCAGCGGCGCAGCGACGGCCGGCGCGGCCGCCTGTGCCTTGTGCTTGCCGAACAGGCGCTTGCCAGTGCCCGTGCGCTGCGGCTTGAAGAGGAACACGGTGGCGGCAAACAGCACGGCGGTGATGCCCAGCCACAGGGCGCGGTTGGCCAGCAGGTAGCCGGACAGGGGCGGCAGGGTGGCATTCGACTCGGCGGCAGTGAAGTAGCGCGTCATGCGGCCGAAGGCGCGCAAACCGAAAGGGTCGAGCAGGACGGCATACCATTCATTGTTGATGTCGCGCGTAAATACGCCGGCCATGGCCCACAGCACGAAAAAGCCCAGCACGCCCACGTACACGAGCATCATCGAGCGCGTGGTGGCCGCCAGCAACATCAGCAGGGCGCCGATGAAGAGCAGGTTCGGGATGACGATGACGGCAAAGCTCCAGGCGTAAGTGTGCAGCGAGAAGGCGCCCACGCGCTGCGCATCGACCCAGGGCATGACGGGGCCGAGCATGGTGGCCAGGGCAATGGCGATGAAGATCACCAGGCAGGCGGCAAAGCCGGCGGCGAAACGGCCGAACAGGTAGTCCCACTTGCGCATGGGCGTGGCGAACAGCATGTCAGCCATGCCGACTTCGCTGTCGCGCAGCACGGCGCCGGCGATGAAGACGGTGACGAGCAGCATCGCCAGCAGGCTGAAGATGCCCAGCATCTGCGCCACCACGGTGGGGGCGTTGCGGTTGACGTTGCCGATGGCGCCGCCGATCTGCACCGAGTCGCTGGTGGTAGCGCCAAAGGCCATCAGGGCCATGATGACGGCAAACACCCACAGCAGCGGCTGTTTCAGCTGATAGCCGAGGTCAAACTTGAAAAATTCCTTCCACATGGCGGCCCCTTACGCTGCGACTGCGATTGCGGCCGGCGCGGCGGCGCTGTGGCGGGCAGCATTGCGCACGTGCAGGAAGTACACGTCTTCCAGGTCTGCGGCGATCTGCACGAAGCCGCTGTCGGGCTGGCTGTCGGCAAACACATTGATTTGCGGCTTGCCGCCCACCAGGCGCGTCGACAGCACGTTCAAGGTTTGCTGGTACTGCGCCAGTTCTTCCGTCGTGACGCTGCGGCGCCAGACCTTGCCGTGCAAGGTGTCGATGGCCGCCTGCGGCTCGCCCTGCACCAGCACCTGCCCCTTGACGATCATGGCCATGCGCGGGCACAGGTCCGTCACGTCGTCGACGATGTGCGTCGACAGAATCACCACCACTTGCTCGCCGATCTTCGCCAGCAGGTTCAGGAAGCGGTTGCGCTCGTCCGGATCCAGGCCGGCAGTGGGCTCATCGACGATCACCAGGCGCGGCGCGCCCAGCAGCGCCTGGGCGATGCCGAAGCGCTGGCGCATGCCGCCCGAATACGTGCCCAGGTTGCGCTTGCGTGCTTCCCACAGATTGGTTTGCTGTAACAAGGCTTCTACGGCTTCCTTGCGCGCGCCCTTTTCTGTCAAACCTTTCAAGACGGCAAAGTGGTTGAGCAAGGTTTCCGCGCTGACCTTCGGATACACGCCGAAATCCTGCGGCAGATAGCCCAGCTGGCGGCGCAGGCCTGCCTTGTCCTTGAGCACATCGACGCCATCGAAATGGATGCTGCCGCTATCGGGATCTTGTAAAGTGGCAATGGTACGCATCAGCGAGGACTTGCCTGCGCCATTCGGTCCCAGCAAGCCGAACATTCCGTTGGGAATCTCCAGGCTGACATCGTTGATGGCCTTGACGCCATTGGCATACGTTTTGTTCAGCTGTTTGATCGATAGCATGTGCAGCACTCTCCAGAGCTTGGGTATGAAAGCCGGCAGATACCTGTCTGCCGGTCTGAGGAAGGGGATCACCCTTGTTTTTCAGCCGCGATGGCGGATGTTACTTAAAAACAATAATATATAACCAATTGGGAGAAAATTAATGTTTTTGCGATAAAGGGCGAAAATTCAGGCCTGAAATGCAGGTGGGAGGGATGAGTGACGCGGTGCTACACTCGCCAACTCAGCGACGCCAAGTGGCGGAAAGACGAAATTATGCCGGCAGTACAGAACATGACACTGCGCGCCGTTGCGCCCGGCGAAGAGGGAGCGCTGGCGCAGCTGTTCCAGCCGTACTGCTACGATAATTCGGCCTGGAGCGGCGAGGCGCTGCTGGCCGACGGTCGCTACGACGTGTGCGACGCGGGGCTGGCGTCGTATGTGCACGCAGCCGGCCATACGGCCAGCTGGATCGAGGTCGATGGCGAACTGGCGGGCTTTTTCATCACGGAACCCGGCATGGCGGGCGGGCGGGCCGTGCAGGAGTTCAGCGACTTTTTTATTCTGAAGAAATACCGGCGCCGGGGCGTGGCGCTGGAAGTGGTGCGCCGGGTGCTGCTGGGCAGCGCGCAGACGTGGCTGGTGGCCACGTTTCGCGCCGATGCGCATGCGAATGCATTCTGGCGGCAGGCGTTTGCGCGCCTGCCGTTTGCCAGGGTCGAGGCATGGGACGATGCCAGCCTGCCGCAGTTTCAGCTAACTTTGCTGAAACCGGCGGCCTGAACCGGTTTAGAAGCGTACTTTCACATATGCCGACGGTCCCGTCAGGCGGATGTTCAGGTCGGCATCGCGTTCGCTGTCGCGGTGCAGCTTGATTTTCGAGATGCCGTAATCGGCCACGAAACCGATATTCTTGAACGGAAACCATTCCACACCGACATTACCGCCGTAAATGTGGCCGTTGATGCGCCCACCGTTTTTCTTGATGCCCGACGCTTCCGCATACATGCGCAAGTCCGGTGTGAAGGCGTGGCGCCAGCCCACTTCCAGCAGGGGCGCGAACGCGTGCTCGCCGATGGAATCACGCGCCGTGGCCGTTTCGCCATTTACCACGCCGGTGGCCGTGCCGTTCAGGTTGGCATGGTAGTAGGCGGCGCCCAGGCCGATGCCGAAGGTGTCGTTGCCGCTGCCCAGCCACCATTTATAGGCCAGCTTGGCCAGGTCCAGTTTCAAATCCGCATTCGCCGTGGCCGTGCCCGTGACGGGCTGGCCATTGATGATGGTCTCGCCGGTCAGGCTTGGCGTGTAGGATTTGTCGTAGCGGTAGTAGTCGAATGCCAAGCCATGGCGGTCGCCGATCAGCAAGTCCGCCTTGATGCGCGGGATGGTGGTATGGCTGGGCTTTGATTCGGGTGCGTCGATGCGGCCAAACTGTGTATCGGCGCCGATATTGATGCGCGGATCGGCGGAAAACGCCCCTACCGAAATGCTGACGCGGTCCAGGGTGGGCGATGGCTCGGCCCGCGCCGTGGCGGCCGCCGTGGCAATGCCCAGCACGCCCAGCATCATGCTCCCGCGCAAGGCGAGATGGCGCAAACGGGGTGGGGACAGGCGGGCGGGGACGGGCGTAACAAACATGGGACTACTCCTCGGAAAGATGATAGGTGGGCCGCGACGCTGGGGCGGCCTACGGGTTAATGCAATGAGGAAATGGTAGCAATTGTTACATTTGAATCACGTAGCCGCACGGCGCAAATTACCGTCGGATTTGTCCTACTATGCGTAATAACTGGTAGCTGAACCCGCCCCGCTTGCCGGGCTGATTTCTGTGTGCTGACATTGTCTGCAACGCTGGACGCGTGCAGAATGGTGTGCAAGAAGAGGAGACATTGCATGAGAATCGCCGCCATTTCCGATATCCACGGCAACCTGGACGCACTGGAGGCCGTGCTGGCCGACATCGCCCGCCACGGGGTCGACGTCACCGTCAACCTGGGCGATATCGTCTCGGGCCATCTGCAGCCGCGCACCACGGCGGCGCGCCTGATGGGTCTCGGCTTGCCCACCATCCGCGGCAACCACGAACGCCAGTTGTTCGGTGACCCGGTCCGCATGGGTGTCTCTGATGCCTTTGCACGCGCGCAGCTGTTGCCCGAACAACTCGCGTGGATAGACGCGCTGCCCGCCACCTTGCGCTTGCGCCCCGATGTGCTGCTCGTGCATGGCACGCCACAAAGCGACCTCGTGTATTTTCTCGACAGCGTGACGCCGCAAGGCAGCCGCGCGGCTACGCCGGAAGAGGTGGCCGAACGCGCCGGGACGGCGGACGCGGCATTGATCCTGTGCGGGCACACGCATATGCCGCGCCAGGTACGCCTGGCCGATGGACGGCTGATCGTCAACCCGGGCAGCGTCGGCTTGCAAGCCTACGACGACGACCATGGTTATCCGCACGTGATGGAAAACGGCACGCCGCATGCGCGCTATGCCATCGTTGAACAGGACGCCGATGGCGCCTGGGCAGCGCAGTTGCATGCGGTGGCGTATGACTGGGAAACAGCGGCCCGGCTGGCGCTGGCGAACGGCCGGCCCGACTGGGTCGTGCCTCTGCGCACGGGCCGTGTCGGCGTGCCTACCTGAACTCTTCGGCCACCAGATTGTACTTCTGCATCTTGTGGTACAAGGTCTGTTTCGGCAAGCCGAGCACCGTGCTCACTTCGCTGACGTTGCCGGAATATGCGCGTAGTTCCTGCTCAATCAATGCACGTTCGAAGCCGTTCACTTGCTCCGCCAGCGACAAGGGACTGGCCTGGCTGCCCGCCAGCAGGCTCGAGGCGCCACCGGCGATACCCAGCACGAAGCGGTCGGCGATATTGCGCAGCTCGCGCACATTACCCGGCCAGGAATGGGCCATCAGGCTGCGCATCTGCGCGCTGGAGACCACGGGCGCGGTGCGGTTGTAGCGGGCGGCGGCGGCCAGCACGAAGTGCTCGAACAGGATGGGAATGTCTTCGCGCCGTTCGCGCAAAGGTGGCAGATGCAGCACGATCAGATTCAGGCGGTAGTACAGGTCGCTGCGGAATTTCTGCTGCTGCGACAAGTCTTCCAGGTCCAGTTTGGCCGCTGCGATGACGCGCACATCGACGGGCGTGGGCACGTTGGAACCGAGCCGTTCGATATAGCGTTCCTGTAACACGCGCAGCAATTTCACTTGCAAGGACAGGGGCAGGCTTTCGATTTCGTCGAGGAAAAAAGTGCCCTGGTCCGCGTGCTCTATTTTGCCCACCTGCCGCTTGGCCGCGCCCGTGAATGCGCCCGGTTCGTGGCCGAAGACTTCGCTCTCGAAAATGCTTTCGGGAATCGCGCCGCAGTTGACGGCGACGAAGTTGTGCTTGCGGCGGTGGCTGAAGTCGTGCAGGCAGCGGGCCACCATTTCCTTGCCCGTGCCGGTATCGCCATAGATCAGTACGTCGGCTGGTTCGTCGGCAACGTCGAGTATCAAACGCCGTATGTCGCGCATCGCCACGGAATTTCCCAATAAGCGCGCTTCGATGCCGCCGCCGTCCTCGAGCTGGCGGCGCAGGCTGTGCACTTCCAGGGTCAGGCGCCGCGTTTCCAGCGCGCGCAGGATGACATCGACCAGCTGGTCAGATGAATACGGTTTTTCGATGAAATCGTAGGCGCCCGTGCGCATGGCGTGCACGGCCATGGTGATGTCGCCATGGCCCGTGACGAGGATCACGGGCAGGTTGGCATCGAGTGTCTTGACCGCTTGCAGCAATTCCAGGCCGCTCATGCCGGGCAGGCGCACGTCGCTGACCACGATGCCGGGAAAATCCGGCGTCAGCAGTTTATAGGCCAGCTCGGCCGAGTGAAACGCCAGCACGTCCAGGCCGGCCAACTGCAATGCCTGCTCGCTGCCTTCGCGTACGGTGGGGTCGTCTTCGACCAGCAGGACCTTCAAGCCGTCAAACATGTTTTTCCTCCTGCGTTGCAATCTGTAGTTCGATGGTGAAGATGGCGCCGCCGCCGGGGGCGTTTTCGGCGCGCAGCACGCCGCCGAACTGGCGCGTGATCTGTTCGGAAATGGCCAGTCCCAGGCCCAGTCCCAGTCCTTGCGGTTTTGTTGTGAAGAACGGTTCGAACAGGTGTTCATACACTTCCGTCGACAGGCCCGGCCCCGTGTCGGCCACGTGGATCAGGACGTGCTCCGACGTGCATTCGACGGACACGCGCAGGCTGCGCACGTCGCTGCCATTCATGGCATCGAGTGCGTTCGCATACAGGTTCACCAGCACCTGTTCCAGGCGGTTGCTTTCGCACATGGCGAAGATGTCTTCGGGCGGCAGTTGCAGGGTGAAACGCACATTTTCAACCTGCAGCCGGCGCTCGACCAGGAACAGGGCGTTGCTGATCGCCGTGGGTATCGATACGGAGGTCAGGCTGGTCGTTGATTTTCGCGCAAAAATCTTCAATTGACCCGTAATGGTCCCCATCCTGGCCGCAATTTGCGAGATCTTCGCCAGGTTGCGCCGCGCGTCGTCGAGCCGCCCCCGCTCGAGCAGGATGACGGCATTATCGGACATGGTGCGCAGCGCCGTCAGTGGCTGGTTCAATTCATGCGTGATGCTGGCCGACATCTGCCCCAGCACGGCCATCTTGCCGGCCTGGAAAAGTTCATTCTGCGTGATGTGGAGTTTCTGCTCGGCCTTGCTGCGTACCTCGATTTCCTGGCTCAGGCTTTGTGTCATGGCATTGAGTTCCGAGGTGCGTTCCTCGACCATGGCTTCCAGGTTGTCGTAGGCATGCTGCAAGTCTTCGCGGGCGCGCAATTTTTGCGCCACGGCCGCGCGGCGCTGGCGCAGGTAAAAGAACAGCAGCATGAAAAAGCCCAGCAGCACGCACGAGAAGGCGGCCGCCGCGCGCGCGCTGGCTTTCGCCTGTGCCAGGTCGGACAAATAGATGAAGGTCCAGCCTTGCGGCGACTTCAGCTTGATCTGCGTCATGACGCTGGAGCTGGTCTTTGGTGGCGTATCGGCATGTTCCTGCTCGCGCACGCTGATCACGCGCGCGCCATTGCCCAACTGCCGGTCGGAAACGAAGGGGATCGCTTCGAGCTGCTTCGAGTAATACTGGCGCGTGCGGTTGAGTTCCTCGACGATGGCGGGCGACAGCGGTGCCAGCGTCTTGTATTTCCAGTCCGCCATGGAGCTCAGGAAGATCACGCCGTGCTCATCGGCCAGCATGACCTTGTCCGCGCCCTGCACCCAGCGTTTTTCCAGGGTTTCCAGGTTCACCTTTACGGTAGCCAGGCCCAGCATGTGGCCATTCTGGTAGATGCCATGGGCAAAGAAGTAGCCGGGCTCCAGGCGCGTCGTGCCCACGCCATAGAAGCGGCCCGGCGTGCCGCGTAGCGCATCCTGGGCGTAGGGGCGGAATGAGATATTGTCGCCAATAAAGCTGTCTGGCTGCTGCCAGTTGCTGGCGGCCCGCGTGTTGCCGTCGAGGTTGCTGATGAAAATGGTCGAGGATTTCGCCTGGGCGTTCATTTGCTCGAGGTAATGGTTGACCGTATCGACCAGCACCGGGTCTTCCGGGTGCTGCAGCAAACGGATCACGTCGCGGTTCAGCTCCAGGGTCTTGGGCAGGAAGTCGTATTTTTCCAGCGCATTTTCCAGGCTGCTGACATACACCTCCAGGCGCTGTGCGCCGCTGGCTTGCAGTTTGCCAATGGCGATGCGTTCCGTCCAGAAATACACGAGCCACACGGTGGCCAGGCAGGCGGCCAGCACCACGCCCCAGGCCAGCGTTTCGCGGCCCGACCGTTGCGACAGGCGCTGGCGCCAGGAAAGGGAGGGTTTGTTACTGCTATGCATAAAATCAGCTACCAACTTGCAAGAACCCACAGTATCGCATCTTGATGATCTCAATATAAAAAAAGCCGCCGGAAAGTAATCCGGCGGCCAGCAGCGTGCTTGACGCATATTTCACGAACATCACGACGTCCGACAAAATCGTAGTGAGCGGCAGTGATTTGTGGCCGAGAAGCGCAACCGTACTTCCGTACGGTGAGCATCGCCGGCCGCAAAGCGCGCCGCGCAGTAAATTTTGGCCGACGTCCTTAGAAAGTGTGGCGCATGCCTAAGTTGAAACCGCTGTTGCCGGTGCCATTGTCGGTGGCATTGCCAACGACGAAGGTAGCGCCGTTCTTGTTGCTGATGTGACCGTAACCGGTGTACAGGTCGCTGCGCTTGGACAGGGCGTAGAACGCGCCGATGGCCCACTGCTGGGCGTCACGGTTTGCATTGCTCTTGTCGTTGTGGCGGATGTACGACGCGACCAGCTTGGTGGCGCCGAACGGGGCGCTGAAGCCGACCAGGATGTCGTTGCTCTTGCTGTTGTCGATGGCGCGGTTGTCGGCGTAGCCGAAGTTACCTTGCAGCACGCCAAAGTCGTAGCGCGTGGCCAGCAGGGTGTTGCGCGTTTGGGCGGTCGCCAGCGCATTTTCCTTGCGGTGGTGCGTCAGGGTCACGTTCAGCGGGCCGTCGATGTAATGCACGGCGCCGCCCATGCTGCGGTTTTTCGCATTGTCGCCGGCCACTTCGCCAAAGCCATACGCCAGGTCGGCCGACAGCTTGCTCCAGGTCGGCGTGGTGTATTGCACCATGTTATCGACGCGGATATTCGTCACCATCAGGTTCGATGCCGTGCCGGCCAGGCCGATGACAAACGGATCGGCCACGTCGCGCAGGGCCAGGTAGTACGGCGAGTACTGGCGGCCCAGGGTGACGGCGCCGGCGCTGCCGGTCAGGCCGACATACGCCTGGCGGCCGAACAGCAGGCCGCCCTGGCCCGAGGTGCCGGTGTCGATATTGAAACCGCTTTCCAGCACGAAGGTAGCGGCCAGGCCACCGCCCAGGTCTTCCTTGCCTTTGAAACCGATGCGCGAGCCCGAGGCGACGCCGGAAGCGACGCGGTTCAGGCGGTCACCGGCTGCATCCTTGTCGAACACCAGGCCGGCGTCAGCCACGCCATAGATGGTCACGCTGGATTGAGCCAATGCGCCGCCGGAAGCTGCGCCAAGGGCCAGCAGGGTAAACAGGACTTTTTTCATGAAAATCTCTCTAATAAGTTGGAATGACTACTGATCGCACTACCTGACTGCTTGTTACTCAACATGGACAACAAATAAATGGCCCGCTTGTGGCGGGCCATGGCGCTATCAGGCTTTGCTAGCGTGGTCAGCTTCGCCCCAATGGCTTTCCGTGTTCTGGTTGGCGGCGTTGGCCGCAGCTGCTTCTTCCTCGGTGGCCAGGCCACCTTCCCACTTGGCGACGACGGCCGTGGCGACGGCATTGCCGACCGCGTTGGTGGCCGAACGGCCCATGTCGAGGAATTGGTCGACACCCATCAGCAGCAGCAAGCCCGCTTCCGGAATATTGAATTGGTTCAGGGTAGCGGCAATCACCACCAGCGAAGCGCGCGGCACGCCGGCCATGCCTTTCGAGGTCAGCATCAGCAGCAGCAGCATGGTGATCTGCGTCCCGATCGACAGGTCGATACCGTAGGCTTGCGCAATGAACAGGACGGCGAAGGTGCAGTACATCATCGAGCCATCGAGATTGAAGGAGTAGCCCATTGGCAATACAAAACTGGAAATCTTGCGGTCCACGCCGAACTGGTCGAGCGCCGTCAGCAGTTTTGGATAGGCCGCTTCCGAACTGGCCGTCGAGAATGCCAGCAGGAACGGTTCGCGGATCAGGCCGACGAGCTTGAAGATGCGTGGGCCGATGACGACAAAGCCGGCGCCGATCAGCAGGGCCCACAGGCATATCAGGCCCAGGTAGAAGCCGCCCATGAACTTGGCAAACGTGACCAGCACGCCCAGGCCGTGGGTAGTGATGACGGATGCCATGGCGGCGAACACGGCCAGCGGGGCCAGGTTCATGATGGTGCCGGTGATGCGCAGCATGACTTGTGCCAGCTGGTCGACGACGGCCGTCAGGGTCTTGCCCGATTCGCCCAGGCCGGCCAGTGCGCCGCCGAAGAAGATCGAGAATACCAGCACTTGCAGGATCTCATTGTTGGCCATGGCCTCGATCGGCGACTTCGGCACCAGATGCGTGAAGAAATCTTTCAAGGTGAAGGCGGCCGTTTTCAAATTGGTCGATGCGTGTACGTCCGGCAATGGCAAGCCCAGGTTGGTGCCCAGCTGCATCAGGTTCGACAGCACCATGCCCAGCGCCAGCGAAACCAGCGAGGCGACCACGAACCAGCACATGGCTTTCAAGCCGATGCGGCCCGCTGTCTTGCCGTCGCCCATGTGGGCAATACCGACTGTCAGGGTGGAAAATACCAGCAGCGCAATGATCATCTTGATCAGGCGCAAGAAGACGTCGGTGACGATGGAAATATTGCCAGCGATCTGAGCGCTGAGCTTGGCATCAGGGAAGGCGGTGTTGCATCCATAACCGACGGCAATGCCGAGGATCATGGCAATCAGGATGTACAGGGTTAATGGCCGTTTCTTTTTCATGTTGACTCCTCCGGTGAAACGCCGCTGTGAGCGGATTATTGATAGCGAGCAACTCAAGCTTGGAGTCAATATTTCTCAAAAACAAGCCCTTGCGTGCTAGCGATTATTTGCAGCAAAACCTGTACATAGCAAAGGATATGCCTGAAATGAGAATTTGGGTTCTAACTTCTTAAGTTGTTGATTTAAGGTAGCTTTTTTGTTGTCAGGATGTAGCAATTCGGCGTTCTTGCGCGAAATATTGGACGCCGCGGGCTATCGCTGTATGACTTTTCATACGCTAGTCGCGGCAGGGTGGCGGTGCGGCAAAAAGACAAGATTATCAGGACAATAAAAAAGCCCCTCCGTAGAGGGGCTTGATATGGCGCAATGCGTGCTTAGAACTTGATATTCGCCGTCAGGCTGAACGAGCGGGGCTGGCCCGGGGTGTAGCGGAAACCTGACTTGTTGATGGCCGCCACATAGGTCTTGTCGGCCAGGTTGTAGGCGTTCAACTGCAAGTCGAGGTTTTTGTTGACGGTATAGGTCGCCATGGCGTCGAAGACCCAGTAGGCATCCACGCGGGCAGGCGTGCCGACGGCGCCATCGGTGCCGCGCAGCATTTCACCCACGTAACGCGCGCCGCCGCCGATCTTCAGGCCGAACGGCAGGGTGTACGAGGTCCAGCTGGTGAACGCCTGTTTTGGCGTGTAGCTGAGGTTATTGACGCCGCTGGCCGTGACGACCTTGCCCGACTCGACCTTGGTATTCATGCGCGTGTAGCCGGCGCTGACCAGCCAGTTCGGCATGATCTCACCCACCACGCCCAGTTCCAGGCCTTCCACGCGCTTCTTGCCAGTCTGGTAATAAATGGTGGGGATTACCGGATCTTGTTCCACTTCATTCTTGACGGTGGTCTGGTAGACGGCGGCCGAGAACGACAGTTTTTGCTTCAGGAAGTCCCACTTGGTGCCGATTTCCTTGGTGACGGTTTCCTGCGGGTCATAGTTCGGGTTTTGCGCGCTGCTGGCGCCGCTGCTCAGGGCGAAGTTGACGCCAGGCGGCGCTTTCGATGTGGCCAGCAAGGCGTAGACGCTGCTGTCCGGCGTCGGCTTGTACATGGCCGAGATCTTGCCGTTGGCCAAGGTGTCGCTCAGGGTCAGATGGGTAGGAATCGGCGTGCCCACTGGCAATGGCTGTACTGCGGGAGCAGTCACGGCCGTTTGCAGGGTGACGGCGTCATAGGTGGTGTTGAAATGGTCGAAACGCACGCCGCCATTGAATAGCCACTTGTCGCCGAACTTGACGGTGTCGAAGACATACAGGCTTTGCGTGTTGACTTCGCCTTCGGTGAAAGCGCCGCTGCGCACGGGGTTGTGGCCGGTGACGGTGTCGCGCGGGTTCGGGTGGTACAGGTTTGCTGCCGGCAAGCTGCCCAGGCTGGCGGGCACATAGCTGTAGTTGGTCTGCTTTTCGCTGGTGAACTCGGCTCCCGCCACCACGGAATGCTTCAGCACGCCCGTGTCGAATTGTGCGCTGACCACGGTCTGGTTGGTCAAAATCGTGTTTTCCTGGTCCTTGACGGTGCGCAGCGAGCGCGCCAGGGTCCAGGTCGCAGGATCTCTCCTCACCCCGTTCGTTTCCGTATTCAGGTTGGCGGTGTTGCCCATGAAGGCCGTCAGCAGGTAGTCCTGCTTGGTCTTGCCGTAGCGCGTGGTGTTCTGGAGCTGCACGTTGGGCGAGAAATCATGGTCGATGCGCAGGGTGCCCATGTCGGCCTTGACCTTGTTGTAGTCCCCAGTGGAGCCGTAGAAATTCTTCGGATCGACCTTGGCAGCGCTGTTCAGGTAGCTACGGATGACCGGTTTATCCTTCGTGGCGACATCCGGCGTCGAATAGCCTGGCAAGCCGATGGTGGGCACGCCGCCGTCGGGCACGTTGTTCTGGTCCACGTGCAGATAGCTGGCAGTGATGCGCGTCGGCTTGCCGATGCCGAAGGTGACGGTGGGCGCGAAGGCCCAGCGCTTGTTCTTGACTTCATCGCGCGCCGGATCGCCGCTGTCCTGCGTCATCAGGTTCAGGCGCAATGCCGTGCCGGAGTCGCTGTCGAGGATGCGGTTCCAGTCGGCCGTGGCGCGTTTTTGCTTGCCGCTACCCGCGGTCAGCAGCGAATTGAATTTGTTTTCCATGGTGGCCGTCTTGCTGACCAGGTTAATCGAACCGGTGGGCGAACCGCGGCCGCTGTCCGTGCCCGCCGGGCCCTTCAGCACGTCGATCTGTTCGATGTTGAAGACGTCGCGCGAGATGGAACCCACGTCGCGCACGCCATCGACATAGATGCTGCCCGACGAGTCGAAACCACGCATGTAGACGGCGTCGCCCGTGTTGGTGTTGCCGTTTTCACCGAGGAAAAAAGTGCCTACGCCCGGCGTGTTGCGCAGCGCATCCGTCAGTGTCAGCGCGCCTTGCTGTTCGATCAATTCCTTCTTGATCACGACGATGGTTTGCGGTGTATTGACCAGCTCTTCCGTGTATTTCGGCGACGAGGCTTTTTCGGCCTTGAAATCATTTTCCTTGGAGCCCACGACCTTGATTTCGTTCAGGGTTTGCTGCGATGCCGGGGCACTTTGGCCGGCCGGGTCGGCCGCCTGGGCGGCGACGGGCAGCAGCATCACGGCCAGCGCGGCGCCGATGTGCTGGTTGAAACGGGTAGGGGCGTGTTTGCGGCTCTTGATTGCCATCTTGCTCTCTCGATAAGGTCAGGGTAGTGGTTCCTGGCTGGCTCTGCGCCGCTGTGCTTGGGCACGCGGACAAGTGGCTGGCGATGGAGACGGGAGGCGTTATTGTAATAACTTGGCGCTATTTCGTAAATGAGAATCGTTATCAGTATCGTTTACGCAACGGATCAGGTGTACCGCGAAAAAAACACTGTCCTGGCGCATGAATGCTTGCTTTGCGCTCCGGCCGCTGCTATGCGCGCAAGCGTATGGCAGCGGGAGTATGATGAGCAACCTTTACAAACTGACTTCCAGCATGCTGCAGACTCCTGATGCCTTTGTGCCCCTGATTGATGCGCCTGAACCGGCCCCGGCCGCCACCGAGACGCTGACATTTGTCTTTCACCGCGGGCGCTTGCTGTTGCGTACGCCCGAGCTGACCCTGCCCACTGCCGCCGAGGCGGCCGCGCTCGATATTGACTTGAGCCGCGCGCAGCCCGTGGGCCTGTGGCAGGGCCGTTATTGCCAGACTGTCTGGACGGATGACGACGCCTTGCCTGCTGCTGGCCCCCTGGCCTGGCACGGCATGCGCTCGCTATTCAATGCCGTCGACGATGCCTTCCTGGGCCTTGCCAGCCGTGCTGTGCAGCTGGCCGAGTGGGCGCGCACGCACCGTCATTGCGGCGTGTGCGCCGCGCCCATGCTGCGCACGCGTGGCGAACGCTGCTTTACGTGCGCCGCCTGCGGCATGCTGGCGTATCCGCGCATTTCGCCGGCCATGATGGTGCTGATCCGCAAGGGCGATTCCGTGCTGCTGGCCATGCACAAGCATTCGCCGTCGCAGCGTTTCAGCCCGCTGGCCGGTTTCCTGGAAGCGGGCGAATCGATCGAGGAAGCCGTGCACCGCGAAGTGATGGAAGAGGTCGGCTTGCGCGTGCACAACTTGCAGTACTTCATGAGCCAGTCCTGGCCGTTTCCCCATTCGCTGATGATCGCGTTTACGGCCGATTACCTCGATGGCGAGATCCGCCTGGACGAAAACGAGATCGCCGAAGCGCGCTGGTTCGGCCCCGGCGATGCCTGGCCGGAAGCGAGTTCCAGCGTGTCGATTTCCGCGCTGCTGGTGAGAGCGCACCGCCCGCCGGCAGTGTCGTAAAGCAAGGGCTGCCCGGGCAGCTTGCCGCATTTTCTATATACTGGCGGCAATTGAAAATTTTAGGGTGGTTTAGCATGTCTCAAGAAGAATTCTCCGAAAACGACTGGCGCCGGCTGATCAGCAGCTTTGGTGAAGATCCGCAGCGTCCTGGCTTGCTGGAAACGCCGGCGCGCGTGGCCAAGGCATGGAAGCACTGGACGTCCGGCTATGGCCAGGATCCGGTGGACTTGTTGAAAGCCTTTGAAGATGGCGCGGAACAGTATAACGAGCTGATCGTCGTGCGCGGCATTCCCGTCTACAGCCATTGCGAACACCATCTGGCGCCGTTCTTTGGCAAGGCCACCATCGGTTATGTGCCTAACGGCAAGATCGTCGGCCTGTCGAAACTGACGCGCCTCGTCGATTGCTTCTCCAAGCGCCTGCAAGTGCAGGAACGCATGACGATGCAGATCGCCAATGCCCTGATGGAAGTGCTGGAACCGAAGTCGGTGGGCGTGGTCGTACGCTGCCGTCACCTGTGCATGGAAAGCCGCGGTATCCGCACGCCGGGCGAAGAAACCATCACCTCGGCCATGCTGGGCGAGATGCAGCCTAACCTGGCGCTGCGCACGGAATTCCTCGCCCTGGCGCGAGAAGTGTGATGATTTGAGTGATAATGCAGGACAAAGGCGGCATATGCCGCCTTTTTTTATGCGCGTCCGGATTCCCGTTCCGCCAGATAGCGCGCCGGCGGCTTGCCCACCGCCTTGCGGAACATGGTGACAAAACCGCTGGTATTTTCATAGCCCAGTTCCAACGCCACCGCTTTCACGCTGTGGCCTTGCGCCAGCCCTTGCAAGGCAAGGATGACATGCAATTGCCGGCGCCAGCGGCCCACGCTCATGCCCATTTCCTCCAGTGACTGCCGTGTCATGCTGCGCTCGCTCATGCCGATGCGGCTGGCCCATTCGGCCAGGGTGCTTTTATCGGACGGTTGCGCCAGCAGCATGGCGGCCAGGCGGCGCAGGCGCGCGTCGCGCGGTATCGGCAAATGCAAGTCTTCCACGGGCGCGGCTGCCAGCTCATCGAGCAGGGTGGCCACCAGGCGTTCCTGCGCCCCGTGCAGTGCGTACAAGGTGGGAAAGCAGGCTGCCTTGGCGATCAGTTCGCGCAGCAAGGGCGAGACGGCCACGGTGCAGCAGACGACGGGCAGGGCTGGTGCCGTGGCCGGCTCGACAAACAGGCAATAGCATTCCGCCTCGCCCACGCCCTGCGCCGCATGCATCAGGCCGCCCGGTATCCACACGGCGCACTGGGGCGGCACGATCCACACGCCGCTTTCCACTTCGCAATGAATCACGCCTCGCGTGGCATACAGCAGCTGCCCCTTGCGGTGCTGGTGCGGCGCCTGTTCCGCATCTTCGCGCACGCTGGCCAGCCCCACGGCCAGCAGTGGACGCAGCACGCCATCGACGTCGAAATCGATGGTGACGCTGGCTGCGCCCAGCCGCGTTGACAGCAGGTCGGGCAAGAGGAGATGAGGCATGGGGAACTTTGGCTGGATTGAATAATATTGTGGCTATTTTATGCAATGACGCGCAATGCCGCCAACGGTATTGTATGGGCATCCGCAGCCCCGCTTCAACGGCAACCGCCGCCGCCCGTGTTCTGATGAAGGCCAGGAGGAACGGCATCCCCCCCCCCCTTTGAAGGAGTCCCTCATGCAACTCGATATTACCGATTTCCCTCTCGTCTGGCTGCACCGCGACAGTACGGCAAGCAGCCACGACGATGCCTTGTTCACCCAGTTCGAGGCTCTGCTGGCGCGCCAGCAGGCGTTTGTCATTCTCAGCGAAGACGGCCTGGACGAGGAGGGGCATGCGCATCCGCAGGAAGAGCGCAAGCGCGCCGTGCTGTGGATGAAGCGGCACAAGGCCGCCCTGCGCGCGTATATCCAGGGCATGGTACTGGTCGAACCGAGCGCCGCCAAGCGTTTGGCGGGCAAGACCTTTGCCGTCATGTTCGGCCAGTTCTGGGGCTATCCCCTGCATTTCGGCACCAGCCGCGACGACGCGCTCGACATCGCCCAGCATTTGATCAGGGCCTGGCTGCCGCCAAGGGAAGGTAACAATGGCAGGAGCACCTGACAAAACCGTAGCGCGCCGCGCAGCAGGTTTGCTCAGATGTTTCAGTAGCGGTAGTCGTTGACGAAGTGCTTGGTGAAGTTGTACTTGCTGCCGCCGTCGAGCAAGTCGACCAGGCGTTTCGGCGCCGAGGCCGACATAAAGGCGTCGGCCGCCCCGCCCGTGCTGCGGAACCTCATGCCGGGGCTGAGGATCTGGTTGGCGCCGATTTTCAGGTGCTGGAAGCTTTTCGTCTTTTCATTGTTGAGGATGAAGTGCAATTCCTGCTTGAAGGTCAGGAAGGGAATCTTCAACCACCACCCTTCGTCCGTGCCATAGCTGGCGACGCTGGCAAAATGCGTGTTCTTGTCCGTCAGGGTAGGTTTGCCCAGGCGGTCGTTGATGCGTTTCATGGCTTCATTCTTGGTCATGCTGTTCTTTCGTGTATCGATCTATGCGGCGTGCATTCTGACACAGGCGCGCCGCCGCGTGCCGTGGAATGTTTTACAGCAGCAAAATCAGCGAGCCGAGCACGATCAAGCTGCCACCGGCCGCCGCTTTCAGGGTGAACGGCTCGCCCAGGACCAGCCAGCCGGCCAGCATCACCAGCGCCACGCTGAGCTTGTCGACGGGTGCCACCAGCGAGACGGGACCCAGTTGCAGCGCGCGGAAATAGCATAGCCACGACAGTCCCGTGGCCACGCCCGAAGCGATCAGGCAAGTCCAGCCCACCCAGTTGCCGCCGCTGGGGCGTTGCCATTCCGCGCGCAGCGAGATGATGGCCGCCGTCACCAGCAGGATGACGCCCGTGCGTATCAGGGTGGCCATGTTGCTGTTCAGATGGGCCACGCCCAGCTTGCCCAGGATGGCTGTCATGGCCGCAAACACGGCAGACAGGATGGCAAAGCCTTGCCAGGTAAAGGTGCTTGACATGGGACTCCCTGCACGGTGAGCAATTGCAGTGACTGTAGCGTAAAAGAATGACGGCCGCTGCCCACATTTTTATTGCAACGCAACATCAATTCTCATCCATTGTCGCAGCCCATTAACAACACCGGGCAAAAAACATTGCTTCCCAGCATTGTAAATATCGGTAGTTCAAGCGTATGCTGGAGACGTCTGAACGGTGCCGCCAGAGCACCGTCGCCGCCGCATTCCTGGCCTGCAGAGCTGGAAGCAGGCCACGCCCCCTTCCCCGGACAATAGAGAGTTGGAGACATAGCATGAAGAAATTGACGTTCCAGCAGAAGTTATGGATCCCCCTGATTTGCAGCCTGTTGTGCATCACCGTTATTTTTGTCTACAACGCCCTGGAAATTCGCAAGATCCGCATCGAAGAGCGCAGCGCTGACCTGAGCAATGCCGCCGACCTGGGCCTGGGCGCCGTCAAGATGTTCGGCGACCTGGCCGCCAGCGGCGCCTTGACGCAGGAAGAGGCGCAAAAGCAGGCGACCGCCGTCATCAAGAGCATGCGTTTTGGCGAGACCGGCTATTTGTCCATTATCAACCTCGATGCCGTTGTCGTGATGAATCCCGCCGCGCCGCAAACCAACGGCAAGAACATGGCGGACTTCAAGGATGCCAACGGCACCTATCTCTACCGCGACATCGTTGCCGTCGGCAAGAGCGATGCGGGCAAGGGTTTCGTCCACTATTATTTCCCCCGTCCGGGCCAGAAAAATCCTGAGCCGAAGATGAGCCGCGTGGTGGCCTACAAGCCGTGGGCCTGGACCCTGGTGGTGGGCGTTTACATGGACGATATCGACGCGGCCTTCCGCCAGTCGCTGCTCACCTCGCTGGGCGTGCTGTTGCTGGTGTGTGCGCTGCTGGCCGCCGTCGTCGTGGCGATCAACCGCAGCCTGCGCCATGCGCTGGGCGGCGATCCCGAGTATGCAGCCGAAGTGGCGGAAAAGATTGCCAACAACGACTTGAGCGGCAACGTGCGCACGCATGCCAACGACCGCCACAGCGTGCTGTATGCGATGAAAACCATGCAGGCCAACCTGGTCGACGCGATCAGCGAAATTCGCCACAGCGCCGAAACGATTGCCACGGCATCGAGTGAGATTGCCAGCGGCAATATGGACTTGTCGGCGCGCACGGAAATGCAGGCCAGTTCGCTGGAAGAAACGGCGGCCTCGATGGAGGAGTTGACCTCGACCGTGACACAAAACGCGGGCAACGCCGTGCAGGCGAATGAGCTGGCGCAGTCCGCCTCGGCAGTGGCGCGCCAGGGTGGCGCCGTGGTGGCGCAAGTGATCGGCACCATGGACACCATCAACGCCTCGTCGCGCAAAATCGTCGACATCATCGGCGTCATCGATGGCATCGCCTTCCAGACGAATATCCTGGCGCTGAACGCGGCGGTGGAAGCGGCGCGCGCGGGCGAGCAGGGCCGCGGCTTTGCCGTGGTGGCGTCGGAAGTGCGCAATCTGGCCCAAAGATCCGCTGGCGCAGCGAAGGAAATCAAGGAACTCATCGGCGCTTCCGTCGACAGTATCGCGGCCGGCAGCACGCTCGTCGCCCAGGCGGGCACGACCATGGATCAGGTGGTCGCCAGCGTCTCGCGCGTGACCGACATCATGGCCGACATCACGGCCGCCTCGCATGAGCAAAGCACGGGCATTGGCCACGTCAACCAGGCGATCACGGAAATGGATAGCGTGACCCAGCAAAATGCGGCTCTGGTGGAAGAGGCGGCGGCAGCGGCGTCCAGCATGCAGGACCAGGCGGCCGTGCTGGCGCAACTGGTGGCGCGCTTCAAGCTGTCGGCGCAGGAGCCTGGGACGGCGCCGCGCATCGCGGCAAGCTCGGCTGGCGCGCCACGCGCCGTGGCGAAAAAGCCGCAGCGCAGCCTGGCGGCGCGCTGATTTACTGGGCTGGCGCCGCCGCTGGCGGTGCCGGCTCGAATTCCAGCTTGTCATCGACGACCACGAATTGCCCGACCGGCTGGCCCAGGTCGGCTTTTGGGTCGTTTTCCATTTCCGTCAGCGCATTGCAGGTAGTCGTTTCCGCCTGCCACAACTGCTTGCCCATGCGGATATTCCACAGGCCATCGCCGGCCGCAAACAGCTCCACCTTGATGTCGGCGGGTGCATCGGTCGACAGGATATGCAGACGTTGGCATTGCGGCAAATTGGTGGCCATCAGCTGCACTTCCACGGTATCTTGCCAAAAATAACGTTGCTGGCGGCGCACGGTCAGGGAATGGTCCTGGCCATCGAACAGATAGATGGCGAAGTCCTGGACACAGCCTGACAGCAGGACGGACAGCATGACGATCAGGAGTTTGCGCATGGTCGGCTTTCTTTGATAGGACTCAGGAATGGCGGAAAAATAAATGCTGCAGCGAGTGTGGGCGCTTGCTGATAAGGCAAACGGGGCACGCGCCGCCGTGTTTTTCGCTGACGTGGCATTATATCCATGCACACCAGTTGCAGCGCGACAATAGTTACGCCCACCCTATGCCAACGAGCTGAAAGACGACGATGATCGACTTGTATTACTGGACCACGCCCAATGGGCACAAGGTGACGATGTTTCTGGAAGAAGCGGGCATCCCCTACAACATTATTCCCGTACATATCGGCAAGGGCGAGCAATTCAAGCCCGAATTTCTCGCCATCGCACCGAACAATCGCATCCCCGCCATCGTCGACCAGGCGCCGGAAGATGGCGGCGCGCCCCTGTCCCTGTTCGAGTCGGGGGCCATTCTGCAATACCTGGCCGAGAAAAGCGGGCAATTCCTGCCGGCAGACGTGCGCGGCCGCGCCGAGGTGATGCAATGGCTGTTCTGGCAAATGGGCGGACTG
This sequence comes from Janthinobacterium darwini, assembly GCF_051380905.1. Lineage (NCBI taxonomy): Bacteria > Pseudomonadati > Pseudomonadota > Betaproteobacteria > Burkholderiales > Oxalobacteraceae > Janthinobacterium > Janthinobacterium darwini. The sequence continues at coordinate 144,152 of NZ_JBNYXX010000007.1, forward strand.
GGTCCCATGGCCGGGCAAAACCACCATTTCGTGCAATATGCGCCCGAACCCATCGACTACGCCATCACGCGCTACGTGAATGAAACGAACCGCTTGTACGGCGTGCTGAACAAGCGCCTGGCCGACCGCGAATTCGTTGCCGGCGACACGTATTCGATCGCCGACATGGCGATTTATCCGTGGATCGTGCCGCACGCGCGCCAGCGCCAGAAGCTGGAAGATTTCCCGCACCTGGCGCGCTGGTTCGCGGCCATTGCCGCCCGTCCCGCCACCGTGCGCGCGTATGCGCGCGCGGCCGAGATCAACGTGCAGCCCACCGTCAGCGGCGACGCGAAAAGCGTGCTGTTCGGCCAGACGGCGAAAACGCTCGGCTGAGCTTAATTTCCCCCTCAGTTACCCCGATACGTGGAAAAGCCGAAAGGACTGAGCAGCAGCGGTATGTGATAGTGCTGGTCAGTCTTTTCCACGTGAAATTGCACGGGGATTTCGGGGAAGAATGTTTCCTGTTTCAGGCGCGCATAGTGCTCGCCTGTTTTAAACACGATGCGGTAGTCGCCCGCCTGCATGGGTGCCTCGGCCGGATACATGGCCGCGATGCGCCCTTGCGCATTCGTCACGGCACTGGCCAGCTGTTGCCAGCCTTCCCCTTTCTTTTGCTCCAGCGTGACCGTCACGCCCGCCGTCGGCTGGCCGCTCTGCAGGTCGAGGATGTGCACGCTCAAGGGATTGGCGGCGGCCAGGGCCATGCTGGACAGGCTGGCGAAGGCCAGGGCGGCAGTGATTTTTTTCAGATAGGTCATCGTCGTTACTTTCAGGTTGGGGGGAGATCGAGTTCGGGAACAAGGGCCAGCGCAGCCCGGGCGCAGGCGCGGTCTGGCAGGGCGCCACCGCCGCCCGCGACGCCGATGGCGCCCACCACCTGGCCCTGGGCCATCAACGGCAGGCCGCCGCCCAGCAGCAGCAATTCCGGCATGCTGGTCAAATTGCGCATGTCCGGATTGTTGCGGGCTGCCAGGGACAGCGTGTAGGTGTCGCTCTTGGTGGACAAGGCCGTGTACGCCTTGCGCCGGCTCGCCTCCGTGTTGTGCGGCCCGACGCCATCGGCGCGTTGCACGGCGACGATGTTGCCGCCACGGTCCAATAAGGTGACGACGATGTGCCGGCCTTGCGCCTGGCACGCGGCCATGGCCGCATCGGCAAGCTTGCTTGCCGCCGCCAGCGACAGGTCATCGATGCGGCGCAATTGCGCATGTGCGGGGCCGGCCAGCAGGCACAGCAGGGTACTGCCGAGTAACAGGGTTTTCATCTGGCATTCATGGAATAAAGTGGCGCCAGTATGGCCAGTGTTGCCCTACGAGAAGATGATCGCCGCATGACATTTTTATCATCCGCAGCGCGTGGCGTGGGGCGTAAAATGGTTTTATATTCTCATTAGAAAGCCGCCATGCGCATCCTGGTCATAGAAGACGAACCGAAGACGGGCGACTATTTGCTGCGCGGCCTGGCCGAGTCCGGTTTTACGGTGAGCCTGGCGCGCAACGGCCGCGACGGCCTGCACATGGCCGGCACAGAAGCCCCCGATTTGATCGTGCTCGACGTCATGCTGCCCATCATGGATGGCTGGCAAGTCTTGCGCGCTTTGCGGCTGCAGGAAGGCGGCGCGGACGTGCCCGTGATTTTTCTCACGGCGCGCGATGAAGTGCAGGACCGCGTCAAAGGGCTGGAACTGGGCGCCGACGATTACCTGGTCAAACCATTCGCCTTTGCCGAACTGGTGGCGCGCATACGCACTCTGCTGCGGCGCGGGCCACCGCGTGAAGATGACGTCATCCGCATCGGCGACATGGAAATCGATGTGATGAAACGCAAGGTCAGCCGGCAAGGCCAGCGCATCACCCTGACGGCCAAGGAATTCGGCTTGCTGCATTTGTTGGCGCGCCGCCAGGGCGAGGTGTTGTCACGCTCCATCATCGCATCGCAAGTGTGGGACATCAATTTCGAGAGCGACACCAACGTCATTGACGCGGCCATCCGCCGCCTGCGCAGCAAGCTCGACGATCCGTTCGAACCCAAGCTGATCCACACCTTGCGGGGCATGGGCTATGTCTGCGAATTGCGTGCGCCCACGGCTTCCGACGATGGTGCCGCCACATGAAGCTGGCGGAACTGCGCCGTTCGCTGACCCTGCGCGTGACGCTCGTCTTCGTGCTGATCGTGGCGCTCGTGTCGGCCGGGCTGGGCATGCATCTGTACCGCTCGTTCGTGGCGGAAATCGAGCGCCGCGACGACATTTTATTATTGGGAAAACTGCGGCAAATCCAGCAGTTGCTGGGCAATGCGGGCACCCTGGATATCATCCGCGAGCGGCCCCAGTATTTCCGTGACACCATGAGCGGGCAAGAGAATTCCCTGGTCCGCATCGTGCGCGCCGATGGCACGCGTTTGATCGATGTCAATCCACATGGCGAGAACGTCGTGCATGCGGTTCCCCTGGCCGTCGATGCGCCCGTCACGGCCAACGACATCGCCAGCTGGACCAGCCGCGACGGCTATCCGGCCAGGGTCGTGGCGGCCAGCGCGCGCATCGGCGATCCCGCGCAAATGGCCGACATTTCCGTGGCCCGCGTCTACGGCGACCGCACGGCGATGTTTGCCGCCTACCGCTGGCAGATCGTCGTATCCGTGGCTGTCAGCGCGCTGGTGGCGGCAATACTGGCCAGCGTGATGCTGCTGCGGGGACTGCGGCCATTGCGCAATATCGCCGCCCATGCTGCCCTCGTGCGGCCCGGCAAGCTGGAGCAGCAGCTGGAGGCACGCGATGCGCCCACGGAATTGCTGCCCCTGATCCAGGCCCTGAACGCCATGCTGGCGCGGCTGCAGGAAGGGTATGCGCGGCTGTCGCAATTTTCCGCCGACCTGGCGCATGAATTCCGCACGCCCGTTACCAATCTGCTGGGGCAAAGCCAGGTGATGCTGGCCCGCCCCCGCAGTGCGCAAGACTATGAACAGTTGGTGTCGTCGAATGTGGAAGAGCTGGAACGGCTGTCGCGCATGATCGACAGCATGCTGTTTCTGGCACGCGCGCAGCAGGAAGAGATGGTGATCGTCAAGCAGACCTTGCCCGTACAGGACGAGTTTTTAAGGCTGGCCGATTTCTTTGAAGGCCTGGCCGAAGAGCGCGACCTGGCGCTGGCTTGCCATGGCAGCGGCACGGTGACGGCCGAGCCGCAGCTGCTGCGCCGCGCGCTCGGTAACCTGCTGTCGAATGCGATCCGCCACGCGGCACCAGGCAGCACTATTCTATTGCGTTCGCACGCGACGAACGGGGGCGTGGCGCTCAGCGTGAGCAACCTCGGTCCCGCCATCCCCGCGCGTCACTTGCCCCACCTGTTCGAGCGCTTCTACCGCGCCGACCCGGCCCGCAGCGATTCGGCCGCCTCCACGGGCCTGGGGCTGGCCATCGTCACGGCCATCATGCAGTTGCATGGCGGTAGCGCAACGGTCGCATCCGACGCGGCCGCCACGACGTTTACCTTGGCCTTCCCTGCTTAGGTCATTTCTACAAGGAACTCATGCATGCCCGTATGCGGCAGTTGCGCGCAGGCTGGCGCAAAGTGCGGCAACTGCCCCCACAGCAGCGGGTTGCCGACGATGTACACGTAATGTTGCGCGCGCGTCAGGGCCACGTTGAGCAGGTTCGGCGTACTGGCCGCCCACTGCGCGGCGCCCGCCGTGCTGTCGTCGGCCCCGAGGACCAGCATCACCACGCTTTGTTCCTTGCCCTGGAAGGTGTGCACGGTGCCCACCATCTGGCTGCTCCATTGGCGCAATTCGCGCGCGGTCGGCGCCTTGCCATAGCCGAGGCGGCGGTCCCAGTCCATGTCGACGATGCGCGAGCGCAGTTCGGTGCGCACGGCCTTGAATGGCGTAATCACATACATATCGGGCAGCTTGCCGTCGCGGCGATACAGTTTCAGCAGCACTTCCAGCACGAAATCGAGTTGCACGGGCACCACCTGCTTGTAGCTGACGGGGCCGACGGCATCGATCCAGCGGCTCGGACCCCGCGTGAGGCCGAGCGCGCCGGCCGGCGGCGTGCGTTCGCTCAAACCGTAGACCATCTTGTCTTCATAGGCGATGCTGTTCGCCAGCGAAAACATCGGTTCCACGCAGCGCCGGTGCACGCGCAGGGGGCTGCCTATCCACAGCGGCTGGGCGCTGTTGGCGCCGATATGCGCGCCATAATGGTTGGCCTTGTCGGCCAGTGTCTGCACGGAAACGGAGGTCGGCGCGTAACTGCCATCCTGCGTGTGCGGCGACAGGGCGGACAGGGTTTGCACGAGGCGGCCCGGCACCGTGAACACGGGTTCGATCTGCAGCGGGTCGCCCACGACGACGGCACGCTTGGCACGCCACAGGCTGCCCAGCGCCGCTTGCGGCACGGCCTGGCCCGCTTCATCGATGAAGAGCCAGCCCAGCGATTCGGGGCCCATGCCCTGGAACTGGCGCGCGAATGAGGCGAACGTGGTCGAGACGACAGGCACCACCATGAACAGGCTGTGCCACACCATGGCGATGTGCGACTGGTCGTAGGCACGCTTGTTTTTCAGCAATTTTGACACGGCCAGCAAGTTGCCGCCAAAGCCGGGTCCCCCCTTTTTCGCCACTTCGGCCAGCCATGCTTCATGCAGGGCCAGGGCCTTGGCGAACAGGCGCGAGCGCAGGCGCGCCAGGGCCGGTTCATGCCACAGGCCGCCAATTTGCAGGGCGTCGCCGTCCAGCTCGTCCAGGGTCGCCGGGGCGATGATGGTGGGAAAGCGCATGCGCGCGCGGCGCAGCAATTCCGTGCTGTCATCCCATTCGCGCTGACGCGACTGCGCCGTGCGCAGGGCGATGTGCAGGCTGTTGCGGGCGCGCTCGCAGCGCGGTTCCAATTCGCCTTTCAGCAGCAGCTTGATGGCGGACACGTCGCGCGCGGCCTGGCGCTGCGCCTCGGCGTTGGCGACGACGGCCTCCTTGTAGGCACGCGCCGGTGCCGTGCGGAACAAACGGGCAAAGAAACCCGGTTGCGTCAGCGCCACCAGGCGTTCTTCTTCCAGCAATTCCTTCTTGCTGGCAAGCAAGGTGTCCTGCTGTGCCAGCGCACCGGACAGGGCGCCATTCGCCGCATCCATCTCTTGCTCTGCAGCAATCAGCGCTTGCTGGCTGGCCTGGATGAAGTCCGCTTCCGTGCACGTGCCCACGGCTTGCCACAAGGCCGCGTATTGAGCGTGCTCGGCCAGGGCCTTTTCCACCACGTGTTCCGTCTCGCGAAACTCGCGCGCCGCCTGGGCGAAGCTGACGCCCTGGTAGCTGGCCAGCCATTGGCGGATATTCTGCGCGTTCGGCGTCTTGCGCGCTGTGCTCTTGTCCCAGTCGTCGTCATAGAAATTGCTGACGAAGCGGCGGCGGTTCGCGCTATTGCCCAGCGCACAAGACATCAAGCCCCATGGCGCCTCGGTTTCGTCCAGAGCGCGGTTGGCGCCATTGCCGTCGGCCACGACCCGGCGCGCCACGCTTTCAAAATAGCGCGTGCGCGCCCATTCCTTGCCCAGCTGTTTCGGTTTTGGCAAATCGCCGGAAATGTTTTCCACCGCCGCATTGTTCGACGAGGCGACGACCATTTCAAAGCCCGTCAGTTCCGGGCGCAAACGGGCGATGGTGATGGGGTCGCGCACGCCTTCGAAGGCCACGGCCACCTTGCCGATGAAGGCGTCGCCGGCGCGGTCCAGGCAGGACAGCACGGCCGCGCGGCGCACGATGTTGTCGGCGAACAATTCGCGCAACAAGGTCGTCTTGCCCGTGCCCGGCGGGCCGTTGACGGAAAAGATGCCCCGCTCGCTCAAGCCCGTGCGCGCGCCGTGGATGGCGAATTGCTGCATCAGGCTCATGGCGTAGCTGGCGTCTTCCAGCCAGTGTCCGCGGTTCATATTGCCCGGATTGAGCATGGCGGCCAGCGCCTGGCGTCCGGCCGGGCTGTACAGGTCGATGCGCTCATCTTGCGCCAGCGGCGTCAGGTAGGCGGCGACAGTCGCGGGCAACTTGCCGCCGCGCAAGGCGCGGATGATCTGTTCCAGGTCATCGAGGTAAAAACTGTTGAGGATATCTATCGATGGTTCCACCGCGTTGCCAAAGTCCAGGCTGCGGTTCTGGCTGGTCTCAGCCAGGTCAGTTTCCGAGACTGCTGCGCGCTTCTTGCGCGTGCGCAATTCCAGCACGGCCAGCGGCTGGCCCGCGGACGGGTGGAAACCGGCCCAGTCCCGCAGCAGGTCGGCCAGGGCCGCGATTTCCATGCCGGAGAGGGGAAATGAGACATTGCCCGCCTCGTCCGTCACTTGCTGCGGGGCACGGGCGGCGGCGAAGTTACGCAAGCTGTCTTGCAGCGCCAGCTGGCTGTCGCTGAAGGCGTCCAGGCTCAGGCCCGACCAGTCCGGCGTGCGCACGCGGCCCAGCGCCCATGGCAAGGTCGACACGGACACGGGGTCGAACTGCGGCTCGCCCAGCGCATTGAGGTTCAGGCGGGCAAAGCACGAGCGTCCCAGCAGTTCTGTTTTTTCTGTTTCGGCAATGTTTTCCGGGCCGTTGGCCGGTGGGCAAGCCTTGTTGATTTCGGCCTTGTCGAAGACGCCGAGGAACAGCGAAAAGCCGTCGATCTCGCGGTCGGACGGTATTTGCCATTGCGTGGCGAACTGCAGCGGCAATTGCGCCAGCTGTTCGCGCTGCAGGATACGCACGGTGGACTGGTCTTCAACGTCCGTGATTTGATTCAGGTCAAACGGGATAAAGAATTCGATCTTGTGCCAATACTCCAGGATAGCCAGGAGGCGCTGCTGTTCTGCCTGATTCATGATGACCAATATTTTGTAAAGCGAGCGAGGATTGTAAAGCGTATGCGCGGCGCGTGTTTTGCACTTTCGCCTATTGCGCGGGCTTTGCCGCAAAAAAAGTGCTGTTTGCGGACAAAAAAAAGCCAGGCAGCAACTTCCTGCCTGGCTTGCTCGTCTGGAGGGTGTTGCTATTACTTAAAACTCTTCCCATTCGCTCTCTGCAGCGGCATTGCTGCGGCGCGCCGGTGCGGCGGCCACGGCCTGGCGCACGGGTGCCTTGCGGGCCACGGGGCGTGCGATGGCTGGCGCTGCCGGCATCGCGCGCACAGGCGTCAGCTTGGCTGTGCTGGTGACTTGGTTGCCCGTCTTGAAGAAGCCCACCACGTGCGCCAGTTCGCCTGCCTGCTCCTGCATGCTTTGCGAGGCGGCTGCCGCTTCTTCTACCAGGGCTGCGTTTTGCTGCGTCACTTCATCCATCTGCGCAATGGCCATGTTGATCTGCTCGATGCCGATGGTTTGCTCGTGCGTGGCGGACGTGATTTCGCCCATGATGTCGGTCACGCGCACGATGCTGTCGACGATGTCGCCCATGGTCTGGCCCGCCTCGTTGACGAGGCGCGAACCCGTGTCCACGTTGGCGACGGAGGCGGCGATGAGTTCCTTGATTTCCTTGGCGGCCGAGGCCGAGCGGTGCGCCAGGTTGCGCACCTCTGTTGCCACCACGGCGAAGCCACGGCCCTGTTCGCCTGCGCGCGCCGCTTCCACGGCCGCGTTCAAGGCAAGAATGTTGGTCTGGAAGGCGATGCCATCGATGACGCCGATAATGTCGACGATTTTCTTCGACGATTCGTTGATGGTGCCCATGGTGTCGACCACTTGCGAGACGATGCTGCCGCCGCGCACGGCCACTTCCGACGCGCTTTTCGCCAGTTGGTTCGCCTGGCGTGCGTTGTCCGCATTCTGTTTCACGGTGGAAGTCAGTTCTTCCATGGCCGACGCCGTCTCTTCCAGCGAACTGGCTTGCTCTTCCGTGCGGGACGACAGGTCGAGGTTGCCGGCGGCAATTTCGCTCGACGCCGTGGAAATCGCATCCGTGCCATGGCGCACTTGCGCCACTACGCCCAACAGACTGTCGTTCATGGCTTTCAGGGCGCCCAGCAGGCGGCCCGTTTCATCGCTGGAATTGACGACGATGTGCGAAGACAAGTCGCCGGACGCCACGGTTTCGGCCACGCTGACTGCTGCATTGATGGGGTGGGTGATCGAGCGCGTGATGATCCAGGCAACAAAGGCGCCCAGCAGCACGGCCACGCTGCCCAGGATAATCATGGAGGCGCGCGCGCTGGTGCTCAGCGTTTCGGCTTCCGTTGCCGCTTGCGCCGCTTGCTCGCCTTCATACGCGACCAGGCTGTCGAGTGCGCCCAGCACGCGCTTCAGACTTGGTGCCGCCTGCTGCGTCAAAAAGGCGATCGCTTCTTCCGTCTGGCCCGCATTGCGCAGCTCGATGACCTTGTTGTTCAGCGGCGCGCCCGATTTCAGGGCAGCGTCCAGTTCGGCCATCAGCGCCTTTTCCTTGTCTGTCGAGATTTTGTTTTGCAAGGTTTCCTTGGCGGCGCCGTATTTCTTGCGCGCTTCACCGATCTTTGCCAGTTCCGCCTGTACCAGCGCTTCCGTTGGTGCCACCACCACGCTGGTGATCGCCAGGGTAATGTTGCGCACGTTGTCGCTCATGGTGTTGGCTGCGGCCATCTTGACGTTCTTGTCGGTCACGATGTCGTGGGTGCGTGCGCTCAGTTGCCCCATGGAATACAGGCCGACAAGCAAGACGGCTACCAGCAGGCCGAGGACGACAGCAAACCCGATTCCGAGACGGGTGCCGATTTTGAATTGTGTGAGTGACATGATTGCTTTCGTAGTGCGGAAGTGAGGGAGAACGTCGACAGGCCAGGCACCAGACACGGTCATGCCTTGCCACTACGGGTTAGTACGTAAGGGCGGCCTGCCTGTAATTGTTCCTCAAAATTCCGCACTGCAATACAAAAACTTGTATCAAGTCCCCGAAAAGTTAAATAATCGGCAGCAAATTAAATAAGTTGTCGTGTGGAAACAACGAGCGCGCCGTCGTCAGGAAACATTAGCGTTCGGGAAACACGTGCGTGGCCATGAAATCGATGAAGGCGCGCAGCTTCGGCGTCAGGTGGCGGCTGCTGGGCCACAGGATGCGGAAGGTACCGTCGTGCTGGCGGTGCGCGTCCAGCACCGGCTGCAAGCGGCCCGTACTCAGTGCCGCGCGCACGGCAAAGTCGGGCAGGGCGGCGATGCCCAGGCCGCTTTCGGCAAAGTGCAGCAAGGTGTCCACATTGTTGCAGTTCAGCACAGCCGGCAAGCCCGCCGCGTGCAGGGCTGGCCACTCGGGCAAGGGCCAGGCCTCGACCTTGCCACTACTGGGAAATTTGTACAGCAGGCAAGTATGGAGCAGCAGGTCGGCCGGCAGCTCCGGCGTGCCGTGCTGCGCCAGATAGGCGGGCGCGGCCACCAGCTGGAGCTGGAACTGGCCCAGCTGGCGGCTCATCAAACGGCTGTCGGCGCTCTCTCCCGCGCGCACCACGGCGTCGTAGCCTTCTTCGATCACATCGACCCGGCGGTCGCTGAAATCGAGGTCGAGTTCCACCTGCGGATAGGCGCATGCGAACGCGGCCAGCACAGGGTTGAGCAAGCTGCCGACCAAAGGCAGGCTGACGCGCAGCCGGCCTTGCGGCGCGCTCTTGCTATTGGATAACTCCAGCTCCGCCGCTTCGATCTCGCCCAGGATGCGCCGGCAGCGTTCGAGAAACACCGTGCCTTCGCTGGTCAGCGCGATGCTGCGCGTGCTGCGGTGAAACAGGCGCACGCCCAGCCGCTCTTCCAGCCGCGCGATGCTCTTGCCCACGGCCGAGGCGGAAATGCCAAGCACCCTGCCTGCCGCCACGAAACTGCGCGTTTCCGCTGCCTGCACGAAGGCCGTGAATCCCGCCAGGTTATCCATGTCGTTCCTTGTCACCATTGATTGCGGATGTCAGCGTCCGCACAGACAGAAACTATAGCCCATTTTTCTTTGATCGCGCCTGCCTTACCTTGGCAGCTTGACCATTTGAAAGGCTAGCCATGACTTCTCCCTTTTCTCCCGCGGCATTGTCCGCACGCATCGATCCTCTGCTGGACTTTGTTTTGCGCCAGCAGCGCCTGGTGGGCGCCGTGGTGCTGGTGCGCCAGCGTGGCCAGGATGTGTATCGCCGCGCGGCCGGCTACCTGGACCGCGAAGCGGGCGCGCCCATGCGCGAGGATGCCGTCTTTCGCCTGGCGTCCGTTAGCAAACCCATCGTCTCCACAGCCGCGCTGGCGCTGGTGGGACAGGATCGCCTGGGGCTGGACGACCCGGTGGCGCGCTGGCTACCGTATTTTGCGCCGCGCCAGCCGGACGGCGCCGTGGCGGTGATGACCGTGCGGCATCTGCTCACGCACACGGCCGGGCTCGACTATGGCTTTTTCCAGCCGCCCGGCGGCGCGTATGCGCAGGCGGGCGTGTCGGACGGCATGGATGCTTCCCGCATGAGCCTGGCAGACAATCTGCGCCGCCTGGCCACCGTGCCGCTGGCGTATGCGCCGGGCGAGCGCTGGGCGTATTCGATCGCCACCGACGTGCTGGGCGCCGTGATCGAAGCGGTGACTGGTTTGCCGCTGGCGCAAGCCGTGGAACACCTGGTGACGGCGCCGCTGGCCATGCGCGATACGGGATTTTTGGCTACCGATCCGGCGCGCCTGGCCGTGGCCTATGCGGACCGCGCAGCGGGAGAATCCCGGCCGCGCCGTTTGCTGGACGAAGGGGAGGACCATCTGCCGTTTCTCGATGGCATGGCAGGTTTTACCTTGTCGCCTGCCCGCGCCCGCGATGCGCAAGCCTACCCGTCCGGTGGCGCCAGCATGGTCGGTTCTGCCCCTGACTTCATGCGCCTGCTGGAAACCTTGCGGCTGGGTGGCGCACCGCTGTTGCCACCGGCGCTGGCGCGCCAGATGGGCGAAAGCCAGACGGGCGGCTTCGACTTGCCGTTCTGGCCCGGTCGTGGCTTCGGCCTGGGATTTACGGTACTGACGGATCCGCTTGCCGCCGCCACGCCGGAGTCCGTGGGCAGCTGGCGCATGGGCGGCACGTATGGCCACTCATGGTTTGTTGACCCTGCGCAAGAACTGTCCGTGGTGGCGTTCACGAATACGGCATTGGAAGGCATGGCGGGGCCGTTCGTGACGGAACTGTGCCAGGCAGTGTATGGCGCCAAGGAAATGCGATGACGCGTCCGCACCCGATCGTCTTCCTCGCGCTGGGCCTGTTCGGCGTGTATTGCATCGAATTTGGCGTGGTGGGCATCTTGCCGATGATCATGCAGCGCTACGGCGTGACGGCGGCGCAGGCGGGATCGCTGGTGAGTCTGTTCGCCCTGGTGATCGCCGTGGGCGGGCCTTTCCTCGTGCTGCTGGCCACGCGCTGGCGCCGCAAGCGCGTGCTGGTGGTTTCCCTACTGGTGTTCGCGCTGGCCAGCGTGGCCTCGGCGTATGCGCCCCGCTTCGAGGTGCTACTGGCGTTGCGCATCGTGCCGGCCCTGTTCCACCCTGTGTATTTCTCGCTGGCCATGGTGGCCGCCGCCGCCCTGTATCCGCCGCAGCAATCGGCGCGGGCCGGCGCACATGCGTTCACTGGCACCAGCATGGGCATGGTGCTGGGTATCCCGTTGACGACGTGGATCGCCGCCCAGTATGGCTACGAGGCATCGTTCCTCGTCTGCGCGCTGGTGAATGTCCTGGCGGCGCTGGGGCTATGTCTGTTCTTGCCGGACACGCCGCAGCAAGCGCCGATGGCGTATGGCCGCCAATTGGCCGTGCTGCGCAAGCCCGCGCTGTGGCTGACGATTGCCGCCGCCGTATTTGTCTTTGCCGCCATGTTTGCCGTGTATGCGTATGCGGCCGCGTATCTGCAGCAGGAAGCGGGCCTGTCGGCGCGCCAGACGGGGCTGGCGCTGGTGGTGTTTGGCGTGGGCGGCGTGGCGGGCAATCTGTTCGCGGGGCGCCAGCTGGGCACGCACGTGCTGCGCACGGTCTTGCTGCAGCCCGTACTGCTGGGGCTGGCGTACTGGCTGCTGTACCAGTATGCGGGCGCTGGTACCGGCTGGGTGGCCCTGGCGGTACTGCTGCTGTTCTGGGGGGCGGCGCACACGAGCGGGCTGATCGTCACGCAAGTGTGGCTCAGCAGCGAAGCGCGCGAGGCGCCTGCGTTTGCCATCGGCGTGTACATCGCCGCCATCAACTTGGGCGTGACAGTGGGCGCGCTGGCCGGCGGCATGGCCATCGCCTGCTATGGCATTCAGGGCGCGCTGGCTTGCGGTACGCTGCTGGGTGCCTTGGCGCTGGCCTTGATTTTGTTCAAGGCGTGGCTGTACCGCCCGTCGTCAGTCCTCGATATGGTTGGGGATGCGAAACAGTAAATCCGTGTCGCCGATGTCTACGCCCGCCTGCGACAGCAGGGTGCTGGCCTGGCCCCGGTGATGGGTCTGGTGGTTGAAGAAATGCATGAGCAGGCTGAAAAACTCGCGCCGGTTCGGTCCCTTGCTGTTGCGGTAGTCGAGCAAATGGTCCAGGTCGGCTTCCGTGATGGAGGCGACCCAGTCGACGATGAGCTGGTCCAGCCACAGCCGGTGTGCTTGCATGGCGGAAAAATCGTCGGCCGCGAACAGCGGGTGCGTGAGCGAGGCGGGCGGCGTGATGGCGCGGATGGGGGCGAGCAGGGGAAAGCCGGCCGGGTGCTGGGCGTAGCGCTGCAGCCACAGGGTATCGCCCACCATCACGTGGTTCAGGGTGGCCAGCAGGGAGCCGAAAAAGGCGCCCCGCTCGCGCTCCAGCTCGCCGGGAGGAAGGCTGGCGGCCGCTGCATAGACCTTGGTATTCATCCACTGGTTGTAATCGGCCATCAGGCAAAGATGGGCGCAACGGCTCATGCTGGACTCCTTCAGTGGATGAATGACAATGTTAAACGGATTTCAAAAACGCGCGTATGCCGGCGAGTAACATTTCAATGGCCATCGCCGTCAAGATCAAGCCCATCAGGCGCTCGAACGCTGTCATGACCCTTGGACCGAGCGCCCGCTGCAAGCGTTCGGCGCACAGGAAGACGGCCAGCCAGACGACGGCCACGGCCGTCAGCCCCGCCACGTGGGCGATGACGTCGTTCATTTCATGCGAGGAAAACAGCAGCACCGTGGCCAGCGCCGACGGTCCGGCCAGCGCGGGGATGGCCAGCGGCACGATGAACGGTTCGCCACCCATCTCGTGGTCGCTATTGCCCGCATTGGGCTGCGGAAACACCATGCGCATGGCGATCAGGAACAGGATCACGCCGCCGCCGATGCGCAGCGCCACTTCCGACAATTGCAAGGCGTTCAGGAAATGGCGGCCGAAGAACATGAACAGCAGCAAGATGCCGAAGGCGATCATGCACTCGCGCACCACGACTTTCCAGCGCCGCTCGACCGGTACCCGTTTCAGGGCATTGACGAACAGGGAAACGTTGCCGAACGGGTCGGTGACGAGCAGGAGCAGGATAAAAGTCTGGAAGAAATTCTGTGTCATGGTGGTGTGATTAAGGTCAACACCGCTGCCAGGATGGGCGCGGTGCGATAAGGCTTGCGATGATAACAAGAGCGGTGGCTATCGCCCATGATTATTGATGCATAGCAGCATTTTTTTTAAACCGCGATGACTTTTGCCTGGTAAAACGCGGTTGGCGTGGTGCCGAAATGCTTCTTGAACATGGCGGTAAACGCGCTCTGGCTCGTGTAGCCATTGTCCATGGCCACGTCGATGACCTTGCTGCCGCGCGCCAGTTGTTCCAGCGCCCGAAGCAGGCGTGCCTGCTGGCGCCACTGGCCAAAGCGCATGCCCGTCTGTTTCTGGAACAATCGGTGCAGGCTGCGCTCGGTGATCGCCAGTTCCTGTGCCCAGTGCGCCACCGTCTGCTGTTCGCCTGGCTGTTCCATCAGTCGCGCGCAAATGCCGCGCAGGCGCGCATCAAAGGGCAGCGGCAGATACAGGGGCAGCACAGGCAGGCTATCGAGCTCGTGCAACAGCAATTGCAGCAGATGCCAGTCGCGGCTGCCTTCCGTGAAATCGGGCGCGATGTCGACGGCCGCCACGATCAATTGCCGCAGCAGGGGGCTGATGTCGAGCACACAACTGTGGCGCGGCAGCAGCGGTGAGCTGGCGCAATCGATGAAGACGGTGCGCATCTTGACGGCGCCGCTCATGCGCACCTGGTGCGCGATGCCGGGCTGCAGCCACACGCCGCGCGTGGGCGGCACCACCCAGCGCCCGCCCTGCGCCTCGATGGTCATCACGCCCTCGATGGCATACAGCAATTGCGCATGCGTGTGGCGGTGCACCGAAATCACGTGGCCATGCGCATAGTCGACGGCCAGCGCCATGGCGCGCGCCGAGACGGGCAGCAATTCCTGAAAGGCGGGGGAGGTGCAATCCATACAAATAAGGTCAGTTTTGCGATAGGTGTAGACATATTAGCGCGAGAAAGCGTAGCGCGCCTGCGGCATGATGGTTCCCCCGCAACTATTCCTGGAGCTACGCATGCCTGTGCGCGCCTATCTGTATCCCTTCCTGGCCATGCTGCTGTGGGCCGGCAATGTCGTCGTGTCCAAGCTGGCCGCGTCCAGCATCGCCCCCACGGCCATTACCTTTTACCGCCTGGTCCTGGTCTTGCTGGTGATGACGCCGTTTATCGCCCGCCCCCTGTGGCGCAACCGCGCCGCCATCCGCCGCCAGTGGTGGCAGCTGGCGCTGTGCGGCGTGATGTCGATGGCGCTGTTCCAGAGCCTGTCCTACCGCGCCGCCGAATCGACGACGGCGACGAATATGGCCATCGTCACGGCGCTGGCACCCCTGATGACGGCCCTGCTCAGCGTGCTGCTGCTGGGCGAGCGATTGACGGTGGGCATGGCGGCCGGCGGCGTACTGTCGTTTGGCGGCTTGCTGTATCTGGTAGGGCGGGGCGATATGTTGGGCCTGCTGCAGCAGGGCGTGCATGCGGGCGACGCGCTGATGCTGCTGGCCTGCCTGAGCTTTGCCCTGTACGGCGTGCTGCTGCGCCGCTGGCGCTTGTCCATTCCCGCCTGGCAAGCCATTTATTGCCAGGCGCTGGCGGCCCTGGCTTGCATGCTGCCACTGTTCCTGCTGCTGCCGCCCGGCAGCGCGAGGCTGGACGCCACCACCTTGCCCCTGATCGCTTATGGGGGCATCGGCTCGTCCATCATCCTGTCCTACCTGTGGATCGAAGGTGTCAAACTGCTGGGACCGAACCGCTGCAGCATCTACGTCAACCTGCTGCCTTTGCTGACGGCCTTGCTGGCCATCGTCTGGCTGCATGAAAGCATGCATCTGTATCACCTGGTCGGCGGCGGTATCTCGCTACT
Organism: Janthinobacterium darwini; assembly: GCF_051380905.1. NCBI lineage: Bacteria > Pseudomonadati > Pseudomonadota > Betaproteobacteria > Burkholderiales > Oxalobacteraceae > Janthinobacterium > Janthinobacterium darwini. Next base: position 159,522 of record NZ_JBNYXX010000007.1, read on the forward strand.
GGGCGTGCTGCTGGCGCAGACGGTGCAGCGTCCCCTGTTTGGCCGCTACCGTCCTGGGGTGTCCGGCATTGCCTGAATGGCCATGCATAATGGCGGTTTTGGGCAGTGGGGTTGACATGCGGCAAACATTTTGGATGATCACGATGGTGGCGCTGCTGGCGCTGGGCGCCCTGGCGCCGGCACAGGCAGCGGCGCGTTTTTACGCAGGCCAGCCCATGGCCTATGCCAGTGCCGTCGAGCGCCGCGATGGCGGCGTGGTGCTGGCTTTCCTGCGGGAAAACGGCGAAGTCAACGGCTACTACTGCCAGTGCAATGACGGCAGCGACAAGCGCATGAACCTGGACAAGTATGGCCAGGCCAGCATCGAGGCCGTGTTCCAGTTGGACCTCGACAGTGAAGGCGAAACCACGTTCGTGCTCAGCCGCAGTGGCGCTCGCAGTGACAACCGCAGTGATAATCCCTATGGCTTGCATGCCTACCGCTACGAACGCAGCGGCGGCAGGATGTTCAAGGTGGCCACCTTGCAGCCCGCACTGGACGCCATCGTGCGCGGCGCCAGGGTCATGGATGAGGCGCGGGTGCGCGCGGCGCTGGCCTCCCTGCGGCTGATTGATTACAGCATCGCTTACGCGCCCTCGGGCGTGACCGAGTTCGATGCCATCGAGCATGCGCATGGCACCCTGATTGGCTATTTCAATATCGACGGCGAGTTACTGCCAGCCAAACCTGCGGACGCCCCGGCGTTTGCCTATAAGAAAACCTTCCAGGAAAAGGATGGCCATTATCTGACCGTCACGTATCTGCTGGGCAAAGGGTGGGAAGGGGGGCGCGCGCCCAGTTACCACGTCAAGTGGATCACGTGGGAAACACAGCCACAGCGCTTTGCCGCCACCCAGGATGGGCTGTTCATCGAATACGACGTGAACTGCTGCGTGGGCAGCGTGTTTGCCCACGGCCTGTATGCGCTGGGCAAGCGCACCGGCCTATGGCACTTCGAAGAGCCGAACACCATTCGTTCGTTTGGCGCCTTTGTCGACGACAAGGCCGAGGGGCCGTGGACGTATGAAAGCGGCGACGAAACCACGAAAGGCATGATGCAGCGGGGCCAGCGCACGGGCCGTTGGGAAGTGAGTCCGGGCGTGGCTGAATGGCGCGAAGCGGACATGCATAGCTTCACTGGCTACGACCATTTTGTGAAAGACCGCTTGAACGGTCTTAGCGAGCGCCGCGTCGATGGCGTGGTGCAATGGCAGGGAAATTATGTGAATGGCAAGAAACAGGGGCAGTGGGTGGAACCTGGCGGTGGCGGCAACTACGTCGATGACATCAAGCAGGGGCCGTGGAAAAAGGCGACGCCGGACGGCGGCTGGCAAGTGTTGACCATGCTCAATGGCGAACCGGAAGGCAAGCTCGAACAATATGCGGCCGATGGCCAGCTGCAACTGGTCGAACATTACCGCCTGGGCGTGCTTGAGGGGCCGATGCAAAGCTTTTATCCGGATGGCAAGCGGCGTTACGAGGGCAGCTTTGCCGACGGCAAGCGCGATGGTGAGGAAACCCTGTTTTATCCCGATGGCGAAGTGCCGCAATTTCACCGCAACTGGCACAAGGGCGTGCTGCATGGCGTCAACATCGAACATTTCCAGAATGGGAAACCGAAGCAGATTGGCAGTTATCACATGGGCAAGAAAACGGGCCGGTTTCAGTCTTTCCGCGATGATGGCCAGCTCATCGAAGAAACCGTCTATTAACATACCTGGCATTCCGACGCGAGGGCGCACGGCAGCGGAATGCCAGTTCTGCGCAAAAAACATCATCCGCTTGTTACAAAGCGTGAAAATCCCAGCTGCATATTGCTACCAGTAATCTTTCCCTGTATCTTGCGATCAGGAAATTAAAAGTACAGGAAACCTCAACCCTGTTGCCCTGTATTTCACTCCTGACGATATGCGCGGGCCGCCTTCCCCCCTGCTGCCGCACACGCCGTATCGATCTGTCCTGAACAATTCACGTGACCCGCCCATCTGGCGCTTGCTGCTATCCCATCTGGCCAGCGCAGGCATGGTTACGCCCCTACCAAGGAAACTGCATGCTGTCGAACATAACAATAAAAATGCGCCTGATCGCCACCATGAGTGTGCTGGGCTTGCTGATCGCCGTGCTGGGCGTCATGAGTATCATCAGCCTGAAATCGGCGAATAACAGTCTCAATGAGGTCTACAGCAATCAGCTGGCATCGACGCAGGCCATCGGCGAATCGCAAATCGCCCTGGGCCGCGCCCGTTTCACGATGGACCGCGTAATGGTGCACCCGGATGCGCCGGATGCCAAGGAGACCCTGGCACGCTCCGAACAATTCATGGAAGCATCCAACAAGTCCTGGAAGGTGTACCTGGGCTTGCCGCAAAGCGCGGAAGAAAAGCGCCTGTCCGACGACATGGACAAGAAGCGCAGCGACTATATCAATAATGGCGTGCTGGCCATGGGCAAGGCTTTGCGCGAAAACAATATCGAGCAGGCGGACAAGCTGATGATGACCGGCTTGTCGCCCCTTTACCGCACCCTGGACCAGGCAGCCGAAACATTGACGCAATATCAGTCCACCTCGGCCGCCGCGATGTATGCGGACAGCCAGGCCAGCTACCACACGCAAGTGACCATGGCCATCATCGGCATGGTAGTAGGCGCCTTGATGACGATTATTTCCAGCATCTTGCTGCTGCGCGCCATCTTTGGCCCGCTGGACCAGGCCCTGCGCCATTTTGGCGCCATTTCGGACGGCAACCTGGCCAACGACATCGTCATCACGCGCCAGGATGAAATGGGTGCTTTGCTGACGGGCTTGCAGCAGATGCAGGAACGCTTGTCGACCACCGTGCGCGGCGTGCGCGACGGCAGCGGCGCCATCGCCACGGCCAGCAATGAAATCGCTTCGGGCAACCTGGATTTGTCGAGCCGCACGGAGCAGCAAGCTTCCAGCCTGGAAGAAACGGCGTCCTCGCTGGAAGAGCTGACCTCGACCGTCAAGCAGAATTCCGACAATGCGCGCCAGGCGAACCAGCTGGCCGTGTCCGCATCGGACGTGGCCGTCAAGGGCGGCGCGCTGGTGGCGCAAGTTGTCGATACCATGGGCACCATCAGCGAATCGTCGAAAAAGATCGCCGACATCATCGGCGTCATCGATGGCATCGCTTTCCAGACCAACATCCTGGCCCTGAACGCGGCCGTGGAAGCGGCGCGCGCAGGCGAACAGGGCCGTGGTTTTGCCGTCGTCGCCACGGAAGTGCGCAACCTGGCGCACCGTTCGGCCAGCGCCGCCAAGGATATCAAGGTGCTCATCGAAGCGTCGGTGCAGAACGTGGGCGCCGGCAGCGCACTGGTCAGCCAGACGGGCACAACGATGGACGAGATCGTGTCCAGCATCCGCCGCGTGACGGACATCATGGGCGAAATCAGCGCCGCCGGCCACGAGCAGGAACTGGGCATCGGCCAGATCAATCAAGCCGTGGCGGAAATGGATACCGTGACACAACAAAATGCGGCACTGGTGGAAGAAGCGGCAGCCGCTTCGGAATCGATGCAGGAGCAGGCAGCCGCGCTGGCCGAGATGGTCAGCATCTTTAAACTCGACGCCGCCCACAGCGGCCCTGCCGCCGCCAAGTCTGCCTTGCGCAAGCCTGTCGTGGCCGCCGCCAGCACGGCCTTGAAACGCCCGGCCTTGCGCCTGGCGCCCGCCCGCGCCGCAGCAGGACCTGTCGCTGCTGCAAAACCGCGTCCGGCCAAACCTGCCGCGGACAGCAGCGGCGAGTGGGAAGAGTTTTAAATTACTGCGCTGGCAGGGTGGCCTTGCTGCCCTGTTCCTGCAGCAGCGCCGCCTCGGCCAAGGCCTGGGCGCGCGCTTCCTCTGCTGCCTGTTCCGCTTTCTCCAGTGCATCGTGGCGCGCCTGCAAGGCCGCCCTGGCGCGCACGAAGACGATCTTGATGGCCGCCATCACGGGCACGGACAGGAAGATGCCCACCACGCCACCGAGCTGGTCGCCGGCCAGCAAGCCGACGATGACCATCAGCGGACTCACTTCCACGCCTTCGCTCATCAAGTACGGATTGACCACGTAATCCTGGAACAAACGGTAGGCGGCAATAAAGCCGATCAGCCAGAACACGTGCTCGAAGCCGCTGAAACCGGCCACGACCACGGCGATGACGGCCGCCGCCAGCGGCCCGGCAAACGGGATGAATTCCAGCAAGGCCGCGGCGCCCGCCAGCAGCAGGCTGTACGGCACGCCCATCAGGGAAAAGGCAATGCTGTAGGACACAAAAGTGGCGATCGACAACAGCAGCAGGGCGCGCACATAGCGCGACAGCAAGATGTCGAGGTCATCGATGATGGCGGCCCAGAGTTTCTTGTTCGGGCGGTTCAGCAAGGACAGCAAACCGTCGCGCATGTCCGGCCCTTCCTTGATCAGCAAAAAGCTCAGCACGGGCACCAGCACCAGATAGATCAGGTTGCTGGCTGCATGCATGACGGTCAAGCCCAGCTCTTTCGCCAGCGGCATGGCTTGTCCCGTACCGCTGCTCAGCTGCGTCTGCATGAACGACAGCAGGCGCGCGCGCAAGGGTTCCATGAATTCCGGCAAGGGGATGCGCTCGGCAAAATTGTTGCCTTTGAGTAGTGTTGGCAACTGGTCGCTGAGCTTGATCGCCTCTTCCTCGATCCGCGCCCCAAAGATCGACCCCAGCACCGCCACCAGCAAGATCACCACCAGGAAGACGATGCCGATATTGGCCGTGCGTGGCAGGCGCTTCGGCCCATGCCGCTCCAGCAGTCCGATCAGCGGATACACGAGATAGCTGAAGAAAATGGCAAAGACCACCACGATCAGGGTCGACGAGACCTTGTAGGTGAGGAAGAGCAGGAAGGCGATCAGGAACGCCGTCCACACCATCTTGGCAACGCGCAAGTTAAAACCGAACATATGACTCCTTAGGGCAGGATGCTACGCAAGCGTGGCTGGCTTGAAGGGCTGGTGGGCAAGGCAGGGACCGGGCCGGGCCGCACGGCCGGAAATCATACCGCAAAATGCCAAAATGCCATGCTCCTGTGCGTGATGGCAATGTTTTCCCCTGTTCGGAGTCCTCTCAGGCCTATTGTTCCCGCCAGCTGGCCACGGTGATGAACACACTGTCCTTCTTGCCCTGTTCGCGCAAGGTCACCGTGTAGCGGCCGCTCGTATCGCTGCCGGTCAACACCACCTTGTCGTCATGCCCCTTCACTTGCGCGCCCTTGGCCAGTTTGGCGTAGGTGTTGAGCACCCAGTGGAAATCGGCATAGCTGCGCAGGGTGATGCTGGCATCGGGCATGGGCTCGTCGCCCGCCTCCGCCGCTTCCGTGGGCGTGCGCATGGGCAAACCGGCCAGGCCTGCCGGTGCGATGAGTTTGCCGCCGCTGGAACTGCTGTTCAATTCCGCATTCGGCAGCAGCAAATGCAGCAAGCTGGCGGGAAAGCCGGGAGGCACATCGCGCTGTTCCCAGCCGGGCTGGTCGGGGCGGGTAGTGATGTATTCCACCGCAGCAATGCTTTGCCGCTGCTCCGGCGTGGTCTTTGCCAGCATGGGCGGCAGCTGCCGCGCCCACACCAGCAGCGGCGCGGCCATCTCGTCCTCCGCGCCCGGTGGCAAAAACACCGTCAGCACGGCATGCGTGGACGGCAGGCAGGCGGGGGCGGCGTCGCCAATGGCGGCCTGGCAATGACCGTTGACGAGGCCCAGCGCCAACAGCTTGCGTTGCGGGTCGAACAGCATGGCGGCGCGCCATGCACCGTGCGTGCTGGCATCGATGGAGGCCAGCACCGAGCGCCCGTCGGGCAGCATGGTGCGCGTGATGTCGTCCAGTGAACGCATGCTGTCGAGTACCTGGAGCGCGATCAGGGTATCGCCTTGCGTATAGTCGCCACGCGCATAGCCGAGCAGCCTGAAGACGTCGGCGCGGATTTGTGGATGCTCGTTCAGGCTTAACGGCGGAGACGGCACGGAGACGGGCACGGTGGCGGTCACGAAGGCGGCATCCTCGTCAGCAATGGCTTGTGCCATGCTGGAAAGCGGCAAGCACAGAGCGGCGCACAGCGACAGCATGCGGAAAGTGATTTTTCCTGGGGTATTCAATGGCAATCCTTGTCGAGACGCCATGCCGGACCACTTGCCGGCATGCGCGCGCCGCGATCTTAGCATTTCAGGAATGAAACGCTTTCTGCTAAGCTTGGCTATTGAATCACTGTCCCCCTTATCATGGCCAAGCTCACCATTTCCTGCAGTATTCCCGTCGACGATGAGGTAGTGACCGAGTTCCTGCACAAGTACGTGCTTCACTCCCGTGTCGGCGCGGCCAGGAAATTGAGCATGGGAGAGAAGGGCTGTTTCTATACCTGCTCCTTGTATATGGACGACCACGCCAAGGTGAGCCGTTTGATGCGGCGCATGCTGGCCTTCTTTGAAAGCAAGGACATTCCCTTGACCATCCTCAAGATCGGCGCCCAGGACAGCTGGGATGAGGTAGACCCCGAGCAGCGCGACCCCTGGAAGATTTCGCCACAAGCTTTGCTGGCGCTGCTCGATGCAAGGCCGTCAGCCCCGCACAATCAGGCGGCGTTGAGCACGTAGCGGTTCTTGCCGCTTTTCTTGGCCTGGTATAAAGATTCATCGGCACGCCGGTAGCTGTGCGACAAGTCCGCTTCCTTGATCAGTTCCGCCATGCCGATGCTGACGGACACCTTGCGTTCCGGCACGAAAGCCACCTCGACGCTGTCGACCAGTTGCGCGGCAAAGGCGCAGGCCGCGCTTTTTTCGCCCAGGTAAATAATGGCGAATTCCTCGCCGCCCAGGCGGCCGCACAGGTGCTCGCCAGACAGCCCGGCGATCACATCGGCGATCTTTTTCAGCACCTCGTCGCCCACGTCATGGCCGTACACGTCGTTAATTTGCTTGAAGTCGTCGATGTCGATCATCAGGAAATACGCGGGCGTGTGCGCCGTGCGCTGCAGGACGCGGGCGCTTTGCGTAAACATGCGCCGGTTGTTGAGCCCGGTCAATCCATCCTTGTAGGCCATCGTCGCCAGCTCGCGCTGGGAACGGTAGTTGTGAATGCGCAAGACGAGAAAATAAATATTCAGCGCCAGGCCGATGATCACGCTGATGGTGACGGCCAGCACCGGCCAATGCTGGTCGGCCTGGCCCGCATGCACGGGAAACTGTCCCAGCCCCAGGATGGCCCACACGCACAGCGACACGCCCAGGTAATACGCGATGCCGCTGAAGATGGGCGCCGTCGTCAGGGTGATCATCACGCCCAGCGGCAATACCCAGAAAGCGGGATCTTCCGTACCCAGCATCAGCACGCGAAAGCTGAAAGCGATGAATAGCACGCTGATGGTGCCGCTGACGATGATTGCTTGCAGCGACTTCGCATACTTGGTCAACACCAGCCCGATCACCATGCCCGTCACGCCCAGCGCCGCCTGCGCATGATCGAGCGAAGCGCGCGGCAAGGTCAGGCTGAACGTGACCAGCCAGCAAGCCAGGCCAAACGTCAGAATGGCTATCGAAATGAAATGCAGTTCCTTGAAAAAGCGCTGCTGCTGCTCCGGTTCTCCTGAAAAGAACAGGTAATAGAAGGCAGGAGACAGGCTGCGCGAAGTGAACATTGCATTTGTCCAGGCAGACAACACGCCTTGCGGCAGGGACGCCTCCCGGCAACGGCAGGCGGCTTGGAGCGCGTACAAAAGTAGTTACGCTCAGGAACTAGTGTACTGTTTTCTTGGGGGGATTGGTGATACGGGCGATGAAATTGGCAGCCACTGTTCTGGCGCCGCCACAGTTGCTTTCATGCAAAGGGCCGACAAGCGCCTGCTTACAGCTCGCGCGCCAGCACCTGGCCGAGCAAATCCTTGCCAAAGCTGTGATGCGCCTCTTCTTCGAGCAATTGGAAGCCAGCCTTGTCGTAGATGCGCCGCGCACCGGTGAGGATGCTGTTGGTCCACAACACCATGTGCGTGTAGCCCGCTTGGCGGCTGAAGCGCAGGCATTCATCGACCAGGCGGCTGCCGATGCCCAGACCGCGCGCGCAGGGATCGACGTACAGCAGGCGCAGCTTGGCAGTCGTGTCGTCCTGGCGCACGATGAAGACGGAACCGATCACCTTGCCGTCCTTCTCGGCGATCCAGCAGCGTTCATGGGCCGGGTCGAATTCCCGCACGAATTTGGCGACGATGTCGGCGGCGAGTGCCTCGTACTCGTTGTTCCAGCCATATTCCTGCGCATAGAGCACGGCTTGCCGGTGGATGATCCAGCCCATGTCGCCCGGCTGGGGATTGCGCAGGATATAAGCGGGCGATGGCTCCCCCAGCAAGCCCTGGATTTGTACCATGGCAGCGACCAGCTCCTGCTGTGCCGTCGCTGGCAAGCGTTCCAGCATGGCGGCCACTTCGCGCCGCGAGGCGTCGACCAGGGGGGCGAGCGTGTGTTGTCCCTGTTCGGTCAGCTGTAATTGCACCGCACGCGCATCCGTGGGCGAGCGCGTCTTGGCGATCAGCCCCTGCTTTTCGAATCCGGCAATGACCCGGCTCAGATAGCCGGCGTTCAAGCCCAGCTCGCGGCACAAGTCCGCGCTGGTCAGTTGCTCACGATGCGCCAGTTCATACAGGATGCGCACCTCCGTCAGCGAAAACGCGCTGTCCAGCAAGTGTTCATGCAGTACGCCAATCTGGCGTGTATAGAAACGGTTGAAACGACGCACCATCTCCGTGCGCTCGCTGAGTTGATCCGCCTGCATGTGACACCTCCCATTTTCTTGCTTATGGCAGATTATTACTTGCTTTTAGCAAGTATGTCAATGTGGCGGCAGGATGCTGGCGCGCATAAAAAAAGCGGCCCTGAAAGGGGCCGCCTTGGCAGTCACGGAAACCAGGCAAGCTGGCTTACACGTCGATATTGCCCGCGCGCAGCGCGTTGTTTTCGATGAACGCGCGGCGTGGCTCCACGTCGTCGCCCATCAAGGTCGTGAAGATCTGATCCGCAGCAATCGCGTCTTCGATCTGTACCTTCAACAAGCGGCGCACGGTTGGGTCCATCGTGGTTTCCCACAGTTGGTCAGGATTCATTTCGCCCAGACCTTTGTAGCGCTGTTTCGAGACGGTGCGTTCGGCTTCGTCGCGCAGCCATTGCATGGCTTGGTGGAAGTCGACCACGGCGATTTCCTTCATGCGCTCGCCTTCGCCGCGGCGGACAAAAGCGCCTTCGCCGATCAAGCCTTCGAAGGTGGCGGCGCCGCTGCTCAGTACGGCGTAGTCCGGGCCTTGCACGAAGTCGGCGTCGATGGCGCTGACTTTGACGTTGCCGTGGTGCATGCGCTCGATGCGCAGCATGTGTTTTTCCGACAAGTCGTCGGAACGCACGTGCACTTTCACCGCGCTGTCGTTGATGGCCGTCTGCAGGGCCAGGGCGGAGGTTTCCGCCAGGTCCAGGGTCGACAGGTCCAGCTGCACGCCCGTCATGATGGCCGTCAGGGCGGCACGGTCGATGACGCGCGTCAGGCGCGTCATGATGGTGTTCGACAGGTTGAACTTGCGCACCAGTTCCGTCAGGGTCTCGCCGGAAATGCCTTCCGCGCCAGTGCGCGGCACCAGCACGGCCGTGTTCAGCGCCACCGTCATCATGTAGCTCGCTTCTTCGGCGTCATCTTTCAGATAGCGCTCGTCGCGGCCCGATTTCACTTTGTACAGCGGCGGTTGCGCGATGTAGATGTGGCCGCGTTCGACCAGTTGCGGCATCTGGCGGTAGAACAGGGTCAGCAGCAGGGTACGGATGTGGGCGCCGTCGACGTCCGCATCGGTCATGATGATGATGCGGTGGTAGCGCAGTTTTTCGACGTTGAATTCGTCCGGTCCGATCGAGGTGCCGAGCGTGGCGATCAGGGTGGTGATTTGCTCGGACGACAGCATTTTCTCGAAACGGGCTTTTTCCACGTTCAGCACTTTACCGCGCAGTGGCAAGATGGCCTGGAACTTGCGGTCGCGTCCTTGTTTTGCCGAGCCACCTGCCGAGTCACCCTCGACGATGTACAGTTCGCACAGGGCGGGGTCTTTTTCCTGGCAGTCGGCCAGCTTGGCCGACAGGCCCAGGCCGTCCATGATGCCTTTGCGGCGCGTCAAGTCGCGGGCCTTGCGGGCCGCTTCGCGGGCGCGCGCTGCTTCGACAATCTTGCCGCAAATGATCTTGGCGTCGTTCGGTTTTTCTTGCAGGTAATCGGCCAGGGTCTTGGCGACGATCTCTTCGACGGGGCCGCGTACTTCGCTTGATACCAGCTTGTCTTTCGTCTGCGACGAGAATTTCGGTTCCGGCACTTTTACCGACAAGACGCAGGTCAGGCCTTCGCGCATGTCGTCGCCGCTGATTTCCACTTTCGCCTTCTTGGCGAACTCGTGTTCATCGATGTATTTGTTGATCACGCGCGTCATCGCCGCGCGCAAGCCCGTCAGGTGGGTACCGCCGTCGCGTTGCGGGATGTTATTCGTGAAGCACAGCACTTGTTCGTTGTAGGCATCGTTCCACTGCATCGATACGTCGACCGAAATGTTCGTGCCCTGGTCCGACAAACGCTCGCCCGTGGCCTGGAAAATGGTCGGGTGCAAGACCGATTTGGCCTTGTTGATGTACTCGACGAAACCGCGCGTGCCGCCTTCGAAGGCGAAGATTTCTTCCTTGCCCGTGCGCTGGTCGGACAATTTGATCTTGACGCCATTGTTCAGGAAGGACAGTTCGCGGATGCGCTTGGCCAGGATTTCATAGTGGAATTCCACGTGCGTGAAAATCTCTTCATCGGCCCAGAAATGTACGTCGGTGCCGCGCTTGTCCGTTTCGCCGATGACCTTGATCGGCGAGGTGGCGATGTCGCCCACCATGACGATCTGGCGGTCTTGTGGCACGCCGCGCACGAATTCCATGTGATGCACTTTGCCATCGCGGCGGATGGTCAGTTTCAGCAGTTTCGACAGGCCATTGACGCAAGATACGCCCACGCCGTGCAAGCCGCCCGAGACTTTGTACGAGTTCTGGTCGAACTTGCCGCCCGCGTGCAGCTCGGTCATGACGATTTCCGCCGCCGAACGCTTCGGATCGTGCTTGTCGTCCATTTTCAGGCCGGTCGGCACGCCGCGGCCATTGTCGGTGATCGAGATCGAATTGTCGCTGTGGATGGTGACGTGGATATCCGTGCAGTGGCCGGCCAGCGATTCATCGATGGAGTTGTCCAGCACTTCGAATACCAGGTGGTGCAAGCCGGTGCCGTCCGAGGTGTCGCCAATGTACATGCCCGGGCGTTTGCGCACGGCTTCCAGGCCTTCCAGGATCTGGATGGAGGAGGCGCCGTATTCTTCCGTTTTGGCCTGGATCGGGGTGTCTTGTGGATTCTCGGACATGGACTGCTTTCTCAAATAACGATTGCTGATTGATTCGGGGCTGCTGGCTGATGACCGTAGGTCGGGTTAGCCGGAACGGCGTAACCCGACAGACGGCGATTCAGCATGTCGGATTACGCTGCGCTAATCCGACCTACGTCACGGCTGTGGTCTTTAGATCCGCATCGGCATGACGACATACTTGAAGTCGGCATTGTCCGGGATGGAGATCAGGGCGGACGAGTTCGAGTCGCCCAGCGCGATGTTGACGTATTCGCATTTCAGGTTGTTCAACACGTCCAGCAGGTACGTCACGTTGAAGCCGATGTCGACGGAGTCGCCGCCGTAGTCGATTTCCAGCTCTTCGACGGCTTCTTCCTGGTCCGCATTGGTCGAGCTGATCTTCATGCTGCCCGGGGTGATGATGCAGCGCACGCCCTTGAACTTGTCGCTGGTCATGATGGCGGCACGCTGCAGCGAACGCAGCAGTTCATCGCGGCCGATGGTGAAGTCGTTTTTGTAGCCTTTTGGAATCACGCGCGTGTAGTCGGGGAACTTGCCTTCCACCAGCTTCGAGATCAGCTCGATGTCGGCAAAGGTCAGTTTCACCTGGTTGGCGGCGATGTCCAGCTGCACCGGCTCATCGTTCTCTTCCAGCAGGCGCTGCAGTTCGATGATGGTCTTGCGCGGAATAATCACTTCCTGGCGCGCAAACGTCTGCTCGGTGGCGACCTGGCAAAACGCCAGGCGGTGGCCATCGGTGGCGACGGCGATGACATTATTGCCATCCAGAACCAGCAGCAAGCCGTTCAGGTAATAGCGGATGTCTTGCTGCGCCATCGAGAAATGCACCATATTGAACAGGTGCTTCAGCGTTTTCTGCGGCAGGGTGACGGAGGCGTTATAGCTTTCCGCCTGTTGCACGGTTGGAAACTCTTCCGCCGCCAGGGTTTGCAGGGCGAAGCGCGACTTGCCCGTTTGCACGGTCAGGCGCTTGTTCAGCAGGGTCATCGTGACGTCGCCCGATTCGGGCAGGGCGCGCAAAATGTCCAGCAGCTTGCGCGCAGCCACGGTGGTGCCAGTAACGTCCGCACCGGAACCGATTTCCGCGTGCGTGGTGATCTGCACTTCGGTGTCGGTCGACAGGAAGGAGACATTTTCACCGTCTTTGCGGATGAGGATATTGGCCAGAATCGGCATAGTGTGCCGACGCTCGACAATACCGCTCACGATCTGCAGTGGCCGGAGAAGGGTATCTCGGGTGGTTTTGACCAATTGCATATTTATCCTCAATGTATAGGTTGAACAGTACGACGTTTAACGTATTAATTTAACAATTGTTGCCATAAGGAGCCCCGACAGACCGGCTGCGGTGCCCTCCCAGATAATAAGGGTAAAGCACGTTTTGAGCCAGTCTTGCCAAATGGTGCTTAGCCCTTCAACGTTTGCTCCAGCACATGCAATTCGTGGTTGCATTCCGGGTTTTTGGTGCGGTCCAGCGCGATCTTGCGCACGGCATGCAGCACCGTGGTGTGGTCGCGGCCGCCGAACAGTTCGCCGATTTCCGGCAGGCTCTTCTGTGTCAATTCCTTGGCCAGGTACATGGCGATCTGGCGCGGCCGGGCGATATTTGCGGGCCGGCGCTTCGAATACATGTCGGCGACCTTGATATTGAAGAAGTCGGCCACTGTTTTCTGGATGTTTTCCACGGAAATCTGGCGGTTCTGCACCGACAGCAAGTCCTTCAGGGCTTCCTTGACGATATCGATCGTGATGTCCTTGCCATGGAAACGCGAGTACGCAAGAATTTTGCGCAGCGCGCCTTCGAGCTCGCGCACGTTCGAGCGCAGGTGCTTGGCGACAAAGAAGGCCACGTCGTCGGAGAAGGTCACGCCTTCCTGCTTGGCTTTTTTCAGCAAAATCGCCACGCGCATTTCCAGTTCCGGCGGTTCGATAGCCACCGTCAGGCCCGAGTCGAAGCGCGAGATCAGGCGGTCGTCCATGCCCGTGATTTCCTTCGGATAGGTATCCGAGGTGATGATGATCTGTTTCTTTGCGGCAATTAATGCCTCGAACGCATAGAAAAACTCTTCCTGCGTGCGGCTCTTGCCGCCAAAGAATTGAATATCATCGATCAGCAGCATGTCGAGCGAGTGATAGTAGTGCTTGAAGTCGTCGAAACCTTTGCGCTGGTAAGCGGTCACTACGTCGCGAACGTACTGTTCCGCGTGGATGTAGCGTATCTTCGCGCCAGGATTGTCGGCCATCACCTGGTTGCCGATAGCGTGGATCAAGTGGGTTTTACCCAGACCGACGCCGCCGTAGAAGAACAGCGGGTTATAGGACACGCCCGGATTGTTCGCCACCTGGATGGCGGCGGCGCGCGCCAACTGGTTGGCCTTGCCGGTCACGAAGCTGTCGAAGGTCAGGTCGGTGTTGATGCGGCTCTGCTCGCGGCGCGGTGCCGCGCCGATGCTCAGTTCCGGCACGCTGGGCTGCGGCTCCGCGGCGCGCGCGCTGGGCGCGCCGCCATTCGGATCGCTGGCCGGAGTGCTGGCGGTGACGGGCTTCTTCGGCAGGGCCAGGCGCGGGTCCAGCACGAACTGCACTTCCGTGGGCGCTTCGAAGTACTGTATGGCCAGCGCAGTGATGCGGCTGGCGAACTGGGTCTTGACCCAATCGAGCTTGAAGCGATTGGGCGCAGCAATGCGCAGCTTGCCCTCTTCGTAATCGAGAGGGATAAGCGGTTTGATCCACGCACTGAATTGTTGCGGTGTCAGCTCCAGTTCCAACTGCGCGGAACAGGCCTGCCAGAAATTATCCATGTATGTCTATGTGAAAAGGTGTGGGAGGGCGTATCGATTCTGCCCTGCGTTCACCGTGTTGCAAGGCCGGCGTCGCGCGAGGGCTCGCCACACGTAACGCGCTATTCTACTCCCGACTGCCAAAGTTATCCACAGGCACGGCTGTTATTTTTCTGTGGCGGGGTGGGGCGCCGTGTGTATAAGAGGCGACTTATCCCCCGGTTATCCCGTCTCAGGTAGTGCTGGCGCGGCCTGTGGCGGGGCCTTGCCGGAAGATGGGGCGCGGCGCGTAAATTTTCGGGCGATCACGGCAATCCTTGACAAGAGGGGGGCATATGCTGAATAATTCAGGGTTCCCCGCCCGTATTCCGTGTTTATTCATTTGGAACGACAATATGGACTAAGCGTGGATTAACGACGCAGTATCAAATCGTAGCGAGCGGTGATGAGTTGTGGCTGAGGCGCGCAACTGTGCGAAGGCACAGTGAGCACCGGAGGCCGCAAATCGCTCCGCGTAGTAGATTTGGTGCGCGTTCAAGCGGGCGATGAGATTGGCCAGCTTGTGCCTTGGCATAAGTGCGCGATTGTCATTGGCACCAAAAACTGACGGGACGTCAGACCCGATTTTGCATTTTTTTTGTTTTTAGCGAGACCAACATGAAACGTACTTACCAACCTTCCGTCGTTCGCCGCAAGCGTACGCACGGCTTCCGCGCTCGTATGGCTACCCGTGGTGGCCGTGATGTGCTCAACGCACGTCGCGCAAAGGGCCGCAAACGTCTGGCCGTCTAGGCTTGTCGTTGACAGCTGATCGCGTGGCTAGCTGTACTCCAGTCGGCAATCAACGCGAAGGTTCACACGACTTCGCGCGCTTTCGGCGTATCGTTAAAACGGATGAATTTTCATCCGTTTTTCGTTTGCGCCCTTCGCAAAAAACAGCGCATTTTGTGCTGTACACCCGACACAATCAATTGCCGCATGCGCGGCTGGGCGTCGTTGTGGCGAAGCGTTTCGCACCACGCGCGGCGACCCGCAACACGATCAAACGCGTCACGCGCGAGCTGTTTCGCAACAGCGCGATGCCGCCGGTCGACTGCGTGGTGCGTTTGTCGCGCGCCGTCAACAGCAAGGATGGCCCGGCCACCACGAGCCAGCTCAAAGCCGAGCTGCGTGAGGAATTGAGCCGCCTGTTTGCGGCGCAAATCGCCGCCCAGGCCCGTTCTGTTGCTGCGCCACCACCATCCGCGCCATGAAAACCCTGCTGCTGTTCCTGCTGCGCGCTTATCAGTTGCTGATCAGCCCCATGCTGGGACAGAATTGCCGTTTCTATCCAAGTTGTTCGCATTACGCGATGGAAGCGCTGCGCGTGCACGGTACGGCCAAGGGCAGCCTGCTGGCTGCCAAGCGCCTGTGCCGTTGCCACCCCTGGAATGATGGGGGCGTCGACCCGGTGCCGCCGGCCGATTGCAAACAATCTTCAACGACCGCTTGCGGTTGCAACCACTCCTGACAAATACCCTAATGGATATCAATAAACGTACCATCCTGTGGATCGTGTTTTCCGTCTCGCTGGTAATTCTCTGGAACGAATGGATGATCTCGAACGGCAAGCCGTCGATGTTCTCCGCGAACACGGAACAAACCGCCAAGGCGCCTGCGACCCCTGCCAAGACGGATGCCCTGGCTGCATCGGCTGCCGCAGGCGTGCCTGCCCTGTCGGGTGAGGCTGTCGATCCCGCCGCGTTCAAGCGCGAAGTGATTAGCATCACCACCGACGTCATCAAGGTCGACATCGACACCCTGGGCGGCCAGGTCAAGCGTCTGGAATTGCTGAAATTCAAGGGCGCGGGCAATCCGGGCTGGTTTGGCGGCTGCTTCGGCCTGTTCAAATGGTGCCAGCCCGATGACGGCAAGCAAAACGAAGTGCTGTTCGACGAAGGCGCGAACCATACCTACCTGGCGCAATCGGGCCTGGTCGGCGGTCCTTTCCCTACCCATGCGAGCGGTTTCACCGTGCAGCCTGGCGTGCGCACCATCGGTGACGGCAAGCAGGTGCAACTGGTGATGGAAGCGGTCGAAGGCGGCGTCAAGCTGACCAAGACGTTTACCTTCAAGCGCGGCGACTACGTCATCGACGTGCGCCACGACGTGTCCAACGTGGGCGCGGCACCTGTCACGCCGCAGCTGTATCTGCAACTGACGCATGACGGCAACAAGCCGGTCGGTGACTCGTTCTTCAACAGCAGCTTCACGGGTCCGACCCTGTACACGCCGCAAGACAAGTACCAGAAGCTGACGTTCGAGAAAATCGAAAAAGCGGCCGTGGAAGACGAGAAGAAGGGCAACGACAATGCCATGAAGGGCCTGCATCCGGCCACGGCGACTGGCGGCTGGTTTGCGATTTCGCAACACTTCTTCGTGTCCGCTTTCGTTCCGCCTGAAAACGCCAAGCGCGACATCTTCACGAAGAAGGTCGGCCCCAACCTGTACGCCATCGGCAACGTGCTGCCCCTGCCTACCCTGGCGCCAGGCGCTTCGGCCAGCATGGACAGCAAGCTGTACTCGGGTCCGCAAATCGCGCACCTGCTGGAAAACGTCTCGCCTGGCCTGGAACTGGTCAAGGATTACGGCTGGCTGACCATCATCGCCAAGCCGATGTTCTGGGTCATGGAACAGATCCACAGCGTGCTGGGCAACTGGGGCTGGACCATCATCGCCTTCACGATCCTGATCAAGCTGCTGTTCTTCCCGCTGTCGGCTGCCGGCTATCGCAGCATGGCGAAGATGAAACTGGTCACGCCGAAGATGCAAGCCATCCGCGAACGCTTCAAAGGCGATCCGCAAAAGATGAACCAGGCCACGATGGAGCTGTACAAGACGGAAAAAATCAATCCGCTGGGCGGCTGCCTGCCGATCCTGATCCAGATGCCCGTCTTTATCGCTCTGTACTGGGTACTGAACGCGTCCGTGGAAATCCGCGGCGCGCCATGGATAGGCTGGATCACCGACCTGGCCCAGCATGACCCATGGTGCATCCTGCCCGTGCTGTACGCGATCTCGATGTTCATCACGACCAAGCTGAACCCGGCGCCGGCCGATCCGATGCAAGCGAAGATGATGCTGTTCATGCCACTGGCATTCTCGGTGATGTTCTTCTTCTTCCCGTCGGGCTTGGTACTCTACTGGGTCGTCAACAACGTCCTGTCGATTGGCCAGCAATGGGTGATCACCAAGAAATACGCGCCTGCCGCCAAGTAATCCCGGCCAGCGAACAGAAAGCCCGCCTCGCGCGGGCTTTTTTTTGGGGTCAGACCCTTTGGGTCTGACCCCAGCCCTCCGCTGAGGAATCGGCGCCACAAGCGTCGTCGCTTCGCCATTATTCCTTTGCGTACAGCTTCCCCGAATAATCTACAATATCCCCATGAAACTTGACTCTTCCCCTATCGCCGCCATCGCCACCGCACCAGGACGCGGCGGCATCGGCGTGGTACGCGCCTCCGGCAAAAACCTCGCTCCTTTGATGACGGCCCTGTTCGGTGCGCAGCAACTGAAACCGCGCCATGCCACCTACCTGCCATTTACGGAAAGCGACGGCAGCATCATTGACCAGGGCATCGCCATCCACTTCAAGGGCCCGCACTCCTACACGGGCGAAGATGTGCTGGAATTGCAGGGCCATGGCGGTCCAATCGTGTTGCAGCTGCTGCTGGCGCGCGTGCTGGAGGCGGGCCGGGACAACGGCTTGCGCCTGGCCGAACCCGGCGAATTCACGCGCCGCGCCTTTTTGAATGACAAGCTTGATCTGGCGCAAGCCGAAGCCGTGGCCGACCTGATCGACGCTTCCACGGAAGCGGCCGCCAAGTCCGCCTCGCAATCGCTGTCGGGCGCATTCTCGAATACGATCCACGCGCTGGTGGAACAGGTGACGGGCTTGCGCATGCTGGTCGAGGCGACCCTGGATTTCCCGGAAGAAGAGATCGATTTCCTGGAAAAATCGAATGCGCGCGGTCAGTTGAAAGCCGTCATCGAAGCGCTGAATAAAGTGTTTGCGCAGGCGGCGCAGGGCGCGCTGCTGCGCGAAGGTCTCAATGTCGTTCTGGCGGGCCAGCCCAACGTGGGCAAGTCATCGCTGTTGAACGCGCTGGCGGGCGCCGACGTGGCGATTGTGACGCCGATTGCCGGCACCACGCGCGACAAGGTCAGCGAAACCATCCAGATCGAAGGCATTCCGCTCAACATTATCGACACGGCCGGCATCCGCAGCGCGGGCGACACCATCGACGCCGTCGAGCGCATCGGCATCGAGCGCACCTGGGGCGAGATCGGCAAGGCCGACGTGATTTTGCACCTGCTGGACGCAGATCACGGCCCCACCCAGGCAGATGAAACCATCGTCGCCGCCTTCCCCGAAGGCGTGCCCGTGGTGCGCGTGTGGAACAAGATTGACCTGTCCGGCCACAAGCCCAGCGTCGATGCCTTGCCGGATGCCACGCACGTGTATCTGTCGGCACACGAACACATCGGTATCGACTTGCTGCGCGCCGAGCTGCTGCGCATCGCCGGCTGGCAGCAGACGGGCGAATCGCTGTATCTGGCGCGCGAACGCCATTTAATCGCGCTCAAGTCGGCCGGCAAGCACTTGAACATCGCTGCCGCGCACGCGGCGCAGGATGACCAGTCGCTGGATTTGTTTGCCGAAGAGCTGCGCCTGGCGCAGGTGCAGCTGTCGAGCATCACGGGCGAGTTTTCACCTGACGATTTGCTGGGCGTGATCTTCAGCCGTTTCTGCATCGGCAAATAAGGAGGTTCGATGAAGCTGCTGCTGGTTCTGCTGTTCAGTTGTCTGCCCCTGCTGGCTGGTGCGCAGGAAAAGTTGCCGAAGGACGTGGCGCAGTTCGTCGAGAACGCCCAGATGTGCGAGCACTTTGCCGGCGAATGGGATGATAACGACAAGGCGCGCCAACGCGAGATCACCCAAGCCATCGAGCAATCGTGCGTCCAGGCGCAGCGACAGTGGAAACGGCTGTCTGCCAAGTATGCGGGACAGCCGAAGCTGCAAAAAGTCATTGCCGACAATGCCAATGACGCGGTGCGCAGTTTCCGAAAGTCTAGCTAGCATCTGCCCCGTTGAGAATTATCATGAAGTCCAAACTGCGCTGACGTAATCTTGCTGAGCGGCCTTGAAGTGTCGCCAGGAAAGGAAGCGCCATGGACAGCAAACAGCCGGACGTCGTGGAACGCGAGGGGGAGGTGATGGTGGCGCTGCCTGCCATGCCGGAATTGATCGCCACCTTGCCGCCAAAAGGCGCTTGCTGGTACTGCGACAAGCCGCTCGATGCCGTGCGCCGCTTTTGCGGCAAGCATTGCGGCATGGCTTACGCGGAAGAGGCGCAATGCCACCCTTGAGCGTGGAGGCTAGCGGCGCCGCAGCAGCGCCGCCAGGGCGCCATCGAA
The DNA here is from genome assembly GCF_051380905.1 of Janthinobacterium darwini. Classification (NCBI taxonomy): domain Bacteria; kingdom Pseudomonadati; phylum Pseudomonadota; class Betaproteobacteria; order Burkholderiales; family Oxalobacteraceae; genus Janthinobacterium; species Janthinobacterium darwini. The sequence continues at coordinate 179,227 of NZ_JBNYXX010000007.1, forward strand.
GTCGAACTCATGCGCAGCGGCCGCCACTTCCTGATAGACGTGCACGCCCAAGCTGGCAGCCAGCAGGCTGGCCGAGTTTTCCAGGATGTCGATGGCCGCGCCATCGCCTTCACGCAGATGGCTGGCAAGGCGCGCCAGCAGCAGCTGGATGGCGGGCGCGGCCGGGTCGGGCGCCACGTCCTGCGCCGCCGTGTGGGTTGTCTCCGGCGTGCCCAGCATGCTGCTGACGGCACCGAGCAATTGATCCTGCGCCAGTTCCAGCTGCTGCATCTGCTGGGCCAGGTCGGGCGCCTGGGCACGTAGTGCCGACTCCAGGGTTGTCGCCAGGCCGTGCACGTGGCGCGCACCGATCATGCCGGCGGCGCCTTTCAGGGTATGCGCCTTCAGGCGCGCGGAGGCATAGTTTCCGGTCTCGAATTCGGCGCGGATCTGGCACGGCGTGGTGCCGTGGTCATGCAGGAAGCGGCGCAGGATTTTCAGATACAGGATGCGGTCGCCCATGATGCGACCCAGTCCGTTCTCGACGTCGAGAATACGAACCATGTCGGATGCCGCTACGGCGGCATCATCATCGCAAGTGGCGTGTGGTTTCAGCATGCCTGGTGTGCAGAGAGCCCTAAAACTATTCACTGTCAGTAGAGCAGGAGCCGCTATTTTACATCCTGCCGTGCTCAACACTGCGCCCGCTTGCCATGCGACGCCAGGCTAGCGCGTGCTGAATGACCAGTTGTACGTGACGTCCGCGCCATTGACTTTGCCGATGAAACTCACGTCATAGGTGGTGTTCCCGGCCAAGGGTGCCAGCGGAATGATGGATGCGGCCGAGACCGGTGTATGCGCGTCGCTGCCGCTCGTGAGCTGGCGCACCGCCAGGTCCGTGCCCGCACCGCGCTGGCGCACGCTGAACGCCGTCACGCTGACGGGCGTGCCGTAATTGGCGTGCACGCTGATCGGGTAGCCGACCACATCCTGGTTCGGTACGGGATCGGGCTCCTCGTTATCGCTGGAAAAACTGACGGCCACCTTTTGCTGCCGGTCAAATGGATAGGTGACGATTTGCGTCGCCGCCAGCCCGGCGCCATAGTTGCGGTTGCTTGCCAGGTCGGTGGTGAAATACGCGTAACCGGCGCTACTGACAGCCGCACCCGCGCCGCCTTCCCGGAAGAGCGGTTCGAAAATGACGAAGCGGTGATAGATGGCCGTCACCAGTTCTTCGGCCAGATAAAACCCGGACGTGTTGCTCGCGCCAGCGATGACTTCGCCCTGCAGCAACGTGACGACGTAGCCAGCCTTGGCCAGGCGATTGCCCAGTGTGACGCCGGTAAAGCCGGGCTTGCCCTGCACTTGCTCGTGCGCCACTGTATTGTTGAGATTGAGATAGTTGGAATGGCCCTGGGCGGCGCTGTCGATCAAGCCATTGCGCACCAGTGGTGACAGGCCGATCTGGCTGCGCCGGTAGTTGAACCAGTTGAAGCCATCGGTGGCAATATTGTTACTGAGGGCGGGAGCACCCGGCTCCTGTACCAGCTGTCCGGCTGCGGTCGAGGTGCTCAGCGACGTATTTCCGCCGCTATCTCCTCCGCCGCAGGCGCTCAACAGGGCTGCGCTCAGCAGGGCGGGTATCCAGTGTTTCCAACGCAGTGACGAGACAATCAAGTTGACTCCTGTATAGGTAGGCGGATAGAGGTGGGGGCCGGCGTGCTGCCCTGTGAAACGATTCTAAGGCATTTTGATACGCCGTAGAGCATCCATGAAAAGATATGTCGCGCGCTCGTGCGGGGACGCTCCCGCGGCTGCGCAGGGTAGAATGAGCGCAGCGCAGCGTTTGCCGCTGCATTGCCTCATTCCCGCTACTTTGATTGCCCATAATTTGAACACCTTGCCCAAGTCGCGCCTGCAGCGCGCCAAATACGCCTTGCCCAGCATGGTGACTTTGCTGTCGATAGCCTGCGGCTTTGCCAGCATCGTCATTTCCGTCGATAACGCCCCGGTGGGCGACGCGGATGCCTACCGCCTGGCTGCGGCGCTGCTGGTGCTGGCCGGCGTGTTTGATGCGCTCGACGGCTATGTGGCGCGCCTGACGAACACCAGTTCGCAGTTTGGCGTGCAGCTCGATTCGATCGCCGACGTGATGAATTTCGGCTGCGCCCCGGCCGTCTTGTTGTACTGCTATGGCTTTGTGCAGATGGGCGTGCACGACCCGCTGCTGCTGCGCTTTGGCGGCATGGCCAGCTTCTTCTTTGTTGCCTGCGGGGCCATGCGCCTGGCGCGCTTCAATGTGAATGTCGGGCGTACCGACCCCCTGTATTTTGTCGGCATGCCAATCACGGCCGGTGCCGCCTGCGTGGCGGCCGTGGTGGTGGCCTGGCCGGCACCCATCGATTCCATGCTGCACAGCTATCTGCTGATGCTGCTGCTGGTGGGAGTGGGCAGCCTGATGGTGTCGACCTTGCGTTTCCCCAGCTCCAAGCAAAAGAAAAGCCTGGCCGCGCTGCTGGTGCTGATCGTCGCCATCGCCCTGCTGGTGTGGCTGAAGACCAGCTTCTTCGCGCTGTTCTTCGCCGTCTACATCGCCGCCACCCTGGCCCTGAACCTGGCGTGGTACTTGGGCTGGCGCGGCATTGCGTTGCCGCAAGTCTTTAATGATCCCGATGAAATTGACTAAATTTTAGGCAACCTCGTGCCCGCGCGCGGCACGCAGGATGGCAAACCAGTCGCTGCGGCTGAGCGTGAACTGCGTGCCTTCCACGGCCACGCCCACGGCTTCGATGCGGCCCGAGCCCGTCAGCGGCAGCGGGCGGCATGGCAGTTGCATGATCCAGGCAAACACTACGCTGGCAAACGGACGCTGCAGCTGGTCGGCGATCTGCTTGATGACATTGCGCAAGTTCTCCACATTCGCATCGCCACTCTGGAACAAACGCCCGCCGGCCAGCGGCGACCAGATCATCGGCGCCACTCCCACGTCCTGCAAGCCATCGAAGGTTTCGTCGAACAGGGGCGCCACGTGCAGCGGTGAAAATTCCACCTGGTTCGTCACCAGCGGGAAGCGCCGGTGCAGGCACTCAAACTGGTGGCGGCTGAAGTTCGACACGCCAAAGTGCAGCACCTTGCCTGCCTGCCGTAGCTGGGTGAACGCGCCGGCGATCTCGTCGAAATCCATCAGCGGATCGGGACGGTGGATCAGCAGCAAGTCCAGGCGGTCCGTCTGCAACTGGCGCAAGCTGTGTTCCACGGAACTGACGATGTGGGCCGCGCTCGTGTCGTAATGCTGGATGGCGTGACCGGGACGATGCGGCGAGAGCAGCTTGATGCCGCACTTGCTGACCAGCTCCATTTTGTCACGCAAGCCTGGCTGCAGGGCCAGCGCCTCGCCAAACAAGCCTTCGGCGCTGTAATCGCCATAGATATCGGCGTGGTCGAAACTCGACACGCCCAGGTCCAGGCATTGCTCGATGAAGGCCAGGCGCTGCTGCGCCGACATATTCCACTCGCCGATGCGCCACATGCCGGCGACGATGCGCGACAGTTCGGGACCGTTGCTGCTTAAACGGCAGCGCGGTGCTTGCATGCTGGCGGGGGAAAAAACTTGGCTCATGGGCTGACTTTCTGATGGTGGCGTTGAAGGACTCGCCACGATTATAGCCAGCTAATCTATAGCATGCTGCGGATGAAGCGACCGCAACGCTCCTGCAGGGCAAGGTCGAGCTGGCCGCTCAGTTGCAACCGGTACGCCAGCGCCGGTAGCGCATCTGCTGCTCCACGCTCGCCTTGCACGGGCGCCCACTCGGTATGGCTTGCGTTCGGAGCGCATCAAGCCTGCTCCTGAAGCCGACGGGCATCGCGTACAGTTAATGGACGAAAAAAATGCCCGCATAAGCTGCGGGCATTTTTTATGGGATACAAGAAATAATTACTTCATCCACAGACGCATCGAATCCCAGGCGCGGCCGAAGATCGTGGCCTGGTTGATGGTTTCCAGTGCCACGACAGGCAGTTCCAGCAGGACCTTGTCCTCAACCATCATTTTCAGCTTGCCGACCGGGGCGTTTTCAGCCAGTGGCGCGACCAGCGGGTCCTTGCGTTCCAGCACAGGTTTCATCTTGGCAGCCATGCCTTTTGGCACGGTGACGAGCACGTCGCGGGCGAAACCGATTTTCACGGTGCCTTTCGAGCCCTTCCACACTTCCGGCGTGGCCACAGCTTGGCCCTTCGAGTACAGCTTGACCGTGTCGAAGTTCTGGAAGCCCCAGTTCAGCAGCTTCTGGCTTTCCTGCGTACGCGACTGGTCGGAGGTGGTGCCCAGCACCACGGAGATCAGGCGGCGCTCGCCGGTGCCGCCTGGACGGCGGGCGGAAGCGATCATGCAATAGCCGGCCGCTTCCGTGTGGCCCGTCTTCATGCCGTCCACGGTAGGGTCCAGCCACAGCAGGCGGTTGCGGTTAGGCTGGGTGATCTTATTGTAGGTAAAGCTTTTTACGGAATCGATTTTGTAGAATTCCGGATAGTCGGCGATCACGCGCTGGGCCAGCACGGACAGGTCTTGCGCCGTGGAATAGTTTTCCGGGCTAGGCAAGCCATGCGGATTGGCAAAACGCGTGTTTTTCAGGCCCATGCGCTGCGCTTCGCGGTTCATCAGCACGACGAAGGTGCCTTCATCGCCGGCAACGGCTTCAGCCAGCGCCACGGCGGCGTCGTTACCCGATTGAATCATCAGGCCATGCAGCAAGTCGTCGATCGATACGGGCGTGGCCGGGTCGATGAACATCTTCGAGCTGCTCGAATCGACTTTCCAGGCGCGCACGGAGACATTCACTTTTTGGTCCAGCGCCAGTTTCTTTTCGCGGATGGCGGCAAACGTCAGGTAAGCCGTCATGATCTTGGTCAACGACGCCGGCTCGATGCGGGCGTCCGGATCTTGCGAAGCAATGATCTGGCCACTGGTGGCGTCAAGCAACAGCCAGGACTTGGCGGCAATGGTCGGGGCTGGAACGGTTTGCGCGAAGGCGGCGGATAGGAAAAGTACACTGGAGGCCAGTGCCGCTAAGAGTTTTTTCATGGAGGCTGGTCTGCGAAAAAGATGAAGGCTGGGGGCCATGTTGTTGCTGCTCACATGGCCGCGTGGAAAAAACGGATCAATTATAGCCGTGGAGACGGTAGTAAGCCCACACTTCAATGATCATCTGCTGCGATTGCGGGTTTGTCACCATGCCACAGGGCAATCACGAGGCTCTTGATGTGATTGAGCTTGCGGTGGAAAAAGTGGTCTGCGCCGGGGATCACGATCACGGGAATGTCTTGTGGACGGGCCCAGTCGAAGACGGCGGACAGGGGAATCGTGTCGTCCAGTTCGCCGTGGATCAAAATCGTGTCGGCGGGAATGTCAGCCATGGCCCACTTGCCGGCAGCGCTACCGATCAGCGCCAGGCGCTCGACGGGCGTTCCGGCGGCGGCCAGGCGTTCCTGCAGTTTCGATTGCACGAAGGTGCCGAAGGAAAAGCCGGACAAGGCCACGGGCAGGCCCGGGTACAGGCTGCGCATGTGTTCATACAGCAATTGCATGTCGTCCGTTTCGCCCACGCCATGGTCGTGTGCGCCTTCCGATGCGCCCACACCGCGGAAGTTGATGCGCGCCACCACGTAACCGAGGGCGACAAAGGCGCGCGCCAGGGTTTGCGTGACCTTGTTATCCATCGTGCCGCCGTACAGCGGATGCGGATGGGCAACGAGGGCGATGCCGCGCGGGGTGTCTGCCGGGAAATCGAGCAAGCCTTCCATACTGCCTGCATGGCCGGCGAGGGTAAATTTTTCCGAGTTTCTGTTCATGATGCTCATACTGGTGGCATTCTCTTAAATTGGCATTAAATCTTGAGGCGATCGACGATCTTGCCGCCCACCAGGTGCGTATCGATGATTTCGTCGATATCGCTGGTGTCGACATAGGTGTACCAGGTCGCTTCCGGGTAGATGACCAGCACCGGGCCTTCTTCGCAGCGGTCCATGCAGCCGGCCTGGTTGATGCGGATCTTGCCCGCGCCATTCATGTCGAGTTCCTTGATGCGGCGCTTGCAATGCTTTTGCGCCGCTTCCGCGCCATGGTCGCCGCAACTGTTGCGGCCGTCTTCACGTTTGTTCATGCAGAAAAAAACGTGGCGTTCAAAATACGGTGCGTCGCTCATACTATGCTCCTGCTGATTCATCAATGCGCCATGATAGCGCTTATGGGTGGTCTTCGCGACGGTGGCGCTGCGCATCGTCCTGCCGGTTCAGGCGGTGCGAGGGCAGACACAGGAACCACAGGGCCATGAAAGGCCACAGCAGGGCCAGAAATTGCGCCGCACCATTAAAATTCAGGAATTTTCCTTGTACCCAGCCCTGCAATGTGGACATGAAATACGGGTTGATCGGTGTCGTGTTCACCATCACCAGGCTCAGCAGCAAGGTGGCGGCCGCGATGCGGCGCTGCGCCACGTGGGGAGCGAACGCCAGGCCGCCCAGCATGATCAGGCCGATCAAAAAACCACCCTGGGCACCCGGCGTGATCCAGACGAAGGCGTTTTCCGGCGAAAACAGCAGCGCGCTGGCCATCGAGCGCACGATCAATGCGGCGGTGATCAGGGTCAGCATCAGCACGGCACGGGGCGCGGCGCGGCGCAGCAGGCACAGCAAGGTGAGCACGGCGCCCGTCATGCCGCAAGCCGTGATGATGGTTTCCGATAGCCAATATTGCTCAACCGTCAATATCACGTCGGGACGCAGGTAGGATGCCAGGTCGATCTCCATGCCCATCAGGCTGGAAAGCCAGTCCGACAGGATGGGCAGCAGCTGGCCCAGGCCGAACAGATAGCCTTGCGGGTAGATTTGCGCCAGCGGCCACAGTGCCACCAGCACCAGGCCCTGGCTGGCGTGCTGGGCAAACCAGCGCTGGCGCAGGCGCAGCAAATGGCTATGGTCGAGCAGTTTGCGCGCCGTCAAGGCGCCGATGATGGAACCGATAAGGCAGCCGGCCGAGTTCGTATAAAAATCGAGATTCGACGACACGCGGCTGGGCAAATAGGTTTGCACGGCTTCCATGCTGCCGGAAATCAACATGCCGCACAGGCTGGCGATGACGACGGCAAAGAAACCAGTCATCCTTGGAAACAGCGAATACACGATCAGGGCGCCCAGCGGGATGTAGCCGACGACGTTGACGCCCACGTCAAAGCCCGTCCAGTAACGGGGCATGCGCGTGTTTTCCAGGAAGGTTAGCGGTGACAGGCCATTGCTGTGCCAGCCCGTGAACGGGAACCAGCTGGCGTAGACGATCAGGAAGACGTAGGCGAGCAGGGTCGCGCGCGAGACGGGCGACGAGCGTACGGGCGGCAGTGGCGCTGGCGGGCTGGCAGGGGCTGCGGAGGCGGTCATTCTGTTACGGTCATTCTTTCGGGATGGTCAGCGTGCCCAGCCAGACCAGCAGGTCGGAGGCAATGGCGTCCGATGCTGCCGCCAGCGCCTGCGCGCCGCCTTGCGCGTCGGCACTGCCGGCCGGGCCGCTGCGGCTGAAGGTCTTCTGGTCGATCAGGCGGTGGCCGCGGAACAGCGAGGCGCGCAGCGAGACGTGGCCGCTGCTTTGCGTTTGCGTATCGAAGTTTTGCGAAAAGTCATCGACATCGATGCGCAGCAGGGGCATGCCGGCGGCCGCGTCCGTGGTCGACAGCACTTTCACGCCGCTTTGCGCCACGCGGGTTTTCAGGCGCTGGCTCAGCAGTTGCAAGGGCGGCGTGTTCCAGCGGTTGTAGGCGTACGGACGCGATTGCTGTGCATCGGCGTACAGCAAGCGGTAATACATGCGCTGGCTGTCCAGCCAGGAGGGGCCGTTGGCGTCGGCGATCACCAGCACGGGGATGGCTGGCGCAGCCGCTTGCGCGGCCGCCATCGGCGCTGCCGGGCCGAAATCGTAGAACGTGGGGACGGGGCCGCGGCTGGCGCAACCGCCCAGCAGGAATACGGCCGCCAGGGCCAGCGCGGTGACATTGCGTGGGATATGCATGCTGTGTTCTCCTTATTTGCCCGGTGCCGAAAAACCGGGCTCGCCCGGGCCGGGCGGGATATCTGGGGCGCCGAACAAGATGCTCTGCGGCTGTTCATTGAGCGTGCTCATGGTGGTTTTCAGGGCGCGCATCGAGGAGCGCGCCTCGCCGCTCAACTCGATTACCTGCGGCAGCACTTCCAGCGATACGCCATTGGCCACCGTTTCCACCGAATTGCCAACCCGATCGACCGTGCCATTGACCTTGTCGAGCACGCCGCCGGGCGCCTGGATGTCGTGACCGAGTTTTTTCCAGGTGGCAGTCAAGTCCGACACGTTCTTGCTAGCCGTACTGACGGCCGTCAAGGTCTGGCGTGTTTGTTCCGTCAGCTGCGGCAATTGCGTCAGGGTCGGCTCCAGTTGCTGCGGAATGGCGCCAAAGGCCTTGGCCGCCTTGCCCACTTCATTGAAGGCACCCAGCATGGCCGCCTGGTTGTCGGGGCTGAGCAGGTTGTTGACCTTGTTGGTGATCTGCTCGGCCTGGTCGAGGATGCGCTTGCCGCGCTTTTCCAGCTGGTCGAGCAAGCCGGCGCGCAAGGGAATCAGCGAAGGCTTGTCCTTGCTGGTACCCAGCAGTGTCGAACCCACGTGTTCATCGTCGAGCTGGATGTAGGCGATGCCCGTCACGCCCTGGTATCCCAGGCTGGCAAAGGTGGTGTTGGTGACGGGGGTGTCGGGCGCCACGCTGATGTGCACGAGGATTTGCCCCGCCTTTTGCGTGTCGAAATCGATGGCGTCGACCTTGCCCACCTCCAGGCCCCGGTAGCGTACGGTCGCCTGTGGGTTGAGGCCCGGCACGGACAGTGTGGTGGCGAGCAGGTAGGGGACGCGCTCCACGCGGTCGCGGTTGAACCAGACGCCGAACAAAATGGCGGCCACCAGCAAGGTCAGTGTAAAAAATCCCGTCATCAGGGCATGTGATCTGTTTTCCATTACTTCTCCGCTTTCTTGTCTGTGCCGGCGTCAGCGCCTGGCTGCGCCGCCTTGTCCGCCGCCTGTTTTTCATCGAGCACGGCCAGTGCGCGCTTGCCGCGGTCGCCGAGGAAAAATTGCTTGATGAACGGATGGTCGACTTCGATTACCTCGCGCGTGGGACCGATGGCAATCACGTGTTTTTCCGCCAGCACGGCGATGCGCGTGGACAGGGCAAACAGGGTATCGAGGTCATGCGTGACCATCACCACCGTCAAACCCAGTTCGCGGTGCAGCGACTGGATCAGGGATACAAAACTTTCCGACAAGTCCGGGTCCAGGCCCGCCGTCGGTTCGTCGAGGAACAGCAGCTTTGGTTCCAGCGCCAGGGCGCGCGCCAGGGCCACGCGCTTGATCATGCCGCCCGAGAGATCCGATGGCATTTTCAGCGCATGTTCCGGGCCCAGGCCCACCATATTCATCTTTAATAGTACCGCGTCGCGCACCAGCGCTTCGGGCAGCACGCGCAATTCGCGCATGGGCTGCGCCACATTGTCGAACACGGTCAGGGCCGAATACAGCGCGCCTTGCTGGAACAGCATGCCCCAGTGGTTGCGCAATTGCTGCAGCTGGTCCGAGCTGGCCTTGTTGATATCCTCGCCAAAGACTTTGACGCATCCCCGTGCTGGATGTTCCAGGCCCAGCATCTGGCGCAACAGCACCGTCTTGCCCGTGCCGGAGCCGCCCACGATGGAGAGGATTTCGCCCCGTTCGATTTCCAGGTTCAAGTCCTGGTGCACGACGGTGCGGCCGAACTTGGTCCACAAGTTGGTGATTTCCACCACGGGAGCGCTGCCGTGCAGGTTGAACTGGCCCTCGTTGCCCTCGCTCGCCTTGCAAGCGTTATCGTTGTCCGCCATCAATATCCCACTCCATTGAAGACGATGGCAAACACGGCGTCAGCCAGGATCACCACGGTGATGGCCGTGACGACGGCGGTGGTAGTGCCATGCCCCAGGCTTTCCGTATTGGCCTTGATGCGCAGGCCGAAATGGCATGAGACGAGGGCGATCAGCATGCCGAAGATGACGCCCTTGCCCAGGCCGATCATGTAATTGGCCAGCGGCACGGCATCCGGCAGCTTCTGGATGAAGTAGCGCGCCGACAAGTTCAATTCCACCTTGGCCGCCACCATGCCGCCGATCAGCGCGGCCGTGTCCGTCCAGATGACGAGCAGGGGCATGGAAATGGCCAGGGCCAGCACTTTTGGCATAATCAGGCGAAAACCGTGCGAAATGCCCATCACCAGCATGGCGTCGAGCTCTTCCGTGACGCGCATGACGCCCAGCTGGGCCGTGATGGATGAGCCCGAGCGGCCCGCCACGAGAATGGCGGCCAACAAGGGCCCCAGTTCGCGGATGACGCTCATGCCCAGCAGGTTGACCAGATAAATGTCGCCGCCAAAGGCGCGCAGCTGCTGCGCCGACAGATAGGACAGCACCACGCCGATCAGAAAGCCCACGAGCGCCGTGATACCCAGCGCCTGGAAGCCCGCATGGAAGATGTTGGCGGAAATTTCACGCCATGGTCCACGCATGGGATGGCGCGCAAAGCGGCCGATATCCTGCGTTACCTGGCCCACGAGGGCAATAAACCCCTTTAAATGTTCGAAAAACAGCAAAATGGCCATGCCCAGCTTCATCACGGGCGTGAGGCGGTTGGCGCGCGATGGCGGTGTTTCCAGGGGGCCCGTCTCTTCGATGCGCCGGAAAAACTCTTCCAGCGATGGTGCCAGGGTCAGCTGCGCGGGGCGCCGCTTGCCCCAGGCATTCCAGAACAGCTGGGCGCCGATATGGTCCATGCTGTCGATCTGCGACAGGTCCCAGTGCGCATTGGCGTCGTCCTGCAGGGGCTTGAGCTGGGCGTCGATGGCCTTGATGGCATTGTCATGCGCCAGCGCATGCACCTGCCAGGTGCCGCTGGCAGTGACTAGGGCTCCCTGTTGGGAGCTGGTCTGGGAGAGGGTCAGTTTCGGCGATTGTACAGTCGGCATCGTGCCAGTTTAAGGGAGAATGGCGCGGACCGCCACCGATGTTCAATCGCCGCCGTCTCAGGACGCCAAGTGGCGCGCCTGGCGCAGCGGCAAGGCGACGTCCGGGCGTACCTTGGTGCTGCTAGCGCTCACTTCGCTTGGTTTGGCATGCGTGGGCGCCTGCGCGCCGCCCGCATAGTCGCTGGCCACGAGGGCATTGGCCTCGACCGCGCTCATGCCGCGCGTCTGCAGCCATTGCGCCACCAGCTTGGCCAGGCGCTCCATGGCGATGCGGTGGGTGGCGTCCGTGTGGGCGTACAGCCAGTTCGAAAAGTCCATGAAGTTGTCAAATGGCGCATCGCCCAGCATCCACTGCACCGTATTGGCGAAGCGGCCCGAGTTGGCCACCAGGTCCCAGTAGCGGGCGAAGCGCACGAGGCGCTGCATGCTCATGAAGTCAAGCTGTTTGTTTGCCAGGATAGTGTAGGGCGGGTGCGGGTCGAACACCATGCCGTAGTTTTCCGTATGGCGGATGATGGGCGTGCCGCGCAGCCGTTTCAAGATGCCGAACTGGATTTCATGCGGTTTCAAGGCCACCAGCTTGTTGAAGCCGGCCGCAAAGCTCGCTTCATCCTCGCCCGGCAGGCCGGCAATCAAGTCCACGTGCAAGTGGGCGTTTGATTCTTCGCAAAGCCAGCGGATGTTATCGGCCGCCTTTTGATTATCCTGCTTGCGGCTGACCAGCGATTGCACGTCCGGATTGAAACTCTGGATGCCGATTTCGAACTGCAAGGCGCCGGGCGGGAACTTGCTGATGCCTTCTTTCAAGGCATCGGGCAAATGGTCGGGCACCAGCTCGAAGTGGGCGTAGATGGGATCGTCCGGATTGGCTTCGATCTTGTCCAGAAAGAACTGCATGATCTTCAAGCTGGTCTTGATGTTCAGGTTGAAAGTGCGGTCGACGAACTTGAACAGGCGGGCACCGCGCGCGTGCAGTGATTCCATCTCGGCCAGGAAGTTTTCCAGGGCGAAGGGCCAGGCCGTCTTGTCCAGCGCCGACAGGCAAAACTCGCATTTGAACGGGCAGCCGCGCGACGCCTCCACGTAAATCGTGCGGTGGCGGATATCGTCGTCTGTATATAAGGAGTAGGGCAGTTGCAGGTCGGCCAGCGGGGCTTGCACGCCGGCATGGATCTTCATCAGTGGTTTCGGCCCGTTGAGAATCTCGCCGCACAGTTTGGGGAAGGTGACGTCGCCCCAGCCCGTGATCAGGTAATCGGCCAGCCGGACGATTTCCTGCTCGCCCGCCTCATGCGACACTTCCGGCCCGCCCAGCACGATGATGACCTCGGGCGCCACGCGCTTGAGCATGGCCACCAGTTTCGTCGTTTCCTCGACGTTCCATATATACACGCCAAAACCGATGATGCGCGGCTTGTTCGTCAGGATGCGCTCGACCAGTTCTGTAGTCTTGGCGCCAATGACGAATTCCTGCAGTCGCGTTTGTGCCTGCAGCGGCCCCATATTGGCCAGCAAATAGCGCAAGCCCAGCGAAGCGTGGGTATAGCGGGCGTTCAAGGTGGAGAGCAGGATGGTCATGACGGGTGCGATTCGGGGAAAACAGCCATTTTACGCTGCACACGACGATTTATCCGGATAAAGCTTGCTTAGTAGCACGGATTTGGCTATAGTTCGCCTCCCCAATGAGACGCACTGGTTTGCGGCACAAAAGGGACAGCCTTCCGGGGCTGGGTAGTAAAAAGTTTTTAAGTGCAATGCGCTGAAAAACGGGGTTGACGAAATGGCCGAAACGCTTCATACTCTTCCTTCTTCGCAGCTGACAAACACAACGCTTTGTCGATAGCGCGAAAGCAG
>NZ_JBNYXX010000008.1:0-12725 GCF_051380905.1 Janthinobacterium darwini
TGGTTCGATCGAGTTGCCAGCAGACAAAGAAATGGTTATGCCAGGCGATAACGTGTCGATCACCGTCAAGCTGATCAACCCGATCGCGATGGAAGAAGGTCTGCGCTTCGCTATCCGTGAAGGCGGTCGTACCGTCGGCGCCGGCGTGGTTGCAAAAATCCTCGCATAAGGAAATGTTATGCTTCCACCCGGGGCGTCCTGGGTGGTAGAATAGCACTCCTCGAAAGTTTTACGTAGGGACGTAGCTCAATTGGCAGAGCGTCGGTCTCCAAAACCGAAGGTTGGGGGTTCGATGCCCTCCGTCCCTGCCACCGTCAAGGTGCAGGGCACCGAAAGTAGAAAAATGTCAAATCAATCCGTGCAAACCGTTAGCACGTCGAGTGACAAGATAAAAGTCGCGCTGGCAATAGTGGCTGCGATTGCAGGAGTAGTCGGGTTTTATTACCTGGCAGGCCAACCAGCTCTGGTGCGTGCAAGCGCGCTTGTGGCTGGTTTGGTTATTGCTGTTGCACTCTTGTATATCTCGACGACCGGCCGTGAATTTCTCAATTTCGCCAAAGAAGCTGTGCGCGAAACCAAGAAAGTCGTTTGGCCTACCCGCAAAGAAGCCACGCAGATTACTGCGATCGTGTTTGCCTTTGTGCTGGTCATGGCGATTTTCCTGTGGGGCACGGATAAATTGCTCGAGTTTTTGTTGTATGACGTAATTCTGGGTTGGAAAAAATAATGAGCGAAAATGTGCATGATGAAGCGGCGGACGAGTCCGTTCCGGGCGACGCTCCGGTAGCGGATACTGGTGCAGCGCTGAGCGTGCCAGTGAGCAGCAAGCGCTGGTATGTCGTGCATGCTTATTCCGGCATGGAAAAAAGCGTCATGCGCGCACTGACCGAGCGCATCGAGCGCGCGGGCATGCAAGACCAGTTCGGCCAGATCCTGGTGCCGATCGAAGAAGTAGTCGAAGTCAAGAATGGTGTGAAGTCCGTCACCGAACGTCGTTTCTATCCTGGCTATGTGCTGGTTGAAATGGAAATGACGGACGAGAGTTGGCACTTGGTCAAGAACACCAGCAAGGTTACCGGCTTTATCGGTGGCAAGTCGAACAAGCCGACGCCGATTTCCGCGCGCGAAATCGACGGCATCATGAAGCAGATGCAAGAAGGTGTTGAAAAGCCCCGTCCAAAAACCTTGTACGAGGTGGGCGAGCAGGTACGCATCAAGGATGGTCCGTTCACCGATTTCAACGGCAATGTCGAAGAAGTCAATTACGAGAAATCCAAAGTGCGCGTCTCGGTCACCATCTTCGGCCGCGCTACTCCGGTGGAGCTCGAATTCGGCCAGGTCGAAAAAGTTTAAGTTGTATCAGCGCCACCAGGAGCGTCGCGGCAGTCTCAGCGAAATCCGGTCAGAGGAGCCCCGCCAGGGTAGGATCGGCGGGGCGCTACTACTCAATCCAAGATAGGAGCCATCATGGCAAAGAAAATCATTGGTTTTATCAAGCTGCAAGTACCAGCTGGTAAAGCAAACCCATCCCCACCAATCGGTCCAGCTCTGGGTCAACGTGGTCTGAACATCATGGAATTCTGCAAGGCCTTCAATGCACAGACCCAAGGTCTGGAGCCAGGCATGCCGATTCCAGTCGTGATCACCGCGTTTGCGGACAAGTCCTTCACGTTCGTGATGAAGACGCCTCCAGCAACCTACCTGATCAAAAAAGCTGCTGCGATCACCAAAGGTTCGCCGAAGCCACATACCGACAAAGTCGGTACGCTGACCCGCGCACAAGCTGAAGAAATCGCTAAATTGAAAACCCCTGATCTGACCGCTGCCGACATGGATGCTGCTGTACGCACCATCGCTGGTTCCGCTCGTTCGATTGGTATCACGGTGGAAGGTGTTGTATAATGGCTAAGTTATCCAAACGTATCAAGGCTTTGAAAGCCAAAGTCGACCGTACCAAAGTGTACGCTTTCGACAACGCTGTCGCTCTGATCAAAGAGTGCGCAACGGCCAAGTTCAATGAATCGATCGACGTATCGGTACAACTGGGTGTTGATCCTAAGAAATCCGACCAAGTGGTGCGCGGCTCCGTCGTGCTGCCAGCTGGTACCGGCAAAACCGTACGCGTTGCAGTATTCGCGTCGGGCGAAAAAGCAGAAGCTGCTAAAGCAGCTGGCGCCGACATCGTTGGTATGGAAGACCTGGCTGAGCGTATCAAAGCCGGCGACATGCCTTTCGATATCGTTATCGCTTCGCCAGATACCATGCGTATCGTTGGTACCCTGGGTCAGATCCTGGGCCCACGCGGCATGATGCCTAACCCGAAAGTTGGCACTGTTACTCCTGACGTCGCTACCGCCGTGAAAAACGCGAAAGCCGGTCAAGTTCAGTACCGTACCGACAAATCCGGTATCATCCACGCTACCATCGGCCGTAAATCGTTCGCTGACGCAGATCTGAAATCGAATCTGGTCGCACTGATCGACGCACTGAACAAAGCCAAGCCAGCATCGAGCAAAGGCGTGTACCTGCGCAAAGTTTCGCTGTCGTCGACCATGGGCGCTGGCGTCCGTGTTGACCAGGCTAGCCTGGCAGCTTAAGTAAAGAATCAAGTCCTGTGGCGCCTCCGGGCGCTGCGGGCGCATCTTTGGGCTGTCTGCCCGGTGTTCGCACCAGGCAGGCAGACAATCAAAGACCGTTGGGCCGACTGCGATCGCACATGCAGAAGGTTAATAGGCTTGCCGGCAACGGCAAGTGCCCAACGCAGATGGTGTACCCGAACAAGTTTTGTAGTCCTCATGCTGCGTGAATCCATCCGCTCAGTTTAGTACTTCTTGACTTCGGACGCCGTGTTCGAACCGATGCAAGGCGCTCAACCACTCGGTTGTGATTGCCGAACATCATTTAAGGAGGTTGACCGTGAGTCTCAATCTGAATGACAAAAAGGCCGTCGTCGCCGAAGTTTCCGCACAAGTAGCAAATGCGCAAACGATCGTCGTGGCCGAATATCGTGGCATCCAGGTTGGTCACTTGACGCAACTGCGTGCTAAAGCGCGTGCCCAAGGCGTGTACCTGCGTGTGTTGAAAAACACTCTGGCTCGTCGCTCCGTTGAAGGTACCGCATTCGCCAGCCTGGCAGATGCCATGACCGGCCCGTTGATCTACTCGATCTCGGCCGATGCCGTTGCAGCAGCTAAAGTCATCGCTGACTTCGCTAAAACCAACGACAAACTGGTCATCAAAGCAGGTAACTACGCAGGCAAGCCGCTGGATACAGCTGCTGTCACCGCGTTGGCGAGCATTCCTAGCCGTGAAGTCCTCATTTCGCAGTTGTTGGGCGTTATGCTGGCTCCGGTTTCGGGCTTTGCACGTGGTCTGGCTGCCCTGGCAGCGAAAAAAGGCGAAGGCGCCGAAGCTCCTGCAGAAGCAGCAGCAGCAGAAGAAGCCCCAGCAGCCGCTTAATTGCGTGCGCTTTTTTCTCTCAGTACCAATCTGATGTAACTAACGTAATAAATTTAGGAGTTTCAAAATGGCAATTAGCAAAGACGATATCCTGGAAGCAGTTAGCGCCATGTCCGTAATGGACCTGAACGACCTGGTTAAAGCATTCGAAGAAAAATTCGGCGTGTCCGCAGCAGCTATGGCTTCGGCCGGTCCTGCAGCAGGCCCAGCAGCAGCTGCTGAAGAGCAAACCGAATTCAACGTCATCCTGGACAGCTTCGGCGCAAACAAAGTTGGCGTCATTAAAGCAGTTCGCGAAATCACCGGTCTGGGCTTGAAAGAAGCTAAAGACCTGGTCGATGGCGCACCAAAAACTGTGAAAGAAGCAGTGTCGAAAGCTGACGCTGAAGCAGCACAGAAGAAACTGGTAGAAGCCGGCGCAACCGCTTCGATCAAGTAATATCTGTACCGGCGGCAGTTAGCGCCCGAGTCAAAGTCTGAGGTTTCCCCTCGCAAGGGGGGAAATCCGACTTTGGCTCCTTTGTCGTCTGCATCGTATTTGTCATGTAGTTGTAGCAGCAGTTTTTATTCGATTCAAGCCGGAAAGCAGAGCCTTGAGGTTTCGTCTGTGTCACACGCAGCGGTGCAAACGAACACTTGCAAAACCTGAATTTTCTATCCTTTCTGTCACTCACGGAGTGTCCATGCACTACTCATTTACTGAGAAGAAACGCATTCGCAAATCATTCGCGAAGCGCGCCAACGTTCACCACGTTCCGTTCCTGCTGGCGACCCAGCTCGAGTCTTATCATAGCTTCTTGCAAGAGGACATAGCACCGTCTGGCCGCAAGAATGATGGCCTGCAGTCGGCTTTCACTTCGATTTTCCCTATCGTTTCGCACAATGGTTTTGCGCGTCTCGAATTCTTGTCGTACGTTTTGGGCGATCCTGCCTTTGACGTCAAAGAATGTCAACAACGTGGCCTGACGTTCGCGTCGCCGCTGCGCGCGAAAGTGCGCCTGGTGATTCTGGACAAGGAATCGCCAACCAAGCCTGTCGTCAAGGAAATGAAAGAACAGGAAGTCTACATGGGCGAATTGCCGCTCATGACGACCACCGGTTCGTTCGTGATCAATGGCACGGAGCGGGTTATCGTTTCCCAGTTGCACCGTTCGCCTGGCGTGTTCTTCGAGCACGACCGCGGCAAGACTCACTCGTCCGGTAAACTGCTGTTCTCCGCGCGTATCATTCCTTACCGCGGTTCGTGGCTGGACTTCGAGTTCGACCCGAAAGACATCCTGTTCTTCCGCGTCGACCGCCGCCGCAAGATGCCAGTGACGATCCTGCTCAAAGCCATCGGCATGTCGCATGAGCAAATCCTGGCCAATTTCTTTGTCTTCGACAATTTCAACCTGCGCTCCGAAGGCGCGGAAATGGAATTCGTCGCCGAACGTCTGCGCGGCGAAGTGGCGCGCTTTGACATCGTCGACAAGTCGGGCAAGACCCTGGTGCTGAAAGACAAGCGTATCAACGCCAAGCACGTGCGTGATATCGAAGCTGCCGGCATCAAGCACATTTCCGTACCGGAAGACTACCTGCTGGGCCGCGTATTGGCGAAGAACATCGTCGATGGCGACACCGGCGAAGTCGTCGCCTCCGCGAACGATGAGCTGACCGAAGACCTGTTGGGCCGCTTGCGCGATGCCAACATCAGCGAAATCCAAACGTTGTACACCAACGACCTGGATCAAGGCGCCTATATCTCGCAAACCCTGCGTATCGACGACACCGCCGACCAGATGGCTGCGAAAGTGGCGATCTATCGCATGATGCGTCCAGGCGAACCGCCAACGGAAGACTCCGTTGAAGCGCTGTTCAATGGCCTGTTCTACAACTCGGACCGCTACGACCTGTCGGCCGTGGGCCGCATGAAGTTCAACCGCCGCATTGGCCGCGATGAACTGACCGGCGCCATGACCCTGTCGAACGAAGACGTGCTGGCCGTGATCAAGATCCTGGTGGAACTGCGCAATGGTCGCGGCGAAGTCGACGATATCGATCACCTGGGTAACCGTCGCGTACGTTGCGTAGGCGAACTGGCTGAGAATCAATTCCGCGCCGGCCTGGTGCGTGTTGAGCGCGCCGTCAAGGAACGCCTCGGCCAAGCCGAAGCGGACAACCTGATGCCGCACGACCTGATCAACTCGAAGCCGATTTCGGCTGCGATTCGCGAGTTCTTCGGTTCGTCCCAGCTGTCGCAGTTCATGGACCAAACCAATCCTCTGTCGGAAATTACCCACAAGCGCCGCGTATCGGCTCTGGGACCCGGCGGTCTGACACGCGAACGCGCTGGCTTTGAAGTGCGCGACGTGCATCCGACCCACTACGGCCGCGTCTGCCCGATCGAGACACCGGAAGGTCCGAACATTGGTCTGATCAACTCGCTGGCTCTGTATGCCCGCCTGAATGAATACGGCTTCCTGGAAACCCCGTACCGCAAGGTCGAAGGTTCCAAGATTACCGATCAGATCGACTACCTGTCCGCCATCGAAGAGGGTCGCTACATCATCGCTCAGGCGAATGCGACCATCAGCGATGAAGGTACGCTGTCCGATGAACTGGTCTCGGCCCGTGAAGCCGGCGAAACCATCCTGGTATCCCCGGAGCGCATCCAGTACATGGACGTGGCGCCAGGCCAGATCGTTTCCGTCGCTGCCTCGCTGATTCCGTTCCTCGAACACGATGATGCAAACCGTGCATTGATGGGCGCCAACATGCAACGCCAGGCTGTGCCTTGCTTGCGTCCTGAAAAAGCGCTGGTCGGTACCGGTATCGAACGCACCGTTGCGGTCGACTCGGGCACCACCGTGCAAGCCTTGCGTGGCGGTATCGTCGATTACATCGATGCGGGCCGTGTCGTGATTCGCGTCAACGATGACGAAGCTACCGCTGGTGAAGTGGGCGTCGACATCTACAACCTGATCAAGTACACCCGTTCGAACCAGAACACCAACATCAACCAGCGTCCTATCGTGCAGGTGGGCGACCGTGTTGCCAAGCGCGACGTGATCGCCGACGGCGCATCGACCGACCTGGGTGAATTGGCTCTGGGCCAGAACATGACCGTGGCGTTCATGCCATGGAATGGTCTGAACTTCGAAGATTCGATCCTGATCTCGGAAAACGTCGTCAAGGACGACCGCTACACCTCGATTCACATCGAAGAGTTGTCGGTTGTTGCCCGTGACACGAAGCTGGGCGCGGAAGAAATTACGCGCGACATCTCGAACCTGGCTGAAAATCAGCTGGCACGTCTGGATGAATCCGGTATCGTTTACATCGGCGCTGAAGTACAAGCCGGCGACACCCTGGTCGGTAAAGTGACGCCTAAAGGCGAAACCCAGCTGACCCCGGAAGAGAAGCTGCTGCGCGCGATTTTCGGCGAAAAAGCGTCGGACGTAAAAGATACTTCGCTGCGCGTGCCTTCGGGCATGATCGGTACCGTGATCGACGTCCAGGTCTTCACCCGTGAAGGCATCGTGCGCGACAAGCGTGCCCAGCAAATTATCGATGACGAACTGAAACGTTTCCGTCTGGATTTGAACGACCAGATGCGTATCGTTGAAGGCGATGCCTTCCAGCGTCTGGAAAAAATGCTGATCGGCAAAGTTGTCAACGGCGGTCCTAAAAAGCTGGCCAAAGGCGCCAAGATCACCAAGGAATACCTGGCCGATCTGGACAAATACCACTGGTTCGACATCCGCCCTGCGGACGACGATGCAGCGGTAGCGCTGGAAGCGATCAAGGAATCGATCAACGAGAAGCGTCACCAGTTCGATCTGGCCTTCGAAGAGAAGCGCAAGAAACTGACGCAAGGCGATGAGCTGCAACCAGGCGTGCAAAAAATGGTCAAGGTGTACCTGGCCGTGAAACGCCGCCTGCAGTCGGGCGACAAGATGGCCGGTCGCCACGGTAACAAGGGTGTGGTTTCCCGTATTGTTCCTGTGGAAGATATGCCATACATGGCCGACGGCACGCCAGCCGACGTTGTGCTGAACCCGCTGGGCGTTCCTTCGCGGATGAACGTTGGTCAGATTCTCGAGACTCACTTGGGCTGGGCTGCCAAGGGTCTGGGTATCCGCATCGGCGAAATGCTGAAGGCGCAAACCAAGGTCGAGCAAGTGCGCAAGTACCTGACGACGATCTACAACGAGAATGGCCGCGCGGAAGATCTGGACAAGTTTGATGATGAAGAGATCATGAAACTGGCCGAGAATCTGAAAAAAGGTGTGCCATTCGCCACGCCAGTGTTTGACGGCGCGAACGAAGAAGAGATCCGCCGCATGCTGGACCTGGCGTATCCGGACGACATCGCCAAGAACCTGGGCATGACCCCGTCGAAGAACCAGGTGACCATGTATGACGGTCGCACCGGTGAAGCATTCGAGCGCAAGGTCACTGTCGGCGTCATGCACATGCTGAAACTGCATCACTTGGTTGATGACAAGATGCATGCACGTTCGACCGGTCCTTACTCGCTGGTGACGCAACAGCCGCTGGGTGGTAAAGCCCAGTTCGGTGGTCAGCGTTTCGGTGAGATGGAAGTCTGGGCACTGGAAGCGTATGGCGCGTCGTATGTCTTGCAAGAGATGTTGACCGTCAAGTCCGATGACGTGAATGGCCGTACCAAAGTGTACGAGAACCTGGTCAAGGGCGATCACGTGATCGACGCCGGCATGCCGGAATCGTTCAACGTGCTGGTCAAGGAAATCCGTTCGCTGGGTATCGATATCGACCTCGAACGCAACTAAAAGACAGCCACCTGTCATTTGGTTTGGGAAACACAAAGCCCGGCTGGGAAACCACGCCGGGCAATGTAGTCTCAGGAATATAGAAATTTAATCACCTCTGGAGTGATACATGAAAGCACTGCTCGATCTATTCAAGCAAGTACAGACCAACGAGACCTTCGATGCAATCAAGATCGGTCTCGCTTCGCCTGAGAAAATCCGTTCGTGGTCCTACGGCGAAGTCAAGAAGCCGGAAACCATCAACTACCGTACCTTCAAGCCTGAGCGCGATGGCCTGTTCTGCGCCAAGATCTTTGGCCCGATCAAGGATTACGAATGCCTGTGCGGCAAGTACAAGCGCCTGAAACACCGCGGCGTGATCTGCGAAAAGTGCGGCGTCGAAGTCACGCTGGCCAAGGTGCGCCGCGAGCGCATGGGCCACATCGAACTGGCCTCGCCTACCGCGCACATCTGGTTCCTGAAGTCGCTGCCGTCGCGTCTGGGCATGGTCCTGGACATGACCCTGCGGGACATCGAACGCGTGCTGTACTTTGAAGCATACGTCGTGACCGATCCGGGCATGACCCCGCTGAAGAAGTGCCAGATCATGTCGGAAGACGACTACGCCGCCAAGTACGAAGAGTACGGCGACGACTTCACCGCCTTCATGGGCGCCGAAGGTATCCGTGAACTGCTGCGCTCGATCGACATCCACCGCGATGCCGAAACCCTGCGCGTGGAACTGAAGGAATCGAAATCCGAAGCCAAGATCAAGAAATACGCGAAGCGCCTGAAAGTGCTGGAAGCGTTCCAACGTTCGGGCATCAAGCCTGACTGGATGATCATGGAAGTGCTGCCAGTGCTGCCGCCGGAACTGCGTCCGCTGGTACCGCTGGATGGTGGCCGTTTCGCGACCTCGGATCTGAACGATCTGTATCGCCGCGTCATCAACCGTAACAACCGTCTGAAACGCCTGATGGAGCTGCGCGCTCCAGAGATCATCACGCGCAACGAAAAGCGCATGCTGCAAGAAGCAGTCGATTCGCTGCTGGACAATGGCCGTCGCGGCAAAGCGATGACCGGCGCCAACAAGCGTCCGCTGAAATCGCTGGCAGAGATGATCAAAGGCAAGGGCGGCCGTTTCCGTCAAAACTTGCTGGGCAAACGCGTCGATTACTCCGGTCGTTCGGTCATCGTCGTGGGCCCGCAATTGAAACTGCATCAGTGCGGCTTGCCGAAACTGATGGCGCTGGAACTGTTCAAGCCATTCATTTTCAATAAACTGGAACTGATGGGTCTGGCGACCACGATCAAGGCAGCGAAAAAGCTGGTCGAGATCCAGGAGCCGGTCGTGTGGGACATCCTGGAAGACGTGATTCGCGAACATCCGATCATGTTGAACCGCGCACCTACGCTGCATCGTCTGGGTATCCAGGCGTTCGAGCCAGTCCTGATTGAAGGCAAGGCCATCCAGTTGCACCCACTCGTCTGCGCGGCATTCAATGCCGACTTTGACGGTGACCAAATGGCGGTCCACGTTCCTCTGTCGATCGAAGCGCAGATGGAAGCACGCACCCTGATGCTGGCATCGAACAACATCCTGTTCCCATCGAACGGCGAACCGTCGATCGTGCCGTCGCAGGATATCGTGCTGGGTCTGTACTACGCGACCCGCGAAGCGATCAATGCGAAGAACGAAGGGATGATGTTCCCTGACGTTTCGGAAGTGATCCGCGCCTACGACAACAAGGAAGTCGAACTGACGACCCGCGTTACCGTGCGTATTACCGAATACCCGAAAAACGCCGAAACGGGCGAGTTCGAGAAAACGGTTACCCGCTACGAAACGACGATCGGCCGTGCGATCCTGTCGGAAATTCTGCCTAAAGGCTTGCCGTTCTCCGTCCTGAACCGCGCGCTGAAAAAGAAAGAAATTTCCAAGCTGATCAACACGTCGTTCCGCAAGTGCGGCCTGCGCGCCACGGTGGTGTTCGCAGACAAACTGATGCAATCGGGTTTCCGCCTGGCGACACGCGCCGGTATCTCGATCTGCGTCGACGACATGCTGGTACCGCCTCAAAAAGTTACCCTGATCGCGACGGCCGAATCGGAAGTCAAGCAGATCGAACAGCAATACGCCTCGGGTCTCGTGACCGCCGGCGAGCGTTACAACAAGGTAGTCGATATCTGGGGCAAAACCTCGGATGAAGTCGGCAAGGCCATGATGGACCAGCTCAAAGTCGAAGACGTGATCCGCCGCGACGGCACCAAGTCGACGCAAGAATCGTTCAACGCCATTTACATGATGGCCGACTCCGGCGCGCGCGGTTCCGCAGCCCAGATTCGCCAGTTGGCCGGTATGCGTGGTCTGATGGCCAAACCGGACGGCTCGATTATCGAAACGCCGATTACCGCGAACTTCCGCGAAGGTCTGAACGTTTTGCAGTACTTCATTTCGACCCACGGCGCTCGTAAAGGTCTGGCCGATACGGCGCTGAAAACGGCTAACTCCGGTTACCTGACGCGTCGTCTGGTTGACGTGACGCAAGATCTGGTGGTGATCGAGGACGATTGCGGCACCATGAACGGCGCCGTCATGAAGGCACTGGTCGAAGGTGGTGAAGTCATCGAACCGTTGCGTGACCGTATCCTCGGCCGCGTGGTGGTGCATGACGTCGTCAATCCTGAAACCCAGGAAACGCTGTACGAAGCCGGCACCCTGATGGACGAAGACATGGTCGAAGAGATCGAGCGTCTGTCCATCGATGAAGTCAAGGTCCGCACGCCACTGACTTGCGACACGCGTTTCGGCCTGTGCGCCAAGTGCTATGGCCGCGACCTGGGCCGCGGCATGCTGGTTAACGCCGGCGAAGCCGTCGGTGTGGTGGCAGCGCAGTCGATTGGTGAGCCGGGTACCCAGCTGACCATGCGTACGTTCCACATTGGTGGTGCGGCTTCGCGTGCAGCAGTGGCATCGTCGGTGGAAGCCAAGTCGAACGGTACCATCCGCTTCACGGCAACCATGCGTTACGTGACGAACGGCAAGGGCGCGCAAATCGTCATTTCCCGTTCCGGCGAAGTGCTGATCACCGACGACCATGGCCGTGAGCGTGAGCGTCATAAAGTACCGTACGGTGCGACCCTGATCGTCAAGGACGGCATGGTCATCAAGGCCGGTACGGCCCTGGCAACGTGGGATCCGCTGACCCGTCCGATCATTACCGAATACGCCGGTCAAGTGCGTTTCGAGAACGTCGAAGAAGGCGTCACCGTCGCCCGTCAGGTCGACGAAGTGACCGGTCTGTCCACCCTGGTGGCGATCGATGCGAAACGTCGCGGTTCGCTGACGAAAACGTTGCGTCCGCAAGTCAAGCTGATCAACGACGCGAACGAAGAAGTCAAGATCGCCGGCACCGAACACTCGGTGGCGATCGGCTTCCAGGTCGGCGCGCTGATTATGGTGAAAGACGGTCAACAGGTATCGGTTGGTGAAGTGCTGGCACGTATTCCTACCGAATCGCAAAAAACGCGCGATATTACCGGTGGTCTGCCACGCGTTGCGGAACTGTTCGAAGCGCGCTCGCCGAAAGATGCCGGTATGCTGGCGGAAGTCACGGGTACCGTTGCGTTCGGTAAAGAAACCAAGGGCAAGCAGCGTCTGGAAATCACGGACATGGACGGCAACAAGCATGAGTTCTTGATTACCAAGGACAAACAAGTGCTGGTGCATGACGGCCAAGTCGTGAACAAGGGCGAGATGATCGTGGACGGCCCTGCCGATCCGCAAGACATCCTGCGCCTGCTGGGTATCGAAGCACTGGCACGTTACATCGTTGACGAAGTGCAAGACGTGTACCGTCTGCAAGGCGTGAAGATCAATGACAAGCACATCGAAGTGATCGTGCGTCAGATGCTGCGCCGTGTTCAGATCGTCAATGCCGGCGACACCAACTACATCGTTGGCGAGCAGGTAGAGCGTTCGGAACTGCTGGACGAGAACGATCGCATGGCTGTTGAGAACAAGATTCCAGCGACCTACGAAAACGTCTTGTTGGGTATTACCAAGGCATCGCTGTCGACCGATTCGTTCATCTCGGCCGCATCGTTCCAGGAAACCACCCGCGTGCTGACCGAAGCGGCGATCATGGGCAAGCGCGATGGTCTGCGCGGCCTGAAAGAGAACGTCATCGTCGGCCGTCTGATTCCTGGCGGTACGGGCCTGGCCTTCCACCGCGCACGCAAAGAGAAAGAAGCGTGGGAAGTGGAAGAGCGTCAAGCACTGCTGCTGGCCGAGAAAGCCTCGATGGCTGGCGAAGCTGCCGAAGCGCTGCAAGATATCGAAAGCCAGCAACACCACGGCGACGAAGCGTAATTTACGCTGTCAGCTGACAAGAACGGCACCTTCGGGTGCCGTTTTTTTTATGCCTTACGGCGCCTTTCCACCGCACACGCAAGGAGAAGGCGGCGAGGGAAGTGGCGGAGTTTCAAGCCCCGCTG
>NZ_JBNYXX010000008.1:12825-61475 GCF_051380905.1 Janthinobacterium darwini
CTGGCCAGTGAAACCACCGAAGAGCTGCTAGGCATCGAAAGCCAGCAACACCACGGCGACGAAGCGTAATTTACGCGGTCAGCTGACAAGAACGGCACCTTCGGGTGCCGTTTTTTTTATGCCTTACGGCGCCTTTCCACCGCACACGCAAGGAGAAGGCGGCGAGGGAAGTGGCGGAGTTTCAAGCCCCGCTGCTGGCCGATAAAGCCACCCTGGCCAGTGAAACCACCGAAGAGCTGCTAGGCATCGAAAGCCAGCAACACCACGGCGACGAAGCGTAATTTACGCGGTCAGCTGACAAGAACGGCACCTTCGGGTGCCGTTTTTTTATATCTGAACGATTAAGCAAGATATGTGCAGGAATAGCGTGGTACGCGGCAAGTCATGGTGGTGCATTGATAGATGGTAAAGCGTCATTTATATGCTGCATTAAAATATGGCTAGTATGGGTAAATGGAAAGTGCCTGATGCAATGAAAGTCATGTAGTTATTAGTGGCTGAGATTGTGAATAAAATCTATCTACCGGTATGCATGCTGTTTGGCTTTTTGAATAAATATGGCCAAGTTACTATTGCATCTGGCATGCCTGAATTGATGGACTAAATCCGGTGATGCGGTTGGCGCCAGAATGGCGCAGGCACGGTTTGCTATATCGGCCCGCTGTGCCCGCGTATCTGAAGTGAGCGCTCACAAAGAGATGTGGTCGCTGACCTTGTCACCCATTGCTGTGCCATCCCCACGTTGCTGCGCATGGGCCCGCCCAATTGCTGGTGACGGCGCATGCCGCGTTGTTGTGGCGTCACGCCCTATTGCCCTCGTCGCGCCAGTTTTCAGTTCATTCATGCTAAGATTTGGCGCATGATTGCCCAAGCCCTGTTCACTCCCGCCCAGCAAAAATTGCTGGGCTTGCTCTTTGTTCGCGTGAATGAAGGTTTTCATTTGAACGAGATCATGCGTCTGACGGGCCTAGGCAGTGCGTCTGCGCAGCGTGAACTGCGGCGTCTGCATGAATCTGGCCTGATCACTTCGGAGCGGATCGGCAATGTGCGGCGTTTCTGGCCCAACAAGGAAAGCCTCGTGTATCCCGAGTTGAGCGGGCTGGTCCAGAAAACCTTCGGCATCGTTGGCGTGCTCAGCGGGACCCTGGAACCTTTGCGTGCCCAGTTGCACCTGGCATTCGTGTCGGGTGCCACAGCGAAGGGACAGGACATGCCCGGTAGCGCCATCGACTTGCTGCTGGTGGGCGAAGAAGCCAATTATGGCGACCTGTTGACGGGATTGGCCCCGGCCGAGCGAACCTTAAGGCGTAAAATCAATCCCAACTTATATACGCTGGCCGATTATCGCCGACGTCTGCGTGAAGGTCAGCCATTTCTGTTGCAGGTATTGCAGCAGCCGAAGTTGTTTGTCATTGGCGATGAATCACTATTGCAGGCGCTGGCATTGCCGGACGCTTCCTTGCAAGCGAATGACATCCCATCTTTATTCTAAAGGCCGGGCCTGGCATTCAATTTCTGATGCATGAAATTGTTGGCTGGAAAAACATCTGAGGCGGATTAATCGTATGATGAATAAACTACAGGCTTTCGGTTTAATTGTTTCCCAGGCGGTGCGCGGAGAATTGACGTTTCCCACAAGTGTTAATTCCGCATTGCAATTGCAATTGGCCCTGGCTGAACCGGACTGCCATATCGACCATGCGATCAAGCTGGTATTGGGCGAGCCCTTGCTGGCCGCGCGCACGGTGGCGCTGGCCAACTCGGCCGTGTACAGCCGCGGCGATGCGGCGCCCGTGACCAGCGTGCGCGCCGCCGTCATGCGCATGGGTTACCGCAATCTGTATGCGCTGGTGGTGGCCATGGTGGTGCGCCAGTTCGGCAGCAAGATCATCGACCCCGTGCTGCGCCAGAAGGCGAACCAGTTGTGGGAGCACACGGCGCACGTGGCGGCGCTGGCGCATGTGCTTGCCCGCCGCGTGACGCACGTTGATGTCGACACGGCCCTGTTCGCCGGTATTGTGCATGAGGTGGGCGGTTTTTATTTGTTGTCGCGTGCCGATGAATTTCCCGGTCTGCTCGACGACGATGTGAATCACTGGATGGAGTCCGCCGAAGAAATCATTTCCCGCGAAGTCATGAAGAAGCTGCTGATCCCGCTGGCCGTGAGTGTCGCCATCGAAGGCTTGCGCGATGGCTTGCTGTCCATCCCGCCCGACTCCCTGCTCGACACCTTATTGTTGGCCAAGCAACTGTCGCCCGTGCCGTCGCCCTTGCAGGTGACCTACGTGGAAATGCTCACGCCTTCCGATTCCGTCATCGATTTCATTATCGATAACGAGACCCTGCAAAGCATCCTGGCCGAATCGGCCGAGGAAGTGCGCTCGATGAGTGCGGCGCTGCTGGTGTAGCTGAAAACGCCAGCGGCGAAAAAAAACGGCAGCGCCATCGAGGTGCTGCCGTTTTGATTTCAGGCGCTGCGTTTTACTTCTGCTGCGCGATCCACCGGTCGACCTTGGCTTCCAGCAGCTTCAGGGGAAGGGTGCCGTCGCCGAGCACCACTTCATGGAACTTCGGCAGGCTGAACTTGTCGCCCAGCGCCTGTTGCGCGCGCTGGCGCAGTTCGACAATTTTCAGCGAGCCGATCTTGTAGCCCAGGGCCTGGCCTGGCCATGCCATGTAGCGTTCCGTTTCGCTTTTCGCTACGGCGTCATAGCCGAGGGTGTCGCGCATGTACTTGATCGTTTGCTCGCGCGTCCACCCCTTGGTGTGCAAGCCCGTGTCGACCACCAGGCGCACGGCGCGCAGCATCTCGTCGTTCAAGTGGCCGAAATACTGGGCCGGATCGTCGAACAGGCCCATTTCCTTGCCCAGGGTTTCCGCATACAGGGCCCAGCCTTCCGTGAAGGCATTGTTGCCGCCGAAACGGCGGAAGTTCGGCAAGTCCATCTCTTGCACCAGCGCCAGGTGGAAATGGTGGCCGGGCTTGCCTTCGTGCAGGAACAAGGTGGTCATGCCCGTGTCGCCATACAGTGTGGGATCCGTGACGACGGACCAGAATACGCCGGGGCGCGAGCCGTCGGCGGCGGGCGCCGTGTAGTGGTCGGCGGCCGTGTCGCGGCTCAGTTCAGGTTCCAGGCGCAAGTCCAGCGGCGCTTTCGGCACCAGGGTGAACAGGGCGGGCAATTTGCTGTCGAGCAGCACGTTCAGTTTGCGGTAGACGTCCAGCACTTCCTGTTCCGTCTTGAACGGGCGGTATTTCGCCTGTTCCGACACCCACACGGGCAAGCCGGCAGCCGGACCGTTGTAGCCCATCTTCGGGCCCACGATCGCATATTGTTCCTGGATGCGCGCCACTTCCTTCAAGCCGATGGCGTGGATCTGCTCCGGTTTCAAATCCGTGGTGGTGCTGCTGGCCACGCGCGCCTGGTACCAGGCAGCGCCATCGGGCAGGGCGCTCCAGCCGCTGCTCGTGCGGCCGGCAGGCAGGTAGTCGCGTTCCATGAAGGTGGACAGTCGCTGCAGCGCAGGCATCAGCTTGGCCTCGATGATGCTGGTGTAGCTTTGTGTCAGGCGCGCCTTGTCCGCATCGGAAAAGCTGGCCGGCAAGTTCTTGATGGGCGTGTAATAAACGCTGTCCTGCGGCGTGGCGCTGACGAGTTTCTTGAATTGCGGCAAGGCCGATTCCGTCAGCGCCTTCGGCAGCACGATGCCCTTTTGCATGCCGACTTTCATGTTGGCGATGGCCTGGTCTATCCAGCCCGGCAATTGGCCGATACGGCTCAGGTAAGCGTCATACTCCTTGACCGTGGTCAAAGGCTGCGATGCCTCGCCGCCCGCATAATTGGCCAGGGTGACGGGCATGCTGTCCATCTGGTTCAGTGGCAGCAGGTATTCGGGGAAGCGTTCGAAGCTCAGCGCCGTGGCCAGTTCATAGTCGAGGATATCGTAGTTGATCTGGTCCTGGCGCGACAGCTGTGCACGGGCGATGGCGCGCAGGGTCTTCTGGTACTGGCGGTACAGGGCGAACTGTTTTGCGCGCGCGGTGGGCACGATGGCTGAACCGAGCTGGTCGTCAAAACGGTTGTCGCCGCTCTCGGTGGCATTGATCGGCTCGAAACGGGCCTGCGCATCGTAGTATTTGTCGGCCAGCACTTGCAGCTGATGCTTCGCTTGTGGCGCACTGACGGCCACGGTCTTGGTTGCGGGCTGGGCCGCTTGCGCCATGGGCGCGTGGGCGAGTAACAGGGAGATGGCCAGGGTGCCGAGGGTGCCGGCGGCAAAACGATGCTTCATGCGCGATGTCCTTTGTAAGGAGAGGAATGAACGGGGGCGTAGCGAGGTCGGGGTGGCCGCTCGCGAAGGAACAGCCGGGGCGTAAGCATACGCCATTGCCCAGTGCGTTTGGATAAATTGTCGTGAGGGAATGTTGCTATTTCGCCGTAGGCGGCAGGGCCGCTTTCATGGCCTGCCAGTGCTTGCTCGCCAATGGGACGCAGGCGGGGCAGGGCTTGCTGGCGATCAGGCTCTCGATCTGCTGGGCGCGCGCCGCCGTTTGCGGGTGCGAGGAAATCCAGCCCGGCGTCGCCCCCTTGTCCTTGTCATCAAGCTTCTGGAAAAAGCGCAGCATGCCATCGGGACGGATCTGCGCGCGCTGCAAGGCAAGCAAACCCAGCCGGTCCGCTTCCTCTTCCATGTCGCGGCTGAAATACAGGGTGCCGGCCTGGTGCGCCAGCATGGAGGCCACGGCGCTGATGTCGCCGATGGTCACGCCTACCAGTGCGCCCCAGCCCAGGCTGCTGATCATTTGCCGCAGCGAATGGCGCTGTTCCACATGCTGCACTTCATGCGCCAGCACGCCGGCCAGCTCACCCGGGGCGCCCGCCTGGCGTAGCAAGCCCGTATGCACGACGATGATGCCGCCTGGCATGGCAAAGGCGTTCACGGTGTCGTCCTGCTTGACCAGCCAGCGGTATTGGTAGCGCGAACCGGCCGTCAGCGTGCGGCCGATGTCCTGCACCGTTTGCTGTGCCGCGCCGTGCTCGCTGATGCCGCCCTGCGCGCGCACGTGCGCCAGGGCCAGTTCGCCCAGCTGTTTTTCCACCGACAGGGGAATCAATCGCGCCAGTGCGCCGACGGCATGGCCGCCTTGCCACCACAGCAGGGCAGAGGCGATGACGGCTGTACCCGTCAAACCGGCCAGCCAGCCCGACACTTGCCGCCGGTTGCGCTGGCGCTCCCCCCACAGGCGCTGCAGTTGCGGCTGCAGCGCGGGCGGCGCTTCCTTCAGGACGATGGCGATATCGCTCGCTGTCAAC
Source organism: Janthinobacterium darwini (assembly GCF_051380905.1). Taxonomy (NCBI): domain Bacteria; kingdom Pseudomonadati; phylum Pseudomonadota; class Betaproteobacteria; order Burkholderiales; family Oxalobacteraceae; genus Janthinobacterium; species Janthinobacterium darwini. Next base: position 18,141 of record NZ_JBNYXX010000008.1, read on the forward strand.
GGCTTGAGCGACGCCTGCCGGCCTTGTGCATCGAGCCAGTTCAGGAACAGTTCGGGTCCATCGATACCGCCCACGCTGACAAGCAGTTGCGCCACATCGACGGCGGAGCCGGGTGCATCGATGGCCAGTTGCGCGCCGAAAAAATGCGCGTTGACAATCGCGCCGGTGGCGCCGCCATCGGGGCCGGTCAGCAGTGCCTGGAATGGCGTCATGCGGCCGCCTCGGCGAAGCGGCTTTCATATAAGGCCGCCATCAGATCGGACTGGCTGATGATGCCAGCCAGGCGCTCTTCATCGTCAAGGATGGGAATATGGTGATAGCCGGCGTCTGCCATCAGGGGCACGAGATCCATGATGGGCGTGCCCCGGCGGGCCGTGTGTGGCGACGGCGTCATCAACTGGCCCACCACTTCGGGCTTGTCGCTGTGGGAAAAGCCGCTGCGCTGCAGCAGGCTGCGCAGGCGCTGGCGCATGCCTTGATAATCGTCGAGTCCGCCATGGCGCAGAAAATCCGTCTGCGTGATGATGCCGATGACCCGGCGCGCCCGGTTGACGACGGGCAGGGCGCCCACGTCGTGTTCGCGCATGGTGCGCCAGGCAACATCGAGCGGCGTGCCGAATTCCACGCTGAGCACGTCCTTCGACATGATGTCGGCGCAGGTGACGACGCCGAAGCGGCGCTGGTAGGCACGCATTTCCGTTTGCAGGAAGATCGCCTGCAAATCGTCGCGGCTGATGTCGAGCACTTCGCTGTGCTGGCGCAAGACGGCATCGAGGTCATCCGGCGAAAATCCCAGGCGGGTGCTGGGGATGTCATCCTTCGTGGCGTGCGGATGCGGTGCGGCCAGTTGCTGGGTGTGCGGGTAGCGGCGTCCCGTCAGGTTGTTGTACAGCACGGCGCAGGCGACCAGCACGGCTGAGTTGAACAGCACGGTGATGAAGACGAATTCGAAGCCGGCCGCATGCACGCTGGCGCCGCCGACCACGGTGGTCAGGGCCACGGCGCCGCCCGGCGGATGCAAACAGCGCAGGGCAAACATGGCGCCGATGGCCAGGCAGGCCGCCAGCGCCGCCACGCCCACGCTGGGCCCCAGCCATTTGACGCAAGCCATGCCCACCAGGCCGGAGACGACATTGCCGCCCACCACGGACCACGGTTGCGCCAGCGGGCTGGCTGGCAAGCAGAACAGCAGCACGGCCGAGGCGCCCATGGGTGCGATCAGGTAGACGCTGGCGCTATCGGGCGCCAGCAGGAAGTGGCAGATGAGTCCTGTCAGCAGCAAACCGCAGATGGAGCCCGCGCAGGCGCGCACTTGTTCGCGGCGACTGCCATTGTTCGGTTGCGGCAGCCAGCGTGCCAGAAAAGAAGTCGTCATGTGGGAGGGCGCGTTCGGGCCGCGTTGCTCAGTGTGAGCCCTGTATTATCCCATGCGTTCCATTTCGCTGCCGGCGGAGCCTAGTCCTCGGCGCAGACCGCTTGCAAGCCGTGCCGCTCCAGCAAGTGCCTGGTGGCCTCGATGGCGGAGGGCTCCGGTTTGCTGCTGACGCAGGCATAGATGTCATTGAGGATCGTCGCCGCATCCTTGCCCGTAACGGCTGCCATCAGCTCGACCAGGTTGCGGTCGGAAAAGTGTTCATACAGCAAGGCCAGCACGGCGAAATACGCCGTATCGGGCATGCCGCCGGGATAGGCGCTGCGCAGCATGTGCGCGGCGCCGGACAGCGTTGGGGGCAGGGTATCTGGCATGTGCAAGCGGCTTCTCCTTGGTGGCGCTTATACGTGCTTATACGTTTTCCGCATAAGCACAGTGCAATTAAATGGTGGATATTTCCCACAAGCAGGCATATTCTAGACAATCACGCCCGCTGGCAGCTGTCCAGCTGGCCCCACGATTTCTCCCAGGAGCCCTGCATGCGCTTTTCCCTTCTTCTTGCCAGCCTGCTGCTTGCCGGCACCGCTGTTGCCGCCGCCCCGACACCGGGCAACCCTGTCGCCACGCCGCATTTGCCGTATAACGCGGCGGCCGACGCCAAGGCCGACGTGGCCCGCGCGCTGGCCGAGGCCAAGGCGGCTCGTGTGCCCGTACTGCTGATCTTTGGCGCCAACTGGTGCGAGGATTGCCGCGCGCTGGACAAGGCCCTGAAGGAGGGCAAGAACGCCGAGTTGATGCAACAGCAGTTCAAGGTCGTCAAGGTCGACGTGGGCAACTTTGACCATAACCTCGATGTGGCGCAAGCCTATGGCAATCCGCTCAAAAAAGGCATCCCGGCTGCCGTGCTGGTCTCGAGCGACAACAACCAGGTGCTGTACGCCACCAAGGGAGGCGAACTGGCGAATGCGCGCCGCATGAGCGAGAGCGGTATTTATGACTTCTTCAAGCAAGCGGCGAGCGTGAAAGCACCGGCGATTTAATCGCCTTTAAAACTCTTCCCACGCATCGCTGGCCGGCGCTTTCGGGCGCGCGGCGGGGATCGCTGCTTTGACCATCGCCGGGCGGGACGGCTTGGCCAGCGTGGGCTTGCGGGCCGGTTGCTGCGGCGGCGCTGCATGCCCCGTTTCCTCCAGTTTGAAGACGCTGACCACCTGTGCCAGCTTGCCAGCCTGATCTTGCAAGGATTGGGCTGCCGCTGCTGCTTCTTCCACCAGGGCCGCGTTTTGCTGGGTCGCGTCATCCATTTGCGTGACGGTGGCATTGACTTGCGCGATGCCCTGGCTTTGCTCCTGGCTGGCTGAAGCGATCTCGCCCATCAGGTCGGCAACCCTCTGGACCGACACGACGATGTCCTGCATGGTGGCGCCGGCGGAGTCGACCAGTTTGCTACCCGCCTCCACCTTGCTGCCCGAGTCGACGATCAAGTCCTTGATTTCCTTGGCCGCCGCTGCCGAGCGTTGCGCCAGGTTGCGCACTTCTGTCGCCACCACGGCAAAGCCGCGGCCCTGTTCGCCCGCGCGCGCCGCCTCGACTGCAGCGTTCAGGGCAAGGATATTGGTTTGAAAGGCAATGCCGTCAATCACGCCGATAATGTCCGCGATCTTGCGCGAACTTTCCGTAATCGCGCCCATCGTCTGCACCACCTGGCCCACCACCTCGCCACCCTTGACAGCGTGGCTCGAGGCCGACACCACCAGCTGGTTCGCCTGGCGCGCATTATCCGCGTTCTGTTTCACGGTCGACGTCAGCTCTTCCATGGCCGCCGCCGTCTCTTCCAGGCTCGATGCCTGGGCTTCCGTACGGGCCGACAGGTCCAGGTTGCCCGAGGCGATCTGGCTCGATGCGCTGGCAATGGATCCGGTACTGTCGCGAACTTCGCGTATCGTCACGTTCAGCGATGCGACGAAACGGTTGAAGGCAGCGGCCAGCGCGCCGACCTCGTCTTCCGATTCGACGGGCATGCGGCGGCTCAGGTCGCCGTTTCCGCTGGCAATTTCGCTGAGCATGTCGGCCGCCCGTGCGACGGGGGCGGCGATGGCGCGGCTGATGACATAAATGATGCACAGGGCGATACCGCCACCCACCAGTCCGGCGATCAGGGCGGCGATCAGGGCTGACCGCGTGACATTGCCCAGCACTTCCGCTTCCGGCACTTCGGCCATTACATATAAATTCAACTCGGGCACGAAGGAGGCGGCGACGAACTGGCGTCCCGTCGGCGCGTCATAGGTGGCGTACGCATACTTATTGCCCGTCAGGAGGCTCTTGCTCAGGGCCTCGCTAAAGCCAGGCAAATCCTTGAGTGGATGCTTGCAGTCGGCCAGGGCCGTGTCGCGGTGCACCAGCAACACGCCGTTGGTGCGCGCCAGGTAGACATGGCCTGTCTGGCCGATCTTGTAGCTGCGGATGGTGTCGGCCAGCGCATTGATGGACAGGCCCAGGCCGGCCGCAATCTGTTTGCCGCCCGCCGTCTGGCCCCGCGCATTCAGGTACAGCATCAGGTCGCTGGAATGCTCCGCCTTGTCGATGTCGAGCGTATAAGCCTTGTCGCCGGCCAGCAAGCCATAAAACCACTGGTCCGCCGCCTGGTTCTTGTCCAGGGTGCGCAGCAAGCCCTCCGTGGTGAAGTATTTGCCCGTGCTGGCGGAAGCCCAATTGATCGAGGCGGCCTTGTTCTTTTCCTTGACCACCGCGGCGTAGCGCTGAAAGGTGGCGATGCCGCTGTCGGGCAAGCCAGCGTCTTCCCAGTCTTGCAGATAAACATCGTTGGCCATGGTCTGTACCACGGACAGGGGCTGGCTGATCTGGCGCAGCACGTCGTTGCGGATCTCGCCTACCTGGGCCGGCAGTTCCTGGCCGACGACGCGCTCGCGCACATAATCGCTGCTCATGCGCACGCTGAGGAAAGATGAGATCGCCATGAAGAGCAGCAGGCACAAGCCCATGCTGAACAGGAGTTTTTTCTGAATGGAGAGGCGGCGGAGCAGAGACATGGGAGACCTTGGAGGATGGCCTGCACAATGGGCAGACAGGGACAGACAGGCGGCCAGTATACCGGCCTGGCCTGGCGACACGCCGCACCATTACTGCTTTTCGTTCATCTATGTTGCATTGCGGCAACGCGATTTTCCATGTCTGTCCGGCATGGCCGGAAAACGCCTCAGGCAGGTAAGCCGTGGGCGATCAATTCCAGTGGCAATTCCGTGCTGCACTTGATTTGCTCCATGGAAAAGGCGGACGACACGCCCGTCAGTTGCACGGCCTTGATGAGTTTTTTATAGAAGGTATCGTAGCCCTTGATATCGGTGGTGACGACTTTCAGCAGGTAGTCGATGTCACCGCTCATGCGGTGAAATTCCTGTACCTCGGGCAGGACGATGACGGCGGCGGCGAAGCGGCGCAGCCATTTTTCATCGTGCTGTCCCGTGCGCACGCTGACGAAAACCGTGACGGGCAAGCCCACTTTTTGCCGGTTGACGATGGCCACGCGGCTCTCGATATAGCCCTCTTCCTCCAGGCGCTTGACGCGCTTCCAGCAGGGCGTGCTGGACAGGCCGATCTTCTCGCTGAGGGCGGCGATCGACAGGGTGCCGTCCTGCTGCAGGGCGGCCAGGATGGCGCAGTCGAATTTGTCGAGCAGGGTATTTGGTGAATTCATTTTGTTTTTCAGGTTTTTATGGCATAAGCATGCTACATAGTACCGTGTTTGCAGTGTCTTTTGGCATATCTTCACGGGAGCATGCCGGTAGACTATTCATACGTTCCAGCCGCCTGCGCTGCGTCCTTTTTAGCTGCGCCCTTTTCATAGAATACTCAGACTGCCATCATGAAAGAAATCTACCTCGACAGCAATGCCACTACCTGCGTGCTGCCCGCCGCCGTTGCCGCCGCCCGGCAAGCGATGGAGCAGGGCTATGGCAATCCCAGCAGCACCCATGCCACGGGTTTGCAGGCCAAGGCCATGATGGATGGCGTACGCCAGCGCGCCAGCCGCTTGCTGGGCGTGGGTGACGGCCGCTTGATGTTTAATAGCGGCGCCACCGAAGGCATTCAGACGGCCGTGCTGTCGGCCCTGTGCGCGCTGCGCGAACGCCGCAATGCGGGCAAGCGCATCGGCAGTCTGCTGCTGTATGGCGCGACCGAGCACAAGGCCGTGCCGGAAAGCCTGGCGCACTGGAACCGTTTATTGGGCCTGAACCTGGAAGTGCGCAAGCTGCCTGTCGACGCGCAGGGACGCCACGATCTGCAGGCGCTCGATGCGCTGATCGGCGATACGGCCATGCTGTGCACGATGGCAGCCAACAATGAAACGGGCGTCATCAGCGATTTGTCCGCCATCGCCCAGCTGCTGCAGGACCGCGGTGCGGACGCCTACTGGATGGTCGATTGCGTACAGGCGCTGGGCAAGCTGAAATTGAACCTGGCCGCCACGCGCATCGACTACGCGCCGTTCTCTGGTCACAAGCTGTATGCGCCCAAGGGTATCGGCATGCTGTACGTGCGCGCCGGCGCGCCATTTACACCGTTGATGATGGGCGGCGGCCAGGAAGCTGGCCTGCGCTCGGGCACGGAGAACATGGCCGGCATCGCTGCCTTGGGCGCCGTGCTGGCCGCCCTGGAGGATGGCAAGACTTTCCGCAGCCACGCGGAACTGGCTACTTTTCGAGAGCAGCTGGTGGCCAGCCTGGAGCATGCATTTCCCGGCATCGTGTTCAATATGCCGTTTGACTTGGCGCTGCCGACGACGCTCAATTTTTCCGTGCCTGGCTTGTCCTCGAAAGAGCTGCTGGACCTGTTCGACGCGGCGCGCGTGCGCGTCAGCTCGGGCAGCGCCTGTTCCGCCGCCAAGGCCCTGCCCAGTTATGTACTGGAAGCGATGCATGTGCCGCAATGGCGTGCCAGCTCGGCCATCCGTTTGTCGTTCGGCCCCCTGATTGACGCGGCAACCGTCGCATCCGCCTGCGCGCGCATTGAACGCTGCGGCGAGGCGCTGCGCAGCAGCTGTCTGCTGCCGTCGGCCCTGGCGCCATCGCCGCAGGACGGGGTGATCCAGCTGAGCGTGGACGGCCAATGCACCTGGCTGCTCAGCGACGCCGCCAGCGCCAGTTGTGTCGTCATTGATCCCGCCGCCGAACTCGTGCCGCGCCTGGCCGCTTTTATCCGCTGCCAGCACCTGGCCTTGCGCGCCATCGTGCACACGGCGGCTCCAGCCGACCACGGCGTGGCGCGCCTGTCGCTGCTGCAGGAACTCGCCATTGAACAAGTGGGGCGTGTCGATATCGACGGTGGGCTGGCACTGGGCCAGCAGCGCCTGCGCCAGATCGAGTGCGGTGAGACGCATGTTTACTTGCTGGGGCAGCGCTTCGCCTTTATCGGCAATCTGGCGCCCGACGCGCTGACGCCCTTGCTGGAGGCGGCGCTGGTGACGCCAGACACCGTACTGTGCGGCTCACGCGACGACGGCGGCATCTGCAGCACCGTACGCGCGGTGCGGGAAGGCATCGTGGCAGCTGCCGACCGGCAGCTCGATGCGGCCGCTTTGCCCGGTTTCCTGCGCCAGCATCCCGACGCCATCCTCGTCGACGTGCGCGAAGCATATGAACATGCGGCCTGCGCCGGCACGGTGTTCGAGGGCTGTGCCGTGCACAGCGTACCGCTGAGTCGCCTGGCAGGGCAGGTGGCCGCCTGGCTGCAGCAGCCACAGCGCCCCCTGATCTTTTTCTGCCGCAGCGGCAACCGCAGCGCGCGCGCAGCGGCCTGTCTGCGCCGCCTGGGCCATGCTGCGGCATGGCAACTCAACGGCGGCATGGCGATGGCGGAAGCGACACGTCTCCCGCTAGCCATCGCGGCCTGACGGGGCAGAAGTTCCTCCTTTGGAAGGTTGCACCGTGCCATTATTGGCACGGTGTCTCAGTTTATTTTCTCGCCTTCCTTTCCTGCCGGCATTTTTCTCCCCTGCCATTGGCTGATTTCTTTGCCTGCACGTCCCCAATGCCTCGGCTATGTACGCTAGCGCACGGTCTTGCGCGCTGGGCGGACCTACGATGAAGTTCAGAAAATCTCCCTATACCCTGAGATTCGTCGCAACGCTCCGGCGCTTCGCTTTCCGTCTTCGCCAGTGTCCGATCGTTTTCTTCCAGACTCGGCCGGCGTGATGGCGGCCGCTGATTGCCTGCGCGCACCTAGCGAGGCCAAGTTGAAAGAGTACACCGCAGTAGTCACGCAGCAAATCAAGGAACGGCTTTCCAAATTCAAGGAAAGCTTCCGCGACCATCCCCATGTACCGGACAGTTTCGACGCCGCGCGCGACGATGCCTTGCCCCTGCGTTCGGAGTTATTCAGTGCCATGCAGATGGCCGCCCACGGCAAGAACGTGGCCGCCGGCCACGCGGTGGGCAAGCACCATGGCCGCGACCGCCTATTGGCGCGCCTGGCTGACAATGCGGCCCTGATCACGGCCACCATCAATGAACTGACGGCCACCGTCAAGAGCGGGCGCCAGGTCACGCCCGCCTCGGAGTGGCTGCTGGACAATTTCTACCTGATCGAGGAGCAGATCCGCACCACGCGGCGCCACCTGCCGAAGAACTACAGCAAGGAGCTGCCGCGCCTGACGTCGGGCGTGGACGCGGGCTGCCCGCGCGTGTATAAAATTGCACTGGAAATCATTTCGCATGGCGACGGCCGGGTCGACCTGGAAAACCTGTGCCATTTCATCGAGGCTTACCAGGATGTGGCAACGCTCACGCTGGGCGAATTGTGGGCCGTGCCCATCATGCTGCGCCTGGCCCTGATCGAAAACCTGCGCCGCGTCGCCGTGCGCGTGGCCGACGACCGCATGCAGCGCGACCTGGCCAATACCTGGGCCGACCAGATGACGGACATCGCCGAGCGCAATCCCAGCGGCTTGATACTGCTGGTGGCCGACATGGCCCGTTCGAATCCGCCGATGACCAGCGCCTTCGTGGCCGAATTGTCGCGCCGCCTGCAGGGACAAAGCTCGTCGCTGACCCTGGCCCTGTCGTGGCTGACGCACAAGCTGGCCGAATCGGGCCTCACCCTCGAGCAGCAGGTCCAGTCCGAGATCGGGCAGCAGGCGGCCGACCAGGTGTCGATCGCCAACAGCATCGGCAGCTTGCGTTTTCTGGGCACCATGGATTGGCAGGAATTCGTCGAGACCATGAGCGTGGTCGAGCAAACCCTGCGCCTGGATCCGGCCGGCACGTATGGCTTGATGGATTTCGCCACGCGCGACAGCTATCGCCACGCCATCGAGCGTATCGCCAGGCGCAGCGCGCGCAGCGAAGTGGAAGTGGCCGAGATGGTGGTGCAACTGGCACATACTCACGGCAACGGCAATGACGCACGCCGTGGCCACATTGGCTTTTACCTGGTCGGGCGCGGCGTGCTGGTGCTGGAAAAGCAGGCCGGCGCGAAGCTGCCGTTCATCGAGGCGCTGCAGCATACGGCGCGCGCCGCGCCGCTGGCCGTCTACCTGGGTGCCATCTCGTTCCTGACCCTGGCGACGAGCGCATTGCTGCTCGAACGCGCCGTGCGCCATGGCGTGCAGGGCTGGCCATTGGCGGCGCTGGGCGCGCTGGCGCTGCTGGGCAGCAGCCAGCTGGCCGTGGCCGTGGTGAACTGGCTGGCGACCCTGATGACGTCGCCGCATCCGCTGCCGCGCATGGATTACCAGGCCGGCATTCCGTCGGATGCGCGCGGCATCGTCGTGGTGCCGACCCTGATTTACAGCGAGGAAAACGTGGCCGCCCTGTGCGAGGCGCTGGAAGTGCGCTACCTGGCGAACCGCGATCCGAACCTGCGTTTCTGCCTGCTGACGGATTTTGTCGATGCATCCGCGCAAACGATGCCGGGCGACGAAGCCTTGCTGCGCCAGGCGCAGGAGACCATCCGTGGCTTGAACGATAAATACCGCGTGGAAGGCGCCGAGTTCAAGGGCAATGGCGAGCCGGCCGACCGCGACGAGCTGGGTCATGCAGGGCCATTTCTGCTGCTGCACCGTCCGCGCTTGTGGAATTCGCAGCAGAATGCGTGGATGGGGCAGGAGCGCAAGCGCGGAAAATTGTCCGACCTGCACGCCTTTCTGCGCGGCGGCGCGCGTGACAAATTCTCGCTGGTGGAAGGCGAATTGCGCGGCTTGCGCACCATCAGATACGTGATCACGCTCGACACCGATACGCAGCTGCCGCGCGACGCGGCACGCGAATTCATCGCCACCATGATGCACCCGTTGAACCGTCCCGTGCTGGACGCGGCGGGCACGCGCGTGGTGGCCGGCTATGGCATCCTGCAGCCGCGCGTGGCCGTGGCGCTGCCCAGCGCGAATGCGTCGCGCTACGAGCTGCTGTGCGGTGGCGAACCGGGCATCGATCCCTACACGCGCACCGTCTCCGACCTGTACCAGGATGTATTTTACGAAGGCTCCTTCATCGGCAAGGGCATCTATGACCTCGACATGTTCGAGCGGGTGCTGGGCCAGCGCCTGCCCGACAACAAAATCCTCAGCCACGATTTGCTCGAAGGCTGCTATCTGCGCGCCGGCCTGCTCAGCGACTCGCAACTGTATGAGGAATATCCGGCCCGCTACGACGCCGATGTCAGCCGCCGCCAGCGCTGGATACGCGGCGATTGGCAGCTGATCGGCTGGCTGCTGGGCCGCGTGCCTGGCCGCGCCGGCAAGCGTGAACGCAATCCCCTGTCGATGCTGTCGCGCTGGAAGCTGTTCGACAATCTGCGCCGCAGCGTCGTGGCGCCGGCCACCACGCTGTCGCTGCTGCTGGTGTGGGGCTTCTTGCCCCATGTGGCCTTCTGGAGCGCGGCGGTGCTGGCCATTATCTTCCTGCCGCCCGTCTTTTCGGCCCTGTACGACCTGTTGCGCAAGCCGCGCGACACCCTTTGGCGCCAGCATCTGGCCGCGTTCGAGCGGCGCTGCGGCGTGCAGTTTTCGCATGCCATGCTGACCCTCGTCTTCCTGCCCTACGAGGCGTGGATCAGCCTGGACGCCATCGCGCGCACCCTGTGGCGCCTGGGCGTGTCGCATAAACATTTGCTTGACTGGCGCGCCTCGAATCTGCATACGGCTTCCGGCTCGCAGGGAGACAGTTGGCGCGCCATGTGGTGCTCGCCCGCGCTGGCGCTGGCCACCTTTGCTGCCTTGCTGCACTGGCGCGCGGAAGCGTTGCCGGCCGCCGCCGTGGTGCTGCTGCTATGGCTGGCCGCACCTGCCATCGCCTGGTGGATCAGCCGCCCCATCGAACGGGCCGTGGCGCGCCTATCGGCCGAGCAGGGGCGCTTCCTGCATGGCGTGGCGCGCAAGACCTGGGCGTATTTCGATACTTTCGTCGGTCCCGATGATCACTGGCTGCCGCCCGATAACATGCAGGAGCATCCGAGCCTGGTGGTAGCGCACCGCACCTCGCCGACGAATATCGGCCTGGCGCTGCTGGCCAACCTGACGGCCTACGACTTCGGCTATGTCACCATGGGCCAGTTGATCGAGCGCAGTCGCGCCACCTTGCATAGCATGGGGGAACTGGAACGCTTTCAGGGGCATTTCTACAACTGGTACGACACGCAGACACTCAAGGCGCTGCAGCCGATGTACATCTCGACGGTCGACAGCGGCAACCTGGCCGGCCATCTGCTGACCTTGCAGCCTGGTCTGGTGGAACTGTACGACGCCCCCATCATGGGGCCACAGATCGTCGATGGCATCCGCACGACGGCGCAGGTACTGCAGGAGTTCATTGCCGCCGAAGGCGAAGGCCAGGAGGTGCGCTCATCGCTGGCGCTGCTGCAAATGCCGGCCGCGCCAGCCAGCCTGGCCGAATGGCATGCCTACCTGAGTACCGCGAATGGCGCAGCCGACGCGCTGCTGTCGCTGACCCTGCAAAGCGAGGATGGCGAGCGGTCCATGTGGAGCGGTGCGCTGGCGCGCCAGTGCCGCGCGGCGCTGGCCGAATTGCTGCAACTGGCGCCATGGGCGGCGCAGGCTGGCATTGATGCGGCGTGGCTGCGCGTGCCGACCCTGCGCGAACTGGCCAAACTGGACGTGGCGGAAGGTACGCCGCCCGAGCTGGCGGCATTGTTGGCGCAAGGCCGCGAGCAGGCGGGTCGCCACATGCGCGACATCGCCCACGCGGCGGGCCAGGCGCGCGACTTCGCGCAGATCGAATACGCGTTCCTGTACAACCCGTCGACAAAACTGCTGGCCATCGGCTACAACGTCAGCGAACGGCGGCTCGACCCCAGCTACTACGATTTGCTGGCCTCCGAAGTACGCCTGGCCAGCTTCATCGCCATCGCCCAGGGACAGCTGCCGCAGGAGCACTGGTTTGCCCTGGGCCGCCAGCTATGCATGGTGGCCGGCCAGCCCGTGCTGCTGTCATGGAGCGGCTCGATGTTCGAGTACCTGATGCCGCTGCTGGTGATGCCTAATTATCCGAATACCCTGCTCGACCAGACTTACCACTCCGTCATCGAGGCGCAGATCGATTATGGCCGCCAGCGCGATGTGCCGTGGGGGATTTCCGAATCCGGCTACAACACGGTCGACGCCAGCCTGAATTACCAGTATCGCGCCTTTGGCGTGCCGGGGCTGGGCCTGAAGCGGGGCCTGGGCGACGACCTGGTGGTGGCGCCGTACGCCAGCATGATGGGCCTGATGGTGCAGCCGGAAGCGTCGTGCCAGAACTTGCAGCGCATGCAGGCGGCCGGCTACATGGGCCGCTACGGGTTTTTTGAAGCCATCGACTTCACCACCGCGCGCCTGCCGCGCGGGCAGAGCAGCGCCGTCATCCGCTCCTTCATGGTGCATCATCAGGGCATGGGTTTCCTGGCCCTCAGCTACCTTTTGCACGACCGCCCCATGCAGCGCCGCTTTGAGTCCGATCCGCTGCTGCAATCGGCCTTGCTGGTGCTGCAGGAACGTACGCCGCAGGCAGGTGCGTTTTCCTCGAACACGGCCGAACTGGCGGTGCTGCGCAGCGGCGCGTCCGAGCAGGCCATGCCGATGCGTATCCTCACGCAGGCCAACAGCGCCATGCCTGAAACGCAGTTGCTGTCGAATGGCCGCTACCACGTCATGGTAAGCAATGCTGGCGGCAGCTATAGCCGTTGGAAAGACTTGTCCGTGACGCGCTGGCGCGAGGACAGCACGCGCGACAACTGGGGCAACTTCTGCTATTTGCGCGACCTCGACGACGGTGCCGTCTGGTCCACCACTTACCAGCCGACCTTGGCCGAGCCGAAGAATTACGAAGTGATTTTCTCCGAGGGACGCGCGGAATTTCGCCGTGCCGACCATGGTCTCGACTTGTACACGGAAATCGTCGTCTCGCCCGAGGACGACATCGAAATCCGGCGTACGCGCATCAGCAATAATTCGAACCGCCAGCGGCGCATCGAAATCACCAGCTTTGCCGAAGTGGTGATGGCGCCGGCGGCGGCCGATGCGGCCCACCCCGCGTTCAGCAAGTTGTTCGTGCAGACGGAAATCCTCGCGCATGAAAATGCGATTTTGTGCACGCGTCGGCCCCGCTCGAAGGACGAGCAGATGCCATGGCTGCTGCACGTGATGACCGTGCACGATATCGAGCACTATGCCGTGTCGTTCGAGACGGACCGCGCGCGTTTCATCGGCCGCGGCAACACGGCGCAACTGCCGCAGGCACTGCAGGAGAGTGGCCCGCTGGCTGGCGGCCACGGCTCCGTGCTCGACCCCATCGTGGCCATCCGTTACGTCATCACGCTTGAACCCGACCAGGCAGTGACGGTCGACAGCGTGACCGGCATGGTGGAGCAGCGCGATGCGGCATTGCACCTGATCGATAAATACCAGGATCGCCACCTGGCTGACCGCGTGTTCGAGCTGGCCTGGACGCACAGCCAGGTAGTGCTGCGCCAGTTGAATGCCAGCGAAGCCGATGCGCAGCTGTATGCGCGCCTTGCCAATGCCGTGATCTATGCGAATGCGGCCTTGCGCGCCGAGGCGGGCATCCTGATCAAGAACCAGCGCGGCCAGTCCGGCCTGTGGGCGTATGCCATCTCGGGTGACCTGCCCATCGTGCTGTTGCAGATACGCGACGTAGCCAATATCGAACTGGCGCGCCAGATGGTGCAGGCGCATGCCTACTGGCGCCTGAAAGGGCTGGTGGTGGACCTGGTGATCTGGTGTGAGGACCAGTCGGGCTACCGCCAGCTGCTGCACGACCAGATCATGGGCCTGATCGCCTCGGGCATCGATGCGCAGGCGATCGACCGCCCGGGCGGCATCTTCGTACGCCAGGCCGAGCAGATCGCCAATGAAGACCGCATCTTGCTGCAATCGGTGGCGCGCGCCATCATCAGCGACCTGCGCGGTACCCTGGCCGAGCAGGTCAAGCGCCCTCCCAGCCCCGTGCTGCGCATGCCGCCGCTGCTGCAGGATCCGGCCCGCGAACATGGCGGCGTGCCGCACCAGGCACCAAAGCGCGAGTTGATCCTGGAAAATGGCCTGGGCGGTTTCACGCCCGACGGGCGCGAATACGTGATTGCCACTGGCGAAGGCAAACAGACGCCGGCGCCATGGTCGAACGTGCTGGCCAATGCGCAATTTGGCACGGTGGTGTCCGAAGGCGGCCAGGCGTATACATGGAGCGAGAATGCGCATGAATTCCGTTTGACACCATGGCAAAACGACCCCGTTTCCGACTTGTCCGGCGAAGCGTTTTACGTGCGCGACGAGCAGAGTGGCCAGTTCTGGTCGCCGTCGGCCCTGCCGGCGCGCGGCAGCGGCGACTACGTGACACGTCACGGCTTCGGCTACAGCATTTTTGAACACAGCGAGGGCGGCATCGCCACCGAACTGTGCACCTATGTGGCGCTGGACGCGGCGGTCAAATACTCCGTCATCAAGGTGCGCAACGACAGCGGCGTGCCGCGCCGCCTTTCCGTCACGGGCTATGTGGAATGGGTACTTGCCGACCTGCGCGCCAAGTCCGGCATGCATGTGGCCACCGAAGTCGACACCATCAGCGGCGCGCTGTTTGCGCGCAATAACTACAACACGGAGTTTTCCGGTCGTGTCGGCTTTTTCAATACTGACGCCAGCATCCGCTCCATCACTTGCGACCGCAATGAATTCATCGGCCGCAACGGCAGTCTGGCGCAGCCGGCGGCGCTGCGGCGCGTGCGCCTGTCCGGCAAGGCGGGCACTGGGCTGGACCCGTGCGCAGCGATCCAGGTACCGTTTGAACTGCAGCCGGGGCAGGAGCGTGAAATTGTCTTCCTCCTTGGCGTGGGCGGTCGCCGCAATGCCGACGCCAGTACCATGGTGCAGCGCCATGCGGGCAAGGATGCGGCGCGCAATGCCCTCGACGCGGTGCGCGCGCACTGGGAGAGCACCCTGAGTGCCGTGCGCATCGAAACGCCCGATCCGTCGCTGGATGTGATCGCCAATGGCTGGCTGATGTACCAGACCATTGCCTGCCGTTTGTGGGCGCGCAGCGGCTATTACCAATCGGGTGGCGCGTATGGTTTCCGCGACCAGCTGCAAGATGCGATGGCCATGATCCACACGACACCGCAACTGTTGCGCGGCCATTTGCTGCTGTGCGCGGCGCACCAGTTTGTCGAAGGCGACGTACAGCATTGGTGGCATCCGCCATCGGACCGGGGCGTACGCACGCACTGCTCCGACGATTACCTGTGGCTGCCGCTGGCTGCTTGCCGCTATGTGATCGCCACGGGCGACGTCAATGTGCTGTCCGAAGTGGCGCCCTTCATCGAGGGGCGCGCCCTCAAGCCTGACGAGGATTCGTATTACGACCTGCCCGTGCGTTCGGGCGAGTCGGCCGACCTGTACGAGCACTGCGTGCGTGCTATCCGCCATGGCCTGCGCCTGGGCGTGCACGGCTTGCCCCTGATGGGTTCGTGCGACTGGAATGACGGCATGGACAAGGTGGGTGAGCATGGCAAGGGCGAGAGCGTCTGGCTGGCCTTCTTCCTGTACGAAGTACTGCAGCGCTTCGCCGAGGTGGCCATGCTGCGCGGCGATGCGGCGTTTGCCCAGTTCTGCCGCGACGAAGCCGCCAAGCTGGCGGCCAATGTCGAGGAACACGCGTGGGATGGCGAGTGGTACCGACGTGCCTACTTCGACGACGGCACGCCATTGGGATCGCACACCAACGAGGAATGCCAGATCGATTCGATTTCGCAAAGCTGGGGCGTGCTGTCGGGCGCGGCCAACAAGGAGCGTGTCGCCGGCGCCATGCGCCAGGTCGATGCGCGCCTGGTTCGGCGTGACTCTGGAGTGATCCAGCTGCTCGATCCGCCGTTCGACAAATCCAGCCTCAATCCCGGCTATATCCGTGGCTATGTGCCGGGCGTGCGCGAGAATGGTGGCCAGTACACGCATGCAGCTATCTGGACGGCAATGGCGTTTGCCCGCATGGGAGAGAGTGAGAAGGCGTGGGAACTGCTGCGCATGATCAATCCCGTGCGCCACGGTGTTGACGCGCAGGCTGTGGCGCGCTACAAGGTCGAACCGTACGTGGTGACGGCCGACGTGTATGCCGTGGCGCCGCACGTGGGACGGGGAGGCTGGAGCTGGTACACGGGATCGTCGGGTTGGCTGTACCGGCTGATCGTCGAATCCCTGCTCGGCGTGACGCGCGAAGCGAATGTGCTGCACCTGCGGCCGGCCATGCCGGGCGAGTGGGACAGCTTCAAGCTGCAGTACCGCTTCGGCGCCAGCAGCTATGCCATCACGGTGGAGCGTGCGCAGGGGCGGCCGGCGGGGCTGTCGCTCGATGGCGTCGCGCAGGGCGGCAACAGCATCGCGCTGCGCGACGAGGGCCGCGAGTATGCGGTGCTACTGCTGGTCTAGTCTTGCCACGTGTCGTGTTCCGGACGGCGCCGGCCAAGCAGCAGGATCAGGCCGGCGCCCAGCAACAGCAGGTCGCGCGTGGAGACTTCGTTCGCGGTGGGGCGTGCGGCGTGCGTGGCAGCTGCCTGGCGTTGCGTATGGGGGGCTGCGGCGCCGGCCTGGCTTGCGTAGGCGGCCAGGCACAGCGCCGCCATCTTTCCATTCAAATGCATACATTCCTCAAGAAAGCGCGCTGGCCAATCGGGACCAGCGCGTCGGTATTCAAGTCGCTGCCATTGTAATTATGAGCATTAATATTGTAAATGGGAAATTATATGAGGCTGCGTCAGTGTGATGCCTCAAAATCCCAAGGCCGCGCCCGCGCCCAGCAAGGTTGCCACGCCCAGTATGGCAAAGACCAGCGCCGCGATGCCATGCACCAGGCGCAACGGGACGCGGTTGGCGATCTTGTCGCCCAGGTACACGGCCGGTACGTTGGCCAGCATCATGCCGAAGGTGGTGCCTAGCACGACGGAAACAATGTCGTGGTAGCGCGCCGCCAGCGCCACCGTGGCTACCTGCGTTTTATCTCCCATTTCGGCCATGAAGAAGGCGATCAGGGTGGTCAGGAAGACGCCGTACTTGGCCAGCTTCGCCTCGTCTTCATCGATCTTGTCGGGAATCAGGGTCCAGGCCGCCATCGCCAGGAATGACACGCCCAGTACCCAGCGCAGCACGTCGGGTCCCAGCATGCTGGTGATCCAGGCGCCCACGGCGGCGGCGAACGCGTGATTGGCGATGGTGGCGACGAAGATCGCCAGCACGATGGGCAGGGGCCTGCGGAATTTGGCGGCCAGCAAAAAGGCCAGGAGTTGGGTTTTGTCGCCGATTTCAGCGAGACCGACGATGCCGGTGGAGATGAGGAAAGCTTCCATGAGATTGCAAGAGGTACGCGGGCCGGACGAATTAACCAATGACCCACGGGCGACTCCGGCCCATGCGGCCGCCCTGGATCAATGGTCTCGTCAAGTTCTGCAACCACCTGCACCATGGCCTGCGGGCCAATTATGTTGATACAGGTTCCTGCGGCTGACCGCAGGACGACTACTCCCCAATGTTCGAGGCGCATGATACGCCAATGCCGGCGTCGGCGCCAGTGCCGCGGGGGCGGGGCGCGGCCTTGTGTGTGGGACTTCGACAACAATGATCGATTTGCAAACAGACTCGACTTAGAATGCAGTTTGTCCACGACTCCCAGATGGAATGCGCCATGCCGGTCCTTGTCCGCTTGCTTGCCTTGTGTTTGACCCTGTTTGCTCCTTTGCCCGTCCTGTGCGCCGCCACGCCTTTCGATGACAAGTTCCGCCAGCTGGAAGAATTGCTGCCCACGCCCAACGCCTATCGCACCGCCTCAGGCGCGCCGGGCCACGCCTACTGGCAGCAGCGCGCCGACTACGTTATCCGCGCCACCTTGGACGAAACGCGCCGCGAAATCACGGCCAGCGAACAGATCACCTATCACAACCGCTCGCCGGACAGCCTCGCGTATCTGTGGCTGCAGCTGGACCAGAATGGCTTGCGCCAGGATGCCGACCAGCGCCGCGTCCTGAGCGCGCCATCGCGTCAGGCCTGGCTCAGCGGCACTGAAGAGGAAGCGCTGAAATTCGAGGACTTGCGCGCCATTCATGCGGGGCGCGAGTTTGATGGCGGCTTCAAGCTCACCGCCGTGAAAGCGGCCAGCGGCAAAGCCTTGCCGTATGTGGTCAACCAGACCATGCTGCGCATCGATTTGCCCGTGGCGCTGGCGCCCGGCCAGAGTATCAGCTTTGGCATCGACTGGTCCTATAAAGTCAATGACCAGAAGGTGCTGGTCGAGCGCTCCGGCTATGAATATTTTGAAGACGACAAGAACACGATTTTCCAGATCGCACAGTGGTTTCCGCGCATGGCCGCGTATTACGACGCTGCCGGCTGGCAGCACAAGCAGTTCCTCGGCTCCGGTGAATTCACCCTGGAGTTTGGCGACTACGAGCTGTACCTGACAGTGCCGGGTGATCACGTCGTCGCCGCCACGGGCGAGCTGCAAAATCCTGCTAGCGTGTTGAGCGCGGCGCAGCGCGAGCGTCTGGCGCGGGCGAAAAACAGCAATACGCCGCTGCTGGTGATCACGCCTGCCGAGGCGCTTGCGGCGGAAAAGGGCCGGGCGGCGGGGATGAAAACCTGGCACTTCAAGGCGGCCAATGTGCGCGACGTGGCGTGGGCGTCGAGCCGCAAGTTCATTTGGGATGCGCAGGGACTGGACAGTGGCGGCAAGCGCGTGATGGCCATGTCCTACTATCCGAACGAGGGCAACCCGCTGTGGCAGCAGTACAGCACCCGCGCCGTCGTGCACGCCATCGAGCAGTACAACAAGTACAGTTTCGACTATCCGTATCCGACCGCGATTTCCGTCAATGGCGCCGTGGGCGGCATGGAGTATCCGATGATCTCGTTCAATGGCGGGCGCCCCGTGAAGGACAAGAAGACGGGCGAGCTCACGTATTCGAAGACGGCGAAATATGACCTGATTGGCGTGATCATCCACGAAGTGGGACACAATTACTTCCCCATGATCGTCAACTCGGACGAGCGCCAGTGGACGTGGATGGACGAGGGCCTCAATTCCTTCCTGCAGTACTTGGCCGAGCAGGCGTGGGAAGAGCATTTCCCCTCCTGGAATGGCGAGCCGCGCAAGATCGTTGACTACATGCGCAGCCAGAACCAGGTGCCCATCATGACCAATTCCGAGTCCTTGCTGCAGTTCACGGCGAATGCCTACGACAAGCCGGCCACTGCGCTCAACATCCTGCGCGAGACGATACTTGGGCGTGAACTGTTCGACTTCGCCTTCAAGCAATATGCCTTGCGCTGGAAGTTCAAGCGTCCCACGCCGGCCGATTTTTTCCGCACCATGGAAGACGCTTCCGGCACGGACCTGGACTGGTTCTGGCGCGGCTGGTTTTATACCACCGATGCGGTTGATATCAGCATTGACGGCATCAGCGAATATGGCGTGAGCACGAAAAATCCAGAAACGGAAAAGGCGTGGAAGAAGGCGCAGAAGGCCGCGCAGCCCATCTCGATCTCGGACCAGCGCAACAAGGCGCTGCCAAAGAAGGTTGACCTGGACCCCGCGCTGAAGGACTTCTATAACCGGCACGATGAATTCACGGTCACCAACAAGGACCGCAACAGCTATGCGGAGGAGCAGGAAACGCTGGAGCCTTGGGAGCGGAAACTGCTTGAGCAGCGCAATATGGGCAAGCATCTGTACCTGGTCGACTTTTCGAATATTGGCGGCCTGGTGATGCCGCTGATCCTGGAGATCGAACTGAAAAGCGGCAAGAAGACCATCGAGCGCGTACCGGCCGAAGTATGGCGTTATTCGCCGCACAAGATCAGCAAGGTCATCATCACGGACGAGCCAATGGTGAGCCTGGTGCAAGACCCGTACTGGGAGACGGCCGATATCGACACCAGCAACAACGCCTGGCCGCGAAAAATCACGCCATCGCGCCTGGAGCTGTTCAAGCTGGACCGCGACAAGAATAACCTGATGAAGGATTTTAATACGCCGCTGAAGGCGCCCGAAGCCAATGCCGGGACGAAATAGTGAAACAGCGCCGGCCAGTCCGGCGTTTTTTTTCTGCCTGCCTGCGCCGGAAGTGCTATTCTGCGCGACGCCTCGGCGCACACGGACCGGGGCTTTCGCAAATCATTCAAAAGACGACCATGCAAACTTTGACCTTCCTGCGCGCGCTGGGCTGTGCGCTACTTTGCCAGGTAACCCTGGCGGCGCACGCCGATCCCCTTAGCTACGCGCGTTACGACCAGGTGCGCACGCGCGACCTGCAGCTGGACCTGAAAGCCGATTTCAAGCAAAAGACCCTCTCCGGCTATGCCGAGCTGTCCTTGAACTGGATCGATCCGGCGGCGCGCACCCTGGTGCTCGATACGCGCGATTTGTCGATCGCGA
The DNA here is from genome assembly GCF_051380905.1 of Janthinobacterium darwini. Lineage (NCBI taxonomy): Bacteria > Pseudomonadati > Pseudomonadota > Betaproteobacteria > Burkholderiales > Oxalobacteraceae > Janthinobacterium > Janthinobacterium darwini. The sequence goes on from NZ_JBNYXX010000008.1 coordinate 38,454, forward strand.
AAGTGCAGGTGCAGGACAAGCGCGGCGCATGGCAGATGGCGCCGTATCAGCTGGACAAGGCCGACCCGGAAAAGGGCCAGGCGCTGCGCATCACCACCACGGGCCAGCCGGGCAAAGTGCGCGTCTACTATCACACGGCGCCAAACGCCATCGCGCTGCAGTGGCTCACGCCGCAGCAGACCATGTCGGGCAAGCTGCCCTTCATGTTCAGCCAGTCGCAAAGCATCAACGCCCGCTCATGGGTGCCGTCGCAGGATACGCCAGCCGTGCGTTTTACCTACAGCGCACGCATTGATGCCCCAAGCGGCATGCGCGTCGTGATGAGCGCCGAGAATGACGAAAAAGCGACGGGCAAGGGCGGTTGGAAATTCAGGATGCCGCAGCCGATTCCATCGTACCTGCTGGCCATTGCCATCGGCGAACTGGAAGTGCGCAAGCTCGGTCCCCGTTCCGCCGTGTATGCCGAACCGCCCCGCATCAAGGCGGCCGAATACGAACTGGCCGACACGGAAAAGATGATCCAGGCCGCCGAAGCGCTATACGGTCCGTATGGATGGGGACGCTACGACATGATCGTGCTGCCGCCATCGTTCCCCTACGGTGGCATGGAAAACCCGCGCCTGACCTTCCTCACGCCAACCATGATCGCGGGCGACCGCAGCCTGGTCGACCTGATCGCGCATGAACTGGCCCACTCGTGGTCGGGCAACCTGGTCACCAACGCCTCGTGGAAGCACATGTGGCTCAACGAAGGTTTCACCACCTACGTCACCACGCGCATCGTCGAGCAGCTGTATGGCAGCGAAGTGGCGCAGATGGGCGTGCAGGTCGACCAGGAAGAACTGGCCGCGTCGATCAAGACATTGCCGGCGGCGAAAACGGCGTTGATCACGCGCGATGCGGATGCCAATCCCGCAGAAACGTATACGGACGATGGCATCATCTACCCGAAAGGTGCCTGGTTCCTGGCTACCATGGAGCGCCGTGCCGGCCGTGCCGTGTTCGATCCCTTCCTGCGCGGCTGGTTCGACCAGCACGCGTTCCAGAGCGTGACGACGGAGCAGTTCATCGCCTACCTGCGCAAGAATCTGCTGGCGCAGCATCCGGACGTGATGCCGGAAGCGGAACTCGATGAATGGCTGTATGGCACCGGCGTGCCGGCCAGCGCGCAGCGCGTTGTCTCGCCGCGCCTGGCGCTGCTCGACCAGCACCGCGACGCCTGGCTCAAGGGGGAGCTGGCGACGAAAGAGCTGGGCATGGATCATTGGGTCGCCATCGAATCGATGCACTTCCTGAACGACATCAACAACAAGGCCAGCGCGGCGCAATTGCGCGAACTGGATCAGGTCTACGGTGTGGGCAAGAGCGGCAACAATGAAGTGGCCTACCGCTTTTACCTCGCTGCCGTGAACGCCGGCTACGACGTGCAGCAGCCCTTGCAGGCATTCCTGATGAGCGTGGGCCGCCAGAAGTTCGTCGTGCCCCTGTACAGCGCGCTGATGAAGACGCCGCAAGGCCATGCCTGGGCCAAGGACGTGTATGCGCAGGCGCGCGCACGCTACCACCCGGTGACGCAGGAAAGCGTCGATAAATTGATGGCCGCGCAAGCGCATTGAACTTTCTTTGGACATCCTGAGCATGCATTCCATGAACCGTCTCGCCGCCGCCATCGTGCTGGCGTTTTCCAGCGTCACTGTGCCGGCACTGGCCTTTGACGCCGCCCCTGTTGCTGCTGCTGCGCCGGCGCCCGCGCCTGCCTTCGATCTTGACCGTGACGTCGCCACCGCCCTGAAGGTTTTCGACGTGCCCGGCATGGCGATCGCCATCGTCAAGGATGGCAAGGTCATCACCGCCAAGGGCTTTGGCGTGCGCAAGCTGGGCGAACCGGCATCCGTCGGCGCCAAGACCCTGTTCGAAGTGGCATCGAACTCGAAAGGCTTCACGGCCGCCGCTCTGGCCATGCTGGTTGACGAGGGCAAGCTGGCCTGGGACGATCCCGTCACCAAGCACTTGCCAGGCTTCCAGATGCACGATTCCTACGTGACGGGCGCCATGACCATCCGCGATTTGCTGACGCACCGCAGTGGCCTGGGCCTGGGCGCCGGCGACTTGCTGTGGTGGCCCACCACCACGTTCAGCACCGACGAGATCATCGAGAAGCTGCGCTACATCCGCCCAGCCACGAGTTTTCGCAACAGCTATGCCTACGATAATCTGCTGTACATCGTCGCTGGCAAGATCATCGCCGACAAGGCCGGCAAGAGCTGGGGCGAGGCGATGCACGAACGCATCCTGGCGCCGTTGGGCATGACGGGCAGCACCACCAGCCTGGCCGAGAACGTTGGCAATCCCGACGTGGCCAATGCGCACAGCAAGATCGACGGCAAGGTCACCGCCGTCAAATCGATGCCGGTGCCGAACGCCGTGGGCGCCGTCGGCATCAACACGAATGCGGAAGATATCGCCAAGTGGATGATGGTGCTGCTCGACGAAGGCAAGATCGCCGGCGTGATGGACAAGGATGGCAAGGAAGCGCGTCTGTTCAGTGAAAAGCAGGGCCGCGAGATGTGGACGGCGCAAACGCCGATCAAGATTGCCGAGCCGAAGCCAAAGCTGGCAGCGACCAAGCCGAATTTCAGCGCGTATGGCCTGGGCTTCCAGCTACGCGACTACAAGGGCATGAAAGTGGCCATGCACGGCGGCGCGCTGCAGGGCTTTTATTCGCGCGTGGTGATGGTGCCGGAAGCGAAACTGGGGGTGGCCATTCTCACCAATGCTGAAAATGGCGGTTCCATGACGGCGTTGCAATGGCGCATCCTCGACCATTACCTGCAGGCAGCGCCGTCGGACTGGCTCGCGCTGGTGGCCCAGGTGGAGCAGGACCAGCATGCGGAAGAAGTCAAGAAGCAGGGCAAGGCGTCGAGCGCGCGCGCGGTGAAATCGCAGCCATCGCTGCCGCTGGCGGCGTATGACGGCGAGTATGAGGATGCCTGGTACGGCAAGGTCGTGATCAAGCCGGAGGGGAAAAAACATATCCTCAGCTTCACGCGCACGCCGGACCTGACGGGCGAGCTGGAACACTGGCAGCATGACACCTTCATCGTGCGCTGGAAAGAGCGTAACTTCAACGCCGACGCCTATGTGACCTTCTCGCTCAATCCCGATGGCAGCATTGACAGGGTGAAAATGGCGCCCGTGTCGGCCGAAACGGATTTCAGCTATGACTTCCAGGATTTGAGCCTGGTACCGGTGAAGCCGAAGGAAACGAAGAAATAAAGCGGTAGGTCGGGTTAGCGCGTTACGCGTAACCCGACGCCATCACAGACGCCAACGATGTTGTCGGATTACGCGCGGCGGTGCCGCGCTAAGCTGACCTACTTGACGAACTTCAGGGTCATACGGTCACTCTCGCCGATGGCCGTGTATTTGGCCCGCTCCACATCCTTGTTGGCGTAGGTGGGTGGCAGTGCCCAGACGCCGCCCTGGTGGTCTGCCGTGTCCTTGGGATTGGCGTTGATGTCCGACTTGGCCGCCAGTTTGAAACCGGCGCCTTCAGCCAGTTTGATCACATATGCTTCGTGCATGTAGCCGCTGCTGGCCGTGGCATCCTGCACCTTGTTCGCCGGCAGGCGGTGTTCGACGACGCCGAACACGCCGCCCGGTTTCAGGCTGTCATAGACTTCCTTGAACAGGGTCTGCATGCCTGCTTCGCCAATGGGTATCCAGTTGTGGATATTGCGGAAGGTGAGCACCATGTCGGCCGTGCCTTTGGGCGCGATGCGGTAGGTGGTGGGTGGCGCGAAGGCGCCGATTTCCACCTTGCCGAAAGCGGCCGGATTGGCGTCGAGTTTTTGCTGGAAGCGCGCCGCGCCGCGGCGTGCGCCTTCGCTGGCGGATTGCGGATCGTTGCCGGCGGCGATCAGCTTGCCGTTCTCGCGCAGGTAGGGCGCCAGGATCTCCGTATACCAGCCGCCGCCAGGCGCCAGTTCTACCACTGTCATGCCCGGTTTGATGCCGAAGAACGTCAGCGTTTCATACGGGTGGCGGGCGCTGTCGCGTAGCGCGTTGGCCGGCGTGCGCGCACTGCCGGCAATGGCTGCCTTCAGGGCCGCGTCGCCGGCATCGGCGGCCAGTGCCGCACCGCTGCCGCCACAGGCCAGCATGACCATCAAGGCCGCAGCCAGGGATACTCGCTTCATCATCATATGCTCCATGCGTGATTGGATCGGTTGGTAAATTGGTGGCGATCGCCATCAACGCCGATCATCGGGCAAGCACGCCGGCCGGTCAAGCGGATTCCGTACCCCATGCAGCGGCATATGCGGGCAACTCGCTGGTGTTGAGCGCATCGGCGATGGCCGCGCCCCGAGCGTGCGTAAACGGCAGTTCACCCGTCCAGACGTCATGCGCCATGTCGCCCGCATCGTCCAGCGGACCGCCCCTGCGCTGCTTGACGGCGCATTCGTCGAGCGCGATGCGCAGCACGGTGGTAGCGGCGTATTCCTTGGTGCTGCCACCGCGCACTTGTGCCAGGCGTCCCGGCGCCAGCTTTTCCATCAGCGCATCCATGGCCGCATGCTGCTGGCCGATGTCGCTTACTTTTTCAAACTGCCCGTACACCATCGCCGAGCGGTAGTTCATGGTGTGATTGAAGGCCGAGCGCGCCAGCACCAGGCCGTCGAGGTGGGTCACCGTCACGCACACGCCCGTATCGCGCAGCAGCTGCTTGAGCATGCGGCTGCCGTTCGAGCCATGGATGTACAGGTGGCCGCCGATGCGCCAGCAGGCGGTCGGGATGCAATGGTTTCCGTGCTCGTCCTGGAAGGCGATATGGCACAGATAGGCGGCGTCGAGGACGGCGTACAGGGTGGCTTGCTCGTAGCTGGCCAGTTCGGCGACGCGGCGTACCCGGGTGCGGGGGCTGGGAGGCAGGGCGGTAGCGGTCATGGTGGAAATCCGGTTGGTTGAAGAAGCAGGCCGCACTATAATCGGCATCTGGCCCTGAAAAAAGATCCAGAACTGATAAATAATTTAGAGCCACAAGGAGGCGCATGGACTTTGCTTTGCTACTGGTTGCATTCGAACGCACGCATCGCGAGCGGGGCTGGCCGCGTCAGCGCCTGCTGCATGAATGCCTGCGCGCGGCGATCCGCGGCGGCCAGCTGGCTCCTGGTACGCGGCTGGCCGCCACGCGCGTGCTTGCTGCGGAACTGGGAATGGCGCGCAATACCGTGCTGTACGCCTACGAGCAATTGGCCAGCGAAGGGTTTGTCTTGCCGGACCGGCGCGGCACCGTCGTCGCCGGCAGTGCCGGCGAGCCGATGGCATCGCCAGTGAGTGGCGGCCAGGATGGCTTGTCGCGCCGCGCCCGGCATTTGCGCGGCGTGGCGGGACAGGATGTGAATGCGGCGCTGGTATTTCCTGCTGACGCCATGGGCGCGTTCGCGCCTGGCGTGCCGGCGCTCGACGAATTTCCGCTGGCGCAGTGGCGGCGCATGCTGGATCGTGCATGGCGTGCGCTGACGCCGCGCCAGCTCAATTACGGCGACCCTGCCGGTGAGCCGCAGCTGCGCATGGCCATCGCCGACCATTTGCGCGCCGCGCGCGGCGTCGTCTGCGATGCGAGCCAGGTGTTCATCACGGATGGCACGCAGAGCAGCCTGGATGTGTGCCTGCGCGCCTTTGCCGACCAGGGCGACACCTTGTGGATCGAGCACCCTGGCTATGGCGGCGCGCTGGCGGCGGGCCGCGGCGCCGGCCTGCAGGTGAGGGGCATTGCGGTAGACATGGATGGCATCGCACCGACAGACGACGACTGGAACACGGCGCCGCCGCGCCTGATCTACACCACACCGTCGCACCAGTATCCGACCGGCAGCGTGCTTAGTCCCGCGCGCCGCATGGTGCTGCTCGACCGGGCCCGTGCCGCCGGCGCCCTGATTATTGAAGATGATTACGACAGCGAATTTCGCCATGGCGGCCCGCCCCTGGCTGCGATGCAGGGACTGGTGGAGGATGCGCCCGTCGTGTATATGGGCACCTTCAGCAAGACCATGTTTCCCGCCTTGCGCCTGGCCTTTATCGTCGTGCCGGCGACGCTGGCCGGGGCCTTCGCGCAGATGCAGGCACAGGGCGCCGCCAGGGGGCGCGTGGCTGAACAACTGGCACTGGCCGAGTTCCTGCGCAGCGGCCTGTTTGCGCGCCATGTGCGCCGCATGCGCCGCCTGTACCGCCAGCGGCGAGACGCCTTGAGCGAGGCATTGCAGCGCCATGCGTGTGCGGGCGCTGGCATCCATGGCGGCACAGCCGGCATGCATTTGGCGCTGCGTTTCCAAGATGCCGCATGGGATGATCTGGCGCTGAGTCGCCGCGCCGCGCAGGACGGCATCGTGGCGCTGGCGCTGTCCGCGCATGACACGGGAGAGAGGAGGGGCGAGGGCGCCGGCTGGAACGGTTTCCTGCTCGGTTATGCGCAGGTTCAGTCCGAGAATATGGATGGGCTGGCGCGCCGCCTGGGCGCGCTGCTGCCGGCGTGATGCCGCGCTACTGTATTACTGCTGGTCCTGCATCCACTGCTTCAAGCCGTTTACCCAGTTCTTGGCGGGCAGGTTGAACTGCTTCTTGATGGCGGCGGCACGTTCGTACAAGTCGCTGAAATCGAGCGACGGCGATTTTTTGAAGGCCAGCACGACTATATTTTCATCTTCCATTTCTGGCACCCAGACGACGGCGTCGAAGACCAGTTCCATCGCCTGCAAATTCTTGTCGTAGTTGGGGAAGTCGCCGAAGACATTCGTGCACATGATGCCGTCGTCTGCCAGGCAGTCGAAGCAGGCCTGGTAGAACTCGGGCGTGTCGAGTACGGGGCCGCGCGCGTCTTCGTCGTACAGGTCCACCTGCAGCGCATCGACCGTGCCGTGGTTGGCAGGATCGAGCACGAAGTCGAGCGCATTCATCTCGCGCACGTCGAGGCGCGCGTCATTCGGCGGCAGCGCAAACTGGGCGCCGCAGATGGCGATCACATTCGGATTGAGTTCGATGGCTGTGACCGAGGCATCGGGGAAGCGGCGGTAGCTGAATTTTGTCAGCGCAGCGCTGCCCAGTCCCAGCTGCACGATGCGCCTGGGCTGTGTCTTGAACAGCATCCACATCATCATCATCTGCACGTATTCGAGCTCGATGGCGTCGGGTTTGTCCAGGCGCATGGCGCCCTGCACCCACTTGGTGCCCAGGTGCAGGTAGCGGATGCCGCGGTGTTCGGTGGTGGTGGCAGGCGGGTGGCCAGGATGGCTGAAAGCGGTACTGCTGGTGGAAGTGAAATCTGTTGTCATGGCTCCAGTGTAGCAGGAGCGAAAAAAAAGACGCTGCAGCGTCTTTTGGGAGGGGAGCTCAAGATTGCTTGCGGCGTCGTGCCAGGAAGCCCAGTATCCCCAGGCCGGCCAGCATCATGGCATACGTTTCCGGCTCCGGAACCGGGGCCAGGGTCAGGTTGAAGTCGCCGGCATAACTGCCACCTTTGGAGTTGCCCATGACCGTGAGAACCAGGGGCGCGCCGATCAAAATCTCGGTCGGAGCAAGGAGCGCGCCATGGAAGGCGCCGAAAGGCGTGCTGGTGCTGACATCTGTCAGGGCAATGCTGTTCAGCGAGACAGAGCTGAACGTGACCGCCATATTGTCAGCGCCGGTATAGGAGATGTTCGCAAGAAAGGTTTGCACGAACGAACCGGCAGTTGCTGATGGACTGAACGTGAATGTATCGGTAAAGTCACCTATGACGGGAGTGGCGCCGTAGCTTGCCGTCCATACATTGGTGCCTGTATTGTTAAGGTCTATGGAATACGCCGCCGCACAGGCGCTGCCGATGGACGCCGCGCCCAAGACCGTTGCTGCAATGAGTGATTTCAGTTTCATATTTATCCCCGCGAGAAAACGATTGATGTTTCAAAAAAACCGTACCGCTCAGATAAATTATCGCCAAGACATTTCATTGTCAATCAGCTATTTTTATATCATTATGCAAACTTAAATAGCTTATTTCTAACATACGGGCATGGCGCTCATGATGTTGCAATATTTAAAACTCTAATTATCAATATTGCACCGCGAAATAATTGCGAATGGTGTGATTTAAAAATCGTTACACGAGGAACTAATTTCTGTCCTGCAATGGAAGAATCAAGGTTACCGCCAGTCCTCCGCCTTCGCGGTTGGCGAGGGTGATGCGTCCACCGTGCGCTTCGGCGATTTCGCGCGCCAGGGCCAGGCCGAGTCCCGTGCCGCTGCGCTTGGTGGAATAAAACGGCACCAGCGCGTTTTCCAGCACGGCACCGCTCATGCCCGGCCCGCGGTCGCGCACTTCGATGCGCAGCTGCCCTTGACCCTGGCTGACGTGCAGGCCGATATGCTGGGGCTTTGAACCGGATTCCAGCGCGTTCTTGAGCAGGTTGAGCAGCGCCTGCTGCATTTGCGCCGCATCGAACACGGCGGCCTGCGCGGGCGGCGTGCCGTCAAGCGTGAAGGCCGCTTGCGAGGTCAGGCTGTCGAGGAAGGGTTGCCACTCGCATGGCGCCAGGCGTGGTGCGGGCAGCTTGGCAAAGCGCGCATAGCCGAGGATAAAAGTTTCCAGGTGACGCGTGCGTTCCTCGATGGTGGCGAGGATTTGCGGCAGGCGCTCGGTCTGGCCGCGGCGCACCAGCTCGGCGCCGGAATGGGCCAGCGAGGCCAGTGGCGCCAGCGAGTTGTTGAGCTCATGGCTGATGACGCGGATGACTTTCTTCCAGGTTTGCACCTCCTGGCGCCGCAGTTCCAGGGTCAGCTGGCGCAACAGCAGCAGTTCGTGCTTGCGCCCGTTCAGGCTGAAGCTGCGCCGTGCCAGGTGATACACCTCTTCCTGCTCCCCTTCGCCGCTGGTAAACAGGCCGTCGTTGCGGCGCGCCAGCGCCTCGGCCAGGGCTGGCGCCGCCTCGCGCACGATGTCTGCCAGGTGGTGTCCTTCGAGCCGGCGGCCGTGGTGCAGCAACTGGCGCGCGGCCAGGTTGGCGTAGACGATGGCGCTGCCCTCGGCCACCAGCAGCATGGCCACCGGCGTGTTTTGCACCATGGTGTCGAGCAGCAGTTCGCGCTGCACCAGATCCAGGCGCTGCTTGCGCAGCACGTCACCCAGCGCATTGTGGGCCGCCACCAGGTCGGCCAGTTCATCGTTCTGCGGCCAGCGCAAGCTGAAGCCGAAGTCGCCGTCCTGGTAACTGGCAACCGTGCCGCTCAAGGCGCGAAACAGCGACAGCATCGATTGCAGCTGCGCGCGGATGGTAATGACGGCCACCGGCAGCACGCACAGCAGGGTACCCGCCAGCACCAGCAGCGGCTGGCCCGGCAAAAAATGCGCCAGTAGCAGGGCGATGACTATGCCCAGCACCAGCAAGGTGACGATCAGCGCCGTCCAGCGCGTGAGCAGGGAGAGGCGCATGGGAGGGTGTGCCATCAGCCGCGTGCGATGCCCAGGCGTTCCATGCGCCGGTACAGCGCCTGGCGCGAGAGCCCCAGTTCCTGCGCCGCCTGCGCCACCACGCCGTGTGTGCGCGCCAGGGCGGCGACGACGCTGTCGCGGTCCGTCTCTGTCGCGTCGGCATCCTGAGGTGCGCGCAGCGATGGCAGTTCCGCCAGTGGCAAGCCTGTTTCCTGCGCGCCGATCACCTGGCCGGCCGTCAGCAGACTGGCGCGCTGCATGACGTTTTTCAGTTCGCGCACATTGCCCGGCCAGCCGTGCGCCAGCAGGGTAGCCTCTGCCTGCACATCCAGCGTTTTCTCACTGCCCAGGAAATGCCGCGCCAGCACCAGGATGTCAAGCGGGCGCTGGGCCAGTGGAGGCAGGCGCAGTTCGATCACGTTCAAGCGGTAGAACAGGTCTTCGCGAAACGTGCCTGCCCTGATCATCGCTGGCAGGTCGGCGTTGCTGGCGCTGATGACGCGCACTTTCACTTGCCGCTCGCGGTTCGAGCCGAGGCGCTCGAAGCGTCCCGTTTCCAGCACGCGCAGCAGTTTCATTTGCCCGGCCAGCGGCAGGTTGCCGATCTCGTCGAGGAACAGGGTGCCGCCGTCGGCCGCGTCGAACTTGCCATCGCGTGCGCGGGTGATGCCGGTGTAGGCGCCAGCCTCGGCGCCGAACAGTTCCGCTTCGATCAACTCCACCGGCACGGCGCCGCAATTGAGCACGACGAAGGGACCGCTGGCGACCTGGGAATTGGCTTGCACGATGGCGGCGATGCGTTCCTTGCCGCTGCCGTTCGGCCCCGAAATGAGCACGGGCACGTCGGCGCGCGCCACCTGGCAGGCCAGGTGCACCACTCTTTCGGTGGCCGGATCTTGCCATACCATGCCGCGCAGATCGAAGTCGTGCTCCAGGGCGTGGCGCTGGCGCTGCTCGGCCATCACACGCTGACGCAGCGCGCGGTTGGCCTGCCCCAGCTCCAGCAGGTTCTGCACGCTGGTGATCAGGCGCCGGTCATCCCATGGTTTGGCCAGATAGTCGGCCGCGCCGGACTTGATCAGGTCGACGGCCGCATCGAGCTGGGTCCACGCCGTCAGCAGAATCACGGGCAGGTCCGGGTAGCGCGCGCGGATGGCGTGGAACAGCGCGCTGCCTTCCTCGCCCGAGGTGGTGTCGGCCGTGAAGTTCATGTCCTGCACCACCAGGTCGATGGCGTGGCGCTCGAGCAGAAGCAGGCCTTCCTCGGGCGAGGCGGCGCGCACGGCGTCGATCTCGTGCAGGGAGAACAGCACGTCGAGCGCGATGGCCACGGCGGCATTGTCGTCAATAATCAGTACGGTAGGCATGCGCGCAGCATATCACTCAGGTGCCGGCTCAGGTACTGCGGGTGGCAGTGGCTGGCGAAATGCTGGCTGCGCGCCATGCCGGGCCGTACACCGCGCCCAGGCCCAGTAGCCAGAAGACGGCCGCGCCACCCAGCAGGTAGGGCAGGGGCAGGCGTGCCATTTCCAGCTGGCTCACCAGCAGCTGGTTCAAGCCCAGGGCCAGCAGCACTCCGCACATCACGCCGACGCTGGTGATCATGAAATTCTCCGTCAAAAAATAGCGCAGGATGTCGATGCGGCGCGCGCCCAGGGCGCGCCGCACGCCGATCTGCTTGCGCCGCTGCGTCACCCACAGGCTGGCGATGCCGACGATGCCGCTGGCGGTGACCAGCAGCAGCAGGGCCGAGACGGTGATCAGCATCCACGACATCGCGCGGTCGGCGCGGTAGCGCGTGTCGCGGTCTTCATCGAGCGTGCGCAGGCGTACGATCAGCTTGTCCGGCGTGGCTGCGCGGATGGCCTGCTCGGCTTCTTTCATCACGCGGTCGCGCTGGCCCGCTTCGGCACGGATGGTCAGCAGGGTATCGCCGTCGCCCGTCAGGCGTACGGGAAACAGCACCGAATACTCTCCCTTGTCACCCACTTCCGCCCCCTGGCTCTGCAGCCGCTCGACGACGCCGACGACTTGCAATTGCTGCGCTCCTTCGCCGGTACCCAGGAAGAGGGGCATGCCCAGCGCACTGCCGCCACCAGGGTGGATTTTTTCGGCCATTGCCCGCGTGACGATGACTTGCGGGGGGAATTCTTCCGTCACGTTCTGGTCGATTTCGACGATCTCCGCTGGCGTGAAGTCGCGTCCTTCCAGCAGCTGCAGCCCCCAGGTCTTGATCAGGGGGTCGGGCGTAACATACACGGCGGCAATGGCGGAACTATTTTCCTGCTTGCGGCTGGCGGCGAAGCCGCTGTTGCTGCCATTGCGCGACAACGGTACCTGGCTCACCTGCGCTACCGAGACGACGCCCGGCACGGCGCGCGCAGCCGCAGCCAGGCGCTTTTGCAGAGCCAGTTCTTCATTGTGGCCCTGCTGGCGCAAGTTGCGCGCCAGCAGATGGAAGACGTCGCGCTCTGCCGCCACGCCGCTGGGGCGCGCCGCCACTTCCTGGCGCACGTTGACGATATGCAGGGCATTGGCCAGGATGGCCAGGCTCAGGGCCACTTGCACGGCGACCAGGATGGCGCCGGTTTTGCTGCGCATCAGCGCAGACAGGATGGGTCGGATTTCCATGGTGATCCTATTCGTGTGCGGTCGATTCTGTCATTGGGATTTGAGCTGGAGGGCCGGCGTCACCTGGCAGGCGCGCCAGGTTGGCAGCAGGCCGGCCAGGATCGCTGCGGCCACCGAGATGACGAAGGTCATGGCCAGCATCACCCAGTCCATGTGCGCGGCGACGGTCAGCTGCTTCGACTGCATGCCGATGAGTGCCAATGCGCCGAAGGACAGCAGCAGGCCAAGCACGCCGCCAGCCAGGCCGATGACGGTCGTCTCGATGAGGAACTGGCGGAAGATATCGCTGCGCGAGGCGCCCAGTGCGCGGCGGATGCCGACTTCGGCGGCGCGCACGGAAAATTTGGCCAGCAGCAGGCCGATGGTGTTGACCAGGCACAGGGCCAGAAAACCGAAGGCCAGCCAGGCCGACAGCTTGTTGTCATTGCCCACCACGCGCAGGTGCACCAGCCATTCATCGATGCTGAACAGCTGGTTGGGGGCATTGCGCTTCAGGCGGCCCAGCTTGCGCTGCTCCTGCGCATAGCTGTCGAGGTAGTTTTGCAGTTCGCCGCGCTGACCATCGTTGGCCATCTCGAACCAGAACTGCATCCACGTGCATTCCGAATCGAGCGTGCCCTGGTAGCCCGGCTCCCGGTTGCCGCTGCAGTTCATGCTGCCGTTATGGCTGGTCTGGTGGCGGATCGCGCTGGTAAACGGGATGAAGTAACTGTCCTCGCTGCCAAAGGCGCCGCTGCCGATGATGCGATGGATGCGCGGCACGGGTTCCCATTTATCGAGCACGCCCGTGATCTGGTATTGGAAACCCATGAGCGTCATGCGCTGGCCCACAGGATTGCTGTCGCCGTACAGCTTTTCTGCCAGCTTGCGCGACAGGACGATGACGTCGGCACCGGCGGCATCGTCGGCCTCGCTCCATGGCTGGCCATGCAGAAAGGGCGTCTCGAACATGGGAAAGAAATCGCGGTAGGCTGCCAGTCCCTGGGAACTGAAAGCGCCGATATCCTTGCGTGCTGGCTCGATGGCACCGCCCACGCCGTACATGACGCTGCGCCGCTCGCCCATTTTGCTGTTCTGGAAATTGACGGCGTCGCGGTAGCTGAGCTGCTTGTCGCCCGATGCATTTCCCGGCGTATAGCCGGAGAGGGAGCCATTGTCGACCAGCGGCACGAACATGCGGCCATTCTTGTGCGGCAGGGGATTGCCCGACATGACATGCAGGATGGTCAGGGTAGAGATGCTGGCGGCCACGCCGATGGCCAGGGTCAGCACCATCAGTGCCGTCAGGGCTGGGTTGCGGCGCAGGCTGCGCAGGCCGAGTAGAAAGTAGTACTGGAACATGGGCGATCCTCAGACAGTGGCGGCGTTGCTGCCGGCCTTGGCCTGGCTGCTGGCCAGCGTCGGCCCCTTGTGCGCCAGGTCCGAGACCTGGCCGTCGATGATGTGCACATTGCGCTGGCTGCGCAGCGCCAGTTCCGGATCGTGCGTGACCATCAGTATGGTGGTACCTTGCGCATTGATGTCTTCGAGCAGCTCCATCACGCCGCGCGCCATCTGCGTGTCGAGGTTGCCGGTCGGTTCATCGGCTAGCAACAGTTTGGGCGAGCCGGCCAGCGCGCGCGCGATCGCCACGCGCTGCTGCTGGCCGCCTGACAGTTCGGCCGGATAGTGTTTCATGCGCGAGGCCAGTCCCACCTTGGCCAAGGCATCCTCGATGCGTTCGCGCCGCTCGGCACTGTTGAAGCCCCGATAGCGCAGCGGCACGTCGACATTGTCGAACAGCGACAGGTCGGGAATCAGGTTGAAGCCCTGGAAGATGAAGCCGAGTTTTTCGTTGCGCAGGCGCGAGCGGGCATTGTCGTTCATGCCCTTCACGTTAACGCCGTCGAGGATGTATTCGCCGTCGGTGAATTCTTCCAGCAGGCCAGCGATATTCAGGAAGCTCGTCTTGCCGGAGCCGGAAGGGCCTGTGACGGTGACGAATTCACCTTGCTTGACGTGGATGTCGAAGCCGCGCAGCGCGTGCGTTTCGATCATGTGGGTGCGATAGACTTTGTTCAGATTTTGCATGCGCAGCATGGCGTGCCTCTTTCTAGGATGGGATGCAGCTTATTGATTGATGGAGATGCGGGCAGCGTTTTCAAACGATTCCGTGCCGGCGACGACGACCTTGTCGCCCAGCTTCAGGCCATCGAGAATTTCCACGGATGAGACGCTGGTGGCGCCCATCTTGATGGGGGTGCGGATGGCCACGCCGTCGCGCACCACATAGGCGAAGCGGCCGCCTTCTGCCTCGACGAAGGGGCCGCGCGCCAGCATCAGCACATTCGGCTTTTCGTCGATCAGCAGGCGCGCCGTGATGCGCTGGTTTTGCCGCAGCCCTGCCGGTTGTTCACCATTGAAGCGCACGCGTGCCAGCACCTGGTTTTTCACTACTTCCGGCGACAGCGCCGACAGTTTGCCTGTCGCCTTGATGGCACCCGTTTCGATTTCCGCGCTCATGCCCAGGCCGATATCGGCCACATACGTTTCCGGCACTTCCAACTCGACTTCCAGCTGCGACAGGTCGACCAGGGTCATCAGCGCCGTATTGGCTTGCACCACGCTGCGGTTGGCCACCGAGAGCGTGCCGATGAAGCCGTTGACGGGGGCGCGCACGGTCAGTTCATCGACGCGGCGCTGGGCGTTGTCGCGGCTCAGGCGCTGGCGTTCCAGTTCATTGACCTTGGTCTTCAGTGCCAGGGTCACGTCCTCGCTTTCCAGGCCTGCCGCCTGCGAAGCGTGCTTGCTGCGGATGTCGGCTGAATTGAGCGCGTCCTTGGCCTTTTGGTAATCGATTTTGGCGATGATGCCCACTTGCGCCACGCTTTCGTAGCGTTCCAGGGTGCGCTGCGCTGACAGGCGTTCGATTTCCGCCGTATCGGCTTCGCGCCGCGCCAGCAGCTTCTGTTTTTTTGCCAGGATCTGCTGGCGCGCCACTTCCGCTTCCAGTTGCTGCACGCTCGACTGCTCCCGTTTCAGGGCGTCGGAGAGGTCCGGCGATTCAAGCACGGCCAGGATGTCGCCTTTTTTTACCGTGTCACCCGCCTTGGCCTTCAGGGTCACTGTGGCCACCGTGGTCGAGTACAGGGTGGGGCTGATGGCGGCCACCACGCGGCCATTCACGGCTGCGTCGCGGATCAGGGTGCCGCGCGTGACCTCGGCGATGCGCAGGCGGCTGGCATTGACGGAGTGTTCGCTGTTGCGCCAGCCGGCAAATACGGCGACGGCGCCGCCGATGACGATGACGGCGCCGGCCAGCAGCAGGGCGCGTTTCTTGTGGCGCTGGCCCGGCGGGGCGGACAGTACGGCGTCTTGAGAGGAGGTATCGCGGATCATGGTCGGGTCTCGTGGAGAATGAGCTTTTTAATGCACGATCCGTGCCAGTTATTAAGTCGTTGATTTGAGTGGAAAAAGTTTTGGCGTCCGGCTGTCCGCCGTGTCCGCGCCGTCCGGCATGTCCGTCCGCTCAGGTTGCACTTGATAAATTGGCAATCGCCTGCATCTGCTGTGGCGACTCCTTTTTTTGACTCCTCCCCAGGCGCCATGCATCCATTTCTCCAGCAACTTTTCTCTGCCCGCGCCTTGGCGCCGGCGCTCGATTATCCTTTTGCGCGCAGCGACGTGGCGATGCTGCAGCGGTTGACGGGCGAGGCGCCATCGCTCGATGGCCAGACCTGGAACGAGCTGCTGCTCGACCAATATGCGGCGCAGCTGGCGCGCGAGACCAGCATCTTCGGCCAGCAGGAGCTGCACCGGCGCCTGAGCGGTGGTCAGGCCGATCCCGCCTCCATTGCGCGCGTCCGGCGATTGCTGGACGATCCAGCCCAGGCGGCCAGCCTGCAGCGCGCCTGCCTGCCCTTGCGTCAGGCCGATACGGAGGTGAGCGAGACGCTGTTCGGTGCGGCGCTGGCATCGGCACCGTGGTGGAGTGCCTGGCTATGGCTGGTGCCGCTGGCCTTGTTGCTGGCCATCGCCGCCTGCTGGCTGGTGGGCTGGCCGGCGCTGTTTGGCGTGCTGGCCGCCTGTGTTGCGCTAATGACCGTGCAGGTGCGCTTTTACGAAAGCGCCAAGCTGTGGGAGCGCACGCTCGATACCCTGCGCCACTTGCTGAAAACCCGTGCCGCGCTGGCGCGGCTCGATGTGCCCGCAGTCACGTCATTGCCTGCCGGCGGCGCACAGGCGGCCAGGCTGACGCGCGCCATCGAGCGCTCGCTGCTGCATTACGTGCCCTTCATCGATACGCTGCTGGTCGAGTATGGCGACTGGCTGCTGCTGAAAAACGTCAAGCGCTATTTCCGCACGCGCCAGCTGGTGGCGCAGCAGCTGCCCTTTCTGCGCGACAGCTTTACCCAGGTGGCCCGGCTGGAAGCGGACCTGGCGCTGGCGCGGCAGCTGCGTGCGGCGCCCGTGTTTTGCTGGGCGGGCACCGCGGCGCCGCGCGCGCTGGCCTTGCAGGGCATGCTGCATCCCTTGCTGGAGAACGCGGCGCCGCTGTCGTTCGGCGTGCAAGGCAGGGGGGGCTTCATCTCCGGCCAGAACGGTATCGGCAAGAGCACCTTGCTGCGTTGCATAGGCTTGAACCTGGTCTGCGCGCGGGCCTTTGGCTTTTGTCATGCGGACAGCGCTGATGTGCCGCGCCTGGCCGTGTATGCGAGCATGCAGAATGAAGATTCCCTCGAGGGCGGCGAAAGTTTATATATTGCTGAACTGCGGCGCGCGCGCGAACTGCTGGCGCTGGCCGAGAGCGGGGAACCGGCGCTGTTCCTGATCGACGAGATTTTTCGCGGCACGAACCACCTTGAATCGGTGGCGGCGGCGGCCGCCGTGCTGCATTCCCTGGCCGCGCGCCACCTGGTGATCGTCTCGTCGCACAACCTGGTGCTGGGGCCGCTGCTGGAAGACTGCCTGGCGCCCTGGTGTGTGCGCCGCGATGACGCTGGCGCGCTGCAGCTGGCGCCCGGCGTGCTGCAGGCCACGAACGGCATCGCCCTGCTGGCGCAGCGCGGTTTTGACGCCGGTATCGCTGACAAGGCCGGACGCGTCTTCGACTGGCTCAGCACGCACATGGCGCAGCCGGCCGATTGCGGCGGCGTGCTGGAGCGGGCCTGACGGCCGCCCTTAGCCCTTACTTTTCCTGTTTCTCCGGCGTGCTCTTGTCGATCACTTCGCGGCAATCGCCGCGGATGATGGCGTTGTCGTAGTTGGTCCAGCCGTAGCTGTCGACGTAGCGCTTGTGCTGCTTGAAGCGGGGGCTGGCGATGCTCCATTCGGGCTGTTCGCCGGCGAAGCGGATGTCGCCCAGGTCGAGCAGGGTATGGAACATGTTTTCCGTCGACAGGCGCGCCTTCTGATGGCGCTGCAGCTGCGTCACCTTGTCCGGATAGTGCTGCTGGAATTGCGGCGAATACCAGACGAAGGCGGGCACGTGGAACTCGAACTGCGTGTTGTGGCCATGGAAGGCCAGGCGGCAGGTGCCGTCGTACAAGGTCTGGCCGTGATCGGCCACGTAGACGAGCGAGCTGCGCAGGGCGGTGCGCTGGCCATCATCCTTCAGCATGCCGATCACGTTTGACAGGAACCAGTCCGTGTACAGGATGGAGCTGTCGTAGCTGTTGTTCAGCTGTGGCTTGATGGCCGTGTCCGTGTAGACGGGCTTGTCGACGCCGAACAGCGACGGTTGCCACTTGTCGAAGGATTTCGGATAACGCTGGCTGTAGTTCCAGTGGCTGCCCAGGGTGTGCAGCACGATGAGCTTTTTCGGCGCCGGGTCGGCCAGCGCGTTCTTGAACGGATCGAACAGGATCTGGTCGAAGTTCGAATTATTGGTGAAGCCGCCCAGGTTCAGGAATTGCACCACGTCTGCTTCCTTGGCAAACACGGATACGGGCGTATCGAATTGGCCGAACGAGATCTGGTTCGACAGCCAGTAGGTCTTGAAGCCGGCTTCCTTGTAGGCGGTGAGGAAGGATTTTTCCGAGAAGCCATCCTTGAGGCTTTGCGTGGCCGGCTTGCGCGAGATGATGACGGGCACGGACAGGCGCGTGGCGGAAACGGCCGTGATGACGTCGGCCAGCGGCACCAGGTTGCTTTCCTGTTTCAGCAGGGGATTGGTGTCGCGCTCATAGCCGTTCAGGCTCCAGCGGTCGTAGCGCGACGATTCGCCGATTACCATGACGACTACTTCCGGATGGGCGTCGGGATGTTGCTGGTGCGCGCCGAAACGGAAGCTGCTGCTCTTCTTTCCCAGTTCGGCCAGGTACCGACGTTCCTTGTAAAAATCGAAGCCGCGCGCGGCCAGGCCGAAGGGCCAGGAATTACTGACGGTGTCGAATGCATAAGGCAGGCGCGCCCAGTGGGGCAGGCTGGGCCATCCCAGTCCCGTTTCGTCGGCGCCGGCGATGCTGGCGTTCTCCGGCTTGCTGCTTTCCTCGTCGTCTTCGGCCGTTTCGTCGTCGGCCGAGCTGGCGTCGCCGAAGTCGGAAGCGCCTGCCTTGGCGCTGGCTGGTGGCAGGCTGGCCTTGGCTGATGCGGGAGCGCTATGCAGAACCTTGGCCTCGAAACCGAATTCGTAGCCATACCACCAGAAGCCGCCCAGCAGGATCAGCAATACGAAGGCGGCCGGGCGCGTCTTGCCGCGCCAGTCGAGGTCGCGCGTGCGCGTGGCCGCCAACCAGCCGAGCGCGCACCAGGCGATCACGCCCAGCATGACGGCGCCCATCAGCCACACTTTTTGCCCCAGGAACTCCATCGCTTCCTTGGGGCTGGTTTCGAAGATGATGCCCAGGTGGTGCGTGGAAATGCCTTGGCCATAGAAGATGAACAGGTAGATTTCCGTCGGCAGGGCCAGGAAGGCGGGCACCAGCAGCCAGTGAAAGTATGCGGGGCGCTTGAACACGCTCCATACGGCCAGCCAGGCCAGCAGCTCAAGCGTGAGCATCTGCCAGGGATGTTCGAGCGCACGCCCCAGCAGCGCGGGGACGAAGGGCACGGCCGTCAGCAAGGCATACGTCAGGAGCAGGAACAGAGTGGCAGGGCGAAGCAAGGAGTGCATAAAGGGAGGCAGCGAAAAATGTCCGCTATTATCAATCCTTTTGTTGTGTTGCGGTCGTACAAGAATGCGCCCTACTGATGCTTGGCCTCAGAGAAAGAATGCCAAATCATCAATCATCGCGGGATGCCGCTGCCTGCGCATTGCTGCCAAAGATTAGTCAAAATGCCACAAATTAGCCGCTTTTTTGCCTTTTTTTATAGCAAAAAGCGGTAAACTGATTGACCCCCTGTAACACAAGGTCTAAACTAGCGAGTTCTCGATTTTATTCTGCTCATCGTTTACGTATTGCCTGGCACTTTTTGGCCGCTCCTTATCGAGTGGCTGCGGGCGCCTCCGGTGCGCAGTAGATGAAAGCGGGACGAGGTTTTAGTCGCCGGGCATCTTGCCCGGGTTATTAATCGTAGTTTTTTGTTGGATTTATAACGATGCCAACCATCAATCAATTGATTCGCAATCCACGCGTCGCTTTGACCGTGAAGAGCAAATCGCCGGCGCTGGAAAACAGCCCGCAAA
Source organism: Janthinobacterium darwini (assembly GCF_051380905.1). Classification (NCBI taxonomy): domain Bacteria; kingdom Pseudomonadati; phylum Pseudomonadota; class Betaproteobacteria; order Burkholderiales; family Oxalobacteraceae; genus Janthinobacterium; species Janthinobacterium darwini. The sequence continues at coordinate 58,157 of NZ_JBNYXX010000008.1, forward strand.
AACGTGGCGTCTGCACACGTGTTTACACAACGACTCCAAAGAAGCCTAACTCGGCTCTGCGTAAAGTCGCTAAAGTTCGTCTGACCAATGGTTTCGAAGTCATTTCGTACATTGGCGGTGAAGGCCATAACCTGCAAGAGCATAGTGTTGTGCTGTTGCGCGGCGGCCGCGTCAAGGATTTGCCGGGTGTGCGTTACCACATGGTTCGCGGTGCCCTGGATACCCAAGGCGTTAAAGACCGTAAGCAATCGCGTTCGAAGTACGGTACCAAGCGCGCTAAAGCAGGCAAGAAGTAATAAGTTGTACGCAGCAAACCCAAGTTTCGCTCAGTGGCAACTAGCTAAGTGAATGTAGTCGACCGCATCTGGTCGAGTAAGTGGAAGACTATGATGGTCGTCCGCGAGTGTGCGAAGAACGCGCGCTCAACTGAAGATTGAAAGGAATTGATATGCCACGTCGTCGTGAAGTACCCAAGCGCGAAATTTTGCCAGATCCAAAATTCGGCAACACTGATGTCGCTAAATTTGTAAACGTGCTGATGCTGTCCGGTAAGAAATCGGTTGCAGAAAACATCATCTACGGTGCTTTCGAGCACATCGCAGCAAAATCGGGCAAAGATCCGCTCGAAGTTTTTGCTACCGCAATCAACAACGCCAAGCCGCTGGTTGAGGTGAAATCCCGTCGCGTCGGTGGTGCAAACTACCAGGTGCCGGTCGAAGTTCGCCCAGTCCGTCGTATGGCTTTGTCCATGCGTTGGTTGCGTGAAGCTGCTAACAAGCGCAGCGAAAAATCGATGCCACAACGCCTCGGCGGTGAGCTGATGGAAGCGGCTGAAAGCCGCGGCGGCGCGATGAAAAAACGCGACGAAGTCCATCGTATGGCTGAAGCGAACAAAGCGTTCTCGCATTTCCGCTTCTAATATAAAGCCAGCTACCGCAAGGCGGCTGTCAAGCATCTGTTGTTCGAGGCCGGGCTCATTTTTGCAAAAAAATGCTGCTCGGTTTTGTCCATTCATTTAGGATTAATTATGGCCCGCAAGACCCCCATTGAGCGCTACCGCAATATCGGTATCTCCGCTCACATCGATGCAGGTAAGACGACCACCACCGAGCGCGTTCTGTTCTACACCGGCGTGAACCACAAGCTGGGCGAAGTCCATGATGGCGCAGCCACCACCGACTGGATGGCGCAGGAGCAAGAGCGCGGTATCACGATTACCTCGGCTGCTGTTACGTGCTTCTGGAAAGGCATGGCAAACAACTTCCCAGCGCATCACATCAACATCATCGACACCCCAGGCCACGTTGACTTCACCATTGAAGTTGAACGTTCGATGCGCGTGCTGGATGGCGCCTGCATGGTTTACTGTGCAGTCGGCGGCGTGCAGCCACAATCGGAAACGGTATGGCGTCAGGCTAACAAGTACAAAGTGCCACGTCTGGCCTTCGTGAACAAGATGGACCGTACCGGCGCCAACTTCTTCAAGGTCTACGATCAGATGCGTTCGCGTCTGAAAGCCAACCCAGTACCTATTCAGATGCCTATCGGTGCTGAAGACGTCTTTACCGGTGTTATCGATCTGGTCAAGATGAAAGCGGTCATCTGGGATGACGCTTCGCAAGGCATGAAGTTTGAATACGGCGAAATTCCTGCCAACCTGGCTGCTGAAGCTGCCAAGTGGCGCGAAAACATGGTTGAGGCCGCTGCTGAAGCGTCCGAAGAACTGATGAACAAGTACCTGGAAGAAGGCGACCTGTCGGAAGCCGAGATCAAGGCTGCTCTGCGTCAGCGTACCATCGCCAGCGAAATCGTTCCAATGTTGTGCGGTACCGCCTTTAAAAACAAGGGCGTACAAGCAATGTTGGACGCGGTCATCGAGTATCTGCCATCGCCAATCGACATTCCACCTGTTCCAGGTCTGGACGAGGACGAGCAGCCAGTCGAGCGCGCAGCCGACGACAATGAGAAATTCTCGGCATTGGCGTTCAAGATCGCAACCGATCCGTTCGTGGGTCAGCTGTGCTTCATCCGCTGCTATTCGGGCACATTGAATTCGGGCGATTCGGTCCTGAACTCCGTGAAGCAGAAGAAAGAGCGTATTGGCCGTATCGTGCAGATGCAAGCCAATGAGCGCGAAGAAATCAAAGAAATGCGCGCTGGCGACATCGCCGCTGTCGTGGGTCTGAAAGACACCACCACTGGCGATACGCTTTGCGACGAAAAAGCAAGCGTCGTTCTGGAACGCATGGTCTTCCCTGAGCCGGTGATTTCGCAGGCAGTCGAGCCAAAAACCAAGGCTGACCAGGAAAAAATGGGCCTGGCGCTGAACCGTCTGGCAGCAGAAGATCCATCGTTCCGCGTGCGTACCGATGAAGAATCGGGCCAGACCATCATCGCCGGTATGGGCGAGTTGCATCTGGACATCATCGTTGACCGCATGAAGCGCGAATTCAACGTTGAAGCCACCGTCGGCAAGCCACAAGTGGCTTACCGCGAAACGATCCGTAAAGTGTGCGAAGAGTCGGAAGGCAAATTCGTCAAGCAATCGGGTGGTCGTGGTCAATACGGTCACGTGGTTCTGAAGATCGAACCGCAAGAACCGGGCAAGGGCTTCGAATTCGTTGACGCGATCAAGGGCGGTACCGTTCCTCGCGAATACATCCCTGCAGTTGAAAAAGGTGTACGCGACACGCTGACTTCGGGCGTGATGGCTGGTTACCCAGTTGTTGACGTTAAAGTCACGCTGTTCTTCGGTTCGTACCATGATGTTGACTCGAACGAAAATGCATTCCGCATGGCCGCTTCGATGGCATTCAAAGATGGCTGCCGCAAAGCATCGCCAGTCATCCTGGAGCCGATGATGGCCGTGGAAGTGGAAACGCCGGAAGACTACGCCGGTACCGTGATGGGCGATCTGTCGTCGCGTCGCGGTATGGTGCAAGGCATGGATGAAATTGCTGGTGGTGGCGGCAAGATCATCAAGGCCGAAGTACCTCTGTCGGAAATGTTCGGTTACGCCACATCGTTGCGTTCGTCGACCCAAGGTCGTGCGACTTACACGATGGAATTCAAGCACTATGCTGAAGCACCTAAGCATGTGACTGAAGCGATCGTAAGCTCGAAAGCTAAGTAATAGAAGTTCCGGGCCGGCTTTCACGAGAATGCCGGTCCCTACATTTAAATCATTGTTCTAAGGAAGAATAAAATGGCAAAAGGTAAATTCGAACGGACCAAGCCGCACGTCAACGTCGGCACCATCGGCCACGTCGACCACGGTAAAACCACGCTGACCGCTGCAATCGCAACGGTTCTGTCGAAG
>NZ_JBNYXX010000009.1:0-22176 GCF_051380905.1 Janthinobacterium darwini
GCAAGTTGGTCCCACCCCTTCCCATCCCGAACAGGACCGTGAAACAACTTTGCGCCGATGATAGTGCTGCAACCAGTGTGAAAGTAGGTTATCGTCAGGCTTGTTATTCGCAGTAGAGAAAAACCCCACCGGACTCCGGTGGGGTTTTTTTTCGTCTGCTGCTTTGTCTTGCAAAGCAAACAGGCGTAAAAAAGGCAGCGCTGCGCGCTGCCTTTGTCGTTTAATTAAGTCAACATACCCTGTGCCATTCCAGGTCAAAGCGGGCCAGGAATTTCTTGAGCCTGTCCGCATCATTCGGCTTGGCTTTCACTGCACGCGAGACTGCATACAGCGTGCGGCCCGCATCGGACAGGCTGTTCGATTGCCGGCATACCTTGATCACTGCTTGCAGCTGCAACGCATCGAACAGGTCGAGTTGAGCGGCAGCCTGCTCTCCCATGATCGCTGCCAGGTCCACTTCCGGATGGGCGCTACGCCCACCATGATGCTGCCACATCCGCTGCAGGCGCTTGATCTCTTCGTCGACCACGCCATCCGTGATGCGACCCGCTTCCGATAGAGTCGCCAGGCGCGTGACAGCGGCCGACAGATCGCGGAAATTGCCATTCCATGCTGAGCTGGGCAAGGTGGCGAAACGCATGAAGCGTTCGCGGGCCTCCTTGTTGAAGCGCACTCGTTCGCCCGTTTCGGCGCCATATTGCGCCAGCAGATATTCCAGGTTCGGCTCGATGTCTTCCGGACGCTGCACCAGGCCAGGCAATTCATAGGTCCACAGGTTGATGCGCGCATACAGGTCTTCGCGGAAGCGGCCGGCGGCTACCTCCTTGCCCAGGTCGCGGTTGGTGCCGGCGATCAGCTGGAAGTCGCTCTGCACTTCCGTGTCCGCACCTACGGGGAAAAAGCGTTTTTCTTCGATGGCTTTCAGCAGCATCGCCTGTTCGTCTAGCCCTAGCTCACCGATTTCATCGAGAAACAGCAATCCCTTGTGTGCGCTGCGCAGCAAGCCTGGCCGGTCCACGCCGGCGCCAGTGAATGAACCCTTGATATGGCCGAACAGGGTAGACGCGGCGCCGTCGCCATGCAGGGTGGCGCAATTGAGATCGATGAATTTGCCATCGATCTGGTGGCGCGATTTTTTCAGTTCATAGACGCGGCGCGCGAGAAAGGATTTGCCGGCGCCCGTAGGCCCCATCAGCAGCATGGGGGCGCGGGACTTGATGGCGACGCGCTCGATTTCCTCGATCATGGCGTTGAACTTCGCATTGCGCGTGGCGATGCCGGACTTCAGGAATGCCACGCCTTCGGCCTGTTCGCGCGTAAAACGCTGGGCGATCTGATCATAGCGGGACAGATCGAGGTCGATCAGTGCGTAGCTGCCGGGATTGCCGGCAGCCTGGCGCTTGGGCGGCGATGTCTGCACGAGGCGGCCGGGGAAATAGCGTGCCTCCGTCATCAGGAACATGCAGATTTGCGCCACGTGGCTACCGGTGGTGATGTGGATCCAATAGTCTTCCTTGTTCGGATCGAAGGGGTAGTTGTTGGCGAAATCGTAGAGGGCGCCGTACACGTTCTCGAAGTCCCAGGCATCGCTGATGGGGAGTGCATGCGCGATTAATTCGGTTTCCGGCGAGACGCTGGCGATATCCTGCGACACCTGCTGCACCAGGTTGCTGAACTGGCTGCCTGCGTACAGCAACTCGAAACGGTCGATGATCTTGTCCTCGTGCTGGGTCAGGGCGATGCTGGGGCGCCACTTCTCCCAGCGTGCCGCGCCCCTGCCATTGTCGAGTTGCGTGCCGAGAAAGCCGATGACGACAGTGCGTTTTGCTTGCATATTTTGGATAAGAATTTATCTGAAAATATAATTGTATTCGAAATCGCAATGCCTGCTAATTCCCGTTGAAAAATATAGATGAAAATATTATTTCATAAAATCAATGACTTATGATCTTTTTTGACGAGGACGGAAAAGCTGGCACAGCGATTGCAATAGAGAGGATACAAACGAGATAAAACGAGTAGAAGAGAGGATCACATCATGGCCAACTTGCAGCTATTCCAAAGCGCTAAACAAACCAGCTTGCTGCCAGCCGCGCTGGGCTTCAATACGGAAGGCGCGCCAGCCTACGCGCTGACGCCACGCCACCAGCTGGCCCAGTATGCGGCCACGGGCTGCCTGAACACGACGTTCTATGCGAGCGCCGAAGCGCAGCTGGCGAGGGTGCTGGAACTGTGCAAAGCCGTGGAGCCGGCTTTCATTGCGAAAACGGCCGTGTATTGCCGCGAACGGGGCTACATGAAAGACATGCCGGCCTTGCTGGTGGCGGTGCTGGCGGCGCAGGGCGCTGCGGAATTTCCGCCAGCTTTCGAGCGCGTCATCAACAATGGCAAGATGCTGCGCAACTTCGTGCAGATCATGCGCTCGGGCGTCGTGGGCCGCAAGTCGCTGGGGTCGCGTCCGAAAAAACTCGTGCAGGCATGGTTGAACAGCGCTTCGGAGCAGGTTTTGCTGGCCGCAGCCGTGGGCAATGCACCTTCGCTGGCCGACGTGGTGAAGATGGTGCACCCGAAACCGCAGGATGCCTGGCGGGCAGCGTTTTTTGCCTGGCTGATCGGCAAGCAGTACGATGCCAAGGCACTGCCGCCGGCGCTGGCCGCGTTCGAGGCTTACAAGCTTGATCCAGCGCAAGCGATACCGGAAGTGCCGTTCCAGATGCTGACGGCGCTACCCTTGTCTGCCCGGGACTGGGCGCAGATCGCCCGCCAGGGCAGCTGGCAGATGGTGCGCATGAATCTGAACACCTTTGGCCGTCACGGCGTGTATGCGATCGACGGCATGCCGGAATTGATTGCCGCGAAGCTGCGCGATTCCGAGGCGATTGACCGGGCGCGGGTATTTCCGTACCAGTTGATGTCGGCCTGCATGGCCGCCAGCGAGAGCGTGCCCGCCATCGTGCGCAATGCGCTGGAGCAGGCGCTGGAAATATCGCTGCTGAACGTGCCGCGGATAGCGGGCAGGGTGGTGGTGTGTCCCGACGTTTCCGGCTCGATGTCCTCGCCCGTCAGCGGTTTTCGCGGTAGCGCCACCTCGAGTGTACGTTGCATCGACGTGGCGGCGCTGGTGGCGGCGGCCATGCTGCGCAAGAATCCGGACGCCATGGTGCTGCCGTTCGAGCAAAGCGTGGTGACATGCCAGCTCGATGCGCAGGGCACGGTGATGGAGAACGCGGCAAGGCTGGCGGCCATCGGAGGTGGCGGCACCAATTGCAGTGCGCCACTGCTGCGGATGAACAGCAAGAAGGAGCTGGCGGACCTGGTGATTTATGTCTCTGATAACGAATCGTGGATCGACGCCAGACGCAGCGGCGCCACGGCAACGATGGGACAGTGGACTGTCTTCAAGCAGCGCAATCCGCAAGCGAAACTGGTGTGCATCGATATTGCGCCGCACGCCAGGACGCAGGCGATGGAGCGCGAGGATATCCTGAACATCGGTGGTTTTTCCGATGACGTATTCAGGATTATCGCCGCCTTTGCTGCAGGTCGGCTGGACCCCGCGCACTGGGTGGGAGAAATCGACGCCATCGATGTTGCAAGTTGTTGAAGTAAAGCGCATGAATGCGGACAAGACTACATAACAGACGTCCTGTCCAACCTTGTCATGCGCTGCAGTACCCCGAATGCCGACAGGATTACATAGCTTAGCCGCGTCAAACCGGCCTGGCAGGCGCAGTGAGCTTGCCAGAAAATCCTGTCCCACCTTGTCGGGTTGTCGTACGGATGAATGCCGGTGGAACTACATCCAGGGCCGATGCGTCGGCAACGTTTCACCAATCCTGGTCATCCCCCCCGGATAACATGAGAAGAGAGAACATATGAAAGAATACGAAGTCCTGCATGCCGAAGGCAGCCGTCCCGTGAAAATGTGGACCCGTGGCGTGCCTGTCGAAGAAGCGGCCAAAAAACAATTACGCAACACGGCGACCCTGCCGTTCATTTACAAGCATATCGCCGTCATGCCCGACGTCCACCTGGGTAAAGGTTCGACCATCGGCAGCGTGATTCCCACGCTGGGCGCCGTGATTCCGGCGGCGGTGGGCGTGGATATCGGTTGCGGCATGATGGCGGCGAAAACCACGCTGACGGCGAATGATTTGCCCGATAACCTGGCGCCGCTGCGCAGCGCCATCGAACGCGCCATTCCGCACGGGATGTCGCCGAAGACGCGCGGCCACCGCGGCCGCGACGAGGGTTCCTGGCATACGCCACCCTCGGTGGTCGATGCCGCGTGGCTGCAATTGAAGGACGAATTCGATGCGATCTGCCTGAAAACGCCGAAGCTGAAAAACACGAACAATTATCGTCACCTGGGGACTTTGGGTAGCGGTAACCACTTCGTCGAAGTCTGCCTCGACGAACAGGGTACTGTATGGTTCATGCTGCATTCCGGTTCGCGCGGCGTGGGAAATGCCATCGGCACCCATTTCATCGAACTGGCCAAGCAGGATATGCGCACCCACTTCATCAACCTGCCCGACCAGGATCTGGCTTATTTGGCAGAGGGAACGCAGCATTACGAGGATTACGTGGAAGCGGTGGGCTGGGCGCAGTGTTTTGCGCGCAACAACCGCGAAGTGATGATGCAGAACCTGATCGCGGCCGTGCGCACGGTCATCCATAAACCGTTCCAGACGCACGTGGAAGCCGTCAACTGCCACCATAACTATGTGCAGAAGGAGCACCACTTCGGCAAGGATGTACTGGTCACGCGCAAGGGCGCCGTCTCGGCCCGGGCCGGCGAACTGGGGATCATTCCCGGCTCCATGGGGGCGAAGAGCTTTATCGTGCGCGGTAAAGGAAATGCGGAGAGCTTTCATAGCTGCAGCCACGGTGCGGGACGCACGATGAGCCGCACGGAAGCGAAGCGGCGCTTCAATCTGGCGGACCAGATCCGCGCCACCGAGGGCGTGGAATGCCGCAAGGATGAAAACGTGATCGATGAAATCCCGATGGCCTACAAGGATATCGACGCGGTGATGCTGGCGCAGCGCGAGCTGGTCGATGTGGTGCATATCTTGAAGCAGGTCGTCTGTGTCAAAGGTTAACAGAGAGAAAGAAGCAATGATAGAAATTGATGGAGCGCAAGGCGAAGGCGGCGGACAGATTTTGCGCTCGGCGCTGAGCCTGTCCATGATCACGGGCCGGCCATTCCGCTTGACGAATATCCGCGCGGGGCGGGAAAAGCCCGGCTTGCTGCGCCAGCACTTGCTGGCCGTGCAGGCGTCGGCCGCCATTTGCGGGGCGCGCACGACGCCGCTGGCGCTGCGCGCAGCTAGCCTGGAATTCGTGCCTGGCTCCATACGCGGTGGCGATTACCGTTTTGCCATCGGCAGCGCCGGCAGTTGCACCCTGGTGCTGCAAACCCTGTTGCCGGCCCTGCTGCATGCGGATGGGCCGTCCACCGTGCGCATCAGTGGCGGCACGCACAATCCCATGGCGCCGCCCGTGCATTTCCTGCAGCGCGCGTATGGCCCCATCCTGCAGCAGATGGGTGCCGAGGTGGAGATCGCGCTGCAACGCTACGGCTTTCATCCCGCAGGCGGCGGCGAAGTGATTGCCACCGTACAACCGTGTCCGCGCTTGCGGCCTATCGCATTGCTGCAGCGCGGTGAACGGAAAGCAGGGTATGCGGAAAGCGTGTTGGCGGGCCTACATGTGAACGTGGCGCAGCGCGAGTTGGAGCGTGTCGCCAGCGGCATGGGCTGGAGCGGCAAGCAGCTGCGTATCGTCGGCTTGCCCGCGGAGCAGGGGCCGGGCAATGTCTTGTTGCTGACGCTCGAGCATGAGCATGTCACGGAAGTGTTTACTTCTTTTGGCGAAAAGTACTTGCTGGCGGAATCTGTGGCCAAGCGCCTGCTGAACGAGGTGCGCGCGTATCTGAAGACGGATGCGGCCGTCGGCGAGCACCTGGCCGACCAGCTCTTGCTGCCCATGGCGCTGGCCGGTGGTGGCACCTTCAGTTGCAGCAAGGTCTCGCAGCATGCGCTGACGAATGCGGAGGTGATTTCCCGGTTTTTGCCTGTGCGTATCACTTTCGAGCAGCAGGAGCGGGCCAGCATCTGCACGGTGGCCTCCGCCTGACGCGCGCGGTGACACAACTACCTGTTGCAGCTGTTCCAAATTGATACATGGGCGACCGGATGTGGGGCATGTAGGCATGGCATGGCATTTGCTCTTCTTGGATATTCACTAAAAAAACGAAGGAGACCAGCATGACCTATTCCATCCGTACCCTGCTCGGCGTGGCAGCCGCCGGTGCCGTCGCACTCACTTCCCTGCTGACCTTGCCGCATGCCTATGCGCACGGCAATGTCACGCCGCAAGGCGTCGACACCACGGGCTTGCCCAAGGTGGGCGACAAGTGGCTCGAACAAAACCCGTATCGTGGCAACAAGCTGGCCCTGACGGTGGGCACCTCCGCCTACAACCAGAATTGCGCCCGCTGCCACGGCATCGAAGCCATCTCGGGTGGCATCGCGCCGGACTTGCGCCAGCTCGACCGCGATTGCTTCGGTATCAAGAATGAGACAAAGAAACAGGCATGCTACAAGGAAACGGACAATTATTTCCTGGCGACCATCCGCCACGGTAAAGTACGCAATGGCGCCGTGTACATGCCGCCGTTTGAAGGTGTCTTCAACCAGGAAGCCATGTGGGCCATCAAAACCTACCTGGAAACCCGCCGCGATTCTAACTGAGCCGATTGATCACCAAGGAGTCCCATGCGTTCATTTCAATTCCGTGGCGCGCGCGCGATGCTCTCGCTCGCCTGCCTGGCGCTGTGCGCAGCCGCGCCAGCGCGCGCCGACTGGCAGAAAGTGCAGCAGTCGGGCAGCCTGAAAGTGGCGGTGTACAACGAGTTCGCGCCGTTTTCCGACAAGGGCGCGGGCATCGATATCGACATTGCCGAAGCGCTGGCCAAAAAGCTGGGTTTGAAACTGAGCTTGCTGCCCTTTCCCGCCGGTGAAAACCTGAATGACGATTTGCGCAATATGGTGTGGAAGGGCCACTACCTCGGCTATGGTCCTGCCGATGTCATGTTGCATGTCCCGGTCGACAAGAAGTTGATGGCGGATAACGACAAGGTCGAGATTTTCGCCCCGTATTACGTGGAAACCGTGCGTCTGGCGCGCAGCGCGCAAGCCGTGCCGCAATTCGATGGCATCGCTTCGCTGGCCGGCAAGCGTATCGGCGTGGAAAAGGTATCGATCGCCGCCATGCTGATGCTGGGTGAAGACAATGGCAAGTACCGCGACGACGTGCGTATCTTCGACACGGCTGCCGAAGCCTTGCAGCAATTGCAGGCGGGCCAGCTCGACGCCGTGCTGGCGAATCGTTCGGAAATCGAGTCGGTGCTGAAAAGCGATTCCGCTTTCCCCTTGAGCGAGGTGGCGTTCGCCCGCTTGCCGCGTGCCGGCTGGGCCGTGGGTCTGGCTGTCAGCCGTCAGCAGCTCGACGTGGCCAAGTTGCTGCAGGCGGCCATGAACGAGATGGCGGCTAGCGGCGAATTGAAAGCCATCTTTGAGAAATATGGCGTGAAGGAAGCACGGCCGTAGCAGGCTATGTTGATATGCCAAGAAGCCCGCGCATTGGAAGATGCGCGGGCTTTTTTCTTAGAACGAATATTGCGCGCTGGCGCCCAGCAGCCAGTTACGGCCCGGCGCCGCTTCATAGTAGCGTTTGTTGCTGTCGCCAACGATGACGGAACCCACATAGGTCTTGTCGAAAAGATTGTTCAGGCGGGCAAATTCCTTGAAGCGCCATTTGCCCGCGTTTTGCTTGGCGTTGACCCTGGCATTGAACACCGTGTAGCCTGGCGCCGGTTTTTCGCTGTTGCTGTCTTCCGCGTAGATCTGGTTGCTGGCCACGCTTTCCAGTGCCGCGCCAAAACGGTCCAGCGTGTCTTTCCATGCCAGTTCCGCGAACAGGTTGGCGCTGGGTACGCCCGGCAAGCGGCTGCCTTCGCGCACGCTGCCGAAGGCCTGGTCATACACGGCGTGCAGGCTGGTCAGCGCCACTTTTGTCGTGAAGCCATACGGCAGGCTGGAGTCCAGCGACACTTCCATACCCTGGCGCAAGGTCTTGCCCCCATTACGGTAGCTGGTGCGCCCGCCGCTCGATTGATCGACCACCAGTTCGTCGCTGGTCTTGATCTGGAATAAGGCTGCATTCAGATGCGTGTTGCTATTGATCCTGGCTTTGATGCCCGCTTCCAGGTTGGTGCTGGTGGCCGGTTTCAGCTGGTAATTGAAGCCGCTGCCCGTGCCCGAGTAAAACAGTTCGTTCAGGGTGGGCGCCTCGAAGCCGCGTGCGGCGCTGGCGTAGACGTTGACGCTGGGCGTCAGCTTATACAGCAGACCCAGCACCGGTGTCGTGTGGCTGAACTCCAGGCTGCCACTGTCGTCGCCATTGCTGAGAAAGTGGTCGTTGACCGCCACTTTCATCTTGCTGTAGCGCACACCTGCGCTGAGCAGCCATGGGCCGCTTTGCCATTCCGCCTGGATATACGGATCGAGGCTGGAGACGACATCCTGCTCGTCGCGGCGCAGCTTGCCTTTTACGCCAAAGCCATTGCCAATGTAATTCTCATAGCCGGTGCGGTCATCGCTGGAGCGGCCGTAATCGATGCCGATGGTGGTGCTCAGCTTGCCGCCTGCCAGCTGGTTCACGTGCAGCCAGTTTGTATCGATGCCATAAAACTGGCGCTTGAAGTCAACCACGCCGCCGGAATGCTTGGGGGGCGCCTGGAAGCCCTTGTTGAAGGCCTGATATTGAATCACGTCACGGTTGCCGCCATACACGGTCACATGCAGGCGGTCCTCGCCGAACGCCTGTTCATAGGTGGCGCCGATTTGCTGGTGGTCGATGCTTTTGCGCGTGTTGTAGCGCTCGGCAAAGGTGCGCTTCGGGTTTTGCGTATCGCTGGTGTCGATTTCGCCTGCGCGCGGGTTGGCGGCAAACGTGGCCCAGGTGACGCCCAGGGGATCTTGCGTATTGCCCTGATGCAGGCTGTTGGCGACGATGGTCAGCTTGCTGTCTGCATTGGGCTTGACGTTGATCTTGCCGAAAGCCTGTTCGCGCGTGGCGGCGCTGTGGTCGCGGAAGCCGTCCGTGCGGAAGCGTGAGCCGTCGAGCACGTAGCCGATGCCGCCTGCCTGTCCTTGCGCCGTCAAGTCCACCTTGCTGGTGCCGTAGCTGCCGCCCGTCACATTCAATTCGACGGATGGGGGATTTTGCCCATCCTTGGAAAAGAGCTGGATCACGCCGCCCGAATGGTTGCCGTAGATGGCAGAAAATGGCCCACGCAGCACTTCGATGCGCTCCGCCGTGTCCAGGTTGAAGGTGGCGGCCTGGCCCTGGCCATCGGGCATGCTGGCCGGAATGCCATCGCTGATCAGTTTGACGCCGCGCACGCCGAAGGCCGAACGGGCGCCGAAGCCGCGTGAGGAGATTTGCAAGTCTTGTGCGTAGTTCTGGCGGTTTTGCACCACCAGGCCCGGCACGGCGGCCAGCGCTTCCGACGCGTTGACGCGGATTTGGCCCTCCTGGATGCGGGCGCTGTCGACTACATCGATCGAGGCCGGCACTTCCTGGCTGGGGTGGGCGATGCGGCTGCCGCTGACGACCACCATATCCATGACTTGTCCGGTGGCCAGGTCAGCGGACTCGGCGGCGAAAGCGTGGGGGGCGAGGGTGGCGCTGCCGGCGACAAACAGGCTGGCAATGGTGTTCAAGCGGAAACGATGCTGCATGCGGGTTCTCCAATGTGAATAAAAGCCTGCTTGGACGCGTGAGCGGCGCAGGTCTGCATAGTCTTATCAAGCAATATGCCTGCCATGTCTCCATTGGTGGGCTGAAATTATACGCGTGTCAGTGGCACGGCGTTTGCATGCAGCAATGTTCAGATGCGCCGATACCGCGCGCTTTCCCCTCGTTTTGCTATTGAAAAGGTGATTATGCCCAACTTCTTCTCGCGCTTGCGCCAGGTTTGCTGGCTGCTGCCTGTGCTCGCCAGCAGCGCCATCCAGGCCGCTCCGTTTGCCTATGTGCCCAATGAAAAATCGGGCACCCTGAGCGTGATCGACACGGCGACCGACCAGGTAGTGCGCCAGATTGCCGCAGGCAAGCGTCCGCGCGGCATCGCCGCCGACCCCACAGGACGGCAATTGTTTGTCACGGATGCCGCCAGCAGTGCCTTATTGCTGATTGACAATGAAGGCGGCGCGCCCCTGCGCACGGTGGCGCTGGGCAAGTCGCCCGAAGGCGTCAGCGCATCCCATGACGGTCGTTACGTGGCTGTGGCCGTCGAGGAAAACAATAGCGTGGCCTTGCTCGATGGCCAGACGGGTGTCTTGCTCGCCGACATCAAGGTGCAAGGGCGGAACCCGGAACATGCCGTGTTCAGCCCCGATGGGCGCTGGCTGCTGGTGAGCGCGGAAGAGGCCGAGCAAGTCGATGTCATTGATGTTGCGCAACGCCGCCAGGTCGCTTCCATCGCTGTCGGCCTGCGTCCGCGCGGCATTGGTTTCAGCCCCGATTCGGGCCGAGCCTATGTGGCGTGCGAACTGGTCAATGCCGTGTATGTGATCGACATGGCCGCGCGCAAGGCGATTGCCACCATTCCAGCGGGCAAGAATGCCAACGGTATCGCTGTCCATCCCAGCGGCAAGCAGGTGTATGTCTCGAACGGCACGGATGGCACGGTGATGGTGATCGATACGGCCAGCAATCAGGTCACGGCCACCATTCCCGTCGGCAAGCGCCCGTGGAATATGGCCATCACGCCGGACGGTGCCAAGCTGTACGTGGCCAATGGCCGCTCGAACAGCGTTTCCGTCATCGATACGGCCAGCGCGCGCAAGGTGGCCGATATTGCCGTGGGCGAATTGCCATGGGGCGTGGTGATTCGGTAGTGGCACAGGCGCAGGTGTTCCAGTCTGGCACACCTGTTCCATTGTGCAGCGGCGCAGGGGCGCAGCAACAGCACTGGCCCGGATTGGAACAGGGCGCCGCCACCTTGTTCAAAACCCAAACAGACCCACGCCCGCCTTTCATGCCCGGGGCAGGCGATGAAAAGCGGGCCGGGTTTGGCGCCACGCCCTTGTAAGCGGGGAAAAACCCGCTAAGTTTGTAGTGGGATGGCGAGCTGGCACGGCATTTGCGGAAGACTCCGTGTACTCACCCCATCTGTACCAGGACGTTTGATTTTAATTACAGCAATTCCATTCTAATTAACCCGATAGAGGACGACATGAATCTCGCAGACATCAGCAAACTGGGCGTAGCCAATCCCTTCAAACAACGCTATGACAATTACATCGGCGGCAAATTCGTTGCGCCAGTAAAAGGTGAATACTTTCCTAACATCACGCCCATCACGGGCTTGCCGTTTTGCGAAATCGCCCGTTCCACGGCGGAAGACGTCGAGCTGGCGCTGGACGCCGCCCATGCCGCCAAGGATGCCTGGGGCAAGACTTCACCTGCCGAGCGCGCCAACATCCTGAACCGCATCGCCGACCGCATCGAACAGAACCTGAGCCTGATCGCCACGGCGGAAACCATCGATAACGGCAAGCCGATCCGCGAGACGATGAATGCCGACATTCCGCTGGCCATCGACCATTTCCGTTACTTCGCCGGCTGCATCCGCGCGCAGGAAGGTTCCGTCGCGCAAATCGACGCGGAAACCTATGCCTACCACTACCACGAACCGCTGGGCGTCGTGGGCCAGATCATCCCGTGGAATTTCCCGATTCTGATGGCCGTGTGGAAACTGGCGCCAGCCCTGGCAGCCGGCAATTGCGTGGTCCTGAAACCGGCCGAGCAGACTCCCGCCTCCATCATGGTGTTGATCGAGCTGATCGGCGACTTGCTGCCACCGGGCGTGTTGAACATCATCAACGGTTTCGGCCTGGAAGCGGGCAAGCCGCTGGCGTCGAGCAAGCGCATCGCCAAGATCGCCTTCACGGGTGAAACGGGTACGGGCCGCTTGATCATGGGTTACGCCGCGCAGAACCTGATTCCCGTCACCCTGGAGCTGGGCGGCAAGTCGCCGAATATCTTCTTTGAAGATGTGATGGATGCTGACGATGATTATTTCGACAAGTGCCTGGAAGGCTTCACGATGTTTGCGCTGAATCAGGGCGAAGTATGCACCTGCCCATCGCGCGTGCTGATCCAGGAATCGATCTACGAGAAATTCATCGAACGAGCCTTGAAGCGCGTGGCCGCCATCAAGCAGGGTAATCCGCTCGACTCTTCCACCATGATCGGCGCCCAGGCGTCGCAGGAGCAGCTGGAAAAAATTCTGTCCTACCTCGATATCGGCCGCCAGGAAGGTGCCGAAGTGCTGGCCGGTGGCGAGCGCAATACGCAGGCAGGCGACCTGGAGGGTGGCTACTACGTGCGTCCGACCGTGTTCAAGGGCAACAACAAGATGCGCATCTTCCAGGAAGAAATTTTCGGGCCCGTCGTGTCCGTGACCACCTTCAAGGATGAGGCCGAAGCGCTGGCGATTGCCAACGATACCTTGTATGGCCTGGGCGCCGGCTTGTGGACGCGCGACGGTTCGCGCGCCTTCCGCATGGGGCGCGCCATCCAGGCGGGCCGCGTGTGGACCAATTGTTACCACCTGTATCCAGCCCACGCCGCATTCGGCGGCTACAAGCAATCGGGTATTGGCCGCGAAAACCACAAGATGATGCTCGATCACTACCAGCAAACGAAGAACTTGCTGGTGAGCTATAGCCCGAAAGCCCTGGGCTTCTTCTAAACCGGCACACGCGCCGCGCCCCTGGCCGGGCGCGGCGTGCAGAAAGGGATGCCATGAGTGCAGCAATTGCCCGGGTGGTCGCCACCGTAGCGGCGCTGGAAATGATGGACAAGTTGCGCCAGCGTCACGGACCGCTGATGTTTTTCCAGTCGGGCGGCTGCTGTGATGGCAGTGCGCCCATGTGTTATGCGCTGGGCGAGTTCGATGTCAGCGATACCGACATTTATCTCGGCAATTTGAATGGCACACCGTTTTACATGGGACTCGAGCAATTCGAGTACTGGGAGCATACCCAGTTGATTATCGATGTGGTCGATGGCAATGGCGGCATGTTTTCACTCGACAACGGCACAGGCAAGCGCTTCCTGACGCGCTCGCGCCTGTTCACCGATGAAGAGTGCGCCTTGTTGCATGCCCAGCCGCATGAACACGACAGAAAAAGCACCTGAGAGTTACACACACATACTAATAACAGAGGGAGATGATTGTGCAGAAAAAAATCATGGGGATCGTCGTCGGTTTGAGTGTCGCCTCGTTGGTCCAGGCGGCCGACGTGGGCAATGTCACCAGTGCCATGCTCGACAGCACGGCGAAGAATCCGTCTAGCGTCCTGTCGTTTGGCATGGGCACGCAGGGCCAGCGCTATTCGCCGTTGACGCAGATCAATGACAAGACCGTGGCCAAGCTGGTGCCGGCCTGGTCGTTCTCGTTTGGTGGTGAAAAACAGCGGGGCCAGGAATCGCAGCCGCTGATTCATAACGGCAAGATGTTTGTCACGGCCTCGTATTCGCGCATCTTTGCCGTCGACTTGAAAACGGGCGCCAAGCTGTGGAAATATGAACATCGCTTGCCAGACGGCATCATGCCATGCTGCGACGTGGTCAACCGCGGTGCCGCCCTGTACGGCAACCTGGTGATCTTCGGCACGCTGGACGCCTACCTGGTGGCGCTGGATCAAAACACGGGCAAGATCGTCTGGAAGGAAAAGGTCGACGACTACGCTGCCGGTTACTCGATGACTGCCGCGCCGCTGATCGCCGAAGGCTTGCTGCTGACGGGCGTATCGGGCGGGGAATTTGGCATTGTGGGCCGGGTCGAAGCGCGCAATCCCATGACCGGCGAACTGGTGTGGAGCCGTCCGACCGTGGAGGGCCACATGGGCCACCGCTACGACAAGGATGGCAAGGCGACGGATAACGGCGTGTCTGGCACCGTGAACAAGACCTGGCCGGGCGACCTGTGGAAAACGGGCGGCGCCTCGACCTGGATGGGCGGAACCTACGATCCGCAAACCAAGCTGGCCTACTTTGGCACCGGCAACCCGGCACCGTGGAATAGCCATTTGCGTCCCGGCGACAATCTCTATTCCTCGTCCACCGTGGCGTTGGACGTGAAGACGGGCCAGATCAAATGGGCCTATCAAAACACGCCGAACGACTCCTGGGACTTCGATGGCGCGAACGAGTTCGTCACCTTCGACATGGATGGCAAGCGTTACGGCGGCAAGGCTGACCGCAACGGTTTCTTCTATGTGATCGATGCAAACAACGGCAAGCTGCAAAACGCCTTCCCGTTCGTAAAGAAGATCACTTGGGCCAGCAGCATCGACCTGAAGACGGGACGGCCGAACTTCATCGCCGCCAACCGCCCTGGCGATCCGACCAAGGGTGAAGAGGGCAAGAAGGGCACGACGGTATTTTCCGCCCCGGCCTTCCTCGGCGCCAAAAATCAGATGCCGATGGCGTACTCGCCGCAGACCAAGCTGTTCTACGTTCCCGCGAATGAATGGGGCATGGACATCTGGAACGAGCCGATCAGCTACAAGAAGGGCGGCGCCTTCCTCGGTGCCGGTTTCACCATCAAGCCTTTGTTTGACGACTACATCGGCGCCATGCGCGCCATCGATCCGAAGACGGGCAAGATCGTTTGGGAAGTCAAGAACAATGCGCCGCTGTGGGGTGGCGTGATGAGTACTGCCGGCAATCTGGTGTTCTACGGTACGCCGGAAGGCTTCCTGAAAGCCGTCGACGCGAAGACGGGCAAGGAGCTGTGGAAATTCCAGACGGGCTCCGGCGTCGTGGCGCCGCCCGTCACCTGGCAGGATGGCGATACGCAATATGTGGCCGTCGTATCCGGCTGGGGGGGCGCGGTGCCACTGTGGGGTGGCGAAGTGGCGAAGAAGGTCAACTTCCTGGAGCAGGGCGGTTCCGTGTGGGTCTTCAAGCTGGCATCGAAGTAAGGGGGTGAAACGCCCGGGCCACTCGGATGGGCGTCTCCCTGTCCGCCGGGCGCTTTCTTTTTTCTGACGGCCCAGGCCGTCAGTTTTTTGTTTACCTGTATCACCGCTATGCATACTTGCGGTCAAAAAATGAACACCATGCGGGGCAATTGATCCGCTGCTGCACACGTGAAATACGCTTTTTCTCTTTCTCCCTCTGAGCCGTGCTGGGCACGCTTATTGCCAAAGCTTGAGGTACATCAATCACTGGTGTGCACACTAAAAACAGAGAAGAAAGAGGATAAGCAATGAACACATTGATCAAGCTGGGGAGCCTGGGTGTCATGACAATCGCAGCGATGGGGCAGGCGCAAGCCGTCGATATCAAGGCGGGCGACTGGACGGTGTCGGTGGGCGGCATCGTCAACGCCTACTACACACAAGTGTCCTGTTCGGGCGATGCGGTGGGCGGGCTGGCGCTGGGTGGCCAGGCGCTCGGTTGCGGTGGCGAGAAGGACCGCACCACCATCGGCAACGGCTTGCTGCCGAATGGCTTGATCACTTCCGCCTCGTCGCGCCTTGGCGAGTACGACGTGAAAGCCTTGATCGGCATCTACAACTCGACCGCCACCGACAGCGCCATCAGCCAGAACAGCGTGGTCGATGTACGCCAGGCCTTCTTTACGTTCGGCAATGCGGAAATGGGCACCTTCAAGTTGGGCCGTGACTACGGCATCTTCGGCGCGAATGCGATCCTGTCTGACATGACCTTATTGGGTTCTGGCGCGCCCGTGCAAGCGACGCAGCGGGGCCGGGTGACCCTGGGCCATATCGGTGCCGGCTACACCTATCTTGGCAACTATGGCCAGATCATGTACAGCTCGCCGAAGTCGAGCGGCTTTGGCGTCGATGTGGCGCTGGTCAGCCCTGTGTCCGATACGCCCATCGTGGCAGGTTCGACCTATTCTTCGAAGTCGAGCCCGCAAGTGCAGGCGCAGCTGACATACGGGCAGGAAGGCTTGAAAGCCTGGCTGGGTGTGAAGTCGCAAAAATTCACCTCGAAAACGCCAGGTATCGATGACCTGACCATGCGCGGCGTGGAGGTGGGCGGCTCGTACCAGATGGGTCCGGCTGGCGTACTGCTCAACTACCAGGGCGGCAAAGGGCTGGGCATCCTGTCCGATGCGGATCAGGGCGATACCAAGTCGAAAAACTGGCTGCTGCAAGGCACGTACAAGACGACGGACAAGCTGAAACTGGGCTTGTCCTACGGCATCAGCAAGAACGACGATAACACGGCCGGCACGGGTGGCTTGAAGTCGAACGCCAACCTGACCCTCGGTGCGTATTACTCGCTCAACAGCGCGATCACGCTGGTGGGTGAACTGGGCCAGACGCGCTCGAAAGGCTTTACGGGCGGCGAAGCGAAGATGAATGGCGTGTCCTTGGGCGGCATCATTTTCTTCTAACTTATCAACGCGGCGCCTTGCAACAGGGCGCCGCATGGAGCGTAGTGCATGCGGACAATGCGGTTGTTCATCGGATGCTGGCTATTCCTGTTTATCCTGGGCCAGGCGTGGGCGGGCGTGCTCACCAAGGCCGAGCTGGCACGGCGCTTTCCTGCTCCCATCGTCGTCGGTGACAAGGAGACCGATTTGGTCGTCTGGCCCTTGTTCAGGCAAAACGCGACGGCCATCGAACTGGTCGGCTATGTTTTTGAATCGGTGGACCTGGCGCCCATCCCCGGCTTTTCCGGTGTGCCCGTCAATTTATTGATCGCCATTAATCCGCAGGGCAGTTTTCTGGACGTGTCTGTTCTATCGCAGCATGAGCCCGTGTTTCTCGATGGCCTGGGAGAAGCGCCTTTGTTTCAATTCGTCAAACAGTATCAGGGCTTGTCGCTGAAACAGAATATCGCCATCGATGCCAAGAAGAAACGCGCGCCAGACCCCACCCACGCCGATATCGATGGCGTATCGAAGGCCACGGCATCCGTGCGCATCATCAACCAAAGCGTGCTGGCCTCGGCCTTGAAAGTGTCGCGCAAAAAACTTGGCTTCGCGCAAGGACGCGACCCCGACCAGATCGCCCGCATCCGCATGGACGTGTTCGAGAAACTCAGCGCGGCGCAGATGCTCAAACAAGGCTTGATCCAGCATGTACGCCTGAGCAACAAGGACGTGGAAACCCTGTTTGCCGGCAGTCCCGGCGCGGGACTCGATGTGGAAGCCACGCGCGCGCCGGACGGTGTGTTTATTGACCTGTACCTGGCGTATGTCTCCGTGCCCAGCGTGGGGCGCAATCTGTTGACGGAGCGCAGCTGGAACAAGCTGCGCAACCGGCTTGACGAGGGCGACCATGCCATCCTCGTCATGTCGCGCGGGCGCTACAGCGTGCTGGGCGACGATTTCGTGCGCGGCACCGTGCCGGACCGGCTGTTGCTGAAGCAGGATGGCTTGCCCATCGACATGCGCGACCTGGACCTGGAATTGCGCTTGTCCGATGGGGGATCGTTGCCGACGGAAAATATCGCCGTCTTTCGCATCATTAGCCAGGCGGGGCTCGATGCGGCCAGCCCGCTGGCGTTCACGCTGCCGATCACGCGCAACAAGGGCATCGTGTATCCGGAACGCATCGCCCGCAACGTGGATTTCAGCTACCGCCTGCCCGCCGAGTTTTATAGCGCGCCGCAAGGCGACGATGCCACGTGGCGCGGTACGTGGAAGAACCGCAAGGCTGAACTGCTGCTCTTGGTCGCCGGGCTGGCGCTGCTGGCCGGCGCTTTGGCCTGGCAGAAACGCCTGGTGCGCGATGGGCGGCAATTTACCTGGTTCCGCAATCTGTTCCTGTTGTTTACCATCGCTTTCATCGGCTACTACGCGCAGGGGCAGCTATCGATCGTCAATATTACGGGCGTCATCCAGGCGTTGCTGGCGGGGCGCAGCCTGGGCTTTTTCCTGTTCGACCCGATGACGGTGATCCTGTGGGCTTTTGTGCTGCTCAGCCTATTTATCTGGGGACGGGGTACGTTTTGCGGTTGGCTGTGTCCGTTTGGCGCCCTGCAGGAATTCACGGGCAAGCTGGGCCAGTGGTTGCGCTTGCCGCAGTGGAAGATCAAGCCGCGTCTCGACGGGCGCTTGAAATGGATCAAGTATGGCTTGCTGGCGGCCATTCTTGGCAGCAGCATGTTTTCCAGCCAGATTACGGACAAGCTGGTGGAGCTGGAGCCGTTCAAGACGGCCATTACCCTGAATTTTGTGCGCGCCTGGCCCTTCGTCGCGTATGCCGTGGGTTTGCTGCTGCTCAGCAGTGTTTCCTACAAATTCTTTTGCCGCTACCTGTGCCCGTTCGGCGCGGCGCTGGCGCTGCTGGGGCGCTTTCGCCTATTCAACTGGATTCCCCGTCGCAAGGAATGCGGAACGCCTTGCCAGACTTGCCGCCACCGTTGCGAGTATCACGCCATTGCGCCCAGCGGGAAAGTCGATTACGGTGAGTGTTTTCAGTGTATGGATTGCGTGGTGATTTACGCCAGCGATGAGAAATGCGCTCCCTTGATGCTGGAAATCAAGCGTGCCCGCACCATTCCCATAGTCCGGGCCACGGCAGAGGAGAGCAGCAATGCAGCGTAGGACGTTTATTTCCGCCGCCATCGGCAGCGTGGCCGGCATGGCGGGCTTGGCTTTGCCTGGCAGCATGGCGCGCGGCACGGCCACGGCGTACGGCGTACGGCCTTATCAAGGCGCCGCGCTGGGATTTGGCACGACCATCGCCGTCACCGTATTGCACCATGATCAGCACCAGGCCGAACTGGCCATTGAAGATGCCTTGCATGCGGCCAGGAATATCGACCGCCTGATGAGCATTTACAGTCCAGCGAGCCAAGTCTTCCAGCTGAACCGCGATGGACGCCTGGCCCGGCCGGACGCGCATCTGCTGGCCGTGCTGTCGCAGGCGCAAGCCTTGTCGCAATGGAGCGATGGGGCGTTTGATATCACCGTGCAACCTTTGTGGCAGCTGTTTCGCGCGGCGGCGGACCAGGCCAGCTTGCCGACGGACACATTGCGCCGCGCGGCACAGGCGCGGGTGAGCTGGAGGCAACTGGCGTGGGACAGGCGCGAAGTACATTTTCTTCAGCCCGGCATGGCGCTGACCTTGAACGGCCTGGCGCAAGGCTACGCGGCGGACATGGCGCTGGCGGCCGTGCAGGCGCGCGGCATACGGCACGCGCTGCTCGACACGGGCGAGTTCATTGCGCGCGGACAGCGCTCCCCGCGCCGACCATGGACCTTGGGCATCCAGGACCCGCGCGACGGGGAAATCCTGGCGGCCACCCTGAAAGTGGAAGGGCGCAGCGTGGCCACGTCGGGCGACTACGAATGCACGTTCACGCCCGACTTTGTGCATCACCATATCTTCGACCCAGCGAACGGTGATTCGCCGGGAGAACTGGCCAGCGTGACCGTGCTGGCCCCCACGGGCTTGCTGGCCGATGGCTTGTCGACGACCTTCATGGTGACGGGCGCCGCGCGTGCGCATGCCATGGCCGCGCACATGCAGGGCGTGGACCTGATGACCATCGACAAGTCGGGGCAGCGCAAGGTGTCGCCCGGCTTTCCCCGTCTGCTTTAGGCTATTTCAGATGTGGCACCTTGCGATAGATCGTATTGCGCGATACGCCCAGGGCCCTGGCCGTGGCCGAGACGTTGCCGCCATGCGCATCGAGCGACTTGAGGATCACGCTTTGTTCCATTTCTTCCAAGTTGGCGCCAGCGGCGATCATGCGGTCCGTGCTGGCGCTGGCGGCATGGGCTTGCGTCATCTCAATATCGTCGAGGAAATCATCGGGCATGTGACGCAAACAGATTTCATGCTCGTCGCCAGCCATGACGATGGCCGTGCGCAACAGGTTCGTCAGTTGGCGGAAATTGCCTGGCCATTTATGCTGGTGGAACATGCGCAGGATGTCTGGCGCGACCGTATAGCGCGTGTCGGGCGCTTCTGTTGCAAGGATCTTTTTCACGACCGTTTCCAGGTCCGTGCGTTCTCGCAGCGGCGGCAGTTTTACCACCAGGCCATTCAGGCGGTAATACAAGTCTTCGCGAAAGAGTCCCTTGGCCATGCGTTCGCGCAAGTTGTGATTCGTGGCGCAAATGAGTTCCACATTCACAGTGATCGATTTGCTGCTGCCCAGCGGTGTGACCATACGCTCCTGCAGCACGCGCAACAGGCGCGCCTGCAAGCCAAAGGGCATGTCGCCGATTTCATCGAGGAACAGGGTGCCGCCGTTCGCCTGCAAAATCTTGCCGATGGCGCCTTTCTTGCGCGCGCCCGTAAATGCCCCGTCTTCATAGCCGAACAGTTCAGACTCGATCAGGGTTTCCGGGATCGACGCGCAATTGACGGCGATAAACGGTCCCATGGCCCGTGGCGAGTCGTTATGGATGGCTTGCGCCAGCAATTCCTTGCCAGTCCCCGTTTCGCCCATGACAAGAATAGGAATGTCGCGCCCCAATACCTTGTTGACTTTTTCGATCACCAGCTCCAGTTGCGGATCGCCCGTGCGCAGATAACGGAGGCCGGACAGGCGCCGCGCCGCGTTGGCCGCGTGGCTGGCCGGCGCGGGAACCGGGGCCGGCACGGCGTTGATATCGCCATGGTCGGTGCTGGCTGTGAAACCGTGCTGGAAGGCACTATTGGCCAGGCGCAATTGCGCGCGACCATATACGCGCACGCCGCTGTGCATGCACAGGTTCAGCAATCCTGGCGCGGCCGTGCGGTAATGGTCGTACAGGGCAGACACGGGCAAGCCGAACAGGGAGCTGAAGGTATGTGATTGCAGCGCGGCAAATGACAGGCCCAGCTGAAATAAACCGTTCTTATTGGCGGATAAGAACCGTCCGCCCGGGGTGAATGAGGCGATGCCTTCCATCAAGGTGCCGATGAATTCGGGGCGCGCGTGGAAGTGGACGGTGATGGCATCTTCGAAGGTGGCGGAAAACAGCTGATTTTCGATCATCAGCGCCGACATGCGTACCAGGGCCATCGTATGCTTGTGAAAACTGCGCTGGTCGCTCGAGACATCCAGTACGCCGATAACATTGCCCCTGTGGTCGGTGATCGGTGCCGCAGAGCACGTCAGGAAATGATTGGCGGCCAGGTAATGCTGGTCCGCATGGACCAGGGTGGGTACTTTCTCCGTGATGGCCGTGCCGATGGCATTCGTGCCCCGGCTTTGTTCCGACCATGCCACGCCTGGCTGCAAGGCCACCCGGTTGGCTTTTTCCAGGAAATCATCATCGCCCAGCGAATGCACGATCACACCATTGGCATCCGTCAAGATCACCATATTGTGCGTGTTGACGATTTGCTGGTACAGCGTTTCCATCGCGGGCAGTGCGTGCATGTGCAGCATGCGGTTTCGCTCGATCAGCAAGGACAGATCGGATTTTCCTGCTGGCGTAAATTCTGGCGTGGCGGTGGGCGACAGGCCAAAGGCGACTGAACGCTGGTGGGAAGTTTCAATGATGACGGGGACGTTGTCCTGTCCTGCCTGCGAGGTGTTCGCGTCTGCAATAGACGAGAACGGTGTGCTACGGTAAGTAGCGGACGTTTGATACATGATCTCGTTGCCTCCGTTGGGCCCTGTAATGCGGCGCTCTTTTGAATATCGAGAGTGTTCCATAATGTAGCACCTGTCACAGATGGGAGCAAAGCAAAGCGAACCGGGCTGTCCCCAGTGTTGCTGCCAGGCCCAGAATCGCTCTCATCAGTGGACAGTGCATAGGCATGTATAAGCAATTGCGGTGCCAGGCTTGTTTAACAGGGGGGAAAAATAGCCCTTGCGGGGCGTGCGGTGCAGGGCTATAATTCGCCCCCTCGCTGAACGACGCATGCAAATGCCGAGTGAAGGGAGAAAAAAGAAGGAGTTGACGGATGTAGTGAAATGCTTCATACTCTTCCTTCTTCGCAGCTGACAAACACAACGCTTTGTCGATAGCGCGAAAGCAACAACCGAATACAGTTCTTTAACAATTAACAGTCGATAAGTGTGGGCATTTGATGTAAGTGCAGCGTCAATCTTCGGATTGGCGTCTAACTTAAAATATCAAATGTTCACAAGAAATAA